>JAXDAY010000014.1:0-156028 GCA_034679345.1 Candidatus Eiseniibacteriota bacterium
TACCGCGAGATGAGGGTGGGGGCCGGCGTCGGTCGAAGCAACCACCTCCCGAAGGGAGGCTTCCCGACTCGGGTGGGGACTTTTCGACCGCCACTTCTGGGGACTATTCAACCGTCATTGACAGCTCCGGCCGCTTGCCACCTCGATGATCCTGCCGAGAAGGACGTAACCAGAGCTGCTGTAGCTCCAGCTGCTTCCGGGGGCGAAATCGAGCGGCCTGTCCTTCCAGCCGGCGATCAACTCGTCCGGCCCCCGATCCAAGCAGGCCGTACTCCAGAAGTCCGGATCGCTCGTGTAGTCGGGAATCCCCGCCGTGTGCGTCAGGAGCTGGCGCAATGTCGCCGATGCCCCCGGCTCGGGGTAGTCCGGCAGCCAATGCCGGAGGGACGCATCCAGGTCCAGCGTGCCCTCGGAGGCCAGCAGCAGCACGGCGACGGCAGTGAACTGCTTGGTGACCGATCCGATGCGGAAGACCATCTCCGGCGTGATCGGCACACCCATCTCCAGATCGGCCAGTCCGTATCCCCGGCGCAACAGCACCTCGCTCCCTTGTTGCACGATCACCGCAGCCCCGGGTTCATCCGCAGGGTAGGCGGCCGCGAATAGCTCATGGAGTCTCTGGCCCAGCGCGCGGGTTTCGGGCGGTGGATTCGAGGAGGCCCTCACGCAAGTTGCGACGGCGCCAAGTCCCAATGCGATGGTAAGGAGCGCGGCGAAGCATCCAGCCGTCATGATCCGAGCGGATTGGAGCGTGGGATCCTTGAGTCGCGGAAGTGACGTGCACATGATTCACCTCCGGCAATGACACCCGCGATCAGGGGCCCCGAAACACGAGGAACATCGCCCCGGCCAGAGCAGTGAGCAGGATCATTCCGACCAGGCCTATCGTGCCGGCGATGATCCAGAGTTTCGTGCGGGCCCGTCGCTGCGCCTCTTCCAACAAGCGCAACTCCGCGTCCGGAGGAATGCGCGGCGGTCTGAGATAGGTGGCGACGCCTTCGGCTTCCCGCAGCGTCGCGGCGAAGGCCTCGTCTGCGGCAAGATATGCCTCTATCAGTGCACGGGTGTCCGTGCTCGCTTCGCCGGACTGGTAGAGCGGCCAGAGATCGCTGACCACGTCGCGAGTCACTTCAAGCTTCATTTCTTGTTCTCCTGTTCCATCAGTGTCGCCGCCAAACGGAGGCGGGCGCGATGAGCCCGGACCTTGGCGGCAGCCACCGAGATTCCGAGGGACCTCGCGATCTCGTCGTACGGCAAATCGTGGTAGGCCCGAAGGAGCAATACGGCACGCTGGCCCTCCGGTAGGGTCAGGAGCGCCCGCAGGGTTGCGTCAAGCCGGGCCTCGCGGTCCAGCAGTTGCCCCGGATCCAGCTCTGGCCCGGGCGGCTCGTCAAGCAGAGGGACTTCGCGTCGCCGGCGGCGCTCACGCGTGAGGTAGACGTTGCGGGCGATCGTCAGCAGGTAGGCAAGCGCCGTGCGGGTCTCGATGGGCATGGGGCGCGTCATCAGACGTACGAAGGTCTCCGAGACGATGTCCTCTGCCGTGCTGCGATCTCCGGAGAGACGCCAAGCGAAGCTTAGGATCGCCGGAGCGTACCGCCTGTAGAGGGTTTCGATTTCGTTCACGGCAGCCTCCGTCCTTACTACTCGCGAACCCCCGAAAGGTTACAGGCTCGTGGAGATGGAGGGGAGGCCGACCGGCCTAGATGGGCGATTCGTCCGGCCATGCGTTGACCTCCGGGCCCGCCGAGCCGTAAGATCGGCGGTCGCGCAAGCGCCGCGTTTGGACGGGTATGAACTTCTGCGCCCGGAGGTGAGCTGTGGTCGGCTCGAGGATCCTGCACTACGAAATCCTCCGAAAGCTCGGCGAGGGCGGGATGGGCGAGGTGTATCTCGCGCATGACACCAAGCTCGCTCGCAAGGTCGCGATCAAGATCCTACCGTCGCGCTTCTCCGCTTCCGCCGAGGCCCTCGATCGCTTTGAGCGCGAGGCCCGGGCCGCCGCGGCGCTCCAGCACCCGAACATCGTCACGATCCACGAGTTCGTCCATCACGATGGTCTTCGCGCCATCGTCATGGCCTACGTCGAGGGCGAGCTACTCAGCGACGTGATCGCGCGCGGGCCGATGCCGCTCTCCCGTTGCCTCGACGTCGCCCTCGCGCTGTGCGACGCGCTGGGCGCCGCACACGCCGCGGGCATCGTCCACCGCGATCTCAAGCCCGGTAACATCATGATCGATACGCGCGGGAACCCGCGCGTGCTGGATTTCGGGCTGGCGATCGAGGCTGATGCGACGCGTTTCACCCGGGAAGGCGCGACGATTGGCACGCTGCACTATATGTCGCCGGAGCAGGCGCGCGGTGAAATGGTTGACGCGCGGTCCGACATCTTCTCGCTCGGGGTCATCCTCTACGAGATGATCACCTCCAGACGCGCCTTCCCCGGCGATAGCCTTCCGGCAATCTACCACCAGGTCACGGCGAGCGAGCCGCAACCGTTGTCGCGCCACTCCGGCGAGGCGACCCCCGAGCTGGAGCGCATCGTCCGCACGGCGATGGCCAAGCAACGCGAGCAGAGGTACCAGACCGCGTCCGACCTCGCCGCGGCGCTGCGGCAATTCAGGCAGGGCTCCGCCCCGGTCGTCAGCGCCCCGGGCCGTCCGGCCAAGCGCCGGTCCCTCTCGGCGCCCTTAGCGCTCGCGCTTGTGATCCTTCTCGCCGCCGCCGGGATCTTCGGACTCCTGCGCAGAAGGGGCGGGACCGCCGGCGACGTCTCGCCGGGCGAGATCCGCACCCTGGCGGTGCTGCCGTTCGAAGGTACGTCATCCGATGCCGAAGGGAGCTACTTTGCCGATGGCATGACCGATGCCCTGATCCAGGAGCTCGGCCAGATCGCCGCGCTGAACGTGGTGGCCCGGGGCTCGTCCAGGGAGTACGGCGGCTCGACCCTGCCGCGCCCGGACATCGCCGCCGCCCTGGGAGCCGACGTGCTGGTCGAGGGATCGGTCCTGCTGGCGGGAGAGAAGGCTCGGATCAACGTCGAACTCGTCCGCGCCAGCGGACAGCGTCTGTGGGGCGATAGCTATGAGAGCGAGCTCGGCGACGTGTTGGGCCTTCAGGCCAGAGTCGCTCGGGAGATCGCCGGGCAGATCCGGGTGAACCTGGCCCCGTTCGAGGAACAGCGCTTCCGTCAGAAGCGTACCGTCCAGCCGGACGCGCTGCGGGCCTATCTCAGGGGCCGCTACCACATGAACCTGCAGACGATGGAAGGCGTGCAGGAGGCGTTCCTGCACTTCGAGCGGGCGATCCGGGACGATCCGTCGTTCGTGGACGCCTATGTGGGTCTGGCCGATGCCTACTTCTGGAAGGGATACTTCTCTAAGGATCCAGGCCACGACTGGCTCAAAGCCGAGGAGTTCACCGCGCGTGCTCTCCAGATGGACGGTGCGCTGCCGGAAGCTTTTACCATCCGCGCCCAGATCCAGCTCGCGCGCGACTGGGACCTGGCTGCCGCGCGCGCCGAACTGCAACGGGCACGGGAGCTCAATCCCAACACTCCCCTGGTGCACTCGGAGCTGAGCACGGTGTACCTGGTGACCGGCGCCCTGACCGAGGGAGTCGCGGAGCATCGCAGCGCGGTGGCGCTGAACCCGCTCGATCACGGGCTCAATTGCTCGCTGACCCGCAAGCTCATCACGGCGCGCCGCTACGACGAGGCCATCGACCACGGCAGCCGGACCGCGGAGAGCTTCCCCACCTGTCCGTACGATCCGCTCTTCGTGGCAGAGGCACTGCTCCTGGCGAACCGCCTCGACGAGGCGATCGAGCACCTGGAGACTTCACTGGCGGTCGCCGTCACAGCCCGCGCTCTTGCCTGCCTCGCCATTGCGCAGGAGCGCGCGGGCCGACCCGACGCGGCGCAAGCCGCTCGCGAGCGGCTGCCCAACAGCCCCGACTACGACCCGTATTTCGAGGCCATGGTGCAAGCCGGTCTCGGCGATGCCGACCGGGCCCTGGCGGCGCTCGAGGCGGCGTACCAGATGCGCTCGCGGCACCTGGTCTGGCTCCGGGTCGAACCGATGTTCGACTCCCTGCAGGCCGATCCGCGAATGCGGGACCTCGAGGATCGCGTCGGCCTCTGGCGGAGCTAGGGTCCCCGCGTCAGACCGCGGGCACTCGGAACGCCCCGCAGCAGCAATCCGGCGACGATCCGCGGAGCCTTCATGCTCGCTACGGATCGCCGCCGGATCGAAGTCGCGGCCGGGTTGAGCGTGGCCGTTAGCGCCGCACGATCAGCTTCGTCGTCGCGACGGCCGGGCCTTGCGCGAGTCGAGCGAGGTAGATGCCGGCCGGCACCTCCCGTCCCTCGTCATTCCGCAGGTCCCACTGGACCGCATGGGAACCGGCCTGCATGAGGTCGTCGAGCAGAGTCGCGACCCGGCGGCCGCTCGCATCGTGGATGGTCAAGTGCGCGCGTCCAGCCGCGGGGCTCATGAAGGTCAAGGACGTCTCGTAGCGACTTGGGTTCGGAGCCACCCGCGAGAATCGAAGAGCGCTCGAGATCAAAGCATCGCCGTCGGGATCGACGTCCTCCGCCGAGCTCGATCCGCTCTTGCCGGTGCGCAGATCCGCTTCCAGCGCGGCGTTTCCCGGAATCGAGAACCACGGTGTCGTGGGGAAGTGCGGCGAGTCGCTGCGGAATCGGGCCCGCCAGTGGTAGCGCGTGTCCGGGTCGAGTCCCGTCACCGTGGCCGAGGCCAGGACGCCGCTGCCCGCGCCGGGAACCGGAGCGCCTGTGTCGAGCGGGTCTCCCAGCTGCGACGCGTCGGCCCAGGTCGTCCCCACCGGGGAGATCTGATACTCGAGCCGCACTCTGCCGCGCCCGCGCGCCGAGCGGCCGACCGAGCTTAGCTTGAAGCCATCGGGAGCATCCGAGGTGCCGAGCAGGGCGACCGGCGCGCTCTCGTCCGTGCGGACCTGGCGCGGAAGCCGCAACGACCCGTTGTCGGCAGGCGGGAAGATCTCGCGGCCGCCGTAGAAGCAGGAGAAGCGGCCCGGAGTGTTTCCGGCGAACGGCTGTCCGATTGCGATGTCCGCAAATCCATCGCCCGTCACGTCCCCGGCGAGGTTCACCGAGTAACCGAAGTTGGACCAGTCATCCGTGTCGAAGCGCATCCACGCGGGGATCAGCTGGGTCCCCACCGCGCTCCCCAGGAAGAGATAGACGCCACCGCCATCCGGCGAGGCCCCATTGATCCACGGAGCGCCGATCACGACATCGCTGTAACCGTCGTTGTTGACGTCGCCGCCGCCTCCCAGGCCGAAGCCGAAGCGGTCGCTCGCTGTCGCGCCGATCTGTTGCCAGATCATGGTCACGGAGTTGTCCGGCTGGCCGATGTGCACCTCGGCGAGTCCGCAGTCGGTTCCCGAGAGGCCGTCGAAGTCCGGAGCGCCCACGAGGATGTCGCTGTATCCGTCGCCATTCACATCGCCCGCCGCCGCGACCTTGGAGCCATAGCGTGCGTTCACCTGGTCGCCATGGAGGATCCAGCTCCCCGTGGGGCCCTGGGGCGTGCCGAAGTGGACGTAGACGTACCCTTCATCGGCGATCGGGCCCTTCCCCGGCGCGCCGATGACGATGTCGGAGTACCCGTCGCCATTGACGTCGCCCGCCCCCGCCACGCTGCGGCCGTACTCGTCGAAATCTGTCCCCGTGCTCTGGCCCCAGGAGTAATCCTCGCTCAAACCCGCGGGCGAACCGTAGTAGAGGAACGCCTTTCCTCCGTGCCCGAGGTTGTTGTTCTGCATGGGCGCGCCGACGAGGACATCGCCGTAGCCGTCGCCGTTCACGTCGCCGGCTCCGGCGAGCGACATGCCGTAGTAGCCGCCCTGCGCCTCCCCGACGCCGACCCATGAGGCGGTCGTCTCGAGCCCGTCGGGAGAGCCCATGAAGAGGTGCCCGCGCCCCGCGACGCTGTTCTCGGGCTCGCCCCAGAACGGCTCTCCAACCAGGAGCTCCTCGTAGCCGTCGTTGTCCACATCGCCCGCATTGGCGACCGCGTAGCCGAAGGCGCCGAGCTCGACCGATCCGAGGTACATCCAGTCGGCGGCGACGGCGTATCCCGTCGCGCTGCCGTAATAGACCTGGACAGCGCCCTGATCGGCGAAGGCGTCGTTCCAGTAGGGGCTGCCGACCGCGAGATCGGTATGGCCATCGCCATTCCAGTCGCCCTGGGCGACCGAGTAGCCCGTCATGGCGTCGGTCTGCCCGCCATCGCGAACGACGGACGCGTCGCCGGACGGAAGCGAAGGCTTACCGAAGTAGAGCCGCGCGGCCCCCTCGTCCGTGTGCGTGTTGTCGTACCGAGGCGCGCCCACGATCACATCGCCGAATCCGTCCCCGTTGACGTCGCCGGCCGTGCGGGCCTCGGCGCCGAAGCTCTCGCCGGCCTGCTGGCCGTCGCGGTAGTCCAGCACGGAGAAGCCGGCGCCCGTCTCCCACCCGCCCAGGATCGTGATGGAGCCGGTGTTGTTGTTGAGCCCCTCCTCGGTCGCCACGAGATCGGCGAAGCCGTCGCCGTTCAGGTCGCCCGCGGTATAGAGATTGTCCGCGAAGCCGCCGTGGTTGCTCGGGAAGGTGCGGTCCGCGACCGCGCCCGGTCCGTTCGGGCCGCCCAGGAAGAGCAGCGCCGCGCCGGTGGCCGGGTTGTTGCTTCCCGTGTCGAAGGTGATGTCGCTGTAGCCGTCGCCGTTCACGTCGCCGGCGAAGCCAAGACCCCAGCCGCAGCGGCCGCCGATCACGTTCGATTCGTAGGTCCAGTCCGGCGTCGTCGAGGGACCGTTGGCGGAGCCGAGGAAGAGGTAGACCCGGCCCTCGCCGTTCTGTCCGTTGGCGAGATCCGGCGCGGAAGCGAGGATGTCGGCGTACCCGTCGGCGTTCACGTCGCCGGTTCCGCTGACGCGCAGCCCGATACCCGCGCTCGCGATGTCGCTCTCGTAGGTCCAGCCCGGCGCGGATGAGATGCCTTGCGGCGAGCCGTAATAGACATAGAGACGGCCTTCGTTCGTCTGGCCGTCCGTATAGCGATAGGCCCCGATCAGGATGTCGTCGAATCCGTCTCCATTGACGTCAGCCGCCGTATCGATCGAGCCACCGAAGCCGGTGTTCGCGATGTTCGGCTCGAGGATGATCTGCGGAGTGTCCGAGAGTCCCGATGCGGAGCCGAGATATACATAGACGGCGCCTTCGAAGTCCTCGCCGTTCGTGTAGACGGGAGCGCCCACCATGACGTCGTAGTAGCCGTCGCCGTTGATATCGCCGGCGGTCGAGACCTGGCTGCCGAGCCAGTTGCGATCGCCCCCGCTGACGGTCCAATCGGGCGCAGCGAAGTCCGGGACGGCCGCGCCGTGATAGCACCAGACCGTGCCGTTGTTCCCCGATCCGTTCAGGAGCACGTCGCTGTAGCCATCGCCGTTGACATCCCCAGCCGTCCCGACGGAGAAGCCGACCAGGGCGTTGTCAAAGCCGCCCTCGCGGACGGTGACATACGCCTCGCTCAACACGCCGGCGCTGGCCGGCCCGGCGGCGAGACCCGCCAGCCCCAGAGCCAGGGCCGATACCGATAGGAGCCAGAACAGAACCTTCATTTGGAGACCTCCATCGAACCGGGGCCCGGATCCCGCTCCTCGCGCATCCGAGGCACCACCGGAGTTGCTTTCATGACCTTGAGGGCGGCCGTTCGTTTCTCAAGCCCGTCAACGGAGGGGGAACACGAGGCGAGAAGGAAAACGCACAGGGAAATATAAACGGTGATTCAGGCGCATATTGGGCGGCAAAAGGGACGGGAAATCCCGGGATGGCAGGATCAGGCCGCTTCGATCTCCCGATAGAGAGAAACGCGCTCCGCCAGGATATGCCGATCGGCCTCCGGGGCCTCGATTCGGAGGGTGTCGAGTAGCCGGCGAGCCTCGTCGAGGTGGATGCGATCGCCCGTGCGCTGGAAGAGGCGGAAACGCGCCCGGAGTTTCTCCAGGTAGTTCAATCGACCCTCGTTCGCCGCATAAGCCTCCAGGGCAGATGAGATTTCGCCCGAGGGAAGAAACGCCGACTCGATCGAGGCGGTCACGATGGCGCTCGGGACCACGGCTTCCCGGGCGAGCGCGAGGCCCGCGGAGAAGTGCTCGTTCGCCTCGTCGTTGCGGGCAACCTCCAGGCAGACTCGGCCCAGGCGCACGCGCGCAAGGGCCAAGCCGCGCTTGTAGCCGCTCCCCTTCCACACCTCCAGGGCCACGCGATAGAGCCGTTCCGCCTCGACCCACTCCCGGGCCTCGAACGCGAGATCTCCCAGACCCAAATGGGCCTCGCCTTCGATCACGGGCTTCTGGATCTCGCGGGCAAGAGCGAGCCGCCGCTCCTCCCAGATTCGCGCCTCGTCGTAACGGCCGAGCGCCGCCAGAGTCAATGCCAGACCCTGCATCGCGCTCGCCTCGCCCACCCTGAATCCGATCTCGGCGGAGAGCCGCAGCATGCGCTCGTGCGACTGCAGGGAGGCAGCGAGGCGGCCCACGTTATAGTCGAGTCCTCCGATGTTGCCGGTGGCGATCGCCTCCGCCTGACGGAATCCGACCTCGCGGGCGAGGGCCAGATGCCGCTCATGGTGCTCGCGCGCTTCGTCCAGCCTTCCCATCTGGGAGAGGATCACGCCCAGGTTGCCGACGGCGATCGCCTCTCCAAGCCGGTAGCCCGCCTCCCGGGAGATCTCCAGGTGACGCTCGAACGTCTCGTGCGCTTCCGCCAGACGTCCGAGCCCGTAGGCGACCACGCCCAGGTTTCCGGTCACCTTGACCTCTTGGAGCTTGAATCCGCTCTGCCGGGCGAGCTCGAGGCTTCGCTTGAAGTAGGCCTCCGCCTGATCGAGCGCGCCCGTTTCATAGCAGAGATTGCCCAGATGCGCGGTCGCATTCGACTCTTCCTTGATGTCGCCGCAGCCGCGCGCGAGCTCGAGCGCTTCCTCCAGGACGGCGCGCGCCTCTCCGTATCGCGCTTCCCGGATCCGGAGCCAGCCGAGCATCCGGCGCGCCCGCGCGCGAGCGATTGGATCGCCGGTCGACTCAGCCACGCCGAGCATCTCTTCGAGAGCCGCGTTCTCTTGCTCTCTTCGACCCAGGTACTCGAGGCGGGCGGCAAGGCGCTTGAGCACGGGAATTCGCTCGGCGCCGGCCGGGAATCCCGGCGATTCGAGCGCGCGCGTCGCCAGCTCAGCGGCCGCGCCCTGCTGGAAGCTTCGTTCCATGTGATCGAGGGCGGGCAGGAGATAGCGCGCCGCGTCCGCCCCCTGCCCCCCTTTCACGAAGTGCTCGGCGAGGCCGACGACGACGGCGCCGTCGAGCTCAGCCGGATCCTTCTCCTGGGCTCGCTCCCGCGTCTCGAGCGCGTGCGCCAGGGCCAAGTGATAGTGCTCGCGGAGCTGCTCGAATAGACCCGCGTGGAGCGCCTCCTGGACCTGGTGGTGATCGAACGCGTAGCGCCGGCCCACCGTGCGGATGAGCCCGTGGCGTTTCTCCATGAGGCCAAAGCGTCGGAGGGCGTCCAGAACGGCGACTCCCGCCGCGTCGGCGACGAGCGAGGGATCGAACTCGAAGCCGGCGCACGAGGCGATCTCGAGCAGTTCACGATCCTCCCGGTCGAGTCCGGCGAGGCGGGCCCGGATGAGTTGCTGGATCGAATGAGGGGTCGTGATCTCCCGATCCGAGGCGGTGACCGCCCAGGCGCCGTCAGCGCCCCGGACGACGTATTCCGCCTCCTCGAGCGCGTGCAGGTGCTCGAGGAGGAAGAGCGGGTTCCCATCGCACCGTCGAGCCAGCAGCAGCGCGAGATCCTCGGCGAGACGATCGGATCGAAGCGCCTCGGCGAGGATGCCCTGGATGTCGGAGTCGCTCAGCCGCGCCAGCGCAAGCTGCGCGGCATGCTCGGATCGAAGGAGGGATGCGGTCCACGCTTCGGGAAGCTCCGGCCGCGTGGCGCCGATCAGCAGGATCGGGTGTCCCGGAACGCTCAGAGCGAGGGCGGCGAAGAGGCCTCGCCCCTCCTCCGGCGCGAAGTGGAGGTCGTCGATCAAGAGGATCGTGGGCCGATCGGCGGCAAGCGCGCGGATCAGGTGCACGAAGCCGGTCTGCAGGGAATCCTTGGAGAGCGGATCGGAGTCTGACTGCTCTCCGCGGAGCAGCGCCGTGAAGGGTTCAGCCAGTCGCGGCGCCGCGGCCAGCGCTTCGCCGATCCCATTCTCAAGTCCCATCTCGTCGAAGTGATCGCGGAAGGCGTCCCGGAATGCGCCCGCCTCTGTCGCCGCGCCTCCTGGCGGATAGGAGCCGTACAGGAATGACAGCTCCTCGCCATCCTGCTCCAGCGCGCACACGAGCTCGTTGACGAGCCGCGTCTTGCCGATCCCGGCCTCCCCCTGGAGGAGCACGACCGCGCCGTCTCCGCTCCGCGCGCGCTGAAAGGCGTCGCGCAGCCGTCGCAGGTCATCGTCGCGTCCGTGCAGCGTCGTTTCGCGCGAGATGCGGGGCCCGCGCCGCGGCGATCGCGAGGCGCGGCGGATCGCGCTGAGACGCTCCCGCCACCAGGGGCTCTTCTCTCCCTCGGAGAGAATCCGGACAAGATCCGGGGCCGTGATCGGCGGGCCGCCGCGGGATTCCTCGATCGCCTCGAGCTGTCGAAGAACGCCGCTGAAGAACGGGGAGATCAACGCCGGGCCGCTAGCTGTCACCGCCTCGTGGAGGAGAACGCCCAGACGCCGGAGATCGGCTCGCTGGAGGCTCGCGAGTCTTGACGGATCGCGCGGAGCTTCCGGGGCGGCTCCGGATCGATGCAGCTTGAGGCTGCCGTTCTCGAGAAGCAGCATGCCATCGAGGTCAAAGTCGCCCAGGGCCCCCCCATCAGCGTGGATTCGCGCCAGGGACTTCGCCGCTTCGGCGGCGATGCGTCGAGCCATCTCCTCCGGCAGTCTGCCGATCTCGGCCTCGAGAGATCGAAGCGTGCGGACCTGATCCCGCGGCACCTCCGCCGATGGAAGCGCCGCGAAGAGGGCGCGCTCCATCTCGCCGGCGCTGCCGAACCGCTCCGCGGGATCGGGAGCCAGCGCCATCTCAACTGAATGGACGAAGTCGGCTGCGAGATCGGGGCGGGCCTCGCGCAGCGCGGTTCGCTTGCGCGCGGCGTGCTTCTGCATCAGCTCATCCCAGCTCGCCGCCTCGATCGGATAGCGGCCGGTCACGAGGTGGAACAGCAGCGCCCCGAGCGAATACAGGTCGGCCTCCGGACCTGCGCTCTCGCCGCGCAAGACCTCGGGCGCGAGCACGAGGGGCGTTCCATAGACGGGTCTCGCCTGCGCGTTCAAACCGCCCCCATCGTTGCGCCACTGAGCGGCGCCGAAGTCCATCAGCACGATCCGTCCACCGCGCTCGCGCATGACGTTCGCCGCCTTCACGTCGCCGTGGATGAAGCCGGCCGCGTGCACCGCGGCGAGGGCGCCGCAGAGGGAGAGCCCGATCAGGATCGCCTCGGAGGGCGCGAGCGGGCCTTCCTCTTGAAGCCGCGCGGCCAAGGTGCTCCCGCGAATGAAATCGGTCCAGAATCCCACGCGCTGCTCGTGCACGTCGGCCCCGTGGATGGTGAGGACATTCGGGTGCCTTACCCGCGCGAGCTTTCGGGCCTCCTCGAGGAATCGGCGTGGGCCTTGATCCGAGTCCGTGAAACCCACGCGTCGCAGCTTCAACGCCACCTCGCGTTGCAGCCTCGTGTCGATCGCCCGATAGACGTCCCCGAAGCTCCCCCGCCCCACGATCTCACAGAGGCGAAGAGCCCCCCAGTAAGTCGCGCTTGCTTCGCCGGATGGGGCATCGCCGAGCCCATCGCGCGGGGCCGACAGGCGAGCCGCGATCGCGCGGTGGGCGAGCGCTACGGCCTCGATCTCCTTGAGGCGGAGGAATGCGCTGCCGCCACGCGCAGGATCGCTCAGCTCCAGATCCCAGTCCACGGGCTTGCCGTCGGAGATCGCGTTGCAGAGCTTGCGCAGCGGGTTGGCTCGCGCGTCCATCTCCTCGTTCCTCACCGATGCTGGTCCATCGCGCGGGATAACCTCTCCAGCGCCCGCGAGACGAGCATGCGCGCCGCATTGGGCGACGGGCTCCCGATCGCATCCGCGATCTCCCGATGCGAGAAGCCGAACTCGAGGCGCAGAACGACCGCCTCGCGCATCGTCTCGGGCAGTTCGGCCAATGCGGCTTCGTAGGATGCGATCACCTCTCGACTCACGATCTCCTCGATCAGAGAGGCGCGTTCGTCCTCGATGCTCTCATCCACCCCTTGCCTCGGATCCTGATGGGAGCGCCGAATCTCGTTTCGGAGGAGATTCATGAGCGTGCGGCGCAGATAGACGAGGAACGCTCCCTCTCGCCGGGGCTCGAAGCTTCCCATGCGATCGAGCACGCGCAATAGGGTCACCTGGACCAGGTCGGCCGTCTCAGCCATGCCGCGCGCGCTCGAGGGGAGCCTCCCATGCGCCCAGCGCATGAGCATGGGATGGTAACGGGCCGCGAGCTGCTCGCGCGCGTCGGCATCGCCCGATTTGACGCGATGGATCAACGCCGCCGTGGAGTCGAGCGGTAGACTCCCCGGCCAGTCGGGCAGCGCTGTGACGTGTTGATCGCCCATCCTTGCTTCTCCTCGGGGGCGGCGGCCGAATGCAACTGAGGAACCGGGGAGACTAGCAGGAATGAGGCGCCTGAGGAAGCCCGCAAGTTCAGCCGGTCAACAGACGGTGGAAGGGCCCTATTTGCGTGTCACTCGATGCTCTCTTGCGGCGGCCGCGGGCCTGCGCTTAGTGTCACCGGCAGCGGCTCGATCGATCGGGGTCCAGCCGTCCGCCGAGACGGTCGCGTTCTACCTCCGCTGGTCTCGTGCCGGGAGTCGCGCGAGGCGGCGCGCGCAGGAATGGGAGCGTTCGATGAGATTGATCGGACTGGTCCTCGTGGTCGTGGGAGTGCTCGCGCTCGTCTATGGCGGATTCACCTACAACCGGGACCGGACGGTGCTCGAGATGGGCGATGTAAAAATCACCGCCACGGAACAGAAGAGCATTCCGGTTCCGGCGATCGTCGGGGTGATCGTGCTGATCGGAGGAGTGGCGCTCCTGGCGCTGGACAGACGCCGGCCCGGATCGGCGTGATCGAGCCCGCTATCCGAGGCTGAGTGCCCTGCCGCAACCAACCTATCGGCCGATCGTGCCGGACTTAGCGCTCAGGATCGCCCTCGCAGCTTGATTCGCATTCTCGACGTACTCCCCCAGGGAGATCAGCGGGCGGCTCACGATTTCCTGGATCACATCCGGGATGACGCCCTCCTGCACGAGCCGTACCCCAGCCTCTTTGCAGGCCTCCAGAACGTCGCAAGCTCCGGCGGCATTTGCCATCGCGGCGAAGACTCCCGCGTGGGGCCGGAGCAGCGCGCCCGCGAACTCGCGGTCCATCCGGCGACACACAGTCTTGACGTGCATGACGAGCGGGTCGAAGTTGTCCACCTCCCAGAACCCACAGCTCGAGACGAGCACGACCTTGCCGGGCTTCACGCGAGCCCTTGTGTGCCATGCGCAGTGGCCGTCGCGCAGATCGATCGTCGGTTCGGCCAGAGGCAGCATGCGATCGAGCAGGTTCTTCATCGGGCCCGCCATCCCATCCACATAGAGGGGCGTGGCGAAGATCCAGATATCGGAGGCGGCGAGCCTCGCCAAGACCTCCCCGGCGTCGTCCTTCTGGACGCACGTGCCCGGGTTCCCGAACCAGCACGAGTGCTCCCCGAGGCAGGGGGCGATCGAGAGCTCCTGGGTGTAGAGGACATCCGCCTCCGCGCCGGCGTTCTGAATTCCCACGAGCAGCCGATCGAGAATCGCGGCGGTGTGGCCCTTGTCCTTCTTGGGGCTGGCGTTGATGGCGAGAGCTTTCATGCGCGGCCTCCTTCGTCCGTCAGGATTGCGGCTGCGCGGGACGCAGAGGCGGGGCAGCCGCAGCCGCCTTCGAGTATAAGGCCTTCTCGCGCCTGGGAGGAGGTCGAAGAGGCGCCATGCGTGGATGCTGGAAACGGGCATTCGCTCGCTTCGTCGGGCGATCGGCGCGACAGACGCCTTACGCGAGCCGATCGGGTGCCGTATGATCGGTCTGCGTCTTCAAGTCGTGGCGAGTGGGTGGTTCGGAGGGCTTTTCGAAAGGAGTGAATGATGGGCAAGTTCGATGAGTTGGTGGGCAAGCTGACCGCGGGCAAGGACGAGCTGGCGGGAGCTTCGAAGAAGCTCGTCGAAGGCGCGCTGGAGATGATCGATGACCAGAAGGACGGCCTGCAAGGGATGGTCGAGAAGCTGAGCGCGTCGGGGTTGGGCGAGCAGGTCAAATCGTGGGTCGACAAGGGCAGCAACCTGCCGATCACCTCGGAGCAGGTGAAGCAGGCGTTCAGCAAGGACGAGCTCGAGATGATGGCCCTGAAGGCGCAGCTGTCCGTTGAGGAAGTGACTTCCCAGCTGGCCGCCGCGTTGCCGCGGATCGTCGATCGGCTCACGCCCGACGGCAAGATCACCGCGGGCGGCCTGGTGCACCAAGTGCAGGGACTCCTGGGCAAGCTCGGGATCGGCAAGAAAGAGCCGGGCGTCCACGACTGAGCGCGGAGCCGAGGGGAGGCGCCCGCCGGTGGTCCGGCCGGCGCCTCGATCGCTCACTTCCAGTGCGAGGCGATGAACTCCTCCGTATCGGGCAATCCCCCCTGGAGGATCAGGTATCCGTTGTGAGGCTCCCGCAGGGTGATCTCGTGGCTGATGGAATGCCGCATCATGCGCATCACCTCGGCGTGGTCGTCGGTGTGAGCGAGCACCCATGAGAGCTTCATGAGCGCAGTTTCGGGCAGCATGTTGTCGAGCGGGACGACGCCGATGTCGATGAGATCGCGCCCCGTGTCGTAGACATACATCTGCGCGTAGCCCCAGAGAGTCTGCACGGTCATGACGACGTGCACGCCCGCGGCGACTGCCCTCTTCAAAGCCGGGTAGAGCGGCTTGTTCACGTGGCCCAATCCCGTGCCGGCGATCACGATTCCCCGATACCCCTTCTCGACGAGCGCGTCGACCAGATCGGGACGCATGCCGGGATAGTAGTAGAGGATGGTCGCCCGATCATCGTAGACCGGATCGATCACAACCTTCCGCGAGGGATCGCGCCGCTGGAAGTCGTCGGTGAGATACAGAAAGTCGTCGCGGCTCACCGTGGCGAGAGGGGTGCCCCCCACCGTCCGGAAGGTGCTGCGGTAGGAGCTGTGCATCTTCCGGCAGCGGGTCCCTCGATGAAGCAGGCCGTAGCGGTCCGAAGTGGGGCCGAACATGCAGATCACGACCTCGGCGATCTCGCCGTAGGCGGCCGAGCGCACCGAGTGGATGAGATTCAGCGCCGCGTCGCTCGAGGGGCGGTCGCTCGATCGCTGGGATCCCACGAGCACGATCGGCACCGGCGAGTTCTGCACCATGAAGGAGAGGATCGCCGCGGTGTGCCCCATCGTGTCGGTCCCATGACCGATCACGATTCCATCGGCGCCCGCATCGATCTCCGCGCCGATCGCCTTGGCAAGCTCGATGTACTGATCCATCGACATGTTCTCGGAGAAGACGCCGAAGATCTTCTTCGTCGTTAGGTTGCAGATGTCGGCCAGCTCGGGCACGGCCCCGTAGAGCTCACCCGGCGTGAAAGCGGGGATGACCGCTCCCGTGCGGTAGTCGAGGCGCGAGGCGATCGTGCCTCCCGTCCCGAGGAGAGTCACGGCGGGCAGGTTCGGCCGGCTGGGGAACTCCTTCTCGGGGATCTTGTAGATCGCCTCCTTGTAGCCGACCTCGCGCACTTCGGCGATGCGGTCGATGTGAACGCCGACGTTGTAGCCGTTCTTGAGCTTGATCACGATGTGAGCGTCATCGAGCGTCTCGCTCCGCGGGAGAATCACGCCCTCGAAGACGCTTCCCGCATCATTGACGAGCCGCACATCGCTCCATACGCGAACGCCGAGATCCTTGAGACGAGCGCGGGCGCGCCCCTTGTATCCCTTCAGGTCATCGACCACCATGAAGACTCCTTGACGCCAGGTTGCCGTCGAGCGCCGCCGCGACTTCCTTCGCCGCCACCTTGCCGCGCAGAATCGCCATCGATCGGCCCATCGCCATGCGCCGGAGCCGATCGGGATCGCCGCCGCCGGACTCCTTGGCGCAGCTCTCCAATTGCCGGCGCGCGATCTCCTTCCAGCCGGCGGGCGCGATGCCGAGGCCCTCGATCTCGAGGATCTCGCCCACGCTCATCGCAGGCAGATGCGCCATCTTGCGCACGATCGTTTCCCAGGCCTCGCGCAGTTGCGGCCGTCTCCCGATCTCCTGGAAGAGCTCGCACCACCGCTCATCGGCGATCGTGGAGACATCGACCCCAGCGCGGCGAAGCCCCTTCAATCGCTCTCCGAAGAAGAAGCAGGCCGTCCGAAGATCGGCTCCGCAGGATCCGACCACCCGGTCCACGAGGGAGGCGCCATTCCGCCTGATGAGGTAGTGGATCGTCGAGACCGGGACGCCCACGGCGCTGTACCGCTCCTCGCGCTCCCACGGCCGCGGAGCGAGCTTATCGCGCAGGCGCTCGACCCGCTCGCGCGTGACGAGGGAGGGAGGACTGTCGGTGTCCGGATACATCCGGTCGGGGCCCGGGAGGATTCTCTCGAAGTCGGTGCGTCCGTCGGGGAAGGGTTGTCTCGTCTCGTTGGGCACGCCATCGAGGGCGTCGGCGAAGCGCGTGCGGATTTCCTCCATCGCCGTCACGGTGTCCTCTACGGAGCCCCAGATGATCACGACGGCGTCTCCGGGGTCGCACTTGAGCCGGGCCCGAAGCCGGCGCAGATCGGCGACGGAGCCTTCGTAGTCGGGCCACTTCTCGTCGTGATAGAGGATCGGGGTTTGATCGAGGCCAGCGATCACGCGGATGCGCCCGGCCAGCTCGGAGGCGAAGGTGAGGTCCGGCTGCGTGGGCCAGCTGAGCGTGCCAGCGAGCCCCTTCAACAGGACGGCGCGCACGCAGAAGACGTCCGATCGGAGCTCGAAGCCCACGCGCCTGCCCGTCGACTCGATCCACCGATTCCACGACTCGGCCCTGAGGAGATCGAGCGCGCAGGAGGCGAAGATATCGGTCACATCGAAGCTGTCGATCCTGAGATCGGCGGGAGCAGAGAAGCCGCGATGGTGCAGCTCATCGCGGAGCTTCAGGAGATTCATCTGGCGGATCGCCTCGCCGTGGACGAGCCGCCGCGCCCAGTGCGCTTGCGGCACGCCTTTGATCTCCACGCGCCTCCCGCCGCGGACTGAGACGTTCACGTCCTGCCGGCTGGCGCCGATCCCGACACGCACATGCCCCGTGCTCCGGCAGACGCGGCCCACGAGCAGGATCGCCTCCTCGACCTCCTCGGGCGTGCGGAGATCGGGTCCGGTCACCGTCTCGATGAGCGGCATTCCGAGGCGGTCCGTGCGCCAGACGATCAGGTGCCCGCGGTCGGAGACCTCGCGGCAGGAGTCCTCCTCCACGCTCACCTGCGTGATCGAGATCTCGCGGCCGCGAAACGGCAGGCGGCCGTTCACGCCGACGATCGCGGTGCGCTGGAAGCCAGTCGGGATCGAGCCGTCGAGGTACTGCTTGCGGGCGATGTGCACCTCATCGACGATGTCGCAGCCGAGCATGAGACACTGCTCGATCGCGACGTCGATCGCCTGCTGGTTCACGAGGAACGGCGGCGTGTCGTCCATTTCGTAAGTGCAGACGTTCTCCTTGTGCAGCAAATAGATGATGTTCTTCTTGGTCCGAAACTCCATGAGCGCCGTCCCGTCGTACTCGCCGAGCTCCGAGAGGGTCGGGCGCATGTGCCGCAGGACCTCCCCGTCGTGGGTCTCGGTGTAGCGGCCGGCGGGGCAGTGGCAGAACATCTTGGTGTCGGTCAGGAGTTGCTGGTGAACTTCCAGCCCGGCCCTCAGGCCGAGCTCCTGGTAATCGATCGATGGGACGCTCTGCAAGTTGGTTCATCTCCTTTTGTGGCGATACCCGGGAGAGCATAGCCGCGAATCGCTTCTCGGGAAAGCGCTGTGTGGGCCTGCAGTTGGCGGCTGTCGCAACCACGGGGACACGGCTCACGCCATGGGAGCGTCCATCGCCCTTGCCACGGGAACGGCTCTCAACGCTTCCCGCTGAGTTCGGCGAGGAAGGCGGCATCGACCCAGTACATGTCGCCGCAGAGGGAGAAGAAGAGGTACTTCCCATCCGGTGTGAGCGCCCCCTGACCGACGGGCGGAATCCCCAGGCGATCACAGAGCGGAACGATCTCTCCCCAGGATCCGTCGGCCTGGCGGAACACGACATAGAGACCTTCACCAGGTTGCCGGTAGGTGTCGAAGACCATGAAGCTCTCATCGGGGGCGATGTATGGATGGGCGTCGGGCGCCCCAGAGTTGATCCCGGCGGGGAGCGCCTCCGGCTCGGCGAAGCCGTCTCCCGCGGGCGGTCGGCGGACGATGATGCCATAGTCGGGACGCTGGGTGATCTCGGTGTAGTAAAGAACCCCATTCGAGGCCACAGTCGGGTACATGCCGATGAAGAGTTTCGTGGGTGGGCCCCAACCGGACCCGCTTCGCTGCGCGACATGGATCGCGCGCTCAGCGTGCGCGTCCGCCCGACCGCAGAAGAAGATTCTCTTCCCGTCGGGGGCGACGCTGGCCTCCTCGGTGAGATGCCTCTCGTCGATCAGGTGGATCGGCTGCGGCGCCGTCCATCCCTCGGCTGTCCAGCGGCAGACCATCGTGCCCACGCCGCTACGTGAAAAGTAGATCTCCCGGCCATCGGGGGTGAATGTGATGGAGTACTCGTTCTCCGTCGTGTTGACGATGCCGGGGGCGAAGACCTCGGGCCTGCTTCCCGGCGGCGTTTGCCCGAGATAGGGTCCCTGTAACCCGGTGTTCTGCCCGGCCGCGTACTTCCCTTCCGCGGCGATCTCCGCGCGGATGGTGACAAGGAGGCCGTCGAGATTCTCCAGCATCCATGCGATGTCGGTTCTTGTGGAATCCATGATCGCCGCCTTCGAGAGGGCGGTCCGAGCGGACTCGAGATCTCCAGCCTGTAGATGGGCATTGGCTCGCTCCGGCCAGTAGCGTGGCGAACCCCCGAAGAGCGGCTCAAGCGTCTCGATCAGAGCGAGCGATTCGGTCCGCCTTCGCGTCTGGCGCAGTCGCATCGGGAGCGCGCGGAGCAGCTCGAATGGGTCGATCTCGTAGGCGCCAGTCGTATCGGCGATGATCTCGCACAGGCGCGCTCTCGCGGCGTCGAGCCCCTGGGTCTCAAGGACCTGCTCGAAGATCGCGGCCGCCGAAGACTCGCCCTGCGGGACGGATTCCGGTTGGGCGCCGATGTGAGCGGGAGACGAGGTCAGGACGGCGAGCAGGGTCGCCATGGGAGCCAAGCGCGCGGCCTTCATGGGATGCCTCCTTGTTGGCGCAAACCAGCAGGTTGTGGCGCGAAGATTGGAGGAGATTGCGCTGCCATCAAATATGGGCCCCATCCGCCGAGTTGGCAACGGCCCGCTCCCACAATCGGATTGGCACCCTTGTGGTCATCTCCCCAGCCATCGAGCAGAACCGACGATTCCTCGACGCCCCGCGAACATCCCTGTCCCATCCAAAGGCTAGCTCATCCTTCACTTCACCGATGGTCCCCTGCGTCGCAAGGGAACGATCAGCGTCGCGCAGAAGCGTCGACGTAGCGACTGCTCGAGGGGCGAAGCCATCCTCAGAGGAAGCTGCCGCGCGGGTTGTGGGGGTCGTGTGGCTCGCCGCAGATACGGGGACCTTGGCCTTGAGCGGGCGAGAGACGGCGCGCAGGCTCACCTGCGCGCCTCGGAAGCCGGGCGTGGAGAACACACGATCGCCGCAATGCCGGGTAAACGGTTGATGGCGATAGCCCGGGTCTGAGACCCCGGATCGAGGTCACGAAGCGGCGGGTCCCCCGCTGCCTCCAATCTTCGCGCCACAACCAGCAGAATGGGGAGAGACCCCGCCTGTGGCCTCTCCCCGGACTCAGCGCCTCGCTCGGTTCAGCAGTCGACCCAAGAGGGGCGTCTGCCGGGCCGGCCGAGGGCGCAGTCTAGTACCGGCGGGACGAGCTGCTGCCGCCGTAGCTCCGGTCGCCGCCGCGATCCTCACGGGGCTTCGCCTCATTGACCGTGAGGGGCCGGCCTTTGAACTCGCGCCCGTTCAGCGCCTTGATCGCCGCATTCGCCTCGGCATCCGCGCTCATCTCGACGAACCCGAAGCCCTTGCTCCGACCCGAATCGCGGTCGGTGATCACCTGCGCGCTCCGGACCGTCCCGTGACTCGCGAACATCGCCTCGAGATCGGCGTTGACGACATCGAAGCTCAGATTGCCAACGTAAACCTTGGCACCCATCGTGTTTCTCCTTTGGTGGGACACGGAAGATCCTGTTTCGTCTCTTCGGATCTCGTGAAGAGGGGCCCGATTTGGGACCTGCAGGAAAGACGATCGAGACCAAGCAGCGTGGGCAGAGATCTGAGGAAACCGCGCAGACCAGACTCTTTCGGCGAACCAACTACCCGCATCCTAGGGGAAACGCCGGACCGATACCAGCAACTTCGGCGGCGTCTCCAAGACTCGCGTGATATGATCCCGAGGTCGAATCGGCCGGGAAGCGACATTCGTATGCGGGTCGATCGACGGAAATGGAGCCCACGGGTGACGTTGCGCGCATGGAGGCGACCCGAGCGGGCGCTCTGGGAATGCTTGTCTCCTGGCGCCCTGCGACCCCTGCTCATCGCTGGCCTCATCTTGTCACTCCCCCTGGTGTCCCATGATCCCACCACCGCCCAGGAGCTCCCCTCGACCTCAGCCATTCTCGTGATCTACTCCGGCAACCGCCTCCTCCCCTCGAATCTGAGCTTCGACGAGAGCCTGCGCGCCGCGCTCGGCGCCAGCGCCGGCGGGTCGATCGAGATCTGGAGCGAGTTCCTCGACGAAGTCCGCTTCCCGGCGCGCTACGAAGAGAGAACACGCGTCCTGATTCATGAGAAGTACGGCGAGCATCGTCCCGATCTGGTGGTCGCAAGCAGCGCCCCGAGCCTCGCATTCTGCCTCCGGCAGAGGACTGACCTGTTCGATGGGATCCCGATCGTCTTCGCCGGTCTGGGCAACGACAGCCTGAGTCGCGCGCCGCTGCCTCCCGGCATCACCGGGGCGCGCTCCAGGTTCGACGCGGCGGCGACGCTTCGCCTGGCATTGCGCCTGCACCCAAAGACACGACAGGTCTTCGTGATCCCGAACGCGGGGGGAATCGAGGGCGACTCGTCCATCGTGGACCCTGCGCAGCTCAGGGAAAGCGACTTCACGTTGCCCCTGCATCGCTTGACGCCGGAACCGCTGTCGCGTCTCCTCGATGACCTCGCCTCGGTACCCGCAAATAGCCTCGTCATGGATCTCTCGGAACACGGGAGCTACGGCGATCCTCCTGTCGCGCCGCATGAGGCGATGCGGCGGATCGCAGATGCGTCACGCGCGCCGATCTACGGGATCTTCGATCCGCTCGTGGGGCACGGCCTCGTAGCCGCAGTCGCGACGCCGGTCGACGCGAGCGCCCATGCGGCGGCGGCGCTCGTTCGCGACATCCTCGTCCGAGGCGAGGGAGAGTACCTGCCGGCCGCGAAGGATCTCGCCGCTACGCCGATCTTCGACTGGCGCGAGCTGCGCCGGTGGAATCTGCGTAAGGGCCAGCTTCCCGCCGGAAGTCTCGTCCGATTCGAGCCGCTTTCCTTCTGGAGGCAACACCTCCTGCTCGTCATCACGGCCAGCGTCCTCTTCCTCCTCCAGAGCGGTCTCATCCTCTCGCTCGTCCTGCAGAGCCGCCGCCGCCGCCGGGCGGAGATCGAGGTTCGCCGCCGGCGCGAGGAGCTGGCCCACATGACGCGCGTCGCGACGATGGGAGAGCTGACGGCATCGCTCGCGCACGAGATCAACCAGCCCCTGACCGCCATCCTGAGCAACGCGCAGGCGGCCCAGAGCCTCCTGCGCTCCGATGGGGCGCATCGAGCGGAAGTGCAGGAGATCCTCTCCGACATAGTCGCCGACGATCAGCGCGCTGGCGAGGTCATCCGCCGCATGCGCGCCCTGCTCCGTAAGGGCGAGGTCAACCCGGTCGCGCTCGACCTGAACGAGCTGGTGGACGAGGTCGTCGGAATCGTGCACGGGGAGATGATCCTCCAGAACGTTTCGCTGGAGCTGGAGCTCTCGCCAAGTCGACTGCCGATCTACGGGGATCGTGTCCAGCTCGAGCAGGTCCTCCTCAACTTGATCGTCAACGCGCTGGATGCCTTGAAGGAGGCCTCGGGCGGCAGTCGCAAGGTGATCGTCCGAACCCAGGCGATCGCCACCGATCGCTCGGTGGAAGTCTCAGTCCAGGACAACGGAGTCGGTCTGCCGATGGACATGACCGATCAGATCTTCGAACCGTTCTACACGACCAAGTCGCAGGGATTGGGGCTCGGGCTTGCGATCTGCCGATCGATCATCCAGACTCACGGCGGACGGATCGGCACGAGACGCAACGCCGGCAAGGGCGCGACCTTCTGGTTCAAATTGCCGGCGACGGAGGAAAATCGAGCGTGATCTCGGCGGAGCCGATCGTCTTCGTGGTGGACGACGAATCTTCGGTGCGCAAGAGCCTGGGGCGTCTCCTCAAGGCGGCCGGCTATAGCGTCGAGCTCTTCGCGTCGGCCCAGGAGTTTCTGGATCGGCCCCGAGAGAACGAAGTCGGCTGCCTGGTTCTGGATATCGAGATGCCCGATCTCAACGGGCTGGAGCTGCAGCAGGTGCTCGCCCGAAGCGATCACCCGATGCCGATCGTCTTCATCACCGGCCACGGCAGCATCCCCACGAGTGTGCAGGCCATGAAGGCCGGGGCGACCGATTTCCTGTCGAAGCCGTTCGATGCGAAAGACCTCTTCGAGGCGATCGACCGCGCCCTGAAGAAGGCCGGGCAGGAATCAGGAGCGCTGGAGGCCGCGCGGGAGGCAAAGCTGCGCCTCGCGAGTCTCACGCCGCGCGAGCACCAGGTGCTGCTCCATGTGCTCGCCGGCGAGATGAACAAGCAGATCGCCACCGCACTCGGCGCCTCGGAGAAGACCATCAAGGTGCACCGGGGCCGGGTCATGCACAAGCTGCGCGTTCAATCGGTCGCCGACCTCGTCCGGCTCTGCGAGAAGGCGGGCATCCGCATCACCTGAGGCCCGAGCCATTCCCCCGTTTGTGACACTGAAGTCCCATATCGCCCCATGCCTCTATCCGTCACCTTCCAGCTGTGAGTTCACGTCTCTTCTCGGTCGTGATCGATGACGACGTGTCGGTCTGCAAAGCCCTCTGCCGTCTCCTGCGCGCGGCAGGATTAGATGCGAGAGGCTACACCTCAGCCGAGGACTTCCTTGACGCATCGCTTCCCAACGAGCCCGACTGCCTCGTACTGGACATTCACATGCCGGGCCTGAGCGGTCCGGCGCTCCGCGACCAGCTCCAGGCAATGGGCCGCCGGATCCCGGTCGTGTTCATCACGGGACACGCCACCGAAGAGGACGCTACCGACTCAGCGGACGCCCTGGTGCTTCGCAAGCCATTCACAGCTCATGCGTTGCTCGATGCGATCCACTCAGTGACGGGGTCGGAAGTCGGCCAGTGACCCGGGCGATGATGAACCGGCAACGACATAGGACCAAAGGCCCATAGGCCCCCCCACTCGTCGGCGGTTACATGGAGAGCAGAATGCCGCGGACGGACTTCAGATCGTTCTAAACCCGGAGGCGCGATGCAGATTCTCTTCGTCTGTCCCCGGTTCCCGGATTCCCTGTGGAACTTCAGAGGCATCCACAAGCTTGTCGGCATCGAGTCGGCGCAGACGCCCCTCGGCCTAGCGACCATTGCGGCCCTGACGCCTCTCGAGATCAAGGTTGCCCTTGTCGATGAGAACATCGAGCCGATCGACTTCGAGACTCCATGCGATGTGGTCGCGATCTCCTGCTTCAATGTGCAGTTCGTCCGCGCCGCCGAGATCGCGGCCGAGTTCCAGCGCCGCGGCCGCTTGATCGTGATCGGCGGCCCCTACCCGACCCTCTGCCCTGAGCGGTTCGACGGCGTGGGCGATGTCCTCTTCGTCGGCGAAGCAGAATACACGTGGCCGAGATTCTGCGGCGAGCTACTCCGCGGGGCCACGCCTGCTCGCGTGTACGAGCAAGAACGCGGGAAGGTGAGGCTCACCGACTCCCCCGTCCCACGCTTCGATCTGCTCTCAAACGGCGACTATCTCTACCACTACATCCAAACGACACGCGGATGCCCGTTCCAGTGCGAGTTCTGCGACATCATCGTCACTGACGGTCGTGTGCCGCGGACCAAATCGGTGGAGCAGGTGATGGAGGAGGTGGAAAGCGTTCGCAGGCTGGGAGGGCGCTACATCTCCTTTTCTGACGCCAACTTGATCGCCAATCCGGGGTACGCGGAGAGGCTGCTCGCCGCTCTGAAGGAGTTCGGCCGGGAGCACGGTTATCCGATTCGCTTCTCCGCCGAGATGACCCTGAACGTAGCCCAGCGTCCGGCGATCCTCGAGCTTCTGCGGGACAGCAACTTCGACAGCGTCTTCATCGGTGTCGAGTCGCCGCGAGCGGAAAGCCTGCTCGAGTCGAAGAAGACGCAGAACATGCGCGGCTCGATCCTCGAGAACCTGCGAAAGATCCAGGCGCACAACCTCGTCGTGACCGTCGGGATGATCGTCGGCTTCGACCATGACGATGTCGGGATCTTCCAGGCCATGTACGACTTCCTCCAGGAGGCCGGGACGCCGTTCACGACGGCAGGCGTGCTCTTCGCGATCGAGCACACTCCCCTCTACGAGCGGCTCGGCCGGGAGGGGCGGCTCGTACCGCACGACCTGGACGCTGTTTTGGTCCACGGCAGCGCGGACTTGAACTTCGTGCCCAAGCAGATGAGCCGGGAAGAGCTGCTCCACGGTTACCAGTGGATGATCCGGGCGCTGTACCGCTACGACGGGTACGCGGAACGGCTCGTGCGCGCACTCGAGTCGTTCGAGCCGCCGGGGGAGGCGGCGCGGCTGTCCGCGAGTCGAGCGGCCCGGGGAATGCTCGGCACAACTCTGAAGATCCTGGCCTACTTCCTCCTCACCCGGGACTCGAAACGCAGGCGCTTCTTCGCGCGTACCCTCTGGCGGGTTCTGCGGCGGCGCCCGTCGCTCCAGAAACTCCTGGTGACAATCTCCTACATGGTCGTTCACAAGCACTTCCACGAGTACGTCGACCGCACGCACGGTGATGCCGAGAGCGTCGATCTCCAGTCGCCGTATGCGGCGTTGGAGGGTACGCGAGTGCCGCTGACGTTGGCCGGCGCGGCGCATCCCCCCTGGGGGAAGCCGGGGCCGGCAGAGGCGCCGGTCCGCGCCCTTGCCCGCTCGATCCACTGAATCGAGCATCCGGGCCGACCTGCTGCTCATCTGCCCCGGCTCGTCGCCGCTCGCGTTGTCCGATCTCCGCTCGTGGAATTCAACGAAGCCACAACGTCACTGTTGCCAACCGGCTACGCTTGTCTCGTCGAAATCCACGAGCCAGGCGCGTGAGAGCTTCCTCGGTCGGTTCCGTCCACGCGCATAACCATATGCGCTAATACAAGTTACAGAACCATTCAACCCAATCGAACTGGCATGGACCTGGCGATTGCCGGAAGCCAGGAAGTCCATGGATCACCCAGAGCGAATCGCGGATGCGGACGCCGCGGATGATCCCGATCCAGGAGGAATCCCATGCCAGGTCCCGCAAACCCCAGAGACCGAATCGTCTCCGGCGACTCTCGCCTCGCCACGGCCCCGCGATTTGTTTTCCCGCTCATCATCTCCCTTCTTTGCCTCAGCGCGGTCGTGCTTCCCACGATCGCGGTCGCGCAGGAAGAGGAGCCCGCCTGGGATCGCAAGATCCAGGGAATCAACATCCTCCCCGCCCGCGAACCCGGCCGATTCGATCTCTACATCGCCTACACCGTCGCCGCGCAGCCGAGCAGCGTGCCGCTCGATCTGAGCACCGATGTCCTCTTCCTGCTGAACGGCTCGCTTCTCGCGGCGCCAACGCACGAGGAGATCGAATTCTTCCCCTACCATCCCCCCTGCGAGTTCAGCCAAGGTTGTGGCGGCTCGTGCGGCGACGCCAACCTGAACGGCGCGAACTTCGGCCTGATCTGCTTCGAGGACTGCCCAGGCCACTTCGATCCGAACCTCCCCATCGACTGCGACTGCGGCGCCTGGATCACGGCCGACCTCCCCGGCGTCGAGTTGCAGCCGGGCGATGAGATCATGGTCATCCTCGACCCCGCGCCCGGCGCCCTGCCCGACCCCGAGCCGTCGAACGACGAGATCCGAAGTGTTTTCCATGGAGGACCCATCTACTGGAATCGCCGCGTCCGGTCCGTGGATGTCACCCGGGATCCGAACGCGCCGCCCGACACCTACGAGGTCTCGGTCGCGGGCGACGTATCCTTCGATGGACAACAGGCGATGATCCTCGACATGGTCGTGAGCATCGAGATCAACGGCATCGCGGTCGCCGAGGAGCTCGTGAGCAAGCGGGCCGTGCAGCACGGTGACATCACCTGTTTCCAGCTCGGCTGCGGCAGCTACTGCGGCGTCATCGACAATATCGAGCGCAACTGCGATCCAATCATGTTCAACGGATGCGGCTGCGGGGCAGGGTGGTTGCAGTTCTTCCCGGGGGTCCACATCCCCGATCTCCAGCCGGGTGACGAGATCGCCGTCATCCTGCGTCCAGCCGAAGGGGTCCTGCCCGAGTTCTGGGCGATCGACGATCGGATCGTCTGGCAGGCGCCGGTATCCGGAGTCGGCCCCGCCGGCAGCCCGACCGCGATCCGCCTCGAACAGAACCAGCCCAATCCGTTCAACCCTCAGACGACGATCCGATTCGCGCTCGACCGGGCCGACGCGGTCCGAATCGGCGTCTTCGCGGCTGACGGCAGGAAGATCCGATCCCTCATCGACCGGAGCTTCGATGCGGGCCTCTGGTCGATCACCTGGGATGGTCTCACCGATGCCGGCCAGGCGGCGGCCGCCGGCACCTACTTCTGCCGAATGACCACGGGCGCTCGTGAAGAGACTCGCAAGATGCATCTCCTACGCTGAGCGACCGCTCTCCACGCGCCAGGACGGGGCGATCGGCTTGGGGCCGTTCGCCCCGCCTCACCGATGCTGCCGGGAGCTCGATCTCCGCAATCCCGATCGCCGACTGGCGAGTGCTGACCAGCTCTGCTATGCTTGCTGGTTTCGCTAGCTGCCCTTCCTGGAGGAGCTCTTGGCTTCGAGCAAGCCCGAACCGCCTGTCGCGGGCGCGGCAGGCGAGCTGATCGATGTGCTCCTCGGATCGTGTGAGGCCGCCCTCGACCGGGGCGATATCGCGCACGCATCCAGATGCGCGGAGCAGGCCCTTGCCCTCACAGACACGTCCAGGAGCGCATCGGCGCACATCCGCGCGCTCGCCCTGCTCGGCAGCGCCCGGAGGTTCGCCGGCGCAGATGCGGAGGCAGCGGAGCTCTGGCGCCAGTGCCTGGCGCTCCAGATCGATTCGGGCGATCGGCTCGGAGCCGCGACGACCCTCTGCGGCCTGGCCGAGATCGCCTCGCGCCGCGGCGAGTGGGCGCTTGCGAAGGAGACGCTGCTCGAGAGCCTGCGACTCTCGAGCGGCGTCGCCCCGGGTCCCCATCGCGCGTCGGCTTTGGAGGAGTTCGGCCTCGTGCGCCGGCTACTCGGCGAACACGAGCAGGCGCTCGAGGCCTTCGAGGAGGCCCTTCGCATCCGAGAGTCGCTGGATGATCGACCCTCGCAGGCGCGCGTGCTCAATCGGCTCGGCAATACCTATCAGAAGATGGGCCGCCTCGGCGAGTCGCTCGATCGCCACAGTCGCAGCCTTCAGATCTGGGAGGCGCTCGAAGAGCGGCTTGAGATGGGCAAGTCGCTCAACAACATCGGATCGACCTTCCTCGAGAAGGGCGACTACGCCGCCGCCGCGGACTGCTTCGAGAAGGCGAAAGCGCTCTTCGAGGAGCTGGGTGAGCGTCCGATGCTCGCGCACGTGCTAAGCAATCTGGGGCTCCTGCGCGACTACACTGGCGATGCGCGTGAGGCGGAGACCTTCCTCCGCAGGAGCCTCGCGATCCGCGAGGAGCTGAACGACCGCGTCGGGCAGGCGAACTGCCTGAACAACCTCGCCAACGTCGCCCACATGACGGGCCGCTTCGCGGAGGCGATCGGCTGGGCTCGCCGATCGATTCAAATCCGCGCCGAGCTTGGACAGCAGGAAGGGCTTTCGAAACCTTGGTTCAATCTGGCCGAGTCGCTGATCGAGGTCGGGCGGATCACCGAGGCTGAGGACGCCGCGCGCGAGGTCGAGTCGCTCGCCGAGCGATCCGGAAACAGCGAGACGCTGAGCGAGGCCGCCATCCTCAGGGCGGCCGTCCTGCTGAAGAGGGTCGACGCCCCCGCGGCGCTTGAGGCCGCGCGCGCGGCGCGCGATCTCGCCGCGCGAGGCGGGCACAGACGGCAACAGGCGCAGGCGTTCCACCTGATGGGGCACGCTAGCCTCCTGCTCGACGACCTCGACGGCGCGCGGGAGGCGCTCCTCGCGGCAGAGGGGCTCTTCCGCGATCTCCAGGCCCATCACCTCCTGGCGCTCACGCGATTCACCTTGGGCAAGCTCTTCCTGCGCGCGGGCCTGAGCGAGGCGGCGGCTGAGCGCTTGAGGCGGACCGCCGAGGCGTTTCAGCGCATGGGAAACGCGCTCTTGAACTGGGAAAGTCTCATCGCCCTGGCCGGCGCGGAGTGGACGATCGATCGCTCGCAGGCGAGAAGCACGCTGCGGGCCGCCGCGGAGCTGGCCTGGCGGCTGCAGCGAGGCGACCTTGCGGAGCGGACTGAGGCCTACCAGCGCGAGCTCGAATCGAGAGATGAGACTTCCGACGTCTCGGGACGGGATCCGCTGCTCGGCATCCTCGCGGCGGCGACTCGAGAGGCAGCCGATCCGAGAGCCGCTTGCGAGAGCATCTTGCGCATCCTGACCGACCGGCTCGAGCTTACCGCCATCGGTGTCATCCCGCGCGCCAGCATGGAATCAACGCTCGCGCGCGCCGTCTCCTCCGCGCCCCTTCCACCTCCCCTCTCCCGCTTGGCCGACGAAGCCATGGCCACCAGAAGGGCGGCGATCACGACGACTCAGACACCCGGTGGCGATCCCATCGTCTTCGTCGCCGTCCCGATCCACGGCCTCGGCGGCACGCTGCTCGGGGTCCTCGCAGCCGCGTGCGCGCCGATCGATCGGCCGGCTGCCGAAGCCGATGCGCCGACCGCGAATCTCGCCGACCTCGAAACGGCCACCGAGTACCTGGGGCTCTTGTTGCAGCTGCAGAGCGAGTCACCCCTGGCCAGTCTCCCTGCCGATCCCGACGCCGGACAGCCGTTCGAGGGGCTTGTGGGATCGAGCGCATCGATGCGCAAGATCGCTTCCACCATCCGGACCATCGCGGCATCCGAAGCGAGTGTGCTCATCCAGGGAGCCAGTGGCACGGGCAAGGAGCTCGTAGCTCGCGCCGTCCACAACCTTAGCGGCCGGCGCATGGGGCCATTCGTCGCGATCTCGTGCCCCTCGATCCCGAAGGAGCTAATCGAATCCGAGCTCTTCGGCCACGAGAAGGGCGCCTTCACCGGCGCGCATACCGCCCGGGCGGGGCGGATCGAAGCCGCCGACGGAGGAACGCTCTTCCTGGATGAGATCGGGGATATGTCGGCGCCCGCGCAATCGAAGCTGCTTCGCTTCCTGCAGGAGCGGGAGTTCGAGCGTCTCGGCGGCCGGGCGCCGATCAGAGTCGACGTCCGTCTGGTCGCAGCGACTAGCCGCGACCTCGACTTGGAGATCCGGGAAGGAAGATTCCGCGAGGACCTCTACTATCGCATCGGCGTCGTTCCGGTACGGCTTCCCGCCTTGCGCGATCGCGTTGAGGACATTCCCCTGCTCGTTGCCCACTTCCTCCGGGAGTTCGCCGAGAGGACGGGTCGGACCGCCCCGTCCGTGCGTCCCGACGCCATGGACCACCTCTGCCGCTACGCCTGGCCCGGAAACGTGCGCGAGTTGCGCAACCTGATCGAGTACCTGATCGCCATGGAGCCCGGAATCGCGATCACCTCGGAGATGATCCCCCTGAAAATCCGCACCGCGAACGCGCGGATCGAGTCGCTTCTCCCGGATGCGAGTCGCGGGGACGAGGGGGCGTTGCTGCGCCGCGGGGAGACGCTCGATGCGCGCCTTCTGAGCGTCGAGGGCGATCTCATCCGACGCGCCCTCGAGCGGTGTGAGTGGAACCAGTCGCTCGCAGCACGGATGCTCGGGATCACCGAGACTCGGATCCGCCACCGCATTCGGCGCTACGGAATCGCGCGGCCCGGCGAGGAAGGGGGCGTGCGTGCGCGGGCGAGACGGCCGCGGAGGCGGGATCGCGGAAGCAGGCGGGAGGAGTGAGCGGGGCGTGGGATCAACATGAGACACACCGGGCCGCCGGATTGGAGGAAGCCATGACACGCAGTATCGCTTGCCGAATCCGTTTCGGTTTCCTGCTGCTCGCCCTGCTCGGACCCGCGGTGTTCGTCTTCCCGACCTCGGCGTCGGTCTACGTGAACGAGGTGGCCATCCGGGGTGTGGAACGCATCGAGATCTACAACTCAGGGCCGTCGAACGTCGATCTCTCGGGATGGACGATCCAGGGCAGCGACGGAGGCTTCGTGATTCCAGATTCCACGGTGATCGGCGTTGGCCAGTATCTCGTGCTGGATGACCTCGGAGGGATCTTCGACAACATCGGAGGCGAGACCTCGCTGATCGATCTCACGAACACCGTTGAGGATCAGATGTACTACGGCGATCAGGGAGGAGCTCCGCTGCCGCATGACGACAGCGACTCAGATGTGTCGCTTGCGCGAGCCCCGGATGGATCAGCCAATCCCCCCCTCAATCCCGCGAATGACGCCCTGTTCTGGACGATCGATTTCTCTCAGACCTTTGGTGTCATGAACGACGCGCCTCCGCCGGCCCTGGGCGGACCGGTCTACATCAACGAGATCGACGTCGCCGAGGCCCTGGACGACACGGTCGAGTTCTACAACGGGACCGCGCTCGCGATCGACATCCCGCTGTCCGGCTGGATCCTGACCGACGGTACGACCGCCGCGCCACTCACCGGGGTGGTGCCCTCGGGCGGCGTGCTCGCGTTGAGCCTGCCCACCTCGATCGAGACGGCGCAGGTCGCCTACCTCTTCGACCCGGCGGGAGTGCGGATCGACCAGGTCGGATTCGCCGGCGCGCCGTTGCCGCGACTCGAAGGGTGCATCGGCCGCTGCCCCGACGGAGCCGGGCCGAACAACGGGTTCAACTACGAGACCAGCGGCGGGGGCCTGACCTGGCGAGTCATGACCTGCACGATGGACGAGCTGAACGAGACGGCGCCGCAGTGCGGCGGGACAGACACCCAGCGCAGCAGCTGGGGGCGGCTGAAGGGGTTCTTCTTCAAGTAGCAGGAGGCGGCGGGGAGGCGACGCCTCCGCTCATCTCAATCGAGCAGAACGAGCCGCCGCTGCCGCTCCCAGCCGCCGATCGTCGCGCGCAGCTCGTAGATGCCCGCGGCGACGCGTCGGCCGTCGGCCCTCCTCCGATCCCACGAGACCTCGTGCGAGCCAGCGGGGTAGGATCCCTCGACGATCCTCCTCACGAGCCGCCCACTGACGTCGAAGACTTCGAGCCGGATCGCCGCCGGCTCACCTTGCGTGAGACGAAGCCGGATCGATCCGCGAGAGGGATTCGGGTAGGTGTCGATGCGGAAAGCCTGCTTCAGGCCGTCCACATCCGCATCCGTCGCCATGGCGGGCAACGGCACGGGTCCATCGATCGCGCCGAACTCTCCTTCTCCTCCCATGGTGTCGGTCCACCAGACCACGCCAAACTCCTCGGCGGGGTACTGCGAGTCGACTTTGAACTGGAAACCCGAGAGATAACCCCCCGGTGGAACGGGGTCGGTCGTCGTGGACCACAGGATTCCCGATGGCGAGAGGCGAGCGCCGCATCCCACCCCATCCTGGTAATCGGCTGGCAGAGGCTCCCAGCTCCATCCCGGCGGGGATTCGACATCCTGGTAGGGAACAAGAAGGATCATCGCCCACTCGTTCATCGGGGACTCGATGTCATTGCTGATCGCATAGCCATACGTGACGAGGGATCGTTCGCCTGCAGCATTCGTCATCGCCACGCTGCGCTGCGGAGTGTTTCCCCCCACCGGATAGATGATGTTGATGTCTGTCAGGCATAGATGATCGGCATCGTCGATACCTGCGGCGTTGTCCTCGATCTCGTCGTTGTCCAGGCGGACTTTGCCGTCGTCCCCCACCGTCACATCCAGCTCATCGTAGGCGTCGTCGCGCGTCTCCTCGTCCGGCTCGTGGTGGCTGTCCCCCCATGGATTGGAGACGTGGATCTTGGCCTTGCCGTTCTCGTCCACGGTGATACCGGCGACAGTCAGATAGTGGCCCGCGTCCGCGTCGACGGGATCCCCATGCTCGTCGCACCAGGTGATGCGAAGGAGCACATCGTGGCATTTCTCGAAGTGCGTTCGCAGGCTGTCCCAGAGCGCCAGCTTGCTGGTCATCCGGGTGTGCCGGAGTTGCTTTCGGTCTCCCTGCGGCGGCTGCCCCCTGAGGACACCCTTCTCCCTCAAGTACTCCGTGACGCCGCCGTCTCCCTTATCCTCGTCGTGGCACTTTTTCTCGAGATCGTCCTGGATCTTCTTGTTCTTCTCCTCCTGTGTTCCCTCGGAAGGGGCCAGCTCGGGATAGCCGTTGTTCGCCCAGTAGCTGAGGCAGTTCGCGAAGGCCGACGCCTGGCAGATGGCCTCATCGCCTTGTGAGATGTCGGGGACGTACTTCCAGGTGCTCGTCGTGACCTGCTTCTTCACTTCGGCTTTCGCCTCATCGACGGCGGGGCCGCGGTCGGGAACGGGCGCGGAGTCGTCGTTTTCCACACCGACGCGGGCCTGCCCCAGCTCGGCGTCCGCGGGGATGTCGAGCTGGACCCGCTGCTGGCGCGGTCCGGCCATGATCGGCAGGCGCACATCGACCCAGGGCGACCAGGATCCGTTCATGAAATACCGCGAACCGACGAGGAGCCCGAGCTGTTCGGGCGGCTGATCGGCATTCGCGTTCGTCCAGAAGGAGAGCTCCCAGTAGGCCGAAGGGCCTTCGGCGATCTGCGCGGGGAAGGGAGGCGTCTCCATGAGCGAGCGATGGTGGGGATGGAATCCCTGGATGTTCGGGTCGTAGAAGACGAGCGCGCCGCCTCCGACATCGCCGCTCGGCGACTCCAACCAGGAATCGACCGACTCGATGCGTGGCGGATAGTACGAGTCCTCGGAAGGCTGCCAGCCCATGGAGGCAGGTTCCTCGCCGAAGGGAGAGAAGACGGTGTTCTCGCAGTTGGCGGGCAGGTCCCGCTGCTGGGAACTCAGATTGTCGAAGTCCCAGCGTCCGGTCGGCATGAGCGGTTCGCCGAATCCCCCTCCCCCGACCCAGGTGTCGACGACGGGGGTCTGGGCGAAGGCGGCATCCGGAGGTAGAACGATCCAGATCGTGATTGCGGAGACGGTCAAAAGCAGGCGCGGGAGCATCCGGTTCATCGGCTGCACCTCAGCGGCCTTCGGGATCCTCAAGCAGTCATGAATCCATCCACCGCGATCCGTGTCCTGGCGTCTACGATCAGAAGGGGCGGGATCCGCCAGTAGCTCGATTCATGATAATGATAAACGATTCTACATGAGGCGCATGCCGGAGTCAATCCAATCGATTCCCCGCCTGCAGCCCGCGCGACTCTGCCCCGGCCGCCTCGCCACGGAGGGCGGCCGCGGCGGCCGCGGCCCGCTGCTCGAGGGCCGCGACGCGAACGGAGAGATCGTTCAAGTGCGCCGCGTCCTCGACGGAGCTTGCGGCTCCCCCGAGCGTTTCTCTCTTGCTGCGTCCGCGAACAAACTTCCCATATCCCAGGCCGACCGAGACCACGAGCGCGAAGGAGATCACCCAGAAACGCGCGACCGAGTTGCCCGAGAAGATGGCCCATCCCGCGCCGTAGACCATTGTGAACAGCCCACCCAGCAGGAGTCCGTTCGAGATCACGCGAAGCTGTTCGCTCAAACCGATGGAGACGACGAGCACGAGGGTCGCGAAGAGCACCAGCATGATGCTCGTCACTCGCGCCCAGTCCTCCACTTCCGTCTCCCTCCGCGCCATGAGCGCGTCCTGCTCGGCCCGCAGGCTGTCGAGCCGGGCTTGCTCCTCGACGGAGAAGCTCCCGGGCGCGGCCTTCTGTCCCTGCGACTCCTGACGCCGCGACAGCTCCCGCATCTGCCGGCTGTAGCTCTCCCCCGGCGACGGATAGAAGGTGTTCACACCGATGCCGACGAAGGCGAGGGCCATGAGCCCCAGGAAGAACGAGAAGATCGTCTGGAGGGCGTAGTGCTGACGGTCGGCTGTCGTCAAGCTCCCCGCCCCCCAGCAATTCGATCCCCGAAGGGGGTCTCGCCCGAGCACAAACGCGTTGTCATCGTCCCCGGATGATGCGGCCGGAGGCCTCCTCGCGACCGTCCCGCTCGAGCCGGTAGAAGTAGACCCCAGGAGCGAGCTCGCGACCGTCATCCGACCTCCCATCCCAGTCGAAGCTCCCGCGTCCCGCGGCTGCCCCTGCCTGCTCGAGGACGCGCAGGCGTCGGCCGGAAGGGTCGAAGAGCCCGAGCCGTAGATCGCCTCCCGCCGGCAGGTCGAATGCGATCCGAGTCGACGACTCGAAAGGATTCGGGAATGCGGGCAGGAGTCGGGTCGCGGCGTCGGGGCCACCGACGATCTCCTCCGAGGCATCGAGCACGACATCGGGATCGTGCAGCGAGACGTAGACCGACCGGCCTGGGACGGGATCGTTGCCGATCACATGCACGCGCACCGACTGTTCGTGGAGATCGCCGAAGTGGGCAAGCTGCGCGTTGAATGCCGGGGTCATCCCTCCGGGAAGTCCTGTCAGGCTCCACGAGTAGTTTTCCACGATACCCAGGACGACGGACTCGCTGCCGCTCGGATTCTCGATCTGGTAGTTCCAGAAGGGTTCCTGAGGACCGGAATAGGGGGCGATCACGGCGCGATCGCCGGGCGCCAAGTTGAAGGCCATGGGCGTCCCCGACTGCGGCGTGGTCACGTAGATCGTGGCGTTCGCCTCTCCGTGATTGACGAGAAAGATCTCGCCGTGCGCCTGGAACGGCGCGACCCCGAGGGTCACGGACCGCGACGGCGGGAGTGCGAGCTCCGCGCCCCGATCCAGCTCGAGATCGCATTGCGTCAACCCCGTCCCGCCCGGTCGCAGGAGGTCGAGATGCGTGTTGCGGCGGCCGCCTCCCGCGGGAGCGCGAAGCTCGGTGACACCTCCGGAATAGTGGCCGATCTCGGTCGACAACTCGGGCCAATCGACGCGGAAGCCGCCGAGGCTTCTCCCGGAGACGGGCGGCGCGCCGTCCCGGGCGACGCTACCGCCACAGTCCGCCGCTGCGAGTTGCACGAGCGCAGGGGCTTCCTCGTAATACGGTCCCCAATCATCGTCCACGATCGTTCTGCCGAAGGTCGCGGCGAAGACGGTTCCGAAGGCGTGAGACTTCGCGTACACCCCGGTCGCGTTGGCACAGGGAGTCCATCCGGGCTTGACCCCCTCGAATCGGGGATCGCTATTCTGGAGCCCCTGCAGGAAGCCGTAGTTCAATTGCTCCTCAAACTCGACTCGGACAATGCCCCCGGCGAGATAACTGGTGTCGAAGTCAAACGAAGTGCTCGAGGCGACAAGGTGGAAAGTCTCGTTCGCCATCGCAGCTTGGCCCAATAGAATCATGTCGTGGGCGCAGCTCTTGGGTCCGCCCTTGTCCAGTCCCGCGGGATTCGTGAAGTGCGTCCGGGTCATACCGAGCTCGGCCGCGCGGGCGTTCATCTGCGCCACGAAGACTGGGACGGTGTTGTCGTAGGCGCCGTTCCAGTTATTGTTCCCACCGGTCAGAAGATCCGCAATGGCATAGGCGGCATCGTTGCCCGAGGGGTAGAGACAGCAGCGGAGAAGGTCCCAGCCCGAGAGCCGCTGCTCGTCCTTGAAATGGTACCTGGAGCCGCCAATCCGCTCGCGAATCCAGTCGGGGACCTGATACTCCAGGCCCAGATTGACGTGGAACGGGTCGCCCGGAGGAAGCTCACTCCGTTCGCACGCCAGCAGCACGGTCATGATCTTCGTGGTGCTCGCGATGCAAACCTCATCGAAAGGTCGCAACGCGAAGACCCAGTTCCCCTCGCAGTCGACGGCCAGGGCGGTCCGGTACCCCGGATACTGTTGCTGCCTCCACGGAGCGGAGATGCAGACCATTCCCGCGTTTGCATCCTCCCCCGGAGCGCCGATCGCGAGGTTCCCCCTGCCCGTGCCATCGAATCGTCCGATGACGACCGAGGTCGCGAACTGATCGTTCGCCTCGATGTCGTCGTGCCATGCGTCTTCCGCCCAGCCGACCCAACCGTGCGAACCCGGGCCGCTCGGTCCCCCGAAGAGGATCGAGACCACTCCTGCGCCGAAGGGGCCCCCATTCGCGTTGTCGGTCGGCGAGCCGATGGCCAGATCCTCGTAGCCGTCAGAGGTATCGTAGAAGCCGGCCGCCAGCGCGCGGCCGAAGCCGTCATCGTTGCCGAGAGCCCACCCCGCATCATCCTGGAAGAGGGCGATGGCGTTCGCATCGACGAAGTTCAGTCCGAGGAGACTCCCCCTCCCGACCACGACGCGGCCCGATTCGGGATGGCCGAAGTAGCTGCGACCCGGTTCTCCGATCGCCACGCCGTCGAACGACCCGCCGAAGAACCGTCCACCGGCGACTGCCCAGCCAAAGAATCCGTTCGGATAGGGCTGATTGACGAGATCGTCCTCGTCCGGCTCGATCGACTCCGCTGATGTGGTGGAGGGGCCGGTTGAGGTTCCCAGGATCACCCAAACGATGCCGGCGTCCACGGTCCCAGCCACTTCCTTGAAGGGAGTGCCCACGATCAGCTCGTCGTATTCATTCCCCCAGACATGTGCAGCGGCGACGGAGTAGCCGAACTTGTCTCCCGCGACATTCGTCCCGCCATAGGTCGACTGCTTACGCCATCCGCTCGAGCCGTTGAGAAGCCCGTTCGAGCCCCCGGTGAAGTAGAAGACAGCGCCAGCATCCGAGTCCTCCCCCGGGGAGCCAATGGCCAGGTCTTCGTACGACCCCGAGAGCCCATCGAAGTTGCCCACGCAAAGCGATGTCCCGAAAGCGTCATGGGCTTCCGCCGTTCCGCCTGCCCCCGGTTGCCAGAGGTAGTGCCAGTAGGAAAGCCCTTCCGGTCCCCCCGCGTAGACGAAGACGTAGCCGATGTTGATGAGGTTCGCATCGTAGTCGGCGGATGGAGCGCCGACGGCCAGATCGTCATAGCCATCGTCGTCGAAGTCTCCGGCAGCGAGCGACCACCCGAAGCTTGCGGCAAACTCGAGCGCATCCCCGTCGCTTTGCAGGAGAAGTTGGGCTCCTTCGGGTTTGAGGCCGAACTCGCTCCCGTAGCTCACGACCACAGCCCCCGCCCCAGACACTCCACTTACGTCCTCGAACGGAGAGCCAACGGCGAGGTCGTCGATCCCGTCTCCGTTGAAGTCGCCCGTCGCGAGGGCCCGGCCATACGAGTCGCCAGGCTCTTGGGCTCCGCGGCTCTCCGCGCCCTGACGAATCAAGGCGAGACTCGCCTGCGCCGGTCCGGCCGCACCGATCAGCATGAAGCCACCGACGAAAGCCAAGGCGGTCGTCCAACGAAGGCCGAGATGCGTCTTCGAGCCGGGCGTGGAAGTCGCGAAGGGATAGATGCTCGGTCGCATGGAGCCTCCTTGAGCTGGGCAACCAGGAATATCAAGGGGAGCGCGAGACGTGGATCGCCTCACGCAGCAGGACGAATGACTGGTGAAGGTAATCTCAACTCCGGCGGGCATCAACGCCGTTCTCGCTTGTGCACAAGTTCACAGAGCACTCGCGACTTCATCTGAGCTGACGCCGAAGCCGCGCAGCTCCTCACGGGCGTGGAAATGGGAATCGGATGTATCTGAGCGTGCGCCGCGAGCGACGTCATCCAGTCCGCCAGCTCGCCTCTGGAGCGCCGAGATTCGGTAACCTGGGGGGTTCGGTCGATTGCAGAGACAGGAGGTTCGCCATGAGGTTGCTGGATCTTCCCATCCTTTTCGCTCTGATCGCCGCCCTGGCCGCTCCGGCCGGGTCGACTGTCCGTCACTTCGATACATCCACCACCTATGCCACCGGCTCGTACCCCGAGGGGTTCTATCCCCACGATGCGGCCGTCGCCGATCTCAACGGAGACGAGCTGCCCGACTATGTGGCCTCGAACCACTGGTTCCCGAGCAATCTCTCGGTGATGCTGCACGACGGCGCAGGCGGCTACGCCGAACCTCTCTTCCTCGAAATCGGCTCGCCCTCGATCGGGGTCGCGATCGCCGACTTCACCGATGACGGAATCCCCGACATCCTGGCCTCGAACACGGGGTCGAACCACGAGGGCAACACGGTCTCCCTCCTGCGGAATCTCGGCGGCGCAAGCTTCGCCACGCACCAGACTTTCGCGGCCCTTGCCGGTCCGACGGCGATCGCCGCAGTGGACCTGGACGGCGATCTCGACATCGACGCCGCGGTGGCCGGATACGGTCCGGGGGGCCAGGGCACCCAGATCGCGATTCTGCGAAACGACGCCGGGCTCGGCTTCTTGGCTCCCCTCCTCGTCACGGTCGGGACCGGCCCCTCCGACATCGAAGCCGGTGATCTGAACGGCGATCAGCTCGCCGATCTCGTCGTCGCGCGAGACGGATTCCGCATCGTCGTCTTGATGAACGAAGGCGGTGGGAGCTTCGCGACCCCAGTGGAGTATGTCGCGCAGGATCAGGTCTGGGCGGGCGACGCCTACGCGAACCTCGAGCTCGCCGATGTCGATGGCGACAGCGATCTCGATGTCCTCTACTCCTCGACCCGCACGCAGCTCGACGCCGACTACGGCGCAGTCTGCCTCTATCGGAATCTGGGCGACGGCGCCCTGGGGAATCGCTCCTACATCACGATGCCGCGCTACCTCGGTGGGGCGGTCGACATCGCCGCCGCCGAGTTGACGGGCGATGAGTGGCTCGACCTGCTCACCGCTCACGCCGGAAGCGGCGGCTGGGTCGTCACGCCGGCGCTGGGACCGGCCGCCTTCGGCGCAGGTTTGGAGTACGCGGGCGGCAACACGCCGATGCGCATCGCCGCCGCTGATGCCGACGCAGACGGCGATCTCGACGCTCTCGTGCTCAATCGCTACTCGCTCACCCTGGGAGTTCACCTGAACGACGGCGGCGGCGCCTTCCTCGAACCCGCTGGCCGGGACCTCGAGCCTCTCTGCGGGTGGATGGACGCGGGAGACATCGACGGCGATCAGGATCTCGATGTCGTTTCAAGCTACGCCTATGCCGGCGGGGGCGGGATCTCGGTCATCCGGAACAACGGTGACGGCAGCTTCGAGCCGCGCCAGAACTACGTTGGGCCGCGGGGCGCCATGACACCACGCCTCGCCGATCTCGACGGCGACCTCGATCTCGACCTCGTCTGGGCCTTCGATCCCACCTCGCCACCCTACGACTTCGCCGTGCGCCTGAACGACGGGAACGGCGCGTTCGGCGGCGCTACGGTCTGGCAGGTCGGCACCTGTGGGACCGGGGATCTCATCACGATGGACGTGGACCAGGACAACGACCTCGATGTGCTCCTGACCGACTACCTGGGTTGCGTCAGCATCGACAGCCCCTGGGTCTGGATCCGCCGCAACAACGGCGATGCGACTTTCGCGACTCCCTATGTCGTCACCTACGCGACGGATCCGAAGCAGATGGCCGCGGCCGACTTCGACCAGGACGAGAGGGATGACATCGCCACCATCCACGCCGATGGCGTGAAGATCGTGCGCGCGCTTGGCGGCGGGCTCTTCGGCGCGCCGGAAGAGTACTCGATGCCCGACGGGCCGATCAGCGTCGCGGCCGGCGATTTCGACGGCGATGGATACCCGGACCTGGCGACGGCCAACATTCGCGGCGCGTGGGAAGGAACGATCTCCATCTTCATGAACCAGGGAGATGGCACTCTCGGCGCACCGGTCACGATCCGCGGCACGTTCTCGACGGAGGTGACACCGACTGGAGAGATCGAAGCGGGCGACGCCGACTTCGACGGCGATATCGATCTCCTCCTCATGAGCTACGGGGCCCAGGATGTCTCGGTCTTCGAGAACGACGGGAGCGGTGGATTCGCTCTGCAGGGCCGCTACGTCATCGGCGCGGCCCCGGGCGACTTCCGCGCCCTCGATTTCACGGGGGATGGCAAGCCCGACCTGGGAGCTGTGGTGGGAGTTCCACCGGCCAATCTCGACCGACGGTTCGTCGTTGCGCCGGGGATCCAGCTCGACCCCGCTGGGGTGGCTGACCTCTCCCCGAGTGGAGCCATAGCCATGCAAGCTCGGGGAGCGAACCCCTTCCGGGACTTCACGAGCCTCGGGTTCTCGTTGCCTGCGCGCGGCGAGGCGCGCCTCGCCGTCTACGACGTCGCGGGACGGGAAGTGGCGCGGTTGATCGACGGGGTCATCGCAGCGGGCGAGCATGTGGTGAGCTGGGAGGCGCTGGACGGATCGGGCGCCCCCCTCGCGGCGGGCGTCTATCTGGCGCGGCTATCGACGCCGGCTGGAAGCGCTGCCACCCGTCTCGTCGTTGTCCGATGACTTCTCAAGCGAGAGACGCCGGGCGCTCAATCGCTCATGCGGGAGCGGACTCGGCGCTCCAGGGCGTCGTGACGTCCGAGACCGTAATACCGCCGTCCCAGCCACAGCGCCACGTTCACGAGGCAGATCAGGACTGGCACTTCGACGAGCGGGCCGATCACCGCTGCAAAGGCGGCGCCATGCTGGATCCCGAAGGTCCCCACGGCCACCGCGATCGCAAGCTCAAAGTTGTTCGAGGCGGCGGTGAAGGAGAGCGTCGCCGACTGCCCATAGCTCGCCCCTACCTTCTTGCTCATGAAGAACGAGATGAAGAACATGAGAACGAAGTAGATCAGTAACGGGACCGCGATCCGCACGACATCGAGCGGGAGCTGAACGATCGTCTCGCCTTTGAGAGAGAACATGACGATGATCGTGAAGAGAAGCGCCACGAGCGTGATCGGGCTGATCCTTGGGATGAACTTTGCGTGGTACCAGATCTTCCCCTTTGCCCGGATGAGCGAAAAGCGCGTGATCACTCCGGCCAGGAACGGGACTCCGAGATAGATGAACACGCTCTTCGCGATTTCGCCGATCGTGATGCGCACGGCCACGCCCTCGAGCCCGAACCAGGTCGGTAGGACTGTGACGAAGAGGTACGCGTAGGCCGAGTAGAAGAGAACCTGGAAGATCGAGTTGAAGGCGACCAGGCCCGCGCAGTACTCCGTGTCCCCGCGCGCAAGGTCGTTCCAGACGATCACCATGGCGATGCATCGCGCCAGACCGATCATGATGACTCCGACCATGTACTCCGGCTTGTCGCTCAGGAAGAGCGCTGCGAGCCCGAACATGAGAAGAGGCCCCACGACCCAGTTCTGCACGAGCGAGAGTCCCAGCACGCGGAAGTCGCGGAAGACGGGCGCCATCTCCTCGTAGCGCACCTTCGCCAAGGGCGGGTACATCATGAGGATCAGGCCGATGGCGATCGGGATCGAAGTCGTGCCGGCGTTGAGCCGATTGAGGAATGGCACGACCCCGGGCACGAGATAGCCCAGGACGACGCCTGCGGCCATCGCGAGAAAGATCCAGACGGTAAGATAGCGATCGAGAAACGACAGGCGGGGCATCCATCTCACCGTACGAGGAGCCAGATGGCGCCGCCTAGTATCAGAACGCCGGCTCCCCGGCGGACCCAGAGCGCTCCGTCCTGGAGCCTCTTCGATTGGATCAGGGCGGTTGCCGCACCGACCGATGTCCCAGCGACCACGATCAAGAGCGAGTGCCCGAGTCCGTAGAGGAAGAGCAGGAATCCCGCCCGCGTCGCGCCGATCTCGGGCACGAGCCCGATCAGGAGCAGCAGCACCGGCCCGGTGCACGGAAGCGAGATCAAGCCGAAGAGGAATCCGAAGATCAGAGCCCCCATCGTCCCTGCGAGTCTCGAAGCATTGGGGCGAAGCGGGATCGCCGGAATCGGCAGAAGTCCCAGGAGGTGGAGGCCCACGATCGCGCAGATTCCCGCCAGGACATAGCTCCACCAATCTGCTTGAAGCCAGCCCGCCGCCGAGGCGAAGAGGGTGAAGAGCAATACGAGTTCGAGGGCGAATCCCACCACGAAGACAAGCGAGTAGCGGAGGGTCGCCTTCCAGACCTTGGCCCCCGGAACGCTTTCCGCGGCCCTTCCGGCCACGCCCGCGGCGAGTCCCACCATCATGGGGATCATCGCCAGGACGCAGGGGTTGAGCGCGGTCAGCGCCCCTCCCAGGAAAGCCGCGAATGGGGCGAGAAACGCGCTACTCTCGATCACGCTCGCGAGAGTCTCGGAGAGCCTCTCGATCCATGGCATCAGAAGGATTCCCCGAGAAGAGCCACAAGCGCGTCCAGGTCGATCTCCTCATCGTCCGCGTAGTAGGGCCTCCCGCCCGAATCGAGGAGCGCAATCGCGGGCAGGTACCCGAGTCCCCACGCGTCCAGCACCTCATCGGCTCGCTCGGGCTCCTCCGCACGATCGATCCAGATCTGCGCGATGTCCGCGCCGCGCGGATCAAGGATCTCATGAAGAAGGCGCCCCTGCCTCTCGCAACGCTCCAGGACGCAGGCGCAGGCGATGCTCGAGTGGACGATCTGGATCAGGAGCGGCGGGGACTCGGGGATCTCGCCGACTGAGACGAAACCGCGCCCTTCGACACCACCTTCCACCCACGCCTCGCCCTCGCGCGGGATCGACGGCGACCCCGCCCTCGTCCCGCCGTCGTCCTGCTCTTTCGGGATCGTCTTCACCCCGAGCTTCTCCCTGAAGACCTTCTCGATCTCCTCCCGTGAGAAGAATCCCTCGTGGCGGAAGACTTCCTTCCCTGCGATGTCGTAGAAGACCTGAGTAGGAATCACGCGGATCTTGTAGGGCTTGCCCGCCTTCGGGTCCTTCCAGACATCGATGAAGACGATGTCAACGACTCCGGCGTAGTCCTTCTCCATTTCTTTGAGGATGGGAGCCATCTTCTTGCATGGAATGCACTTTCCGGCACCCAGATCGACCAGGCGCGGAAGCGCCGCCTGCTCGGACGCCGCCGCGGGACTGGCGATGGCCAGGAAGAGCAGTCCCGCAACCCGCACGCTTGCGCGATGCCGCAACATCGGTGATCCTCCCTCTAGCTCAGGGCGGTGGTCAGAAGCGACTGGATCTCGGACTCGCTCGGAACGCGGCCGGAGACCTTCACGACGCCGTCGATGACGAGAGCCGGCGTGATCATGATCTCGAACTTCATGATCTCACTGAGGTCGGTGACCTTCTCAACCGTCGCATCGAGACCGAGACTCAGCATCGCCTTCTCGGTTCGTTTCGCCAGCTCCTTGCACTTGGCGCATCCCGGGCCCAACACAAGGACTCGCACTTGCCACCTCCTTCTAGGTTGTGTGGAACGCGCCGCCCGCTTCGGCGTGCCGGCGATTCCGTCGCTCAACGAAGGCCAAAGTCAAAGCCAGGAATCCAAGAAAGGCGAGGAGGTACGCGATCAACGCGAGGATCCCCGCGCCATCCGCCCAGGCGCCGTAGATCAGCCCCGCGAGCGTGCTGAACACCGCTACCCAGCCGACATACGTCCAGGTCTTCGCGCGCCCGATGATGGCCGTGATGATGAGGATGCTCTGAAGGCTGAGCTCCGGATCGGCCATCAAGTAGGCGAGCAGCGGACCGCGGTGCATTCCGAGCGATAGAAACATCTGCGCGATCGGGACCTCCACCAGGGTCGGGAAGTACATGAAAACGCCGAAGACGACGCCGGCCACATTCCCCAGGAGCGTGTTGCTCCCGGCGAGGGACTCGATCCACTCGGCGCGGATCAGCTGTCGCGCGATCCCGACCGCGAAGACGCCGACGAGGAGAAGGGGAAAGATCTGCCGCATGAATCGATAGGTCTCGGCGAGCCAAGAACGGGTCGCTCGATCGCCCAAGCGCCTGCGCGCGAGCCAAGCGAGCCCGAGCACGGCGAGGCCGACCCCGATGGATTTCCCCGTCAGTCCGACGGCGAGCCCGGAGGGGAGCGGGATGATCCGCAACGCGGCAATCAGCAGGGTCAGAATGACCAGGACCAGCGTGGCCTTCGCCCAGCGGTTCCATCCCTCGTCGATGCGCGCGAGCCCCCTCCAGGCGGTGAGGACGAGCAGGGCGAGGAGAGGAATCAGGATCGCCCCCTGAACGCTCACTCCCTCCTCCCCGCGCGCGGCGTCGAACGGCACAAGACGCAGGAGCCATTCCTGGAGTCGCATGGCGCCGGCGATCGGGATGTTCAAGTCCAGGTAGGAACGGGTGAGAAACCCGAGCTTCAGCGTCCCCGAGAGCAGCAATGCGACGAGCACAAGCAGGAAGAGAAGCGGGGTGCGCGGAGCTGAAGTCTCGCCCGCGAACAGCGCATCGGGTTCCCGGTCGCGCGCGGCGTCCTCATGGCGGAAGATCAATGCCATGATCATCCCGATTCCGATTCCAAAGGCGAGTGAGAGAACGAGCCGCGCGACTGCGAGATCGGCCCCGATCACGCCGCCGGTGTAGACCAGAGCCAGGATGTTCGCCGCCGGCGCGAAGAAGAGGAAGGTGACCGCGGGTCCCAACCCTGCCCCCTTCTTGTAGATGCCCGCGAAGATCGGAACGATGGTGCAGGAACAGACCGCCAGCACCGAGCCCGCTGCGGCCGCGGCCGGATAGGACACGATTCGCGGGCTATTGCGGCCGAGAAGGCGGGTGATCGCTTGCTTGGGAACGAGCGCGGTCATCGCGCCGGCCATGAAGAAGGCAGGCACGAGGCAGAGAAGCACGTGCGCCGCGAGATAGGCGGCGAGGTTTCCGAACCCTCCTTGCAGGAGTCTTGCGATGATCCCGCCGATGTCCACCCTGTCTTCTCCCTCACTCCCCGCGATCGGGCCCGCCGATATGGCGACTTGGCCAAACCGGCAACATCCCATCAAATAAAAAGATCCGCCTCACCGCGATTCCTTGATCACCTGCGTCGCGCAGGAGAAGAAGTTCATGACACACGGCGTGAGGAGGCGGTAAACGACCACGCTCCCTTCCCTGCGGTCCTCGACGATTCCATGCGCCCGCAGGACAGCCAAGTGCTTCGAGACCGTCGTCTGGTCCGATCCGATGAGCCGCGTGAGTTCCCCCGCGCTACACTCCCCGCGGCTCAGGCGATCGACGATCATCAGACGCGACTCGTTAGCGAGCGCCTTCAGGACGCTCGCCTGGCGCCGGAAGACCTCCCGCCCCTTGACGATCGACACAGACATGGTTTGACTCTATGGCCAAATCGCCAAGTCGTCAAGCGGAATCATCCGGCAGGGACCCGGATCTCCCGCTAGGCGGACGGAGCCGCCCCGGAGCCGCCCTGCTTTGCGCGCTCCATCGCCTGGAGAGCGAGGTACTGCTCCCCGAACTTCTTCAGGTGTTCTTCCTGGACGTCGAAGTTGTCGTAGTGGCGCTCCTCGTCGGCCACCAGGTCCTCGAAGAGCTTCTTGGTCACGCTGTCGCCGTGCTCGCCGCACTTGCTGGCGAAGCGATTGTACATCTTGACCGCAGATTCCTCGCTCAGCTTCGCGATGTGGAGCATGGTCCCCACGTCCTGAACCTTTTGAACCGCAGCGCCGGGAACCATCTCCACCTCGCCCTTGAGGAAGAGGGTCCGCTCCGCCAGCCGCTCGGCGTGCATCATCTCCTCGATCGCCTTCTGCCGGAAGAGAAGCGACATCGGGTCGTAGCCCTGATCGTCGCAATGGAAGTGGAAGTACATGTACTGATGGATCGCGGCCAGCTCGTCCGCAAGCGCCTCGTTCAGTAGTTTGATGCTCTCCTCATGCATCCCGATTCCCCCCTGTCTCGATTCCCGTCGATGAGGAGGCTCCCGCCTCCCGTCCACACCACGGTGTGAATGGTAGCGTGGGCCGCGGCCGATGACAACGTCGCGGCGCCGCCGCTACATCCCCAGGAACTGCTTGAAAATCTCCCGCCCGTTCTCCCAGAAGACAAGGACCACGCCCATGAGCGCGCCGCCGGCCACGACCCCAGAGGCGACCGGGAAGAGATACTCCTCGCAGTGCGCCGGGTTCCTCCTCTGCCAGAGGCGGCCGATCACGGCGCCGATGAAGAAGAGAAGGCCGTAGTACCACTGGAAAACCCAGGAGAGCCCGATGCCGGCGGCCGAAGGAATCCAGTTCTGCTTCTTCGGGAAGAGCCGCGAGAGGATCGGAAGCAGAATCCCGACCAACCCGCCGATCAGGATGCACCACAGTTTCACGGGATGCATCGTGTCGAGTCCCAGGGCCATCGCCTCGGCGACCCCCTTCCAGGTTTGCGCGGCAGGCGCGGGAAACTGGTCGGTCCCGAGCGACTCGGCATTGGGTATGAGCGCGCGGAAGGCGAAGACCGTGACGATGGTGCCGATGAAGATTCCCGCGAACTGCGCGATGAACTGCTTCCTGGGATGCGCTCCAAGCAGGTAGCCGCTCTTCAGGTCCGTGAGGAGATCGGCTGATGACGTCGCCGAGCCGGCCGTGATGTTGGCCGCCATGAGGTTCACGTTCATGTTGCCCGGCGAGAGCCCGCCGAAGACGAGCTGTGTGATCTTCCCCATCGCACCCACGGGCGTCGTGTCGGTCTCTCCCGTCACCCGGCAGGCCACGAGGGCGAGCGCGAAGCTCAACAGCACGGCAACGAGACTCTGCCAGTAGGGCATGCCGAAGGTGGCGTGGGCGAGCAGGGCCAGAGCCACCAGCGAAATCAGCTGCCCGAGGAGGAACCAGGAGCTGGGCGTCTCGATCCCGGAGAGGACGTCGCGCCTCGAGCCGCCGCGCTTGGTCAACATGTCGCCCAGTCCCTGGAAGGCGCGCAGGGCGCTCTTCCACTGGAAGAGCACGGCCAAGATCCCGGAGGTGACCATGCAGGCCGTTCCGGCCCAGAGGGTCCACTGCACGAGGAGGCGAAAACCGGTCAGACCGGAGGCCTCGGGGACGTTTGCCTGAAGCCAGGGTACGAAGACCATCCAGCATAGGATCGACCCGAGCAGGATGCTCGTCGCGACGCGCATCCCAACAAACATCCCCGCGGCGATAAAGATCGGATCCCACGTGAAGGTGACCGTCCTGCCAATCCAGGCGGGACCGAGCGTGACTGCGCTCAGGCGACTGACGAGCGATGAGATCTGAAGCGACTCCAGGCTCGGGGCGATGAGCCTCAGACCATCGGTCAGAAACGCGCTCAGCGCAGCGAAGAGCCCCCCCACGCCCAACGCGCGGGCGGCTCGGGTCCCCTTGTCCCCTTTTGCGTGCAGCGCGCGCAGCGTCTCGGCCGCGGCGATCCCGCTCGGGAAGCGCAGCTGCTCAACATTGATCATCTGCCGCTTCATCGGAACCGCCATCGTCACTCCGAGCACTGCGACGAAGAAGACCCAGCCCAGCATCAGCGGGAGCGGCAGAGTCTCGTTGTTGATGAGGATGTAGGCAGCGAAGGCGGAGATCAGGGTGCCGCCCGTGGAGTAGCCGGCCGCGCTGGCGGTCGATTGCATGCAGTTGTTCTCGAGGATCGTCATCTGGGTCCGGGCGAGACGCAGTCTGTGAAGTCCGGTCCAGATGGTGTAGGAAAGGATGCACGCGGTGATGGCGACGCCGAAGGCCCAGCCCGCCTTGAGACCGACGTAGATGTTAGTGAGAGAGAGGATCCCGCCGAGCGCCCACCCCATGATGACGGCGCGCCATGTGAGCTGCTTGACCGAGTCGCCTCGGCCGACGAAGCACTTCCGATGCCACTGTTCCTCGATCTCCTCTGGAGATCCCTTGAAGCCGTCGATCGGAAGCTCGTAGTTCTCGTACGGATCGTGGTGGGTAGCCATCGGTCTTGCCTCCTCCCCTCTTCCCTGGCGTGGACCGGCGGAGCGAATCTAGACCGGAGCGGATTCCAGCGCCAGCGGGAATCGGGTGGAGGGGGGCGAGGAGCGCATCGGCCTCGGCCGTCGCCCCGCTACCTGATGGGATCCGCGTTTCCCCCCGGCGGGCGGAATCAGAGAGCCGCCGGATACGCTCCGAGAAACCGAATGGCGAATCCTCCCCGGTCGAGGCCCGCGATCGCCTCGCTCAGCGGCGGGATGCCGGAGTGCCCCTCCACGTCCAGGTAGAAACGGTACTGGAAAGGCTTTCCCGGGATCGGCCGAGACTCGAGCTTCATCAGGTTGATTCTTCGGTCGCCGAAGATCCGCAGCGCCTCCAGCAATGCGCCCGGCCTGTGGGGCAACTCGAGGATGAGGGAGCTCTTGATCGGACGGTCGGCCGCGCAGGCCTCGCTCTCCCGCGCAATCTCGACAAAGCGGGTCACGTTCGAAGCTTCGGCGTGGACGCCAGCGACAAGGATCGCGAGGCCGTAGTAGCGTGCGGCCTCTTCGCTCGCGATGGCCCCGAGCGTCGGGTCCCGGCGCTCGCGGACGAGGCGGGCGGCACCCGCCGTATCGGAGAAAGGCTCGATGCGGGCATGACCGAGCCGCTCTTGGAGGAAAGGGCGGCACTGCGCGAGCGCCTGCGGATGGGAGAGCACAGTGCGCAGACCCTCGATGGAAGCTCCCGGCACGCCGAGCAGACAGTGCTCCACTCGGCTCAGGATCTCCCCCACGATGGCGAGCCCCCCATCCGCGAGCAGATCGTAGGTCTCGTTGATGCTTCCGGCCGTCGTGTTCTCGATCGGCAAAAGCGCGTAGTCGGCCTCGCCCTTTCGCACGCGCTCCGCCGCGGCGGAGAAGCTCTCGCAGCCGGTGAGGAGGACTCCCCCGGCGCGCTCGGCGTAGCGCCTCTGCGCTGCGAGATGGCTGTAGGATCCCTCGATCCCCTGATAGACAACGCGTAGGGGCGTCTCGTCCAAGCTGCGCACGTGCGCATTCTGACGGGCGACCGACATCTCGAGAATGATCCGGAAGAGCCGCTCGACCTCGTGCGGATCGAGCCCCCGCTCCCCGGCGAGCCGGCGCAGATGCTCCAGAACGCGATCCTCCTGCGCTGTGTCGCGAAACGGCAGCGCCTGCCGGAGCTTGATCGAGGCGATCGTTCCGGCGAGATCGAGCCGCTCCTTCAGCCGTTCGAGGATCTGACGGTCCGCCTCCTCGATCCGGTCCCGGAGAGATTCGAGATCCATGGTTCGCCTCCTGCGCAGGCTGCGCGATCGTGCCCGACCGTGAGTCTAGCACCCCGGACGCCATGGCGAACATATGTACGCTCCAGTGAGGTCCTTGGGGAGGGCGAGAGCGCAAGCGGCGCAAATCGCCCCATGCGGGATGTATCAGAAGCGCGCAGGCCGCGACGACTCAAGTTCATTCAACCGCATTGAGCTTGTATGGAGATCAGTCAATGAATCATAACTGCTTGGGATCATTTCTATTAGTCTGTATCGCTCAAGTATCGCTAGCACTTGCGGGTCCAGCGCATGGCGCGGTCGTTCATGTGGATGCGGACGCCTCCGGCGCCGGCGATGGCAGCAGCTGGGTCGACGCTTTCACGACGCTTCAGGATGCCCTGTCCGTAGCCGTCCCCGGCACCCAGATCTGGGTCGCCGAGGGCACTTACGAGCCCGATCGAGGCGTCGGGTATCTCGCGGGTGACCGAGCCGCCTCATTCCACCTGAGCGCAGGCGTCGCGCTCTACGGGGGCTTCTCCGGAACCGAATCGTCCCTGCCGGAGCGCGATCCTGTGCTCCATCCGACCCGGCTGAGCGGCGATCTGGCGCGCGACGATCAAGCCAACTGGGTCAACCATGCCGAGAACGCCTACCACGTCCTCACGGGCAGCGGCGTCGACTCGACCGCGATCCTGGACGGATTCGTGGTCTATGGCGGCTACGCCGAGCAATCGTCGGGCTGGAACGGAGCGGCCGCTGGGATCCTCCTACAGAACGCGAGCCCGCGAATCGAGAACTGCGAGTTCCTCGAGAACCTCGCGCACTTGGGCGCCGCTCTCGGAACATTCCCCGGACGCCCCCGCGTTGTCGGCTGCAGGTTCGAGGACAACCTCGCATGGGCGGGGCGCGGAGGCGCGGCCTACCACGATTCGGGCAGCAACGTGGCCTACGAAGATTGCCGGTTCGTCCGCAACTCCGCTTGGGGCGGATCCTCGGTCGGAGATGGCGGGACGATCTTCAGCGCGTCGGCTACGGTCATTCGCCTCGAGCGCTGCGTCTTCACCGCCAACGTCTCCTCTGCCACCGGCCCTCCGTACTCGAATGGCGGAGCCATCTGCAATCTCGGCGATGGGATGAGCCTCGTCGATTGCGCCTTTTACGGAAACGAGGCGATCGAGGCGGGGGCGATCTGGACCGCCGGCAACACAACCCTCGTCAACACCGTCGTGAGCGGCAACAGCTCTCTCTTCGGCGGCGGGCTCGTCGTGCTCATGGCGAATGTGGAGTTGATGAACTGCGACATTACCCGCAATCAGGCGGACGATGGCGGTGGGATCGCGGTCGGCTACGGCGGGACCGTCGCCGTGCGCAACTCCATCCTGTGGGGAAACGATGCGGTGAACGCGCCCTCACGCTTCAAGGCGCAGGTCCACAAGAGCGACTCGAACGCCACGGCGGACTTTCGCTACAGCGACATCGAGGGGGTATTCACGGCGGAGCCGGGCGAAGATCCGCCCGATCCCGCGGACTTCCCCGGCTGCACCGAGGCCGATCCCCTTCTCGCCGATATCGACGGCTCCGACAATATCGCCGGCACCGAAGACGACGATCTCTCGCTGCTCCCATACTCGCCTTGCATCGACGCTGCCGAGAATGCGAGCGTGCCCCTGGGAATCCTCGCCGATCTCGCCGGGGCGCCACGATTCCACGACGATCCCTGCTCGGAGGATCTCGGCTTGGGGGCGCCGCCGCTGGTCGACATGGGCGCGCTCGAGTTTCCCGGCAGCTCCTGTGCCGGTGACGTGGATGAGATCGCTGATGCGGTGGGCCGATCGCTCCTGCGCCTGCAGTCGGTCTGGCCGAATCCAACCCGAGGCGACTGCCGCGTGCGCCTCGCCTTGGACCGGGAGTCTCCCGTCCGCGTCAGCATCCACGCGGCAGACGGCCGGCGCGTGAGGATCTTGGAGCCTCAAACCCTGGATCACGGCGTCCATGAGATCCGCTGGAACGGCCGGGACGATCGCGGAGGGCAGGTTCCCGCCGGCATCTACTTCGTGCGCGTGCGCGCCGGGGAGATGCTCCGCACGCGGAAGCTCGTCGTCGTATCGGGAGTTCGCGAGTCGAGCTAGAAGATCTCCGTGCACCAGGGGGCGCGTCCTCGAGGGAAGAGCGCGTCGGCGCGAGCGACCGCGCCGGCGCGCAGCTCTTCGATTCGACCCGCCCGGTGCAGTTGCCCGAAGCCGAATCCCCCCAGGTAGACCGAGCCCAGAGCGTTCACGTCGAGGGCGATCTCGGCCGCCGCCGTCGTCCGCTCCACGCCCCGCCCGCCGACCGCGTAGCGCCCGGCGTTCCAGGGGCAGAACTCATCGGAGACCTCGAAGACGACCGGCGCGCCTTCGCCGAGGGAACGGGACGCCAGCGCCTTCTCGACATCGACCAGGCGGACCCACAATGCGTCGCCCAGGCGGAAACGCATCGCCCGCGGACGCGCGAGCAGGAAGAAGAGGGGGTGATCGATCGGCAGCGCGAACGCCGTGAGCCTTGAGGTCCAGTCGATGTCGAGCAGGAGACGCCAGATCTCGCGGGTCGCCTCGAAGGTGGTTCCCATCGCCTCGAGCACGCTCACGGAGCCCATGGAGACTCCTCCCTCGAGGCGCTGGTTGAATCGATAGAGGGCGTAGCCCGCGGGCTTGCCGCCGAAGGTCAGCAATACGCGGTTCATCACGCCGCCCCCGTGCCGCCGGCTCTCCGGATCGGGGAGCCTGCGCGCCTCCCACCAGACGCGTGGCCGGGCGAACATGCCGGGGGTTTCGCGGCGCACGGCGTCGTAGATCTCTGAGAAGGGCTCCAGCGCCTCCTTCTCATCGACCATGCGCGCCTCTCCCCTCGGCTCGAACGGACGGGCGTAGGCGTTCGCCGACCGCGGAAGATCGATCTCGCCGCTCACCGAGGCCATCCCATAGCCGAATCGCCTGTAGATCGTCTCCTCCGAGGCCCAGAGGTAGGCGACCGGCTCCCCGCGCTCGCGCACATCGTCCAGTTGCGCGCGCATCATGGCGCGGAGGATCCCGCGCCTGCGGTGGGTCGGCAGGACGCCGACGACCGTGACGCCCGCGGCGGGCACCGTCCCGCCCGGGACCGTGAGCTCGAAGCTGAACGCGCCCGCCCCTCCCACGATACGGTCGTCGACTCGCGCGGCGTGCATCCGGGAGATGTCGATCGTCCGGCTCCACCGTTCGATGTCCTCGGCCGTAGGTCGCGCGCCGAAGTAGTGGATGATCGGTGTGAGTGCTGCGCTGAGGTCATCGAGCGAGGTGCAGGGCGTGACGACGACGCTCACGGGACTCTCCTCCCATATCTGTCATTTGGCTGACCGTCGCGCGGGCAAGAACAACGGGGAATCGTAGAGCATCCAGCGGGTGATCGCCACCGTCGGAGCTCCGGATCATCATGGTGGAGACGATCCACCGGGCCGGGGATCATGGGAAGTAGACGAGCGATTGCCCCCGACTCCTGCCCGCCGTCCGCACCTGGACGAAGTAGACCCCCGCCGCGCAGCGGCGCCCGAGCTGGTCCTTTCCGTCCCACCGGACCCGGTGCGTTCCCCGTTCGAGCCGGCCCTCCCGGAGGACGCGGACCTCGCGTCCCGCCGGATCGAAGAGAGCCAGTCGAGCGGCAGTCGCCCCCGGCAGGCTGAGATCGATTTCGAGCTCCCCCCGCGCGGGATTCCTCGAGAGGCGCAGATCGATCGCCGAAACGATGCGCGGAGCGTCCTCCACCAAGGCCGGGGCGCACTCGAGCGGCGCCACAACGGCCGAAAGGAGCCGATCGGCGACGAGCGCGTGATCGCCGATCCGCTCGATCGCGCTCGCTTGCCCCGTGCGCAGGAATCCGATGATCCTCGGCGCGACTGGATCGTTCACATCGATCAGATGCGCTCCGGCGTTGCCACCCATGACGGTCGCATAGACGATCCCGCGATCGAGGAAGAGATCCCGAAGCTCGCCGATTCCGCGCGTCCGGCTCACCTCACGCAGATTGGCGGGATCTCCGACGTCGAGGATCAAGAGCCCCTCGGTCCCGTCAGCGATGAATGCCAGGTTGCCGTCGATGACCACCTCATGGGTGCTCTTCGCGATCTGCGTCAGCCCGAGGAGAACCGGATCGGCGGGATCGGCGATGTCGTAGATGAAGAGGTTCTCGAAGTAGAGCACCCGCCGGCCGACATAGAGCCTCTCCCCCACCACCGTGATCGTCGAGGGGCTGTAATCGAAGTCGATCACGCTGACGAGCTCCGGCGTCTCGGGCTTTGCGATGTCGTAGATCCGCACGCCGGCGGCCCCGGCCGCGGCGTAGAGGTAGCGGCCCACCACGTCCAGATCCGCTGGGTGGCGCGGGATCACGAGCTCTCCCACGCGGGCGGGGGCCGTCGGATCGCTCGCATCGAAGATGAGGGTCGTGTCGGGATGCCCGTTTCCTCCCACATAGACGAACGGGCCAGCGGGATGCTCCTCGGTCACGGCGATGGCGCTCGAGTAATCCGAGTCCAGCGGGGCGCGCCCCGCGATTGCGGGGACCTGCGGATCACGCAGATCGACGATCAGAAGCTCCTCTCCGAACGATCGGAGCATGTAGGCGTAGTCCCCCGAGACGGCGAAGTCGACGCACTGCTCCGTCCCGGCGATCGGGGTCACGGGAGGACGCGCGAGATCCGCGGTAAGCGCATAGCTCACGATCCCATCTCCCCCTCCAAAGAGCACATCTCCGTGCACGATTAGCGGCCGGGCATAGTCCTGGATCCCCAGATACTCGACGAGCGCGGGCCGCGTCGGATCCGCGACGTCGAAGAAGCCGATCCCGAGGTTGCCGCATGAGGAGATCGCGTAGTCGCCCCAGAGCGCGATTCCCGAGTGGGGCGCCTCCTCCTCCGGGGCGTAGCTGCCGACGATGCGAAGCGCGGCTGGATCGGTTCGATCGACGATGTAGAGCCCGTTTCCCCAGTACCGATCCCCCTCGGTCGACTCGCAGACGACGTAGAGATAGTCGCCCTGGAAGGCGAGGTAACCTGGCTGGCCCGGCATCTCGATCCGGCCGATGATCACCGGCGCGGTGGGCTCGACGATGTCGAGCACGACGATCTCGTAGAAGGTGCGGACATAGGCGAGCGCTCCATCGATCACGATTCCATCCGGGATGGTTCCAACCTCCACGCGCGTGACGATCCAGGGGTGTTCCGGGGCGGAGACATCGACTACATAGACGCCCTCCTCGCCCATGAACTGCGATGCGGTGACGAACGCATAGTCGCCCGCCAACGCGAGCCCCCGGGGACCGCTCGGCATCGCCAGGGATCCCACAGCGGCCGGACTCCCAGGATCCGCTATGTCGATCAACTGGATCTCGCGCGAGTCGAGACTCACGCACGCGATCGCGCTGTGAGCGTCCATGCCTCGCGGTTCGCTCGGGAGCTGGAGGCTCCCGAGTAGCGCCATTCTGCTCGGATCGGATGCATCGAGGATCGAGAACTCGCGCTGCCAATCGGCGACGACGAGGCGCGAGTCGACGAGCACCATGTCGCGGGCATACTGGGCTCCCGTGTACGCGCCCAGCGCATGGAGATAGGCTCCGTACGAGAGACAGCCCGCCCCGGCGTCGCAGACAAGACCGGAGATGGCGACGACGAGCATCGAGCACAGCAGGACTACCGTTCGCATGACACATCCCCCACTTCGGTGGTCGGCCCGGGAGCGCATTGTCGGCTCAATGAGGATAGACTCTCCTCTCGCCTTGCGCAACGATGGATCCCCTGCCGTTCCCTTCCCGGGGCCATTGACGCCGACCCTCGCTTCACCTAGAGTCGCTCGTTCGCCCTTTGATCGTTCACCCGGCCGTTTGAGAGGTCTCATCGATGCGACTGAGAGGCATCCTGCCGTCGACCATCTTCGTCCTCGCGAGCCTCCTTGGATGCGCAGAGGAGCCGAAGCTCGAATCGAGCGTCCCCCATTTCGAAGGGTTGGGCGCCACGCACCGCAGTGTCACCACCGACTTGCCGGAGGCTCAGCGATACTTCGACCAGGGATTGGTCTTCTACTACGCCTTCAACCACACGGAAGCCGATCGATCCTTCCATGCGGCGGCCAGCCTCGACGGTGACTGCGCGATGGCGCACTGGGGAGTGGCCCTCGCAGCAGGACCCCACATCAACAATCCGGTCATGGACGCCGCCTCCAGCAAGAAGGCCTACGACGCGATCCAGGAGGCGATCCGGAGGAGCGATCACGCATCCCCTGTCGAGCGCGATCTGATTACGGCGCTCGCGGAGCGCTATGCCGCTTCGCCCCCCGAGGATCGCAAAGCGCTCGACATCGCATACGCCGAAGCGATGCGCTCCGTCTGGAAATCCCATCCCGATGACCCCGATGTCGGCGCCCTCTTCGCCGAGAGTCTCATGGACCTGCGGCCGTGGGATCTTTGGTCCGCCGAGGGAGAGCCGCGGCCGGAGACCCCGGAAGTGATGCAGACGATCGAGGCGGTCCTGAAGCTCGATCCTGACCATGTCGGCGCGCACCACTTCCACATCCACACGATGGAGGCTTCGCCGGATCCGGGGCGAGCGGCGCACTCGGCCGACCGCTTGCGCGACCTGGTGCCGGTGGCCGCCCACCTGGTCCATATGCCGTCCCACATCGACATCCGCACGGGCGCCTACGAGGCGGCGATCGAGGCGAACCGCCGCGCGCTCGAGGCCGACCGGCGCTACATCGAGATGACTGATCGCCGGGGTTTCTACACCTTCTACCGCGCCCACAACTACCACTTCCTGACCTATGCCGCGATGTTCTCGGGCCGGCGCGACCTCGCCCTGAAAACGGCGAACGACATGCTGGCGCAGCTGCCGGAAGAGGATATGCGAGCGTTGCCCGAGTTCATGGAGGCTCTCTACGCGACGCCGCTTCACGTCATGGTCCGCTTCGGGATGTGGCCGGAAATCCTCGCGCTGCCCCGGCCTCCACAAGAGCAGCCATCGACCTACGCATTCTGGCGCTACGGGAGAACGGTCGCGCTCGCGGTTCTGGGCCGCGTCGAGGAGGCCGTCGCCGAGTACGATTCGCTGGAGAGCGCTTCGGCTCGCGTGCCGGAGGCCTACGCGCTAGGCAACAACTCCGTTCGGGTGCTCCTGGACATCGCCCGCCCCTTCGCGAAGGGCGAACTCGAGTACAGGCGCGGGAACTGCGATCAGGCATTCGAGCTTCTTCGTGAGGCGGTTCGACGAGACGACGACCTGCGCTACGATGAGCCCTGGGGTTGGATGGAGCCGGTCCGGCACGCGCTCGGGGCGCTGCTCCTCGAGCAGGGCCGGCTCGCCGAGGCGGAAACGGTCTACCGCGAAGACCTTCGGATCCATCCCGGAAACGGGTGGGCCCTCCACGGGCTGGCGGAGTGCCTCCACCAGCTCGGCAAGCACGACGAAGCGGCCGAAGCGCAAGCGCAGTTCGAGCGCGCCTGGAAGGACTCCGACGTCGCGATCCGGGGATCCTGCTACTGCCGCACGGGCAAGACGACTTGAACCTCGTGGGTTGTGGCGCGAAGATTGGTGGAGATTGCGCCTCCATCTTGCATGAGCGCCGTGCGGCGCGGCAGCCCAGACCCGATCCCTTGTCGCTCTGGCACCCTTGTGGTCACCCCCCCGCCATGGAGCAGGGCCGACGATTCCTCGACGCCCCGCAGTCATCGCCCTCGCACCCCAGAGCGGGTCCATCCTCCACAATTCACCGGGAGCCCCACGCGCCGCAAGTGCGCCGTGGCCGTGGCGCAGAAGCGACGTTTCAGCGGGCTCGATGCCTCACGTGCCGTCCCGAGCCCAAGGCCGTCGAGACGGGCAAGCCGGAGCTGCTGCGCCACGGCCAGGAGGCCGCCTCGGGGAGTTGATCGCATTCGCCTGGATCGGCCGCTGGGGTGGCCAGAGAAGTCCGAGCGGAGAAGATCTCCCCGGAGGGGGCTCCTACCCCGGCCATCCTGGCCGCACCACTAGAGGCGATGATGAGCCTTGGCGTTAGCTAGGCGAGAAACGACTCACAGCCTCATCGTGGTGCTGAGGCAGAGGGTTGCCGGCCACCTCCAATCTTCGCGCCACAACCTTGGCTTTACCAATGGCCGCGCCCGCGCTAGCCTCCCTCCGGCCGTCCGGCCGCGCCGCCGCGCCGCGGGCCGCCTAGAGGGACCGAGGACGAGGGGTCAGGGATCGGGGGGGTCGAGCGCCCGCTCGCGGAGGAGTTCACGATGAGCCAGGCCGCCGCGCCTGCCGGCAAATCCGCATGGGAAGTCATCAGGGCGTACTTCCTCGACTTCAAAGTCCTGAAGGACTGCCCCCGCGAGTACTGGACGATCCAGGTCATCAACCTGCTCGACTGCCTCGCCTACTTCGCGTTCTTGAACATCGCCGTCGTCTTCCTCTCCGAGAATATCGGCCTCTCGGACGTTCGAGCGGGATACGTCTTCACGGTCTTCACCACGACGACGACCCTCATGCTCTTCTTCTCTGGATTCATCACCGACTCCCTGGGAATCAAGAAGGCTCTCTATCTCGCATTCGGCCTATCCCTCATCTCACGGGGCGGGATCGCGCTCCTGGGGTTCTTCCCCGAGATTCCGCATCGGAGCGCGCTCATCTGGCCGCTCTTCCTCCTGCTGGCGCCCGGCACGGCGATGATCCAGACGGTATTCCAGGCGGCGATCCGCCGCTACACGAGCGGGCGCGCGCGCAGCGCCGGCTTCAGCATGTGGTATCTCGTGATGAACATAGGAGCAGCGCTCGGAGGCTTCGCGATCGACTTCGTCCGTCTGACCCTGAAGATGAACAACACCTGGATCATCAACATCGGCGTGATCGGCGCCGTCTTGTGCACGCTTCTTACCCTTCTATTCATCCGAAGCGAGATGCAGGTCTACGCGGAAGGCGAGAAGCCGACTCTCGATCCCGAGGCGGAGGCGGAGCGCAAGATGCCGTGGCAGATCCTGCGCGAAGTCGTCTCACAGAGCGCCTTCTGGCGCTTCATCGTCCTGGTGAGCTGCCTGATCGGAGTGCGCGCGGTCTTTCTCTACATGGCGTTGCTCCAGCCCAAGTACTGGCTGCGCGTGATCGGCGAGAACGCCCCGATGGGCCTCTTTCAGGCGATCAACCCGATCCTGATCGTAGTGGGACTCATCCTCTTCATACCGATCGCCAACAAGTTCAACATCTATCGGATGCTCGTCTTCGGCGGCTTCATCTCCTCCATCTCCCTTCTGGCGCTCGTCCTGCCCTGGAGGATCTTCAGCACGGACATCGCCACCGCATACACCACCATGACCTACATCCAGCTCATCATTCTTTCGATCGGCGAGATCATCTGGTCGCCCAAACTCCAGGAGTACACGGCCGCCGTGGCCCCGCCCGGCCAGGAAGGCTCCTATCTGGGAATGTCGCTCCTGCCCTACTTCGTCGCGAAGACTTTCATCAGCGTTCTCTCAGGCCACATGCTCGTTCGCTTCTGCCCGGAGGGGATTCGCGCCCAGATCGAGGCGGGCACCCTGCCATTCTGGAGATCCCCCGAGGCGATGTGGCTCATCCTGAGCCTCTTCGCGGTCGCAGGACTGCTCATCGCGCTCCTTTTCAAAGGCTGGTTGACGCGCGGAGTCCAGCTCGATCCGGTGCGGGAGCCGGCGACAGTGAGCTGATCGGCACGCGAGGCGGCCCCTGACCTTGTCCGGATCCCGCGATCTGCGCTACAATTGCAGTGATTTTGGATGCCGGAGCGCCGGCGGCCGGACCGGCCGTCGAGTCCGGGATCGCATGCTTTGGAAGGGGGGGAATCGCTTGATGCTTCGCTTCACGCTCATCGCCTGCCTGCTTCTTCTCATCTGCATCCTGCCTATGGGGGCTTCCCTCGCGCAGGACTGGCACAATGTGCGCCTCAACACGGATCTCACGAGCCAGGTGCAGAACGAGCAGCAGGTCGTCGTCAACCCCACGAACCCGATGAACCTGGTCGCGATCTGGCGAGACTTCCGTCTCGGATACCGCCAGGTCGGATACGGCTACAGCATGGACGGCGGCCGGACATGGACGAATCCCGGCCTGTTCGTGGACCCGCATTACCCGAACGACAGCGATCCAGCGCTCACCGTCTCCTCCGAGGGGACCTTCTACGCGATGCTCCTCGCCTACACCGGCAACACCAGCGAGACGAACGGAATGCTCATGTACCGGAGCACGAACGGCGGCGTGGAATGGGAGGAGCGAGGATTCGCCATCAACCAGGTTCCGGGCGTCTTCGAGGACAAGGAGTTCATCGCGTGCGACCGCACGAGCTCACCGCACCACGGCCGGATCTACTGCGTGTGGGACCGCTTCTACGAGACGAACATCTATTGCGTCTCGAGCGGCGATGAGGGCGCGACCTGGACGACCGCCAGGCGCGTGAGCAACGTTTCGAGCAACCAGTTCCCCACCCCGGCCGTCGGACCCGACGGAACGCTCTACGTCGCGTGGACGAACTTCTCTGGCTACCTGCGCATCGACAAGTCGACCGACGGCGGACTCACCTTCGGAAGCGACACGAACATCACGAGCATCTACAATCCCCACCCCACGGTGAACGGTGGGATCCAGTCTCCCTGCCATCCCGCCATGGACATCGACATCACGGGCGGCCCCTACAACGGCCGCATCTACGTCGTCTACCTGAACCGGGTGAGCAGCAATGACTACGATATCTACATCCGCCACTCGGACGATCAGGCGGCCACATGGTCGACGGCCAGGCGGATCAACGACGACACCTTCAACAACGGGCGCGATCAGTTCCATCCATGGCTCACGGTCGACAACTCGGGCGTCCTCACGGCCGTCTGGCTCGACCGGCGCCATGATCCGTCGAACTATCTATGGCACTGCTACCTGAGCCAGAGTTTCGACGGCGGGATGACCTGGACGCCGAACCAGCAGGTCTCGACCGCGCCGTCGAGCCCAGGTGACGCGCTCGCCAGCATGCCGAAGATCGACCCCGAGGCGGACCGGATGGCCAAGATCTCGAGCGGCCCAAGGCTTCCTGGCCCGATCCGCAGGGCGATGGAGCGTGAGGCTTCCGCCCGCGACGATCTGCCCGCCGAGGATGATCGCGATTGGGACGTCCATCCGGACCAGGATCAGACCCGCGCGGGGCTGATCGGCGAGTACATCGGGATCGCCTCCTACGACGGTTTCGCGACCGCCGTCTGGACCGATACCCGTCTGGGGCATCAGGACACCTACGCCGGGATCGATGCGGCAGCGCTCGCCGTCGAGGACATCGACTCGATCTTGCCCGAGAGACATCTCGTCGTGGCGCCCAATCCCGCCAGCGGACCGATCGGCCTCGCCTATCGCGTTCCTTCCGACGGCTGGGTCGATCTCGAAGTCTTTGACGTGAACGGCCGCAGGGTGCGCACCCTCGTTGGCCGCAACCTCCGCACGGGCGATCACCAGTTCGTGTGGGACGGCACCGATCAGGCCGGGCGCGAGGCGGCTCCGGGTAGTTACTATGTCCGCTTCCGCGCGCCGGGCGTGGAGAAGAGCGTGTCGGTGCAGCTGCTGCCGTAGGGCATTGGCGTTCGGTTGACGCAGCACGGGGAGACTCCGGGGCAGCCCGGGGTCTCCTGGCATCCGCCCGGAGGCGCGCTCGGAGGCAAGCGCATCCCTGGTCTCTCGTCAGCCCTGTCCAGGGGGGGGTGTGGTCCACACCGCGTCCCGACTACTGGCCCAGGTCGGGCCCGCCATGCTAGAATGTGCCGTTGAGCCAGATCCAGGAGGCAGGACGATGCCGCATCCGCGCCCCACGAAACTCCCCGCTCTTGTGATCCCCCTCTTGCTCGCCGTGGCAGGGCGCCCCCTCCCGGCATCCGCCTCTGATCGGCCGTATTTCGAGGGCGAAATCCAGGTGAAACTGGCCGACGGTGTCTCGATCGAGCACATCAATGCCCAATACGGGACCACAGTCGCAGACTCCATCCCACCCTGCTACTTGCTGCGGCTGCCTGGTTCGGGCGACGAGGTCGGATGGACAGAACGATTGCTGCTCGACCCCGACATCGCTGCCGCGGAATGTTCCTGGACCGGTGAAACGCCCGAGGGTGTCCGGCAGATGGTCGTTGTCGTCGTGGGAGGGACGATCGAGGACTACCTGGACCAGAACATGGTCGCTCGCCTCCACCTTCCAGAGGTGAACGCGCGCTATACCGGTCGGGGGATACTCGTCGCTGTCCTTGATACCGGGGTCACGGCATCGCATGAGGCGCTGGCAGACCGTATCGCCCCCGGGGGATGGGACTTCGTCTCGGGCGATGGGGACCCCTCGGACGAATCCTTCGGCCTCGACGAGGACGGGGATGGTCTGATCGACGAGGGAGCGGGCCACGGGACGATGGTGGCTGGCCTCGTCCATCTCGCTGCGCCGGATGCGCAGATCTTGCCCGTCCGCGTCCTGGACGACGAAGGCCGAGGCAGTGTATTCAATGTGGCGAAGGGCATACGCCACGCTGCACAGCAGGGAGCGCAGGTCATCAACTTGAGTCTCGGCTTGCAGCAGCACACCTTCGTCATTCAGGACCAGATCCTCTGGGCCAATGAGAACGGGATCGCCATCATCGCTGCCGCGGGCAACCTTGCCGAGGAGCAGCCGGCCTACTACCCTGCGATCGATCCGCAGACTCTCTCCGTCGCGGCGCTGGACTCAAGTGATGTCAAGGCGTCCTTCTCGAACTGGCATCGAAGCGTAGATATTTCCGCTCCGGGGGTGGGAATCCTCGCCCCGTACCGGGATGGTGGGTACGCGATCGGAGCCGGCACTTCGTTCTCCGTACCTTTCATCTCCGCCCAGTGCAGCTGGATACTCGAGGAGAACGGCACACTCCCTCTGGTGGAGCTTTACCGCGTCGTCCGGGAAGGTGTCGTGGACATCTATGAGATCCCGGAGAACGACCCTTACCTCGAGGAGCTGGGATCCGGACGCCTAGACGGCCAGGTTGCCCTCCATGCGATTCAGGGGATCTCCTCCTTGAATCCCCGGGATCTCGGATCATCACGAACGCTACTTCGGGTTTTTCCCAATCCTCTTCGGATCGGCGACCAGGCGACGATCTGGATGCAGGGCGGTACCGACCTCGCGAATGCCCGCAACCGGACATTGAGGATCCATGACGCTGGCGGCAGGCTGCTCGACGCGTATAGTCTCCTCGTCGAAGGTTCCCAGCTCGGCGTTCGGCTCAGATTGGACCGGCTCGCCCGCGGGACGTACTTCCTCTCAGTGGATGGGATGCGAGGCGAGTCCTTCCGATTGACCCTTGTTCGTTGAGTCAGACCTGGTTGGGAAGATCAAGCGGGGTGGACCACGACGTGTCCACCCCGCTTCGTCAGGCTGATCCTCTTACCAGGCTAGGTTCCGCTTCGGCGCTGGAACCGACGCGCTCTCAGTCGTCTTGACCTTGCTGATACTGGTGCTGGTACTGGTACTTGCCACCATTGGGACCGTGAGGACCGCTTCCGAGCAGTGTCAATGTGCCGATGTCGGTGACCTGGCCGTCGAGCACTTCGACATTCTCGAGGATCGCGCTGCCGACCTTGGGCTTGCCCGCCTTGAGAAGATACGTGCCGATAGGAACGTCGGTGAAGTTGAAGATCCCGGCGGCATCCGTCATCGCGTAGCCCTGGCACGCCTCGTCGAGCCAGAGAGATACCTTGGCGCCTTCGACCGCGTTTCCATCCGGATCGACGATCAATCCCGTGACACCCCCCGTCTGCGCAGACGCCGCTCCTGCAATCAGGCATAGAACCGCCGCGATACAGAGAAACCGCTTCATGCGAATGCTCCTTCCGTTCGATCCTGTTATTGAAGTCGGAAATCCAGAATCCCAGCCGGCGCCTCCGCCCGAGTCGAGTCGTGCCCCCCACCGCGGATGTCGTCCGCGGTTCCGCCTGTGCGCGACTTACCCTGATCGACCGACCCCAGCCGGCATCCTACTGTGCCCATGAAGAGGCGCGCTGATACAAGTATCCTCGGTGGTTGAGATTCCCTTATGTACCCAGGCAGCAGAACAGGCCCCAGTGGAAGGGGTGGGGCCATTCTTTCCGGCAGGCTCTTCGTGCGTCTCGGGCCGCTGCGACGGGATTCCCGCATTCCCGATATGAGAGATGGAATCGATCCATCCAGTCGGCGGTCGATCGATCGTGGATCCGATGGGGCGCCGCCACCAGGTGGCGGCTTCCGCCCGCGAGGAAGGCGTGCGCCACTCCGAACAAGGAGTCCCCGGGGCCGCTCAGCACCTCCCCGCTGCTGCACGCGCTGAGCACGACCAGCTCTGCGGAGGAGCGCAGTCCGAGCAGATCAGCCAGGAACATCTTGCCTCCTCCCAGGTGCAGTGTGGAGAAGAGCGGGTTGTCTGCCCGAAAGCTGCCATGAGCGCTGATGTGGACTAATCGTGCGGAGGCGACCGCCATGAGGGCCTGATCCGGCTCTGGATCGATCATGAGTTGGACGGCGTGAGAAGCCCAGATTGCCGCTATCCGTCTCGCCTCCGGTTCGATCATTGGGGAGCTTTCATGCGAGCCCGCCACGACCACGACCTGACCCTCGCGCGCGGACCCGGACGTCGATCTTCTCTCGATCAGGAACTCGGCGGTCGGACAACGTAGAACTTCGTGGGAGTCATTCAGATAGAGGTCTCCATCGAGAGTGCATTCGAACGGAACGGCGTGCAGGAAGCCATGCGGCACAATGATGAGCCTTGCGCAGGGTGGTGAGACTTCGAGGATCGGACCGATCAGCAGCTCGTAGAGCCGACGCAGGCAAACGTCCGCCTGAGAACGCATGAGGTCCGGTTCGAGGTAGCCAGCTCCTACCGATGCGGCGAAGGCGGTTAGCTGGAGCTGCAGACGTTCGAGGATCTCGCGAATGGTCGATGGATGGGTGCCGAGAACGCGAATGCTGCGAGCCCGGGTTGAAACATTCGCAACAATGATCTTGTTCTCGGTCACGAAGTACTCGATCAGAAGCTCGTGGGCGTCTAGCAGACCCGCAAGCTTACTGGCCATATGGGTCTTGCGCCGCGCCGTGGTGGAGGGTCGAGCTTCGATCTCCGCCAAGCCCGTGGAGATCTGGCGCTCCAGGACCCGAATCCGTCTGCGCAGCCGATCGGCATTCCGCCGGGACGTCGGAGTAGGCGACATCTCAGAGGTCTCGAGGCGCCTAACCATGGACGCGAGTTTCGCCCGTTCTTTCCTCAACCTCTCACGGTCCGAGACGGCCGCGGACCCGGGAAGCTCTCTGAACGCCCTTCCCCGCGCCGACTCCATCAAATCGAATAAGGAATCCGCCCGAGTCCCCGGGATCTCCGTGAGGATGTCAATCTTCTCGAGGTAGGCGAAAACGTCGCGGTCGAAGGAGCGCGCGCGAAGCTCGAAGCCGGGAATCAGCGACCGCTTCGCCTCCACGCAGTCCACAGCACGGCTGTAACCACCGATCGCGTCCGGCCAACGCCCCTCGGCCTTGGCAAGCCGCGCAGCAGCCATCCAGTAATCCAGACGGGCCTGTACGGGTAGCCGGGCGACCGCAGCTTTCAGCGGTCGTAGGACGCGCCGCGCTCTGGGAAGCTCGTTTCGCGCTAATGCCACTTCGGCCAACACGCACCGAGCGCTCGCGCCGAGCACCTGGAAACGCTGTTGACGGGCGATCCGAAGGGACTTCCCAGCTCGATCCTCAGCCGCCGGCAAGTCCCCACGCGCGATGAGAGCGGCGGCGAGCTCCAGGTGAATCCTGGCGAGGCTCGCGCCGAGGTCACGCGCCCGATAAAACCCCTCCATCTCCGTCAGCAGCTCGATCGCCTCGTCGGGTCTCTTGAGCTTCAGAAGGCTCATCGCCTGGGCCAATCTCGCCAGCTGCGCGTCCAGCAGCATCTCCTCCCCCAAGAAGCTGCTCTCGGCCCGGCCGGCGAGCTCTCTGGCTTCGGCAGGCATGCCAATCTCCAGGTGGAGCTGTGCGAGTTCCAGGCAGCAAGCGGCGAGTAAATCACGGGCCCCAAGTCGGGACAGCGTCGCCTCCGCATTCACCAGAAGCCGCAAGGCGGAGCGATAGTCTCCCCGGAGGGCCTCCATCGCACCCAGGTTGAATTGCGCCTGGGCGACGAGGAGCTCACGTTTGCTTGCCCGGCCGTAATCCTCCGCGCGGCGGAAGCACTCAGTCGCCTCCTCGATCAGGGAGAGCTGTGTACAGGCGATGCCATGATTCATCATCAAAGAGGCCCAGATGTGATCGCGCTGTCCGGCGGCGTCCATCAACCGAATCGCCTCGGCGTATGCATCATAGGCATCTTGATACCGTTCCCGATGATAATGGCCGCTTCCGATGTTGATGTAGAGCCGCCTCAGGTAATCGTCGTCGCCGTGGGCTCGGAGGATCGCACTCGCCTGGGGAATGAGAATGTCACCAACACGGTGGTCTCCCATCACCATCAAGGTGCCAATGCGTCCGACCAGGATCTGGCCCAGCATGTGGGAATCGCCGGCGACTTCCGCCATTTGACTGGCGCGCTCGTAAGCCCTTCTTGCGGACTTGAAGCGACCAGTGTAGACGAGGGCTTCGGCTCTCGTCCGGTAAGCGATCGCCAGGATATCTGCGCGAGGGTTCGCGGAATCACTAGCGGCGCGCAGCAGCGCTATCGATAGACGGTCGGCCTGCTTGGGATCCGACTGGAGCAACGATGAGATTCGCTCTCGTAACTCAAGGCTCTCTTCCCGGGTCAGCTCCGCTCCCTTCTGAGACCTTGGTGCGGCCCATCATTCGGGAGTCCACTCTCAGCCTCCGGGCCGGAAACCGGCGATCCCGACCGGTCAGTCCGCGGACGGATCTCCCGGGTGTCGCACGCTGATGGGTGAAAGCTGGAGCTTGACGTCCGCGAGGACGATGTCCACATGGAAGTCCCCACGCTCCAGCCCGTCGAATTCGAAATTGCCCGTCGCGTCCAGGTCGGTTCGGCCATAGGAGTTGGGTCCGATAATCGTCGCGCTCCCTTGGGCAGGGAGGTCTCCGCCGGGGCGCGGGATCACTGTCCCAATGAGCCGGAAGCGGCTCGGTCGACCGGATTGGACCGTCGCGACGGACACGATGAACGGGTCGGTCCAGAACACTTGGCTGGATGGGGGGCCGGGGCCCGGTCCCCGCACGCCTGCAAGGGTTGCGTCGGGTGGTGCCGCCAATCTCGCGACGAGATTCCGGACGACACCGCGCGCTGCATCGAAGAGACCTGCCCGGAGCTCTCCCTGGTAGGGGGCCGGTTCCACCGTGACTTCGCGCCTGACCCTCTGCCAGATCCGCTCGACCGCCTCCGCTGAAGGAGTATGCGCTGCCATCTGAAGGGTCAGAATGGTCTCCCTCATCTCATTGAGCCTGTTGGAGCATGAGGTGCAGACATCGAGGTGGGCAATCTCGTCGGGCCGCATCGTCCCAATCGCCGGTCGTTCGGGTGCGTCGCACTGCCCCGGCCCGCCGAGCAGCACTTCCACCATCCGCTCATCCAGCAGGTGATTGGGATCCACGGCCCCTCGATTCGCCTTCACGATCGACCTCTCCTACTCCTCAACCCTACAGGCTCCGCCTTTCCGGGTTCTGATACGGTTCTTATCGCCCGTCGCAACCTTTTCAGACACCGGGCCAGATTGGGACCAATGCTGCCGATCGGCACGCCAAAGCGCTCGGAGACCTCCCTGTAGCTCAGCCGGGGATCCTTCAGAAACAACCCTTCCAGGATTCCACGACAGAGCTCGCTCAGCTGCCCCATCCCCCGTCGCAACTGCCGGATATCCTCCTGGATTGCCAAAATCTCATCCACGGGTGGATCGGATGAGGGAATGGCGGATATGGAGTGCTCCCTGCACTCGAGCGAAGTAGGTCCCGCCGACCGCGATTTCTTGATGGTGATCGCCGCTCGGGTGGCGATTGTGAAGGTCCACGAGCTCAGCCGGGATGGATCGCGGAGGTTGCTGATCGAGCGCAGCGCCGTGACGGTCATATCCTGCAAGATGTCGTCGTGGTCGCTGACCATCAGGCCGAACCTATGGGCGACGATGGGCGCGAAATGCGCATAGGTTCGAATGAACTCACGCCAGGCATTCTCGTCCCTGGCCTGGAGGAGATGAACCCATTCCACCTGATCCATGATGAATGCAAGTGTAGCACACGTGGAGTGGCCGCCACCGGCGTCGACGCGTCGGAGGCGGAGTGCTCCACCTGAGTCTGCTCGACGGCGTCAATCCACACGAACGATCGCATCGATCCTGATCCATCCGTCGACCTGCATCCGGAGGAAGCTCAGGAAGGTGTTGTGGAAGCAGGCCCCGAGCGCGAGGGATCGTTCAGCGGCTCAATGGACGAAGAGCAGTACCGTGCCCCCGACGGCGAGAAGGGCGCCGGCGATCGCCCGAGGGGAAACCGTCTCCCTCAGCAGCCAAATCGAGGGGGGAATGATCAGGACGGGCACAATGCCCATGATCGTCGCGGCGACGCCCGAGAGGGTGTGCTGCACCGCATACAGGGAAAGCGACACTCCGAGAAACGGTCCGAAGAAGCCGCCGAAACAGGTCCGCCGCATGGCCGGACGGTCCTTCAGCGCGGCGACGACCCTCGGCCACACTCCCCCGGCGGTGAAGATGATGGCGAATCCGAGAATCCCCGTCAGGACGCGGATCTGAGTCGCCGCGAAGGCGTCGTACGCCGCCATCCCGTGCTTGCTCAGGATCAACCCCGCGGCCTGGCCGATCGCGCCTCCCAGCCCGAGGAGCAGCCCTTGCAGCCGATGTCCCGTCACCGCGCCGGAAGCGCCCCCGCGCCGCTCCATCGCCACCCAGGTCACCCCCGCAGTCGTGATCCCCATCCCCGTGATGTCGAGCGCCGAAAGCCTCTCATCGAGAAAGACCCATCCGATCAAGGCGGTCATGGGCGGCACGAGCGACATCAGGAGGACCGACAGCCGTGCCCCGAGCAGGACGAAGGCGCGGAAGAGGCAGAGATCTCCGATGCAGAAGCCGGCCAGGGCGGAGAGGGCGAGCCAGCCCCACGCGTGCGCCGAGGCATCCACCGGAAAGGGAAGGCCCCTTCGGATCCACCCGAAGAGGGTGAGCAAGGCGAAGGCGACGATCAGCCGGATCAGGTTGACCGGCAGAGAGCCCACCCGGCGCCCCGCCGATTCGAAGGCGAGCGCCGTGAAGGTCCAGCAAACGGCAGTTCCGAGCGCCGCGAGCTCCCCGATCCGCTCCGTCATCCCGCGGGATTCTAGAGGCCGACGTCCGCCGCGTCGATGAAAGCGTGAACGGGCTTGGCTGGTCGGCGGGCCGGAGTATCATGTCCTGTCGCCGGTCGGCTCCACCCGTCCGGCTCCAGGCGTCCGGAGAACGGAGTCGGCATGCCGCATCACACCCGTCCCCCCGCCCGATCGGCTACGGGGCGCAGGATCCTCGGGGTGCAACCCCTCAAGGCGGTCTTCGCCCTCGAGTACATGCTGCAGGGGCTGGCGAACCCCTTCCAAGGGATCACCTATCAGCCCTTCATCCGGCACTTTCGTGTCGACTATGGGTTGAGCGAGGCTGCAACCCAGGCCCTCTTCGCGAAGTCGTATCTCGCATGGAGCTTCAAGCCCGTCATTGGCTTCCTGATCGACGCCTACGGCCGAACGCGGTCGATTCTGATCCTGCTGCTCGTCATCGCGGTCTTCGGATACATCCTGACGCCTCTGATCGACCGGGGCCCCACGCTCTTCTTCGCCTCGATGTTCCTCCTCTCGATCGTCCTGGCCGCCACCGACGTGGCGGTGGATCGGGCCACCGTCGTCGCGGGCGAGGAGGAGTCCCGGTCGACGGGCCGCTCGAAGTCGACGACCGTGGGCCTCAATCAGGCGATCTGCTGGGTCTCGATCTACGGGACGGGAGTGCTCGCGGCGGTTCTTGGCGGCTATCTCTCCGAGCACGTGCCGTTCAGCCGCCTGATGATCGGTCTCGCATCGGTCCCTCTGCTCGTCCTCGGCGCGGTCATCCTCCTGCCGAGAGACCGCGCCGTCCCCATTCCAGTGACGCGATCGATCCAGGGTTTCTGGGAAGGGCTCAACACCGGGCCGATCCTCGGCGTGATGCTCTTCTACTTCATCTTCCACTTCCAGCCGGCCATGGGGCCGCTGTGGAACAACCACCTCATCGAGACGCTGGGCTTCACACAGACCCAGATCGGATTCGCCGACGGCTGCTCCTATGTGGGCCTCTTCCTAGGAGTGCTCCTCTTCGCCTGGAAGGGAGTCCGGTGGCAGGATCTGCTTGGACTGCGGAAGATCTTCCGCTTCTACATCGTCCTGAGCGTCGCCTTCAATCTGAGCCAGTACCTCCTCGTGGAGCCGCGATTCAGCGCCGTGACCGGCGCCATGCACAGGCTCATTCCCTTCATGGACGACGGCACGGTCCGCCTCGTCTACCTGAGCAGCTACAATCTGCTGATCGCCATCGGAATCGCGTTGGTCCGGATGAGCACCTTCAGCCTCGTGGGCGCTGTGATTCCTGCGGCAGCCGCGGGGAGCCTCTTCGCGGGGTTCATGTCGGTTTCGAACCTCGCCTACTCATTCTCGTACTCCAGCGGGGCCTGGCTCTACGATCATGGAATGGACTTCCGTCTCCTGCGCGGGATCCAGAGCGCCCTCTTCGGCCTCCCTGGTTCGCCGGGTAGCGAGATGTCGATCCAGATGCTGATCCTGCTCGGCTCGCTCGCCTACTTCCTGAGCTTCGCCGCAGTCCATCTCCTGCCGGATCGAAGACAGACGCTCGCCACGGAAGTGAGCGAGGAGACATTCGAGGGACCGGGGCGCTGGCGGATCCTTGGAGGACGCGCGCTGCGCGCCGTGAACATCTCGGCGATCGCCGCTGGAACGGCGGCCTTCTTCGTGTCCCTGCTCGCCTGGGGACTCGATCCCGTCTCAGCCTTGATGTCGAGCTTCTTCGGGACGGCGATCCTGCGTCAGGCGGCGCTGGATCTGCTGCTGCGCCGCGCCCGAGCCTGACCCGGACGCGGCGCGCCCATGCCGCTCATCTGAGGATGACGACTCTCCGAGCCTGCCGGGCTCCCTCGACCTCGATCCGGGCGAAGTAGATACCGCCCGCGACTTCGGATCCGCCGTCGTTTCTTCCGTCCCACACCAGAGTGTGATCTCCGGCGGCGCGGTCGGCATCGAGCAACGTCCGGATCCTGCGGCCCGAGGCATCCAGGATCGCCAGGCGCACGCGCGCGGGACCCGAGGGAATCGAGAACGCGACGGCCGTTCCACCTTGCGAGGGGTTCGGCGAGGGCGGCGCCAGGAAGAGGACAGCATGCTCGGCGAGCTCATCGGCGGCTCCGAGATCGCAGTCGGCCGGACAGGAGCCGATCAACCCGCAGTCCGGGTTGTACGGGTTGTCCGGAGCGCAGGGAGACTCGGGCATGAGCCGATAGTTGCCCGCATCCGGGTAGCAGAACTGCGGATCCTCGGAGATGTTTCCGCTGACTCCCATCTGGCCGGAGATGCAGCCGCTCCAGTCCCCCTCCGCGTTGCCGTAGATGTCGCAGCACTGAAGAGCGATGTCCCCGGAGAAGCAGGCGACCGAGCCGCCGTCGAGGCCGAAGGCGATGATCGTGTTGTCGAGCAAAATCGAGCTCGTGTTCATGGCGATCGCCCCGCCCTCTCCGCCCGCGGAGTTGTGCGCCAGCGTGCAGTGGTCGAACTGCGGCCACGCGCCGTACGCGAAGATCACCCCTCCATTGCCCGAGGTCGCGTTATGGTGGAAAGTGCAACGCACGAATTTCGGGGCCGCCTGCGAGGAGGCGTAGATCGCCCCGCCGCTTGCCTGCGTCTGATTGCGCTCGAAGACGCAGTCCTCGATCGTCGGCGAGGCGCCATCTCTGAACCAGATCGCCCCGCCGCTGTACGACTGCTGGTAGCCGTTTCGAATCGTGATCCCGCGCACGACCGCCTCCGCCGTCTCCGCGGAGTGGAAGAGGAAGGCCCGGTGAGGCTGCGACGGCCCGCCCTGGCAATCGATCGCGCACAGCAGAGGATCGCCGCTCTGGGATTGGAGCGTAACGGCCTTGCCGCGGAAGTCGATCTCCCGGTTGCCGGTCCCGGTGAAGACGCCGTCGGCCAGCTCGATGACGAAACCGTCGAGGGCCGCGTCGATCCCCGCCTGAATCGTCGGGAAATCTCCGGTCCCGTCGGGTCGGACGAGGATCGAGCCGCAGCCGGGCGGCAGAGCGCCGATCAATCCGCAAGATGGGTTGAGATCGGGATCGCAGGGCGAGCCGACGCCGAGGTGGAAGTCCTCCGCCGCCGCGTCGCAGAAGAGCGGGTCCTCCGAGATGTTCCCGTCCTGGCCGAGCTGGCCCGCGACGCAACCGGCGTAGTCGCCGCCGGCGTTTCCGTAGAGATCGCAACACAGCAGGGCCGCAGTGGCGCCCGAGTCGTCGCAGCCAATCGCGCCACCCGCCGTTCCCGCTGCCACAATGGTGTTCTCGACGAAGGCGTTCGCCCCAACGCAGACGAAGACTCCGCCGCCTCCTCCAGGGGCTTCATTCGCGTAGAGCGTGCAGTTGACGATCCGCGGGGCCGCGCCGTTGCAGGCGAGGATCGCCCCTCCCGTCCCATCGGTCGCGTCGCGGAGGAAAGTGACCCCGCTCAGGGTGGGCGAGGCGCCGTCGCAATAGACCGCTCCCCCGCCGGCGCTCGCGGAGCAATCCCGGATGACGCACTCCGAGATCGTCGGGGAGCTTCCCGCTCCGCAATACACGGCTCCTCCGCGGTTCGATCCCGCGACGTAGCCGCCCTGGATCGTGATCCGCGAGACGATCGTCGACGCGCCCTCGCCGGAGGCGAAGCTCAACGCGCGATGCTCCTCGGGATCGCCGCCGCAATCGATGATGCAGGTCTCCGGATCGCCGCTTGCCGAGCGCAATGTGAGGGGCTTTCCGCGGAAGTCGAGATCGCGGTTGCCCTCGCCCGTGAAGACGCCGTCGGTGAGCTCGATCACATCGCCTTCGAGGACGTCGTCGATCGCCGCCTGGATGGTGGGGTAATACCCCAAGCCGTCGGGCCGAACCTGGAAGACCGTGCCGGTGCCGGGCGCGATCCGTCGGATCATGACCTCTTCCATCGGATTCTGCGTGTGGTAGATGTTGTCGATCGCGTACCACGCGTTGTACCCGCCGCCCCAGCCATAATTCATGTGGTACTGGTTCTGCTCATCGACGATCCGCCAGCCGTCGCAGACGATCGCATGCCCCGCGGACGGGTCGTAGCGGAAGGAGTAGAGCATCGGGCGGCCGAGGTTGATCTCCTCCTGGACGATCGAGAACCACGATGCGGCCGAGTGGCCGCTCCGTGGCTCCTCGTCGATCCCGGGGGCGTAGCGGAAGTAAGCGGGCATCAGCTCGACGGCGTTCGATGTGTACGCCCCCGAGCCGCACGCCCCATAGTCCATCTCGAAGGCGACGCCAACTTCGTAGCAGAGCTCGGCAAGGGCCGCCTCCTGCGTGGGCGTGCACGATCCACAGCCATTGGGCATGTTCGCCCAGTCGTACTCGTCGCGGAAGTCGGCCCAGAGCCAGGTGCCGCCGACGTTTCCTCCGCACGACTGATCCCCGTCCCAACCATAGGAGAACTCGCCGACGCCGCGCGGGGGCCACTGGTGGTAGCGCATCAGCTGCGCCGCCGCCGTGGCGACGCATCCGACGACGCACTTCCCGCCGTCGCCATCCGGGCAGTCGTTGTTGTAGGGCGCTCCCTGGTGCCAGTAGGTGGTGAGAAGCGGGCCGACGCCCTCGCGCCCCTTGGGGGGATCGTCGCGCAGGTCGATGCGGAATCGATCGGGCTCGGTGAGCAGCCGGTCCCACTGGTCGCGGTGGGCGCGATCGAGGAGTCGCTCGCCTTCCGCCGGCTGGACGGCCTCGAGGCTCCCATAACGCTCGATGAAGAGCCGCGCGCTGTTCTGCAGCATCTCGCGGATCAGGAGAGCCGGTCCTCCCGTCTCCGAGGGATCGAGGTCGGAGACCTCGGAGTAGACCTTGATCGGGGGCAGATCCTTCAGAACGGGGACCACGATGTGCCCTACGGGCGAAATGGCGTAGTTGCGCCCCAGGATCCGCCCGTCGACCACGATCTCCCGGACGTCACGGATCGTCGGCTGCGCGCTTCCGGCCCACTCTCCCTGTTGCTCGACCATCAGAGCGAGCCAGTTCCGGCAGACGCGCTCCATCTCCGCTGTGGTCGCGACTTCCGCCGGGGCAGTCGATGGCGCCGCGCCCGTAACGGCGGCAGCCAAGAGAATGGCTCCTAACAGACGGCGCAATAAGAAGTTATGGGCAAATGAGCCAGGGCGTCCGAGCATCTGGGGCGACCTCCTTCGAGGTTGGCTGTGGGTGTCGCGCAAAACTGAATTATAACATCCAGACACCCTCAGACCTGCGCAGAATGCCCGTAGCTTATGAGACTTCCGGGCTGCTCGAGGAATCACGATCCCTCGAGGATTGGCGGCGCCAAGCAGGGCCTTCTCCCTGCAGTCCCACTCGCGGGCCGCCAATCCTCCGGGACCGACCTATTCCGTCGTCGCCCCCTGGTCGATCCAGTCACGGACCTTCAGCTGCTCGGGTTCGGAGACGCAGGACTCGGTGCAACCTTGAGGCATCCGATCGCCGAAGGGCGGCTCGGGGCTCAGCTTCTGGACGATGATGCTCCCGCCGCTGTCGCGAGGAATCACCACGGGACCGTGATCGCTGTTGCCGAGCATGAGATTGGCCATGGTGTCGACCTGCAGATGCCCCGAAGCTCCCACACCGCTGTGACAGCTGACGCAGCCGTAGACCGTGAACATTGGCAGCAGATCCGCGGCGTAGGAGATGAGCGCCGGAGCGACCGAGAACTCCACGTCGTTGCTCTGCGCCGCGCCGATCTGGACCCGCACGGATCCGTCGACGGCTCCTTGCGGCACGGTCACGTTCACCGAGTCGGTCGTGACGTCGAGGACGTCCGCCTCGATTCGCGTCTGCGCAACTCCCGCGAAAGTCACGACCACCGGATCTTCCTGGGTGGCGATGTCGAATCCTGTCCCCGAGATGGTCACCCGATCCCCCACGACGGTGCGTGCCGGGATCAACCGGTCGATGACGATCTCGGGAATGGGTTCGGTGACCGTGAAGTTGACACCATTACTCGCCATTCCATCGACGGTCACCACGATCGGCCCGCTTGTGGCGGAATCGGGTACCGTGGCATTGATCCGCGTGTCGCTCCACGATGTGGTGAGAGCCACCCTCCCCGCGAAGGCGACGACGCTCGCGCCCTTGGTCGAGCCGAAATGGCGTCCGTCGATCCGCACCGAGGAACCCACCTCTCCGCTCGTTGGACTTATCTCCTCGATCGCCGGGGGCTCCGGCGTCGGATCAGTCGTCTTCTTGTCGTCATCACTGCAGGAGAGCGAGAAGAAGAGCGCTCCCGCCACGAGCAGACCGACACGGACGCACTTTGTTTCCACGACATTCCCTCCTTGGTTCCGTGACAAGGGATTTCCGCCCTGATCGGCCCGTTGGGGACGGTTCGTCGAACTGATGAGTATACCCTGCAGAGATCGGGAAATGGGAGCGAACCGGACGACTCGCGGGGGCGAATCAGGAAACTTCGCGATCCGCTTTCTCCTTCGACTCCGCCGCCCGGCGGCGCCGGAAGAAGTCCCGAAGAAGGGCGGCGGATTCATCCTCGAGGATGCCTCCGACAGCGCGGAGGCGATGATTCAGGCCCTCGAGCGCGGGCGCATCCAGGAGCGACCCGCAGGCGCCGAACTTCGGCTCGCGTGGGCCGAACCAGATCGTTTCGATGCGCGCGAGGATCAGGGCCCCGGCGCACATGAGGCACGGCTCCACGGTGACATAGGCGCAGGCGCCCGGCAGGCGCCAGCTGCCGAGCGTCGCCGCCGCCGCGGTGAGCGCCAGGATCTCCGCGTGGGCGGTCGGGTCCTGGAGGGATTCGACCCTGTTGTGCCCTCGACCGATCAGACGACCTTCGTGCACCACCACGCAGCCGACCGGCACCTCATCCTCGTTCGCAGCCGCCTCGGCCTCCTGAAGCGCGAGCCGCATCCAGTGTTCCGCCTCGTGCGCGAAATCCATCATGCGCGGATATGGTCAGGGCTTCGGCTGATCGGGCAGACCGATCAGCAGATTCTGGACGACGCTCTCGGCCACCTCGATGGGATCGGGAGGCTTGGGCGCGACGCGATCGGCGCGGTCGGCTCGCTCCAAGTCCCCCGATTGGTAGACGCCCGATCCGACGCCTGCCCCGTGGCGGTAGTAGGCCGATTCGCGGCGCTCCTGCTTCTCCCCTCTCCAGGCAAGGATGCCGTTGGAGGTCTCATAGATCGAGACGCTCATCCCGACTTCCGTGAAGGATGTGCCTTCGCTCGTCCAGTCGACCTGCTCCTCGCGCCAGGTCAGAAGATCCCCGAACACCACGCCGTTGATCCCGAGCTTGGTCCCGACTGACATCAGGACGAACTTGTCGACCGTGCGATTGTTCTTCCAGTTGCGGATGAGCTTGTCGAGATCCTCTTCGACGCCGGCCGAGCGTGCGCGTGAACGGGCGGAGGAGTCATCGATGACGATGAACTTCTGCTGGCCCCCCGTCAGGTAGGAGCGCAGGAGTTGGTCGGTGGTCTGGATGGCGACCGGATCGGGGACCAAACTTGCCAGCCCGAGGTAGCACAGGGTCTCGAGCTTCAGGGCCGAATACTCGGGAGCGAGAAAGATCGCATCCGGCCCGCTGCGGGCGGGGGCCGTCGCCTTGCACCCGCCGAGGAATACGCCCAGCACCACCGCCATGCTCGCGGCTCTGCCATGAAGCCTCATCCCATCACCTCCAAGAGAAAACCCGCCGGCCTGGACCGGCGGGTTCTGACCTGTGCGCCCAGGAGGAGTCGAACCCCCAACCTTCTGATCCGTAGTCAGACACTCTATCCAATTGAGCTATGGGCGCACTCACATCTGGCGGAGAGGGGGAGATTCGAACTCCCGGTAGGCTTTTGACCTACAACACATTAGCAATGTGCCGCCTTCAGCCACTCGGCCACCTCTCCGCGGGGTGCTCCGAGCCTCGGAGGGAGTAGGATTCGAACCTACGGGTCTTACGACCTGCGGTTTTCAAGACCGCCGCCTTAAACCGCTCGGCCATCCCTCCAACTCGAAGTCGGACGGTATCAATCCCTCCGGCGACTGTCAACCGGAGGGCCTGCCCCCCTCGGCCGGGATCGGCGCCTCGATCCGGGCGCCACCGAGGAGTCGATCGCCTGCGTAAAGGGCCACCGATTGCCCCGGCGCCACGGCTCCCTCGAGTCGATCGAAGAGAACCTCCCATGCGTCCCCATCCCGCATCCGAACGCGACACGGCACTCCCTCATGGCGATAGCGGATCTTCGCGATCACTCCTGGGATTTCGACCTGCTCCGCAGGCGCCAGGAGGTTTCCGTCCCTGGCGATCAGGCCACGGCTCAGAGTGGCCTCCTTGGGACCCACCCAGAGGGTGCGCGACTCCGGCTCCAGTCGGACCACGTAGAGGCGGCCCCTCCCGCCGACGCCGAAGCCCCGACGCTGCCCGATCGTGGCTCCGATCAAGCCCTCGTGTTCTCCGAGTTCTTCGCCGTCGATGTGTCGGATCTTGCCCGGCTGGCGCATCGGATGATCCCGTGTGAGCCGCTCGGCCACGAATCCGCCGTGCTGGCCTCGCGGCACGAAGCAGATGTCCTGGCTCTCGGCCCGATCCCATGCGGCGAGACCGAGCCGGCGCGCCAGACGGCGCACGACCGCCTTGCGGATGCCGCCGAGCGGGAAGTAGCAGCGGTCGATCCTCGAGCGCGGCAGCCCCCAGAGGACATAGCTCTGATCCTTTTCGCGGTCGAGCGCGCGGAACAGCCCCTCTCCGCCTTCCGTGACGCGGAGGCGGCGCACATAGTGGCCCGTCGCGACCGCCTCGTACCCCATCCGCTCGGCCTTCTCGAATAGCGGTCCGAACTTCACGAAGGTATTGCAGCGAACGCAAGGATTGGGCGTCCGCGCGTGGGCGTACTCCGAGACGAAATCGTCGACAACCTCGCGGCGGAAGACCTCCTCCATGTCGACCACCGTGTGAGGGATGCCGAGCGCATCCGCGCTCCGCCTCGCCTCCCGGACCGCCTCCATGTCGCAGCAGGGCCGCGGCGGACCATCTTGCCGCGCATGGCAGAAGAGGCGCATCGTCGCCCCTGCGACCTCATGGCCCGCCCGCAGGAGAAGGGAGGCTGCGACGGCGCTGTCCACGCCGCCGCTCATGGCAACGAGAATTCTCATTCGATTGTCTTGAGCCGGGCGGCTGCGGCTACGGTTGATCCCCCGGAGGAAGGAGCCCCTGCAGGACCTCGATCCCCTCGCTCGCGGTCTTGGCGGCCTCGGTCTCCGGATCGAGCGAGACGACGAGCTGCCACTCGCGGATCGCCTCGCGGTAGATTCCGACATCCGCGAAAGCGACGCCGAGCAGGTAGTGGGGCAGCTGATTCTGGGGCTCGAGCTTCATGGCCTTCAAGTAGTATCCGACCGCATCGGGATAGCGCTGGAGGGCATAGAGCGCCTGCCCCTTGTTGCACAGCACCGTGATGTCGGTTGGGGCGAGCTGCTCGGCGCGATCGAAGTGCTTCAGCGCCTCCGCTGATCTCCCGCCCTCGTTGAGAACGATGCCGAGGTTGACCATCGCCTTGACGAAGCCGGGGTCGTTCTCGAGCGACTTCAGGTAGGTCTGTTCGGCCTCGGTGCGTCTGCCCTGGTCGTAGAGCGCGTTTCCGAGTTTGAAGAGCAGCTCCGGGTCGTTCGGGCTGGCTTCGAGCTGCTTTCGCAGCTCCGCCTCTAGCGTGGCGGGAGCCTTGACTGGCTCCTGCGCGGATACGGTTCGGGGCATGAGCAGCGCCGCCAGCGCAAGCGCCCCCAGAACTGCCCGAAATGCGGTCTGCTGCATCCTTATTCCTCCTCCTCCGTCGCCAAACCGGATCATACACCAGATCGGTCGGCGCCCGCGCTGCCCGCTGAGCGCCCGCCTGCCGGGCGCTTCTTGTAGGAGGCGAGACGCCTCGACTGGGCGCGCTCTCCCCGCAGCTTCTTCCTCGCCCGCCGCGCGGCGCGGTCGGCTTCAAGCGCCGGGGCTTCACAGGGCTCAGGCGGCTTCGATGAAGGGCGGTTCCGAGGAGGAGGCGGCTGCGGCGATGGGGCGGGCGGGGCGGGACGGGCGGGAGGAGCGGGAGAGGCGGGCGGGTCGGGCTGGGCGAAGCGCGTCGGCGGCCTCTCCGGAGCAAGCGAGAGGAAGTAGCGCTCGATGTCTGAGAAGTCTCCGTCGGGCCTCGAGCGTGAATCCTCACGTCGAGGCGGCCTGGAACGGCGGAACAGCTCGGAGGGTCGAACGACCCGTACCTCTCGGGGGAGTCGCGCGGCGAGGGTCGCTCGATCCGAGGTGACGACGGCGACCTTGCCGCCTTCGCGCAGCGCTGCGACGGCCAGCCAGACGATCCGATCGTCGGCTTCTTCGTCGGGGCCTGCGCTGTAGACCGTCTTCACGTTTCCGAGCTGGGTCGCGTCGGGATTGCGCTCCATCCGGTTTCCGTCATACACGATCACAGCCGCGACTCCGTGCAGGGTCGCAAAGCGAACCACGATCGCCTCGAGTCGACGGCGTGCTTCGCCGCGGTTGCCTTCGACCTGCAAGGCTTCCAGCTCGGGGTGCGCGAAGATGGCATTGTGCCCGTCGATCAGCCAGAGGTAGCTGCGTGGGTCGCTCGGCCAGGGGTTCTTGCGCATCGCGTGATTCCTCGAGACGATCTTACCCCGCTTCCCGCGACGCGCTTCGATGAGAAAAAGTGGGAGGGAACCTGCGGGCCGCAGGTTCCCTCCAGGCCGCGTTCCACCGACATCCCGAGGGGCATCTTGGATTGCCGGTGTCCCGCCGCCGTCCCTAGGGTCGACCGCAGCCGGTCGACCACACCCCATGGAAGAAGCCGTCCGAGCTCCCCCGGGCCGAGCGCCAGTTGCCATGTACCTTGCCCAGCACCGCTTCGTTCCCGTCGAGCCAGTCGCCGCGGAACCAGCCGTGATGCCGCATCCGTCCGTGGTGCGAGCCGCTGCCGACGTCGACACCCAGGTTGTCCCAGCTGCCGCGGATGAAGCCGAGGAAGTTGCCGTCGAGGTCGATGTACTTGCCGAAGAAGACCTTCCGACCTGCTTCGTTCACGCCATAGTGGCCGCGCACGAAGCCGGCGACCTGGCCATCCACATCAACCCAACGCCCCTGGAAGCTGCCCATCTCATCGGGGCTCTCCGGCAGCAACCACGCCCCGCCGAGGAATCCGCAGGAGCAGACTGTCGGCACATAGAGAATCCCGGTGATGGAGAACTGGTTTCCGAGGTCGTCGACCGTCTCGGTGTGATCGAGACCGTCGAGATCGTTGACTCTGAACTCCCACTCGTGCGCTCCGGCGACGATGGAGAGAATGTCATTCTCGCCATCCTCTCCGTCTCCGAGCGGCTGAATCACATAGATCCGGATCCCGTCGAAGTCCGTTCCGGTGTGGCTGATCCATTCGATTCGCGTCTTGTCGCTGCGCGTGAGCGCAAGGTGGTCATCCCTCTCGAATGCGATCGTCGAGCGGACGACGACGGCGCCGCGATTCACTTCCAGATGCCCGGACCAGTCCGTCACAACCCCACCGCTGTCCGCGCCTCCGGCCGTGCCCGATGGATCGAAGTCGAGATCGCCCCACAGGAGGGTGACGCCGTAGACCCGCCCGGAATCGGGACGCATCCACCGCGTGATGTCAGGATCATGCGCCATCAAGTCATCGACTCTGCCCTCGGCCTCCACGCTGCCTTCCAGAACCGCATCGCCGAAGGCCGGCGCCTCATCGTCCGAGGTCAAACCGCCCATGGAATCCTCGAGATTGGGATTGCCATCGGGCGGAGAGCTGTCAAGCGGCGCCGTCGAGTCCTTGTCGCATCCTGCGAACCCGATCAGCGCGAGCGCGGCCAGCACGGCCCACCAGGAGATTGCGCGTCCTCGGAACATCGTTGCACTCCTTTCATGGCGCCCACTTCTATGCCTGCCCGAACGGTTCCGGGCGCCTGCCCCGGGCGCGCCGAACCTGACGGTTTGATGGAGAACCAGGATCATGCCACGCTCCTCAAGGCTCTCGCATCCCCCCCTAACCTATTTGGATGCATCGCTTTATGGCGGCCGTCCCTTCTTCATCCTCCCGTGCGCCCACCTGTCCCGCTGCGAGATGTCCCAGGAGGTACAGGGTCCGCAGCCCGGATGTACCGGGGCGTCATCCCGGCTGGCGCATCGGAGCGCCCTGTGGCAGGCTTGGTCCGATGTTTCCGATCCGTGATGAGAACCCGGCACGATCCACTGCATGGATGACGATCCTTCTGATCGCCGCCAACGCCTGCGTCTTCTTGATCCAGTGGCTCCTCTCGGACCTCGATGTCGAGCGGCTGGTGATGCGGGCGGCCCTGATCCCGGCGCGCTTGGGCGGGGGGGTCGAGATGCCCGGGCTCCCTCCGGCGCTCACCCTCGTGACTTCCCAGTTTCTCCACGGAGGGCTGCTGCATCTGGGCGGGAACATGCTCTTCCTCTGGATCTTCGGCAACAACGTGGAAGACGAGATGGGTCCGTTCCGGTTCCTCGTCTTCTATCTGCTCTGCGGGATCGCGGCCGGAGGGATTCACTTCGCCACGGCCCCCGATAGCACGATCCCCACCGTGGGCGCGAGCGGGGCGATCTCCGGAGTTCTCGGCGCGTACGCACTGCTGTTTCCTCGAGCGCGGATCTTCACGCTGGTCATCCTGGTCTTCTACATCAGCGTCGTGCCTATCCCCGCGCTTCTCTGGGTCGGCATCTGGTTTGTTCTTCAGCTTCTCTCCGGCATTGCGACAGGCACCGCGACAGGCGGCGGGGTCGCCTGGTTCGCCCATGTCGGAGGTCTCGTCGCGGGGGTCGCGCTCGTCTACCTCTTCCGCCGCCGAAGACCGCCGCCCAGGATTTCTCCCTTCAGCGACTCCTGGCGCATCGTCTGAGTAGCGGGTAGACGCCGCTCCTAGCGAAGCAGGACGATGCGCCGTTTGAGCTCCTTACCCGACCACTCAAGCCGCGCGAAGAACAGACCGCTGGCCGCGGCATGGCCGGCCTCGTTCCGGCCGTCCCAGACGATCCGGTGGCGGCCCGCCTTGAGCGTACCGTCCAGCAGGGTCCGCACCCGCCGACCCTGCGGGTCGAAGAGGGAGAGCTTGACACGGCCGGCTGCGGGAATGTCGAAGCGTAGGAGGGCGTCGGAACGTACGGGATTCGGCGCGGCAGGGTGGAACGCGAAGCGCAGGGCCGTGGGCAGAGTGAAGACGATGGGACCGAAGAGACGCATGCCGCCGCCCGGCAGGAGGCCTGCGACCTGGTAGGAGTAGGTCTCCCCCGCGGCCGCGCTCACGTCATCGTAGTAGTAGGGACCGCGACCGGGCACGGGCTCGTCGGGATTCAGGATGACATAGGCTTCCTCGAACGGATTCGCCCCTTGCGCCCGCAGGCACAGGAAGCCGTCGAACTGCGAGGATCCGGGCACGTCCCAGCGAATTCTCACCCCCGCCGAAGTGGTGTCCGCCTCGAGCCCAGTCAGCTCGACTGCCGTGAACCTCTCTCGCAGGAGGATACCGCCGGGAGAGCGGAACCGGAATCCAGCGACGAACACCCGATACTCCCCGCCCGCCAGATCCAGTCGGAAGATGGCGCCGAACTGGCCTCCGAGATTGTAGGGGTCGGCGTCGGTGTCGGTGACGAACAAGCGCCCGACGGAGTCGAATTGCAGATCGGTCGGCTCCCGGAACATCCGCGAGGACGAGTGGAAGGTGACGTTGCCCAAGCTGTCCACGCGGAAGACAGCCCCGCGGGCCATCGAGTTCGGATAGGCGGGATAGTCGCGATCGAGGACGTAGAGCATTCCGTCCGGTCCGATCGCTCCCGCCACCGGCGTGCGGAAATCGGCGGAAGTCGCATAGACGGAGAAGCGTCTCTGCTCGAGATCGAGGCGGAACACCGCTCCATTGCGCAAACCGAATCGGGCAGGATCCGCGTCGGCGTCGATGATGAGCGCGCCGCCAGAATCGTCGAGCAGCAGATCGCGAGGAGAGGAGAGGAGAGTGTCGGAGGCGAACGGCGTCACCGTGCCGGCCGGGACCGCGACATCATAGACGGCGCCGGGTCCAAGGCCCAGCCCGAGGCCGAAGGGGTCGGCGGTGGCGTCCAGCATGAGCAGCCGATCGGCACCCAGCGGGACAGCGGTTCTCGGGCTGCGGAATGTGGAGTCGGCGGCCACGAGAACCGGCTCGGCCGATTCGGGGCGGATCTGCCAAATCGATCCTCTCCCTCGCAGGAATCCCATCGGATTCGCATTGCTGTCCACGAGGTAGAGCGACGGCGGCTCCGTCGGCACGGACAGGACGCTCATCGGCTGCATCATCAGAGACGAGCTGAGCATCGGAATGAGAAGAGCGGTCGACAGGTCGATCTTCCAGATCGCGCCGTGAGGGTAGCCGAGTCCGAAGGGGTCGGCGTCCGCGTCCGCGCAATACGCGTAGCCGTCCTGGAAGTAGACGGGAAATCGCTTGTGATCCCGCCGGATCCGATGGATCCCCTCCTCGGAGCGCAGGTGCGCCCTGAAGAAGACGTCAAGCCCTTCCAGGACGTTCGGGCGGACGCGGCCCGAGTAGGTGATGCTGTAACGGGCCCCGGGCGGCAGGTCAATCGTCCAGTTGAGGCCGTTCAGATTCTCCGGAGCGAGGACGACTCCCGCGTTGGCCCGAATCGATTCCCGGTCGATCGCGATCAGAAACGGAATCGTGTCCGAGTAGACGGCGGCGCTGGTGGCGATCGGCCCGAAGTTACCGACTTCCGCCCGTAGCTCCACTTCGTCTCCGGGCTGGAGCGGCTCGCCGTTCAGGTCATCGACCTCATAGCTGATCAGCCGCGGGTTCGGTCCCGGAGCGACGTAGAGGTCCGTGGGGAGCCGGTAGCTGGAGGAGGAGGCGACCATGTCGACCACGCCGGTTTCGGGATCCCAGCGAAACAGGGTTCGTGGGCTACCCGGAAGAGATTCGTTGCGGGCGAGCCGGTCGATCAGCCAGAGCTCGCCGCTCGAGGAGAAGGCGCCGTTTCGAGGCAATCGGAACCGCCGATCGCTCACGATCGGAGTCAGGCTCCGCGCCTCGACGTCCAGCTTGAAGACGGTGCCGGTGCCCCCGGCGTCGTTGGGGGCGAGCTCGTCGATCACGATCAGCCCTTCACCAGGCCAGGCGAGCACTCCGGTCGGCGAGAAGAAGACCGGAAACTGGAGGGTGTCGAGAAGCGCGCCGGAGACCGGGTCGACCTGGAAAACCGCTCCACGCCCTTCTTCTGCGCCATTCGGATCGCCCCGGCGATCGACGAGCCAGAGCCGTCCATCGTCGTCCTCCGCGACCTGAGTGATGCCCCGCAGCGTCGAATCCGCGAGGAGGATCTCCAGATCAGCGCCTCCAGACCTCCGGACGAAGATTGCGCCGGTCCTGGTCGAGCCGCCGAGATCAGCCTGGGGGTCCACGATCAGGAGGTCGCCCGCCCGCGTGACAAGCAGATCGTTCGGATCGCCGAGCCGATCGTCCTCGATGTAGGGCGAAGTCGTCCCCGACAGATAGTCGAGGAGCATCACGCGTCCGGGACTGCCCGGCGCCCCCGAGTCCGACATGAGGAGCTTTCCGAGGTCGGGATAGCCCTCGACCGAGGTTGGATCGCTCCAGGTCGTGTCGGTCATCAGCGGTTGCAGGAGGGCTGGAGGATTGGCGCTCAGCAAGAAGAGGGCGCCACTCAGATCTCCGAGTCCTCCTGGATCTGCGTTCGCGTCCGAGAGCACCATGTCGCCGTTCGTCAAGGGGGCGACGATCGCGACCGAGATCGAATCGGGCGATCCGCTCCCCGGGCCGGAGAGGTCGAGCCGACCAGAGACGCGGTATCCGAACGGAAGGCCATGAGCCACGCGACCCCTCGCCGAGATCGTCACCGTCTCGCCGACTCCCACCGGGCCCATCCAGGTGACTGTGCGGACGACCGGATCGATGATGATCTCTCCCGGACCTTCCGCGCCGACGAGCGATAGCCCGGACGAGAGACTCAAGGTCGCAAGCGCCTCGGCGACCGGGACCTTTCCGCTGTTCCGCACTAGAGCGTCGAATCGTAGGGTGTCGCCTCCGCTCGAGGGGGAGCCGTCGAGATCCAGCACCTCGATGGCGCTTCGGACAAGGTCCCCCTCCTCGAAGCTGGCCACCGCCTCCGGGCCGTAGAGCAAGGGATCGGCGGTGACGATCGTCGGAGGACCGGCGTGTGGGCGGACACGGAACACGGCGCCGCGATCGCGAGGTGGCAGATCGAAGGGATTGGCCTCCCGGTCGGTCACGATGAGCGACCCGTCGCGCAGCGAGACGACATCGCTGGGATCGACGTAGATCGAATCGGCCGAGGCGACAAGGATCTGGTCGCCGGTGCTGCGCTGGATCTCGAAGATCGCTCCGGTGTTTCCGCCGATCCCGTCCGGGTCAGCGGAGACATCCGCAACGAAGACGCGGCGGTTGAATCCCTCCGTGAGGCCGGTGGGATCGACGAACATCCCCGGGGGAATCGTCAAGGCGCGGACGCCGCCGGTCAGTGGGTCGATCTCGAAGAGCCCTCCTCCTCGCGGACTCTGACCGCTGGGATTCGCGTCGAAATCGACCAGCAGGATCGTGCCGCTCGTCTCCAGGATCGCGTCGGCCGGTTCGCTGAAACGGGGATCGGATGCGATCAGGCGCAGCTCGCCGGTCGCGATCGAGAGCGAGAAGACCCCCCCCGGGGCGCCGGGGAGCTCAAGGGGATTGGCGTCCTTGTCGATCAGGAGAAGCTCGTCGAGCCCCGCCGGCGCGATGCCCAGCGGCGTGCGCAGCTCGGGATGCTCGCCGAAGGCGAGCAGCGTGTCGATCGAGCCGTTGAAGGGATCGACCACGAAGATGCCTCCCAGCGGCTGTCCGGGACCCAGTGGAGCGCTCCGGCGATCGAGCACGGCGATCCGCCCATCGAGGAGAAAGGCAAGGTCGGAGGGCTGCACGAACGGCGGGCCGTCGTAGATTCGTTCGGGACGGAGCGCCCCTGCGGGCATCTCCCAGATCACACCGCTGGAGCCTCCGCCCACCGGTTCGGTGTCGACCCACGCGAAACGCCCCGGTTCGGATCGACGCCGGACCACCCCGGAGAGGCCGAAGATCGTGCCGGTGCGTCCGAGACGCAGGACGATTCGCTCGGAGAGCTCCGTGCCCGCGGCCAGGTCGTTCTTCAGGCGCAGGTCGTAGGCGAGATCGACATGGGAGAATGCTCCCACGTCGCCGACCCACCGGACGATGCGGGTCGATGGGTCGTAGGTGAAACTTCCCGTCCCGATCGAGTCGGTCTCGACAAGGTAGTCGAACAGCGGGCCGATCTCATGCTCCATGCGAACCAACTGCGCCGGCGTATCCCCCGTGTTGCGCACGCGAACGCGAACGCGCATGCGGTCCCCCGGCTGGATCGGCGCGCCGTTCATGTCGGCCCAGCGGACGAGGGAGGAATCGAGGGTCGATCCGGCCACCAGCGAGAGCCCGATCACCGAACGGAAGAAGCCCGAGCTCATCACATTGTCGATGTCGCCCGACGCCGGATCGCACTTGAAGACGGCGCCCAGCGCGTCCGGGTAGCCAAACGGATTCGCGAGGTTATCGAGAACCCAGACACTCCCGTCCGGCACGGATACCAGGTCGAAGGGCTCGACGAACTCCACGGGCGCGACGATCGGCTCCACGGTCAGACCGACCCGGCGGACCCGGAAGATCGCCCCGGGCGCTCCCGGATGTCCCGCTGGATTCGCGTTGCGATCGAGGATGAGGAAGTCCCCATCGCGATCGAGCGCGACTGCCCAGGGTGTCGTGAAAACAGCGGCGGAGAAGACGACCGAGATCGCGCCGTTGAGCGGATTGACGCGGAATAGGGCGCCGGGGGCGCCCCCGATCCCGAGCGGGTCGGCGCGGGCGTCCCAGATGAGGACCGAGCCGTCGCGGTCGAAGACCATGGAGCGGGGCTCCACCCAGAAGGGGCTCGTCGCGAGCAGCGCCACGGCGGGGACATCGAGACCCACGCGGTAGAGCGCGCCGGGACGGCTTCCGATCGAGTTCGGGTCGGCGTCGGCGTCCAACATCAGAACCGTCCCGCTCGGCTCCTGGAGGATATCGATGGGCGTCTCCCACTGGGGGTTCGTCGCGAGCAGCCTGGCGACACCCGGCTGCGGTTCCTGGGGGTCGAGAAGCCAGAGCGCGCCTCGGGCCTGGCCGTTGTTGAATGGATCGGAGTTGGAATCCACGGCCAGGATGCGCCCGTCGCTCAGGGTGATCGCGGCCTGCGGATCGACGAATCCCGCCGGACTGGCGATCAGCTTGACGGGGACGCCGCTCGTCTCGTCGATGAGCGTGAGCGAACCACGCGAATCGCCGAAGCCGAACGGGTCGGCCGATCGATCCGTGACGATCAAATTGCCGGCGCGCAGGTCCACAGCGGCGGCGCGGCCGTGCAGAATGACGCACGACAGAAAGATGAGCCCCACCCGGCATCCGTTCCGGGCGGCGCAGGTCCACGACATTCGCCTCTCCTCGAGCACCCTGGTTCCGCGGGTCCGGGTCAGCCCGGAACCCTATGGAAGAATCGGCCGGCCGGGGCGCTAAACCAAGGGAAATGAACCAGGATCCGGCTTTCCATCTTCGCCGGAGGGGAGCCGGGCGTCAAGCCGACGGGGGGGCTCGGGAACCCGGAGGCACAGGAGGGTCATATCGTCCTGGGCCTCTCCGGTGCGGCAAAACCGCAAAACCTCATCGCGGATCTCCGCGACGATCCGCTCGGCGGGCTGGGACCTGCGATCCTCCAGGAACTCGAGGAGCCGCTCCTCCCCGAACTCCACCCCCTCGGGCGTCCTGGCCTCGGTGACCCCGTCGGTGTAGAGGAGCACGACGTCGCCCCGGCCGATGGAGAACTCCTCCTCGCAGTAAGTCGCCTGCGAATCAACTCCCAGGATGAGCCCCGCGTTGTCCAGGAGCCGTTTCCCCTTGCTCGTGACATGCAGCGGGTAGTTGTGGCCGGCATTGCAGTAGCGCAGCGTCATCGCCAGTGGATCGACGATGGCGGCGAAGAAGGTCACGAACTGGTCGGGCCCCGTCGACTCGCAGAGCATGACGTTCAGGTGATGGACGACACGGGCGATCGGGGGATTGTCGCGCAGAAGAGTCCGCAGGGATGCCTGGAGCATGCTCGCCAGGAGCGCGGCGCCGACCCCCTTGCCGGACACATCCGCGATCGCGATGGCATATCGCCCTCCGTCGAGAGGGATGAGATCGAAGTAGTCGCCGCCGACCTGCTTGCTCGGCAGGTTCAGTCCGTGGATCTCGAAGGGCAGATGCGACGGAAAACGGGACGGGAGGAAGGTCTGCTGGATCTTCCGGGCGAGGGCCAGCTCCTCCTCCAGCACAGCCTTGCTCAGGGTCTCCTGATAGAGGAGATAGTTCTTCATCGCGACGCCGGCTTGGTTGGCCAGAGTGGAGAGCGCCGAGATTTCCTCTGAGCTGTAGCGCATCCCTGAGGCCTTCGGCCCGAACGCCATGAGGCCGAGCCGTTCGACTCCGTGGCGGAGCTCGAATGTCAGATGAGGAGCATGGGCGCGCAGAATCGCACCGACGGCGACTCCCTCCTGGCTGGCGCGCTGGTGGGCTTCGACCCACTCCCGCGCACCGAGCGGACGTCCTACCTCCACCGGCTCGGGAAGGAACTGCGCGAGGCCCTCGAGACGCGCGAGCAACTCGCTCTCGAACCCGGTCGCGGCGACCGACCGATAGGGCAGCCAGCTCGCATCTCCCGTCGGCTTTCGCAGGATCGCGGCCCCCGAGGCGCCCAGGGACTCGGGCAGCTCCCGGGCCAGCGCCTCGGCCTGGGAGTCGAAATCGAGTGTGGACCCTAGCTGGCGAGACAGACGATCGACCACGCTGCGAAGCTCCCGTCGGCCGCGAAGGAGCAGCCCTTCGAATCCCTCCTCCAGCCGCGTCATGATCGGCTGGAAGAGGACGAGGGGCACGACGAGCGCGATCCAATCGAGCACCGCCGGCGGAATCCTCAACGGTTGGGCCAGGCCGCGGTTGATCTGCCGGGCGATCTCCAGGTAGAGGCCGACGATCACGAGGGATGCGAGCGCGTAGAGAATCGTGCGTCGCACGATCCAGCGGGCGTCCAGAAACCGATGCCGGACGATCGCGTAGGCAATCGTTCCCGAGCATACCCCCAGAGCGGAAACAAGGAGCGCCGATGCGATGGTTTCACGGAGATGGAGGCCGAGAAGCACGTTGAGGGGAGCGCCGAAGCTATAGAGGATGACGCCGGCGCCCATTCCGACGAGGATGACCCGAAGCTGATTGCGCACGCCCGCGTTGCGGACGGCGGAGAGGTTTCGAGCGATCAGGAAGATCGAGGCGCCCACGTAAGTCAGATTGACGAGCGAGAAGAGGTGGCGATGCCAGGTGAAGAAGAGCCTCAGGAGCACGCGCAGTAGATCGAAGAATCCTCCGAAGAAGGAAGCCCTTTCCGCCAGGCGCTCCAGCCCGAAACTTGTTCCCCAGATCGAGGCGAAGAACATCAAGAAGAAGTGAATGGTGTGCGGCACATAGACCATCAACTCGCCCCATCCGTGGCGGCGCAACAGCGGCGACTCGCGAGGGAAGGAGGCGGCAAACAGCAACAGGGTGGGGAAGAAAAACTCCCAGAGGTAAGCGAAATTCACCGTCCCGGGGCGGCCCGTATCGGGGGCCGTGGGATCTTGGAAGAGCAGCGCGCCGGCCCCCAGCAGCGTGCCGATGCCGGCGAAGATCAGCATGAGCGAGGTCACGCGGCTCAGACGGGCGCTGGGATTTTCCCGGAGGATGACGAGTCCCAGGAGGACCGACATCACGCCGATCAGCAGGAATGCCGTGCCCAGAAGCGATGTGAAGTCCATTCCCAGCCTGCCCCCCGAGGATCCGTTCGAACTCTACGCAGGGCGCCCGGGTGCGGTTCCGGCCGGGACTACTCTCCCGCTCCCTCTGGAGTCGAGTCGGGAGGCGTGATGCCCGGCAGGGCGAGTAGCTCGCAGGCTCGTCCGACGAACCGGATCGCGGCATTGAGGATGACCCGGGTGTCCTTCCGGCCGCAGCGCGCCCCTTCCTGAACCAGGTCCTTCTGGTCCTTGGCGATCTTCAGGAGCTCGGGAAGCTCGGGATCGACCGCTCCGGGCGTGACGTACAGCCGGTTGACGCCTGCGAGGAGGCTATACAGGTTCGTGTCCTTGTAGCCTCCCGAGAACAGCAAACTCTTCGCGGCTCTGTACATGGCGAAGTAGGACTGGACCACGGTCTCTTCGAACCGTCCGTCTCTGTAACAGGCGCGCGCACGGTCCAGCTCTTCGATGGAAGTGTGGATCTCCTTCGAGATCGATTCCTCTGTCGCCTCGTAGGGCTTCAGCCGTCCGTTACGGATGCAAGATTCGAACGCGTCCAAACAGAGAAGTCCCCCAGGGATGGCGAAAACCTGCCGGGCCGAGGCGGCCGCTTCCCCTTCACCACGCCCAACCGCATGCCCGCCTCCGTTGGAGCGCCATCAGTCAATGCTCCACTAGCGCTGCATGTGGAATCTGGCGAGTCATTCGCCCATCTGGGAGCATCTAAGCACAGATTCCCCATCGTGCCAACACCTTGCTTGATTGCCGGCAAGGAGTCGTATTTTTCAGCGTAGGGCAGCTTCCAGGTCAGCAACGAGGTCCTCCACCTCCTCGATGCCGACGGAGAGACGCAGCAATCCGTCGGAAATGCCTCTTCGGGCCCTCTCCGCTGGAGGGATCGACGCGTGCGTCATCGAGGCGGGATGGCAGAGCAAGCTCTCGACTCCGCCCAAGCTTTCCGCGAGCGCGAATAGCTTCGTGCTCGACGCGACCTTGGGCGCTTCGCGCGGATCGGCGAGCTGGAAGGAGACCATCCCACCGAATCCCTTGGCCTGCCGACCGCAGATCGCATGCCCGGGGTGGCTCGGGAGTCCCGGATAGATCACTTCCCGGACCTTCGCATGCCGCTCGAGATACTGAGCCACGGTTTGCGCGTTCTTGGCGTGCCGTTCCATCCGAAGCGCGAGCGTCTTGACGCCCCGCATCGCGAGCCAGCAGTCGAGGGGACCCGGCACGGCGCCCACGGCATTCTGCAGGAAAGCGAGCCGCTCGGCGAGATCGTCGCGGCCCACGGCGAGGATTCCGCCGACCATGTCGCTGTGACCGTTCAGGTACTTCGTCGCGGAGTGCAACACGATGTCGGCGCCTAGTTCGAGAGGCCGCTGGAAGAAAGGCGTCATGAAGGTGTTGTCGACGACCAACAGGATTCCCGCCTCCCGGGTCCGCTCCGCGATGGCGGCGAGGTCGATCACCTGCATCAGAGGATTCGTCGGCGTCTCGACGAAGACCATCCGCGTCTCCGCGCGGAGTGCGCCCCTCAGGGCGTCCACGTCGCGCAGATCGAGATAGCTGAACTCGAGACCGTAATCGCGGAACACTCTCTCGAAGAGCCGATAGGTCCCGCCGTACATGTCGTCGGAAGCGATGACATGATCCCCCTGCTTCAGCAAGTGCAGCACAGTTGTGATCGTCGCGAGGCCCGAGGCGAAGGCGAAGCCGTGTCGGCCACCCTCGAGCGTCGCGAGGCACTTCTCCCACGCGGTCCGCGTCGGATTCTGCGTGCGCGCATACTCGAAGCCCTTGTGCCTGCCCAGACCCTCCTGGGCGTACGTGGAGGTCTGGTAGATCGGAACGGAGACCGCCCCGGTCGTCGGGTCAGGCGCCTGGCCGGCGTGGATGGCGTCGGTTGAGAATCCCATGGTCCCTCCTGGGCTGAGTGGCGGCGCTGGAGTGCGCGTTTCAGTTCGCGACGTATTCGATTAGATCGAAACGGGTGAGGATTCCGAGGATGCCGCCTCCCTCCTCGACGAGGACCGCCGGCGAACGATTCGCGAGCAGGCGGGCCGCCTCGGTGGCGGGAGCGTCCGCGGAAATGCGCGGGAGAGGTGACTCCATCCTACCGCCGACCGCATCGTCGAGGTGGGCGGTGCCATCCAGCAGTCCGGAGAGTAGGTTCGATTCCAGGATCGTCCCCACCGGCTGCATCCGCGGGTTGAAGACGGGCAGCTGCGAGATGTTGTAGGCCCGGATGAGGCGCAACGCCTCCCGCAGGGGATCGCTCTCGCTCACGGAGACGATCGGCGGAATCGAGCCGGTCTTGCCTCGAACCGCATCGCCGGCCCGCGCGTACTCGAGGTCGGCCATTCGGTTGTCCCGGAGCCACTCGTCGTTGTGGAACTTGCTCAGATATCGCTCCCCGGTGTCCGGAATCAGAACGACGAGGTTCTGGCCCTCGCGCAGATCGCGCGCGACCCGCAGGGCCGCCGCGACAGCCGTGCCGGCCGATCCGCCACAGAGGATCCCCTCCTCGCGCGCCATCCGTCGGGCGATGTGAAACGACTCCCGGTCGCCGATCGTCAGGATCGAATCGATGATGCTGAAGTCGAGCGTGCCGGGGATGATGTCCTCGCCGATCCCCTCGACCAGGTAGCTGCGCGCAGCTCCATGCGCTCCAGTCTCGAAGTGCTCCTTGAGGATGGAGCCGGCCGGATCTGCTCCGACGATCCGCACCTGGGGATTCCGCTCCTTGAGGCATCTGCCGACGCCCGAGATCGTACCCCCCGTCCCCATTCCGGCGACGAACGCGTCAACCCGGCCTTCGAGCTGCTCCCATATCTCGGGACCGGTGGTAAGGTAGTGGATCTCGGGATTGTCGGGATTGAAATACTGGTTCGCGTGGAAGGCGCCCGGCGTCTCCCGGACGATCCGCTTGGCCACCTCGTAGTAGCTCTCCGGGGACTCCGGAGGCACCGCCGTGGGGGTCACCACGACGCGCGCCCCGTACGCCTTCAGCAGGCTGATCTTCTCTCGGCTCATCTTGTCGGGCATCGTGAGGATGACTTTGTACCCTTTGACCGCGGCCGCGATGGCCAGTCCGCACCCCGTATTCCCTGAAGTGGATTCAACGATCGTTCCGCCCGGCGCGAGGAGGCCCGCTTTCTCGGCCTTCTCGATGATGTGGACTCCGATCCGATCCTTGACGCTTCCACCGGGATTGAACGATTCGACCTTCGCGTATACGGAGGCGGCGAGTCCCTGGGAGACCCGCCGAAGCTTCACGAGTGGCGTGCTCCCGACCGTTTGAAGGATGTCGTCGAACACGCGAGGCCGGGATTCCAACAGAAACTCCTCCCGCGGCGTCCTGCCGCCCTCCGGATCCGCAGAGCGCGGATGCCGCTTAGTGGGTCACCTTGCCGAGGTAGGAAGCGAAGTCGAAGCCCTTCGCCTTCCCCCACTCGCCGGTGTGGCAGGTCGTGCAGGTTTCCTCGGTGATCTTCGCCGCGAGCTCGCCCCGGCCATGCTTGGTACCGACATCGTGGCACGACTCGCACTGAACGTTCGTGAGGTCCGGCTCTTTCATGTCAGCGGCATAACCGCCGGGCTTCTCCCAGCCAGTCACATGGCAGCTGACGCACTCCGCCTCCGTCTGCTTCCCTGCCGTCGCGAGGGTCGCATGGGCGCGCGCGTGTCCGGTGGTGAGCCATTGCTCGTATTGCGGCTCGTGGCACCGGCGGCACTTCTCGGATCCGAGAAACTTGTCGGAAGAGATCTTGCCCTCGAGATCCCTGGCCTTCTGCTGCTGCTGCTGCCGCTGCAGCTCCTTCGCCTTGTCCTCGACCTGCTTCACCGCGGCGGCGACCTCCGCTTTCTCCGGAAAAGCCGTCTGGTCAAGCGGAAGATTGCGGGAGCCCCACTCCACGACGCGACCTTCGGGATCGACGATCAGGACAAGCTGGCCCACATACTGGCCGCGCAGGCCCGTCTGCTGGGTAACGCTGTTGAAGACCTTCTCCGCACGATCCTTCCACGCCGGCTGGCGTCCGTAGAGCGCGACATCGATTCCCGGCACCTGCTTGAGGAGGTCGTCCGTCTCTTGCGAGGAGAGCTCGGACATGAGAACGACCACCTCCGCTTCCTTGCGCAGCTCCGGAACGATTCGCTGCGCCGCCTCCAGCGGGCTGAGATGCCTGAAGTCGATCCCCGCGGGCCTCTGAACGGAGGCGACCTCGCTGCCGCCGATGAGGGCGAGCAGCCCGACGCGGACGCCCCCAACCGGAACCACCATCTTCTCGAGACCTGCGGGCCGCTCCACGCCGTTTTCGATCACGACGAGGTTGCTCGAAACCGGGCGAATCGAGCTGCCGGAGAGGAGCTCCGAGTAAAGCGGCCAGTTCATGAGCTCCCGCACCCCGGGGGTCGATGCGACGTATCCCATCTGCTCCATCGTCTTCCAGATGAAGCGCGTCTTCAGCTCACCGACGGCGGCCTCGGTGCTCATGAAGTCCCCGAGGTCCATCAGCGCGAAGGTCTTACCCTGAGCCGTGAGAGAGTCAATCATGCTGGCCCGACGGGCCAGTCCGCCCTTCTGGCTCGAGTGTCACCCACAGGGGACGAGCTCGCCGTTGGTCCCTCCGAACGAGAGGAGGATCACCTCGGCGTTCGTCTCTCGATGATCGCTCCCCGCCATGCCGGCGCAACTGGGAAGCAAGGCGATCCCTATGAGGCACAACAGCGAGAATCCCAGGCGACGCACCATTTCCGGTTCCTCCGTCGTGATTGATCGGCTCTTCGCGCGCAAACTCAAGAACTGCCTAGCCTACCACCTACCGAAACGCCGGTTCAACAGGCCGGGCCTGCGGTGGAGTCAAGCTCCTTCGCTCAACGGTCCTGACGTTCGTATTTTACGTCCGGCAGCGATTTTACATTAATGCGGAAGTAGTACTCTGAGTTCCCGCCCGAGACTCGGGAATCGAAACTCGCCTCCCAGCAGTGCAGATCCCGGTAGAGGGACAGCCCCTGGGATCGGATCTCCTTGAGCTTCAAGTCATAGTAAATACTAGCAGTTACGCGCCATGCCGAGGCCGGCACCAGCGAGGCCGAGATGTTCGCCGAGTTCGATGCGCTGCTCCGACTCGATCCACGGCTAAAGCTGTGCGAGATGTTGACGCTCCAGGGCCCGCTCGCGCCGAGCCGTCGCTCGCCGGGCCGGCCGGTGTCCTTGCCGGGCTGTCCGAAGCCGCCGTATTCCTCGAGAGGCTCGCCCGCGCCCAGCGAGTCGGCTCCGCCCGCCCCGCCTCCCCCCGCTCCGCCGGAGAGGCGGAAGCTCGACTGCACCGAAAGGGATCGCAGGTTCTTGCGGTAGGGATCGTGCGAGAGGGAGAGCGAGCTCTCGAAGAGGCGCGAGGGTTGCAGTCGCACGGAGTTCGAGATTGTGGACCAGGGCTTGTCCTCCTCGAGGAAGTTGTGGCTCGTCGAGGTCGTCAGCAGGATGAGATTGTCGATTTTCCTTGGCTTCTTCGGATCGCTTCCGCGCAACTTCAGGTGGAAGCGCTGCGTGAGCGAGAGCGACATCGCGCTCGCCTCGGCGCCGGAGAGGCTGATCCCCCCCACGGAGGGAAACCGGGCCACCTGGCGGCCGGCCTCGTCGGTGTAACGCAGCCAGGAGAAATCCGGAGCGTAGCGATAGCTCACCGAAGGCTCCACCACGTGGCGCACTCCGACCAGTGGACCGAGCCCGAGCATGAACGTCCCATAGAGCGTCGATCGCGCGGAGGCGCCGGCGTCCCAGACCATCCCCACAGCATGCTCCTCGCCGCGATTGTCCCGCCGGAAGTAGGCGCCGGTCGCGGATATCGAGGGGGAGAGGCTGAGGTAGGGCCCGAGCTTGCGGTTGTCCGTGAGGCCCGTGCTGATCCGCGCCGCCTGGTTGTCCGTCGATGACCCTTCCCAGGGCTTCGAATAGGTGCTGCGGATCGAGGCGCCCAGCCGCGTGTAGACCGTCGAGAGGGCGGGCAGGAAGGCGCCGCGCCCCCGCTCGTCGGCCTGCCGGCCGATGGGAAAGGAGTTGACCGAGAAGTCGATGCTTGGGACGTTCTGCTGCACCTTGACCGTCGAGGTCTCCTTGTCCAGGTACTCGGTCCGATCCGCAGTGAGCGAGAGGCTCACCTTCGACCAGGTCTTCCGCAGATCGATGTTCGACTTGAGGATCCGGTTCAGCCGTTCATCGACGGTGCCGCCGAACTCGCGGTCGTCGCGGTAATCGAGATCGCTGACGAAGTTGGCGCGGAAACGCAGCGTGAAGCGCTCTCCCAGCTCCTGATCATGGGAGCCTCGGAAGTCCCAGCGCGTGCTGTAGCCGGCCCCCGCATCCTCGCGCGAGTAGGAGCCGAAGAGGTTTCCGGAGAGCTTGTAGCGGAGCTTGTAGCGGACCTGGCTATTGAGAATCCATCGCGGAGTCGCGTCGTAGTAGTCGCCCCAGACCATCGCGTCGCCGTAATCGTTGGGCGCCCAGTAGTAGCCGATGTTCCGGAGAAAGCGACCGCGCGAGCTGTCGAAGCCGAACTCCACATCGGGCATCAGGATCCCTGAATGGCGTCCTTTTCGCATCGGGAAGATCCAGTAGGGCAGGGCCAGCACCGGGATGTTCTTCAGATAGAGCACGATCGGGCGCGCAATGACCCGATCCTTGAGGCGGATCTTCATGCGATCCGCATGGAAGTGGAAGTGCGAGGTCTCTGCGTCGCAGGTGGTGTAGTCCCCATCGTGAACCAGGAGGATCTTGTCGTCGACGCGTTTGATCTCCTCTCCGCGGTAGTAGGCCCCATCCATCTCGGTCATTCCCTCGTAGACGAAGCCCTGCTTTCGGTCGATTCGATAGACCATCCGCTTTCCCTGGAGCTCGCTCGACTCGTCCTTGAGGGCCGGCTCGCCATATGCGACGACCCGATCGCGGGAAGCCTCGAAGTCGATCCGCCGAGAATCGAGCTCGAGGTTCTGGTAGTGGACTCTCCCGTTGCTGCGCAGCTCGATCCGTCTATCGGGAACGAGGAACGCGACTGTGTCGGCCGCGTAGGCGACCGTCTCTCTGGGATCGTAGGGTCCCGCGCGGAGGAGGGAGTCGGGAAGCGGATCATCGGGCGACTCGAGGAAGGCCGCGCCCGCTCGGGCGTTATAGAGGGAGTCGCTCAGCTGCGCGTAGAGCGTGTCGGCCTTCTCCCGCGGGAGAAGATACTCCCCCGAGGCTCCATTGATCAGATCGACGCGTCGCGCCTCGCCGGCCTTGATGGTGATCCGGATGGTTCGGGCCCGGGAGAGATTCTGGCCGACCTCCTCCTCGCGGTCGATCGATGATGGGAGGTAGAGGCTCTTCGCGTCGCCGCGCACCTCGATCGTGTGCACGCCGGTCGAATCCATGAGCGCGACCAGAGTGTCGCCCAGCACGAGGTTTCTCTCCCCGGGCTTCGCCGAGGGAAGATACTCGACACGACCGTTGCCGAGGACCTCGAGCCGCTCCGCGTCGCCGGCGCCGAGGAGCACCGCCATGGAGTCGCCGCGGACCTCGCCGTCGGGATCGCGCGCGACCGGCTGCTCGCGCAGGATCAGGAGATCTCCGTCGAAGTCGAACCTGGCGCGTCCGCACCGCGCATCGACGCTTCCCCTGCGGATCCACACGTTGCCGCGCGCCTCGCCGGCGCGGTTCTGATCGACGGTGAGCAGTGTGTCGGCCTCAATCGTCAGCTCGGACTCCCCCGCGAGGCCGGGACGGTATAGGCGGGGAGCGCCCGTGACGACGGCGGTCCCCGCATCCCGGTCGATCTCGCATCGCCGGCCGGTGACCGTCGTCCTCTCCGTGGGATCCGAGAGGGTGACGCTCTCAGTCGCGACGGCGCGCCGGGTGTTCGTGTCGTAAACGAGCATGCGGGAGGTGAGGATCCGACCGCTCTCCTCGAGCCGCACGCTGTCGCGCAGCTCCAGCCTCCCCTCCGCGCGCCAGTAGAGGAGCTCGCGCGCGCCCATCGTCCCCTCGGGGCCCGATCCCCGTACATCGCCGCTCATGACGGCGAGCCGTTTGAGCCGGTCGTAGCTGGCCCGATGGGAGCGGATCGTGCGAGTGGAGTCCTGGAGGATCACGTCGCCGGAGAGATTCAAGAGGTCGCTGTCGCGGTACCAGACCCCGTCCTTGGCGGTGATCGAGAGCCCCTCCTGTTCGGCCCGCGGCGAGGTGAGCACCGTCGTTCCAGCGCGCGATCCCTCGAGGCGCTCGCCAGTGATCGTCCAGGGATCCCCCTCCTCGGCCTCCCCCTGCGGGACGGGAGACCCGGATGCGGCGGCGGCGCCGAGACACAGCACGGCGATCAGCACGCGTCCAAACGCGCCTGTCCTCGCGGGGCGACTCACTGCTCGTCGTGCCATAGCGAATCCTGCGGCGTGATACCCCGATGCTCCATCGCCGCTCCAACCGTATAGAAGGAGCCCGTGACGAGAACCGTCCCCTCGGGGGAACCGTCGGCGATCGCGGCATCCAGGGCCGCCGCAGGGCTCGTGTGGAGTTGCGCGCGCAGTCCGAGCGATTCGGCGATCGGCAGAAGACTCTCGCCCGGCGTCGCGCGCTCCGTCGGCGGGGTGCAGAGGTGGATCGTCTCGGCGCATCGCCCGACCTCGCGAATGAAGCGCCTGTGGTTCTTTCCCTCCACCATACCCAGCACGATCCGCACCGGACCCGGGCGTCGGCGCGCGAGGGCGCGCGCGAGGGCGGCGGCGCCGTCCGGATTGTGCGCCACGTCGAAGATGATCGTCGGCCTGCCGGGGATCTCCTGCGCGCGGCCGGGCCATCGGATTCTCGCCGCGCCCTTTCTGATCGCCTCTGCTCCGATCTGCAGCTTCGCGGGGAGAAGATGGAGCGCGAGCACCGCGAGGGCGGCGTTCGCGACCTGATGCGCGCCGGCGAGGGAAATCTCCAGCGACAGATCCTCGCGCGGGCCGGGCTGGCCCGGACGGGCCCGGAGGCGAAACCGCGAACCGCGTCGCGTCTCCTCCACTGCGTGGACGTACAGCGCGCGCCTTCGCTCGATGACCGGCGCTCCCAGCTCCAGGGCCCTGTTCCGGATCACCTCCACGGGTTCCCGGCCTCGGACGCCGAGGGCCGACGGAACTCCCGGGCGCAAGATCCCCGCCTTCTCGCGAGCGATCGCCCCGAGTGTCCCGCCGAGGATCTTCTCGTGGTCGAAACCGATCGAGGAGATCACCGTGACCACGGCGCGGACCGGCCGCGTGGCGTCGAGGCGTCCCCCGAGCCCGACCTCGACCGCAGCGCACTCGATCCCCTCTCGCTCGAACCAGAGAAACGCGAGAAGCGTGGTCGCCTCGAAGAAGGAGAGCTCCATCTTCTCGCACGCCGGCCTGATGGTCGAAACGATCTCCGCCACCGCTTCCTGCGAGATCATCCTGCCGCCGACTCGCATCCGCTCGCGGAAGTCGAGCAAGTGGGGGGAGGTGAACAGCCCGGTCCGTCGGCCTGCCGCATCGAGGCAGGAGGCGACGATCGCGCTTGTCGAGCCCTTGCCATTCGTCCCGGCGATCAGGACCGAGGCGAAGGACTCCTGCGGGTCTCCGTGCTCCCGAAATGCGCCCACCACTCGATCGAGACCGAGGCGGACTCCGCGTCGCTCCAAGGAATAGAGGTAGCGGGTCGCCTCCTCGTAGGTCACCGCGAGCGGTTCGGCCGGCTGTTCCAGAAGTGGCGCAAGAGCCGCCCGACCTCCGTGCGCATCTGCTTGCGCGGGACGATCCGGTCGATCATTCCGTGCTCGAGGAGGAATTCCGCGCGCTGGAATCCCTTGGGCAACTCCTGCTTGATCGTCTGCTCGATCACCCGGGGTCCGGCGAAGCCGATCAGGGCGTTCGGCTCCGCGATGATGATGTCGCCCACCATGGAGAAGCTCGCAGTCACCCCTCCCGTCGTAGGATCGAGGATGACCGAAAGATAGAAGATCCCCTTCTCGTGGAGGCGCGCGAGCTGCGCCTGCACCTTGGCCAACTGCATCAGGGAAAGGACCCCCTCCTGCATCCTGGCGCCTCCGGAGGCGGAGACAAGGACGAGCGGGACCTCCTCGGTGTAGGCGAGATCGGCGATGCGCGCGATCTTTTCCCCCACGACCGATCCCATGCTGCCGCCCAGGAAAGCGAAGTTCATCGCTCCGAGCGCGATCGGGATCGACTCGATGCGCGCGCGTCCGGTCTGGATCGCGTCGGCGTGGCCGGTCTTCGCGCGGGCTTCACGGATCCGGTCGGGATAGGGTTTGGAGTCGACGAAGCTCAAGGCGTCGACAGAGGTGACGTCGCCCCAGAGCTCCTCGAACGAGCCCGGGTCGACGAGAAGCGCGATGTACTCCTCTGAGGTGATGCGAAAGTGATGCCCGCAGGCGAGGCAGGTCCAGGCGTTGCGCTCCACCTCCTTGCGATAGAGGATCTCCCCGCATCCGGCGCACTTCACCCATATTCCATCGGGGACGTCTTTCTTGTCCTGGGGCTTCGGGCCCTCCCGGCGATTCGTGAGCCAGCTCAAGCCGTCGCCTCCCCTACCCGCAGGGACCGGATCATCACCAGGGCGTCCTCCCGCGGATTGTTGTAGTAGTTCTTGCGAATTCCGCCTACCACGAAACCGTTGCGGTCATAGAGGGCGATCGCGGCTTCGTTGCCGCGACGCACCTCGAGAACGATCATCCGGCTCCCCCGGAGATAGGCCTCACGAAGGAGGTGGTCCAGCATCGTCTGCGCGCAACGTCGCCTGCGCGCCCAAGGAGCGACCGCAATGTTCGCCAGATGCGCCTCGTCCTCGATGAACCAGGCGATCATATAGCCGGCGATCCTCTCTTCGACCCGGAGCACCCGGCACCAGCTCGCCGGCGCCGCCCTCAACTCCCCCTCGAAGCTCGCCCGGGACCAGGGGTCGCGGAAGCAGAGCTTCTCGATCTCCGCCACCTCCGTCAGGTCGCGGGACTCCATCGAGGAGAGCCGAACCGGCCCTCCCTCCACCTCGTTCCCAGCGAGAGGGGTTTCCGGCGGCCGCGCCGGGGGCTCAAGCCTGTCGTCTCGGTTTTCGAGCATCGGCATCCCGCAGGTAGCTGGGCGTGCGCCCTTCTAGACCGGCCCCTCTCCACTCGGCTCTCTTCGGATCGAATCCCAGCATGGCCACCGAGGCGGCGCGAGGGGGTTGCGACGGCGCGATCAGCGCCGATGCCCCCCAGCGCGTCCGGATCCGCTCCGCAAGGGAATCTAGCGCATCCCCAACGAAAATCAAACGATCCGCGGCCAGGGGGGCGAACCGGTCGAGGAGGCTCGCCTCCTCGTACGATCCCGGCTGGAGAACGGCGTCGAACCGAAGCCCCGTCCATGAGAAGGCCGCGGCGTAGACCATCCCGCGGCGAATCCCGGAGAGCGGTGCGACCACGCCCCCCAGGCCGCGCCACGGGTAGGCCAGGACCTCCAGGCTCGAGACGGGGATGACCGGACGCTCGCAGCCCGCGGCGAGACCCATGGCGGCAGCCATTCCGATTCGAAGCCCTGTGAACGATCCCGGCCCCTCGGAAACGGCGAAGGCATCGCAGTCGCCCGGCGAGAGACGGAGTCCCGCCAGGAGATGGCGCGCCATTTCCAAAAGCATCTCGGTCGGGGTCCGCCGGGTGTCGATGGCCTCTTCCGCCACGAGTTCCCCCGATTCGGCAAGGGCGACTCCCGCATACCTTGCCGAGGACTCGAAGGCGAGAATTCGCCGGCGCGCGGCAGCCGCGCTCATCGAAGCCTCCAGCAATCGAGGCTGCGGGAGGGGAGGGGCCATTCGAGGCGGATCCGCCGCCGGCTCTCCCCCTCGGCGTCGATGCGGATCCGAATGGCTTCGTCAGGAAGGATCTGCGGAATCCGATCGGCCCACTCGACGATGCTGATGCCGTCCGAGTCGATCGCCTCCTCCCACTCCCCCTCGGTCCACGGATCGATGTCCTCGAGGCGATAGAGATCGAGGTGGCGGATCGCGCAGCGTCCGGCATAGACATGCATCAGGGCGAAGGAGGGAGAGCGGACGCGGCCCCGGTATCCCGCGCCCCGCGCGATTCCCTGGGCGAGCCTCGTCTTGCCCACGCCCATCGGCCCGAAGAGCCCGACGGCGGTGGGCTCGCGCAGGGCCGCCCCGAGGCTCTCGCCGAGCCGGATCGTTTCGCCCTCATTGCGCGTAACGGTCTCGAAACGAAAGACCCGCATCAGACCCCGCGGGGGCGGAGGGTCGCGACCGGCAGGATCATCTCCTCCAACGATACGCCGCCGTGCTGGAAGCTGCCGCGGAGCTGGCGCTCGTATTGGTGGAAGTTCGTCGGATAGACGAAGTAGTAGTTCTCGCGGGCGAGGATGTAGTTCTTCGTGAGCGTGTCGAGAGGCAGCATATATTCCTGTGGCCGCTTGACCAAGATCGCTTCCTTCTCGTCGCAGACGAGATTGTCCCCGAACTTGTAGCGGACATTCGTGGAGGCTTCTCGGTTTCCATAGACGAGCGAGGATCGCTTGCACTGCACGCTGCCGTGGTCGGTGGTGATGATAACCACGACGTTCTGCTTCGAGTAGAGCTTCAGGATCTCGAAGAGGCTCGAGTGCGTGAACCAGGAGAGCATGACCGATCGAAAGGCTTGCTCGTGCGGCGCGAGTTCCTGGAGCAGCTCGCTGTCTGACCGTCCATGGGCCAGGAGATCCAGGAAGTTGATCACGACGGCCAGCATCTGAGCCGACATCTGAGAGGTCACCTTTTTCTTGAGGTCGGCGGCTTCGTCAGCCGTGTTGACCTTCAGATAGCGCACTCTCTCCGTGTCGATTCCGTCCCGCTGCATCAACTCCCGCATCAGCGCTTTCTCGAAACGGTTCTTGCCCGACTCGTTCCCGATCGACTCGAGCCACCATTCGGGATGCCTGCGCGCGATCTCCACGGGAAAGAGACCGCTGAAGATGGCGTTTCTGCTGTAGGGCGTCGCGGTGGGAACGATGGAGCAGTAGAGGTCCGTCCGGATCTCGAAGTAGGGGTCCAGCAGAGCCTCGAGGGCGAGCCACTGGTCCAGTCGCATGCAGTCGATGACCACGAAGACGACCTGTCGCGACTCCTTCAGGTGCGGGAAGGTCCAGCGTTTCATCACGTCGATCGAAAGTGGTGGACGGGACTCGGGCGGCGCGGTCAGCCACCGGACGTAGTTGCCCTCGATGAAGCGGGAGAACTCCCGGTTGATTTCCGCCTTCTGGTCCTGGTGGGACTGATAGAGGCTCTCGTCCGTGGTGGCGAGCTCGATGTCGAGGTGCGCCACGCGCGAGGCCAACTCGAACCAGTCGGACCATTCGAGGATGCCGTGGCGCAGGGAGCGGATGCGGTCGAACTCGGTGACGTAATCGCGGGTCTTCTGGTCCCGAACGAGACGGCGCGTGTCGAACAGCTTCTTGCAGGCGAGCCAGATCTGGCTCGGATTGACCGGCTTGGTCAGGTAATCGGTCACCTGGCGGCCGATCGCCGCGTTCATGAGGTGCTCTTCTTCGCTCTTTGTGATCATGATCACCGGAGTCTGCGGCGCCAGGTCACGCATCGCCTCCAGGGTGCGCAGCCCTCCCATCCCCGGCATCTGCTCATCGAGCAGGACGACGTCGAATCGTTCCTCCGAGAGGACGGCCAGCGCATCCTCGCCGTTGGAGACCGCAGTGACCTCGTACCCCTTCGACTCCAGATAAAGGATGTGAGGACGGAGCAGATCGATCTCGTCGTCGGCCCAGAGAATTCTGCGGTGGGGCTCATCCATTCGGCTAGACCCTCCCTAGACGGGGAAGGCGATCACGAAGGTCGAGCCCTTGCCCGGTTGGCTCCGCTCGACCCAGATCCTGCCGCCATGATAATCCTCCACGATCCGCTTGGCGAGGGTGAGACCGAGCCCCCAGCCACGCTGTTTTGTGGAGAAGCCGGGCGTGAACACCTGCCGCACCTCGCGGGGAGTCATGCCTTTGCCTTGGTCGGTGATCCGCACCTCGACCGTCTCGGTCTCCCGACGCCTGGCCAGTTCGACCTCGATGACGCCGTGGCGCGAGTCGGTGGCGTCGATCGCGTTCTTCAAGACGTTCTCGACGACCCACTCGATCAGCTCCTTGTTCACATTGACCGGCGGGACCAGATCGTAGCGCTCGCGGATCTCGACATCCTTGCGGAGATTCGGGAGCCTCCGCCTGTAGTAGCGAATCGCCTCGCTGACGATCGGCGCGAGATCCTGGGGCTCGAGCCGCGGGAGGCTGCCGACCTGGCCAAAGCGCATCGCCACCTTCTGGAGCCGCTCGGCATCGCTCTGCATTTCCTCGATCACCTCGCGGAAGAAGCCATCCTCGACGACGACCGTCCCCTCCGGCCGGCGCTCCTGCTCCCCCCTCTCGCCCAGGAGCTCGACCCAGCCGAGGAGCGACGAGATCGGAGTGCCCAACTGGTGGGCCGTCTCTTTGGCCAGACCGATCCAGATCGAGCGCTGCTCGCTCGTCTTGATCGAGCGGTATCCGATGTAGCCTAGCCCCACGAAGACGAAGAGCACGAGGAGCTGGATGAAGGGGATCCAACGCAACTGCTGGATCAGCCCCGGCTCCCCATAGTGAACGTAGCCGAAGATGGTCTTGTCCCCCGGCCGGCGGATCGGGACCGGGACGTTTCTGCGGTCGAAAGCCTTCGTCTTCTCGATGATCTTGGCGATCGGCCCGGGAGGCGGGTTCCGAGGATCCACCGCCGCGAGAGTCCGCACGTCGATCGTGTCGGCGACATCGATGCCGCGCCAGACGAAGGGACGTCCCTCGCGGTCAGTGAGAACCATCGGGAAGTTGGAGGGTTTGATCACGCGCTCGAAGGCCTCTCGAAGGTCGGGGCTCTCGATGGCCGCGAAGGTCGTCACTCCACAGAACTCCGCGAACAGCTCGGAGAGGGCGCGGGAGTTCTCCTTCATCCGGTTGGTCAGCGTGTAGGTGTAGGCGATTGAGATGCCGAGCAGGATGAAGGCGCCCAGGAAGAGGTAGGCCTTCAGGAGGCTGGGCAGGTTCGAGCGGGATAGGCCCATTTTGCTCTTCCTTCCCTTCTACCCCCCATCGATGCGGGGGCGAGCTAGGGCGCGGTCAGCTCCGCTCGTCCCCCGAGATAAGGCCGCAGCGCCTCGGGGATCCGGACGGTCCCGTGGTCGGTCTGGTGGACTTCCAGAATTGCCGCCACGACTCGCGGCAGGGCTAGGCCCGACCCATTGAGAGTATGGACGTGCTCGACTCTCCCTTCGTCGGTGCGATAGCGCACGCCGATCCTCCGGGCCTGGAACGCTTCGAAGTTGCTGCAGGAGGAGACCTCGAGCCAGCGATCCTCCGCCGGCGCCCACGCTTCCAGGTCGTAGCATTTCGCCGCGGCGAAGGAGAGATCCCCCGTGCAGAGCGCGAGGACGCGATAGGGCAGCTCCAGAAGCTGGAGGATCCCTTCCGCGTCGCGAAGGAGCGATTCAAGCTCGTCGTAGGAAGTTTCGGGCCGAACGAACTTGACCATCTCGACCTTGTCGAACTGGTGGACCCGTACAAGGCCCCGGGTGTCCCTGCCCGCGGCTCCGGCTTCGCGGCGGAAACACGCCGAGTAGCCGCACAGCTTGACCGGCAGCCGCTCCGCGTCGAGGATCTCGTCCTTGTACAGATTCGTGATCGGCACCTCGGCGGTCGGGATCAGATAGAGATCCTCCTCCTCGAGGTGGTACATGTCCGCCTGGAGCTTTGGAAGCTGCCCCGTTCCCTGGAGGATCTCCGGGCGGACCATGTAGGGGACAAGCACCTCCCGGTAGCCGTTTTTCGAGGTGTGGTGGTCCAGCATCAGCTGGATGAGCGCCCTCTCGAGTCGGGCGCCCTCGCCCGTGAACACGATGAATCCCGAGCCGGAGAGCTTCGCGGAGCGCTCGAGGTCGAAGAGACCGAGCTCGGCTCCGATCTGCCAGTGAGGGGCGAGGCCCTCGCGCCGCGGCGCGGGCGTCCCCCAGCGGCGCACCTCGACGTTATGCGAGGAGTCGCCGCCCTTGGGGACCGAGTCGTGCGGAATGTTCGGCAGCCAGAGCATGAGGCGATCGAGCTCCTGCTCGATCACCCGAAGCTGCTCGTCGTGCTCCTTGATCTCCTCGCTGAGCTTCTTCATCGACGCGAGCAGGGTCGATGCATCCGCCCCCTGCTTCTTCAGTCGCGCGATCTCCTCGCCGCTGCGGTTGCGCTCCGCCTTCTTCTTCTCGACCTCGACAAGGATCGCGCGGCGACGCTCGTCCAGATTGAGGATCAGGTCCAGATCGGCCGATTCGCCCTTCTCGGCGATCGCCCGGGCCACACGGTCCGGATCGGCGCGAACGAGTTTGGGATCCAGCATCGCACTCTCCTCGTATGGACGCTCTGAGCCCGCAATCTAGCATGGGCCCCCAACGGGGTCAAACGCCCCGACGGTCCCGCCCGCGCGAGGACCGCGGATCGCCTCGACGCTTCCCGGCAGATCGATCACCGCCTGGAGCCGGCGTTTGAGCCACAGCAGCGCAGAGAGCGAGAAGCCCCAGGCCGATCGCAATCGTCGTGGGGCCGGGCGAGAGAGGACCGATGACGACGGCCGCCGCGCCGAAGACGGCCACTGCGCCGGCCGGAGCCAGGATCGCCACGGTCGCGCCGAAGCGCTCGTTGAGTCGATGCCCCGAGTGCTCGAGGCTCCCGATGAATGGATTGCGCCCGCCCAGGAGCCGGACCGAGGTCACGAGAACGAGGTCTGCGATCGGCACCGCATGCGCGGCCAGGATTGCCGGGAATCCCGCCGGATCGCCCTTGTCGAGCATGATCCATCCTACGGCGATTCCGAGGAAGCCGAGCGGCAGGCTGCCTCCATCCCCGAGGAAGATCCTCGCCGGGGGCAGGTTCCACAGCAGAAACCCGAGCGAGGCGCCGGCGAGTCCCCAGAGAAGCCCCAGCCATCGCGCATCGGCGACCGAGATGCTCCAACCCAGGGCGAGGACAACCGCGCCGACGGCGCATACGCTCGAGAAGAGCCCGTCGATATGGTCGAGGTAGTTCCAGGCGTTCAGCACGACCATCCCGGCCAGTCCCGCCGCCGCCAGCAGGAGCGGATCCTTCAGGCGCCCATCGGGACCCCAGACCAAGAGGACCAGCGCCAGGATCAGCGCCTGCATGACGGCCTTGGGAAGCGGGGCGAGCGCCCTTCGATCGTCCAGGAGGCCCAGGCCGAAGAGGGCCGCCGCGCCCAAGAGAATCGCCGGGACACAGCGATTCGGAATCGCCCCGGGAGCGCCCGCGGGCTCGATGGAGAGCAGCCAGGCTCCGAGCCCCACGGCGGTTCCCAAGAGGACCGAGGCTCCTCCCATCAGGGCGACCGGGCGGTCGTGATGACGGTCGGCGCGGGGTCGATCGATCCATCCGAGTCGCGTGGCCAGGTGGCGGACCGGCGCGACGCACAGAGCCGTCGTCAATCCCGCCGAGAGAAGGGTGATCAGGGCAGCGAGGGCGTCCACGCCCGCGTCAGATCGCCGGCGCTTTCACCGCCAGTTGCTGCGCCACCCACTCTTTGGTGATCGCGAGGAGGCGATCGAGATCGCACTCGGGCCGGTAGGCGATTGCGGATCGGATCTTCGTCAGGTCTGGGACGCGGCGCAGGACATCCTCGAAGCCGGGACCGTAGGCTTCCTCGTAGGGCACGAAGCGGATCGATCCACGGCTCTCGCAGAGCGTGCGTATCTTCTCGGCCAGCCGCCGGATCGTGATCTCCTGATCGGCGCCGATGTTGAAGACCTCCCCCCGCGCTCGCTCATGACGGGATAGGGTCAGCACTCCACGCACGACATCCCCCACATAGGAGAAGCAGCGGCTCTGCTCCCCGTCGCCGTAGACGGTCATCGTCTCGTTCAGGAGGGCCTGGCGGAAGAAGTTCGGAATGACCATTCCGTAGGCGCCGAGCTGGCGCGGTCCGCAGGTGTTGAAGCAACGGACGATCGTCACGGGCAGGCCGCTGCGGCGGTGCTCCCCCAGAGCCAGAAACTCCCCCACGACTTTGCCGGCCGCATAGCTCCATCGAGGGACGTCCGTCGGGCCGATCTCCGACGGGGTCGACTCGCGCAGAACCCCATTCGTCCGGCCGTAGATCTCCGATGATGAGAAGAGAACCACGCAGTCGGGCTTCGTCCTCGTGGCGACTCGCAGCACCGCGTCCGTCCCCTGAATGTTGTTCCTCAAGCCTCCGAGCGGGTCTGCGAGAACGCGGCGCACTCCGACGGTCGCTGCGAGATGGAAGATGCGGTCGCACCCGCGCGCGGCCTCCTCGAGAAGCGCAAGATCGCTGACGGATCCGACCATCAGGCGCGCCCCGCCGGTGGCGAGAGCCGCCGCCAGGTTCTCCTCGCGACCCGTCGAGAGGTCGTCGAGGATCCGGACCGATTCGCCTTCGGCGACGAGGGCATCGACCAGATGCGAGCCGATGAACCCCGCGCCCCCCGTGACTAGAGCCTGGCCCAAGCGATTCTCCCCGCGCTCCCGCGCTCGAGCGGACCATAGGGGCATCGGAGGCCGCCGGTCAACGACGCGCCTCCGGATTGTCGTCGATGAATACGTAGTTGCGCTTGTAGTACTCCAGAAACTCCCCGCTCTTGAGGGGCCCCCACCACTCGGGGTGGGCCCGATACCAGCGGACCGTCTCGATGAGCCCCTCCTCGAAGCTCCGCTTCGGCGTCCATCCCGTGCGCGCCTTCAGCTTCTCCCACGCGACGGCGTAGCGGCGGTCGTGGCCGGGGCGGTCGACGACGTGGCGCAAAAGGTCGGGGGGCTTGCCCAGCGCCGAGAGTATGCTCGCGGCGATCGTGAGGACGTCTCGCTCGTTGTAGGAGCCGATATTGAACACCTCACCCTCGCAACCCGGCGTGCGGAGGATCATCTCGAGCGCCAGGACATGGTCCTCCACGTGGATCCAGTCGCGCACGTTCTTGCCCGTCCCGTAAACGGGCAGAGCTTGCCCCTCAATCGCATTGGTGACGAAGAGCGGGATCATCTTCTCCGGGTACTGGCGAGGCCCGTAGTTGTTGCTGCAGCGGGTGATCACGACCGGAAGCCCGTAGGTCGCGTGGTAGGAGTAGGCGAGCCGGTCCCCGCCCGCCTTGCTGGCGGCATAGGGGTTGCGCGGCTTCAAGGCCGCCTCCTCGTCGACCGGGGGCCCAAAGACCTCCCCATAGACCTCATCGGTGGAGATCTGGACGAAGGTCGTCACCGGATTCCGCCGCACCGCTTCGAGAAGGACGTAGACGCCGTAGACGTCGGTCTGGACGAAATGGCCCGGATCGCCGATCGAGCGGTCGACGTGGGTCTCGGCGGCGAAGTTCAGGATGAAGTCGAAACCCTCCGCGATCAGGGGATCGACGACCCCGCGATCGGCGATGTCGCCCTTGACGAACCGGTATCCCTCGGTCCCTTCGTACTCCGCGAGGTTGGCGGGATTGCCCGCATAGGTCAACTTGTCGAGAACCGTCACGCGCGCGCTCGGCAAGCGCTCGCGCAGCCGGCGCACGAAGTTGGAGCCGATGAACCCGGCGCCCCCGGTCACGAGGTAGCGGCCCGTCTCAACGAGACGCGACCTATCCATCCTTCCGCTCCCAGGAATAGGGGATCTCGTTTCGGTGCGGATCGACTCGGTGCTCGTCGGGATCCGCGTAGTCGTAGACCTCGCTCGGCACGTTGACGATCATCGCCGCCTCGGTCCCGATTCCCTTCATCCCGTGGAAGACGCCGGCCGGGATCCGCAGGAGAATCGGGTTCTTTTCCCCCATGAAATACTCGTTCACCTCGCCCCGCGTCGGTGATCCGTCGCGGTCGTCGTAGAGGACGACCTTCGCCATCCCCTTGACCGCGCAGAAGTGGTCGGTTTGATTCCGGTGATAGTGCCACGCCTTGACCGCGCCGGGGTAGACGACCGTCAGGTACGTCTGGCCGAACTTCTCGAAGATGGGATCGTCCGAGCGGAACATCTCCATGAGATATCCCCGCTCGTCCGGGATCACCTTGAGGGGCTTGACGACCACGCCGTCGATCATCGCTTCCTCCTCGATCGGGGAACCGCCCCGGTCCCGCGCCCGACGCTCACGTACTTGAAGCCGAGCGAGACCATCTTGTGAGGATCGTAGATGTTTCGGCAATCGATCAGGATCGGGCTCTTCATCAGCCGCCGGATCTTCGCCATGTCGAGCATGCGAAACTCGTTCCATTCCGTCGCCAGGACCAGCACCTGCGCGCCGCGCGCCACATCGTAGGCGTGCTTGCGGAAATCGACTCCCCGCGGGAGCTCCTCGGCCGCCCGCTCCATCGCGACCGGATCGAAGGCGCGCACGTTCGCGCCGCGTCGGCGGAGCCAGCGGATGAGATCCAGGGCGACCGACTCGCGCACGTCATCGGTCTGCGGCTTGAAGGCGAGACCCAGGACTCCGACCTCCTTGCCACGGACGCCGCCGGCGGCATCGAGGATCTTCTGGAGCATGCGCTCCCGCTGCCGGCGGTTCACCTCGACGGTAGCCTCGACGATCTCGCAGGGGCTGCCCGCCGCCTTCGAGAGGGCGACCAGGGCCAAGGTGTCCTTCGGGAAGCAGCTACCCCCGTAACCGGGGCCCGCGTGCAGGAACTTCGGTCCGATCCGCTTGTCGAGCCCCATCCCGCGGGCGACGACCTTGACGTCGCCACCGACGACCTCGCAGAGATTGGCGATCTCGTTGATGAAGGAGATCTTCGTCGCCAGGAATGCGTTGGCGGCGTACTTGATCAGCTCCGCGGTCTGCACATTGGTCTTCACCATCGGAGTCTCGATCAGATAGAGAGGCCGGTAGATCTCCGTCAGGATCGACTCCGCTTTGGGCGTCCAGGTGCCGATCACGACCCGGTCCGGACGCATGAAATCCTCGATCGCCGAGCCCTCCCGCAGGAACTCGGGATTGCTCGCGACGTCGAAGGCGACCCCCTTGGGACGGTTCGCCTCGATGATCTGCCAGACCTTCTCCCCCGTCCCGACGGGGACGGTGCTCTTCTGCACGATCAGCTTGTAGCCGTTCAGGTTCTTGGCGATCGTCTTCGCGGCCGCCCAGACCTGCGAAAGGTCCGCCTCTCCGGTCTCGGACTGCGGGGTCCCCACGGCGATGAAGACGACGCGATTCTCGCGGATCGCCCGGGGCAGATCGCTCGTGAAGGAGAGCCGGCCGTCCCGCACATTGCGCTGGACGACCTCCTGCAGGGCGAACTCATAGAAGGGCATCACACCCGCCTCGAGCATCCGGATCTTCGACTCGTCCAGATCGACGCAGGTGACGCTGTTGCCGAAGTCGGCGAGGCAGGCCCCGGTCACGAGGCCGACATAGCCGGTGCCGATCATGCAGATCTCTTGCATCCGCTCCCCCCTGTCGGGTGAAAAAACACGTACCCGGCGAGCCTATATCTCAGCCGACCGGTCGTCAAACCCCTTAGGACGCCTCCAGTTCGGCCCGGATCCGTCTCGCCGCCTCGGCCGGGTCGCCGGCCTGAGTGACGGGCCTTCCCACGACGAGCCAATGGGCTCCCGCCCGCACCGCCGCTGCGGGCGTCGCGATCGATACCTGATCGTTCGCCTGCGCCCCTGCCGGGCGGATCCCCGGACATATGCGCGCCAGTCGATCGCCGAAGCGCTCGCGCAACCGGGATGACGCCCCCGCGGGACAGACCACTCCGAAGAGCTTGGCCTCGGCGACCGTCTCGGCCATCCTCGCGACGTCCTCGAAGTCGGCCTCGCCCCCCGCATCGCTCGTCAGGCGGGTGACGGCGATCACCCCGAGATCGTCCCGGCCGCGGACCGCGTCGCGGGCCGCCTCCATCGCGCGGGCGCCCGCCGCCGCATGCATGTTGACCAACTGGATCGGCAGGCGAGCGACCGCCTCGACCGCGCGGCCGACGGTGTTGGGGATGTCGTGGAACTTGAGGTCGAGAAACACCTTCTTTCGCCGGCCCGCCGACTCCCGGACGATCTCCGGCCCGGCGGAGCAGAAGAGTTCCAGCCCGATCTTCACCCAGAGGACCTCCTCCCCGAGGCGGTCGAGAAGCGCGACGGCCTCGCGCGGACCGGGCACATCCAGCGCGACGATGAGCCTTTCCCGAGCGCTCGAGGGCAGTGTCGGTCCCACAGGTCAATCCTCCTTCAGGCTTCCGATCCAATCACCGATCGAGGAGACTCCCTCCCGCTCGAGGAAGGCCGCCATCTCATCGAGAACCACCGTTCCCTGGTCGGGGCGGAGAAAGTGGCCGGTGCCCACCTGAACCGCTTTCGCGCCCAGGAGCAGGAACTCCAGGGCATCCCTTCCGGTGACGATTCCGCCGACGGCGACGACAGGGATCGAGACGCGCCGCAGGACCTCGCGCACGCGCGCGAGCGCCATGGGCCGGATCGCAGGACCCGAGAGGCCGCCGGTCACCCCCGGAAGACGCGGACGGCGCTTTTCCAGATCGATCGCCATCCCCACATAGGTGTTGATGGCGGTGATGGCGTCGGCGCCCGCGCCGGCGCACGTCTCGGCAAGCGAGCCGATCGACGTCACATTGGGCGAGAGCTTCGCCCAGAGGCTGCGGCGCGTGCGGCGGCGGACGGTGGAGATCACGGAGGCGGCTGCGGAGGGGACCTGGCAGAACTCGATTCCGCCCTCTTTCACATTCGGGCATGAAATGTTCAACTCGTAGGCGTCGATCCCGGGCGCGTCGTCGAGGCGCGCGATCGCGGCATCAAAGTCGTCGACCGACCTGCCGCCCACCGAGACGACGATGGCCGTGCCAAGCGCGCGCAGGTCGGGAAGTTTCTCCGCGATGAACCGCTCGACCCCGACGTTCTGCAGCCCGATCGAGTTCAGCATGCCCGAGGGGGTCTCGACGATGCGCGGAGGCGGATTCCCCGCCCGCGGCTCGATGGTGAGCGTCTTGGTGACGATCCCGCCGAGGCGGATCGCCGCTGCGGGCTGCTCGATCCCGTAACCGAACGTGCCCGACGCGCAGAGAACCGGATTCCGCAGGCGCAGATCCCCTATCTCGACCGACAGATCGATCCGGCTCATTCGCGCACCGCCTCCCAGTCCACCATGGCGCCGTCGAAGACCGGGCCGTCGGTGCAGGCGAAGGCATACCGCCCGAACGGATCCTCCGGCGCCCCGGGCTTCGCGCGCAGCGGAATCGCGCAACCCGCGCAGAGGCCGGTTCCGCAGCCGAAGACGGTCTCGAGGCTCACCTGCACCGGAATGCCGGCCGCCACGGCGAGGCGGCTCAGGGCCTCGAGCATCGCGGTGGGGCCGCATCCGAAGAGGGCGGCCGAATCGGCGCGGATCCCGCCGCGCGAAAGCATCTGCTCGAGAAGGCCGATCACGGTCCCCTTCTGCCCGATCGATCCGTCGAGCGTGGAGCGATAGACAGGGTACGGGCAGCCTTCGGTCGGGAAGATGGCGTGAGCATCGCGCGCTCCATACAGCAGCATCCCGTCGGGCAGCGCTTCCGCGATTTGATCGGCGAAGTGGAGCATCGGCGCCACGCCGCGCCCGCCTCCGAGCAGGATCGGGATCCGTCCCGGCACCGTGCGAAACGGCGCGCCGAGCGGCCCGATGAGATCGACTCGATCTCCGCTCTTGCGCGCATCGAGCCAGGCGCTCCCCTCGCCGACGACGGAGAAGAGAATTGAGATCTCCCCGCCGTCCGGCAGGCCGCGCCATCCGCAGACGCTGAAGGGGCGCCGCAAGCGGAATGCGTCCCCCGCCCCGCAGGCGATCTGCACGAACTGCCCGGCACGGGGAACAACGAAGGAAACGGGCACGCGCAACTCGATTCGAGTTCCGGCATCGCCGATCCGCAGGATTCTCGCGACCCTCGCCTCGACTCGACTCGATTCCCCGGTCATGGAACTCCTGGCTCCCCTTCGGGCGGTCGCTCGGTTGGAGCCTCGGGCTCCGGCTCCGGTTCGGGTTCGGGTTCGGGTTCGGGCTCGGGCGGCCCGGTCAGCTCGGGCGGCTCAGGCGGCTGGATCTGCGGCGGCGGCGGTTTCGCCCGCCTCTCGTCGACGCGAGGGCGGCGCCTCTCGAGCTTGGGCGGAGTGGGAGCCGCGGAGGCCGAATCGGCCGCGGGCGCCAGGGAGTCGGATGAATCGCCGACCGATGCGCGCGCGCGGGCGAGCGAATCGGGAATCATGGGGGTGGAGTCGGCCCGCGAGAAGCGTGAACGAGGAAGCGCCGAGAGCGAATCGAAGCCGGGCGGGATGGAATCGACCGGAGCGATGGCCGAGTCGGCGGCTCCGAGAGCCCCGGCAGTGGTGGTGTCGGGCCGCTCCTGCACCAGGTGGGCCGCCAGTCCGGAGGTATCCGCGCCCTGGGTCGCGAGGAGGCGGATCGCGCTGCGAGCGACGGGGGAGTCGGGATAACGCGACACAAGCGCACGAAGCTGCTCCTGCGCGCCCAGGCTGTCTCCATCCTCCTTCCAGGCGATATAGGCGAGGGCATAGGCGGCGCGGGCCGCGGCTCGGGAGGATGGAAACTCCGTCTCGATGAGACGGTATTTCTCCACGGCCTGTTCGGGCAGGTCGCGGTCGAGCAGGAGGATCTCGGCGATGCGCAGCGCCGCCGACGCGCGCGCCTCTTCCTCGGCGTCTCCTGCTTCCTCCTCCTGCTGGAGACGGATGATCGACTCGAGGGCGCGGGCGCGCTGCAACGATTGCTCCCGGAACACCGAGCGGCCGGAGAGCTTCGTCACCGCCTCGTAGGCCGAACGCGCCGCCTCCAGGGAGTCGAGCAAGGTCTCGTAGGTGTAGCCGATCTGAAACTGCGCCTCGACCGCAAAGCTCGAGGTCGGGTAGCGGGCGGTGATCTGCTCCAGGGTCTGCAGCGCCTCCTCGGTTCGCCCCAGGCTGTTCAGCGCGGAGGCCTCCTGCAGGCGGAGCCGGGCGATCTCATCCGGAGTCACTCCGGATTGGCTCGTCGGGACTCCCGATCCGGCCGGCCGGTTCCCCCCGGCGGGTTGGACCTCGAAGGACTCCTTCGGCACGAGCTGGCGCACCAGCTCGAGCGCCTGCTCCGCTTCGCCCATCCGGGTGAGGGCTTCGGCTTGCTTCACGCTGGCCTCGACCCGCCGGCGATCGTCGCGGACGATCTCCAGGAGCCTCTCGAACGCCATCGAGGCCGAGTCGTACTGAGCCGACTCGAGGTGGATGATCCCGATCCGCTCGAGAGCATCCTGCGCCCGATCGCTCTTCGGAAAGTCGCGGATCAGCGAACGGTAGCGCGCGATCGCCTCTGGTTTGCGCCGACTCCCTTCAGCGATCTCGCCGAGCAGGTAGAAGACCTCGTCGCGACGTTCGTACTTGGGGTACTCCTCCAGGACGCGGTCCAGGAGGGCAATCGCCTCCTCGCGATTGTGCCGCTTGACCTCCGTCGCCCCTTCCAGATAGAGGACGTTGGGCATCCACTCGCTCCCGGGAAACGTGGCCTGGAACTCCCGCAGGCGCACCAGGGCGCTGTCGTAGTCTCCCTTTCCGAAGTAGGAGGCGCCCATCACATAGAGCGCGTCGTCAGCCCAGCGGCTGTCCCGATGCCGCTCCATCACCTTCCGGCACTGGGCGATCGCCACTTCGTAGTTGCGCACCGCATCGCCCGGCAGCTTCTCGGTCGTGCTCGACCGCACGCTCTTCTCGGCGGCATTGAAGCTCTTGCGGGCGAGGAAGAAGGTGTTGTAGTAGGCGCAGCCTGCGATGGCGTACAAAAGGACGAGGAACGCCCACACGGCGAGACGAGGGCGTCCTCGAACGATCATTCGAACAGGCCCCTCATCACATGGGTCACCCGGCCGTTGGCGATGGTGAGCAGGACCCGCGCGGGCAATGTATTGCCCTCGAAGGGGCAGTTTCGCGAGAGCGAGGCGAACTCATCCGCCTTCACGGTCCAGGATTGCCGCGGGTCGATGAGAACCAGATCGGCGGGCCTTCCCCTCTCCAGGCGGCCGCCTCCCCAGCCGAGGATCGACGCGGGCCGCCCCGACATCGCGTGGACGAGCGCGGGCCAGTCGAGCACCCTGCACTCGATCAGCTCCCGCACGCAGACCGAGAGCGAGGTCTCGAGTCCGATCACGCCGAACGCCGCCTGGTCCAGCTCCACTTCCTTGCGTTCCTTGGTGTGGGGCGCGTGGTCGGTGGCGATGACATCGATCGTCCCGTCCCGGACTCCTTCCTTCAGCGCCGCGCGATCCGTCTCGCGTCGCAACGGCGGGTTCATCTTGAATCTCGAGTCGTAGCCGCGAAGCGCCTCGTCGGTCAACGCGAGGTAGTGGGGCGCGGTCTCCGCCGTCACCGGAACCCCCTCCGCCTTCGCGCGCCGCACGAGATCGACCCCGCCGGCGGTGCTGACGTGCGCGATGTGGAGCCGGCTTCCGGTCAGGCGCGAGAGGGCAATGTCCCTGGCGATCGCGGTCGTCTCCGCCTCCGTCGGAATTCCGCGCAGTCCGAGGATCGTCGAGACGTATCCCTCGTGCATCACGCCGGCTCCCTTGAGCGCGCGGTCCTCGGAGTGGGAGATGAGCAGCAGTCCGGCGGCGCGGGAGTACTCCAGAGCCCGGCGCATCATGTCGGAGGACTCGATCGGCCGGCCATCGTCGGTGACCGCGAGGGCTCCCGCCTCCCGCAGCTCGAACATCTCGGTCAGCTCTTTGCCCTGCTGACCCTTCGTCGCCGCGGCGGCCGGCATGCAAACGGTCCCGCATGCGCTGCGCGCCCGTTCGAGCTGCAGCTCGATGACGCCCCGGTGATCGGCGATCGGGTTCGTGTTCGGCATCGTCAGGACCCGCGTGAACCCTCCCCTTGCCGCGGCCAACGCGCCGCTTCGGATCGTCTCCGCATCCTCCCCGCCCGGCTCGCGGAAGTGAACATGGATGTCCTGCAGACCGGGAGCGAGGATCAGGCCGTCGGCGGGCTTGAGTATTGCCTCCACCCCGGGAGGCAGGCCCGGTTCCATCGCCTCGATCCGGCCGCCCCGGATCCAGACGTCCCGGCGTTCGTCGATTCCCGACTCCGGGTCGATCACCCGCACACCCTGGAGCACGAAGCTCTCCGGCACGTTCGTCCCCTTCATCCGCGCTGAACCTCCTGGGCGGGAGTCACACCCGTCCCCTCCAGGGACTTGCTTCCCCGGACGAGGAAGAGGACCGCCATCCGCACCGCCACGCCGTTGGTCACCTGGTTCAGGATCATGGAGTCGCCGCCGTCGGCGACTTCCGAGGTGATCTCGACACCCCGGTTCATCGGTCCTGGATGCATCACCCGCGCGCCAGGCACGCAGAGCGCGAGCCGCTCCCGGGTGATTCCCCAAACCTGCGCGTACTCCCGCAACGAGGGAAGGAAACCGGCCTGCATCCGTTCGAGCTGCAGGCGAAGGACGTAGACCACCTCCGCGCCTTCGATCCCCTCCTCGACCCTCGTGCAGACGCGCACCCCAGTCCGCTCGATCTCGACCGGCAGGAGCGTCGTCGGTCCGACGATCGTGACGTGGGCTCCCATCGCCCTCAGGCCCCAGATGTTCGAGCGCGCCACGCGGCTGTGCGCGATGTCGCCGACGATGGTGACCTTCAATCCTTCCAGTCGGCCGATCTCCTCTCGCATCGTGTACATGTCGAGCAGCCCCTGCGTGGGATGCTCGTGGAAACCGTCCCCGGCATTGACGACATGGGAATCGACGTTGCGCGAAAGGAAGTGTGGAGCGCCCGAGGAGCTGTGTCGCATGACGACCGCATCGACGCGCATCGCTTCGATGTTGCGCACCGTGTCGATCAGGGTCTCCCCCTTGGAGACGGAGCTGCCCGAGGTGGCGAAGTTGATCGAGTCGGCGGAGAGGCGCTTCTCCGCCAGCTCGAAGGAGAGGCGCGTGCGCGTGGAGGGCTCGAAGAACGCATTGCAGACGGTCATCCCCTGCAGCGCGGGGACCCGCTTGATGGGCCGATCCAGGACCTGCCGGAAAGACCGCGCGGTGTCGAGGATCTCCTGGATCTCCTCCCGGCGCACGTCCTCCAGCCCGAGGAGATGCCTTCGCTGAAAGCTCATCGCCCAGCCTCCTCCTTCTCTTCGATGACGATCCCGTCCTCTTCGTCCTCTTCCCGGAGCAGCACCTTGACGACTTCTCGCGAAGAGGTGGGCACGTTCTTCCCGACATAGTCGGCCCGGATCGGAAGCTCGCGGTGCCCGCGATCTACCAGGACCGCCAACTGGATCGATCGCGGCCGCCCATAGTCCATGATCGCCTCCAAGGCGGCTCGGATCGTCCGTCCCGTGTAGAGGACGTCGTCGACGAGAACGATCGTCGTTTCCTCCACGTTGAAGGGCAGCTCGGTCGAGTTGACGACGGGTTGTGGCGAGATCGTGGCGAGATCGTCCCGGTAGAGCGTGATGTCCAGCACGCCGATGGGGACCTCCTGGCCCTCCATGCCGCTGATCGCCTCACGGATCCTCTCGGCGAGCGGCACCCCCCTTCTTCGGATTCCGACCAAGGCGAGGTTCCCAACTCCCTTGTTCCGCTCGACGATCTCGTGGGAGATGCGCAAGATCGCCCGGCGCATCTCCTCCTCATCGGCGATCACCGCCTTTCGGCGCAGGTTCATCCCTTCCTCCTCGGTCCGTCGCGGAAGTCACGAAAAAGCCTTCCGGCCGATTCCGGAAGGCCAGGTCCCATTGGGGGGACGCTGTTCTGAGGCTTTCTCCAGGGCATGTTCGTCCGAAGGCGACCTCCGTAGGGCTCGGCCCCTTGGATAGAGCCCGACCGCACGGTAATCTATCATGTTCGTCCCCGCACAGGTAGGGGAAAGAAACCGCCGCGCGGACCGGCGGAGACGAGGAGGACCGATGAGAAAGCGCGCCACCCTTCTCGAGGGGGCCTTCCTGGCGGCCGCCCTGGCCGCTCTGAGCATCGCGGCCGCGAATCCCGAGGGGGGCCCCGGGTCCATCGAGGAAATCCGCCGCTCGGCCGACGGCCTCATCGCGACCGGCTCCCGCGCTCCCGATTTCGCCCTTCCGGACCAAGCCGGCGAGACGATCCGCCTGGCCGAGCTGCGCGGCGCTCCGCTGGTGCTCTACTTCTACCCGATGGATGACACTCCCGGCTGCACCAAGGAGGCCTGCGCCTTCCGAGACGAGAAGGCTGCCTACGACAGCCTGCGCGTGCGGGTCGTGGGAGTCTCCACCGACGATCCCAGGTCGCACCGCGCCTTCGCCGACAAGCACGGCCTCACCTTCCCGCTCTTGGCCGACTCCTCCGGGGAGGTGTCCCGCCTCTATGGATGCGCCGTCGAGGTCGATCGCGCCGGTGGGAAGCGCTGGATCGCCCGGCGCGTCACCTACCTGATCGACGCGGAGGGAACGGTCTTGCGGGTCTGGCCCAGGGTGGACCCCGCCGGCCATGCGGGAGAGATCCTGGCTGCGCTGAGCGATTCGATTCTCATTTCTCGCTAGCCCGATCGCCCGGCGCCGTCCGCCGCCATCTGTGGATCCACCGTCTCGATCGCCCGCAGGGAGCGCATCCCGCGGTAGCGATCGATGTGATAGAGCAGGAAGGAATCGACAAGCCTGGAGAGCTGGGCGCTGGCCCTTCGATCCGGACTGCGCGGCAGAGCCCCCGAGAGGATCGATCGGGCGAGGGCCACCGTCGCCGGGGCAGCCGGCAGCGCGGGCTCCGAGCCTCCCCCACAGGCGGCGCAGAGAAGTCCGCCGGCCGCGGCGTCGAATCGATCGACCTCCGCCCGGCCGCACGCGAGACATCCGCCGAGGCGCGGCGCGTATCCCAGCAGGCCCGCGGCCCGGAGCTGGAAGGCGCGCAGAATATAGTCGAGTCGCCCCTGCGGGGATTGCTCCATGAGCGTCAGCGCGCGAACGGCGAGATCGTAGATCCGCGGCACCGGCTCCTCGTCCTCGAGGGATCGATCGAGGAACTCGACCAGGGCGCAGGCGTGGGCGAATCGGCGCACCGAGCCTTGCAGGCCCCGGATCTCACGCTCGAGGAACCCCTCTGAGAGGAACTGCAGATCGCGGCCGGGGCGGTAGTAGAGAACCAGGGAGGAGACGCTCAGGATCTCGAGCGCGGCGCCATAGCGGCTCCTGGGATCGCGACATCCCTTTGCGACGGCGCTGCAGCGTCCCATCGTCCGTCCGAGAAAAGTGACGACGCGACTCGTGTCCCCCATCCGGAGGTTTCTCAGGATCAGGGCCTCGTCGCGGCGAAGCGCCATGGGTCTAGCTCCCCGCTCGCCCCGGATTCCCCGGGGCAAGCGGCCGCCGCGACGTGCTAATCTCCACCTGCTCTCCGCCGCCGGCCGCGACGACCCGGAAAGCGACTCCGACGAGTCCCGAGATCCGGTCCATGGGGAGAGAATACACCGGCCGCGAGGCCCGAGGAGGATGGGCATGATCGTCGTCCTGCGCAAAGGTGCGACCGAGGAGCAGCTTGCCGAGGTGGTCCGGCGAATCGAGTCCCATGGCTGTCGTCCGCACGTCAGCCATGGCGCCGAGGAGACGATCATCGGCCTGATCGGCGACACCAAGCGCGTCGAGGAGAGCCTGTTCACCGAGCTCGCCTGGGTCGAGCGCGCCGTGCGGATCTCGCGCCCCTACAAGCTGGTCGGCAGGGAGCATCAGCCGAAGCCCCGGAAGATCGCCGTGGGGGGGCTCTCGATCGGCGACGGAAGCGTCGTGATCATGGCGGGCCCTTGCTCCGTGGAACGAAGCGACTCGTTCCTGCCCCTCGCGGAAGCCTGCTGGAAGGCGGGCGCCCAGATCTTGAGGGGCGGCGCCTACAAGCCGCGCACCTCGCCCTATTCGTTCCAGGGCCTCGGCCGCGAGGGGATCCGCAATCTGGTGGAGGCCCGCAGGCGCACTGGCCTGCCGATCGTCACCGAGGCGACGGGAAACCACCACCACATGGCCCCCGACGGCACGCTGGAAGAGCGCACGGTGCTCGAGGAGGTCGTGGAGAGCGCGGACATTCTCCAGATCGGCACGCGGAACATGAAGTCCTATGGCTTCCTCGAGGAGGCGGCGCGCCGGACGGCGGAACGAGGCGTTCCGATTCTCTTGAAGCGAGGGGAGTCGGCCACGCTCGAGGAGTTCCTCCTGGCGGCGGAGTACATCGTGTACAACGGAAACCCCGATGTGATCCTCTGCCTGCGGGGCCTGCGCGCTACCGAATCGACGCGCTTCCTGCGCTACTCCCCCGACATCGGGGCGATCCCCGTGCTCAAGCACGAGACCCATCTGCCGATCGTTTTCGATCCCTCTCACGCGACGGGCGACCGGCGCTATGTCCGCGCGGTGGCGCTCGCCGCCGTCGCGGCCGGAGCCGATGGGCTCATCATCGAGACCCACCAAGACCCGAGCAAGGCCTGGAGCGATGGCCAGGAGTGCGTGACGCCCGCGGAGCTTGCGGAGATCGTCGAGGAGACGCGCAGGATCGAGGCGGCGCGCTCCACCGCGGTCGTTCGTCCCCTCTAGAGAGTTTCCCGATCGATCCGCCCGCCGGCGGCGGGCGCGCTACTCCGCGGCGGGGGCCTGAAAGGCTGCGTCGCGCCCGCCTACCGGATCCCACACAGCAATCGACCGGCTCAGGCGGTTGCCCGCCTTCTCGTAGCTCCCGCCGACGACGAGCGCACCCCCGACGACGGCCAACGCGCGGCAGTTCGGGGAATCGCCGCCGTCGATCCCGGATCCCAAGCGCTGGCAACCCTCCGAGTCGAAGCCGACGATGTGGCTCACCTCGCAGCGCCCCGTCCGGTCGAAGCGGCCGCCGGCGATCAGAGATCCGCGGAACTCCGCGAGCGCGTAGACCGCCGGCTCCGCCACGGCTCCGGTCTGGATTCGATCATCCATGGCGGACCAGGCGATGCCGTCCCATCGCGCGAGATACGGCGCGTCGACGAGACCGATCTCGGTGAAGCTCCCGCCCGCGTAGAGGTGCCCGGCGTGGAAGGCGAGCGTGAAGACCGCGCCTCCGGCCACCGCGCGCCCGGAGCCGAGGGATCGCCAGCGACCGCCGTCCCAGTGCGCGACATAGACCGCCGAGTCGCCCCCCGCGTGGGTGAAGAAGCCTCCCGCATAGAGGTCCTGGCCATCCACCACGATCGACTGCACCCAGTCGTCCATGCCCGATCCCATGGCGACCCACCGCCCGTCCTCGAGCATGCCGATCCCGGGCATTGGGAGATCCCCGCCGTTCGCGAAGCCTCCGCCGACGACGAGGTTGCCGCGATAGGAAGCGAGGCAGGTCACCGGCCCGTCCAGATCATCCGCCGCCCTGGACCAGGAGGTACCGTTCCACATCGCGAGTCCGCCGGCGTCGATGCCGTCCATGCGCGTGAAGTCGCCTCCCGCATAGAGGATTCCATCGTGCGTCCGCAGAGTGCGGATCGCGCCGTTCGCTCCCGCGCCCATCGGCGCCCAGCCGACGCCATCCCAGCGCGCGATGTTCGAAACTCGCGTCCCTCCCGCATCGACGAAGCGGCCGCCGACGACGAGCGCCTCCGCGTAGTCGGCGGCCGCCAGGACCGTGCCGTCGATCCCCTCGCCGTGCGGGAACGGCTCGTACCCCCCCTGCCATCCCAGGTCGTCGGGTCCCAGGGTCGTGGCCGTGGCGACGTTGGAGATGCCCGAGGCATTCCGTTCCTCGTCTGAGACGCGGATCCGCAGGTAATAGGTCTGGTGGAGCTGCAGCCCAAGGATCTGCATCGATTCGCTCGTTCCCGGGGCCGCCGGGGGCGGCTCGCCCGTAATCTGGGTCATCGACTCCCACCGCGTCCCGGGATCGGTCGCATGGCGGATGTCGTAGAGCGAGGCAGTGCCCTCGACTCCGTCGTCCCCGACCGCGGTCCAGAAGAGCCTGATCGATTGCGTGCCGGTCGGGGACGCGACGAGATCGGTCACAACGCCGGGGGGGGTCGTGTCGGAGACCTCGATCGTCCCTCCCCCGCCGTCGCCGCAGCCCGGGCCCATCGCGAGCATTCCGGCGAGGACCATCCAGAGCGCCAGGCTCGTGGAGCGTTTCATGAACCGCCTCCTCTCGGTCGAATCATCCGCCTCGACGGGCCATGGCTCAAGGAGCGGGCGGGGTCCGCCGCCGAAGCTTCGGCGGCGTCCGGAACAGGACCTGGAGCGCGCGCACCCTCCGGGTATCGACGGAGGCCACCTCGATCGAGAGATCCCCCAGGTCGACGACATCGCCGACGTGCGGCACCCGCGCGGTCCGGCTGAGGACCAGCCCCGCGAGCGTCTCATAATCCCCGCTCGGCAGGGCCATGCCGAAGATCCCCTGAAACTCGTCAAGGCGCAGGGCTCCATCGACATGGAAAGTGCCGTCAGCGTTTCGGCGCACGCGGACGGGCACATTCTCGTGCTCGCCGGAGAGATCCCCGACGAGCAGCTCGAGCAGGTCCTCGAGCGTGACGATGCCCGCGACGGCGCCAAACTCATCCAGAACCGCGGCCGTGTCGAACCGATCGCGCCGCATCCACTCGACCAGATCATCACAACCGATGGTCTCGGGCACGAGAACCGCCGGGCGCGCCATCTGCTGTGCCGTCCGGTCGCGCACGCGGGGCTCAGTGAACAGGTCGATCAGCTCGAGCATCCCGGTCACGGCGGCGTAATCCCCCTCGATCACGGGGTAGCGGGAGTGGGGACGGCTCTGCACGACATCGAGGATCTCATCGAAGGTCGCCTCGGCGCGAAGCCACGCCATGCCGCTTCGGGGAATCACGACCCGTTCCACGGTGGTGTGCGTGAGCTCGACTACCTGCGCCAAAGCCTCCTCCTGCGATCCGGGCGCGGGTCCATCGACGCTCCTGGGGCCTGTGACGAGCGACACGACCCAATCGATCAGCAGCGCCGCGCCGTCCATCGGGGCCAGCAGCGGAAGGACGAGCCGGACGAGCGGGTGCGATCGGCGCGCGAGCCATTGCCCGACCCAGCGCAGGAAGGGAATCGGGAGGAGGAACGCGAGAAGCCAGGCCGACCGGAGTGAGGTCGCGGCAGCCAGGGAGGCGGCGCCGGCAAGGAGCAGCGAGATGTGAACGATCAGAGGCCGGTGGATCGACCGGATCGCCGCGGCCTCGGGGGTGGCGCCCAGGCGACGCGGCACCCGAATCGGTTCGCGCGCGGTGACCGACGCGAGGAAGACCGTTGTCAGCGCGACGATCTGCAGGAGGATCCAGGCGATCATCCTGGATTCTCCCCACTGCCGGTCAGGTGCCGGAAGAGGTCGCGGCGCGTGACGAGCCCGACCGTCCTGCCGAAGGGATCGACAACGATGGCGAGATGCGCGCGCGCCGAGCGGAAGAGCTCCAAGAGGTCCGAGGCGTTCGAGTCGCGTGATATGAAGAGCGGTCTTCGCATGAGTCCCTTGAGCGCAGGAACCTTTCCGGGTTGACGGAGAAGCGGGGTGAGGTCCTTCGCGTGAACGACGCCCATGACCCGATCGAGGGAGCCGTCGGTCATCGGAATCCGCATCCGACCGCTCGAGTGAACCTTCGCCAGCGCCCCTGCCACCCCTTCGCTGCAGTCGGCCGCCACGATGCGCTCGCGGGGGGTGAGGATCGACTCGACGCGCATCTCCCGCATCTCCATGAGCCGGCGCAGCAGTCCCTCCGCCTCTCGCGTCAATCCGTCCGGACCTTCACCCGTCTCGCCCGCGGCGTCTCCCGCGCCGGGGGCCACGCCATCTTTCGCGATCTCGCCACTGCTGCGCGCCCGCGCGATCCAGAAGACGCCGATCCAGACGGCGCCGGCCAGCAGAGCGCCGATGACGATCCATCTCTCCGCAGAGCCCGCGAGCAGATAGAGACCTGCGATCAGCGCGGCGAGCGCCGCCCAGTGGGCCAGAAGATCGACCGCGCCGGAGCGACGGAGGCGGCCGCGTCCCGCCCCGCTCGCGCCGAATGCGAGCGGCGGGAGGAGCAGCGCGAGGGCGATCGCCGCCCAGCCGATGGAGTGGATCATCCCACGACCCGCAGTCCGCTGCGCCTGTACCAGCGCATGTGGAGATCCTCCTTGCGCCGCATCGCCGCCATCTCCTTCCGCCCTCGATGGTCGTGTCCGAGCAGATGCAGAGTCCCGTGGATCAGCATGCGTGCCACCTCGGCGTGGAGATCGATACCCCGCTGAGAGGCGGAGCGACGGCAAACCTCGATGCAGATGATGAGATCGCCCAGCGGAGTCGCCGTTGGCGGCGCGCCCGGGGCAGGATCTCCCATGGGGAAGGAGAGGACATCGGTCGGGCCCGCGAGGCCCATGCACCGCTCGTGCAGCGCCGCCATTCTCCGAGTCCCAACGAAGCCGACGTCGATCGGACGCGCCTCGCCCTCGACGTCGAGGATCCGATCCAGCAGGAGTCGGATGTCACGACTGCGGGTAGCTGTTCCTCGAAGGCGGTTCGCGATCCCGTGGGGACGCATCGCGTTTCGGCTCCTCCTCCGGAGCCTGGAAGGCGCTCCGGGCGTGGAAGAAGGCGGAGAGCACCGGGACGAAAGCATCGCGGATGTGCGCAAGATCCGAAAGGGTGAGATTGCTGTCTTCAAGGTCCCCTTCGGAGACGCGCGTCTCGAGAACCTTCACGACGGCGCCCTTCACGCGGCTGGGCGATGGATCGTCGAGGGCCCGCGCCGCGGCATCGACCTGATCGGCAAGCATGACAAGCGCCGATTCCCGAGTTTGTGGGCGCGGTCCCGGATAACGGAACTCCTGCTCTTGAGCTGCCGCATCCTGGCGACGCGCCTTGTGCCAGAAGAAGATCATGAGGGAGTGGCCATGGTGCTCGCGAATTCCCTGGACGACGATATCAGGCACGCGCTCCCGGATTGCGAGGGCGACCCCTTCCCGCACGTGCGACTCCAGGATGAGGCGGCTCATCGAGGGGGAGAGGCGGTCGTGGGGATTGCGCCGGCCGGGAGGAATATTCTCGATGAAGTATCCCGGCTTCCCCACCTTGCCGATGTCGTGGTAGTAGCCGATCACCCGGGCCAGCAGGGGATTCCCGCCGCAGGCGCGCGCCGCCGTCTCCGCCAGTGTGCCGACCATGAGAGAGTGGTGATACGTTCCGGGGGCCTCGACCATGAGCCGGCGCAGCAGCGGGCGGTTCAGATCCGAGAGCTCGAGCAGCGTGATGTCGGAGCACTTGCGGAATGCATGCTCGGCCATCGGGACCAGGAAGATCGCGAGGCCCGCGGTGAGAACGGGGTTCGCGACGCCGGCGATCCCGTCACGCAGCAGGTCGGGGAAGGACTGCGCGTGGATGAGCGCCAGGGCGACCAGCGTCAGCAGGTGAACCGCGGGCACGAAGAGGACGAGACGGTAGAACTGCCGCCGGTGGTGGAGACCGCGTACGCAGAAGACCGCCACGACCCCGCCGATGCCCAGCACCGCCATCGTCGGGGCCGAGAGATCGGCGATCAGACCCACCAGGCCGGTCAGCCCCAAACCCACCACCAGAGCGAGCCGCTCGTCGAAGAGCATCGTGATGAGGATCGGCGCCGCCGAGACGGGGACCATGAGGGCGGGAAGATCGAGCCGATGGAGGAAGAAGCCGGATAGCGCCATCACGAGCGCGGCGATCAGCGAGAGAAGCGTCAGATCCCCGAGGCTTCGGTGCAGGTCGGGCCGCAGGAAACGGATATAGAGCCCGAACGATCCGATGGCGAGCAGCAGGAGCGCGAGCCGGCCGGCCCACCCGCCGATCCGCACCCAGAGAGTCCCGATCTCGCGGCGGGATCTCCAGTGGTCGTAGCTCTCCAGCTTGCGCAGGATCTCCGGCGTGACGCGTTCACCCGCGATGACGACCCTCTCGCCGGGCAGCACGCGCATGGCGACCGGGTCGACTCCTTCCCGGGCGGCGAAGCGCAGCTCCTCGGTTCCCTCAGGGTCATGGATCAGATTCGGCTTGGAGAAGCGGGCGACCAGCTCCTCCAGGGCGACCGGATCGAGTCCCCGCGCGAGCGCGCGGTTGCGGGCGCTCTCCCGCAGCCCCGCAGGAGTCTGCACTTGCCCGGCGTCGATCCTGCGGAAGCCTTGCGGATCGCGGATCTGCACTTCCGGGGCGTCGCGCAGAAGTGGTTCCGCCTCCGATTCGGTGAGGCCCCTCTCGAACGCGTCCTCCAGGAGCGACTCGGCCTGCTCGAAGGTGGGTCCCGGGTCCTTCGCCAGCATCAGCCAGACCAGCAGCGCCTGGGACAGCTCCATTTCCGGATCGGCGGCCCGCTGTCGCGATCCTCCCCGGATGTGGGAGACCATCTGCCGGAACTCCCCGAACTCCCCGAAGGTGCGCGAGGCGGCCGAGTCGTCTCGGAAAAAGACGATCGGGCTGGCGGCGGCGGTCCGCTCCCGTTCCGCCTCGAGGACGGCGCGCTCCTTGAGCACCGGGAACTCGAACTCGGCGATCACCGTGCGCGGCGCCCGGTCGCCCGAGCGCAGCTTCAGCGATCCGCGTCCGTAGGAGGGCGGAAAGAGCGCGATCCCGGCGGCCAGCACGGGAAGCAGGATCAGAAGCCTTGCCAGGACCGGTCGGGACGCGATCCACGCGTGGATCCGCCGCAGCCGTCCCGGCAGACCCGCCGGGCTCGACGGAGAAGCGCTCATCGCTCCGCCGGTCGGTCCTGGGGAGACTCGTGTCGATCGAAGGCGAGGATGATGTCACGGACGAGACGGTGCCGAACGACATCCTTCTCGGTCAGGTAGATGAACCTGACGCCGGCTACCCCTTGGAGGATTTCCTGGATCCGGACCAACCCGGAGGAAGCCGGATCCGGCAGGTCGATCTGCGTGATGTCCCCGGTGATCGCGGCCTTCGAGTCGGGACCAAGCCGGGTCAGGAACATCTTCATCTGACCCAGGGTGGTGTTCTGCGCCTCGTCGAGGATCACGAAGGAACGCGAGAGGGTGCGTCCACGCATGTAGGCGAGCGGAGCCACCTCCACGACGCCCAGCTGCAGCTGCCGCTGCAGCTTCTCGTAGTTGATCATGTCGTGGAGGGCGTCGTAGAGGGGCCGCAGGTAGGGATCGACCTTCTCTTGGAGATCGCCGGGAAGGAAACCCAGGCTTTCTCCTGCCTCGACTGCGGGGCGCGCGAGGATGATCCGATCGACCGCCTTCTCGCGCAGCATCCGGGTCGCCGTCGCCACGGCCAGATAAGTCTTCCCGGTTCCGGCCGGCCCGATCCCGAAGACGATGTCGTTTTTGCGCATCGCCTCCACGTACTGGGCCTGTCCGAGCGTGCGCACTCGAACGACCTTCTTGTCGCCGAAGAGGACGACCGCAGCCTCGGGCACCTCGGCGAGCTCGGAATCGATCCCTTCCTCCGAGATCGAGAAGTAGTAGGCGATGTCCTCTTCGCCGATGACCTGCCCGCCTCGGACGCGCTCGGCGAGAAGACGCAGGATGTCGAGGGCCCGGGCGACCGCGTCCGGCGCCCCACGCAGGGTGAGAACTCCGTTGCGGATGAAGCTCGTCACCCCGAACCGGCGCTCGACGGCGCGCAGGTTCGCATCGGCCTGGCCGAGGAGGTGGAGCGGAGTCAGCCCCTCGAGAGAGAAACTCTGCTGGACCTCTTCCGACATCCTACTGCGAGGGGACCACCAGCCGCAGTCCCGGCACGAGCGGGCTGTCGGGCGTGGGGATCGATCCCTTGTTGGCGTCGAAGATCTCCCGCCAGCGGGCGGGCGTGCCATAGACGACGCCGGATATGGTCTGCAGCGTGTCGCCGGCCTTCACGACGTAGGTCGTCGCCTCCCGCCGCGCGAGACGGAGCTGACGGATCTCGTTGTCGAGCTCCCGGATCTGAGATGTCAGCTTCGAGTTCGCCGCGCGGAGGGAGTCTCCTAACTTCTTGAGCGAGTCGGCCTGGAGATCGTAGCTGGCCGCCTCTGCCCGGATCTTGAGGATCTGCGCGTCGAGATCCCGGCAGTAACGGTCGCGCTCCTCCTGGGAAAGCCCGCGGATCTCCTGGGTCGTATAGTAGTCGCCCTTGGCGATGTCGGCGACGCGGGTCGTGCGCGGATGACTGGCGCACCCACCCAGGATCAGGATCGATGCAGCGAGGATGATGGCGGTCTTCACGGCTTCTTCTCCTCCGTCGGGGCCTCTCCGACCTCGCCTTTGAGCTGATCGCGCTCCTCGAGAAGCCTGGCGAGCCGGGTCTGGCTTTGCTCCATGCTCATCTTGATGCGGTTGTACTCGCTCTGACGGCGCTCCATCCCCGCCCGGGCGGCCTCGCGCACATCCTCGGCGATCTCGATCTGGGCCGGTATGACCATGCATGGCTTCGTGCCCGCGGCGCACCCGGCCGCCAATCCCGCCAGGATCCCGAGGATCCCGATCCTCCATCGACGCATTCGAACCTCCTGGCGGCCCTGCCGCCGCCCACCTGTAACACTCTATCCGAAGCGTACCTCGGTCACCACATAGGTTCCGCCCGAACGCTGATCGCGAGTGAGCTGGACGATGCCCTGCCGCGCCGCGTCCTCCAAGAGCTCGCTAAAGGTCCTGTAGCCATAGCCGCTCTCGCTGAAGGCGGGTTTCTTCCTCTTGATCGTATCCTTGATCATCGAGGAGTAGAGGATCTCCTTGTTCTCGCGCAGCAGCGCCCCGATGGCGTCCAGCAAGATCGCGAAGACTTCCTGCTTCTTCGATCCCACGGCGGCCCCTGCGACCGGCTTCGGCGCCTGCCGGATCAGGTCCTCATAGTAGAGGAACTCGTCGCAGTTGCCCGCCAGGAGGTCGGATGTCGCGTCCCGCAGACCCAGGCCGATCACCTGCTTGTTGTTCTCCTTGAGCTTCGAAACGAGCGGCGAGAAGTCGCTGTCGCCTGAAACCACGACAAAGGTGTCGAGATGCTCCTTCGTGTAGCAGAGATCCAACGCGTCGACGACGAGCCGGATGTCGGCCGAGTTCTTGCCGGTCTGCTGGCGGCTCGGGATCTCGATCAACTCGATGGCGGCCTCGTGGAGGTCGCGCTTGAACTCCGTGTAGCGCGTCCAGTCGGCGTAAGCCCGCTTGACGATGATCCGGCCCTTCTCGAGCAATCTCTCCAACACAAGGTTGACATCGAACGACTTGGGCTTCTTGCCCCTCAGCCCCAGGGCGATGTTCTCGAAATCGATGAACAGCGCGATCCGCGCTTCCTCTTGCATTGCTTCAAACCTCGTTCCGGTATCGCCGGGCTTAGGCATGGTCGCCGCCGTCTCCGACGATCCGGATTCTCAGATCCTTCAGGTCTCTCGGATCCACCCCGGAGGGAGCGCCGTCCATCAAGCTCATGGCGCTCGTTGTCTTCGGGAAGGCGATCGTGTCGCGAATCGACGCGCGGCCGGCGAGGAGCATGACCACGCGATCGAGCCCGATGGCGATCCCCCCGTGCGGGGGCGCGCCGTACTGGAACGCGCGCAGCAAGAAGCCGAAGCGCCGCTCCGCCTCATCGGGGGAGATTCCCGCGACCCGCATCACCGCTTCCTGGATGTCGCGGCGGTGGATCCGAATACTGCCGCTGGCGAGCTCATTCCCGTTCAGGACGAGGTCGTACAGACGTGCGTGGACCGAGAGCGGATCGCTCTCGAGCCGGGGCAGGTCGGTTTCCAGCGGCATCGTGAACATATGGTGGCAGGGAGCGATCGCTCCGGTCGCCTCGTCCCGCTCGAAGAGGGGAAAACGATCGACCCAGAGGAACCTCCACTGCCCTCGCTCGGTCTCGGTGAGGCCTGCCTGCCCCACCTTCAGTCGCACGGCGCCCAGCGCGCGATTCGCCGTGTCCCGGCGGTCGGCGACGACCGCGACGAGGTCGCCATCGCGGAGATCCAGGAGAGAGGCGAGCCCCTCGGATTCGGCGGGCGCGAGGAACTTGGCGAAGCCGCCGTCGAGCGCCCCGCCGGTGAAACGGCTCCGGGCGAGCCCCTTGGCGCCCGCGGAGACGGCGATCGCCTCGAGATCCTCCTGTTCCTTGCGCGAGAGCGCGCCGCCCCCGGGCAGGCGCAGCCCCTTGACCCTTCCGCCCGCATCCAGCGTTTCCCGGAAGACGCGGAACGAGCTGGAGGCGAGGACCTCGGAGAGATCCCGGATCGGGAGGTCGAACCGCAGATCCGGTTTGTCGATCCCGTATCGATCCATGACCTCTTCGTAAGAGAGCCGCGGAAACGGAGTCTCGAGGGAGAGCCCCAGGCAGCGCTCGAAGATCACCGCGAAGAGCCCCTCCACGAGGGCGAAGATCTCCTCCTCCGAGACGAAGCTCATCTCGATGTCGATCTGCGTGTGCTCCGGCTGCCGATCGGCCCGGAGATCCTCGTCGCGCAGACATCTCGCGATCTGGAAGTAGCGGTCCATCCCCGAGATCATCAGGATCTGCTTGTAGAGCTGCGGCGACTGCGGCAGGGCGTAGAAGCAGCCCGGGTGGACCCGGCTCGGAACCAGGTAATCCCTCGCCCCCTCCGGGGTCGGACGGACGAGGATCGGCGTTTCAATCTCCCAGAAGCCGCGCCCGTCCAGATAGCGGCGCGTCTGCTGAGCCACGCGGTGGCGAAGACCGAGGACCGACTGGAGGCTCGGGGAACGAAGGTCCAGATAGCGATACTCCAGACGCAGGTCCTCGCCGGCGCCGATCGTCTCCCCGATGACGAACGGCGGGGTCTCGGAGACGTTGAGCAGCCGAAGCTCGCGGGCATTCACCTCGACCGCTCCCGTCGGAAGGTTGGGATTCGCCTCCGGACGCACCATCACGGTGCCCTGGACGGCGACGACGTACTCGGGGCTCAGTTGATGCGCGATTCCGATCAGCTCTTCGTTCCCTTCCTCGGGACGGCAGACGACCTGGGTGAGACCCCCGCGATCGCGAAGGTCGAGGAAGAAGACGCCGCCATGGTCGCGCACGCGATGCACCCAGCCCATCAAGACCACGCTCTGGCCCTCGTGCGAAGGGCGCAGCTCGCCGCATGTGTGCGTCCGCTTCCAGTCACCCAGACTCTGCATCAATCAGCCTCCGATCGTTCGATCCCGGTCGGTCCTCGGCTTCCGACGCCACGGAACCCAAGTCCATGCCGCCGCTCCGCCGGCGGCTCCGAAGATGTCCGCAACCGCATCGGCCAGACTCGCGAAACGCCCCGGCACGAACGACTGATAGAACTCGTCGATCGTCGCCACGACGGCCGAGAGGCCGACCGTGATCGCCCAGCCCCCGGTCGAGCGCGACCCCACCGCGCGCGCCGAGAGCCAGCCGAGGATCCCGTACTCGACGAGGTGGATCAGCTTGTCGCGCAATGGCCACGACCCGGGCGGCCGCAAGTTCGGCACCGAGGAGGCGGCGAGAATCGCCAAGACGTAGACAGCCACCGGGATCCAGCGGCGGAGAGGGCCCGCGCCCGCGCGGCCGGGAGTTCCCCCCTGGGGTCGCGGGGGGGTCAAATGCGTAGCTTCTCCTCCTCCAGCCGAATCGTCTCGACCACATCCGCCGGCTCCACCGCGGAGAGGAGCCCCTTCTGCAGGTCGCCGGCGTACAGGAGTCGCGAGATTCTCGCCAGGATCCGGATGAACCCTCCCCTCTCTTCAGGTCCGACGATCATGAAGACCAAGCGCACCGGCTTGCCGTCGAGGGAATCGAAGGAGAGGTCGTCCTTGACCCGGGCGAACCCAACCGCCAGCTCCCGAGCCGCCGGGCTCTGCGCGTGAGGAATCGCGACGCCCCCGCCGATTCCGGTGCTCATGACCCGCTCGCGCTCGAGCAGGGCGTTGGTCACCGCCTCGACGTCCGTCAGGAGCCCCGCCACATCCAGGAAACGAACCATCTGCCGGATCAGATCGTCCTTGGAGGAAACGGGGAGATCCAGACGGATGGCATTCGGGCGCAGGAGTTGGGATAGGCTCATCATGTTCGCGGCGGCGGCAACCCTCGAGCGACGCTCCTTTGGACCCGGGACGCGCGAACATCCCAGGGAAAAGTCGTTCTCAAGACTACCAGAGGGATTCTGACTGTCAAGATAGGTTCCCGCGATCATTCCTCGACGGAGGACCTGGGCTGCAGGCGATAGCGCTGGATCTTGCCCTTCAGCCCCTTGCGGGACATTCCGAGCATCATTGCCGTGCGGCTCTTGTTCCCGCCGCAGTCTTGGAGGGCGCGCTCGATGGCGCGACGTTCGAACAGCTCGACCTTGCGCTTGAGGCTCTCCGCCGTCTCCCCTCCCGTCTCCTCCACCGATTCCAGGACCTCACGAGGAAGGAGATCCTGTGTCAGAAGAGCATCCTCGTCCGCGAGAGTCACCGCGCGGCGGATCGCCTTCTCCAGCTCGCGGACATTCCCGGGCCAGTCGTGCGCGAGCAGCGCCCTGCGGAAACCGGCGGACATGCCTCGAATCCGGCGGCCGACCTGCGCGGCGAAGGTTTCGACGAAACAGCCGGCAAGCAGCAGGATGTCCTGCGTTCGCTCCCGAAGGGGCGGGATCTCGATGGAGATATCGTTCAGACGATAGTACAGATCCTTCAGGAACTGCCCCGCTGCGACTTCCTCCCGGAGATCGGGGCAACTGGTGGCGCAGATGATGCGCACATCCAGTCTCTGATAGGACGTCGAACCGACCGGGCGGATCTCGCCCGAATCGAGCAAGTGCAGAAACCTTCGCTGGACGGTCAGCCCCGCCTTGTCGATCTCATCGAGGAAGATCGTGCCGCCCGCAGCCTCGGCGAGCAACCCCCGCCGGTCCTGCATCGCCCCGGTGAAGGCGCCCTTGCGGTAGCCGAAGAGCTCGGCCTCCAGAAGGGTCTCGGGCAGCGCCGCGCAGTCGACCGTCACGATCGGCCGATCGCGGCGCGCGCTGGCGCGATGGATGGCGTGAGCGAAGAGCTTCTTGCCGGTCCCGGTTTCTCCTTGCAGCAGGATCGACAGATCCGAGTCCCCAACCTTCCCGACGAGATCGAGGATCCGGATCATGCGAGGATCCTCGGTGATCACATCCGCCAGGGCGATTCCACCGGAGAGGCGCCGCTCCTCGGCGTCCGGGCTCCCGAGATCGAGCGCGCGGGCGACCTCGAGGGTGAGGACCATCGCATAGTTCCGCTCGGCCCGCCCCAGCGCGGGCCGTCCGCCGCCCATTGACCGCTCCATGTGCAGGATGTGCTGCCGGCCCCTCAGGCGGATCGGGATCGTCAGACGGCTCTCCCCCGCCACGACCTTCGCATCGTGCCGCAGATGCGGCGAGCCCGCGCGGTCCTCGGGCAACGTGGCGAGACCGAGCTCAGCGGCGGACATCACACGGCGCGCGCGTCGCTCAGGACCCGAGTCGGCGAGAACTTCGATCTCACCGGCATGCTGCACGCGCCCCAAGAGCACGCTGTCGAGCTCCAGCGCCTCGCGCAGAAGACTCAAGATCTCGGGGAGATGCTCCCAGGCGCTTCCGCCGGAGGTGAGAATCTCCTCGAGGCGATGGTGCGCCGTCATGCCGTCGATCGGATCGATCGACTCGGCGCGCGATCGACTCCGGATCGCCTCGGTCATGGCTTCGAGTTGCGCATCGAGAAGAGGTACGGGCCCCGCGGCGGCCACGATCCGACGCGCCGCATCGATCTCGAGCTGGGCTTCGGCGAGACGGCCGCTCCGCACGTGGCAGGCCGCCCTCTGGGCTGTGATCCTCGCCTCGATTCGCGGCGAGTCCAGCCGGCGCGCGATCTCGCTCGCCTGCGTCAGGTGGGAGATCGCCCCGTCCGGATCCCCCGCGGCCTCCGATTCCACATCCGCGAGAACTCTCAAGGCGGAAACGACCGCGGGCCATTCGCCGCGTCCCCGGCGCCGCTCGAGCAGTCCCTTCAGAGAGGCGAGCGACTCGCCGATGCGACCCGTCCGCGCCCAGACCCGGGCGAGACGGAGTAGCGCCCGCTCCTCCTGAGAGCGATCGCGGTCGGCGCGGGCCAGCTCGGCCGCACGGCTCGCCGCGCTCTCCGCCTCCCTCCAATCCTCCCGCGCGGCGCCGGCGTCGGCGTCCAAGAGGAGGACTTCCACCATCAAATCTCCGCGGGGGGCCATCGCCTCGACCCGCAGCCGCAGCTCCTCCGCTCTCGCGCCAAGGCGCATCAGGTCGCCATTCTCCAGGTCGAGCCGCGCCTGCTCCAGCAGCCACAGGCAATGCTCCCTCTCGGGAAGCGTCTGGCCCACATCCGGCGCGCAGGCATCGAGGGTCTCTCTCGCGGAATCGATCCGCAGCTCCGTCCGAGCGAGCTTCGCCAGGGCGAGGCGCGCACGAAGCACGCGGGCGAGATCGCCCATCTCCGCGCCGAGCTTGAGGGCTCTGCCGAACGAGGCCTCCGCCTCGCGGAATCGTCCCGTCTTGGAGAGAACGATGCCCAGGTTCTGAGCGGCCCCCGCCACGGCCGAGTACTCGCCGAGAGTCGTGCCCAAGTAGTATGCGACGTTGTAGTGCTCGGCCGCCCGCTCCCAGTCGCAGCGCAGCTTGTGGAGGTTGCCCAGGTTCTTGTAGCAGCCCGCGAGGTTCTGGAGATCTCCCAGCTTGCGGAAGATCTCGAGCGCCTTCTCGAAGTGCTCTCGGGCGAGGTCGGGCTCTCCGGCGCGGAATGCGACGGTTCCGAGGATGTTGCGAGCTCGTCCCGCCTCCGGAAGCAGGCTTCCATCACCCATCGCTTCCAGTGCGGCGACCGCGTCGGATCGAGAGGCCGAGAGCATGCCGAGCTCGAGTCCCGCCTTCGCGGATGTCAGCAGGCAACGGGCTCGATCGATCGCCTCGATGTTGGCGGGCGCCTCGTCCAAAGCCGCGCGGGCCGTGAGGCGGCCCTCTTCCATGCGTCCGAGACGCACCAGACAGATGCCGAGTCTCATGTCGTAGGCGAACTTCTCTTCTGGAGTGAGCGAGGCCGTTCCGGGATCGAACGAGAGGAGCCGGTCAAGGGCCTGCGCTTGCGCCTCGAGACCCAAGTCAAGATCGACCAGCTCGAGCAATCGCTCAAACGTCGAGGCGGGTCGACTCAAGACCGGCTGCTTCCGGGGTCGTCCCCCCGGTCTTCCCTCAAGAGGAATCATGGCTCAGTCGATGCTGGACAATCCGTTATCGAACGACTGCCAGCCAGATCAACCACTGATACCACGACGGGATTCGGCCGGTCGTGACGACCTTGGCCCCGTCCCTCGAGGGAGCCTCTCCGGCGAGCATCGGCTCCGGAGCATCGGGGCAGAAGTTGGCGAAATCATCCGGGTCGCCGCCGCTCTCGCCACCCGAATCCGGACCTCCGATCGGCGGCTCGACGACGTAGCTGCCGCCCCCCGGGAAGTCCGGCGTGACAAGGTGATTGACCGCCCCCGCGATAGGTGCGGTGAGAAGCGTGAGCGCCAGTCCGACGGCAACGCTGAATCCGAACCATCCTAGCGATCGAGGAGACATGACACACCTCGCTCCCAATAACCCCTGACTGCGGCTGCAATCGGCAGCCTATCCCGTGTCAAGGTTATGCTTGCCGCAGATTCCTGTCAATTCCGTAACTTCTTGGGCCCTAATCGGCATGGGTGTGTTAGAATGATTCGGACTCTTCTCACGCGCTGCAGAGTCGTTCCGAACTGGATCGGGCCGGTGTCTCGGGGGTAATGTCTTACGAGGCAACAGGTCGAACCTCCGACGGTGGATTTTGGGACGGATTTGAGAAGAGCTCGTTTCAACTATGGCCAGCTGCTGAACGCCCTCCTGGGGACCGGAGTCCTCACCACGGCTGAAGAGACCCGCTGTCGGGAAATCCTGACCGCTGGCGACCCCGCGGCGACCCGGGCTTGGGCGGAGGCGTTGACGGCCCTGCTGATCGACGCAGCCCGCCTCCAGGTCGTAGACCGCCTGCCGGAGGGGGATCTTGACCGGCTGAGGCTCCTGGAGCCCCGCAGCGGATTCCGATACGCCATCCGGTTGCGACGGCGACGGCTCCCCCCGGGCTTCGAGCTCGTCCACCTGCCGGTCGAGCCGGAGCCCGGGTTTCGATTCGACTACCGGCTGCTCCTCCAGCTCCTGACCGACCAGGAGCGGCTGGTCATGATCGATCGGGTAGCCTCCCCTCGAGAGCTTCTCGAGCAGATGGAGGCGACGATCCGCGCGGCGATGGGGGTCGATCAGGCGATCTTCCGGCCGATCAGCCAGCCCAGCATCGGCCCGGTCTGGATCGAGACGGCGCTTCCTCCGCCGGTTCTCCCGGAGGAGCAGCTGGCCGGTCTCGCGGGAAGCCGGGACCACATGATCCACGCTCCAGACCTCTCCCTCGTCCGGCCCCCGGCGGGAGTCGAACCGCGCGACGGCAGCGGGCTCTGGATCGGGATCGGAGACGCCGCCCGCGCATGGACCGGAGTGATCGAGATCACGAGCCGTGAGCGGGAACACTTCTCCCGCGATCGCATCGCGATGGCCGAGATCCTGGCGGTCCGATTCGAGGCCATGCTCACTTCCTCGGTGAGGCTGCAATCCCTCACGCTCATCGACTACCTGACAGGGCTCTACAATCGCGCCTACTTCGAGGACCAGTTCGAGAAGCAGCTTTCCTTCGCCCAGCGCAGAGAGCAGAGCCTTGCGCTGTTGCTGATCGACATCGACTTCTTCCGCAACTTCAACACGAAGTACGGGCTCGACGGCGGCGACCGCGCCCTGGTCACCGTCGCGTGCGTCCTGAAGCAGGAGCTTCGCAGCAGCGACACGATCGCTCGTTACGGCGGCGAGGAGTTCGTCGTCCTGCTCGGCGCGCCGATATCGCCCGAGGAGGCGCGGACGATCGCCGAGCGGCTTCGGTCGAAGGTCGAGGCGGAGAAGATCCCCATGCCGGACCTCGAAGGGGGCGAGACGATCGAGACGATTCGCATCTCGATCGGAGGCGCCCTCTTCTCTCAGGACGGCCGCGTCGGAAAGGAGCTCTGGCTCGCGGCGAATCGGATGCTCCTGCGCGCGAAGGCGACGGGAAGAAACCGCGTCCTCTTCGTGGGCGACTGACCCGTCACCGGCGCGGCGACGCGGATTCGCGTCTCAGCCGCTGCGCCCCACGCTCCAGATCCACTCCCCGGCCGCCGAGCGATCGAGCTCGATGGTCTGTCCCGCGAGGACCTCCCCCGCGAGGAGCTTTCGCGCCAGCGGATTCTGCACTTCCCGCTGGATCGTCCGCTTGAGCGGCCGCGCGCCGAACTCGGGGTCGTAGCCCATGGCGCCGAGCGCGTCCTTCGCCGCGGGCGTGACGACGAGCTCGATTCCCCTCGGATCGAGCAGGCGCTGGAGTTGCGAGATCTGAAGCTCGACGATCGCTCGGATCTCCTCTTCTCCGAGGGAGTGGAAGATGACGATCTCGTCGATCCGGTTCAGCAGCTCGGGACGGAAGTGCCGGCGCAGCAGCCCAAAGATCTCCTCGCGCAGGGCGACCGCATCGCCCCCTCGCGCCTCCTGGATCCGCTCCGTGCCGATGTTCGAGGTGAAGATGACGATCGCGTTGGTGAAGTTGACCGTCCTGCCCTGGCTGTCGGTCAGCCTTCCGTCGTCCAGGATCTGGAGAAAGATGTGGAACACCTCGGGGTGCGCCTTCTCCACCTCGTCGAAGAGGATGACGGTGTAGGGCCTGCGCCGCACCGCCTCGGTGAGCGCGCCTCCTTCCTCGTAGCCGACGTATCCGGGGGGCGCCCCGATCAGCCGGGAGACCGAGTGGCGCTCTCCGTACTCGGACATGTCGATGCGCACCATCGCGCCTTCGTCATCGAAGAGGAACTCGGCCAGGGCCTTCGCCAGCTCCGTCTTGCCCACGCCCGTCGGTCCGAGGAAGAGGAAGCTGCCAACAGGCCGGTTCGGACTCGATAGGCCCGAACGCCCCCTGCGCACCGCGTCCGATACGATCCGGACCGCGTCTTCTTGGCCGACCACCCGCCGGGCGAGGGCCGACTCCATCGTCAGCAGCTTGTCGACCTCGCCTTGGAGCATCTTCGAGACGGGAACTCCGGTCCAGCGCGAGACGACCTCGGCGACCTCCTCGGGACCGACCTCCTCACGGAGCATCCGTGGCTCCTCGGCAGGTCTCCGGAGGCTCTCCTCGATCTGGGCGATCTCCTTCTGCGCCGAAAGGCTCTCCCCGTAACGGATCTCGGCGACGCGCTCGAGGTTCCCCTCGCGTTCGGCCTTCTCCTCCTCGGTGCGGAGGGCCTCCTGCCGGGCGCGCAGACGGTGGAGCCGGTCGACGACCTCTTTCTCGCCCTGCCAGCGCTCCTTGAGCATCGAGGCGTTCGCGCGAAGCGACTCCAGCTCCGACTCGACGACGGCGAGACGGTCGCGGCTCGAGGCATCCTGCTCCCTGCGGAGCCCTTCGCGCTCCACCTCCAGCTGCCGGATCCGCCGGTCGATCTCGTCGATCTCCGTCGGCATCGAGTCGAGCTCGATTCTCAGGCCCGCGGCCGCTTCGTCGACCAGGTCGATCGCCTTGTCCGGCAGGAACCGGTCGGCGACATACCGGTCGGACAGGGTCGCCGCGCTCACGAGCGCCCCGTCCAGAATCCGCACGCCGTGGTGGACCTCGTAGCGCTCCTTGAGCCCCCGCAGGATCGCGATCGTATCCTCGACAGAGGGCTCGCCCACGAGAACCGGCTGGAAGCGGCGCTCCAGGGCGGCGTCCTTCTCGATATGCTTGCGGTACTCGTCGAGGGTCGTGGCGCCCACGCATCGCAGATCGCCCCGCGCCAGCGCGGGTTTCAGGAGATTCGAGGCGTCGATCGCGCCCTCGGCGGCGCCGGCCCCGACGAGGGTGTGAAGCTCGTCGATGAAGAGAACCACGTCTCCTTCGGCCTCCTTCACTTCGCGCAGGAGCGCCTTCAGGCGGTCCTCGAACTCCCCCCGGAACTTCGTCCCGGCCACCAGGGCGCCCAGGTCGAGGGCGAGCACGCGCTTGTTGCGCAGCCCCTCGGGCACGTCGCCTGCGACGATGCGGCGCGCAAGCCCCTCGACGATCGCCGTCTTCCCCACGCCGGGATCGCCGATCAGGACCGGGTTGTTCTTCCGCCGGCGCGAGAGGACCTGCAGGATTCGGCGGATCTCGGTGTCGCGTCCGATGACCGGATCGAGGTCTCCCTTGCGGGCCGCCTGGGTCAGGTCCCGGCAGTAGCGGTTCAGGGCCTCGTACTTCTCCTCGGGATTGGGATCGCTCACCCGCCCGCCTCCGCGGATCTCCGAGAGCGCCTTCAGCACGAGATCCGCGTGGATGCCCGCCCGCTTCATCAGACGCGAGACCTCGCCTCCTTCGGAGAGCAGCGCGAGGAACAGGTGCTCGGTCGAGATGAAGTCGTCCTTCATCCGCTCCCGCTCGGCGTCGGCCGCATCGAAAGCCTTCCCGAGATCCCGATCGGCGTAGAGATCTCCCGCCCCCTCGATGCGCGGCTCGCGGCGCAGCGCCTCCTCGATCTCCGCATCGAGCGGCGCGCGATCGATCCCGGCCTTCTCGAGCAGTCTGACCGGCAGACCCTCGCGATCGGCGAGCAAGGCGAGCAGCAAGTGGACGCCGGTGAGCTTCTGATGGCCGCGGTCACGCGCGACTCGCTGGGCCTCCTGCAACGCCTCCTGCGCCTTGACGGTGAGATTCTCGGGGCGAAAACCGGCCATCTCCCTGGTCTCCTATCGCGCCCGCGCGACCTTCTCGATCTTGTGCTCGCTCCAGGTCGCCGCGCGGACGTCGATGCGATAGAAGTAGAGCCCGTTGGCCACCTGGTCGCCATCCTCGTCGGTGCCGTCCCACCGCGCGGGAGGATCCGAGGCGTTGATTCGCGAGGGCAGGTCTCGAAGGGTGCGGATCAGCTTGCCGCTGGTCGTGTAGATCCGGATCTCGATCTCGTCGGCCGGAGCGCCGAGCAGGTAGAAGAACCAGGTCTCGTCCGTGAACGGATTGGGGACGTTGTAGAGCTCCACGATCTCGTGCACGGCCGCGGTGGTGACAGTCCGATCCAGGTGAAAGTCGAAACCATCCGACTGGGCGATCCCCACCCGGAAGGTGATCTCCGGGTCGCTCGGGATCGTCTCGAGCAGGCGGATCGTCCATTCGCGCGAGCGATCCCCTGTCGGATTGACGGGCTCGGCGGCGAAGAGAGCCGGGGAACCGTCGATCGTGAACGCGAAATCGTCCGCCTCCAGAAAGCGCGGCGCCTTGAGCCGCAGCCGCACCGAGTCCGACTCGAAGACGCGCTCTCCTTCCTCGAGCGGGGTCCACTCCTGGTCGGGCTTTCGGATCTCGAAAGTCGAGGCCACGCGCACCGGAAACGTGAGGACGGTGGAGCGCCCCGCCCCATCGTCCGCGGTGAGGACGAGGTCGTAGTTGCGCGGGAGGACGGTCGTCCTGTAAACGACGCGGAAGGAGCGATCCTCCCCCTCCGACTGGATGAAGGAATCCGGCTCCGCCTCGCCGAAGACATCCTGGATCCGCAAGGATCGCGCCCAGATCTCGTCGCAGACGCGCACCTCGAAGAGGATCGAGTCCTGATCCGCCGGCAGAACGAGCGGAGTACCGCTCTCCGCCGGCGCGCCGTCGATCGTCGTCGCCACCTTGGGCGGCGAGGCGTCCATTCGAAGACCGGGATCCCCGATCAGCGCATGGGTCAGGGACATGCTCAGGTACGTGTCGCTGTTGGGCCCTTGGGACTTGATGTCCATCTTGCTGCGGCTGAAGACCTCCCCAAGCACCCAACGGGTGTGGCCCTCATGGATCGGCGGGTTCTTGAAGAACGAGCGAACGACGGCCAGGTTGTACCGGTCCGAGGTGTAGATCCACTCGTAGCCCGTGGAGGCGATCGTCCCGATTCCGCCGCGGTTGTCGTCGCCATCGAAATCGTAGAAGAGGAGGTTCTCGGCGATCCCGTCCTGCCGGTTCAGGAGCGCCTCATCCCAGCCGGAGAACTCGGCGAGGTGGCAGCCATAGCCCATGAAGAGGAAGGGGCGGCCCGCGTTGCCGAGCAGGCCGACGTCGGAGCGCCCGGCGATCGGGTTGTGACGGAAGATATACTCGTGCGACATGAGACGCGTGTTCGCGTGACCCACGTAGGAGACGAAGAGGTGCCCACGCGACATGTTCGAGATCAACAGGTCGCGCACCTCCCGACCCCCGTAAGTGAAGTTCGTGATCCAGTCGGACGAGGAGTTGTACGCGGCGCAGCGATTGCTCAGGGGATCGCACTCGACCGCGCAGCGCTCCAGACTCGGGACGCAGTCCATGTAGTGGCCCACGAAGAAGGTGTCGACGGCGAAGGCGCACTGGGGGCCCTGGTTTTCGATCACATCGATCGAGCGCCGCGCCGCTTCGGCGAAGATATACTCCGAGCCGAGGTGCGGGACATAGGACTCCTCGAACGTGATCGATGAGCTCCAGACGTCGTCGCTCACGAACAGGGCGCGGTCGCGCCACCGGTCGTCGGGTCCGTAGCTCTCGTAAGCGAGGATCTTGGCGACGACACGATCCAGCTCCGCGGGGCTGCCCGCGGGAAGGCGGCCGACGTGCATGTCGGGCAGGAAGTTCAGCGTCTCTCCCGTCCCGGTGAGATTGTCGACGAACCATTGATCCGATGAGATCAGCTCGGGCCCCTGGCCGGTGTACGACTCGGAGAACATCGTCTGTGTGGGGACCCAGTTGGGGGCGGAGATCGCCGCGCCGTCGGCCTCGCCGCGAAGCGGCGTGTCGAAGGCGTCGGAAGCGTCTCCGACCAGGAGCAGGAACGACGGCGCCGGCGTCTGCGTCCGGAAGAGGGCGCGCAGCAGGGAGCGGATCGCGTGCGGCCAGTGCCGCCCGCCGGAGAACTGGTCGTAGACATCCTCGATCGGCGCGACGAGGACCCGATGCCCCTGCGATTCGCGGTGGTCGACGAGCGGCTGGATCGATGGCGCCCAAGCCGCGGGGATCACGATGACGTAGTCGGCCACACCCTGGGCGAGGAGATCCGTCGAGGAGGGAATCGCGAACCTCTCCGGCTTCGGGATCGATTCATAGGCGGCGACCCAGATCCGGCGGGGGGAACCGTCGTGATCCCATTGCAGGCGCAGGCGCCGGCTGGGTCCGGCCCCCTCCACCTGGACCGCGGGATCGATCGCGAGCCTCCGCGGCGTCCGGGGATCGGTGAAGTCGACCGCGATCAGCTCGTCGGCCGGCGTCCGGGCGATCCGGTACTCCTGGGGCCCGCTGAGATCGCCCGTGTCGATCTGGATCGCTCCGTCTGTGAAGCTCGGCTCTCGCAGGTAGGAGACCTCGAGCCAGTGGAGCGCCGCCCCATATGAGCCCGCTCTGCCGAGGTGGACGAAGCGATTCCCCTCCGCGCCGAGGGGCATTCCGGCGAGATCCGGGGCGAGGGCGACATAGAGCCCACTGTCCTGATTCGCCATGACGAGGGGGGAACCAGGGAGGCGAAGAGTGTCGGCGAGCCCACCGGAACTCATATAGAGCTCCTCGCGATGCCGCGGACCCGTTGTGCGGATGCCCTGGAAGCGGGCGGCGAGCCAGCGCGGGGATCGGAAGCCCGGCAGATCGAAGTCGACCTTGTACCAGTTCAACTCGTTTTGGGGTTCGAACGGCTCGCCCCCGTGCCAGTAGACATGCTTCGTCCTCACGGAGGTCACTCCGCCGCGGATCGAGTACTCGTTGTCGCGCGAAGCCCCCATCTTCATGTAGATCTCGCGCTCTTCCTCGAAGCGCTCGGTCCACGGGAACTCGGCGACGGGCGTCAGGTCCTGCCGGTTCAGCCACGAAGGGACCGACTCCATCCGGGCGTTCGGGGAATCCGAGCGCACGCCGAGCCAGTAGACATGAAGCCTCCCGTAGCGGCGCACATACTCGGGCCCGTCCGCAAGCCGATCGAAGAGGTGCTGCGCATAGAAGAAGAAGGCGTCGCCATCGGTCCAGGTGCCCGATGCGTCGCCGTCGTAGACGGTGATCGGCGTCTCGACTTCGCTCTCCGGCGGTTCGGCAGCGTCGTCGGTGTCGTAGAAACGCTCGAAGAGCCGCAGCTCCGCGAGCGGGATGCCCGATACGAGCCACCCGGCGCCGGCCAGATCGGCGTACTCCACGCGGCGCAGGCCGCTGCGCTCGACCTCGATCTTGATCAGGTCGGTCGTGGCGCTCCGCGCGCGGCGCGGACGCTCGCGGACGGGCGCGTGGAGCCAGGCCCGGGCTTGATCGAAGTTGACCGCCATCGATTCGTAGGTGCGCTCCCACGTGGCGTCGTCGCCCCGGAGCGCTCGGATCGATTCGCGCATTGATGCGCCCCGGAAGGAGACTCGAATCTCCAGGCGACCGTATAGGGTGATCCGGCCCCCGGATGGTTCGTACTGCCCCGGAGTGATCGTGACGGGGGCCATGCGGAGGTAACGAACGGTCGAGATCTGCCCGACCGTCCCGAGCATCGCGGGAAACGCGGCGCCTGCGGAATAGACGTCCCCTTCGATCCAGCGTTCCCGGTAGGTCGGAGGATCGTCCTCGCCTGCCTGAAGCCATTCGCCGCGCGGAATGGGCAGCGGCCGAACCCCTTCCCAGCGGATCGGATCGAGCGGGGTGACCTCGAGGACCGGCTCGGCCGCCGGCGGGCATGCGACCCAGAAGCTGACGCGCGGGAGACCCGGCTCACCCGATTCTCCCTGGATCGGGATCGATCCGAGGCGAACCTGGTGGTACCCGGGGTGCGAGGGATCGGTGCGCACCTCTCCGGCCGGCAGCGTCACCTCGATGCGAAGCTCCGTGTCGGTGGCGCTCACCAATCGCACATCCTCGAGCGGAGCGGCGGCGAGGGCGACGATTGGGGCGGCGGCGAGAGAGGTCAGGCACACCAACGCGCGACGGAACTTCATCGGGCCTCCCCCTCCCGGGCCAGCCGGCATGCAAGGCAGCCGCAATGTGCCCGGAGGTAATCCCAGGAGTAGATTCCGGAGTTATGCCCATCCCCCCAAGAGATCTGAATCGCGTAGCGGCCCACGGAACCGATCCGGACGATCCGCAGCGCCGACTCGGGATCGGATGGCAGAACGCGAAGCGTCGAGGATTGCTCGGCCTGCTCACGGCAGGCCGCGCAGGGACAAAGGGCCCGCAACTCGGCGAACGGGAACGTGCTCTGGTGGCCGTCGGGCCACTCGATCCGGAGACCGCCCGCCGGATCGACCTCGAGCGTCGGAGCCATCGTCACCCCCATTGGCGCGTCGCGAACCGCCCTCGCCATCTTCTCACTCCGCATTGGCGAGGGTCAATGCGGCCCCGGCGTGGATCGCGCGGCGCGCGCGGCGAAGACGGCGGGATCGAAATCGATTTCGCCGATCGCCTTGCGATCGACCCACACCGGAATCGTCTCCCGGAGGCGCGAGGCGTGCGCGATCACCGCGGCCCGCTCCCGCGGAGCCAGGATCTCGGCTTCCAGCTCCTCGCGAACCTCCTCGAGGCTCCTCGTGCGCGGGGGAAGAATGCCGTCGAGACGCAGCACCGAGTAGAGATCGCCGTCGTGGATCGGCTCGCTCACGTCCCCCTCGAGCATCCCGAAGATGACCGAGTCGAACCGCGGTGTCTGCCCGGCCGAGACCCACCCAAGACCCGTATCGGGCGTGGCCGCCACGGTCATGCCCTCAGTCTGTAGATCCAAGGCGATCCGCGACGGCGCCTGCCCCTCCTTCAACCGGACCGCAGCCTCCCGCGCCGTCTCGATCTGAGGGAAGCCGAGCGCCACGAACTTCCTCCGCTCCGGGATCTTGTACGTTTCCAGGCGGCTCTCGTAGAGCCTCGCGATCTCCTGCTCCGTCGGCTGAATCTCCGGAAGGATCTTCTCCCTGCGGTAGGCCCTCCAGTAGACCCACCGCGCGCGCCTCATGATCTTCTGGCGGACCTCCGGGTCTTCGCCAAGATCGAGCCGCTTCGCCTCGCGAAGCTGGACGCGTTCGTACATCGCCTCGTTGCAGAGATCGAGCACATCCCCGACCTCCTCGAACCGCGGCCAGACGAGGGATGGCTTGAAGACCAGCTGGTCGATGACGCCCAGGGCGGGCAGCGTGTCGCCTTCGATGAAGGCCACCGGCCGGCGCGCCTCCTCCCCTTTCAGGGGCGCCTCGTCCCAGACGCGGGGCAGGCTCGGCGCACCCAGCTTGACCCTCGACTTGTCGATCGCAGGGTCGTAGGTCCGCCGGACGTCCCGGGTGGCCTCCTCGAGGAAGTCGCGGAGCCATTCGGCCGCCTCCATGTCGACGTGATAGCCATAGGCGGCCATGAGATCCTCGTGCATCTTCCGCGCCGCCTCCGGTAGCTGGCTGGCCGAGACGGCGCGCAGGATTCGGGGGCGCTCCATCTCGAACGACCCCAGCGGCGCGCCCGGGCGCCGGGCGACGACCCGATAGAAGGCATGAAACATCCTCTCGGAGACGAGGGGCGAGACTCCCCCATCTGGCACCGACCAGAGGATCTCCTGCTGATCGGGCGTGAACTGGAGGGCGTTCACCCAGCCGATTCGCCCCCCGATGGATGCGGTCCTCTGATCCTTCGAGTAACGTCGGGCGGCTTCGGCGAAGGCGATTCCTCGGCTCAAGGCGGCCTGGACGCTGTCGACCTCGACGAGGGTGGGGACCTTGATCGTCTCGAGTTCGAGATCCACCGCGAGCCGCTCGTAGGTCGCGCGCAACACCTCCTCTTCGGCGCGCAGATACCGCGGGGTCAGCCGCTCGCGCAGGGCTTCGAGGAGCCGCCCTTCCGTGCTCATCTCGAGCCCGTTGCGATCGATCGGCCTCAGGAGGCTCGAATCCGCCATCGACGCGGCCTGGATGACGACCATGTTCAGATACGCCTCGAGGAAGCGATCGATGCTCGCCTGATCGGGTCCCAGCGTGGAGGTATCCGCCCGGGCGGCCTCGTGGAAGTCGTCTTGGACAGTGCCCAGAGTGAGTTCGATGCCGCCGGCTCGAACGACGACGGCGCCTGGATCGACACCTGATGCCGCCGCGAAGGGAAGGCCCGCGAGCAGGCAGGCGCCGAGAATCGAGAGCAGGCCGAACGCGTTGCCCGCGCCATACCGCTCTGTTAGACTCGCCGCCTGGTGGCTCGCCGCCTCGCACGGACGCGGCGAGCGCCCCTCGGTTGGATGAGAGGGAGCCTGGATGACGCGTTCCGACAGTCTTTCCATCTTTTTTCCCGCCTACAACGACTGGGGCACCATCGCCAGCATGGTCGTCATGGCCCACCGAGTCGCCACCGAACTGACCGACGATTTCGAGGTGATCGTGGTCAACGACGCCTCTCCCGACCACCTCGACGAGATCCTCGACGATCTTGGCCCGCGCTACCCGCGCTTGCGGGTCGTCACCCACGAGCAAAACCGCGGCTACGGCGGCGCCCTGCGATCGGGATTCGCCGCCTGCGTCAAGGACTACATCTTCTACACCGACGGAGACGCCCAGTACGACATCCGGGAGCTCTCCCTCCTCTGGCGCGAGCGGAGGGACGCCGATCTCGTCAACGGCTACAAGATCCGGCGCTCCGATCCCTGGTACCGGGCGGTCATCGGGCGAGTCTACCACCATTTCGTCGCCTTCTGGTTCCGGATCCCGATCCGGGACGTCGACTGCGACTTCCGCCTGATCCGGCGGGAGGCGATGAAAGGCATCAGGCTTACCGAGGACAGCGGCTTGATCTGCGTTGAGTTCCTGGCGAAGATCTCCCGGGCGGGCGTTCGAATCCGGGAGGTTCCGGTGCATCACTTCCATCGGATGCACGGCAAGAGCCAGTTCTTCAACTTCGCCCGCGTGGCGAGAGTCCTCCTGGGAATGGCCGGCCTCTGGTGGAGGATCCACAAGAACCGCGACGGGAGGGGCGCATGACCTTTGTGCGGGGCATCGAGGCCCTGGAGAGCTACTACCGGGGCCGCGACTGCCTGGTGACCGGCGGACTCGGCTTCATCGGCTCAAACATCTGCCGCGTCCTCGTCCGGATGGGCGCGCGCGTGACCGCGGTCGACTCCCTGCTGCCCGACTTCGGCGGGAATCTCTGGAACATCCACGACATCGAGGATGAGCTGACGGTCAACATCGCCGATGTCAGGGACGTGCACTCCATGCGCTTTCTCGTCCGCGATCGCGAGGTGATCTTCAACCTCGCGGGGCAAGTGAGCCATATCGACTCGATGCGCGATCCCTGGACCGACCTGGACATCAACTGCCGCAGCCAGCTCTCGATCCTCGAGGCCTGCCGCGAGCGCAATCCCGAGGTGCGCATCGTCTACGCCGGCACGCGGCAGCAGTACGGGCGGCCGAGCTACCTGCCCGTCGACGAGAAGCACCTCGTGCAGCCGACCGATGTCAATGGGATCAACAAGATGGCCGGCGAGTGGTACCACATCCTCTACGCCAACGTCTACGGGCTGCGCGCCACCTCTCTGCGGCTGACGAACACCTATGGTCCCGGCATGTTGCTGAAGCACGGCCGTCAGGGCTTCATCCCCTGGTTCGTGCGCAAGGCGCTCCTCGGCGAAGCGATCGATCTCTTCGGAACGGGCGAGCAGAAGCGAGACATGAACTACGTCGAGGATGCGGTCCGCGCGTTCCTTCTCGTCGCGGCGACCGACGAGACGAACGGCGAAGTGTTCAACCTGGGGGGCGATGAGGTCGTCTCCCTGAAGGAGTTCACCGAAGCGCTGATCGATGTCGCCGGCGGTGGGAGCTACCGGATCGTGCCGTTCCCGGAGGAGGGCAAGCGGATCGACATCGGCGACTACTACGGCTCCTACAAGAAGCTCGAGGCGGCCGTGGGATGGAGACCCCAGGTCGGGCTTCGGGAAGGTCTCGAGCGGACCCTCTCCTACTATCGGAAACATCTGCCGAACTACATCGAGGAGGAGGACCGCTGAGCGCGCCGGGCGTGCCCGTGGTCGATCTCGCCGCGCAGTACGAGCGGCACCGGGAGGAGATCGACTCCGCCATCGCCCGGGTGCTCCGGAGCTCCTGGTTCATCCTCGGCGAGGAGGGCCGGAGCTTCGAGGAGGAGTTCGCCGGTTACTGCGGGGCCGCGCACGCGGTCGGAGTCGGCTCCGGCACCGAGGCGCTCCACCTGAGCCTGGTCGCCCTCGGGGCGGGGCCCGGCCGCGAGGTCGTCGCCCCCGCGAACACGGCGGTTCCGACGCTCTCGGCGATCTCCTTCAGCGGCGCCCGACCCATCCTCGTCGACGTCGAGGAGAAGACCGCGACCATGGATCCCGCGAGGCTCGAGAGCGCGCTCTCCCCGCGCACCGCGGCGATCGTGCCGGTTCACATCTACGGCCAATCCGCCGAGATGGACTCGATCCGGGGAATCGCATCGAGGCGGGGGATCCCGGTCCTCGAAGATGCCGCGCAGGCGCATGGGGCGCGCTTCAAGGGGCGGCGCGTCGGAGCGATCTCCGAGGCGACCGCGTTCAGCTTCTATCCGTCGAAGAACCTCGGCGCTTACGGCGATGGGGGGATCGTGACGACGAACGACGCCGCGCTCGCCGCCCGGCTGAGACGCCTGCGCAACTACGGCGAGAAGGAGCGATACCGCCATAGCGAGGTGGGCTTCAACTCCCGGCTCGACGAGATCCAGGCGGCGATCCTTCGCGCGAAGCTCCCGCATCTCGATTCATGGAACGAGGCGCGACGGCGCGTCTACGGACGTTACTCGGAGGAGCTGCGCGCGCACCCGATTCGATGGAACGAGGAGGGCGAGGGGCGCTACCATGTCCGGCATCTCGGGGTGATCGGCGTGGAGCGCCGGGACGATCTCAGGCGCTTCCTCGCGGAGCGGCGGATCCAGACGCAGATCCACTATCCGATCCCGATCCACCTGCAGGAGGCCTACGCCTCTCTCGGCCACCGGCGCGGCGATTTCCCCGTCTCCGAAGCGCTGGCCGATCGCATCGTGAGCTTGCCTCTGTATCCTGAAATGAGCGACGCGATGATCGATCGCGTCGTGGAAGGGATTCGCGCATGGTTCCTGGCGAGCGCCTGACGCCGTTTCTCCTTGTCGCCTGCGCCGTCTGTCTGACGGTGACTGGAGAGCTATTCCTCAAGTCCGGAATGAATCGGGTCGGGGTCGTCTCCTTCGACCGGCTTGCCGCCACCTTCATGCGCGTCGCGGGAACGCCGCAAATCTGGATCGGATTCCTCTTCGCCGCCGGAGGCGCCGCGCTCTGGCTCGCCGCCCTCTCGCGCGCGCCGCTCTCCTGGGCCTACCCGATCCTCTCCCTGGGCTACGTCCTCGTCCTGGTCTTCTCGAGGATCGTGCTGGGCGAGACCGTCCCGGCCGCGCGATGGATCGGAACCCTGGTCATCATCGGCGGGGTCTGGCTGGTCTTTCGAAGCTAGGCCATGGAGCCCGATGCCTATCGAGAGACCGCGGGCGCCGAAGGGTCCCACTTCTGGTTCCGCGAGCTGCGCTGGATCTGGACCCGCCTTCTTCGCGCGGGCGCGAAGACCAGCGCCTCGGAGGGGTCGTTGCTGCTGGATGCCGGTTGCGGCACCGGCGGGAATCTCGGACGTCTGCCGGCCACGTGGAGAGCCGTCGGCATCGATCGAAGCCCCATCGCCCTCGGCTTCGCGCGGGAGCGCGTCGGATCCCCCCTCGTTCAGGGCTCGATCACGGCGCTTCCCTTCCGCGACCGCTCGGTGCGGGCGGCGATCTGCCTCGATGTGATCTACCATCGAGCGGTGGAGGACGATGTCGCCGCATTGCGGGAGATCCGGCGGGTCCTGGAGCCCGGCGGCGTGGCGGTGATCAACGTCCCGGCCTTCGAATCGCTTCGCTCCTCGCACGATGAGGCGGTCCACACAGCGCGCCGCTACGATCGCGAGATGCTCTCGAGGCAGATCCGCCGCGCGGATCTCGATCCGCTTCGCGTCCTCTACTGGAACGGGCTTCTCCTGCCGGTCTCGGCGTTCGTGCGACTGGCGCGCCGAGGCAAGGCTGTGAAGAGCGACATCTCGCTTCCCCCCGAACCGTTGAACGCTCTGCTCTCGGGGATCGGATGGATCGATTCGCGCCTTGCCCTGGCGGGGCTTCTGCCCGCGGGGCTCTCCGTGGTCGCGCTCGCGCGGAGGCGATCGTGACGCGCGGACGAGCGGCGGGGGCCCTGCTCTGCCTGGCGGTCGCGGCGCTGCTGCGTCTGCTCTTCCTCGGAACGCCCGGCCTCTGGCTCGACGAGGGATACACGGCGTGGACCGCGCATCTTCCCGCTGAGGAGCATCGCGCGGCGCGCGCCAACGACGATGCGCCGCCTCTCTACTATGCGATCCAGAGGCTCTTGGTCCCGGCTCTGCCTGCCGGTGAGGGATCCGTCCGTCTGCTCTCGGCCGTCGCGGGCATCGGGACGGTCGGCGTCTTGCTGGTCGCGCCGCCGGCCCCGGCGCTCGCCGGAGCCGCCTGCCTGATGGCCGCCGCGCCCTACGGCGTCTCCTATTCCCGCGAAGCCCGATCGTACGCCCTTCTCATCCTCTTCTCGGTCGTTCTGATCGCCGCGACCGCGCGGGTCGCCGAAGGCAAGCGCCGCTGGCTCGTCGGCGTCGCGATCGCCGAGATCCTGGCCCTGCTCACCCACCATGTGGGCGCCACGCTCGTGCTCGGCGCGAACATCGCCTGGCTCCTGCTTGGCCGGCGGATGGTTCGGGGCTGGCTGCTCGCGCAGGCGATCGCCTTCCTCGCGTGGCTTCCGTTCCTCATCGAGGCGCTGGGCCACTGGAGGATCCACTCGGCTCTGAACACCTGGACCGCGCCTTTCTGGGAGAAGACGCCGATCGCCGCCGCTCCGTTGCTGAGCCTCTGGGCGATGTCCTTCGGCGCGCGCGTTTCCCCCTCGCCCCCCGTCGGCCACTGGGCCTGGCGCGGCGCTGGATCCTACGCGCTTTCGATCGCGGTCATCGTCATCGTCGGAATCCTGCTGGCGGCGGCTTTCCGGCGCGCGACGCGGCGTCCGGCGATTCTCGCCGCGTCGTTCACGATCGGTCCGCTCGCGGCCCTGACGATTCTCTCGATGGTGACGACACCCTCCTACATCCTGGGACGAACCGACGCGGTCTCCTACGCGGGCTTCCTTCTCTGGTGCGCCCTTGGGCTCTCGCAGATCCCGCGAAGGATGCGGATCGCCGCGCTCGCGGCGCTCGGCCTCTCGAGCTTTCTCGCGATTGGATCGCACTTGCCGCGCTCCGCGGAGGCGGCCGGCGGCGACCGCGCGGTCGGCCTGGCGATTCGGGAAGTCGCCCGGCCGGGCGACTGGGTCGTCTGGGTCGGACCGTCGCGCCCCTCGATCGACTACTATCTCTCGGCTGGGAGGCCGGGAAGGGCCTCCGACGGCCTCCGCCGCCTCCACTATCCGGCGGCCTGGGGCGCGAATCCATCGGCCCCCTATCCGACCCCAGGCGACAGCCTTCGGAGCTGGGAGAGGGAGGCTTATCGCCTGCGCGATCGGTTCGAGGCGGAGGCGGCCGCCGATGCGTTTCTGATCTACGTCGGACCGCTGCAGCGCGGCCGGCCCGATTCGATCGACGCCGCAGGGCTTCCCTATCCGGGCAGCCTGCTCGCGTACGCGCTCAACGGCACGCGCCCGATCGAGCCGATCGCCCGCCGCCGCGGCGACGGCGTCGACGTCGAGTGGATCGCATTCCGCATCCACCGCGATGAGCTGGAGGAGCGCGAAGACCTGCTCCCGGCGGAGGAAGCTCGGTGAGTTCCCGCGGCCGCTGGGCGATGGCGCTCCTGGCTCTTCTCGCGATCGCCCCGCACCTGGGGGCGCTTCGAAACGACTTCGTCTTCGACGACAACGGCGTGATCGTCCGCAACGAGGCGGTCACTCGATTCTCGATCGAGGAGATCTGGACGCGACCGTACTGGCCGGAGCTCTCGGGAGCGAATCTCTATCGGCCGCTGACCAGCAGCTCCTTCGCGCTCAGCTGGGCGATGAGCGATGGATCGCCGGGGGGCTTCGTCGCCGCGAATCTCCTGCTCCACGCGGCTGTGACGATTCTGGCCTTCTGCCTCCTACTGCGCCGGATCCTGCCCGGCAGGCCAGGGATCGCCGCCGCGGCATCGATCCTCTTCGCGGTCCATCCGATCCACGTGGAGGCCGTCGCTGGGATTGTCGGGCGGGCCGAGCTCCTGGCGGCCCTCTTCGGCATCCTGAGCTATTCCGTCTGGCTTCGATCGGAAGTCTCGCAGCGATTCGGCGCGACTCTCGCCGCGGCCGCGCTCTGGCTCCTCGCCGTTCTCTCGAAGGAAGGGGCCTTGGCGCTGCCCGGGATCTTCCTCCTGCACCGCTTGGGCGTCCTCTCCCCCGCTTCCACGAGGAAGGAGCTGCGGCCGCGCGATTCGATCTGGACCGCGGCCCTCGCGGTCGCCGTCGTCCTTCGCCTGAACGCCCTGGGAGGGATCGCCTCGCCGGCGGTCAACCGGATCGACAACCCGCTCGCCCCTCTCGATCTCCCGCTTCGCGTTCTGGGAGCGGGCGGAGTGTTCCTGCGCCAGCTGAGCCAGTTGCTTCTCCTGATTCCCTTCTCCCCCGATTACTCCTTCGCGGAGGTGCGACCCGGGGGCGCGCTCTATGCCGCGGGCTTCGTGACCCTCGCCCTCCTCTGCGCGGCGCTCCTCTGGGCATTCAGGCGCGCCCGGGACAACCCCGCGGGATACGGGATTCTCTTCTTCTTCTTCGCATGGGTCGTTACGAGCAATCTGCTCGTGCCGATCGGAACCGCGCAGGCCGATCGGATCTTCTATCTGCCGAGCCTCGGGATCTTCATGGCGGCCGCCACCATCGTCGGAGCCCTCACGCGCCGCTGGGGCGGGAGGCCCGCGTGGTTCATCCTCGCGGCGGCGACCCTGGTCTTCGCCGTCGCCTCCGGGTTCGGGACGGCGAAGTGGCGCACCGAGTCGAAGCTCTTCGAGTCGGCGCTGCGCGCCGCTCCCCGCAGCGTCAAGGTGCGCTCGAACCTGGCGGCGATCCAGCTCCAGCGGCGCGATCCGGAGACCGGACGGCGCGTGCTCGAGTTGCTCGCTCCCGTGGAGCGTGACGCTCGCGGCTTCGGCCCCTACCTGCACTGGAAGGCGAAAGCGACCCTCTACGCGGGAGACGCCGAGGAGGCGCGAAGGCTCTTCCGCGAGGCGCTCGCCGCGCGGGCCGACTCATCGGAGGTTCTGGTGGAGCTCGGAAACATCGCCATCATGGAAGGCGACGGCGCCGAGGCGATGCGGGCATTCGAGCCCGTGGCGCGGATCGGCAAGCTCGCGATGCACGGGCGCATCGGCGTCGCATCGGCGCTCTCTCTGCAGGGCCGGTACGCGGAGTCCGCGCAGGAATGGGCGGGGATCTTGGAAGCGCTGCCCGATTCGATCCCGGTGCGGGTGGCCTACGCGTGGAACATCCGCGAGGCCGATCGTCCCTCGGAGGCGGTCGAGATCCTGCGCGAGGGGCTCGACCGATCCGACGACGCGCGGCTCTGGGGAGGCCTCAGCGAGGCGCTCCTGGCCGAGGGCCGCGCCGCCGCGGCCCTCGACGCGGCCCGGCGCGCGGTCGAGCGACACGAGTCCGAGGAGAACCTCACGAATCTCGCACTCGCGCTGATCGCCTCAGGTAACCGCGATGAGGCGCGGAACATCCGGCGGGGCGTGCAGGATCCGGAGCTGCTCGAGGAGATCGACCAGGCGCTCGCCGCTTGTCCTTGATGGCAAGCGAAGGCCGGGGAGGGCATGCCCCGCTCTCCCCGGCTTGGAGGGTTTGCCGGATCGCTCGCTCCCGCCTAACGGAAGAGGGACTTCAGGATGCCCCAGCTCGACGGCTTCGCGGCGATCTCGCCGCAGTACCAACCGACCATCGTCGACTCCGGCACGGCAGAGTAGGTGCAGCGGGAGCCGGAGTAGGAGAACCACCCGTCCATCTCCGCGCACTTCGCGGGACTCGTCACCGTGCAGTCGCGACCTTCTCCCAGGATGGTGCAGCAGGCGCCGCAGTTGGGGAACGGGTCGCAGGTCGTGCCGTCGCCGAGGTAGCTGCCGCCCTTCAGGCCGAACTGCCCCTGGGTATCGGTGCACTCCGACTCGGTCAGGATCACGCAGGTCGCCCAAGGCGTACAGCAGGCGCCGGGCACCTCAGGCACCGGGCAGGAGTTCTCCCCCTCCGCCGCCCAGCGAACGATGCCGAAGCGGTCGATGAGATCCTCGCGCGGCGGGTTCCCGTCGTCGACGAACTTCGCCTCGTCCGTGGCGGGATAGGTGCGGGTCCCGAAGTAGGTGTCCGAAAGGCTGCCGATGACGGCGAACCAGTAGAACGGGAATAACTGATCATAGACGGGTTCGGAATACGTGACGAGGTTTCCGCTCTGGCCCGGAAGCTCAGGATTGCCCCCCGAGAACGGCCAGCCGCCGTCCGGAAGCTCGAGCGGATTCGGCCCGCATGGGCTGTAGTTCGAGATGTAGTCCGCCGACGGGAGGTTGTGGGTCACACCGAACTGCACGGTCGTGACCCCTGGATCCGCCTCGGGCGCGAAGACCGCCAGACACCAGATGAGCGCCTCGGCCTCTTCCAGAGGCTTATCGGTTCTCGTGACGAGCTCCTCGCACGTCCCTGGGAGAGTGCTGACACAGTAGTCGTCAGAGGAGGTGTAGACCACCGCGTCGTTCGTATGGACGAGCATGGCGCCGCCCTTGTTCCTGAACCCCAGAGCCGGCGTTGCGACGGCGATCGCCAGGGCACATCCAATCAATAGAATCCGCTGAAACATGGCATCCTCCTATCTCCGGCAACCCATTGCCGACAGCAGCGTTGCGGGCATCCTTGGCCCCACGCACCCGCCATCGGCAACCAGCGCGGGCTCCCCTCGCGGCCGCGCCGGAACTCGTACGCCGGGAGTATGGGTCAGCCTCAACCGCCCACGCAATCGAAAAGGTTGTGGCGCGGAGATTGGAGGAGATTGCTCTTCGGCCGAACATGAGCCTCGCGCGATGAGTACGAAACAGCCCGCTCCCCCCACCCATTTGGCACCCTTGTGGCCCGATCCCCCGCCATGGACC
>JAXDAY010000015.1:0-158858 GCA_034679345.1 Candidatus Eiseniibacteriota bacterium
GACGAGGGCGGGGCGATGCTGTGGGGCCGCGTCACCTACGAGATGATGGAGAGCTACTGGCCGGCGGTCGCCCGCGGCGATGTGGAGGCGCCGCCGGCGGTGCGCGAGTGGGCGGTCAAGCTGGAAACCAAGCGGAAGTACGTCGTCTCGTCAACGCGAACGGCCTTCCCGTGGAACAACACCCACCACATCGCCGGCGACCTGCGCACGGGCGTGCAGAAGCTCAAGGACGCGACCCCGGCCGGCGTGCTCCTCGGTAGCGGCAAGCTCGCGACCGAGCTGGACCGGCTGGATCTGATCGATGAGTACAAGTTCCTCGTTCACCCCAGGATCGCCGGCCACGGCCCGACCCTGTATCAGAGTGGGCTGCCCAGCACGCGACGGCTCGAGCTGGTCTCGGCGAAGCCGCTCCGCAACGGCGCGGTCGCTCTGCACTACCGGCGCGCCCGGCTTACAATCGGTTGCAGCGGCCGGTCCGCTCCGCGGCCCGCCGCTGAACCGGAGCGCTCGGGCGACACTGGTGCGTGACCTGTGAGTCGGTGAGTCTTTCATCCAAGGAGCCCTGCGATGGCAAGGTATGCCTTCGTCCTCTTGATGTTCCTCGCTATGACTGGTTGCGCTGCCCAGATCCGAAATCTCACGATCACTCAGTATCTCAATGAATCGTTCACCGCCCACGCCTTGCAGGGTGGTGGTCTCGCCCTGCTCCCAATAACAGTTGGGGAAGGTCAAGAGGGCTATCGCCGCCCGCTGGGAGAAATGTTCAACCGGCGCCTGCCCAAGGCCGTTCCAAACGGGCGCACCTTGACTTGGCAAGCATCGATGGACTCGCTGAATAGCCACGAGCTGGTAGCTGAGTACCAGCAAGCAATCGAAGCATATCGTCGGACCTCCATTCTCGATCGTGACCGGGTCAAAACCATGGCGAGGGATCTTGGCGCTAGATACGCGCTGTATTGCACCCTCGAGGACCTTTCCGAGCATAGCAGTACGTCGTACAACTTCTTCACCTGCTTGCAAAGCTCGACAACAGCGAATGTCTCCGCGCATTGCCTTGTGTTGGATCTCTCAAATGCTGACATAGCGCAGGAGATACTTGGCCAGGCTCCCTCGAGGGCGGGGGACTTCGAGTACAATTTACCCCGTGAAGCGTACCCGCCTAGCATCGCCCAAGCTGTCCTCATGCGATTGCAGGGATCCACCGTAAAGGTGGAGTCCAGAGAACGAAATGATCGCGATCGCTGCTGAAACGCCAGCCAACTTGTGCATACACCTGTCGTTGCAGGCCGTCACAGCAGCGCTAGCCAGAAGGCCCCCGTCGGCCCGCCCCGCTGGTGATGCTGCGGTTGGGCGGGTCCAGGAAGGACGCGCATGTTCACGTACATAGTTGAACGAGCCCGCTCGTATAGCAAGGCCGTCCCGTGTTTTGTTCCGCGGACCTTTGAGGAGCTCCACACTCACTATCCGCTTTTCGACGATGGCTCCATTGCTGTCGTCTATGCACCGGTCGACTATGTAAACACGAAGGCAAGACTCACTATTCTCGGAATTACGCCCGGCCTGCAGCAGGCACGGATCGCATTCGAGACGTGGTACGAAATGGGCGGCCGTCCCGACGAAGAGAGGATTGGGCGGGAGATCAATCGCCGCGCCGCCTTCGCCGGCTCGATGCGTACGAACTTGGTCACCATGCTCGACGATTTGGACGTCCACACTTTTCTTGGTGTGCGGTCTGTCGCTGCACTCTTTTCTGAGCGCGCTGATCTGCTCCACTCCACGTCCGCGCTGCGATATCCCGTGTTCAAGAATGGACGGGATTACTCTGGACACTCGCCAGAACCGACGCGGCACGAAGCCCTCCTATGGATGCTGGAGAACATGCTCGCTCCTGAACTCAACGCCGTGCCGGACGCGCTCATCGTCCCGCTGGGTCGCACGGTAGACTACGCGCTCAAGCACCTGACGGAGCGCGGCCTTGTCGCTGGGGCCCGTTGGCTTCCCGGATTTCCGCATCCATCGGGCGCGAACGGACACAGAAGGACGACCTTTGAAAGGAATCGGGATGATCTCAGGGAGAGAGTGCGACGCTTCTTTCAGGCGTCTCGGCCACCCAACCGGTGCTCGTAGCTGACGACGACCCCCAGTCAGTTCCGAGCAGCCTCCCGTACGTAGCCTCGTGCTGTGGTAGAGTCACCGGGGGTCGCGGGGACGCAGCCACGTGACCGGAGAACTCAATCGGGTCTTCGCAGCTAAAGCGCAATTCCGTTAGATATTCGGAGGGGAAACGATGAATGATGTTGGCCGATTGGTACGGGACTTCGCAGCAGCGATCACAGCCGCGGATGGCCGACGCCCCCAGGCGACCAACGCTAGGTCCAAGGTCGCGTTTCAACCGGGAATCGGGCCCCATTCCGAGGAACAGACTGTCGCGCTTGTCGGCGCCGAACTTGAGCGTCTATTGCCGAGCTCATACGCAGGCAGACTTCGCTACGGGGTACCCTACCCGGAGGCGCCTCGGCAGCAGTGCGATATGTGTCTCATGGATGACGGCCACGTGGCGTGGGCAATCGAAGTGAAGATGCTGCGCATACTGGGCGATAATGGTAAGGCAAACGACAACATACTCATGCACATCCTCTCGCCCTACCCCGCCCATCGCAGCGCACTCACGGACTGTGACAAGCTGTCCCGGTCTACTCTTGGCAAACAGAAGGCGATCCTAGTCTACGGTTACGATGCGGCTGAGTGGCCACTGGAGCCGGCTATCGATGCATTTGAAACTCTAGCGCGCGGTCGTGTGCGGCTCGGTGAGCGAAACGTGGCCCGGTTCGAGGGGCTTATCCATCCTATTCACTCGAGTGGTGAGGTCTTCGCATGGCAGCTTCACGACTAGGATACGGATGTCTGGCAGGCGCGTGGACCCGACGGTTCGTCCGGTCACGCCGCGTACTTGGCCACGCGTCGCGCCCGGTCGCTTCGCTGGTTTCACGCGGCGTTAGACCCCAAGGAGACATCATGACAGTCGAGCGCATGGACAACGTCGGCATCGTGGTGGAAGACATCGATGCCGCCATCGAGTTCTTCACCGAACTCGGCCTTACTCTCGAAGGCCGCATGCCCATTGAGGGGGAATGGGCCGGCCGCGTCACCGGAGTGCGCGGCCAGCGCGTCGAAATCGCCATGATGCGCACCCCCGACGGCCACGGCCGCCTCGAGCTCTCGCGCTTCGACGCCCCCGCCATCGCGTCCGATCACCGCAGAGCCCCCGTGAACTCGTTGGGTTACCTGCGCGTCATGTTCACCGTCGACGACATCGACGACACCCTCGCCCGTCTCGGAAAGCTCGGTGCGACGGTGGTCGATGAAGTCGTCAATTACAGAGACATCTACCGGCTCTGCTACATCCGGGGTCCCGAAGGAATCCTCATCGGGCTCGCCCAGCAGCTCGGGCAGCAGACCTCCCGAGAGAATCCCATGGACTCCAAGGGTTGAGCGCTCAGGCGTTGGACGATCGGGGACATCGGTGACGAATCAGTCCGGGGACAGGGGTGAGACATGTTTGCGGAACAAGCGGCTCCAGCGGACGCCGCTGCGCGCCGCCGCTGATGCTGAGCGCTAGGCCGCACACACACTTCGCAATCGTCATCCATCTCTAAGGAGAGCGCACTATGGCCAAATACCTGATCTCCTTCCCCAGCGCGGCGATGGTCGTGCCCGCCGGCGAGATGGAGGCGGTGAGCCGCGACGCGCACGCCGTGATCGATGAGGCGAAGGCCGCCGGCGTCTACGTCTTCGGAGGCGGCATTGACGAGGACGTCCCGCCCGTGCTCGTCTCGGCCGACGGTTCGGTCGCCGAGGGCGGCTACCCGTGGGGACCCCCGCTTGACGGCGGCTTGACCGTCCTCGAACTGCCCTCGCGCGAGGAGGCCGTCGCGTGGGCCGCGCGCATTGCGAAGGCCTGCCGGTGCGAGCAAGAGCTACGCGTCTTCATGTTCGACTCACGGTCCTGAGGGCAGTCCCGGTATGGCGCGGGAAGTGCAGCCTAATAATTATTCAAGCCGACGCCGCTTCGCGGCGCGGTTCAAAACAGGCGTTCGACGGACATGGCAGGGCGAGCGGAACAACGCGAAGCCCAGTGTGGCGAGACGCCCGGCGGAGGAAGGATGGCAAAGGCTGAGGTCGGTGTCGTGGACGCCTATATCGCGAAGCAGCCTATCGCGGTGCAGCCCGTACTGCGGCGTGTGCGCCGCATCATCCGGAAGGTGCTACCCGATGCCGAAGAGACGATCAGCTACCAGATCCCAACCTACAAGCTTGATGGCCAGTACGTGGTTTACTTCGCAGGCTGGAAGAAGCACTGGTCGCTGTACCCAGTCACCGAGCGAGTGCGTGCGAAGCTGGCTTCAGAGTTGGCACAATATGAGCTTAGCAAGGGCACCGTCCGGTTTCCGGTGGCTGATCCAGTCCCGGCCAAGCTGGTCGAGCGTATCGTCAGGGAACTTGCGAGGGCGGCTGCAGCACGCAGGCGAGACAAGGCTTGATAGCCAAGCAAGTAGGCGGCGCGCCGTCGAAGAAGCGGAGGCAGCTTGCGAGGCTCAGGGTCGCACCCGAACGGCGAGCTGAGGTTCCGCCCTGTGCCCCCGGGGGCGAGACGGACGGGAGCACCGCTTCGCAGCAACTCAAAACCTCATCATATCCGGCGACCCGGCACGAACCGTGGCCAACCTCAAGGCCCACGAATTCCTGTTCCGCGCCGGCTTCTACGGCTGGCTGGCCATCGCCGCGCTCGATGTGGTGGTCGCTTTCGCGCTCTCCGGCGTATTCCGTGCCGTCAACGCGCCCCTCTCGCTGCTCGTGAGGGCGGGGCGGATATCTGAATGACGGATTGCGGACGTCAGCGTCTGCCTAGCGACCGATTCCAGCGGACGGCGCTACGCGCCGCAGGTGAACCGGAGCGTCAGGTCGAGAGTACTGGCGGCAGCGGCGCAGCGTGGCGGCCTCCCAATGAGCGTTGGTCCTGACGACAGACATCAACTAACATGCACCCTCATGAAGAAGGGTTGACGAGGCGCAGCGCTGGACGGGGATTCCGCTGCGCTCCATCCCGGCCAGTGAGCTTGGGCATTCCGCCGCATGAGGGAACCTCCCATGAGTGAGTTGGCTGACTTTCTGATAGCCCGAGGCTACGTGCGCGTGCCGCTCCGGCGCAGCATGGTGGGGCATTTCCACACGGACGGCACGCTCAACGGCCGCCCGATCGAGGTGCTGGTCGACACCGGCGCCGCGTGCACGGTTGTCGCAATGTCCGTGGTCCGGGCGCTCGGCCTGCGGGCGGAGTGGCTGAACAGCGAGGCCGGAGGGGCGGGCGGAGCCCTCGACCAGTACATGATCCATGGGGCGGACCTGCGGCTCGGCTCGTTTGCCCCGTGTGTGCGGGGCCCGGTCGGGCTGGACTTCGAGCACATCAACGCCCCCCTCCTGGCGCAGGGGTCGGCCGCGGTGGACGCGATCCTCGGTGTCGACGTGTTCGACGCCCACGCGGCCGTCATCGACTACCCCAGCCTGTCGCTGTTCCTGAAGGTGATCGCAGCCGAGCCTCGACAAAGCTCGACTTAGCGCCGGTCTTCGCATCCACTCCGTCGAGTCTGGCGCGAGCGAACCCCGAGGGTATTCCGTACGCCGACGCGGCAAGCCTCTAGGGCCTTCGAAGTGATTACCGTTGCCGGCAAAAGGACCAGTTGGCGTATAGTGGTCTCGGACTTCTGATGCGGGAAGGGAGGGGCAGGCGTCGTGATGCAGTGTCACCGCGTCGTATGGCCGCCACCCGACAACAGCATCCAGCGGCCGGCGCTTCGCGCACCCGCTGACGCTGAGCTCTAGGCGGCATCATGGTTCGATCGTTGCCAGGCCCGGCATCCCGCCAAGCCATCGGCCTCATTGGGTGGCTTCTGCTGACATTCGCCACGGCGGCAATCGGCGCTCTTGCTTCCGCAAACGCCGGCGCGTTCTACAACCAACTGACGCGACCCCCCTGGGCGCCGCCTGGATGGCTCTTCGGTCCTGTCTGGTCAGCCCTCTACGTCCTCATGGCCCTCTCTGCATGGTGGGTTTGGCGGACACGTGGTTTCACCGGGGCTCGCGGCGCCTTGGCGCTGTTCATCGCGCAGCTCGCCGCCAACGCTCTATGGAGCTGGTTGTTCTTCGTCTGGCACCAAGGCGGCCTCGCTTTCGCCGAGGTTCTGCTTCTCTGGTGCATGGTCGCGGTCACGGTCATTTCGTTCTGGCGGATCAGCAGTCTCGCTGCGGCGTTGCTGATCCCCTACTTGGCGTGGGTCACATACGCCTCGGCACTGACCTTTGCCGTCTGGAAGCTCAATCCCGGTCTGCTGTCCTGAGAGCAAGCCAAATGCGACCTAACCCGTCTTTGCGCCCGACCGGCTACCGCCCGTCTCATCCCCATCCGCACGCAGGTGAACTCCATCGCCCGGCTGTGCTTGAATCGATTCACGCCCGAAAGGAGATGCTCTGCTTTGGATATTCCGAGGATCTTCAACATCGCTGAGAGTGCTCACCGTATTCACGACCCGATGTCACCCGCAAAGCTCGCCACGCTCGGGGCGGCGCTGCGGCTGGAATCGGGGGCCCGGGTGCTCGATCTCGGCAGCGGTTCGGGAGAGATGCTGTGCACCTGGGCGCGCGACCACGGCATCATCGGCACGGGCATCGACATGAGCGAGTTGTACACCGCGCAGGCAAGACTCCGCGCTGAAGAGCTCGGCGTCGCCGATCGAGTCAAGTTCATCCATGGCGATGCGGCCGGCTATGTCTCTGACGAGAGGGTCAGCGTGGCAGCCTGTGTCGGCGCCACCTGGATCGGCGGGGGGGTCTCCGGCACCATCGAGCTTCTGAAGCGGAGCCTCCGCCCCGGAGGGATCATCCTCATCGGGGAACCCTACTGGCGGCAGGTGCCGCCGACGGAGGATGTCGCCAAGGGGTGCCATGCCAACTCGATCTCCGACTTCCTCATGCTGCCAGGGCTTCTCGCGTCTTTCGGCCGACTGGGAAACGACGTCGTTGAGATGGTTCTCGCTGGCCAAGACGACTGGGACAGGTACGAGGCGGCCCAATGGCTCACCATGCGCCGATGGCTTGATGCCAATCCCGATGACGAACTCGCGAAAGAGGTTCGCGCCAAACTAGACTCGGAGCCCGAGCGCTACGCCTCACACACGCGCGAGTTCCTGGGCTGGGGTGTGTTCGCGCTGATGCCGCGGTGATACGGAAATCGCTGGACGACTCAGCAAATGGGAAAGTTGCAGCCATGCCTCACCACTCATTGGACCGGACGTCGCTTCGCGGCGCGGGTTGATTCAGGTGTTGAAATCCCCTAGCTCCGGCTCCTTGCCAACGAGAGGGTCCATCCGGCCGAGTTCACCCGGAGTCTTGTCACGAATGCGTCATCGGCCCTGTCGCATTGAGCTTCTCGCAACTGCGCTTATCCTCGTAGGCTGCGCTCGGGACCCAGCATATGAACCGCGAAACGGAGACATCGTCTTTCAGACCTCGCGATCATCTCAAAGCCAGGCGATTCAACTGGCAACGCAATCTCCATACAGCCACATGGGCATCGTCTTTGTCAGAGACGGCGACGCTCTGGTCTTCGAGGCGCTACAACCAGTGAGGTTGACGCCCCTGCGTTCCTGGATCGAGCGCGGCGAGCACGGACACTTTGTTGCCAAGCGTCTTCGGGACGCCGATTCGCGCCTAACCTCCGAGGCGATGCGGGGAATGCTCGCCGCCGGTGAACAGCTCTCGGGCAAGGACTACGATTTGTATTTCGAGTGGTCGGATGATCGCATCTACTGCTCTGAGCTCGTCTGGAAAGTGTTCGAGAGAGGCGCGGGGATTCGGCTGGGTGAGCCGCAAACCATTGCGGACTTAGATCTGACTCATCCCGCAGTCCAGGCGAAGCTCAAGGAGAGGTACGGCGATCAGATCCCGCTGCACGAGGTCGTGGTCTCGCCGGCCGCGATCTTCAACGCAACGGAACTGATCACAGTGTATGAGAATTGAGCGGCGCAGGATTTCGCCGAACGGGCAATCGCGGCGGATGGCCAGAAGCGCCGCGGCTCCGCTGAACGGCGGCATTCGACGGACATGACGCAAGATATTCATCGGGAGACCTCCATCATGGCCAAAGTCTTCGTGAACATCGGGCTGAGCCTTGACGGCTACATGGCGCCGGAAGGGATGACCATCGAGAACTGGGAGACGCCCGAGCACAAGAACTGGGTCGCCAAGTGGGGTGCGCTCATGGGCTGGGCCTTGAATCTCCAGTACTTCCGCGAGATTCTCAAGCTCGGAGAAGGTGGAGAGACCGGTCCGGTCAATGACTTGGCTCGCAGAACCATGGAGCGTGTCGGCGCCAACATCATGGGCAAGCGGATGTTCGACGCCGGCGAACGCAGTTGGCCGGAGGATGCTCCGTTTCACACTCCGGTATACGTTCTTACCCACGAGAAGCGCGAACCTTGGGTCCGCCCGGGCGGGACCACGTTCTACTTCGTTAACGACGGCCCGGAGAGTGCCCTCAAGCAGGCTCGGAAATCAGCGGGCGATCGCGATATTCGCATCGCCGGCGGTGCGGACGTGATCCAGCAATACATGAACCTTCATGTCATCGACGAACTGGAGATCGCCTTGGCGCCGGTGCTCTTCGGCGGCGGCAGACGCCTCTTTGAGAGCCTACGCGAACCGATCCCGAGGTTCCGGATCGACAGAGTGCTTGATACCCCGGCGGCAACGCACTTGCGATACGTGCGCGGCTAAAGGCGGCCTGACAAGAGGACGGCTTCGCAACCCGTCAGCGATACAGACCCTTGACCGATCCCCACGTCGTCGCCCGCGCCGGAACCGGAAGTCCGATGACCTCCCCGCTGTTGACGACGATGTTGTCCCAGGCGGCCAGGACATCTTGATGCGTGAACTGGTACGCGCTGAACGCGGATACCTTGAAGGGAACCTCTTCCGTCGGCGCCGGGCCCGTATGGATCGGGACCCACTGGCCGGCGTCGTCGTAGTACGCGGTCTGCAGGGCCCCTGTCCTGACGAGCCGGAGGGTGCCGATCATGTCATCCGTCTCCGTGATGCCCTGCACGCCGTCGGCGAAGTCGGTCAGATACACTTCCATCCCTTCGTAGTAGTCGTTCTGTCCGAAGCTGATCCGCTCCACGCCGGGATAGTGGTAGAACCAGTTCTCATAGATGCCCATCGCCATGCGGATTCCATTCCTGTACGGCCAGGTGAGCAAACGGAAATCGACCTGCACGTCGAAGTCGCCGCGGAACATCCAGGTGCTCCTGAGAATGAAGCCGAAGTCGCCTCCGGAGGAGTAGCTGGGGAAGAAGATCTCGAGCTGGTTGTTGACCTCATCAAGCTGCGGACCGTTGCCGTACATCTCAACGATCCAGAGCGTGGGATCGATGCTGTTGTCGTTGAAGTCCTCGCGAAAGACCTCGGCGCGTGTGTGAGTCCCGAGCAGGAGAGCCGGGCCAACTGAGAGCACGAACAAACAGACGATCACACGATGAAACGAGTGGGGTAGCATGCTTGCCTCCCTCGATCGAACAGCCCAGGTGTCTCCCCAGGGTCGCCGGACGGAGACGCGGCGGTGCAGCACGCTGCGGGGCGGGTCGGCGGGGGCGGCCTTGGAAGGCGATCTTTCCGACGGGCAGAATTGTAGCGCGCGAGTGGCCTCCACTCCAAGGGGATTCGCGAGGAACCGCCGCGATCATCGAATGTGCAGGATCTTCCGGACCACGGCCGCCTCCCCGCTCCACACACGCAGGAAATAGACGCCGCTCGACAGTTTGTTCGCGCCGCGCACGTCCCACTCCAACATCTGGACGCCCGCATCGACCCGGCCAAGCGCTGTCTGATCCACCACGCGCCCGCTCGGGTCGATCAGCTCCGCCCGTAGACGCCCCGCCTGCGCCATCTCCAGCCGCATCTGGACCCGCTCCCTGAAGGGGTTCGGTCCAGCCCGGAGTCGCAGGGCGCTTCCGGCGAGCGGCTCGGGCGAGGAGACCCATGCCGGCCCTCCTGTGTCCTCCACCGACCAGATTTCGCGACCGTAGTCTTCGTTCTCCGCGGCGAAATAGAGCCGATTCCCCACGCTCGCGCGGTCCCCTACCCGCGAGGAGGATGGGCCAGGCGCAATCGGGTCACTCGCGTTGCTGAGATTCGTCCCGCTCGCGCGCCAGAGTTCGCGGCCGCTCGTCCCATCGTCCGCCGTGAAATAGACCGCCCCGAGGTGGTCGTCGAAGTCCCTCGGCAACGAGGAACCGGCGCCGGGGTTCACATCGAAGACGAGGGTGGGCGTCTCCCCATCGAGGGCCCAGACCTCCCGGCCGGCCCCGGCGCCGTCGTCCGCGCTGAAGAAGAGGCGCGATCCGCAGAAGGCCAGCCGCCGAGGACTTCCGCTCCCGGGCCCGGGAACGATCTCATCGAGAAGCTCCATGCCCGCCGGCGTCGCTCGGCAGATCTCCCGGCCAGTGGCCAGCGTGTGGGCGGTGCAGTACAGGTAGGGAAAGCCGTCGGTGAGATGGTCCGGCTCGGAGCCTGCCGCCCCCGGCCGCGCGTCCTCCACGAGATGGGTGCCTGCTTCGGTCCCGTCGGTCACCCAGAGTTCGCGCCCGGTGTTCGGTTCAGAGGCCGTGAAGAAGATCGCCTCGCCGACGGCAGTCAGAGCCTGCGGGCCGGAGCTGTCCGGACCCGGATTGATATCGAGGAGAATCTGCGTCAAATCGACGCCCGTGGACCGCCAGATCTCCTCCCCGTGATCCGTATCCTGGGCGACGAAGACAACGCTCGCATCGAATGGCGTGACGTCGCGCGGCGGGACCGCGCCGAACTCATGGACCAGGATCGCCGCGGGACTCGGCGGCGCGGTCAACCGATAGAGACCATAGTTGCCTTCCGGTGCAGTGAGCCCGACGAAGAACGCCTCCCCGTTCGCGACGACAAGCTCGGTGGGATCGCACCCCTCCGGACCGGGGATGACGTCGACCTGGTACAAGTCGGCGCCGTCGTAGGCGCCGACTTCGAAGCCGGTCTCGCTCTGCCAGCCGGTGAAGTAGACAATGTCGCCGTCCACCGCGAACGTGGCGCCGGGCGGAGACTGCGACTCGCGGAAGCCCGTCTCATCCATCTCGATCGAGTTCTCGGGCGCCTGTAGGTCGTAGAGCCAAAGGTCGCGGCCGTACCAGTAGTGGTCCGCGATTGCGAGCAAGTCGTCGCCATAGGCCGCGAGATCCTCGCAATTCGAGCCGCTCTCGGGATTCAGGTCGGCCGCCAGCGTGATCGTTCCGGCGGCGACATCCAGTCGACGTGGTTCATGTCCCACCTCGGTCCCATCGTCCGCGCCGAAGATCAGGTCGAACCCGGCGCTGATGAGTCCGCTCGCGTTGCTCCAACCGTTGTGGTTCACCTCGACGATTTCGGTGGTGCCGGAGGTCCCCTCCGTCCGCCAGAGCTGCGGCCCAACGTCGTCGAAGGCCGTGAAGAAGAGCACGCCATCGGCGACCGCGAGCTCCAGGACGAAACCGGATCCCGGACCGGGATAGCAGTCGTAGACGAACTGCGTCCCCGGCAAGGTTCCATCCGTCTTCCAAAGCTCGCTGCCGTGGACTCCGTCATCGGCCTGGAAATAGACCTCGCCGTTATATCCGTGGAAGCGGGCCGGATACGAGGAGCCGGTCGGGTTGATGTCGGCGATCGGTTGGACGACGCTGCCGTTGGTACGGTAGAGCTCCGTGCCCTCCACCGCGGTCCTGGCCTGGAAGTACGCCCAAACGTCCACGGTCCTGAAGTCCGACGGAAAGGATCCGCTGGAGCCCAGCTCGAGGTCTCGCATCAAGTAGGTTCCGACCTCGGTTCCGTCCGATCTCCGCGGCTCATTCCCAGCCAGGTCGTCGGACGCTGCGAACACCACAACTCCCCCGACCTCCTCGAAGTGGTTCGGAGATGAGCTATCCGGGCCAGGATCGATGTCCTTGACCATCGTCGTCCCGATGACCGTCCCATCGGTCTTCCAGAGCTCCCGGCCGTGCTCTCCGTCATCCGCCCCAAAGAAGAGGTATCCCCCGGCGACGGCTCCGAGCCAGGGGTCGGAGTCGCCGGAGGGGTTGATGTCGATCAGGAGCCCGGTTCCCTCCGGGGTCCCGTCGCTGCTCCATAGCTCCATCCCATGGATGGAATCGGCGAACGCGAAGACGGCCAGCCCGTTCACGTCGTGGATGCTGACAGCGGATGCGGGGTCCGTTGCCGCGGCAAGCTCCAGGGCGTTGTTTCCGTCCACCACATAGAGGCGCGTGAGCCCGTCGGAGTACATCGGGTTGCCCCGGAAGAAGCATCGTCCTCCGACTTCGAAGGGCTGAGCGGACCCGTCCTTGAAAGGGGGCGCGTCGATCAAAGTCCAACCGGTGAACAGATCATCCTTGGCGATTCCGAAGTCAGGGCCGCTGACCGCGAAGAACATGTTGACTCCTGCGCGCACAGGACGCTTGAGCCCGCTGCCGGCAATGACCTGGTTGAAGAGCAGCTCCGGGCTTGCATGGGAAATCGATGCGGCCGCGACCAGAAGGACCGTGAGAAGGGTACGGACCATGGATCACCTCCAGATTTCGCGACCCAATAGCGTAGCCGCAGAAAGGCGGAGATCCAAGGGCCGGAGGAGTCGGGGACCAGTGCGAGATCGAGGTGCTGCGTCGACAGGGATGGGACAAGTCGCGCGTCGAGACGAGAATAGCCTCCTGACGCAGCGATTCCTCGCGCGACTCGAGAGCCTGGTCATGGCCGTCCCGATGACTCGAGATCTCAATCCCGATGCCACGTCGATGCAGAGCGCCTGATTATCGACGAGATTGCTGTGTTTCTTGAGGGGCCTCGACTCGCCGCACCCCGATCCGTCTCGAGAATCAGAAGTTGCGATTGAAGAGAGACTCGGTCTCCAGCGCCCCCAGCGACGGGTCGAGCCATGTCTCGCGGGGGAGATCCATCCAGCGGTGGTTGAGCCTCCTTCGCGCGACGCGGTGGATGTTCAGCAGGTGCGGGACCGTGATGTTGTCGGTGGTGATGTTTCCCGCCCCCGCGCCGCAGCTCAAGGTGAGAGATGGATCGAGCGTATTGTACAAGCCGCCGATCGCCCCCTGCGTGGTCGGTTGATTGACGACGATGCGACCCGCGTTCATCGTGCGGCCGAAATCCTCCACCACCCGTTCGTCGTTCGCGTAGAGCCCCACCGTGTGACCGATCCCGCCCTGCTCGTTCAGTTTCATGCAGGCGGCCAGGGCATCGTCGTATCCGCCGACTGCGTAGTAGGCCAGGATTGGCGCGAGGATCTCGTGCGAGAGAGGGTAGTCGCGTCCGATCCCACCCGGTTCGGCAATCAAGAGCCGCGTCTTCTCCGGGACGCCGAACCCGCATCGATCGGCGATCTCGCCGGCGGAACGCCCCACGACATCGGCGCGCATCGAGCGCGACGCGTTGTCGAAGGCGAGGGTGTCGAGCGCCTTCATCTCCGCTTCGTTGCAGAAATGACAGCCGCGCTCCACTAGAGCCCGGCGGATCTTCGAGTCCATGTCGCGCGTGACGACGAGCGCCTGCTCGCTCGCGCAGACGGTCCCGTTGTCGAAGGTCTTCGAGTGAACGAGGTAGCGGGCAGCAAGGGCGAGATCGGCCGATCGGTCGATGAAGACCGGCACGTTGCCGGGTCCGACTCCGAGGGTCGGGGTTCCCGACTCCTGAGCGAGACGGACGACCGAGCCCGTGCCCGTGGCAAGGATGAGGGCGAGCCGCCGGTGGCGCATCACCCGTTCCAGGATTTCCCTCTGCGGACGGGTCATGATCTGAATGGCGCCCGGCGGGGCCCCCGCCCCGACCGCGGCTTCCTCCAGGATCTTCACCGTTTCCCGGATGCAGCGCCGTGCGCCGCCGTGGGGGCTGAAGATCACGGGGTTTCGCGTCTTCATGCAGATCAGGATCTTGAAGATCGTCGTCGAGGTGGGATTCGTCACCGGAATCGTGGCGAGGATCGGGCCCTTGGGCTGAGCGATCTCGGTGATCCCGCGGATCGGGTCGTTCGCCACGACCCCCACCGTCTTGCGGTTCCTGATGTCGTCGTAGACCAAGAGGCTCGCCCAGGCGTTCTTCACGATCTTGTGCTCGAAGACCCCGATCCCGGTTTCGTCGAAAGCGATCTGCGCCAGGTAGATCCGCGATTGGTAGGCCGCCTCGAAGACGGCGCGGACGATTCGATCGACCCGCTCCTGCGTGAATCCCCGGAACTGCTCGGCGGCCGCCCAAGCCTTTCCGACCAGCTCCTCCGCATACTGCTCGAACGCGTCCATCGAACCCCCATCCTCTCGCGGCCGAACCATCCATCGAGCACGCTAATTCGTTGAGGCAGGCTATCATGGGCGGCGACGGCCCCTCAAGGCGGGCGCTTGTGCGCCGCGGCCCGGTGCTGGTAGTCTTTGGCGCATCAAGGGTTCCGCACCCTGGGTGGAAGGTGTGGGAGGGAGGCAAGGTGAGTAACATCGTTTCCTATGATTCTCGGCTCCAGGGCTTCAGTTGGGACATCGCCAAGCGCGAGCTCGGCTGGTCCGAGGGCGAGCCGCTCAACATCGGGGCGTTCTGCTCCGACCGGATTTGCGACGCCGGCCTGGGCAAGCGGCCGGCGATGATCTGGGAGGGATTCGACGGCTCAGAAAGGGTCTTCACCTTCGATGAGCTGCGGATCCATTCCAACGCGTTCGCGGTCCTCCTGGGAGAGCTTGGAGTCGGCGTCGGCGAGCGCGCCTGCATCTTCATGGACAAGGTTCCGGAACTCTACTTCTCGTTCCTCGGAATTCTCAAGGCGGGCGCCATCGCCCAGCCGCTCTTCTCCGCCTTCGGCGAAGACTCCCTCATCACGCGTCTGGAGGACGCAAAGACCGCGCTGGTTTTCACGACCCGCAAGCACGTCGGCAAGGTTCGCCGGATCCGGGAGCAGCTCCCGCATCTGAAGTGGATCGTCATTGTCGATGCCGAGGAGGGAAAGCCCCTTCGTGAAGGCGAGAAGGGCTTCGATGTGTACAAGGCGCCGCGCGTCGAGCGGTACGACTGGCACAAGGCAGATCCGGAGACTCCATCGGTGCTCCACTACACGTCCGGCACGACGGGCAAGCCCAAGGGGGCCCTCCATGTCCATGGGTCGATCTTCTCGCAGCATCTGACGACGAAGTGGGTCCTGGATCTGAACGGCTCGGACATCTACTGGTGCACCGCCGATCCGGGGTGGGTCACCGGGACCTCCTACGGAATCATCGGTCCCTGGAGCTGCGGGGTCACCCAGGTCGTCCTCGACAGCGGCTTCTCCAGCGAGCGTTGGTACAAGACGATCGCGAAGTACAAGGTGACGGTCTGGTACTCGGCCCCCACGGCGATCCGCCTTCTCATGAAGGACGGGACCGAGCTCGTGCGGAAGTTCGACATGGGGACCCTGCGCCACCTCGCCAGCGTGGGCGAGCCGCTGAACGCCGAAGCGGTCATCTGGTCGAAGGAGGCCTTCGGCCTCCCGTTCCACGACACCTACTGGCAAACCGAGACCGGCTCGATCGTGATCTCCAACTATCCCGGCATGGCGATCAAGCCGGGATCGATGGGCAGGCCATTCCCAGGGATCACGGCCACCGTTGTCGACCTCCAGAGCCACCTCCCGATCTCCGATTCGGGAAAGGTCGGCCTGATCGCCCTGCGGCCCGGCTGGCCCTCCATGTTCCGCACCTACTGGAACAACCAGTCGACCTACGAGGCGAAGTTCAAGAACGGCTGGTATCTCTGCGGCGACCGCGCCTCCATCGACCCGGACGGCTACTTCTGGTTCGTCGGCCGGGACGACGACGTGATCAACACGGGTGGACACCTCGTCGGGCCATTCGAGATCGAGTCGGCGCTCCTCGAGCACGCCGCCGTGGCCGAGTCGGCCGCCGTCGGCAAGCCCGACCCTCTCAACATGGAGGTGGTCAAGGCCTTCGTCGCGTTGAAGCCCGGGTTCGTCGCGAGTGACGATCTCGAGCTGGAGATCATGAACTTCATCCGCAAGAGGCTCTCGCCACTGGCGATGCCCCAAGAGATCGAGTTCGTTCCTTCCCTGCCGAAGACGCGAAGCGGAAAGATCCTCCGCAGGCTACTGCGGGCAAAGGAGTGGGGCGAACCGATCGGAGACACTTCCACGCTCGAGGACGACTAGATTCCGCGATTGATCGATAGAGAGAAAACGGGTGGATGGAGAGAACGGAGGATGAAATGGACGAGCTACACAAGGCGATTCTCGACTATGTGATCCGCGAGTACGTGGATGCCGACTCCGACGAGGAGCTCGGCGTCGACAGTCCCCTCATCTCGAGCGGGATCGTCGACTCCTTCTCGATGGTCTCGCTGAAGACCTTCCTCGAGAAGAAGTACAAGATCTCGATCCCCGACGCCAAGGCGAGCCCCGAGGCCTTCGACTCCGTGACGAAGATCGCAGCCCTCGTGCGCGAATTCGCACCCAACGCATAGGGAGGACGGGATGGCGATCAGCGCGAACGTCCGGACTTCTCTGCAAGAGGAGCTCGCCGGCATCAAGGAGCAGGGACTCCTGAAGGAGGAGCGGTTCATCCACTCGCCCCAGGCTTCGCACATCGAGGTCGAGTACCCTCGCGGATCGGCGCCGAAGAAGGTGATCAACCTCTGCGCGAACAACTACCTCGGCCTCTCGAGCCACCCCGACGTGATCCAGGCGGCCCACCAGGGGCTCGACACGCGCGGCTACGGGATGTCGTCGGTTCGCTTCATCTGCGGCACGCAGGACATCCATCGCACCCTCGAGCAGAAGCTGACGCAGTTTCTCGGCACCGAGGACACGGTGCTCTTCCCTTCGTGCATGGACGCGAACGCCGGGCTATTCGAGGCGGTCCTGAACGATCGCGACGTCATGATCTCGGACCGGCTCGTGCACGCTTCGATCATCGACGGGATCACTCTCTGCAGGGAGAAGCGCAAGACCCGCTACGACTCCTACAAGCACTCCGACATGGACCATCTGGAGCAGAAGCTGCAGGAGTATCAGGACGCGCGAATCCGGATGATCATCACCGACGGCGTCTTCTCCATGGACGGGGATATCGCTCCGCTCGACAAGATCGTCGCTCTGGCGGAGAAGTACGACGCCATGATCTTCCTGGACGACTCGCACGCAAGCGGTTTCATGGGGAAGACCGGCCGGGGAACGCACGAGCACTGCGGCGTCTTCGGGAAGATCGATGTGATCACGACCACCCTCGGCAAGGCCCTGGGCGGGGCGAGCGGGGGCTGCGTGAGCGGCCGGCGGGAGATCGTCGAGCTCTGCCGTCAGAAGGCGCGGCCCTATCTCTTCTCCAACACGATGCCGCCGGTGATCGTCAATGCCGCGATCAAGGTCGTCGATCTGATCTCGGCGACGACTGAGAGGCGGGACAAGCTCGAGCGGAACACCGCGTTCTGGCGTAAAGGGCTCACCGAGGCCGGCTTCGACTTGAAGGCGGGCGACAGCCCGATCGTGCCCGTGATGCTCTACAACGCCAAGCTCGCGCAAGATGTGTCGCGAGATCTCTTCAATGAAGGAATCTATGTGATCGGCTTCTTCTTCCCGGTCGTGCCCAAGGGAGCGGCTCGCATCCGCACGCAGATCTCCGCGGGGCACGAGATCGCGGACCTCGAGTTCGCCCTGGAGGCCTTCAAGAAGGTCGGGGCGAAGTACGGGATCCTCGGCAAGGGGAAGAAGGAGATCATCGAGATGTACGGGAACTAGACGAGAGCGCTGCGACCAGGGGTAGAAAACGGGCGGGTCCGGGAATCGCGGATCCGCCCGTCACGCGCTCTTCGCAGGAAACCGCGCGCGAATCATCCAGAGTCCCACCGCCGCGATCAGGGCGAAGAGCGAGACGCTCCCCCAGAGAAGCGGCGGCCGCCCGGAGAGCAGATCGATCAGGATCCCTCCCACGAATGGCCCGCCTGACCACCCGAAGGAGCTGGTGAGGCTATAGACGCCCATGTACCGGCCCGTGCGCCCTTCGGGAGAGATGAGGGAGACGAGCGTCACCGACGGGGGCGAGACGACGAGCTCTCCGGTCGTGATGACGACCATCGCGATCACCAGATGCGCATAGCTCGTCGCGAATCCGATCCCGATGTAGGCCGCCGCATAGATGATCGCGCCCAGGACCATCGAGCCGATCAGCGTGAGGCGCCTCGTCATCCGAGTCACCAGGATCTGGAATGCGACCACCATGAAACCGTTCACGCCGAACATGAAGCCAAGCTGAGTCGTGGTGATTCCGAGTTTCTCGGAGGCGTAGACGGAGAGCGTGGAGAGCCACTGCGACATCGCGATGAAGATGAAGCCCGAGAGGAGGCAGTAGAGCAGGAATCGACGATCGCGACGCACCTCGAGGATCTCCATCCAGGCCGGGATTCCCTGCTGGCCGCCCCCCGCGGCGTCGCGCGGGCGGCGAGCGGAGGGCGGATGGGTCTCCGGCACGTGCCTGGCGACGAGCCAGGCGGAGAAGAGGCTCGTCATGCAGCCAACGACGAAGAGCCACCCGTATCCCAGGCTCGCGACAAAGCCGCCGATCATCGGCCCCACGCCCCAACCGAGGTTGTGGGAGACGCGCATGAGGGAGTAGGCCTCGAGCCTCCGCTCCGGCGGCGAGATGTCGGCCACGGCGGCGCTTGCGACCGGCTGGTAGAACGCCCCCGCTATGTAGGAGAAGAGAAGGATCCCGGCGGAGAGCCAGAACCCCGCGCCTCTGAAGATGGCGATCGCCATGATCGCGAAGACGATCCCGCGCGCGGCCTGTCCCCAGGTCATCAGATGGATCCGTCCGATCCGATCCGAGAGATCTCCGGCGAAGCCCTGCGAGGAGGCTCGCACGATCGCGGTGGCGAGGAAGAAGCTGCCCACCACCGACATCGGCACGCCGAGCTCCTTGTGGAAATAGAGGCTCACGAAGGGAACGATCATCGCGAAGCCCATCGAGGAGACGATGAAGCCGCCGAAGAGGATCCAGAAGCGGCGGTCGTATGAGGCGATGTAGCCGCGAAGTCTTCCCAGCCTCCCCCTCCAACCGGAATCCATCCCCATCCCCCCTTCGCGACCCCCCACAGGGTAGACCATTCCGCCGGGTGCCCGGCCGGCCGTCCTGGCGCTCGGCTCTCGTGGCCTCTGCGGATGGGCGTCGGGCATTAGATCCCCGGAATCCGCAGATTAGAACTCCTCCAATCTCGCGGGAAGACGACTTCTGTAAACTAGATGCGCGGTCTATCAGGCCATTTCTCCGAGGGCTCCCCGGTCAACGGGAGAAGGAGCAGTCTATGCGATCCGCAGCACTTCCCATGGTCTCGTCACAAAGAATTCTTCTTCTCGGGCTTGCTCTGGTCGCTTTCTTTTCCATGCGGGCGGACGCGCGCCAGAACATTCGCCAGTCCTTCTTCCTCGCCTATCCGACGGCGGTCGGAAGCCGACTCGACAACTTGCCGAGCATTCAGGCGCACTGTGGGGTCTGCCACTACCAGTTCACCGGAGCGGGTCCGCGGAACCCCTATGGAGTGGCGCTGGGAAACATCCTCGGCAACTACCCGAACAACGATGAGGGACGGATTCAGGCGATGCGCTCGATCGAGAATCTCGATTCGGAGACCGACGGCTATGCCACTCTGGTCGAGATCACCGACACGGTGAACTACGCCAACACCCCGACTTTCCCCGGCCTCAAGGCGGGAAACGTCGGCCAAGTGAGCGGGGTCGATGTCAACGACATCCTCGCCTACCTCACCCCCGAGACCGGAGGAGACGCCGAGCCTCCGTCCGTGACCGTCCTTTCTCCGAATGGAGGCGAAATCTGGGGAGGCGGAACGATCCACTCGGTGACCTACGACGCCACGGACAATGTGGGCGTCGTCGCGGTGGACGTCTACTACCGCGAGGGAGTCTCGGAGCCCTGGACGAAGATTGCGCAGGGGCTCGAGGACACCGGCAGCTTCGTCTGGTCCGTCCACAACACACCGACCACGGGCTCGCGCGTGAGGATTGTCGCGCGCGACGCCTTCGCGAATCAGGGCGAGGATCAGAGCAACGGAGACTTCACGATCCTGGCCCAGGCAGGAAGCATCGCCCCGACGACGCTGCGCGACTTCAAGCAACCCGGATCCCAGCCGTTCGACGCCGGCGCCTTCCAGGACCGGACCGCGTGCGCCGACTGCCATGGTGGATACGATCCGCTGGTGGAGCCGGATCACAACTTCCGGGGCAACATGATGGCCCAGGCGGCGCGCGATCCCCTCTTCTACGCCTGCCTCGCGGTGGCCGAGCAAGACGCCGCCTCCTCCGGCGACATCTGCCTGCGCTGTCACACGCCGATGGGCTGGCTCTCGGGAAGGAGCAACCCCACGAGCGGCATCGCGCTGAACCAGGTCGACAGGGATGGGGTGGCTTGCGATTACTGCCACCGGGCGGTCGATCCGATCTACGTGCCGGGCCAGAGCCCCATAGAGGACCTCGACGTCCTGAACGCGCTGACCGACGTTCCCGAGCACTACCTCAATGGAATGTATGTCGTCGATCCCGAGGTCCGGCGTCGCGGGCCGTTCCCGGACCCGCTCGCCCCACATCCGTTCCTCGAATCGCCGTTCCATCGCTCGAGCCGGATCTGCGGCACGTGTCACGAGGTTTCGAATCCGGCGTTCGAGCGCACGGGGGACTTCGACTATGCGCCGGGGCCGTTCGACGAGCCGGCGGCGAGCGTCAACTCGACAGACCTATTCCCGGTCGAGCGCACCTACAGCGAGTGGTCGAACAGCGCCTACCCGAACGGCGTCTACGCGCCCGAGTTCGCGGGGAACAAGCCGGACGGGATCGTCTCCACATGCCAGGATTGCCACATGAAGGATCTGGAGGGGCGAGGGTGCAACGACCCGAACGCGCCGATCCGCGAGAATCTCCCGCACCACGACATGATGGGAGGAAACTCCTGGATCCCGACGATCCTCGAGGAGCTCTATCCCACTGAAGTCGACGCCGGGGCGCTCGCCGACGCGGCGGTCAGGGCGGTCTCGATGCTCCAGAAGGCGGCCGGGGTCGATCTCTCCCTCGAAGACATGGGAAGCTCCATCGACGCCTCCGTCACGATCACGAATCGGACCGGACACAAGCTGCCCACCGGATACCCGGAGGGGCGGCGGATGTGGCTGCGCCTCTCCGCATACGACGCGGGCGATCAGATCGTCTACGAGTCGGGCGCCTACGACGAGGGCTCGGGTGTCCTGACCCATGACGAGGATCTCGCGATCTACGAGGCAGAGATGGGACTGTCGCCCGGGCTCGCCGGCGCGCTCGGGATCTCTTCCGGCATCTCCTTCCACTTCGTCCTGAACGACTCGATCTACAAGGACACACGGATCCCGCCGCAGGGATTCACGAACGCGGCCTACATGAACTTCGGCGGCGTGCCGGTCGACCCACACCACGAAGGACCAGAGCCGCGCTACGCCGACTATCAGTACTGGGACGAGCCTTCCTATTCTCTGCCCGTCTCCACGCGGAAGGTGATCGCGACGCTCTATTACCAGATCACCTCCAAGGAGTACGTCGACTTCCTGCGCGACGAGAACCACACGAACGGAAGCGGCCAGCTCCTTCATGATCTCTGGACGAGCCACGGCCGGGCGGCGCCGGTGGCGATGGCGGCCGACACGGCCTTCGTCGAGCCCTCGGGAGTCGCCGAGGGCGGCGCGATTCGCCGCTTCGCGCTGCATGCGGGACCGAACCCATTCCGAGACGCTCTCGACTTGAGGCTTGAGATTCCCGCGATCGAGAAAGTCCGCCTGGACATTTACGATGTCAGCGGTCGGCTCGTGCGCGGCTACGATCTCGGGCGCGTCTCCGGAACGATCGCTTTCGATTGGGACGGGAGGGGCGAGAACGGCAACGAGGTCGGTTCCGGGATCTACTGGATACGCGCCAAGGCGGGTAGCCACGAGATCAACCGCAAGGTGATCCGGATGCGCTAGCAGCGGGCCGGGGGGTCTTCACCGGACTCCCCTTGCATCCGAGGCTGGGCTGACCGATCATTTGCTGTCCCAGGAGAGGGGATCGGGGACTCGATCCCCTCTCTCTCGTGATCGATCGCCGCCTCGAATCCGTCGCGGCCCTCATGAACGAAACCGGATGGAGTCTCGACCATGAGCGATTCGTCCCCGTCGGGCCGCACCGACCTCGAGCGCCTGCGAATTCGCGAGGCGGATCGCCGCCCCAAGCGACACCGTCGACGCTGGCCCTTCTTCGCGATCGGCATCGCAGTCCTGATCGCGGCAATCTCGATCCTCTCGCGTCCCACGCCGATCCGTGTCGCGACCGCTCGTATCGGAGGCAGCGGCCCCGCCGAGGCGGGGGGCTCGGTCCTCACGGCGAACGGCTATGTCGAGGCGCGCCACCAGGCCTCCGTCGCCGCGCGCACCACCGGCCGGCTCGCATCTCTTCTCGTGGAGGAGGGCGATCCGGTCGACTCGAATCAAGTCGTCGCGCGCCTGATCGATGAGGATCAGGTAGCGGCTCTCAGACAGGCGGAGGCGAACTTGGCGCTGGCCCGCGCGCGAGTGGAGCAGGCCAAGGCGCTCGAGACGGAGTCGCAGCGCAGGCACGATCGCCGCAGGGAGCTCCTCGCCCAGGAGACGATCAGCGAGGAGGAAGCGCAAGGAGCGGAGACGGATCTCGCGAGCGCGAGAGCGGAACGCCTCGCCGCCGAAGCGGGCGTGAAGGTGGCGCAGGCCGCGGTCGAATCTGCCCGACTCGAGCTCGACAAGACGCGCGTGACCGCCCCATTCGGGGGTGTTGTCCTGCGCAAGGATGCCGAGGTGGGCGAGATCGTCGGGCCGATCATGACGAGCAACACGGCGCGAGCGGGGGCGGTCGTCACGATCGCCGACATGCAGACCCTCGAGGTCGGCGTCGACATCAACGAGAGCTATATCGCCCGTCTCTTCATCGGGATGCCGGCCGATGTCGTCCTCGACGCGCATCCCGAGGTCCACTTCCCGGCGGATGTGCGCGCGATCTTCCCCTCGGCCGACCGCGACAAGGCGACGGTCCCGGTCCGCGTCCGTTTCCTCGTCGACGATCCCCGCATTCGGCCCGACCTGGGAGCGAAGGTGAGCTTCCTCAAGGAACGCCAGTCCGCCGAGATCCAGACGATCAAGAAGACGCTCCGCATCCCGGCCTCCGCGCTGCGCGCGACGGATGGCGAGTCGAGCGTCATGGTCCTGCGCGAGGGGAAGGCCGAGCCGGCGGAGGTCGTGGTGGGCGAACGCCTCGGAGAAGAAGTGGAGATCCTATCCGGACTGAACGAGGGCGATCAGGTGATCGCGGATGGATCGGCCCGCATCGCAAAGGGCAAACGGGTCAAGCCGGTGGCGCCCTGAGAGGATGGAGAGCTCGATGTCCGGCTCCGACCCGTTCCTCGACGGCCTGATCATCCGCCTGCGAGGCGTCACGAAAGTCTACCTCCGCGGCGACGTCGAGGTGCCGGTTTTGGCCGCGCTCGACCTCGACGTGCCCGCCGGCGAGTTTCTCGCCCTCATGGGTCCTTCGGGCTCGGGGAAGTCGACAATCCTGAACCTGGTAAGCGGGATCGACTATCCGACGACCGGCGGGGTGTGGGTGGCCGGCATCGACCTGGGCGAATTGAGCAGCTCGCAGCTCGCCACTTTCCGATCCCGCCACATCGGATTCATCTTCCAGTCGTACAATCTGATCCCGGTCCTGACGGCGTTCCAGAACGTGGAGCTGCCTCTCCTGCTGACCGGCCTCTCACGGAAAGAGCGCAGGGAGCACGTCCTCGCTGCGCTCGAGATTGTGAGCCTCGTCGACCGGATGGAACACTTCCCCCGCCAGCTTTCCGGGGGCCAGGAGCAACGCGTGGCGATCGCGCGCGCCATCGTCACCGACCCCACGCTCCTCGTCGCCGACGAGCCGACCGGGGATCTCGACGCGACGAGCGCCGCGGACGTCCTGGGGCTCCTGCAGCGTCTTCACGCCGAGTTCGGAAAGACGATCGTCATGGTGACCCACGATCCCCACGCGGCCGAGCGCGCCGATCGGGTCCTCCACCTCGAGAAGGGGATCCTCGTGGAGTCCCAGAGGCGCGCCGACCGCTAGGCAGAAGGACCGATGGAGAGATTCCTGCCGCTCATCTGGAGAAACGCGATGCGCTCCAAGCGGCGGACCGTCCTGACGGTATCGAGCATCATCGTCTCGCTCTTCCTGTTCGCGACGATCCGCACGGTTCTCACGAGCTTCGACGCCTCTCTCGAGACGGCGGACGCGGCCCGCCTCGTCACGCGTCGCTCGACATCGCTCACATTCCCGCTTCCCCTCTCCTACCGCGACCGCCTGGCGCAGATCCCCGGCGTCGAGGCCGTCACCTGGTCAAGCTGGTTCGGCGGCGTATATATCGATGAGCGACACTTCTTCATGCAGCTCGCCGTCGACCCCGAGACTTACATCCCCATGTATTCGGAGTACGTCCTTGAGCCGAAGGAAATCGAGGATTTCCAGCGCGAGCGCACCGCCTGCATCGTGGGTGAGAAGCTGGCGGCCAAGTACGGCTTCGGGCACGGCGATCGGATCACTTTGCAGGGCACGATCTACCCGGGCACCTGGGATTTCGTCGTCCGCGGGATCGCCCGCGCGCCGGAAGGCCGCGATCTCGACACGAACTTCATGCTTCTCTCCTGGGACTACCTGAACGAGAGGATCGGCAATCCAGGCGTGGTCGGCATCTACACGACGAAGCTCTCCGACCCGACCCGCGCCGGCGAGGTCTCGCGCCTCATTGACGCGACCTTCGCCAACAGCGCCGCGGAGACGAAGACCGAGACCGAGAAGGCTTTCCAGCTCGGCTTCATCACGATGCTGGGCAACATCCGAACGGTGATCTTCGCCATAGGCACGGCAATCGTGATCGCCATCTTCCTCGTCTCCATGAACACCATGATGATGGCTGCGCGCGAACGGACCAAGGAGATGGCGATTCTGAAGGCGATCGGCTTCACCGATGCGGCTGTCCTCGGGCTCGTGCTGACCGAGTCGATCCTGATCGCCATCACCGGTGGCATCGTCGGTACCGCCTTCGCCAAGGCGCTGTTTCACTTCTCCGACTTCACGGTGGGCGGATTCTTCCCGAGCTTCGTCGTGACCTGGGGGACCGTCGCGCGAGCCCTGGGAATCGCTCTGGCCCTGGGAATCATCAGCGGCGCGATCCCGGCCTTGAACGCATCGAGGCTGCGCGTCGTCGACGCCATGCGGCACACGGGGTGATGCGATGGCGGTGCCGATCCAGTATAACCTGCGAAACCTCTTCGTCCGGAGGACGGCGACGCTCATGACGGCCGGGGGCATCGCGCTCGTCGTGGCCATCCTCGTCATGACCCTCGCTCTCGCCAACGGCTTCCGGCAGACGCTCGTCGCAACTGGACGTTCAGACAATGTGATCTTCACGCGGGGGGGAGCGATCACGGAAGTGCAATCCGCCATCGACCGTGAAGTGGCGCGAATACTCCAATCCGATCCGGGCGTCGCCCGGCTCCCGGACGGGACGCCGCTCGGCGCGAACGAGGCGGTGGTGTTGACGAATCTCGCGAAGCGCAGCGATCCGACGGCTACCTCCAATGTGACCGTGCGCGGAGTCGATTCCCGCGTGGTCCAGCTGCGTCCCGAGGTGCGGGTGGTCGATGGGCGGTTCTTCGAGGCCGGGATGGACGAGGTGATTGTCGGCCGCTCCATCTCGGAGCGGTTCGTCGGGTGCGGGCTTGGGGAGACGGTCCGATTCGGCGCGCGCGACTGGAGAATCGTCGGGATCTTCGACTCGGGAGGGACGGGCTTCGACTCCGAAATCTGGGGAGATGTCGAGTCGATGCTGCCCGCCTTCGACCGCGACGCCTACTCATCGGTCACGGTGCGCCTGGCCGATCCGGCCGCGTTCGAGGCGATGAAGGCCCGAGTGGAGGCGGATCCCCGCCTACGCGTCGACACAATGAGGGAGGACGACTACTACAGCTCCCAGTCGTCCGAGATCGCCGCGGCGATCCGCGTTCTTGGGCTCTTCCTCGTGATCGTCATGGCGGCCGGAGCGATCTTCGGGGCTCTGAACACGATGTACGCCGCCGTCGGAGCGCGCGCGAGAGAAATCGGCATCATGCTCGCGATCGGCTACAGGCCTTCGAGCATCCTCCTGAGCTTCCTCTTCGAGTCCGTCTTCCTCTGCCTGATCGGCGGGGTGTTCGGCTGCATCCTGGCTCTTCCCGTCCACGGCTTGTCGACCGGAACGACCAACTGGTCGACATTCAGCGAGGTCGCCTTCAAGTTCCGCATCACGCCCGGGATCCTCCTGGTCGGGCTTCTCGCCGCCTCGATCCTTGGGCTGATCGGAGGCTACTTCCCCGCCCGAAACGCCGCCCGCCGCTCCGTCATCGATGCGCTGCGAGGGAACTGAAGGAGGAGCAGGCCGCGCATGCCCGAGCTGCCGGATATCACGATCTACATCGAGGCGCTCGAGCGTCGCGTCTTGCGCCGGCCGATCGCGGCGATCCGGATCCGCTCGCCCTTCGTGCTGAGATCCTTCGACCCTCCGATCGAGACGGCGGCCGGCCACGAGGTGACCGGCCTCCGCCGCCTCGGAAAGCGGATCGTCTTCTGTCTCGATGGCGGCCTCTTCCTCGTCGTTCATTTGATGATCGCCGGACGCCTTCACTGGAAGACGAGCGGCGCCGCGGTGACGGGGAAGATCGGCCTCGCGGCGATCGATTTCTCGAGCGGAACGCTCGTTCTCACGGAGGCGGGGACGAAGAAGAGGGCTTCGATCCAGCTCGTCAGCAGCGAGGCTGCGCTCGCCGCGCTCGATCGAGGGGGGATCGATCCGCTCGGGTGCGACGCGATGGCGTTCGCCGCCGCGCTGCGCAGGGAGAACCGCACGCTGAAGCGGGCGCTCACGGATCCGCGCATCGTGAGCGGAATCGGCAACTCCTACTCGGATGAGATCCTCCATCGCGCGCGGATGTCGCCATTCCTGTTGACCGGGAGGATGACCGACGCGGACTTCGCGACGTTGCGCGATGCGGTGCGCGCGGTGCTCGGTGAGTGGATCGAGCGGCTGCGGTCCGAGACGGGCCAGGGCTTCCCCGAAAGGGTGACGGCCTTCCGCGAGGGGATGGCCGTGCACGGGCGCTATGGCAAACCATGCCCCGCCTGCGGAGCCCCGGTGCAGCGCGTCGTCTATGTCGAGAACGAGATGAACTACTGCGCGCGCTGCCAGACGGATGGCCGTCTGCTCGCCGATCGGGCGCTCTCGCGGCTCTTGAAGGATGACTGGCCTCGGACGCTCGAGGAGCTGGAGGATGGAGATTAGGCGGGAATGCGCCGCAGGATCTCCTCGCAAAAATCGGTCAGCGTATCGTCGCGCGCCCCCATGACAATGATGAGGTCTCCGGCTCGCGCCTCTTGCAGAATGCTCTCGAGGATTTCCGGGCGCGTGGGGAGGAAGCGCGCCTGCCGCCCGCGCCCCGCCACGCCACGCGCGATGTCGACGCCGCTCACGTCTTTGGTCGCCGTCCCGCCGGCATAGTAGATCTCGGAGACGAAGAGTCGATCTTGCTGTCGCATCCCCTCGGCGAGAGCGGCGATCAGCTCGTCGAGGAGGAATCGCGTCGGCCCGAAGCCGTGCGGCTGGAAGACCAGGAGCCGGCGCCGGCCCCAATCGGAGCCCGCCAGGGTCGCGCGGATCTTGTCCGGATTGTGCGCGAAGTCGTCGATGACATCGATCCCTCCCGCGGATCCCACAAGATCGAAGCGGCGGCCGATTCCGCCGAATCGGGCGAGCGCATCGCGGGAGACACGATCCTCGATTTCCATGGCGCGGGCGACGGCAATCGCCGCAAGGGCGTTGGCCACATTGTGCCGCCCCGGCAGTGGAATCTCGTATTCCAGGCCGTCCAGGAGGAAGCGGCTCGATCCCTGTTCTTCGGCGATCCTCTCGGGGCGAAGCTCCGCCGCGGTCTCAACTCCAAAGCGGACGCAGGACCCTCGGGGGCGCAGCGCGCTCGAGTGGGGGCAGTCCGCGTTCAGCACGGCCGCGCCGGCGGTCGCGTCGAGAAATCCCTGGAAAAGCGGCAACAGCTCATCGATCGTCTTGTGATCCTTCGAGATGTTGGTCACCACCGCGATCTCGGGGCGATAGCTCGAGATTGTCCCGTCGCTTTCATCCGCCTCGATCACGATCCACTCCCCTTCTCCCGGGCGGGCGTTTGCGGGGTGGAGATCGGGCAGGAAGTTCTTCATCCGGCCGCCGTTCACGATCGTCGGATCGAGTCCCGCGCATGTCGCGATCCAGCCGATCATGCCGGTCACGGTCGACTTGCCGCTCGTTCCGCCGACGGCCACTCCCCGACCCGAGTGGAAGATCTCGGCGAGGAGCGCGGCGCGGTGGACGATCTCGATGCTGAGGTCGCGAGCGGCGCGGACCTCCGGGCTCGTCGACTCGATCGCCGTGGAGACGACGAGGCGTTTCACGTCGCGCGTGATGCCGGAACCATCCTGGGGATACAGACGGATCCCGCGCCGCTCGAGCGCCTCGTAGAGCCGGGGCAGCTGGCCGCGGTCTCGGCTTCGATCCGAGCCGGCGACCGGAGCGCTCCTGGCGGCGAGCAGAATCGCCAGGGCGCTCATCCCGCTGCCGCCGATTCCGCTGAAGAAGGTGGTCATCGGCTCATCTCCTTGTGCAGACTGTCGGTGGAATCTTGACCGATCGGAGGGGACGAGTCACGGCCGATCCTGTCGCGCTCGAAGGCGATCGTAGGAGCGCGGAAGTTGGTATCTCTCAGCCCGGTGTTGTCCTATACTGCGCCGTTCCGACAAAGGAGGTCCTCCCATGACACGACGTGGTCCCGCCCTGGCCGTTCTCGGTCTGCTCCTTCTGGTCTGCGCCCTGCCCGCTCGCGCTCAACGACCCGATCCGGCGCAGATGCTCGCAGCCCAAAGGGAAGCGCTGGCGCACTTCGCCATGCTGGACGGCATCTGGCGCGGCCCAGCCTGGATGTTCGCGGAGTCCGGCGAAAGACAGAACTTCACCCAGACCGAACGGGTCGGACCAATGCTGGACGGCTCGATTCGCATCATTGAGGGCAGGGCATACGACGAGAACGGCGCCGTGGCGTTCAACGCGCTCGGGATCATTTCCTACGATCCGGCCACGAAATCCTACTCGTTCCACTCCCACGCGCAGGGACACGTCGGTGATTTCGCCGTCACTCCGACAGCCAACGGCTTCACATGGGAAATCCCTGCCGGCCCGATGACGATCCGCTACACCATGACGTTCAAGGACGGCACCTGGACGGAGGTCGGCGATCGCATCATGCCCGGGAAGGACGCGGTGCGATTCTTCGAGATGAATCTCCAACGCGTGGGCGACACCGACTGGCCAGCCGGGGGCGCCGTGCCGATGAAGTAGGTTGTGGCGCGAGGATTGGAGGTGGCGGGATCTGCGTTGTCCCAGCACGCTGAACCGTCTACAATTCCATACGGATCATCGTGGGATCCGCGCGGATCCGGCTCACACCAAGGAGGCCTGCCCCATGTCGCGCTCCGGGTCGCTGCCCTTCGTCGGTCTACTCGCTCTCGGCTTGCTCTTCACGCCCGTAGCAGCTACCGCCGCTGAACCGATTCTCGTGCGAATCGACGCGACCAGTCCCGCCGCGATCGCCGAGCTGGAGCAGGCGGGTTTCGATATCGCGCTCGAGGGAAAGAACGCCATCGAGGTTCTGACCGACGACTCGGGCATCGCGTGGCTCACCGCGCGCGGCTACCGCTGGGAGCGAATCGAGCGCGACCTGATCCCGGGAGCGCGCGCGCCTGGACGCGAAGGGAATCTCGACTCCCAGTACCATACCTACCAGGAGATGGTCGATCAGCTTGCCGCCCTCCAGGCGCAATACCCTTCCATCTGCAGGATGTATGATATCGGCGACGCGTTGAGCAAGAGCTACGACTGGACGAACTACTCCCACGACTACGATATCTGGGCGGTGCGGATCTCAGACAATCCGGGAAGCGATGAGCCGGAGCCATGCATCATCTACGACGCTCGGCACCACGCGCGCGAGCCGGTCTCGACCGAAATCGCTCTCGCCGTCGCGATCTACTTCTGCGAGAACTACGCGACGGATCCGCTCGTCCGCCAGGCGGTCGACTCCTCCGAGATCTGGTGCGTCCCGATGCTCAATCCCGACGGTCACCAGTGGGTGGAGGACATCGACGTATGGTGGAGAAAGAACCTCCACGACGCCGACGGGGACCACCACGTCGATTCCTACGAGGGAATCGATCTCAACCGCAACTACGACTGGCACTGGTTCGGGGGAAACTGGTACGAGGAGGTTTACGGCGGACCATACCCGTGGGCAGCGCCCGAAATCGTCTCGATCCGCGAGCTCCACTTGGCGCAACGCCCGGCGATCAACCCGAGCTACCACAGTTATGGCGAGGTGGTGCTCTATCCGTTCGGCTATGGCGTCATGCCCGAGCCGGCGGTCCTCGAGATCGCCGACGAGTTCGGCTCCTACGTCGGCTATAGCGTGGAGCAATCGTACAACCCGGCGGGAACGAGCAAGGATTGGCTCTACGGGACGATCGGCACGGTTTCCTTCACAGTGGAGACCGCGACCGAGTTCATCCCATCAGGCGCCACAATGGAATCAGTGGTCGAACAGGTGCTCCCCGGAAGCCTCTGGCTGACGCAGCGCCTCTGGGGCGCCTCGGTGCAGGGGCGCGTGACGAGCGCGTTGACCGGCGAGCCGCTCCTGGCGACCATTCACATCCCCGAGATCCATGAAGTCTACGGCGAGGGGGAGCTTCTCGACATCCTGACCGAAGCCTCGACTGGGTACTACTGCCGCATGATGCCCCTTGCGCAGCAGACGATCACTCTCGAGGTCTCGGCGGAGGATCACCTGCCCGCGATTGTCGAGGTCGTCACCGGCGGATACTCCGCGACCGTCCGCGACATTGCCCTTCAACCCGATCCCTCGGTGGTCGAGGATCCTCCGGACGCATTGCCCGCTAGCTTGATCCGCTTCCGGAATCCTTATCGAGCGGGGGAGGCAATTCAGGTCGCCGGTTCACCAGATCTGCCCGGCGCGGTGGGGCCACGCGCGCTCGCTATCGTGGACCTCCAGGGACGGGAGGTGCGCCGCTTTGAGCTGGTCGGAGCGGCGAACCGCTCGGGAGAGCTCCGCTGGGACGGCCGCAGCTCAGGCGGCGATCGCGCTCCAAGCGGACTCTACTTCCTGCGGATCGAGGGGGGGGAGGGAGAGAGAGCGCGCGCGAAGCTCGTTCTGATGCCGTGATCGAGAGTGAGTGCGGCCGCTCTGGCGACGACGTCCGCCCTGGGCATCATCCGGCTGCCGCGCGTCCTCCCTTGGATTCGATTACAGCGCTGAGATCGATCCGATCGAAGCCTCGATCGCCTTGTTGAGCGCGTCGTAGTCCACCCTCGGCACGAGGAAGTTCACCTTCACTGGAAGCCGATTGTCACGTATCACGATCAACCGGAGATCCACGGCCACGGGGTTCAGGACCGTCATCTCGTAGAACACGAGATTACCGTGGCGGTACAGGCGATCGGTCACCAAGGCGTCGGGGTCCTGCCTGATGACGCGCTGGAGATACTGGGGCATCGTCGCCAGAGGATCGAGCCCGACCGGCCACTTCGGAAACTCCGAGAGGATCATGAAGTAGCCCTTCTCCTTCTCGTAGAAGATCCGCACCGGCTTGCTGACGAAGCGGTCTTCGGAGATGGGCATCTCCGAGAGCGCCTGCTGCGTCTGATCGAGCAACTCGGCCTCCACGGGCGGCCACCCCCTTGGAGGAGCGAACCGAAGCCAGAGTGTCGAATCCTCGTAGGTGAAGCCGAGGAGAGCGGGATCGACATCGAAGGTCGCGCTCGCGATCCGCTGCGCATCCGCCGCGGGCGAGGTCTGCGTGGCGGTCTGAGAGCCGGCCTGGGTCGCGGGCGCATCCCTTCCAGCCATAGTCTCATTCTTCTTGCCTTCACAACCCGCCAGGAGAGCGCCCACGGCCAGCGCCGCGACCGCTCCCCGCATCGCCGAGAGGCTTCTACTCTCCATACCGCTCCTTTGCGCCGAGGGGGTCCTTATCCCGCGTCGTCCGTGCGCCTCGGCGGATCTCTCAGGACGATTCTCTTCTCCTCCGGCGCATCCGCAGTCCGTGGACGCGGACCGCTCGATTCAGGATGCCAACGGTACGGCCCCCCCTCCAGGGGGTCAAGCCTCGTGGGCCATCCGGATGAGCGGGAAGGTTGCGCACGAGCCCCCTCGGTGGCATCCTTACATCCATGAATGAGAACCGTCGTCTGTACCGCTCCCGAACGGACAGGATGATCGCCGGGATCTGCGGGGGCCTGGCCGACTACTTCAAGCTCGATCCCGTTCTGGTTCGGATCTTGAGCGTCGTGCTGGCCTTCGTGAGCTTCGGGACCTGGCTCCTCGCCTACATCCTCCTCTGGCTATTCGTGCCGGAGGAGCCGATTGCCGAATGACGCGAGGACCGTATCGGCCGCCGGCTGGAGGAATCTTGAAGATCTCGATCGAGTACTGCGTGGTCTGAAACTACGAGCCGCGCGCCGCCGGTCTGGCGGAGGCGATCGTCAGGCAGACCGGAGTCCGGCCGCAACTGATCCAAGGTTCCGGAGGCGTCTTCGACGTGAAGGTCGACGGGAAGCTCATCTTCTCGAAGAAGACGTCCGGCCGATTCCCGGAGGAGGACGAGATCCTGAATCTGCTCGGCCCCGGATCGAGCCGCTAGCGAAGAATCCAGTCCGCCAGCTGAGCGGGCGTGTCGGCGAGGAAGTCGGGGCGGCTCGCCTCGAGCGTCTCGCGTGTGGAAAACCCCCAGGTCACGCCGACGGTTCGCATGGAGGCCGCCCGACCCGACTCGACGTCGATCTCCATGTCGCCCACCATTGCCGACTCGTCGGCGCCCGCGTCGAGCGCCCTCAGGGCGTGAAGCAGCGGCGCCGGATGCGGCTTCCGCACCGGCAGGCTCTCTCCACCGAGAACGACGCCGAAGTATCTCGTCAAGCCGAGGCCGTCAATGGCGCCGAGCGCCAAGACATGCGGCTTGTTCGTGACGATTCCCATCGCGAGGCCCGCCTGCCTCAGTCTGTCGAGCATGTCGCCGACCCCCTCGTAAGGCTCGGTCGTGTCGAGGATGTGATCCTTGTAGTGACGGATGAAGTCCGTGAGCGTGACCTCGATCTCGGCGCTCTCCGGATCCGCCACGCCGCAAGCCTCGAGGCAGCGCGCAACGAGCACGCGCGATCCTCTACCCACGTGCCGCGTGACTTCATCGAGCGGGAGCGGCCCGAGCCCGTGATCGGCGAGGGCGAGATTCGCCGCGGCGGCGATATCGCTCCGAGTCTCGAGCAAGGTTCCGTCCAGGTCGAAGAGGATCGCTCGGATGCGCCCCTCAGACCCCTGGCCCACCAGCGGTCTCCTCTTCTGAGAGCTCGTGAACGATCTCCTGAACCTCCTGCTCGGAGACTTCGGGCTCTTCTGTCGCCGCTGTCGCCTCGGGTTGCGGGAGCCTCCGGGTGATGCCGCGGATGACCAGCTCGTGGACGGCATCCGAGCCAACAACATTCACCCTCTCGCCGGCCCGCTTTCCAAGGAGCGCGCGTCCCAACGGAGCGGCATAGGAGATCACGTTTTCCCCGATCCAATCGTCGCCTTCGCCGAGGACCCAGAGGATTCGCTTCTCGTTGGTCGATGCATCCTCGACGAAGACTTCCGTGCCCGGCGCGACCTCGTCCGGGGGCGAGGCGAGGTCCTCGATCAGCCGCGCCTCCGCGAGCCTCTTGCTCAGGCCGGCGACGCGGTGGGCGAAGTCGGACTGCTTGAGCTTCGCGGCGTCGTACTCGGCGTTCTCCGAGAGATCGCCGAACTCGCGCGCCTTCTGGATCGCCTGCGCGACCGTCGTCCTGAGCTCCCAGACGAGGTGGTTCCGCTCGTGCAGGAGCTTCAGATAGGTCGCCTTCGACATGATGTGCCCGGTGTAGTCGGTTTGACCGCTGCCATGGGCCCCGCCGAGGATCCGGTCGGTCCTCTCGGCATGAGCGGTCCGCATCTCGTCGACCAACTCCCCGTGGCCGACGGCGCGCAGGAACTGGAGCACCGGCTGGAGGAACCTCTCGGAAGACCTCCAGCGCCGCAAGAGCACCGACCATCGCTCCGCGTTCCCGAACGGGACCTCCGATGCGCGCACTCGCTCGGCCAGCGACCCGGTGGGCGAGAGAAGGTGAATCGCCTGCTTGCGGATCGGCTCCTTCGTCGATCCATCGATCATGAGCGCGCAGGCGAGGGCGGCAAGCCATGGCTCCGGCGCGTACTCCGGCGGCGTCTCCTCCATGACGAGGTCGATCGCGGCGAGGCTCGCCAGCGGACGTAGGTTCGGATCGCGAAGCTGCTCGTTCAGGATTCGTTGAGACTCCTCCGGATCCCGCTCCATCCGCTTCCGCGCCATCTCCCGAACCTCCGCGGATCGGGAGGAAAGCACGAAGAGGATCCCGGACTTCCAGAGCCCCTCGGAATCGAGGGAGGCGCTTGCCAGCAGCTTCTGAGCCTCCGGATCGGCGTAGGCCGACATCTCAACAGCGGCCCCAAGGCTGGCCTCGAGGGCGAGGAGGAAGTCGTCTCTGACCTCCCTCCTCCAGCGGTAGAGCTGGAGGTGCGTCGCCAGGCGATCCTCGGGAGGAGTCTTCTCGTCTCTGGCCCAACGTTCCAGGATCGGCGTGTAGATGCGCGAGGCCCGCGCCGTCTCATCCGGGTGTTGCTCGAGGAATCGATGGATCAAGTTGAGGTTGGGCCGCACGCCGCGCCTCGGTTCCACGGCCGGAAGCGCGACCAGATCGTCGCCCTCGCTGCTGAGTCGGTAGAGCTGCCGGAAGCTCTGGGAGAGGTCGCACCGGTCGTCCGCCTCGAGGGCGGCTCGCGCTTCCTTCCACCAGCTCGTCCAGCTTCCCGTCGAGATGACTCCATGTCCGGTCAGGGTGCGCCGCAAGTCCTGAGTCGATGCCTCACCCTTCATCATTCGCAGCGCGCGGATGACCACTTCCGCCGGCTGCTCTTTGACGAGGCGCCTCAGCTCGTCGGGCCGTTCGATCTGGAGAACGCGCAGGTCGTCCTCGGGGACGACCGTGAGCGCGCGCCGAGCCAGCGTGAGCTTCATTCTATGGTTTCGCGTCTCCTTGAAATCGACTACGAGGGTATCGCCGTCATTCAGCATGACCCGGCCGATCCCCCAGGAGGCGTGCAACACGCGGTATCCGGGCGCGAACTCGAGGAGAGTTTCCAGTTGTTTGATCGAAGTTTCGGTGCGGATCTGGGGATCCAGGATCCCCGATCGTCCCAAGAGGTCCAAGATTCCTTCGGCGCTGGGAAACGCCTGCGGCGCGAGGGTCCGGATCCACTTGCGCAGACCCGCCTCCTCCGGAGCCTTTGGGAAGTGATGGAGAACCTGATTCCATAGATCTCCCAGCAGCCCGGCCCCCCTGATCCCAGGCAGAGCGAGCTCGAGGGACGATCCGAAGCGCGCCCACTGGTGTTGATCTGCGAACCGGCGCAGGCAGGCCAGCACGTGGCGCTGATGCTCCGGTCGCTGGGATTCCACGACTTTGAGAAGGATCTCCTCGACTCTGTCGTAGCGCCGAAGGGCGGCGAAACCATCCAGACTCTCGGCCCAGAACCCGATCGCCTCCTCGGTCCGCCCCTCCGCGGCCGCGCGCTCCCCCATCAGGAAGGCGAGACGTTCCTCGTCCGGATAGAGATCGTAAGCTCGCTCCAGCGTCTCCGCGTCCAGCCGCTCGAGACCGACGGTCTCCCCGATCTTGGCGAGGCATCGCGCAGCCTCCACCGACGGCGCCGCGTCGAGCACCTTTGGCACCAGCGCCGAGAGCAGACCCCATCGCTCCTCCTGCTCCATCTTCCCGCAGAGGGAGACCAAGGCCTTCACCGCGCCGTCCGGTTTCCCGAGCCGGATGAGGCTGAACGCGTGCAGGTAGTAGCGCACGGGGTCGAGACGCGGTTGCGAAAGGGCCTCGCCGGCGATGTCGGCGAGGCCCTGGAGTTGGCGCGTCTCCTCGACCGCATCGAGGAGACGGTCCAGGGACAAGAACGGTTCCGGAGATCCCTCCTCGAAGGCGCCGGAGGAGGCCTCCGTGATCGCTTCACGCAAGTCCAGAGCTTCCATCTTTCCTTCTGTTGATTGGGTCCAAGGCCGTCGAATCAACGCAGTATAGCACGGAAGGAGCCCCTCCGGTGGCCGAAGCGCGCTCTTCCCGGTTGCCCGGGCCCGCCGGAAGCTTCTATCCTCTGTTTCCATGCCGATCCCACAGATCGAGATTCGCCCCGTCCTCACGAAGAAGGACCTGCATCGCTTCGTCCTTCTTCCGTGGAGAATCTATGCCGGCGAGCGCAACTGGGTGCCCCCGCTCATCAGCGACACAAAGATGATGCTCACGCCCGGCAAGCACCCTTTCCACGAGCACGCGGAGGTCGCTCTCTTCATGGCCTGGTCCGGCGGAGAGCCTGCAGGGCGGATCGCCGCGATCGTCAATCACAGGCACAACGAATTCCACGGCGAGAAGACCGGCTTCTTCGGATTTTTCGAGACGATCGACGATCCGGCCGTTTCCTCGGTTCTTCTCGACACGGCCTCGCGTTGGGTAGCGGAGAGGGGAATGGACCGCCTGCGCGGGCCGGCGAGCTTCTCGACGAACGAGGAGTGTGCTCTCCTGATCGATGGGTTCGACTCCCCGCCCGTCGTCATGATGCCCTACAACCCTCCATACTACATCGGGCTCCTCGAATCGGCCGGATTCTCGAAGGCGAAGGACTTGCTCGCCTACTACGCGCATACCTCGCAGATGAACCTGGCCCACATGGAAAAGTTCGCGGACCGCGTCCTCGACCGGGAAGGCGCCACGCTTCGCGCCCTCGAGAAAAAGCGGACCTTCGAGGAAGTGAACCGATTCCGCGCTGTGTACAACCGGGCATGGGATAGGAACTGGGGATTCGTCCCGATGACCGATGCCGAGATCGATCACATGGCGCACGCGCTCAAGCCGGTGATCGAGCCGGGGCTCGTCCTCTTCCTCGAGAAGAAAGGAGAGACGATTGGGTTCGCGCTCGCGCTGCCGGATTTGAACTTCGCGCTCAAGCACGCGAATGGTCGCCTTTTCCCGTTCGGAATGTTGAAGCTCCTCTACTACGCGAGGAAGATCCCCCTCGCCCGCGTCCTCGTCCTGGGCCTCCTTCGGGAGCACCGAGGGCGCGGCCTCGACATACCGATGTACCTGACTCTCATCCGCAATGCCGCCAAGAAGGGAATCCACGCGGGCGAGTTCTCCTGGATCTTGGAGGACAACATCGGCATCCAGCGCCCGCTGGAGCGATTCGGTGCGAGAGTCTACAAGAGATACCGCTTCTATGAGCGCCCCATCCGGACCTCCTGAACCCGTCCGACCCATACTCGTCACAGGAGCGACTGGATTCGCGGGCAGCCACCTCGTCGATCGCCTCCTCGAGCTGAACGAGCCTGTTCGCGCGATCGTCCGCCGCACGAGCAACCTCCGCTGGTTGCAGGGCAAGGCGGTCGAGATCGTCGAGGCCGACCTTCGCGAGACGAACTCCCTCCGCCACGCCGTCGAAGGGTGCCGCGCCGTGCTGCACTTCGCCGGCAGGATCCGCGCGCGGACCCGCGATGAGTTCTTCCGGGAGAACGGAGCGGGAACCGGCGCGCTCGCCGCAGCATTCGGCGATGTCGCGCCCGAGGACGGAAGCGGCGTCTTCATCTACTGCAGCAGCATGGCGGCAGGCGGACCCGCCCCCAGATTGCCGCGCGAACCATTCCCCCACGTCCGCGAGGAGGATCCGCCCCGCCCCGTGAGCCCATATGGCGAGAGCAAGCTCAATGGCGAGTGCCGTCTCGACTGCCTGGCGGGCCGGGCGCGGGTGGTGACCTTACGGCCTCCGCCCATCTACGGTCCCCGCGATGAGAGCATCCTCGGGTTCTTTCGCTGGATCGCGAGGGGCTGGCTTCCCCTTCCCGGGTCGAGCGGCTCCCTTTTCAGTCTCATCCATGTCGACGATCTCACCCAAGCGACAATGCTGGCGCTTTCCGATCCGGCTGCCCGTGGACTCTATTACGTAAGTGACGGATCGGCCTACTCGTGGCAGGATATTGGGGCTCTGGCCGCATCAACGCTCGGGGTCCGAACGCGCGGCGTGCCGATACCGACCGCCCTCGCCTGGGTCGCCGCCGCGGTCGGCGAAGCCGCCGCCCAGCTCGGAGGCCCACCGCCGCTCATCGGCTTCGGGAAGATTCGCGAAATGCGGCAGTCCAACTGGGCGTGCCTTCCCGAGAAGGCGGCGCGGGATTTCGGCTTCGTCCCGCGCATCGCCGCAGAGCGGGGAATTCGCGAGACGATCGAATGGTATCGGAGCAATGGATGGCTGAACGCAAGACGGTGATCCCGATCGAGCATCCCAGGCTTCGCGGATACACTCCGCTGGACCTGGTCACGCTCTCCTATTTCGCCGTCACAAGCGTCCTGCTCCTGATCGGCCGCTCCCGGATCCCGAACGGCACGAGTTACCTCCTCCTGCACTTGGCCGTCATCGGCGCGATTCTCTTTCTGGGCTTGGTTCCTCGACGGGGGAACACCTTGCTCATGTTCCTGAGGGATACCTACGCATTGTGGGCGATTCCCTTCTTCTACAGAGAGGTCGCGGTGCTCAACGATCTCGTCTGGTCGAAATACTTCGATGCGACCGTGCTCGGGTGGGAACAAGCGATCTTCGGCATCTATCCGAGCCTCTTCCTCCGGGATTGGCTGCCGTACCGGTTCCTGGACGAGTTCCTCCACTTCTCCTATCTCGCCTATTACCTGCTCGTCCCGATTCTTGGCTTCTGGCTGTACCTTCGTGGCCGCGAGGAGTTGTGCCGCGTCTTCGCGACCTCGGTCATGGTCACATTCTTCACCTGCTATCTGATTTTCATCTTTTTCCCCGTCGCGGGGCCTTACTACATCTTCGTACAGGACAAGACGGGAACCGGCATCTTCCCGCCCATCGTCCATCGACTCCTCGCCGGAGGCGCGAGCCGGGGCGCGGCATTCCCCAGCTCTCACGTCGCCGGCGCCATCACGGTCTTCTGGATGTCGGTGCGATTCGAGAAACCGATCAGTCCCCTGATGGGAATCCTGAGCGCGGGAATATTCTTCGGCACGGTGTACGGCGGCTTCCACTACGCGATCGATGCGCTGGCCGGCCTCGCCGTCGGGATTCTATGCTCCTTCGCAGGACCCCGAATCCACTCGTTCCTCCTGCGCCGCGTACGTCTCGGCCCCATGCGCATCCGATTCCCCCACCTGCCTGTCTGGAGCGTCATATCCCTACGGCGGCTCCGGCGGCGCTCCGATGCCACCAAGTCCGGAGGGAGAAACGTTCTCTAGCAGGCGGCGGCGCGCCACGCGCGTCATGCCGAGCCCCCAGAGCAAGACGACGATCCCCAGCGCCAGGAACATCTCTCCCCTCCCACGCCGGAGGGCCGCTCCGCCGATCAGCCCTCCGCAGAAGGCCCCCAGGTATTGCGACATGCTGTAGAGCCCGGAGGCGCTCCCGCGATGCGACTCCGCAACGAACCGGCTCAGCAGGGCCGCGAGGAGCGGCTCGAGGATCGCGACCGCGGCGACGACAAGAAAGAGCCCCCCGATGGTCGCCGCGTTCGATCGACCGGCGCGTGTCAGGACGAGGCATGCGAGAGAGAGGATCAGCGCGCCGGCCAAGAAGACGCGACGGGTCCTGCCGCTATGATCCGAGAGCCGGCCGATCCGATTCATCAGGACCAGACCGAAAACGATCGCGACAGCGACGACCATCCATGTGCGTCCCGGGCCGACGGCCCGTTCGATGTCGAACGGGAGGATCACGAAGAGGACCGTGACGACGATATGCAGAAGAAAGATCCCCGCGTCGAGCATCAGGAGCGCCCGACTCCGCAGGACTCGGCCGAGCTCCGCGAGATCGACCGTCCCTCCGGATCGGCGCACCGGAGGTTCCGGCACGCCCCACGCCACGAGGGCGATCGAGAGCACCGCGCCCACGGCCGTCACGAGAAACAGCGGAGGCACTCCGATCCACCCGGCAAGGGCGGGACCGATGGTGACCGAAACGGCGAAGGTGCCTCCGATCCAGATCCCGAGCCGCGACATCGCCTGGGTGCGGACTTCGTCGCGCGTCAAGTCGGCCGCCAGCGCAACGATCGCGGCCGAGATCGCTCCGGCCCCTTGCAGGGCGCGCGCGGCGACGAGTGTCCAGGCGTCGCGCGCGACAGACCCCAGCAGGCTTCCTGCTGCGAAGAGGATGAGTCCGATGTAGATGGCGCGTTTGCGCCCGATACGGTCGCTCAGGTAGCCGATCGGTAGCTGGAAGAAGGCTTGGGTCGCTCCGTACGCCCCGATGGAGAGGCCCGTGAGCACGGAGGTCGTGCCGGCGAGGCTCGCGGCATATGGGCTCAGAACCGGCAGGACCATGTACAACCCGAGCAGGCGGCTCGCATAGATGATGCAAAGGATGCGCAGGCTCCGCCCCTCGGCGGACGTGAACTGCCCGGGCGCATCCACAGGCTCCCCTCGAAGTGCCACGCCACGGAGGATAGGGACATTTTCGCAGCCGGGCCATCCCCCGCAACCGAGGAGGAGAAACGGGACGCCGCGGCGGTCCGGGACTACCGGAGCCGGACCAGCCGGACGGCTTGCTTCGTGCCGCTCTCCTCCGAGAGTCGGACGAAATAGACTCCCGGCGCCACGGCGCGACCCGAGGCATCCCGTCCGTCCCAGAGTACGCTGCCCCTCTCCGCGGGAATGACCCGCACCGCGCGGCCCGCGGAATCGAGGATCTCGAGACGCGCGACGCGTCCCGGGACCGAGGAAAACCGGATGGCGGTCTGCGACTGGAACGGGTTCGGCGCCGCGCCGAGCAGGCGGAGGGGCGTTTCGCCCGCGATCCCCTCGATGCCCGCGGGATTCCCGGGCACGACGAACCCGAACTGGCTGGTGTTCCAGTTGTCGTGGAACCATCCGCCCCACTCGACCGAGGCGGGCGCGTAGGCGCTCGAGAATCCCCAGATCGCCACATCCCCCGTCGTGCTCGTCATCGCCAGGTCGAGATCGCCGTCGCCGTCCACATCGGCGACCTCCGGCGCGTTCGGGCCGCTCGCTCCCGGCTTGTCGATCGGGAAGTCCGCAGCGCCGGCACCGTCCATCTCGAATCCGAGGATGAGGCCGGGCGTGTAGTTATCCCCCACTGCGATCTCCATCATCCCGTCCGCGTCGAAGTCGACGACAATGCACGATCCTTCCAGGTTCGCATCCGCGTAGACCGGCCAGCCGGGGAGTGCGGCGCCGGCATGATCCCACGCATAGAAGTTCGCGGGCCCGTTGACCTTACCTCCGTTCCACAGTTCCAGGTCACCATCGCCATCGCCGTCGGCGAGAACCGGGCAGGCGTAGGTCTGGACGCTGGGATAGGTGATGGGGAAGCCGGGCAGAGACGCGCCGGTCCCGCGGTAGGCGTGGATCCGCGTGTACGAACCGAACTGATAGCCGACCACGAGCGCGTCGCGGATCCCATCCCCGTCCAGATCGCCGATGGTCGCCGAGGCATAGGAGGTCGATAACCCGAAGCTCATGGGCCATCCGGGAACCGACTGGCCATCGACCTGGATCGCCTCCAGCGTCCCGGCGAGGGTCACCGCCAGGATCTCCGGGACCCCGTCGCCGGTGATGTCGCCCGCCGAGAGCGTGCCGGTGACATTGCCGCTCACCGCCTTCGGGAATCCGGGGAAGACCGTTCCATCGCCCCGCCAGACGCGCACATTCGATCCGCCGCCGATCGTCACCTCCGGGATTCCGTCGGCATCCAGGTCGTAGAGCGTCGGCGAGATATAGCCATAGGTCAGGCCGGATGACTGGGGCCAGCCGGCAAGCGGGGCCCCCGTGTGGTGGTAGATCCGAATCTGCCCCGCTCTCGTGGAGAAGACGATCTCCTGATCGCCGTCTCCGTCGAGATCGCCCACCGCGGCTTTCGACTGGACCGCCCCGCCGACATTGACCGGCCATCCGGGGAGGAGAGTGCCATCGTGATTCCAGGCGCGGATCAGGTTGTCGGTGGAGCCGGCGATCACCTCGCAGTCGCCGTCCCATGTGAGATCGGCGAGGACGACTCCGGTCGGCTTGTAGAGAACTTGCGTCCCCATCGTCTGCGGCCAGCCGGGGAGCATTGGGGGCGAGCGGAATCCCTCCGCCGCCGACCCCGCAGCGCCCGAGAGCCAGGCTCCGGGCTCCGGCGCGTCGATCGGGGCAACCGAGCCAGCGCGTGCGCCTCCACCTCCGATCCAGATTGTCATCAGGCCGAGAAGAAGAAGTCCGAGAACGCGACACTCCCGCTGCATGATGATCCCCCTTTGATGAGATCGACTTGCGCGGAGGATTCTCCGAGATCCGCGCCCACGAATTCTGCTCCTCGGCGAGGCATTCCGTCAATGCCTGCGCCGCGCTCCCGCACTAGAATCAGGCGTGCACTCGAACGGGACAAACGCCGCCGCACCGGCGCGCGAGCCGGTCACCGACCGCCAGGTCGTTCGGACCTGGTGGCCGCTCGCCGCCTCCTGGATCCTGATGGCGATGGAGCTGCCGGCGGTGAGCGCCGTCCTGGCGCGACTCCCGGATCCCAAGGTGAGTCTCGCCGCCTACGGCGGCCTGGTCTTTCCGTTGTCGATGATGATCGAGGCTCCGATCATCATGCTCCTGGCCGCGTCGACCACGCTCGCGAAGGACTTCAAGTCCTATCTGTTGCTGAAACGCTTCATGATTCGTGCGGGGGCGATCCTGACGGGGATTCACCTCCTCGTCGCGCTGACGCCGCTCTTCGATCTGATCGTCGTCGACCTGATCCACGCCCCCGCCGAGATCCACGCCCCTTCGCGGATCGGACTCATCATCATGACGCCGTGGACCTGGTCGATCGCCTATCGTCGAATGCACCATGGGGTCCTGATCCGCTTCGGCCGCAGCCGCCTCGTAGGAATCGGCACCGCGGTGCGCCTCGGGGCGAACATGGTCGTTCTAGCCATCGGCTACGCGATCGGCTCGGTTCCCGGCATCGTCGTCGGCAGCCTCGCCGTGGCGATCGGCGTGATGGCCGAGGCGGCCTTCATCGGCCTCGCCGTGCGACCGGTTCTGCGGGGCGAGTTGCGTTCCGCGCCCCCCGTCGATCCCCCCCTCACGCGCCGCGCTTTCTACAATTTCTATGTGCCGCTCGCCATGACCCCATTCTTGATGTTCCTCACGACTCCCATCGGCAGCGCCGCAGTCAGCCGCATGCCGCTAGCCCTCGACTCCCTCGCCGTGTGGCCCGTCGTCAACGGTCTGACCTTCGCGCTGCGAAGTGTGGGAATCGCGTTCAACGAAGTCGTCGTCGCGCTTCTGGACCGTCCACGACCGATCGCCCCCCTCAAAAGATTCGCCGTGATCCTCGGTTGCACGACCTCGGGCATCCTCCTTCTGATCGCCGCCACCCCTCTGGCGCGTCTCTACTTCGGCTCCATCTCCGCTCTCCCGCCCGCCCTCGTCGAGATGGCCCGCGGCGGAGTCTGGATCTTCCTCCTCGGCCCTGGGCTTGCCGTCGTTCAGAGCTGGTACCAGGGCATCATCCTCCACAGCCACCGTACGCGGGCCATCACCGAATCGGTCGCGATCTTCCTGGTCGTGACGAGCGCCGCCCTCGGCGCGGGGATCCTCATCGGCCATATACCCGGCCTCTACGTTGTTCTCGCCTCGATGGTGATTGGCGGGGTCGCGCAGGTCGCCTGGCTCCACCGCCAGAGCCGTCAGGCCCTCGCCGATCTCGGCAGGGTGGAGGAGGGCCCGCACATACCCATCGGGTCGGGTTTCCAGCGCGGGGTTGGAGAGGCTTGACCGAGCCGGGTGCATCTGGCATCCCGTCTGATCTACAATCACCCACACGCTCAGGCCGGGGCCCAACGCGCCGTGATGGGGGGGACAGTCGAGGTTTGACCGAAGATCGCGCCGAGAAGACCCGCGTCCTCCATCTGGACACGGGACGGGAGTGGAGAGGAGGACAGCAACAAGTCCTCTATCTCCATCGAGAGCTGTGCGCCCGTGGGCATCGCTCCACGCTCGTGGCGCCCAGCGCCAGTCCGCTCGCCCGGCGCGTCCAGGAAGAGGGGCTGCCGATCCGAGAGATTCCCTATCACGGAGCCGGCGATCCGATCGCCCTATACCTCCTGGTCAAGGCGATCCAGGAAACCGAGGCCCAGATCCTCCACGCCCATACCGCGCACGCGCATAGCCTCGGATTCCTCGCGCTGCATCTGCCCGGGATCCCGAAGGAGCGAAAACCCTCCTTCGTGGTCCACCGCCGCGTCGACTTTCCGCCCTCCGCCGACCCCCTCACGAGGATGCGATACGCCACCGAGCAGTGCCTCTTTCTGTGCGTCTCCGACGCGGTGCGCCGTGTGCTACAGAGCCGAGGCGTTTCGCTGGACCGGCTGCGGGTCGTTCACTCCGCGATCGACCCGATCCGCCTCGACGCGGAAACGGGTGGAGACCGAGCGATGCTCCGCGAGGAGCTCGGCGTCCCCGCGGACGCCGAGCTGATCGGCGTCGTGGGAGCGATGGTCCCCCACAAGGGCCACCGTCACCTGCTCGCCGCCATGCCCAAAATCCTGAGCGCCCACCCGCGTGCCCACGTCGTCATCTTCGGGGATGGAGAGCTCGAATCGGAGCTCCGGCGGGAGTGCTGGGAGCGTACGATCCAGGCCCAGGTCCTCTTTGCGGGATTCCGGCCGGACGTTCACCGATTTCTGCCGGCCTGCGATCTCTTCGCTCACCCGTCAGTGGAGGAGGGTCTCGGCACAGCGATCCTGGACGCCATGGCCTGCCGGCTGCCAGTCGTGGCCTCCAGGGCGGGCGGGATTCCCGAGGTCGTCCGCCACGGAGAGACCGGCTGGCTGGTGCCCCCCGCATCCCCGACGGAGCTGGCCGGCGCGATCGTCTCTCTCCTGGATGATCCGAGACGTCGCCGCGAGTTCGGCGAAGCGGGCCGGCGGCGGGTGGAGGAGAGCTTCTCCGTCCCGGCGCTTGCGGAGCAGGTTCTCGCCGCCTATGACGCGGTCTCGCCGAGGCTCTCCCTCGATGCGAAGAATGGGTGAATCCTTTCTCTCGCTTGGGCATCCAACCTGAATGAAGACAGCGCGCCGGCACAGTCCCTCGGCGCCGTTTGAATCGGAAAGGAGCCTGGCCCATGGAGTTACGCAAGTTGTTCGAGAAGAAGCCGACCCCGGGGAAGCCCGAGCCGGTCAGCGAGGAGACCTTCGAATCTGAGGTCCTGCTATCCAGCCTCCCCGTTCTCGTCGACTTCTGGGCACCCTGGTGCGCCCCTTGCCGTCTGGTCGGGGGCCTCCTTGAGGAGCTGGGCCCCGAGTACCACGGCCGCCTGCGGATCGTGAAACTCAACGTGGATGAGAATCCGAAAGCGGCCGCCCGTTTCGAGGTTCGTTCGATCCCGACCATGCATCTCTTCAAGGGCGGGCGGGTCGTGGACACGATCGTTGGCGCGATGCCGCTCAACCCGCTGCGCGCCCGGCTGGATCGCCATGCGGCTGCCGCTAGGCCTGCGGAGGCGAGCCAATGATCCGCGTGACCCCCGGTGCCCAGGCCGAGCTTGCGGAGATCCTCGCCGCTCCGCATTCGGAAGGCAGAGTCGCGCGGATCCTGATCGACGACTACACCTGAGGCGGGCCCCGCCTGGGGCTGGCTCTGGAAGAGCCCGGAGAAGACGATCAGACGATCGTGGCCGACGGATTCACCCTCTCGTTACCGCCGGATGTGGCGCACGTTCTTCGCTACTATGGGGATGCCACTCTCGACCATGATCCCCGCTGGCGCGGGACTGGCTTCCTCGTCCGTTTTGCTGGAAGGAGGACCTCGTGCTCCTGAAGGAGAAGGACCGGAAGGAGATCCAGAAGCTCATCGGCGAGCTTCCCCGCGAAGTGAAGCTCGTCATGTTCACGCAGGACTTCGAGTGCGACTACTGCAGCCAGACACGCGAGCTTCTCGAGGAGCTGACGACGCTCGCTCCGCAACTGAAGCTCGAGGTCCACGACTTCGCCGAGGAAAAGCGGCTCGCCGACGGGTACGGCATCGACAAGATCCCGGCAATCATCGTCCAGGGAGAGGAGGATCGAGGGATTCGCTTCTTCGGGGTCCCGGCGGGGTACGAGTTCGCCAATCTCATCGGGGCAATCCAGATGGTCGCCGCCGGAGACTCGGGCCTCGAGGAGTCGACTCGAGAGGCGTTGGCCCGGATCAAGGAGAAGGTCCTGATCCAGGTCTTCGTCACTCCGACCTGACCCTACTGCCCCGGGGCGGTTCGCCTCGCGCATCAGATGGCTTACGAAAGCCCCTGGATCACCGGAGCCGCGGTGGAGGCCACGGAATATCCGCACCTCGTGCAGAAGTACGGGGTCATGGGAGTCCCGAGGTCGGTGTTCAACGAATCGACCTTCATCGAAGGCGCGGTCCCTGAGACCTCGTTCCTGGAGGCGGTCCTGGAGGCGGCGGCTGCGAGCTCGCGATCTTGAGCCTCCAGTCCGCGCCGGTGCCGATCCGCGCGAATCGGAGCTCGTACGCTCCGCGCAACGAAACGACCCGCGCGCAAGGGAGGAGATCGTCCGGCGGTACCAGAAGATGGTCTACAATCTCGCCCTTCGTCTGACTCGCGACCCGGAGCGGGCCGCAGTCGTCTTGCAGGAGACCTTCCTCAAGGTCTTTCTGGCGCTCCCTCGATTCCGGTCGCGCTCGCGCCTCAAGACGTGGATCTACCGGATCGCGGTGAACGAGGCGCTGCAGCGCATCCGTCGAACGAAGAGCAGGAAGTTCGTGGAGCTAGACGCGATCGACGAGCAGGCTAACCGCGATCTCGCATTCGCCGCCGCCTCGCTTCAGCAGAATCCTCATGCGATGCTCGAGAACCGCGAGCTCCGCGACCGCCTCGAGGCGGCGGTCGGTGAGCTGCCCGCAAAGCACCGAACTGCCTTCGTTCTGGTCGATATCGAGGGGTTGCCGCTGAAGGATGCGGCCTCGATCGCCGGAACCACGCTCGCGGCGCTCAAGACCGACCTCCATCGGGCCCGCCTCTTCCTCCGCAATCGCCTCGCCGACTATCTGGAGGAACGCCGAGATGCCAGCTAACAAGATGTGCAAGAGGATCTTGCAGCGTATCTGCTCCGAAGCCGGAAAGCGCGACGACTCGCCCTTCTGCCGTGAAGTCGCCCGTCACATCGAGAGTTGCCGGAACTGCCGGGAGCAGGCGATCTCCCTCCGGGGGACCCTGGAGCTCTACTGGTGCCTGGAGCGGGAGGAGGTCCCGAAGGATGTCTCGGCCCGGCTGGCCCGGAGATTGGGGTTGCGTTCCCGCCCGTGAATCCGTAGCTTCAACGTGATTCGCCGCTCGGGGCCTGGCGGCGAAGTCAATTCGTTGGCCCCAGAACCGATGTTGTTCTGTCCCGGGGAGCCCTGATCGGAAACGGTTCCAGAGTCGCCGCTGTAAAGCGCCTTCGGCCCACTCTTCCATCGTCCTTCCTCGAGTCCAAGCAATGTCACTTTCCTAGGAGGAACCCAGTGGGTTCGAAGTTGTACGTCGGTGGTTTGCCGTATTCCGTCACGGATCAGGATCTCAGCGAGATGTTCGGTCCGTACGGCACGGTTGAGTCGGCGCGCGTCATCACGGACAAGTTTTCCGGTCAGTCGCGCGGTTTCGGTTTCGTCGAGATGAGCTCGGCCACGGAGGCGCAGAACGCGATCTCCTCGCTGAACGGCTCGACGATGAACGGCCGCAATCTGATCGTCAACGAGGCCAAGCCGCAGGAGAACCGCGGCGGTGGCGGGTTCGGCGGTGGCGGCGGCCGCGGACGCAGGTACTAGTCCCGGGCGGGCGCTTCGGCGCTCGAATGGGCCGCTTGCGAGGGAGCCCCGATCGGGGCTCCCTCCGTATTATTCCGCGAGCTCCTTGTAAGCCCGCACCGCGAGCTGGTCGCATCGCTCGTTCTCGGGATCACCCGAGTGCGATGGAATCCACGCGAAGCGCACTTCCTTCTGCTTTTCCGTCTGGAAGAGAAGCTCCTTCCAGAGATCCTCGTTCAGCACGCGCTTCTTCGCCGCCGTGCGCCAGCCGCGGCGGATCCAGTCGTGAATCCACTCGCTCATCCCCTGCACGACATAACGGGAATCGCTGAGGACCTTCACCTCGGAGGGACGGCGCAGCGCCTTCAGACCTTCGATGACGCCGGTCAATTCCATGCGATTGTTGGTCGTCATCCGCTCGGCGCCCGAGATCTCCCGGCGGTAACCCGAGGCCGGGTGAATGAGGATGGCCGCCCACCCACCGGGACCGGGGTTCCCCGAGCAGGCTCCGTCCGCGTAGAGAATCACCCGATCATCGCTGATCGCGCCCTTCCGCACCGCCCTATCCTTTCGCTTCCGTGATGCGGATCTCGCGGCTGATCGGCGCCGCGCAGCGGAGCATCGCGGCCACGGAGCAGTACTTGTCCTCCGAGAGGTGGACAGCCTGACGGACGGCCTCGGCATCGATTGAGCGCCCGGTCACCTCGTATGTGACGCGCAGCTTGGTGAAGATGTTCGGTTGCGCCTTTCGCCGCTCACCGCTCACGGCCACCGAGAGGGCGGTCACCTCCTGCTTCTTTCTCTTCAAGATCGCGAGAACGTCCATTCCGGTGCACCCCGCCAAGCCGACGAGGAGCAGCTCAATCGGCCGCGGCCCGGAGTCCTGGCCGCCCTGCTCGACGGAGGCGTCCATCCTCAGAGTGTGTCCCGTCGAGAATGTCCCTTCGAATGCCAACCCATCCACCCACCGCGCCACCGATTCCATGGTCACTCCCTTCGTGTCCCCTTCGATGCGCCTCCCGGTCGGTCGCGGAGCCGCGGTGAATAGACTATCATGAACCTCCGCGCGGTGGACGCCGGAGCTTTCGGAATCCCTCCGTCCAGACATCGAGGTCGCGCCGCACCGGAACGAACACTTCCTTCCATGTGCAATGGCTCGCGCGGCGGAACAGGGCCACGACGACCGCGGCATGCACGCCATAGGCGATCGAGGAGGCCCATGCGGCCCCCAGCACGCCATGGCGGGGAATCAGGAGAAGATTCAACCCGACGTTGACGGCCAGGGCGACGCCCGCCGCGATCCCAGTCCAGGTCGGCTTTCCCTGCTGCTGGACGAGGTAGAGCACGAAGGGTGACGCGATCGCGATCGCGAGGACCCCAGGCAAGAGCCAGATCAATGGAGCGATCGAGCCTGCGAACTCCTCCCCGAAGACTGCGGGTATGAGAAGCCAAGCGGATGCCCCGATTGCGATCGAGACAAGGAGCACGGGGAAGCTCCCCGCCTTCGATGCGCGACTCGCCAGGCGCGCGGCGGACACAGTCTCGCCCGAGGCGAAGCGCGGGTTCAGCACCTGTGTGAGGGAACGCGGAATGTGCAGGACGACTTCTGCGATCAGGACGGCGACGGAGTAGATCCCAACCTCCGCCGCCGAGCGAAAGGCGGCGAGCAGGAAGCTGTCGATCCGCAGGACGAGAATCCAGGCGAGACCCGCGGCATAGGCGGGGAGACCGAATCCCAGAAGAGCGCGAGCACATGCCCGGGTTCGGCGCGGTCGCGGAGGCGCTGCGGCGTAACTGGCGCCAATTCCGAGCCCAGCGCCGGCCAGCTGGACGAGGATCCAGGCAAGTGCGGCATCCCGCACATCTCCGCCGAGCCCGAGGAGCAGAATGCTCGCGGCGGCGGCCCACAGAAAGGACGGGACGGCGTGCGTCAGATTGAAGATCCCGATCCGCCCGAGGCCCAAGAGCACACCCGTGACGTTCTGGCGGACCATGGCTGGGATGACGAGAACAGCGGTCGAGACGACGAGGATCGGCTCGATCGGCACCGTTCCGCGGAACCGCGGAAGCAGCAACCACATCCCCAATCCTGCAGCGAGACCGGTGGCGAGGCTGAGGATTCCCGTGGCGATCGAGACTTCGCCGGGGAGAAACCGCCCCTTGCCAATCATCTGCACCGAGGCAGTCTGTAGACCGAGCGCTCCGAGGCTGGTCGAGACGAAGAGCGCGTATCCGAGAAGGGAGAGGATTCCTTTGCCTTCGGGGCCGAGCGTCCGGGCGATCACGATGTTCGTCAGCGCTCCGGCCGCAAGTGCGGCGAGGTGGTAGCCGAATGTCGCCGTCGCCTCTCTGCGAACGCTCGGACCGGTGGGGAGAACTCCGAGCGACGGAGCCACGCGACCTACTTCTTCCTCCCGAGGAGCCGGTCGGCCGAAGCCGGTCCCGAGCCGCTCAGTATGAGAGAGAGACAGGCCACGAGGAGCACGAGGGGAAACTCGAAGCCCCGGTTGCTGTTCGAGAAGCCGTTGGCCCAGTGCACTTTGAAAACCGCCACGGCCAGAGTGCAGCCGAAAAGGAAGGCCGCTTGGCGCGTGAAGAGCCCGAGGATGAGCGCGAGTCCTCCCAGGAATTCCGAAAGGGCCGCGGCGGTGCCGAAAACCTGGGGAAGAGGGATCCCCAGTTCAGCGACCCGCGAGATGAACTTGCCCAGGTCCTTCATCTTGGGCCAACCATGGACCACCCCGACCGCCCCGACGATGCATCGGATGAGGACCGGGGCGAACCGCGACCAGCCGGAGAACCAGCGATCGAGCAATCTCAACTCCTTCCGCTACATCGTCCCACCCGTCGAGGGAAGTAGCTGCATCATCGCCTGCACATAGACGAAACCTGCCCAGAAACCGATGCCCAGGAGGGGCACGAGAACAGCGAGAAGGGCGATTCCTCCGCTCATGCGATGGACTCCCCCGAGGAGCCGGACAGTCAGGACGATCGACCAGATAGCGCCGACGATCCTGCCGCAGAACGGAAGGAGTGCGAGGATCTGCGGCGCCATCGCATAGTTCGCGGCCCGGAGGGTGCCCGTGAAGCCCCTTTCCGGTTTCCCGAAGACCCGCAGGAGCAGGTGAACCGCCGCGGACCAGAGCACGATCATCCCCGGATAGAAGAAGATCAGAAGTCCGTTCGAGTACAGGATCTCGCGGCCGCTCTGGGGCCAGGTCTCCTCGAACATCTCCGGCATCGACTGCCGCGCCTCGATCAGAGCCCCCTTCATGAGCCGTAGCAGCGCGACGCCGTAAAATGCCTCGGCCGCCGCTGTGATCGCCGCGATCATGAGGCCGAAGACCAGCGCCGGCATGACCGCCGAGCTCGTCCGGATCCCCGCGGCCATCCCCGACGCGTCGCCGAAAGCCAGACTCACCGTTCCCCTGAGCGCCCGCCAGAAGCCAATCCGCTCCATCCGTTCCCAGGGGATGGAATCCACAACCTCCGCCGGGCGGCTCGCTTCCGCAGCGGGTGGAGGGGCAAGGGCCTCGTTCGTGGCCGTCCCGGGCGATTCCGGGATCGGCGCGGCCGGGGACTCCTCGCGAGGGAGGTAGCTTCCCTTCGGAGCCCAGGACCGGAAGAACTGGAGCTCGATCGCTGGCTTCCACACCCCGGAGGTGAGGACATCGCTCAGGACGGGAGTGTCCGCATGGACCCTCCCCAGCCGGATCTGCTCGATGAACTCCTGATAGGTGAGATCCCGCTCCTGGCCTTCGTCCGTCCGGATGCGGATCATCCAACCTCCCCCGCGTTGTGAGCGATCGCCCTATGCTATGCTCCGTGCCGAAAGGCTGCAAGGAACCGACAATGACATTCCAGAAGACTCTTCGTGTACGTAGCAACCGCCGACTCGAGCTGGTCGACATCACGCCTGAGGTGCGAGGAATCGTCGCCGAGAGCGGAATCCGCGCCGGGATTTGCCACATCTTCGTGGCCGGCTCCACGGCGTCGGTCATCGTCAACGAAAACGACGACCCCCAGCTCCTGGACGACTTCCTCGACGCAATCGACCGGCTCGTTCCGGAAGGCCGCTGGCGCCACGACCGAATCGACGACAATGGCGCCGCGCACATCAAAGCCGCGGCCCTCGGTCCTTCGGAGACCGTCCCGGTGCAGGGCGGGGAGGTCCACCTCGGCCGCTGGCAGAATATCTTCCTCTGCGAGTTCGATGGGCCCCGGGCGAGCCGCGACTTGATTGTCACGATCACCGGGGAGTAGCGGGCGCCATGCCCCTGCGCTGGACTCGGGATCTTCTCCAGCTCCTCGACGAGTGTGAGGTGATGCCCTACCGGTCCTCCGGGCCCGGGGGCCAGAAGAAGAACAAGACCGAGTCGGCGGTGAGAGTGAGACACATCCCCACCGGGATCGTGCGGATCGGCACAGAGAGCCGGAGCCAATCGGCGAACAAGTTGCGCGCCCTGGAGCGGATCCGGCAAGCCCTCGCCGAACGAAATCGCCGGCCGAAGCCAAGAGTTCCGACAGCGCCCTCGAAGGCGTCCCGCGAGCGTCGGAGGGTGGAGAAGCGGAAGCGGTCAGAGACAAAGCGAAGCCGGGGCGCTCCCATTCGGGAGGCCGACTGACCATCCAAGTTCGACCTTGCGACCGTGCCCCGTCCCGTGTAATCAAGAGCCATGCACACCCAAAGCGCCGACTTCTACCTAAACCTCGACCGCTGGGAGGCGCTCTCGCGAGTCGAGCGCGACCGAGGACGCTGGGAGGCGCGGACGGGTGCGCCGGTCGCGCGCCTTGATGCGCTGCGCCGCGAGGCCATCCTTCAGGCAGCCCGGGGCGCCTTTCCCAGCCTGCAAACTCAGCGACTCCGCGAAGTGATCCTATCTGAGAAGCTGCTCGAAGGTGTCGACGAAACATCTTCTAGAGCTTGGCACTATGGACGCTCAGTCCTGTTCGTCAACGGCTGGTACCCCGCGCTCTCCTGGACCCCGGAAGGAGTCGAGCAAATCCTGCGTGTCCTAGGGAATCCGAGCGGCGCGATCTCAGAAGACGATGTCTCACGGCTCCTGGTTCGACGGCTCCAGGCGGCGCTCGTCGGGAGACAAACGGGGGGGAGCTCGATCCTGGAGTTCGCGGTGTTCTATGGCTCCTTTGGATGCTCAATCCTTGAGAATTCAACCTATTTACACCTATATATGCTCGGACTTCGCCTTCTTCTGCTCCAGAAGGGGTATCTCCAGATCCTGTTTGCTCCGATCGAGCAGTCCGCGCTGGAGAGCCTGCGGCGTCGCCCCACCGACGACAGCGAGGGAAGTCAGTCAGAGGAGCGTCTCGGTGAGTGGCTCGACGACGCAACGGCGCTACTCATCCAGGCCGGCCGCAGTGCAGAGGAAAGCTGGAAGGCGGCCCAGGTCAGCACCGCGCGATCCGACCTTCAAGAAGCGATCCTGGGGTTGGCTCATCGGCTCGGGAAGGTGACCGCCGGCGACGTTCTCGAAGCCACCCAGGCGAGCCGAAACACCGTGAAGGACAATCTCGCCCGGATGGTCGAGGAGGGCATTCTCGCGAAACGCGGCCGCAAGAGGGGAACGATCTACACGCTGGCCTGAGCCTCAGGTCGCGTTCCTCAGTCCCGCCTGAAATGCGGCAGCTCGTCGGGGATTGGAATCGAGATTTCGATGATTCCGGCGAAACTGCCACCCCGGTACCAGGGGAGCTGGTGAATCACCTTCTTCCGCCCAGACTTCTCGATCGTGTAGTGATTCGGCTCCTGGGTCTCGAAGAGCGTTCGAGTCCGGGTCCTGGCCGGTTCGGGATGGCAATCGAAGACGCTGCGGCCGATGAGCGCGCCGCCCCCGTCAGCCGCGAAGGTCTCCTTCGACATTTCGTTCATTGCGACGATGATTCCCGATGCATCCGTGACAGTGATGGCTGCCGGTAGGGCGTCCCACCATTCGTGATCCGACATCTCCCCTCCTTCGATCCGGCTTCCGTTCCGGGCGCACTGATGCCCCGGGAGGCATGCTCATGGCAGTGGCTTGGGGACGGCCCATCCTCAAACAGGAACCATGACTCCAGCCGTCCCGGCCCCGGCGCTGCCGGCGGGCAGACGGGGCAACTCCCCCCTCAAAAGGCGGCCTGGAACCGCAGCTCGATCCCGTCAAACCGGACCGCTCCATGCTTCTCCGACGAGGCGGCAGTCTGAAGAAAGCGGGGATAGACAACAAGCCCCAGGGCCGGGTCGGGTGAGGCGCTCCTTCGGAGAGGCCGGGACTCGATGTCGTTGCCGGTCTCGCCGTCGGTCTTCGGCTCGCCCACGAGGCGCGTCAGAGCCCAGAATCCGCCGGCGGTGCCCAGCGCCGCGCCGATAGGGATCAGCACGTCGGATTCGGTCAGCACCGTGGCGCCGACTCCCAGGAGCCCTCCCCCGATCGTTCCCAGATTGACCAGCATCCCCTCGCCCCCGGTCAGATCCCAGGCTCGGGCGAGTGAATGCCCCAGCAGAACCCCCGCCGCGCCGCCGGCAATCCCGGCGGCGGTCTGGGGCTGCTCGATGTCGTCGGCTGAAATCGACGCAAGGGCCCCTCCGATGATCGTCCCGCCGATCCCGGCGGCGCGCAGGAGGTAAGCGTCGCCCCGGGTGTAGCGTCCATCCTGGGACAGCAGAGCGCCGCTGGCTGCTCCGAACGCCGAACCGATCAAGATGGACGTGGCAAAGTCCTGATCCGAGTCGAAGCGGGAGAGATGGTCGATGCCAATCCCGAGACCGAATCCCAGATCTGCGCCCGCGGTGATCGCCTCGACCCGCCCCGTCGTCAGACCGAAACGCCTTGCGACGATGAATCCCGCAGCGCCTTCCACGACGCTCCCGATTGCGCCCGCCGCAGTGTCGCCACCCTCCACGGAGTTCTCCGAGTAGCCCCGGTACGCGTAGATCCCGTGCGGGATCCCCCGCGTGCCGCCATAGACCGCTAGGGTCGCCTCGGCATCGGAAACCCCGTACCTCTGCGTCAGCAGGAACGGCCCAATCGTTCCGATGCCGCCCACCAGCGTATAGAGCGCGACGGCGCCCTCCTCATGCGCGTTGGCAACCACGGGCACGGCCCACCCATAGTATCCGAGCGAGAGCGCGGCGGTGGCGACCAGAAGCTGCGTCCTCCCGCTCCGTTCCCTGAGGATCGAAGGCGCCCTTGCCGCAATCGCGTCGCTTACCTGATGGCGGAACTCGTCCGCTTGCGGCGGCGAGAAGGGGATGCGCGTGCGCGTGAGCCGACGGAAGCCGTGCGAGATCTCCAAAACGAAGGTGCTGTCGGGCGTCTGGAAGAGGAGCGCCTCGCGGAATCCGGCATAGTCGGGGAACAGGCGCAAACGCCTCTCGAGCTCAGCATCGATTCTCTCGAGCCTGCCTTCGGCGTCGATGGGAACGAGGATCTCCTGTGCCATCGACGCCAGAGGGAAAAGGAGGATCGCGACGGCGAGAGCCACCCCCCTCGCCGCAATCTCCGCGCGCTTCATCGTACGCTCCACCATTCGCCTTTCACCGGTCGAGCGCGTCATCGCTTCGACGCGTCGCCGTTGGTTTCTACCGACGCCGAGCTCGAGTGTAATCGAATTGAGCGGGGACGGCGGGCTCGAGCGCGACCCGTTCCGTGCCCGTCCCCGCTTATGATAGAATCGATGCTCGTCGACGATGCGCTAGCTCATCGCCAGATCACTGCGGAGGATGCTGCAATGGACCCAAGTCTGTGAAACGCATCGTTCTCATCCAGCCCAGGGCCGGCTACCTCGAGTCGTTCCAGTCCGCGCCGCTTCATCCGCTCGCCCTGTTGAGCGTCTCTGCCGCTCTCATTGACGGCTACGAGATCCGCATCGTCGACCAGCGGGTCGACCCGCGCTGGATGGCGAGCCTGGCAGACGCCCTCCAGGGCGACGTCCTTTGCGTCGGGGTGACCTCCATGACGGGGCCGCAGATCTCACACGGACTTCAGGCGAGCCGGATCGTTCGGGAGGCGACTCGGGCCCCGATTGTCTGGGGAGGGGTGCACCCGAGTGTCCTCCCGGCGCAGACGGTCGCCCATCCACTGGTCGACTTCGTCGTCGAAGGGGAGGGAGACCTGGCGTTTCCAGAGATGGTCCGGGCCCTGGATCGCGGTACGGACCCGATGGAGGTGCCGGGGGTCTGGACGGTGCGCTCGGGCGACGCGATCGGAGCGAGGGCTGCAACGATCTTGGATCTGGGCGCGCTGCCGCCGTTGCCCTATGACATCATCGATATGGAACCCTATATCGGGCGCGACCTGAACGGGAGGCGCCGCTTCTCCATCAAGACTTCACGGGGCTGCCCGTGCCGATGCTACTTCTGTCATCAGACAGGCAAGAAGGACAACCGCTGGCGCGCGCGACCCGCCGCGCACGTCCTCGATGAGATGGAGTGGCTGATTCGAGATCATGGAATCGAGAGTTTCCAGATCCTGGACGACAACTTCTTCGTTGATCTGGCTCGGGCGGAGGAGCTCCTCCGTGGAATCGTGTCGCGCGACTGGCGCATCGCCTATGTGGTCAACGGATCGCGCGTGCGGGACATCTTGCGAATGAGCGATGATCTGCTGCGCCTCCTGGCCCGCAGCGGGTGTGTCGAGATGCAGATCGGGCTCGAGTCCGGGTCCCAGCGAATGCTGGACCATATGCGCAAGGACCAGACTGTCGAGCAGCTCCGAGACGCCAACGCCCGTCTGAAGCTCCACGGGATCGCCCGTTACTACGAACTGGTCTCCGGGCACCGGGGAGAGACGATCGAGGATTTGCGCGCGACTGCCCGGTTGATCCTCGAGCTATCCGCCGATGACCCTCACGTCTTCTTCTCTCCGCTCGAAAACCTGACCCCGTACCCCGGCACCGAGGCATATCGGCAAGCGGTCGAAGCTGGGATGAACATTCCTGAGAACCTGGAGGGATGGAGCCAGTATGGATGGGACCGTGCGCTCCTTCCATGGATGGATCGCGGGCGACGCCGCATGCTCGAGCGATTCCACCTGTTTCCTACAGTGATCTCCGCGCGCGTCAAGACCGAGCGCTCGCGCGTCATCCAGGCGCTCTTCAAGCTCTATCGGCCGCTTGCCCGCTTTCGCGTCCGCCACCTGATCTTCGCGCTCCCCCTGGAGCTCATCCTCTTCCGGATTGCCGCCGCGATGCGGGGGCGGGCGCGCGCATCGCCGGCCCGGCCCGAGGAAGTCTAGTCGGTCAGTCGCCGATTCGCCTTCAGGACGCTCTCGATGACCTCGTTGTAGTAAGGCTTCTCCTTGAGGCTCGCATACGAGCTCGGGAAGAGGACGAGCGTGATGTCGGCGGATTGATCGGAGAATGCGTTCAGCACGACAGAGCAGCTCTGGCCGCCTGCTAACCGCGTATTGTCGATCATCGGAAAGTCAAAGTAGGTGACGCCGAAGGTCGCCACCTTCGTTTGCCTGCCCTCCTCCGGATCCGGGGTCTCGATGCTCAGGCCGATGCGGACCTCGCGGTTCTCGCGGTCGACGTCGAGGACATCGATCAGAAAGGTCGTGGGAACATCCTCGAGGGTAAGGGTGGCCGGTTCGAGCGTTGTGCCGCTGGGATCGTCGGCGAGATCGATCGTGCGATCGAAGCTCTTGCCCACGCCTTGCAGGACGATCATCTGCCGGCGCACGATCTCTCGCGACATGATCTCCAGGCGGTGGAGATACTCCTCGTTCTCCACGCGCTCCGCGTCTGTCTTCGACTCCTTCAACCCGCGTGTCACTCGCCGCCGCATCTCCTCGAAGAGAGGCTTCAGGTTGAGCGACTCATGGAAATTGTAGGCGAGCATTTCCAGGTTCAGCACGGAAGGCGCGATCCCTGTGTCCCGCGGATTGACGAACGAGTTCAGGATCGAGACAAACATGTCCTTTCGTAGCGCGCTCTCGGACTCCTCGCGGCGGCTCATCAGCTCGGTGTAGAGCCGGGTGTTCGTGTCAATCGCCTGACGTTGGTTCAGCGCGCTCGAGGTAATGAATCCGAGAAGGGTGATCCCTGCCGCGGTGAGCAGCCCACCCAGCGGGCGCATGAGAATGCTGAGCTTGTCCCACTTGTCTCGCTTCCGGGCGGGCTCATCGTCCATTCTCGAGCTCACTTTCTCCTGAGGGAAAACTTGCCATCCATCTTTGCGAGAATCAGGCTATAGCGCGTCGCCTCCTTGTAGGAGAAGACCTCGAGAGTGAGAGGCTGCTTCTCGTACACGAGCGTCAGAATGCACTTGCCCTCTGGCTTGACGTTCAGCTTGTAGGATCCGAACTCGTCGGTGGCCGTGGAATCCTCGATAGCCGACGTTTCGCCTCCCACGTTCTCCGAAGGCACGAGGGAGATCCACACGGGCAGGCCCGCGGGAACCAGCTTTCCGTCCAGGCGGATGTCGCCGAAGATCCTGCCGGCGAACGCGTCGGAGGCGATGAAGCCGATCATCAAGGCAAGTGAAGTGATGAGCGCCTGTCGCATCGGTTCTCTCCTTCCCCCCGGTCGAGGATGCCCCCGGTCTGTGCGATAGTCGGCGAGCGTCTCGAATGCGCCGTTCCGATATCATACAGCGCCTCCATGGATCGGTATACCTCCCGCCCCGATGTGCCCGTGTCCAGCGCAGACGCCTATCGAGCTTTCCGTAACGTTCAAGCGAGATGGATCGATGGCGTCACGGGGACCGGGGCGGGGGTGAGAGCGCTGCGGCCCGCTCCTCGAACGGAGCGGGCCGCAATCGGATTCGCGCAACGGGCGGGCCTCGGCCGACCCGCAATCGGCTCCTAACGGAACAGCGCCTTGATGCTACCCCAGGTCTCCTTCTGCGTGGGTACCGGGTAAGGACAGTCGTTCGGATCGCAGACCGTGCCTACGCCAGCGTAGTACCCGCCGGCGTTCAGACAGGCCTCCGGCGTCAGGATCACGCAGTGCGAGTCCGTGAAGCAGCAGGCCGCGGGCTCGGGAGCTGGGCAGGGATTCGGATCGCAGTCGGATCCGAACCCGTAGGGCGTGCCGTTCGCTTCATTGCAGCCGGACGGCGTCAGGAGCTGGCAGCTTCCGTCCGGGAAGCAGCAGGCCTCCGGTGTCGCCTCACACGGATTCGGGTCGCACGTGGTCCCAGGCCCTTGGGCGGTCCCACCGCTCTGCCCGCAGAGATCCGGGTCGATCACCAGACAGAGGCCACCGGCCAGGCAGCAGGCCTCCCCGGCCGGGCAGGGGTTCGGATCGCAATCCGTGCCCTCGCCCTGGAAGATACCGCCGCTTTCCATACACGTCGTTTCGTCGTAGACCAAGCAGAGGCTGCCGGCGACACAGCATGCTCCGACCGGCGGGCATTCGTTCGGACTGCAGTCCGTGCCCTCGCCCTGAGGCCAGCCGCCTGCGATGTAACAGTCGAGCTCATCCAGCACTTGGCAGCTCTGATCGGCAAAGCAGCATGCCTGAGGAGGAGGAGGAGGGCAGGGATTCGGATCGCAGTCCGTGTCGACGCCCTGATCGACGCCTCCGTCCGCGACGCAGTCGGCGGGGAGCAACATCTCGCAGGTTCCGTCGGCGTAACAGCAGGCCTGGATCGTAGGCGTCTCGATCGAGATCTCCACGCTCGCGTCCCACGGCTCGCCGGTCACGCTCTCGGCGTTGGTCCAATCCTCGTACCCGAAGTAGATGCTCCGGAATTTTGCCTGGCCTCCGAGGATCGTCGCCGCCTCCTGGCGTCCCCACTGCGGGGGCCAAGTGTGGTAATTCGCCTGGATGCCGACCCAGTAGGTCGTCGCCGCCTCCACCTCGAAGCTCACGTTGAGCTCGTAGCGATAGACCGGATAGCCGAGCCCGTCATTGCCGACGAGAGTCGCCGTCGGCTGAGCGAAGTAGTAGGCGTCGACGAGGTCGCCGGGCGTTCCGCCTTCGTCCGTGTAGAAGTTCACATCGAAGAACGAGACCTCCGGATGACCCTCCTCCCAGTTGTAGTCGCCGCCCCACCACCCCACCTTCGTAACGCGGGCGGCAGTGACCGTCGTGAAGTCGTTCGCGACCTCGCTTTCGAGATCGAGATCCGAGATGTACTCGGAGCTGACCTTCGAGCCGTTCAGGTCGGGCGGTTGCGACCAGAAGACCGCGAGATTCCTCGCCAGAGGAGCCGGGTCCCCTGAACCCGGCTCGAATGCGCGGAGCGTCGCCGCAGATGACCCATCGGGAACTGCGGCCAAGAGCCCCAGGGCGAACACCGCGAAAAGACAGCAGATTGCGCGCAACCCGGAGGCCGGGTACCTCTCGTTCATTTAATCTCTCCTTTTTGATCCTCGTGCTTTGGAGTCCACGGGCATCGGATTTCCGGACTCAGCGAGCCGCCGACCACAAGGGCGCCTGGATGGTTTGGTTCTGCCATGCCGGCGCGTCCGGCGTCGCAAGACCCCTGCGGAGCGGTCGATACAGGATACGTGCCGATCTGCATGTGAGTCAAATCCCAAGCGTGCCACCGGTTGTGGCGCGAAGATTGGAGGTGACGGACGACCCACACCCCTTCCCCGCCCAAAGCTAAGGTCCGTATCTGCCGCGGGTAGCGCAACCACCACGGCCCCGGCAGAGGCTTCCGTCACCTCCAATCTTCCCGCCACAACCATCGAGGGAGTGAAATCGCCTGCCGGGTCGCGTAGAATGCCCACACGGACGACCCGCCGGGGGAGATCCCCTGGAGCCGATCGCCCGACTCGCCCGGCCGCCGGATGCGCCGCTCCGAGGGCGTTGCACCAACCCTGGGAGGAAGATCCGATGAAGACCAGACTCCTTATCTATATATGGACCATCGTCGCCTTGTTCCTGGCCCGCGCGAGCGCCGCGGAAATCACTCTCGTCAGCGAGGATCGACGGGCGACGGCCTCCGCCTTCGTGTTCGCCGGCGAGGATTTCGACGATGAGAGCTATTCCGAGGTCGCGACGGAGGGCCAACCCTTCGACGTCGCGTTGGATGCCGAGGCGGCGCTCGAAGAGGCGACCGCGGCAGCAGCCGCGAGCCAGTCCTCGGAGATCTCCAAGACGTACATACGCGCGGATGGATCCATGAACGCCACCGCGGAGGTGTTCGTCCCCGGGGCATCCGCGTACGGCACCGGCCAGTCCAATGTCGCGATCCGGTTCGTCGTCACGGAGCCGACTCCCTTTGTCCTCACGGGCTTCATCGAGGGCGAGGGAATCGGCACGATGACGGTGCAGCTCTCCCGCCCCTTCGATACCGTCGCGTGGTATTCGGCGACCGACGAGAGGATCGAGCTGAATCAAGAAGGAGTGCTGGAGGCGGACACTTACGACATCAACATCACCTCCATGGCCACCGGATCGGTTTCGTCGCCTGGGGATGCCCAGCAAGGATCCGGCCTCTACGACGTCCTGTTCCTCCTCGCCGAGAGCGCGGGCGTCGGGGAGCCCGCCCTGGCTGCCGTTCGGGCCTATCCCAATCCGTTCCGGATGAGCACGCGACTGGAGGTTCCCTCAGGCGCGCGTGAGCTTCGGATCCTGGACGCTCAGGGTCGTCTCGTTCGGGGACTCGCCGCCTCCTCGCCGTCGGTGCACTTCGACGGACGTGACGCGGTCGGCGCGCCGTTGCCGAAAGGAGTCTACTGGGTGAAGCCGGTCGGGGCCGACGATGCGGCGGCGATCAAGCTGGTCCGTTTGCAGTAGTAGCGATCGAAACGCCGGCAGCAAGAGAATCCACGGGCGGGAAGCATCCCTCCCCGTGGATTCTCCGCGCGGGGCCTGATTCGATTGGCTGTGGAGGATGAGTCTCCGCAGGACCCTGCGTTCACCGTCACATCACCAAGGCCTCTGCGAGCGATCCGGCGAGGGCAGGGGCTGCCCGCCTTCCGGTGGCCCCACCCCGAGCCAGCCTGTATCCTGGCGAAAACCTCGAACCTGGAGGTCGGACCGTGGACTGGACGCTCAAGCCCCTCGATGGAGTCACGCCGCCCAGGGGACCACTTGTCGTGGCCATCCTGGACGGCATCGGAATCGGCGCTGGAGATGAGGCGGACGCGGTCGCGCGCGCGCACACGCCGACCCTCGATCACCTCCGTGCGGCCTACCCCAACCGGAAGCTCCGCGCCCATGGGACCGCCGTAGGACTCCCGTACGACTCCGACATGGGCAACTCCGAGGTGGGACACAACGCGATCGGCGCTGGACGCATCTTCGACCAGGGCGCGAAGCTGGTGAATCAGGCGATCGCGGACGGGACGCTCTTTCAAGGCGAGACCTGGGCGCGTTTGACGCGCGGCTGTCTCGAGCGGAGAAGCCCCCTCCACCTCATCGGCCTTCTCTCCAACGGAAACGTCCACTCCCACATCGATCATCTCATCGCCCTCGTCCGCGAGGCAGCGAAGCTCGGCATCCGCGAGGTCTACATCCATCCCCTCACGGACGGCCGCGATGTCACCGACGGCACCGCGATCGACTTCGTACGCGCACTCGAGGCCACCCTCGCCGAGTTCGATCGGCCGGAGGGCCATCGCTACCGGATCGCCTCCGGCGGCGGGCGCATGTTCGTCACGATGGACCGTTACGGCGCCGACTGGCGGATCGTCGAGCGCGGGTGGAACGCTCATGTCCACGGGCAGGGGGCTCGCTTCCGCCGGGCATCCGACGCTGTCGAGGTCTTGCGCGCCGGAATGGAGAACCCGTCCGACCAGTTCCTTCCAGCCTTCGTCATCGTCGATGAGAACGACGAGCCGGTCGGGCCGATCCGCGACGGCGCTTCGGTTGTCTTCTTCAATTTTCGTGGCGATCGCGCCATCGAGATCAGCCGCGCCTTCGAGGATGAGTCATTCCCCTACTTCAAGCGGGGGACCCGTCCAAAGGTCGACTATGCCGGAATGATGCAGTACGATGGTGACTTTCACATTCCGAAGTCGTTTCTCGTTTCCCCTCCGCGAATCGACCGCACCTTCGGCGAGTACCTGGCGAGAAACGGAGTCCGCCAGTTCGCGTGCAGCGAGACGCAGAAGTACGGGCATGTGACCTACTTCTGGAACGGGAATCGCGGCGGGAAGTTCGAAGAGGCGCTGGAAGACTACAAGGAGATCAAGTCGGATCGCGTCCCGTTCGAGCAACGACCCTGGATGAAGGCCGCTGAGATCACCGATGCGGTAATTCGCTCCTTGCGGACTCGGCAGAGGTACGGACTCATCCGGTTGAACTACGCCAATGGCGACATGGTTGGCCACACCGGCTCGATCCCGGCGTCGATACTCGCGGTGGAGGCGGTCGATCTGTGCCTCGCGCGGCTCCTTCCGGAGATCGCTCGCCGCGAGGGGATCGCCATCATCACCGCCGATCACGGAAACGCCGACGATATGTACGAGAGGCTGAAGGACGGATCGTTCGCGATCGATCCAGAGACCGGACGGCCGAAGCCCCGGTCGAGCCACAGCCTGAATCCGGTTCCATTCGTCGTCGCCGACCTTTCTCGGCCGGAGCGCTGGCGATTCCGCGGGGATCTCCCTGATGCGGGTCTGGCCAACATCGCGGCGACCGCGCTTCATCTCATGGGATTCCGGGCCCCCGAGGGTTACGAGTCGAGCCTGCTCGAATAGGGAGGACTCCATGGAAGGATCGACGGCCGCGCTGCCCGATCGAGTCGACGTCGCCATCGTCGGCGGCGGGATCAGTGGACTCGTCTGCGCCCGCGCTCTCCTGAGGGCGGGGCGCGACGCGCACGTGTTCGAGGCGGAGGAGACTCTCGGCGGCCGGATGCGGACGGTGACGACCGGCGATGGATTCCGCCTCGACCTCGGATTCCACGTCCTCTTGACGGGCTACCCCGCCGTGAGGCGCGAGATCGAGCTTGAGCGGCTCGATCTGCGGGAGATTCCTCCCGGATGCGTCGTCGAGCGCGATGGGCAACTCCATCCACTCTCGGAGCCGCAGCGTGGGGGAAGCTCCATCGAGGCGCTGCGATTCCCCTTCGGCACACTGGGCGACAAGCTACGGCTCGCATCCCTCCGCAGGCGCGCTCTCGCCGGCGATGGCGCCCGCTCCCCCGACCGACCAACGATGGAGCACCTTCGCTCCTTCGGCTTCTCGAAGCGACTCATCGAATCGCTCTTCGTCCCCTTCTTTGGAGGAGTCTTCGCGGATCGGTCACTTTCGGGCTCTTCGCGCTACTTCGACTCGATTCTCGGAGCCCTCATGCGCGCTCCTGTAGCCATCCCGGCGGACGGGATCGGCGCCGTCCCCAGGCAGGTGTCCGAGTCGATACCCCCGCAATCGATCCGCACCTCGACTCGCGTCGATTCCCTCCTCGTCGACGGTGAGCGCGTCGTCGGCGTGAGAATCGGAGAGGCGGATGTGCGCGCCTCCGCCGTCGTCCTCGCCTCGGGCCCTGCCGAGGCGACCGAGCTTGCGCAGATTCCGTTACCGGACTACCGCCTCCTCGGAACCACAGCCGTCTACTTCGCGGCCCCGGAACCGCCCACCGATGAGAAGCGCATCTTTGTGCGGGCCGATCCGCAGGGATGGACGAACACCTTCGCAGTCCTGACGAACTCCGCTCCATCCCTCGCCCCGCCCGGACAGCACCTCTTGATGGGATCGATCGTCGGCGTTCCGGCGACGCACGAAGGGGCGATCGCGGAGTACGTCCGCTCGGAGATGGCATGGTGGTTCCCGCATGGGAAGACGCACGCCTGGCGATGGCTGCGATCGTTCAAGCTCCCCCATGCGCAATGGGCGTTCCCTCCGGGGATGGCCGAGCGCCTGCCCAAGGAGCGGACCGCGCGGCCGGGGCTCTACCTGGCGGGGGACATCACTCGCGAGCCGAGCATCGAGGGGGCGATTCGATCGGGACTCGCCGCCGCGGAGGAGGTGCTTCGCGGATAGGCGACCCCGTCTCGCCGCGGCGGACGAGGGGATCAAGAAGGGGCGATCCCTTCCCGCAAGCGAGAGAGGATCGCCCCGAAGAGTCTTGGTCGCCGCGCTCTAACGAAGCAGGACTCCGGATCCGGTGGCGCTGCGGCCCCCCTCCGCGCGAATCCGAAGGAAGTAGACTCCGCTCGGCATCGCCCGGCCCTGCGCATCACGTCCGTCCCATGTCCAGGCCTGCGGACCGGCGACGCCCGCGCGGCCCGATTCCTTCTGGATCTCCCGGCCGGCGGCGTCGTAGATCGTCAGATCGACGGCCCCCGCACGGTCGAGCGAGTAGCGCATCGCGAGACCCCCGTCGATCGTGGGCCGCGCGCCGAGGAAAGCGAAGCGCGCCGCTTCGACTCCATCCCCAACCGCCGCCGGGTCCGCGCCCCGGCCCTGCAGCGTCACCACCAGCTGCGGCTCATCCGCGTCGTTCGTCTTGATCGTGATCGATCCGAGATAGGCGATCTGCATCGCCGGCGTGAAGGAGACGGTGATCGCGACCTCGCCCCCCGGAGGAACAAAGAAGTGAGAGCGATTGACCTGGAAGGCGATGTTCGAGGAGGTCACCTCGCGGATCGAGAGATGCGTCGTCCCGAGATTGCGCACGATGAGATCCCAGGTCGCCGTGTCACCTTGCGGGACGTCTCCGAAGTCATGGGAGGTCTCGGGCAACTCGACGTCGGGATCGATCGCCCCCGCAATCGCGCAAAGCATGCTGTCGGTGACGACATTGCCGCCGATGTCCTCCGCCCGCGCATAGACCCAGTAATCGCCGGCGGGGAAGAGCCCCGTCGGCCAGCTGTACGCGGCGTCCGTGCTCTCGACGAAGCCATCGCCGTCCGTGTTCGTCAGGATGAAGTAGAAGATCCGCTGGTCGTAGTTCCCGCGCGTCGCGAGCGGCGACTGCGTGCTGTAGATCACGCTCACAGTCGGATCGGGTGGGATATGGCCGGAGAAATCGACGGTGCGAGTCGGGGCGACCGATTGCGTGGCGCCTTCGATCCAGTAGTCGATCCTCCAGGGATTCAGCCCCCACTGCGGCATGCCGACGATGTCCTTGATTCGCGAGACGATGTCGACGTTGCCGCTCAGATTCATCGCGTCGAGGATCGTCGCCTGCCCGTCGGGACGGAAGGCGAACTTCTGCCCGTTGTAGGTTGTCTCGAAGACGGGAGGGTCGGGATCGTCGTTCGGCACCATCTCGATCAGCGGATTGTCGATCGCCTCATACCATCCCCAGGGATAGCCTCCGGTCCCGATCACCTTGTTGAAGTGGCAGTGGTGGAAGCTGGACACAGGCCAGTTCGCGGTCGTCCCGATATAGGCGTTCACGGCGACCGGATCCCCGATGTCGTACTGAAACGTCCCCGAGCTGATGTGCCAGTAGAGCCACCCCTCTCCACCCGAGACCGGCTCGCCGATCATGAGCCCGCTATATAGGGGATCGTTGTAGGTCGCGTGAGTGAGCGTTCCGTCGGAAACCGAGTAAGTCTCCTCGGGTCCCGCCGGTGTGACGAGGTCGATCCCGTCATGGTAGTAGGGGCTCCCGCCGTAGTTCTGGAACTCCCCATAGTGGTTGCCCACCCCGTGCGTCTGATCGAATGGCTGGTACGGCCACGGCACCGCCTGGACGAGCGTGGCGAACGCGAGAAAGAGGGCGGCGCAAAGGATACGATGCTCGAGCTTGTTCATCTGCCACTCCCCCTTCACGGCAGAACCGTCTCGTAGACGGCGCGGCGCGTTGTGATGGTCAATGCGTCTCCCGAGGACCGCCAGAGGGCGGTCGGCGTGAAGATGTTCCAGTGCGCGAAACTCATCGCGGCACTGTGAAGCAGCGCTCCGTCGGCGCCGTAGACACGGACCTCGCCATCGGGATGCCGCCGTTCGGCAGGCGCCGCTGGCCCGAGATCGCGCGCGAGCCCCGCTGCGATTCGATCGGCGCCCGGAGAGAAGTCGATCGAGGTCCAGGCGAGCGACTCGCTGCCCGTCTCGATCCTTCCTGTTTCGAGGAGGTTCGCAGAGTCGTAGAGCCGGATCTCGTGCTTGCCGGCGATCGCGATTCTGGAGCCGTCCGCGGCCACGGCGATCCGCCGGACGAGGAGGCCGCCCAGATCCGCGTTCGCGCCCACACGATCGTCACGGATGACAGTGATCCGATCGGGTCCCGCAACGGCCACGATCCCGGCCCCGCTCGAGGCCGCGACCAGCCTTCCTCCGGGAACGGACCAGACGACTCGGCCGGCGAGGTCGAACCCGACCGTCCCCTCCGAACCGCTCACGGCCAGGAACCGCCGACCCTCCGGATCGAAAGATCCTCCGAGAAGATGCGGAATCGAGACTTCTGCGACCCGCTCGCCTGCCTCTCCATAGAAGCGGAGGCGGTTCTCCCTCGGGATGTTGACATTGAGCTGTAGTCCGACAACCCCTCCGCGACTCGAGATCGCGTAGCTCACGTCCTCTGTCTGCTCAATGGCCCAGACCAGCCGGCCGCCCGCTTCATGGAGCTCGAAGCGCTCGGTGGGCGTGAAGTCTGCGGCGCCCGGTCGGTGAGTGAGCTTGCCGTAGAAGGCGCCGCTCGGCGCGAGAAACAGCCGCTGGCCTTCGACGGAGCGCGCGAGCGAGGCGGGAGCGGTCCCCGCCTCGAGCCTGTCGATCGCGGCGGCCCGCAGAACGGTCACATCCTGCGACGGGCCGATCGCGGCGAGGAAGAGATCGTCATCGAATCTCGCGAGTTCCCGAAGCTCCAGATCTGCCGCGGAGGAGAGACTGGATGCCATGAGGAGCGCGGCGAGGAAGAGGACCTCCCTCGGCCGCATCGAATGAAGAACGAGATGCATGATGGCCTCCATGGATTGTGGGGGCGGCGGGCGCGGGGGTGCATTCTCCCTGGGATTCCCGCGGCGCGCAGCACCGCCCGGAACCGGGACCGCACTAAGGATACCCCAGTTCGGGCCATTATGGTAGATGGAGAGGTATGCTCCAGTATTTGGGGAAAAACTCCCCTGGTTCGATGAGAATCGCCGATCGTCTGGGGGCGCCCGGTGATCGAGCGCCGCGCGACGGTGGCGCGCTTCGGGCTGACATCCCCCCATGGCCGGGCGTAAACTCTGGTATTCCACGGGGTGTGGATGGGAAGAAGGGAGGATGCCGTGAAAGAGAGAACCTACAACGCGTTCCAGGTCGCGCAGGCTCAGTTCGACAAGGTCGCCGATCAAATCGGCCTGGACGAATCCACTCGGGAGTTCCTTCGCTGGCCGATGCGGGAGTACCACTTCAGCATCCCGGTCCACATGGACGACGGGAGCGTTAAGGTGTTCCGTGGATTCCGTTGCCAGCACAACGACTCGCGCGGACCCGGCAAGGGCGGAATCCGCTTCCATCCGCACGAGACGATCGATACGGTGCGCGCTCTTTCCATGTGGATGACATGGAAGTGCGCCGTGGTCGACATCCCGCTTGGGGGTAGCAAGGGCGGAGTCGTTTGCGATCCGCACAATCTCAGTCCGCGCGAGCAGGAGCAGATCTGCCGCGGATGGGTCCGGCAGATTTCTCGCGAGGTCGGTCCGGTCACCGACGTCCCGGCGCCCGACGTGATGACCTCGGCGCAGCACATGCTCTGGATGCTCGACGAGTTCGAGACGATCCACCGCGGCCACTACCCGGGCTTCATCACCGGCAAGCCCGTCGGGATGGGCGGATCCCTCGGCCGGACCGAGGCGACTGGATTCGGCGTCGTCTTCACGCTGCGTGAGGCATTGAAGGAGCTGGGGATCCAGACCTCGGCCACGCGGGCGAGCGTGCAGGGATTCGGCAATGTCGCGCAGTACGCGATCCGGCTCTACCAGCAGCTCGGCGGGAAGGTGATCTGCGTCTCGAGCTGGGACCAGGCGGACCAGACCTCCTATTCGTTCAGCAAGGAGTCAGGGATCAACCTCGACGAGCTTCATGGCATCACCGACGCTTTCGGCGGGATCGACAAGGCAAAAGCAAAGAGCCTTGGCTACGAGGTGCTTCCCGGGGCCGACTGGATCGCGCAAGACGTCGAGGTCCTGATGCCCTGCGCCCTGGAAAACCAGATCACGATCGAGAACGTAGGCCGGATCTCTCCAAAGGTGAAGGTCATCGCCGAGGGCGCCAACGGGCCGACCACGCCCGATGCCGACAAGGTGATCCACGAGCGCGGGATCTTCGTGATCCCCGACTTCCTCGCCAACGCCGGAGGAGTGACCTGCAGCTACTTTGAGCAGGTCCAGTGTAACATGAACTACTACTGGGAGAAGGACGAGGTGCTCGGGAAGCTGGACGTGAAAATGACGTCCGCCTTCCTGGCGGTGAGCGAGCTCGCCCGGCGGCAGAAGCTCTACATGCGGGACGCGGCCTACGTGATCGCCATCAGCCGGGTCGCGCAAGCCTGCAAGGATCGGGGCTGGCTCTAGGCAGGGTCGCAATTGCTGTAGGTGCCCCAATGTGCCACGCCGCCGGTTCTCCAGCCGGCGGCGTCGGGGGAGAATGGGGATGACTCCTCCGGACGACCGAAGCTTCGCCAAGTTCAACCGGGAGTTCTTCGATTCCACCGAGGACTTGACGGTCATCGGTCAAGGCTCGATCGGCGGAAAGGCGAAGGGGCTCGCCTTCATCAAGAAGACATTGGACGCCGAGTTCCCGGATGGCAGCTACAAGAACATCGCGATCAATATCCCACGCATGACCGTCATCGCCACCGAGCTCTTCGACTCGTTCATCGCAGAAAACGCTCTTCACGAGATCGCTTCATCCGATGAGCCGGACGATCGCATCGCGCACGCATTTCAGCGGGGAAGCCTGCCGGCGCAGATCGTCGGGGACTTGAAGGCGCTGATCGACTCGGTCCATCAGCCCCTCGCGATCCGGTCATCCAGCCTGCTCGAGGATGCGATGTTCCAGCCCTTCGCCGGGGTCTACTCGACGAAGATGATCCCGAACAACCAGCCCGACGCCGACTCCCGCTTCCGGAAGCTCGTCGAGGCGATCAAGTTCGTGTACGCCTCGACCTACTTCGCCGACGCCAAGTCGTATATCCGATCGACCGACAAGTCGGCAGCCGACGAGAAGATGGCGATCGTGATCCAGGAGGTGGTGGGGCGCAGGCACGAGGACCGGTTCTATCCCGACGTGTCCGGGGTCGTCCGATCCTATAACTTCTATCCCATGGGACACAGCGGACCGCATGATGGAGTCGTCCACTTGGCCCTGGGGCTGGGCAAGCAGATCGTCGACGGCGGACTCACCTGGAGCTATTCGCCGGCTTATCCCCGCACGAATCCGCCCTATGGGACGCTGCGAGACCTGCTCCGCCAGACCCAGGTCGACTTCTGGGCGGTCAACATGGGAAGGCCTCCGGCTTTCGATCCGATCCGCGAGACGGAGTATCTCCTTCGCTCCGGCATCGAAGTGGCCGAGGAGGACGGAACGCTGCGCTACATCGCATCCACGTACGATCCGGAGTCCGACCGCCTGAAGATGGGCATCGGGGTCCCGGGGCCCCGCGTTCTCGACTTCGCAACGCTTCTCCGCCTCGATCTGTTTCCTCTGAACGATCTCCTCTCGCGTCTGATGCGCGTCTCCGAGGACGCCGTCGGGAGCCCGGTTGAGATCGAGTTCGCCATGACGCTCCCCGATTCCGCCAGCGAACCGGCCCGATTCGGATTCCTCCAGGTCCGCCCCATGGTCGTCTCGAACGACGAAGTCCAGGTCGAGCTCCAAGAGATGGAGGGCCCCCGTGTGCTTGCCGCCTCGACCGCAGTCCTTGGCAACGGCATCGAGAGGGAAATCCGGGACATCGTCTTCTGCAAACCCGACGCGTTCGACACCGCCCACACGCAGTCGATCGCGCGGGAGGTGGAGGGGATCAATCAGACCCTCGCAAAGGAGGGGCGGCACTGTCTCCTGATTGGCTTCGGACGTTGGGGAACTTCCGATCCCTGGCTCGGAATCCCCGTGAAGTGGGGGCAGATCTCCCGCGCTCGGGCAATCGTCGAGGCCTCGATGCCGACCGTCAATGCCGATCCGAGCCAGGGCTCCCACTTCTTTCACAACATCTCGAGTTTCCGAGTGCTCTACTTTTCCGTCCGCCACACCGACCGATTCCACATCGACTGGAAGTGGCTCGCTCGTCAGGCGCAGATCGAAGAGACTCCGCATCTCCGGCACGTCCGGCTTGTGGCGCCCTTGTCGATCAAGGTCGACGGCCGCAGCGGCCGCGGCGTGATCGTGCGACCTCCCGATCCGACCGCCGACACAGGGAGTGAACGTCCATGAACCCGAATGAAACCTCCATCGACAGGATCCTCCGCGTCCTCCAGGAGCGCGCGAAGGAGCTGGATTGCCTCTACCACATCGACGAGATTCTGAAGCACACGGAAGCTCCTCTCGAAGATCTCTTGGGCGGCGTGCTCCAGGCGATTCCAATGGGGTACCAGTACCCGACCATCTGCGTCGTGCGAATCGCCTATCTTCAGAAAGTGATCCATTCTCCCGACTTCATCGAGACGCCATGGGTTCAATCGGCGGACATTCTCATCGATGGCCAACCGGCCGGGAAGATCGAGGTCTTCTACACCGAAGAGCGATCCAAGGCGGACAGCGGCCCATTCCTCAACGAAGAGAAGCGGCTCATAACGGCCATCGCCCAGAGGATCGCAGATTTCATCGCTCACCAGAGGCTTCAGACCGCCTTCCAGAACCTCGAAACCGCTCGGCATGCGATTTCCCCCACCGCCCCCGGGCAGTGGCGCGTCATCATCGACTTCCTCAAGCGCACCGACCAAGCGATGCTCAAGCGCATCACGCGCAAGATGCTCAACCATCTCTGTTGGCTCGGGATCGACGAGGCTCTCGGCCTGCTGGAGAAGGTGGTCGCAATGCCGACGGACGAACGCGGCATCACGGGCGATGAAAATCAGCCCATGGAACCGGTCTACGCCGTCGATATCGCCCAGATCACCGACGCCACCCTCACGATCGCCGCCTCTCGCTTGAGCGAGGATCAGATGCTCACTTGTATCCAGAAATGGATCCGCGAAGACCGCGCCCGCTTCTTCGTCACGACTGTCGGCAATCCCGACTCCACTCTCGGCGAGGTCACCGAGGCAGTCCGCCGTCTGAAGCACATACCCCGGGACGAGGTCGAGTTCCCTCTCTCGGCCCGGACCGGGCTCCGCGTCTCCCTGATCGAGCACTTCTTCACAGACCAGCACAAGTTCATCGAGATCGCGAAGCGCTTCATCGACATCGACTGCTATGACGAGATCGTCGAGCGGATCGTCTTCCCCCCCCGGAGCCAGGGAAAGCTCGGCGGAAAGAGCGCCGGCCTCTTCCTCGCGACGCGGATTCTCGAGCTAAGCGATAATCCGATCCTCAAGGATGTCAAGACTCCTCGGAGTTGGTACATCACCACGGACTGCCTCCTGGACTTCATCCAATACAACGATCTCGAAGACGTGTTCAATCAAAAGTATGCGGAGATTGATCAGGTCCGTGCGGAATACCCGCACATCGTTCAGATGTTCAGAAGCTCCAAATTCTCCCCTCACATCGTCAACGGCCTTTCCCGCATCCTCGACGATCTCGAGGGAAAGCCGTTAGTCATCCGCAGCTCGAGCCTTCTTGAGGATCGATTCGGGGCCGCCTTTTCCGGAAAGTACAAGAGCTTGTTCCTCGACAACCAGGGCACGAAGGCCGAGCGCCTTGCGGCCCTGATGGATGCGATCTCTGAGGTCTATGCGTCGGTGTTCGCTCCGGATCCGATCGAATACCGCGCCGAGAGGGGTCTGCTGGACGTTTACGAGGAGATGGGGATCCTCGTCCAGGAAGTAGTGGGCACGACTGTGGACAAGTACTTCCTTCCTGCCTTCTCGGGCGTCGCCTTCAGCCGCAATGAATTCCGATGGTCTCCACGGATCAAGCGCGAGGATGGCCTCGTCCGCCTCGTTCCGGGACTGGGGACGCGCGCCGTCGATCGTCTCAAGGACGACTATCCGGTTCTCTTGGCGCCCGGCCAACCGAACCTCCGCGTCAACGTGAGCTTCGATGAAGCGATCCGCTATTCGCCGAAGAAGATCGACGTGATCGATCTCGGCGAAGGCGCGTTCAGGACAGTCGAGCTCCGCGATTTCCTGCAAGTGGTGGGCTCCACGTTTCCCCAGGTCGGGAACATGGTCTCGATCGTCGAGGATGACCGGGTCCGCAAGCCCATCGGCCGGGAGCTGGATTACGATCCGGGCAGGCTCATCTTCACCTTCGAGGGGCTTGTTTCCGGCACTCCCTTCATCCGCCAGATCAAGGCGATCCTCGAGACCTTGGAGAAGGAGATCGGCTCGCCGGTCGACATCGAGTTCGCCTCCGACGGGCGCGACCTTTACCTTCTCCAGTGTCGTCCTCAAAGCTTCGCCCAGGCGACGCCCGGCACCCCGATACCTCCAGGTCTGGACCCAGAGCGGATCCTCTTCTCCGCCAATCGATTCGTCTCGAATGGCCATGTGCCCAACATCACGCACATCGTCTACGTCGATCCCGAGAAGTACAACGGATTGCCCAGGCTGGACGATCTCCGCGCCGTCGGCCGGGCCGTGGGCAGACTCAACAAGCTGCTTCCGAAGCGGCAGTTCATCCTCATGGGTCCCGGTCGTTGGGGAAGCCGGGGGGACATCAAGCTCGGGGTGAATGTCACCTACGCCGACATCAACAACACCGCGGTGTTGATCGAGATCGCCCGCAAGAAGGGCAACTACCTGCCCGACCTCTCGTTTGGGACCCACTTCTTCCAGGATCTGGTCGAGGCATCGATCCGTTATCTCCCACTCTATCCGGACGATGCGGGAATCCACTTCAATGAGCCGTTCTTGCTCGGTTCGGAAAGCATCTTGACGCAGGTCCTACCGGAGTCAGAGGAGCTCGCCGAGGTCATACGGGTCATCGATGTTCCGAAAGCGACCGGAGGAATGGTCCTTCGGGTCGCGATGAACGCGGATCAAGAGGAGGCGCTCGCCTACTTCTCGGTTCCCGAGGAGATCGCTCAGGACGTCGGGGTCGAGACCGATCTCGAGCGCCATCGCGAGGATAACCACTGGCGTTGGCGGCTCCGGTTCGCCGAGAGCCTCGCGGCCAATCTCGACGGAGATCGCTTCGGCGTGCAGGCGATCTATCTCTTCGGTAGCACCAAGAACGCCACCGCCGGGCCAGCGAGCGACATCGACCTCATGATCCACTTTCGAGGCACCGAGGCCCAGCGCGCTGACCTCAAGCTCTGGTTGGAGGGATGGAGCTGGTGCTTGAGCGAGTTGAACTTCCTGCGGACCGGTTACCGCACTCGAGGCCTGCTGGATGTCCACATCATCACCGACGAGGACATCGAGATGAAATCGAGCTACGCGGTCAAGATCGGCGCCGTCACCGATCCGGCGCGCCCGCTGGCCATGAAGGGACGGGAGGGCGCCGCCTAGAGGAGCTCGCGGCTTTCCGTTCCAGGCCGCAGCGGATCGAAGCGCACGAGCGCCAGCTCCGGCCCGTCGTGCGCTCCATTGATGCAGATGGTCCGCCCGATCATCGTGTTCCAGGTTCCGGTCAATCGCGTCGATTCGTGGACGTGACCATGGAGAGTGATCACAGGTTGCCGCTCTTCGATCAGCTGCCGGACTGCGATGGAGCCGACGTGCGGGTCGAGCGGGACCTGATCCACTCTCCTACCCGCGAGATCGGCGAGATCGATCGATGTCGCGTACGGCGGAACGTGAAAGAGAAAGATCTCTCCGACGGCCTGATACCCCGCGGTGAGCGTCGCCAGGTCCTTCCGGATGGTGGCGCGAGAAGCCTCGTGACGCGATACTGCAATGGTTCGTGAACCATCCTCCGGGGCAACGCAGCCCGGATCGACGAACCGCGACACGTCGTAGCGCTCCCAGTCCTTGAGGTCGTACGGGCTGGGCGGGATGCACGAATACCCATACACAGCGAACTCGCCGAACGGGACCCTCCGGAGGTGAACGTACTCCCAGATCCCCTGCGCACCCCCATCGAGCGCGACCGCTTCCTCCTGACCGGGATCGTCGTTGCCCAGGATCAAGAAGATCCGAGGACGAGCCGACCCGAGCTCTTCGCACAGCGCCCGGAATCGGGGCGCGAGGTAGCCTCGAAGGAATCCACTGCTTCCGGCCCCGTCCTCCACGGCCGCGCCCAGGTGCGAGGGAAGCAAGTCGCCTCCAATGAAGAGGGCGGCGGGGCGCTCCTCCAGCGCCTTGGCGAGCAGCTTCTCGTATCGGTCGATACGACCGTGGAGGTCCGTGACGAAGAAGCAGACTGTCATGCGCATCGAGGATAGCCCCTCGGGAGCCGGCGGACAAACCACGAGTGGTCTGCAGGGTGATCGAACGAGTCCGCCCAATGGGTGGGAATCCACCCCGACCGCGCGCGATCGCGCCGCTTGGGTCCGATCCGGCCCGGCCAACCCTCAGTGGCTGTGACCGCTGTGCTCGTCCCCCGACTTCGCCGGAGCCTTCTCCGGCTCTCCTCCGTCCGCGTTCTTCACTCCGCCTTCCGGCACGATGAGAGCCAGAAAGGCCGAGGCATCCTTCTCCACCCGCTTCTTGCAGTCGTTGCAGCAGAAATGGAAGGCATGGCCGTCGATCGCTCCGCTCACCGTGTAGGAATCGCCGATCAGACTCGTCATCCCACAGGCCAGGCAGAGGTAGGAGGCGTACTTCGCGGGCGCGGAATCGAACTTCGACTTGCAGTCGGAGGAGCAGAAGTACCATGTGCGTCCTCCGTGCTCGCTCTTGTCTTTCGCGTCGCGAACGCGGACGGGATCCTTCGAGACCGGGCAGTCGACGACTGCGAATTTCTCTGGAGCCGCTCGAAACTTCGCGAGGTTCTCGCCCGACTCGAACTTGTAGACGGTGTCGAGATAGATCGCGATCGGCGCTTCCTTCGCCTCCACCTTCTTGCCGGACACCGGGTCGGCATCCCTCGCTCGCTTCGCCAGGGAGGCGACTCCCATCTCCATCGCCTCCGCCGCCCACGCGAGAGCCAGCAGGGCCGCGAGGCCTAGAATCCAAACACGCATCTTGGTCATCGCCGATCTCCTTTCACATCCCTCACTCAGTTCAGGGGCTTTGGACTGAACCGCTTCAAACGCAGGCTATTGGATACGACCGAAACGGAGCTCATCGCCATCGCGAAGGCCGCGATCATCGGGCTCAGCATCCATCCGGTGAACGGATAGAGGACCCCCGCAGCGATCGGGATCCCGATGACATTGTAGAAGAAGGCCCAGAATAGGTTCTGACGGATCGTGGAGAGAGTTCGCCGGGAGAGATCGATCGCCGTGACGAGCCGCCGCAGGTCTCCCTTCAGGAGCGTGACGCCGGCGCTCTCGATCGCCACGTCCGCCCCGGTGCCCATTGCGACTCCCACATCCGCCTGCGCCAGGGCCGGCGCGTCGTTGATCCCATCGCCAGCCATGAGAACGCGGCGCCCTTCTATCTGAAGCGTCGCCACGGCCTCCGCCTTCATCTCCGGTTTCACTTCCGCGAAGACACGCTCGATCCCGACGCTCGCGCCGACCGCCTCCGCGACTCTCCGCGCATCCCCCGTCTGCATGGAGACGGCGAGGCCACGCGCGCGCAGGGCGGCGACGGCCGCGGCGGACTCCGGCTTCACCGCGTCCTCGAGACTGAGGAGAGCGGCCAGCTTCCCGTCCACGGCCGCCAGGATCGTCGTGCGGCCCGACCGCGACTCCTCGCCGAGGATCGAGTCCGCCCCGCGGGTGTCGATCTCTCTCGACTCGAGCAGCGCGCGGCTCCCGACGACGATCTCCCGGCCCTCGACCCGCGCCACGACGCCCGCTCCCGGGACCGAGTCGAACCGCTCCGGGTCGGTCGCCTGCGCGCCGCGGCGCTTGAGGCCTTCGACGATCGAGTCGGCCAGCGGATGCTCCGAGCGCGATTCCGCCGTCGCAAGCAATCGAAGAATCGACTCCGGATCCACCGGCTCGAGCAAGCGGACATCCCGGAGCGTCGGCTTCCCCGCGGTCAGGGTCCCCGTCTTGTCGAGCACCGCGGCATTCGCCCGGCCCAGCGCCTCGATCGATTCCGCCGACCGATAGAGGATTCCGAGGTCGGCTCCCTTGCCCGCGGCGACGGTGATCGCCGTCGGGGTCGCGAGCCCCAGGGCGCATGGGCAGGCGATGATGAGGACCGCGACGAAGCTCGTGAGCGCGTAGGCGAGCCGCGGCTCCGGCCCCACGAGAAGCCAGGCGGCCAGAGCGGCGAGCGCGACGGCGATCACGGCAGGGACAAAGACAGCGGCGACTCGGTCCACCAGCGCCTGGATCGGCGCCTTGCTCCCCTGCGCCCGCCGCACCATCTCGACGATTCTCGCGAGAACCGTCTCGGCTCCCACCTTGCGCGCCTCGAAGACGAAGCTCCCGGTTCGATTGAGCGTCCCCCCGATCACGGAGTCGCCCGGCCCCTTCTCCACCGGCATCGGCTCACCGGTCACCAGGCCCTCTTCGACTCCCGAGCGCCCATCGAGGATCACTCCGTCAACGGGGATCTTCTCGCCCGGCCGGACCACGACCGAGTCTCCCACGGCGACTTCCTCGACCGGGATCTCGGCCTCGACGCCGTCGCGCCTCACGCGCGCCTTCGGAGCCTGCAGCTCCAGCAGGCGTCGGATCGCGTTCGATGCCCGGCCCTTGGCCAGTTCCTCGAGCAGGCGCCCCATCAGGATCAGGGTCACGATGACCGCCGCCGTCTCGAAGTAGACATGGACGGAGTCGTGGGTCCGCATCTCGGGAGGGAATGCCGAGGGCGCCACGACGCCGGCCACCGAGAAAAGAAAGGCCGAGCCCGTGCCGACAGCCACGAGCGTGTTCATGTCGGCGGTCCGGTTGCGGAGCGCCACGACGAATCCGCGAAAGAACGGCGCGGCTGCCCAGAACATCACCGGCAAGGAGAGGATCAGCTGCGCGATCTGGCCCGCTCGTTCGGGGAGTGGGCCGTGCCGCCCGAACATCGCGGGCATCGCGAGCAGGAGAATCGGGACGGTGAGAGCCAGCGACCCGAGGAACCTCCGTCGCAGCCGGTCGTAGGCGCGGCGGTGCTCCTGCTCGAGAATCTCCTCGCCCGAGGAGCCGACCATTGGCTTCGCGTCATAGGCTCCCGCCGAACGGACCGCCTCGATCAACCGTCCGACATCGAGATCCCAGCCCCTCGACCTCACGGTCGCCGTCCCCGCGGCGAAGTTGACAGCCGCCTCCGTCACGCCGGGCACTGCCCGAAGATGCCTCTCCACCTTCAGGACGCACGAGGCGCAGGTCATTCCTGTGACGGCCAGGTGCTGGACCGTCTCAGGGCCCTCCGATCGAGGAATGGACGCAGGCGCAACGGGAGGGGGCTCGATCGGAGCGATCCGGATCGGGACGGCAGGGGATCGCCCGACGGCCTCAGCCGCCTCCTCCTCGATCGGCTCCGCGTGGCACGCCCGCGCCTTGAATCGGCCGCCCGAGTCGGCGATCGCGGCGACCATCGTCTCGACAGGAACTCCGGAGTGGAGGACGATCGCCCGACCCTTCTCCAGGTCGACCTCGACGCGCTCGACCATCGGCAGCGCCTCGAGCCGCCCTCGAACGTCTGCCACGCACCCCTGGCAGGTCATTCCCTCGACGATCAGATGCTGCCTCTCGCGCGGGATACGGAACTCGGTTCCGGCCAGAGCGAGGCGGACCGCGGCGGGATCGACCGGCCCATCGAGCGCGAGCCGGACGATCCCATCTTCCGCGCGGGCCTCCGCGCGGGCGATCCCGGGGACGCCCTCCAGTCGTCGTCGCACATCTGTTTCGCACCCGGCACAGTGCATTCCGAGGAGCCGGATGGCGATTTCTCTCGTGCCCATCGCTTCCATCTTACGCGCCCTCCACCGCGACCGCGCGTGCCCGAAGGCGCTTCCAGCGATCCAGGGTCATCCAGTGGAAGAGGACCGGGATCAGCAAGTCGATCACCTCGTCGGCCACCAGGAGCCCTCCAAGGACCGGCGCGACCATCGGACGCATCACCTCGGCGCCCGTTCCTTGCGCCCAGAGCATCGGCATGAGCCCCACGATCGCCACGCCCTCGGTCAGGAGCTTCGGCCGCAAACGATGGACCGCCCCCTGGATCACCACTTCTCGGATCTCGGCCGGGTGGCGGATCGCCCCCAGCCCCCCACGGCGGTCGAGCGCGTCCCGCAGGTAGACCATCATGACGATCCCTGTCTCCGTCGCCATGCCGAAAGCGGCGATGTAGCCGACCCAGACCGCGACGCTGAATTCGAAGCCGAAGATCGTCTGGAAGATCACTCCACCCACCAGGGCCCCGGGAACGGCGAGGACCATGAGCAACGCGTGCCCGAGATCGTGGAAGGTGATGTAGAGGATGAGGAAGATGAGGGCGATCACCATCGGAAAGACGATCGAGAGGGTCTTCTTCGCGCGCATCTCGTGCTCGAACTGCCCGCTCCATTCGATGTAGTAGCCGGGCGGCAGGTCGATCCTTCTCTGGATCACCCTCTGCGCTTCCTGAACGAAGCTGACAACATCGCGCCCACGGACATTGAGCTGCACATAGGAGCGCAGGAGTCCGTTCTCGCTCTTGATCATGCTCGGCCCCTCGACCACGCGGATCGAGGCCACTTCGGAGAGCGGAACCTGGATCGGACCGCTCATGTCCCCCCCGACCATTCCGCTGACGAGGATCTTGCCGATCGACTCCTCGTCCACGCGGAAATCGCTCGCGTAACGCACGCGAACCGGGAATCGTCTGCGCCCCTCAACCGTCTGGGTGACCATCATCCCGCCGACGGCCGTCTCGATCACCATCTGAACGTCGTCGACATTGACCCCGAAACGCGCCGCTCTCTCCCGGTCGACGTCGATCTCGAGATAGTTCTCCCCCACGATCTGATCCGGGAAGACATCGGCCGATCCCGGGATCGCCCGCAGCTCCTCGGCGATCCGCTTCGAGAGATCCTGGATCCGATAGAGGTCATCTCCGAAGACCTTCACCCCGACCATCGTACGGACGCCCGTGGCGAGCATGTCGACCCGGTTGATGATCGGCTGCGTCCAGATATTCCCCCAGCCTGGCATCTGAAGCGCCGTGTCCATCTCCTGGACGATCTCGGGCTTGGTCTTGCGCCAGAGGAAGAGCCCGCGGGCAAGCGGCTTGACCCGTTCGACGCGAATCGTCTCCCGGTCGGCGAGAGTCACATCGCGCTGGATCCACCCTCGACTCGCCGCGCCCTTCTCGACCTCATCGATCATGACGTCGTCGAACCGGGCGAGGGCCAGGTCGACCAGGGCCTCGTTCTCCGCCTTCGCCTGGCGCCTCCAGAGACTGTCCCGGCGCTTCTCCATCTCTCCCCGGACGCGCTCCTCGAAGCTGGGCATATCGCGGCCGAGAAGGGAGCGGACCGGCTCGACCAGCAGATCGAATCGCGAGCGCGTGGCCTGAAGGATCTCCGCGCGTTCCCGGATCCATCCCCTCGCGACCGCCGAGTCGCGTGCGGCCGCGACGAAGCGCCGCACGTCCACGGGTCCCAGGTCGTTCACGAGCCTCGACCCGTGAGCGTCGGCGAGCCGAGTGACCAGCTCCTTCTTCTCGGCCTCGCCCGGCGCGACCGCCATGGCTTCTTTTCCGGCCGCTTGCTCCAGCACGCGATCCAGACCCGTCATCACGAGGGCCTCGCCCACGACCACCCCATCGGCGCGCATCGCTTCGATGGCGTGGCCGCGCAGGATCGCGTCCATCCTCTCGGCGCCCGCCATCGCCGCCTCGCTCACCAGCGCCGCGCGGTCCTCCTCTGAGAGGTTTTGGCGAACCGCGCCCCGCGCCTGCAGTTTCTCGAGGACGATCTCGACCTCGCTCGTCGTTTGCTCGAAGCGAATCGCCCGCTTCGGCCACCAGTCCTTCGGCCTGAGGTTCACCACCGTCTCCACCATGTCGGGAGGAGCCGGATCCGTCGGCGTTTCCGCTCTGCCCGCCTTCCCGACCACCGACTCGACCTCGGGAAACGAGCGCAGCACCGCGTCACGGATCCGGATGTCGTCACCGGCCTTCGAGATCGACACGCTCGGGATCGTCACGGGCATATCCATGATGCTGCCTTCATCCAGGGGAGGCATGAACTCCCGGCCCATGTGCCGGGCAAGGTTGAAGCCCACGCCGAGCAGGATCACGAAGCTCAGAAGGAACGGTTTCGGGTGCTTGAGAAGGAAGCCCAGAACCGGCCGGTAGATCTCGATGAAGCTGCGGACGATGGGATTCTGCATCTCGCTGCGCAGCCGGCCCCGCAGAAGCACCGGCATCAGGGCCGGCACCAAGGTGATCGCCAGAATCGCCACCCCGACCATCGCGAAGCTCTTCGTGAAGGCGAGCGGATGGAACATCTTTCCCTCCATCCCGGTCAGAGCGAAGACAGGGAGGAAGGAGATGAGCATGATCATGACCGACAAGAAGATCGGCCGTCCGACGAGCTTCGCCGACGCGAGGATGGCTTCGCGCGTGTCCCCGGAGATCTTCTCCCGGCCGAACCGCTCGGTCAGCTCGTGCGTCCCGTTCTCCACCATGACGATCGAGGCATCGACAAGTACGCCGATCGAGATCGCGATCCCCGAGAGAGACATGATGTTCGATGGAATCCCGAACAGGTGCATCAAGATGAAGGAGACGAGGACTGCGAGGGGCAGCGTCAGAACGACGATCACGGCGCTTCCCAGGTGCCCCAGGATCAGCAGGATCGCGAGAGCTGCGATCACGACCTCCTCGGTGAGCGTCTTGGTGAGGGTGTGAATCGCATCACGGATGAGGCGAGTCCGCTCGTAGAAGGGAACGATCCTCACTCCCTCCGGAAGGCCTGCCGAGAGCTCCCCGATCTTCTTGTGGATCCGCTCGGTGACCTCGAGCGGATTCTCTTCGTGACGCATCACGACCACTCCCCCGACCACCTCGCGCCCATCCTTCTCGAGGATCGAGCGCCGGGCCTGGGGCGCCACTTGGACCGTTCCGAGCTGTTCGACCGTGACTGGGATCCCCTGATGGCTCGAGACGACGGTATGGCGAATGTCGTCCAGGTCGCGGATCCAGCCAACGCCGCGGACGAGGTATTCGGCTTCGTTCTTGATGTAGACGTTTCCGCCGACCGCCGAGTTCGACCGTTCGAGCGCCTCGGCAAGCCGGCCCAGGGTGATGTCGTAAGCGCGCAACCGGTTCGGATCGACCGTGATCTCGTAAGCGCGGACGAACCCGCCGACGCTCGCGACCTCCGCCACCCCAGGGACGGCGTTCAGCTGATAGCGGACGAACCAGTCCTGGATCGCGCGAAGTTCTCCGAGATTGCGCCCCTGCCCTTCCACCGTGTACCAGAAGATCTGCCCCAGCGCCGTCGCGTCGGGCGCCAGGTACGGGACGACCCCGGAGGGAAGGAACGTCCCCGCGACCGAGAGACGCTCCAGGACGCGCTGACGCGCGAAGTAGAAGTCGGTTCGGTCCTCGAAGATGATGTTGATCATCGAGAAGTTGAACTCGGAGGTCGACCGCACGGCCTTGACTCCCGCGAGCCCCTGCAGGTTCACCGAGAGGGGGTAGGTCACCTGGTCCTCGATCTCCTGCGGGCTTCTCCCCATCCAGTCGGCAAAGACGATCACCTGGTTCTCGGAGAGATCGGGAATGGCGTCGATGGGGGTCCTCGCGAGGCTATAGAGGCCCCAGAGCGCGACGCCCACCGTGATCATGATCACGACGAAGCGGTTGTGGACCGAGTACTCGATGATCCGCTCAATCATGATCGTGCGGGGTCCTCGAGTCCGCTCCGTTGGGGCTCCCGCTCGCGCCGAAATAGGCGCTCGCGGCGCCTGGATTCAAGCGAAGCTCGGCGTCGACGAGGAACGCTCCGGCGGTGACGATCCTATCGCCCGGAGCGAGTCCCCCACGGACTGGATAGTGGCCATCCTCGCGGGAGCCCAGATCGACCGCCACCGCGTCGTAGACCCCCGGCTCGCGTTCGAGATACACGACCTTGCGCGTCCCCGTGTCGATCACGGCCGATTCCGGCACCACGAGCGCGGTCCCCGCGGGAGCGGATTCGACCCGTTCGAGGAACATTCCGCACTTGGGGCATCGCCCCGGCCCGGTCTGCACGACCTCCGGATGCATGGGGCAGATGTATCGCGCATCCGCTTGTTCCGATCGGATACCGACCCCGGACTCCGTGGCGATCTCCGCATCGACATACATCCCGGGCCGCAGGGCCCCGCCCGGGTTCGCCACGTCCGCGCGCACGCGCACGGTCCGCGTCCCCTCGTCCACGACCGGCCAGATGAACGCCACCTCTCCGGCGAAGACCCGATCCGGGAGGGCGCGGGTCGTGACCCGAACCCCTGCGCCGATTTTCACTCGGGCAATCTCGTTCTCGTAGAGGTGCGCCGTGATCCAGACGGATGAGAGATCGGCCACGGTGTAGAGCAGAGCGCCCTCCTCCACGTACTGCCCCGCCACGACCTGCTTCTCGACGACCGTTCCCGCGATCGGCGATCGGATCGGAAGCCTCGTCATCGGAGTCCCGCGAGCCTCGATCTCGGCGATCTGGTCGTCCCCGATCCCCCAGAGCCTCAGGCGCTCCCGCGCGGCGTCGAAGATCGCCTTCGCATCGCTTGCGGGGAGCGGCCCGGCGCCGGAGAGATCCTCGTAGCTTCGAAGCGCCAGCAGATACTCCTGCTGCGCGGAAACCAGCTCGGGACTGTAGATCTCCAGAAGCGCTTCATGGCGCGAAACGGTCTCCCCCGTGAAGTCGACGTGGAGCTTCTCGATCCGTCCCGGAATCCTCGATGAAATGCGCGCCAGCCTTCGCTCGTCGAGCTCGATCGTCCCAACCGCGCGGATCGACGAGGAGAGCGAGCGGAATCCGACCTCGGAGGTGCCGACGCCCGCAAGCTGGATCCTGTGCGGCGAGAGCTGGACTCGTCCCAGGACTCCCTCCGGGAGCGCCGGCTTCTCGCCGCGTCTCCTCTGTGTGAGCGGCATGCCGCAAATGGGGCAGTTCCCCTGCTCAGCGCGCACGACGCTCGGGTGCATTGGGCAGTAGTACTCGTAGGCCGAAGCCGTCGAATCGGCGCCGCGCTCCCCCCGACCCAGACGTTCGACGCGCGCGACGATCGCGTCCCACTGCGCGGCGACGAGCCCCACCGCGACCATGAGGAGGATGAAGCGCAATCTCACATTGAGGACCTTCAAAGCCGTGACGATCCGGCCTCTGCGACCCTGACGCGTCCGGTTCCGCATCTCATCCATCGACATCAGCTCCTTCCAGCGCCCGATCCCCCATCGCGAGACGAAGCCTCGCGCTTCGATCGAGAAACTCGGCGACCGCCTCCTCGTGCGCGAGACGCGCCCGGAGCAACGAGCGCCGCGCGTCCAGGAAATCCAGGAACGCGGCCTTCCCGGTTTCGTACGCCGAGCGGGTGGACTCGAGGGAGGTCAACGCGCGCGGGATCACCTGCGTCCGATAGAGGGTCATCTCGCGACGGGCCGCGAGCGCTTCCGACAGGAGGGAGCGGGCGGTCGCGACCGCCTCATTCGTCGATCGCCGCGTCTCTTCCTTCGCGGCGTCGAGGTCCTGTTCCGCCGCCCTGCGCGTGGGCGCGACCTTGTTCCACCTCCAGATCGGGAGTCGTACCTCGATCATCCCCATCCACGAATCGGGCATTCCCCGCTCCGCCATGTACTCGAAGCCGACTCCGAGATCAGGCCACCCCTCTTTCCGGGCAAGGCCCAGCGCTTGGGAGCTCCGCCTCTCGGCGCGCTTGGAGAAGAGCACATTGGGTTGATCGCGCTCGACGCGACGGTCGAGGGAGTCGAGCGACGGGGAATGGAAAGTCGTATCGGGTCGCGTAGTTCGTATCGACGCATCGGGCGCACGGCCCAGGAGCTCGTTGATCCTCGCCCTCCACGCGGGAATCTGATCGCGCAACACGGCGGATCGCATCCTGGACTCGGCGAGCTCGACTTGCATGCGAAGCAGTTCGGCTTGCTGCGTCTCGCCGACCTGGTAGCGAACGAGCGCCGCCTCGGCTAGCGCTTCCAGAGACCGGGAGTCTTCCTCGAGGATGCGGATCGACGACTCGATCGCGGCGAGCTGGGCGTAGGCCCCGCGCAGATCCGCGGCCACTTCGAGGCGAGCGCGGTCCCGCGCAGCCCGCGCCATTTCCGCTTCCTCCGCAGCCATTCCTCGCATACGCCCCTGCTTTCCGGGGAAGGGAAACATCTGCATGACTCCGAATCGCTGCGCCGCGGCCCTGCCGGGATCGGCGGAGTCGGAAGGAATTCGATCAAGGCGATAGGTGAGAACCGGATCCGGGAGGGCGCCGGCGGGGGCGATCCGTTCCCGCGCGGCGCCGGTTCGGGCGTCCATGGAGCGGATCTCCGGATTCGTCCGCATGGCTAGGGCGACGAGTGAGTCGACGGACTGGGCGCTGGCGCCCCCGACGGGAGCCAGCGCGAGCCCGCCCGCCAGGATGGCAATCCCCCGAGGCGTCAGGCGCACTGCCGGGAGAAGGATCTTCGACTGGGTCATGGTCCTGCTTGGAGCACGGGACGTGCCACAAGGATGTCTTGACGCCTTCTGGGTCTAGTTGCTTATATCACAATCAGTTAGAACATGGGATCGACAGTCGCCTCTGCGCCGGCTCGCCGGCATCGGAGAACATTCTTCACTTCTCTTTCGAGTTGTTGAATAGTCTTCAATAGATTGAGGAGTTGTTCATGAACCTGTTGCCCCCTCCGCACCGCTGCCGCCGCGGCCCAATCCTGCTGATTCGCCGCGGCAGCGAGACGGGCCATTGAAGCCGGAGACGACACCGCCGGGCGCCCGCTCGAGGGCGCGGATCTTCGATGGCCTGGTCGTCGTCGCGATTGTGGGGATCTCGATCCTCCACTATGTCGCTCCGCCTCACGCCCATCATCTCCATGACATCTACCGCCGCCTGTATTACCTGCCGATCATCTTCGGCGCCTTCCGGCACGGGTGGAGGGGCGGGCTCGCCGCCGCCGCGCTGGTCTGCGGGGCATATATCCCACACGCTTTCGGGCACATCTCGCACGACCCAGCGAGCGACACGCAGAAGATCCTCGAGATGGTCCTCTACTTCGCCGTGGGGACCACGACCGGCGTTCTCGTCTCCAGGCTCAAGCGGACGCAAAGCGATCTCCAGCGCAGCATCGTGCAGCTCCGCTCGACCGAGGAGCAGCTCGTCCACACGGCGAAGCTCGCCGCGGTCGGCCGCCTCTCGGCCGGGCTGGCTCACGAGATTCGAAATCCCCTCGCTTCGATCAAGGGATCGGCGGAGATTCTCGCCGATGACTTCCCCACCGGCCATGCGAAACGCCGCCTGCTCGATCTCCTTGTGGGGGAATCGGTGCGCTTGAACGAGGTGCTGACCCGATTCCTCGCCTTCGCGCGCCCGCGGAGTCTCGACAGACAGACCTTTGCCGCGGAGGCCGACATCGCCGAAGTGCTCACCCTGCTCGCGGGGCAGGAAGAGGGGCGATCGATCCGATTCGATTTCGCCGGGCCATCCGCTCCTTCCATCCTCGTGACCGCCGACCGGGAGCAGTTCCGGCAGGTCCTCCTGAACATCCTCCTCAACGCGTGCCAGGCCTCCGGCGCCGGCGGGACTGTCCGCATCCGGTGCGCGCGCTCACCGCAGGTCTTCCACCTCCGCGTCGAGGACTCGGGTCCCGGATTCACGGCCGAGGCGATCGAGAACGCCTTCACCCCGTTCTTCACGACGAAGAGCCAAGGGACCGGTCTCGGCCTCGCAATCTCACATCGGATCATCGAGGCCCACGGGGGGCGGATCCGAGTCATGAACGCCGCAGGAGGAGGCGGCGTGGTGGAGATCGACATCCCCACGGAGAAGCTCGATGGCTAGGGTCCTTCTCGTCGACGACGATCCGAGCCTCCGGGAGGTCCTCGCATTCACGCTGCGGGAGGGCGGCCACGAAGTCGTTCTCGCCGGAGGGGGCGAGGAGGGGCTCGCGGCCATGGAGACCTCCCGTCCCGAGGTCGTCATCACCGATCTCAAGATGCCCGGGATCGACGGACTGCAGCTGCTCGAACGCGTGCGCGCGATCGATCCGGCGATTCCCGTCATTCTGCTCACCGCGTTCGGCTCGATCGAGGATGCGGTCGAGGCAATGAAGCGCGGTGCCCACGACTACCTCACGAAGCCGTATAACAGGGAGGAGTTGAAGGTCGCGATCGATCAGGCGCTCGAACGGCGCCGTCTCCTCATCGAGAACCGGGAGCTGCGGAGCCGACTCCGCGAACAGACGCGCCGGATCGACATCGTCCACGCCTCCGAGGCCATGACGCGCATCCTCGAGATCGTCCGGAGGATCGCTCCCACCGATGCGACCGTCCTCCTGACGGGCGAATCGGGAACCGGCAAGGAGGTCATCGCCCATGCGATCCATGCGGAATCGGACCGATGGGAGCGGCCCTTCGTCGCCGTCAACTGCGCCGCGATTCCCAAGGATCTGATCGAGTCGGAGCTCTTCGGCTATGTGCGGGGAGCCTTCACGGGCGCGGTCAAGGACAAGCCGGGGAAGTTCCAGCGCGCCGACGGGGGGAGTCTCTTCCTCGATGAGATCGCCGATCTGCCGGCGGAGCTTCAGACGAAGCTCCTGAGGGCGATCGAGACGCGCCAAGTCGATCCTCTGGGATCCTCGAAGGCGGTGGACGTCGATGTGCGTCTCATCGCGGCGACGAACGCCGATCTCGATCAGCATGTGCGGGAAGGGACCTTTCGCAGCGACCTCTACTACCGCCTCAATGTGATCCCGATTCGGATCCCTCCGCTCCGGGATCGACCCGACGATATCCCGGCGCTCTGGGACCATTTCGCTCGACGCTATGCGGGCGACTCGCCTGTGCGGACCTCCCCCGAGCTCCTCCAGACCCTCATGCAGCTTCCCTGGCCCGGGAACGTGCGCGAGCTGGCGAACTTGGCGCAACGGATGGTCCTTCTCCGGAGATCCGATCGGCTCGACCGCGACGACCTCCCCTCCGACCTGAGTCCTCCGCCGCATCGCGGAGGGCCTGATGAGTTCCTGGGTCCCCTCCCTGAGACGGGGCTCCCGTTGTTCGAGCTGGAGCGTGAAGTCATCGTCCGCGCCCTGGCGAAATATGGGGGGAATCGGACCCGGACCGCCGAGTACCTTGGAATCCCCAGACATGTCTTGAATTACCGCCTCGAGAAGTTCGGCATCGAGTGAGACGCTGCGCACCAGACGAACGCGACCGGCCTGCAGCCAGGCGGCTGAGCCCGTCAAGGAGCGGTATGTCCCGGAAAGGAATGGCCATGAACCGGAAACGGCTGGGGAGAGCCGGACTCCTGCTCATGATTCCCATGGTCCTCGCATCGTGCTCGGATGACGACGACAAGGACACCGGAGGACCAGAATCGGCGCAGCTTCGCATCAGCGACATCAGCTGGTCGCCGGCGGACCCGAGCGAGAATCAGCCGATCACCGTCCGCTTCATCGAGGCCTGCGCCGACATCACGAACCTCGTCCCCGAATCGGCCGAGAACGACAACTGCGACACGGCGAACCTCATCGTTCAGCCCTGAGGAGTCCCCCTGCCGGGGATCGAGGTTCCATCATGCACGGTTCCGATTACGATCAATCGCCACTGCTGGCCGAGTTCTACGACCAGGTGGTCCCTTACACGAATCGGCCCGACGTCCACTTCTACATTGAAGCCGCTCGAGAGGCGCGCGGCCCCGTGCTTGAGCTCGGCTGCGGTACGGGCCGGATCCTCCTACCGACGGCCCGTGCGGGAGTCTCGATCGTCGGGCTCGATTCCTCCCGCTGGATGCTCGAGAGATGCCGCCTCCGAGTCGCCGAGGAGCCTCCCGATGTCCGGGCGCGGATCGAGCTCCAGGCGGGAGACATGAGGGACTTCGTGTCCGATCGCAGATTCGCCCTGATCACGATCCCTTTCCGCGCTTTCCAGCACCTGATCGAGGTCGAGGATCAGATCGCATGCCTGGAAGCGGTCCGACGCGCTCTCGCGCCCGGCGGCAGGTTGATCCTCGATCTGTTCAACCCATCGATCCAGCGGCTCGCGGTCGATCCTGCGGCAACTCGCTTCGATCCCGAGGCCCCCTTCACCTTGCGGGATGGACGCACGGTCGTCCGCCACATTCGCATCCTCTCGCGGGAAATCTTCGCGCAGATCCAGGAGGTGGAGTTCCGTTACGAAGTCCGCCACCCCGACGGACGGCTCGAGGATGTCTTTCACAGCTTCCGCATGCGGTACCTGTTTCGCTACGAAGCGGAGCACCTGCTCGCCCGGTGCGGGTTCGGCGTCGAGGCCCTCTACGCCGACTACGAGAAACGCCCTCCCGGGTCGTGCGATCCGGGAGAGCTCGTCTTCGTCGCCAGGCACGCGGCTGAGATGTGACAGCCGTGGCGGATCACCCGCCGCTCAGAGCCTGCAGGATTCGAACTTCGTCCGCGGGGGTGAGTCGCCTCGTGAGGTCCCTCGCCTCCTCGCGATTCACGAAGATACGCATGTGCGGACGGATCCGCTCCTGTTCGTCGATCATGCGAAACCGGATCCCAGGGTAGCGTCGATCAAGATCCGCAAGCAGCTCGGTCAGGTTCCGCCCCTCGGCCTCGACCTCGCCCCGGCCCTTCGTGTAAGACCGAAGCGGCGTCGGGATCCCGACTCTCATCGCGGAAGCTCCACCGCCTCGATGCTATAGATGTGAGGAAGATGCCTCGCGATACACTTCCAGCGCTTCCCCTCGTCCTTCGAGGCCCAGACTTCTCCGCTCGTCGTCCCGAAGTAGATCCCCACCGGATCGTGCGCGTCGGCGCTCATCGCCTGCCTCTTGACCGTGAACCAGGCCTGCCCCTCCGGCAGGCCCCCGTCGAGGCGCGCCCAGCTCTTTCCAGCGTTTCGGGTGCCATAGACCGCCGGCCGCCCCCCGGGGCTCACCCTGGGCCACACCTCGGTTCCGTCCATCGGGAACACCCAGGCCACATCCGGATCGCGCGGGTGGAGCACCATTGGAAAACCGATGTCGCCCACCTTCTTCGGCATCCTCGATCCGATCCTCACCCACGTGTCGCCCGGACGATCGAGCCTGTAGATGCCGCAGTGATTCTGTTGGTAGAGGCGATCCGGGTCGAGCGGGTGCAGCCGCACGCAGTGGGGGTCGTGCCCGTATTCGGTCGCGGGATCCGGGAGAAAGTCTGCGGCGCAGCCCTTGTTCAAGGGGCGCCAGTCCGCGCCGCCATCGACGCTCTCGAAGACTCCGCCGCTCGACATCCCAATGTACAAGTGCCGCGCGTCGCGCGGATCGACGAGAATCGAGTGGAGCTTCGGGCCGTCGGGCGTCCCGTCCTTCTCTCCGCCCGTCCATCGCTCGCGCATCGGATGTTCGTTGAAGCCGTCGACTCCCTCCCAGGTCCTGCCGCCGTCCTCCGAGCGGAAGATCCCCTGCGGAGACGTCCCCGCGTACCATACACCCGGCTCGGATGCGTGCCCCGGCGTGAGCCAGAACACGTGATCGACGCTCCGGCCGTTCTCCCCTTCCGGCGCTTTGCGGAAGGCAGGCGGTTGCTCCGCCTCCTTCCAGGTGCGGCCGAAGTCCGCGGAGCGGAAGATCGTGGGACCGAGATGGCCGGTCTTCGCCGCGAGAAGGATCGTCTTTCGATCTCTCGGATCGAGCACGACGTGGTGGACGATGTTGCCCAGGAAGTGCGGACCCTGGATCTTCCAGGTCCTCCGGGCGGGGTCTCCCTTCAGCAGAAAGGCCCCCTTCCGGCTTCCGAGGAGAAGCGCGACTGCGCCATTGGCGATCTTGTGGGGTTGCGGGATGGGCACGAGGGTCCGGGCCATGCAGTTACCTCCTGGGGTCAACGTGTCTAGGACTGCGCGGCCGCTTACTCCTCTTCCGGCGGAAGTCGTCGCAGGTTCGCCTCGCGCAGGTCGCGACAGAGCTGGGCGAGCCCGATGACGATATTCTCGTTTCTCACCACGACATCAGACGGCATTTCGAGTCGAATGGGGGCGAAGTTCCAGATCGCCTGGATTCCGGCCCTGGCGAGGCGGTGAGCGACCTCCTGGGCGTCCTCGGGAGAGACGCATAGCACTGCGAGACGGATCTGGAAGATCGAGATCACATCCTCGAGCTGCTCCATCGGGAGGATCCGCAGACCGCTCACGAAGCGGCCGACCTTCTGGGGATCGTGATCGAATACGGCGACGATTCGCATCCCGTAAGGGCCGAATCCCTCGTACGATGCGATCGCCGAACCCAACCGCCCCATTCCGATCAACACGGCGGTGTTGACCGGCCGCAAGCCCAGGACATGCTCCGCGACATCCCGGACTTGCTCGGCGGGCAACGTCCCTTCGGAGACCTCCACACCCAGGTGCCCCGCATCCTCCAGCACCTGCGCGTCGGATATCTCCAACTGGACAGCGGCCTCGCTGACGGCGATCTCCCCTTCGCCAGCGCGGATCGCCCGCTCGCTCAGGCGATAGTAGTGAGGCAGCCGCGACCGGAGTGACCGCGGAAGCTTCCGTTCCCCGCTGACAAATGATCCTGTCGGTTCGGCCAAGTCGTCACCTCCGGGCTCCGGTCCGGTTCGTTCCCGGACGCGCCAATCCGTCCGAGGTTAGGCGGCCGGCGGCCCCCATTCAAGCGTCGCCCGGCCAGACGCCGAGCGGGGGCGCCTTCGCCCTTCGGGGGGGCGCCTCATTGTGGTAAAATCGATATGGCTCGCAAGATGGCCTGCCGGGGAGGTCGGTTTGCATCATCGTCTCCAGCACCCGCTCCGTCGTTTCACCTGCCTCATCGGCCTCACGGCCGCCCCCCTCGTCGCAAGCTCGAGCACGTGGACGATTCACGCAGACGGCACGGGAGACTACCCAACGATCCAGGAAGCGATCGATCACGCAGCGACCGGAGACACCATTCTGGTGACGCCGGGACGCTATCCCGCTCACCTCTGGATCGAGTCGAAGTCGATCGTCCTCGTCTCGACCGAGGGGCCGGAGGCCACCATCCTCACGGGCGAGGGGAGGCGCGACGCTGGGCCGGTCGTCCACTTCTTCTTCGAGGAGGCCTCGGGTTCGGTCATCGAAGGCTTCACGATCGAGGACGGCGAGACCGGCATCCAGTGCACGTCTGCATCGCCCCTGATCTACGGCAACCTCATCCGTCGCAACCAGAGCGCCCTGGGAGCCGGCGTCTGCTGCATCTTCGGAAGCCGGGCCCGGATCGTCGAGAACCGGATCGTCGAGAACCGGACCAGCTACCACTGCTGTTTCCCGAGCAGGGGAGGAGGAATCTACGCCGACGAAGACTCGGCCGTTCTCGTGCGGGGCAACCTGATCGCCGGCAACCGCTGCGCGGGCGAGTGCCTCGGAGGAGGAATCTCCTGCTTCGTCGGCGAGATTCAAGGCAACACCATCGTCGGCAATGCCTCGGACGGCCCAGGCGGAGGCGTTGAGCTTCCTTACCTCGGTGTGACGTTTTTCGGGAACATCGTCGCCTGGAACCGCTCGGCCGAGTTCGGGGACGGAATCGTTGTCTTCCGGAGCGCCGATCTCTTCTGCAACGACTTCTGGGCCAACGGGGAGGAGGACTACTGGGGCGTGGAGCCTGGCGACGGCGACTTCTCCGCCGATCCGCTCTTTTGCGGGTTCCCGGGCGCGGGCCGGCTCGATCCCGCGATCTACGATTCCTCGAGCTTCGAGCTGCGTGCCGGATCCCCATGCATCGAAGGCCATCACCCGGATGGGATCGCCTGCGGGGGGATCGGGGCCTACCTCGAGGGCTGCTCCAAGAGGGGGATCGCCACCGCCGGCGGCACGAATGCCGTGCCGAGCAAGATCCGGATCTTCCCGAATCCCATGCGCGGCGCCACATCGATCCGCCTTGCCCAGGGCCCGGGGGCCGAATCGCCGATCGCCGAGATCTTCAATGCAGCGGGTCGCCGGGTTGCGCGTCTCCATCCCGAGCCAAGCGGGTTCGCCCACTGGCAGGGCCGGACCGACGCCGGGGATCTCGTTCCCGCCGGCATCTACTTCGTGCGGCTGAGTCCGGGTTCGTTCCCTGCCGGATCGATCCTGGTCGTTCGATAAATCGATCGTTCGGGCCGGGAGGCCCGGCGAAGCTTGGAGCCCGCAACAGAGGAGGCCATGAGATGTGTTCCCCGGCGCGCGTTCGCCTCGCCGTCGCACTCTGCCTGCCCGTCCTGGCAGCGCTTGCGACCCTAGCCCATTCCCCATGCCTCGCCGCCCCCGAGTGGAGCGCCGATGAGGAAATCCGGCAGATCCAGGAGGAGATTCAGCAGAACGGTTGGGGGTGGACGGCCGGACATACCGGCGTTTCCGATCTCACCCCTGCGGAGAAGCAGGCGATGCTGGGACTCATCCCGATGAGTGAGGAGGAGCGGCGCGCCCGCTCGAGCGGCGAGGTGATCGCCCTGCCAGAGCGGGAACTGCCCGTCTCCTATGACTGGCGGGCCCTCGGCGGGATGACGGGAGCGCGAAACCAGGGAGGTTGCGGCAGTTGCTGGGCCTTCGCCGGAACCGGCGCGTTCGAGTCCATGATCAAGATCTACAAGGGTCTCGACACGGACCTCTCGGAACAGCAGATCCTCGTCTGCAACGAGTGGGGCGGAAACTGCGACGGCGGCCAGTCCGAGGCATGTTACTACGTGCAGATGTCGATGGGCCAGGTCCATGAGACGAGCATGCCCTACACCGGCAACGACACGGCTCCCTGCAACGACGACGAGTACGACTCGGTCGAGTACATCCAGGGCTACCAGATGGTCCCGAACATCATGGCCAACTTGAAGACCGCCATCCTCACCGGCCCGATCGCGGTGAACGTCTACGCCCCGAACTCCCTCTTCTACTACACGGGCGGCTGCTTCCAGTACTCCGGCTCCGGCACGGTCAACCACTGCGTGGTCCTCTGCGGATGGGATGACAACGCATGCAGCGGACAGGGGGCCTGGCTCTTCAAGAACAGCTGGGGCGCGAGCTGGGGCGAGGGCGGCTATTGCTGGATGCGCTATGGCGATTGCTACCTCGGACAGGGCGCGAATCTAATTCTCTACACTCCCTCCCTCTACACGCGCCTCGGGTTCAACGCCGCCACCGTCACCGGCGGGAACGCCAACGGCGTCCTCGATCCCGGCGAGACGGGCACGCTGCAGATCACACTGCGCAACTTCGGGCGCACGTCGGGAACCGGGATCGCCGCGACCCTCACCTGCGCCGATCCGGAGATCACCATCATCGACGGGAACGCCACGTTCCCGAACATCGCCCCCTGGGCGGTCGGCGTCTCGACGGCGCCTCACTTCCAGGTCCAGGCCTCCGGCTCCGCCGCAGGCGCCATCGATTTCACGCTGACGATCTCGTGCGCCGAAGAGGACCCGCAGACGAGCACCTTCCCGCTGTTCATCGGGCCGACGCTCACCGTCTACGAGCAGGGTTTCGAGTCCGGCGAGGGAAGCTGGACCCACGGCGGCACCGTCGATGACTGGCGCAGGGCGACGCCGCGAACGAAGTACACCAAGCCGGACCCCGTCCAGGCCGCCGGGGGGCTCTACTGCTTCGGAAACGACCTGAACGAGGCGGGAAGCTACAACACCCTCTATGAGAACAGCTCCAACTGCTACCTCGAGTCGCCCGCGATCAACTGCTCCGGCCGCAGCGACGTCCACCTCTCGATCCGCCGGTTCCTGACGGTGGAGGAGGGCCTCTACGACCATGCGCGGCTCAAGGTGAATGGAACGGAGATCTTCGCCAATCCGTCGAATGGGAACTTCCGGGACACGGGGTGGGAGACTCTCGTCTACGACATCTCGGCGATCGCCGACGACAACCCCTCCGTGCGGGTCCGCTTCGAGACGCAGAGCGATGCGGGACTCCGTTTCGGTGGCTGGGCAGTCGACGATATCCGCGTCTTCGTGCCGGATGCCCCGGCCGCGGACGCGCTTGATCTCGACATCGCCCCGCGGTCGCTCGGGATCTCGGCCGTGCCCAACCCGTTCAATCCGATGACAACGATCCGCCTGGCAGTTCCCGCTCCGGGAGGATCCCCGGCGATCCGAGTCCTCGACCCGACCGGAAGGCAAGTCGGCTCGATCCAGACCGGCCTGCTCGCGCCCGGGGTCCATATGCTGCCCTGGGAGGGCCGGGACGGCGCGGGCAAACTCCTACCGAGCGGCGTCTACTTCGTACACGCCTCGCTGGGGCTCGAGTCGAGCGTCCAGCGACTGGTCATCCTCCGTTGATGACTTTCGGCTCTGATTCCACGAGGGGGGGCGCGGAGTGCGCGCCCCCTCCGCATGATGGGAACAACGATGTTCACGCCCCATCCTGAGGGACGCGCGGCGGCTGAGTGCGCGCGGATGGCCTGACCACCCTCTCGTTTAGGCACCTATCGGCACCTATTTGGTTATCTCGCATCTAAAGACACCTGTAATCATCCCTGAGGTGAGGTCATGACGCTCCATTCTCTGGCTCTGGATCCCGGGGATTGACCCCCCGACCATACACGGCGAAGTAGAGCGTCCCCACTGCCCCACACGCAAAGGCCGTCCAGAGATTCCACTTCGGATCGATTCTCCAGAGAAGTCCTCCGAGGAAGGCGGCCAGACTCACGATCAGGTCACGGGTGAGGTAGTAGGCACCGACCGTACGGGCTTCGATTCCGGGGTGGGCAAGATCGACGATGAGCGCCTTGCGCGTCGGCTCCCCGAACTCCTTGAGCCCCCGCAAGACGAACGCCGCGACGAGAAGCGGCATCGTCTTCGAGGCGTAGAGGGCGAGCGGGAAGAGGGTGAAGAATGCGAAGGTCGCGAGAACGAACGGCTTTCTTTCGCCGCGGTCGCTGAAGTGGGCGACTGGGATATAGATCAGCGCGGCGGTCGCCATCTCGATCGCCGAGAGGAGCCCGAACTCGGGCGCCGAGCGCCCGGCGATGTCGATCACCCAGAGCACGACGAAGGCGTAGGGAATCTGCTCGCAGAACCGGATCAGGATATCCGAGACGAGCAACCGCTTCAGCCGGGAATCGAATCGCCGCAGGAGCGTCAGGGGGTGGATCCACTCGTACGGCTTCCCCGTCTCCTCCAGCATGCGCTGCTGCACGAGCAGGGCGACCAGGGCCAGGACGAGCGCGATCGCGAAGGAGATCCGCACCCCCGCCTCGACTCCATAGCCGGCGATCAGCGCCCCGCCGATGACGGGCCCCAGGGCCATCGGGATCCGACGTATAAGAGAATGCATCGAGACGCCCATCGCCCGCTTCGATCTCGGCAGGACCCGGGCGAGGAGACTCATCGTCGCGGGGAGAGAAATCGAGGACCAGGCCAGGAAGAACACCGCCGCGATGAGGACCGCCGGCCAACTCGGAACGAGCACCACGATCGCATAGCCGGCCATCGCCACCAGGTTGAAGAGCGCCAGCGCCTTCTTGGTCCCCAGCTTGTCCGAGAGAATCCCCCCGGGTAGCGCCCAGAGCGCCCCCAGGAGGTTCTCCATTGCCCCGTAGAGCCCGATCACGACGGCCGTCCCGCCCAGCGTCTGGAGGTACTTGGGGATGAAGCGCGACCCAATCCGCTCGCCGAGGCCGATCAGAACGACCATGCCGAAGAGGAGGGCAAGCTCCCTCTGGAGTCCGAGATACGTCAGGACTCTCCTCGCGATGCCGCGCCGCGCCTCGCTCATGGCCGGCAGGCTACCCCCCTTCCGCGTTCATCGCTACACTCCGACAGGGGGCCCCTTTCGGATCGATCCCGAACCGGGAGACTCGTATCCATGGGGGATGCCCGCTAACCGGAGGTGGATGGGATATGTCGCGGACGCAGGAGCTGATCTCTTTGGCGGAGACTTTTGGCGCTCATAACTACCACCCTCTCGACGTCGTGATCGAGAAGGCGGAAGGGGTTTGGGTTTACGACGTCGAGGGGAAGAAGTATCTCGACTGCCTCTCGGCCTACTCAGCCGTGAACCAAGGACACCGCCATCCAAAGGTGATCGCGGCGATGGTCGAGCAGGCGGGACGGGTGACGCTCACATCCAGGGCCTTCCACAACGACCAGCTCGGCCCCTTCCTGAGGGAGCTGACTGACCTCTGTCGGATGGAGATGGCCCTGCCGATGAACACGGGCGCGGAGGCCGTGGAGACCGCGATCAAGGCCTGTCGGAAGTGGGCTTACGAGGTCAAGAAGATCCCGGCGGGAGCGGCGGAGATCATCGTCTGCTCCAACAACTTTCATGGCCGGACGACCACGATCGTCGGTTTCAGCAGTGAAGAGCAGTACCGGCAGGGATTCGGGCCGTTCACGCCCGGCTTCGTGATGGTCCCCTACGGGAACCTCGATGCCTTCCAGCGCGCAATCACGCCGAACACCGCGGGATTCCTCTTCGAGCCGATCCAGGGCGAGGGCGGGGTGATCGTCCCTCCCGACGGCTATCTCCGCAAGACCCGCGACCTGTGCAAGAAGCAGCGGATCCTCTGGCTCGACGACGAGATCCAGACCGGCTTCGGCCGGACCGGCAAGCTCTTCTGTTGCGAGTGGGAGGGAATCTCCGATCCCGACCTCCTGATCCTCGGCAAGGCGTTGGGAGGGGGGCTCTACCCCGTGTCCGCGGTCGTTGGCAGCAAGGAGATCCTCGGCGTCTTCCGTCCGGGCGATCACGGATCGACATTCGGCGGCAATCCGCTCGCCTGCGCGATCGCGCGCGCGGCCCTGCGGATCATCCGCGATGAGAGGCTCGTCGAGCGCTCCGCTGATCTCGGCGGCTACTTCATGGACCGCCTCCGAGCGATCCCCTCCCCGCACGTGAGCGAGGTTCGCGGTCGAGGTCTCCTGGTCGGAGTGGAGATCAAGAAGGCCTCGGGCCCGGCCCGGCCCTACTGCGAGAAGCTCCGCGATCTCGGCATCCTCTGCAAGGAGACGCACGAGCAGGTGATCCGCTTCGCCCCGCCGCTGGTCATCGAGAAGGAGGAGATTGACTGGATGCTCTCGCGAGTGGCCCAGGTGCTTGCATGACCCTGGCTCCGCGATGCGCGGCGGCGTTGATCGCGATGGCGCTTCTCGCACCGCTCTGCGGCCGCGTCGCCGAGGCGCGTCTTCCCGCGCTCGGCATCGACGGCGTGGGTAACTTCTATGTGACCCTCCGCGCCGCGAGCGCCGCCGCGCCCTCGAGCTCCGTCCCCCCCCTCCTCCGCGGGCCGGCCGATCGGCTGCGGAGCCTGGTGGAGTTCCTTCCCGACAGCCTGCCGCTTCGCACCGAGGCGAAGACGGTCCTCATCGTTCACCGGAGGAACCCCAAGTATCGGTCTCATGTGGAGCGCCTGCTCTGGCGCAGGCTCGATCCCTACCTATCGGCTCCTGGATCCCCGGCGGAGATCCCTGGCATCATCTCGGGGGCGGCCGTCGACCTGAAACCGCTCTGCCATGAGGGGGCCGACTCGATCCGCGTGGTCCTTGCCGACCTCTATCGATCCGCTTTTCCCCTCTTTCAGTCATCGCTCTGGCCAGCGGCCCGGCGGGACCTCGAGCTGTGGAGCAGCGCCTTCGATGATTCCATCCGCCCCGGCGAAGATCGACTCCTGGGGAACATCTCGCGCGTTCTCGCCTTGCCGCTGCCAGATTCCACCAAGGTCCGGATCCGGCTCGTCAAGGATCGGCTCCCGGAAGGCAACGGCATATACAGCGCGCCCGATGGAGGCTATCTGATCCTCGTGGAGTGCGAGGAGCCAGTCCTCGGGCGGGGAGCGATCCTTCTTCTCCGGCGCTACTTGAGGGTAGCCGACGCCCTAGCGCCGGCGGACGCCGTCTCCGCTCCCCGGCGGCTCGCCGGGGCGATCGATGCGCTCGCATCGGGAGAGGCGGCTGCAATCGCCGGACTGCCGGATGCCTTTCTCGATTACGTCGTCGCGCGTGCGCTCGAATCGAGCCTTGGCTGGTCGATCCCTCCGATTGCCCCGGAACAGGAACGGGTCCAGTCGGTTATCAAGAGACATTGGGACGCTTACCTCGCAGGTGGAATCACGATGGAAACCGCCTGCAAGGCGATCGTCTCGGACGCAGCCGATCGATCACCCCCCTGATCGGAGCGGCCGGCTCCCCCCTGAGGGGTGCGGTCGCGCCTGGAGGTCGAACTCACGATGACATCGGTTTTCGGCGCCGAGCTTCCGCTTCCGCCAATCCTGGCCGGGACCCTGCTCCTCATCCTCTTCGGAGCCCTGGGATGGATGGCGGGGCGACTTGCCGTGTGGATCCTCGCCCGCGGCGTGCGCCACACCAAGACAGACATCGACGATGTCGTCCTGAAGGCCGTCGGAGCCCCCGTCTGCGCTGCCGGAGCCCTCGCGGGAGTTTGGCTCGCGCTCCGGGGCCTGGACCTACCCGAGGAGTTCGACCCCTATCTCAATCGAGGATGGATCTTCCTCGCCACCTTCCTGCTCATGTCGATCGGACTTCGCACGATCAACGGGCTCTCGAGGGATATCCTCGCCAAGTCTCCGACGCTCGCGGGTTCCGCGACGATGGTCCGGGTGGTCGGGCGGGTCATCATCATCTCCATGGGCGGCGTGATGCTTCTCCAGAGCATCGGGATCGCCGTCGAGCCCCTGATCGCCAGCCTTGGGATCGGATCGCTCGCCCTCGGCCTGGCTTTGAAGGACTCGCTCACTCACTTCGTGGCCGGCGTTTACCTCTTTGCCGATCGTCCGATCCATGTGGGCGACTATATCCGTCTCGAGAGCGGAGAGGAGGGGTTCGTCCATCAGATCGGCTGGCGAGCCACCCGGATCCGAATGCTCTCGAACACGATAGTCATCGTTCCAAACGCCAGGCTCGCCGATGCGGTCCTGGTCAACTACGACCAGCCGACATCGGACATGGGTCTGGTCATTCCCTACTCGGTCTCCTATTCGAGCGACCCCGAGCGGGTGGCCGCGATCCTCCTGCAGATCGCAAACGAGGCGATCGGCCAGGTCCCCGGCCTCCTCGGCGAACCCGCCCCGTTCGTCCGTTTCTCGGCGCTCGGGGACAACTCGCTCGACTACAGCCTCATCGTCCGGATCGCAACCTTCACCGACCAGTATCTCGTCAAGAGCGAGCTGAATAGCAGGGTCTTCGCCCGCCTCTCCGAGGAGGGAATCGAGATCCCCTTCCCTCAGCGAACAATCCATGTCCCCGATCTCGCTCAGGTCCTCGGGCGCAAGAGCGACGAGTCGGAGCGGGAAGGATCCGGCTGATGCGTCATCCCTCCAAGGCGCGGCGCGCCGCCGCACTCTCCGCCCTCGCGGCAACGATGCTCGCGATCTCGGCCTCCGTCGCGTGGGGGCAGTCGAACTCCGAGCCTGCCGACGAGCCGACCGAGGTCCGGGTCGACCCGGCGGTGGAGTTGCCGTCGGACTTCACGATCGGCCTGGAGGCGTCCCGGTATATCACGCGGCACTTCGGGACGGTCGAGACCGACTCCCTCCTTCGCCGGATGAACGATATCGGGTACCGCGTGGCGCTCGTTTCGGGCAGACCCGAGATCATCTTCACCTTTCAGATCCTCGACATGGACGAGCCGAACGCCATGGCGTTGCCGGGCGGATGGATCTTCGTCACTCGCGGAATCCTGGAGCTGGACCTGACCGATGCGGAGCTGGCCCACTTGCTCGGCCACGAGATCTCGCACGTGCTGCACCGAGACTTTTCGCGGCAGGGTCGACTGGACGGATTCCTCTCCCTGCTCCAGACGGCGATGGTCGTGGCCGTCTCCATGGTCGGTTCCGGCTCCTCGCGCAGCCAGCCAGTGATCGAGCAACCGGGAAGCTATCTCGACTCGCAGACCTCCGCCGAGGCGGCGCTCACCGGGACGGCGGTCTTCGGAAGCGTGTTCCACGAGCTCCTGCTGCGAGGGTATAGCCGGAAACTCGAGATGGAGGCGGACGACGGCGGACGACGCCTCGCATCCCTCGCTGGATACCCCCGCGAGGCGGGAACCTCCCTCATGCAGAAGTTGCACGATCGAGTCTACGAGACGCGGGAGTTCGGGTACTGGAGAACCCATCCTTATTGGTCCGACCGTGTGACCGTCGCGCGCTCCGTCGCGCCGGGCGCCGAGCACGGACCGTCGCCGGCCGAGGTCGCCGCCTATCGCCTTGGAGTGCAGCAGGGCCTCTCCCTCGCGGCCGCGGCGATGCGGGACGAGATCTACTCCGACTTCCTCTACGGCCTTGCCCTCCATGCCGGCGCTTCATCGGGATCGGACTTCTCCGTCCATTCCGAGCTTCTCCGGTTCCGCTTCGAGCGGATGCAGCGTCGCGATCCCCTGCTTCGCGACTACGGTCCCCTGCGGATCGAATACGACAGCCTTCTCGCCGCGGCGCGCGGGGGCCTATCCGATCCCGGCCTCATCGAAGAAATCGCCTCGATGCGCGACTCCGTCGAGTCCCTCCGTCAATTGAATCTTCCCCCCTATCTGGAGGCGGTGAACGGCCCCAACCCGAACACCCGGATCCTCGAGCGCTTCATCCGCAACTTCCCCGAACATCCGCGGAGCGCCGAGGCTCGATTCCGTCTCGCCCGGGCCTATCGCCTCTCGAGCCGACCCGACCGCGCGGCGACGAGACTGGCGACGCTCCTGGAAGGTTCCGGCGAGCTCCCGGCGGATGGCGACTCAACAGACGCGATGCGGGCGGCTGCGGAGCTGTCCCGCCTGATCCCCGACGTCCGCGATCTCGAGCCGCTCCAGAACCTGTACGAGCGGCTGCCCGACCTGCCCGTCCGCGAGCAGGTCAAACGCCGACTCGACGAGCTTGCGGGGACGATCACTCGCCTCGATACGGCAGGCCGATTCGTTCAGGGCCATCCGGACGCGTCCATCACGCCCAAGCTTCGGGAACGGCTCATCGAGATCGCCGACCTGGAGCTCAAGAAGGGTAGGCTCGCCGAGGGACTCGGCGATCAGCAGGAAGCCCTGGAGACCTACAACCGGATCGTCATTCTCGCGCCCGAGACCCCCGCCGCCGAGGAGTCCCGTCGCGGAATCTCCCGCATCCAGGCGCTCGCCTCTGCCGGCCCGGCGCGATAACGACCCGGCGACGCCGCTACATCCCCTCTGCAGCCGCCGTCTTCCACGGTTCGCCGAGAGGCGCATTCGCGGGCGACTCGCGCTTCGATGGCAGATCCCCCGTCCGCTCGATGTAATCGTGGAGGAAACCCTCCGCGGCCTTGAGCGCCTTCTCCAGATTGACCCGTCGGCCCGAGTCCCGCTCGCGCGCGAGCGTCTCCTTCAACAACGGAATCCCGCGCTCGGCGTAGGCCGGAGCCTTCACATAGATCAACCCGAGGTTTCCCTTCGCGCCAAGATGGTCGGGGTAGAAGAGCAGCATGCGCTCGAAAGCCTCCGCGGCCTCCTTGAATCTCTCCTGTTGCATGAGGATCAATCCGGCATGGTAGTGCGCCTTTGCGTCGATGAGGCGCAGCTTCCGGACGTGTTTCGCCCGCTGGGCCAACGGGTCGAGCGTCCGTAGCGCGAGGCCATACTCGTCCTGGCCGATGAGCGCGGTCGCGAGATTCATCGATCCCAGCAGGAACCGCGGCCAGCTGCGCAACGACTCCTCATAATAGGATCGCGCCGCGGCGTAGTCCCCGGCCGCCATGCGATCGTTGCCGAGGAGGTAGAGGTTGAAGGGACTCGACGGATAGCTCTTTCGCGCGGACTGGAGGATTGTCGCTTGATCCTTGAAGTCGGGAACGCGAAGAGCAGTCCGCGCTCCCAGGAGAAGTACGAGACCGACCGCGACGCCGGTGAGGAGCGGCCCTGCGGAGGTCCAACGCTTCGACGCCGCGACGCCCACGGCCGCGAGGCATCCGGTCCAGCCGATCAGAGCCGGATAGAGGTTCCTCTCCGAGGCTGCGGTTCCCCCCGAGGCGACCGTCAGCGCCGGAAGCAGAAGCGCCAGCCCCACGATCGCCACGGGCATCCGTAATCCGCGAGCCGAACGTTTCCGCAATGCCAGCGCCAGCGCGATGCAGACGATCGCGACACCGATCGCACCGAGCGCCGCGGCCCGGCTCGGCCCCACCGCGAAGATCCAGCTGTACTCATGGGTCAGGCGGATCGGCGCGAGGAGCGCGCCTGCCTCGACCGCGACTCCCGCGAATGACCGTAGCAGATTGTTCAGAAACGGTTCTCCGGAAGCTGGGTCGACTGCGGGAATGCGGCGGATCGACTCCGAGACCGTCGCCAATGCGAACCACCGAACCGCGAGTGCGACCGCCAGGCCGCTCAGGACCGGGGCCACCGTCCGGATGACGGGGCGCCGGCGATCGGAAGCGACCGCCGCCGCGACGAGCGTCAGGATGGGAAGGAGAAACCCGATCTCCTTGCTCGTCATCGCGAGGAACGAGAGCGCCGCGAGGGCGACCCAGCTCCCCTGACCCTGCCATTCTCCCTCCCGATAGACCAGGAGCGTGGCGAGCATGAAACCCGTCGCGAGGATCTCCGACAAGCCGCCGAGATAGAGGAGGGAATGGCTCGCCACGGGATGGAGGGCGAAAAGGAGTGCGCCGAGGGCAGCCGCTCGGATGGAGCCGATCCAGCGCCTCAAGAGGAAGAAGAGCAGCAGGGCGTTTATCCCATGGAGAAGCAGCTGATCGAACTGATAGCGCGCGCGGTCGAAGCCGAAGAACGAATGCTCCAGCGCCCGAAGGACCGTCGCCGTCGGCCGGACCTGGGGACGGAACTCCCCCGCCTGCCAGCGTCCTTGGAGAGTCTGAGTGAGGTCATCGCCGTTCACGGCAGGGTTGTCCCACACGAGCTCGTGCTCGTCGAGCACCCGGAGGTGCCCCGTCGCTCCGGTGTAGAGCAGAACCGGGGCGATCAGCAGGACGACGCAGATCAGGACGATCGGAAGTGCGCGTGTCACAGCCATCCTTTCTTCCGGAAGACGACCAGGAGCGCCGCTTCCGCCGCGACCATCGAACCGACCAGAATCGGGACTGCAGCCGGATGATGCAACCCCGGCATGTGGGCGAAGTTCATTCCGAAGAAGCTGGTGATGAACGTGAGCGGAAGTCCCATCGTCGCGATGATCGTCAGAAACTTGATGATTCGATTCGTCCGCTCACCGGCCTGGCTCAGATAGGTCTCCACGGCCGTGTCCAGGATCTCCCGGTACGTGTCGGCCGACTCGCCGATCCTCCAGAGATGATCGTGGATGTCCCGGAGATAGGTTCGGACCGAGGCGGCGATCCACGGATAGTCCCGGCTCGCGAGATGCCCGAGCACCTCACGCTGGGGATGGACGAGTTTACGGAACTTCAGGAGGTTCTTCCGGACGAGAAAGATGTCGCGCAACAGCTCCGAGCCGGCCGAGTCGAGCAGATCGGACTCGATTTCGTCGATGCTCGCATCGAGCTGGTCGAGCAGCGGAAAGCAGCTATCGACCAGCCCGTCGAGCGCCGCGTAGAGGATACGGTCCGCTCCCGACTCGAATGCGAACCTCCCCGCCCGGCACCGATCGATCAGCTCGCTCACGGCGGGAATCGGCTCCTCGTGGAACGTGGCCAGGTATCCATCCCCGAGAAACGCGTCCAGCTCCAGCAGCTCGAAATCGGTCCCTTGCACATGGCGCATTCCGAAGGCGACCACGAAGAGATGCTTCTCGTACTCCTCGACTTTCGCCCGCTGCGCGGCGTGCATCACGTCTTCCAGGGCCAGCGGATGGAACGGGAAGATCTTCCGCACCTCTGCGATCTGCGATTCGTCGGGGTTCTCCAGATCCACCCATACGGGATTGCCGGATTCGACCGCGCGCCGGATGTCCTCGAATCGGGTCAGAACCTCGGCGGGCCGATCGGCCGATGGATCGACCAACGTGATGATCGTTCCCCGACCGCTCATTGTCGCTCCCCCCCCTCCGCGCGATGAACGGCGCCAGAGCAGTCGGCTCCCCGGTGCTCTCCGGGTCCCTCCACTTCGATCGTGCAATGATCGATCCCGAATCGTTCCACCAGCAAGCTGCGAGCGGCATCCCTCTGGACCCGCCACTGGCTCGGATCCTCCACGATGAGGTGAACTGTGAGGGTGTCGAAGTGGCTCCCGATCCTCCAGATGTGAAGGTCGTGCACCCCTGAGATGCCGGAGAGGCGCGCGAGCGCCTCCTCCACCTCGGGAAGGGAGATGTGCCTCGGCACTCCCTCAAGGAGGATATGAAGGCTCTCCCTCAGCAACCGAAGCCCGCTCAGGATGATCAGGATCGTGATGGCAAGACTGGCGATCGCGTCGATCTCTGTCCACCCAGTGGCCCGGATCGTCAAGGCGGCGCCGATCGCCGCCACGCTCCCGAGCGTGTCGCCGACCAGGTGAAGAAATGCCCCGCGAATCCCGATGCTCTCGCGACTTCCCCGGTGCAAGAGGGCGAGCCCGGCGAGATTGATCGCAAGCCCGATCCCCGCGACGACGAGCATGAGCCCGCCCTCGATCTCGGGAGGAGATCGGAATCTCTTCACCGCGTTGACTCCGATGAGCACCGCCACGCCGCAGAGGAGCGTGCCGTTCATCAGGGCGGAGAGAACCTCCAGGCGGTCGTACCCATAGCTGCGCCGCATGTCGGGAGGCCGCCTCATCTGATGAAATGCAAGGAGCGCGAGCCCGAGCGCCGTGACATCCGAGAGCATATGGCCTGCGTCGGAGAGGAGCGCCAGGCTGTTTGCCACCCACCCGCCCACGAACTCGACCACCATGAAGCCGGCCGTCAACGCAAAGACTGCGCGAAGCCGGGATACGGGCTGGCGATGATCGTGCATTCCGCTCACTTGGAGGCCGGCTGTGTTCGCCGGAGGGCGGATCGGAGATCATCAATGAGATCCTCCGGATCCTCGAGCCCAGCGGAGAGACGAATCAGCCCGTCGGTGATTCCCGCAGCCTTCCGGCTCTCGGGATCGACCATGCGATGACTGGAGGTGACCGGGTGGCTCGCGACGCTCTCGACCCCGCCGAGGCTCGTTGCGATGCGGACGCAGCAAAGGCCCCGCAGGAACTCCATCGCGGCATCGAGGCCCCCGCGCAGCTCAAAGGAGAGCATCCCGCCGAAGCCGTTCATCTGACGCCGGGCGATCGCGTGTCCCGGGTGACTCGCCAGACCCGGGTAATGGACCTTCGAGACCGTGGGTTCGCTCTCCAGCATCGCGGCCAACCGGGCTGCAGTCTCCGACTGCCGTCGGACCCGAATCGGCAGGGTCGCAAGGCCGCGATTCAAGAGCCAGCCCGCGAAGGGGTCGGCCGATCCGCCGAGCGTTCGCCGCACATGCTCCAGCCGCGCGATCGTCGCGTCGCTTCCCACAGCGACGCCGAGCGTGAGGTCCGAGTGCCCTCCGAGGTACTTCGTCGCGCTGTGCAGCACCAGCTCGGCCCCCCACTCGAGGGGATTCTGGAGAACCGGCGTGGCGAATGTGTTGTCGACAATGACCGGAATTCCCGCATCACGCGCCACCCGCGCCACGCCGGGCCCATCGACGATTCTCAGAAGCGGGTTAGTCGGCGTTTCGAGGAAGATGGCGCACGCGCCGCCACGGATCTCCCGCTCGACGGCAGCCGGGTCCGCGAGATCGATCCGCGAGATAGCGATGCCGAGCCTGGGAAGCAGCTGCTCCATCAGCGAGATCGTCCCGCCGTAGAGATCCCGCCCGGCGATCAACCTCCCGCCGTCGCGCGAGCGACTCCAGAGCGCTGCGTGGATCGCGGCCAGCCCCGAGGAGAAGAGAAGCGCTCGATCGCCGCCCTCGAGCGCGGCGAGCTTCTCCTCTACCGCGTGGATCGTGGGGTTGTCGTAGCGCGAGTAAATGTAGCCTGCGCGCGCGCCGGAGAGGACCTCAACCATCTCCTCAGGGGAATCGAAGCTGTACGTGCTGCTCTGAACGATCGGAAGGCTCAGCGGGCTCCCGGAACATGCCTCCAAGGGGGATGCGTTGCCGCCGTGGACCGCCCGGGTGTCGAACCTGGGGCGATCCCGCCAACGCCGACCGGGACTCACGCCAATCCCTCCCGCGCGCCGATCCATTCCGGGGCGGAACTCGTCGGGGCGGAGACCGAAACTGCGCTCCCGAATCCGCCCCTGTGCATCTCGATCAGGGCGCCGTGTAGGCGGTCCGGAACCCGATTTGACTGGAGGTCATCGCTGGATCGGCGGCCTCGCGGCCGATGACTCGAACGCCGGTGGAAGTCTGGACATAGCTGCCGCCCCGGAGGACCCGCAGGGTGCCGGAGAGCGGGCCTTCGGGGTTCGTCTGGGTCGTCTCCGAATAGGGACCGTACCAGTCGCGGACCCACTCCTTCGCATTGCCCGAGAGATCGAGCAGACCGAACGGGCTCGTGCTGGAGGGGAACGAACCTCTCGGTCGCAGCTCCAGAGTTTGACCCGGCTCCCCCGTGTTGTAGTTCGCCTGATCGGGAGCGATGGTCACGCCCCAGGGATAGATCCAGTCGGACTGCTCTCCTTTTGCCGCGATCTCCCACTCGTGCTCGGTGGGCAGGCGGAGCCCCCGCGACTCCGCGTAGGCCTTCGCGCCGTACCAGCTCACACCGACCACGGGAAGATTGCGGTCAGCGGCCGCGACGGCCATCGTGTCGCCATCCAAATCGTAGAAGATCGCAGAGGACATCAGATCGAGCATCGGTTGGGGAAGGCTGTCTTCGTCTACCGGTTCGACGCGATCCGGATAGAGCCGAACGATCGTGCCTTCTTGCCTGGCGAGCGGCGGCGTCATCGCCATCGCCTTCTGGAGGAAATCGAGGTAGAGCGCGTTGGTGACCTCGGTGCGTTCGATATAGTAGCCGCCCACGATACGCGCATTGTGCCCAGGGAACTCGTTCGCGCTCGCATAGCGCCAAGAGGCGGTGTCTGGCGCGCCGACGAAGTAGGTTCCGCCCGGAATCAGGATCATGTTCTCATCTTCCGGCGGATCGGGGTTTCCACCGACGTTGGTCACCTGCAGCTGTCGAACGGCACGACCCTTCTGGGTGGAGAGGTAAGTGTTCATCGCTTCGACGACCACTGTGTAGATAGCCGCCCTTGAGAAACGGTGCTGGACCGGTGAGGAGGCGGGCAGCTGCTCGGCCCAATCGTGTTCCCAAAGCCCGTCGTTGTCGAAGTCCCACCGGACCACGATCTGCTCGGGCGAATCGATGTCGTCCTCCGTGTTCGAGGCGTCGAAGGTGAAGAAGTCTTCGACGGTGCCGGCAGAAGGTGTGATCAGGATATCCGGACGCGGAGGGCGCAGGATCGTTCCCAGGTTCAGGACACGGACGGTGACGAGCTCGGATCGCGTGTTGTTGTCGGCATCGTCGTAGGCGCGAGAGAACAGCCGAACTCTCGTGCCATTGGTGATCTGCTGCGTATACCAGCGGGTGCGGAACACCGCCGATCCGTTCCCGGGACGGAGGCTGTCGGGCACCTCTCCCGGCGGGATCGCTTGGGTCAGGGTCGCGATCGGCTCGGGTTCGGCATCGCCGCCCTCGGAGTCTTCGAGCATCGCCCATATCTCGACCCGATCGAGGCCGCGATCATCCGCCGCGCTGACGAAGACATCGGTGGAATCCGACACGTCCATGGGGACCTCGGAATCCATGACCGGGTAGAGCATCCGGACACTGGGAGCGATCTCATCAACCTCGTCCGTGACATCGTCCTCGGTGCAACCTCCGCAGAATGCGAGGCAGATCGCCATGATGACCGCGGGGAGCAGTCCGATTGAACGCTTCATCTCCACCCCTCCATCCATCCCACCTCAACCCCCAGGTGGTCGCCCCATCGGGGCCTGACTGGTGCGGCCCAGCGGGCCGATCTGCTTGAAATATAAGGCGCGCGCCGGAGGGTCGTCAACGTGCCCCTCCCAGCGGACATCGGAGGCCGAGACCGGCACGGCGGCTCCCCGGCGTGAGTCCCCATCCGGACCTCTCCACATCGAGTGGATAACTTCTCCACATTCCGTCCCCGCTATTCACAAGTGGAAGCCTATTGGGGGACAATCAGTTAATCGATGTCCGGGACTCGCTTGAACGACTTCGGTAGCGGGAACTCCGAGTCGGCAGGCTTGCTACCGTCCCCGTCCAAGTCCCCGCGGGGCGCCACGGGCGCGGATCGGGCCGTTGACATCTGCGCGAAGCCCTGGAAGTAGACGCCCTCCTCGATCACCAGCGCCTGGGTGCAGAGGTCTCCTTCCACCCGAGCGCCCTTCCGGAGTTCGATACGGGACTGTCCGGTGATCTTTCCGGTCACCTGGCCCATGACGAGAACCTCGTCGGCTTCGACATCCGCCTTGATGACACCGGTCGCCCCGACCGTCACGCGCGACTTCGAGGAGAGGCTCCCCTCAAGCGCCCCGTCGAGCCGGATATCTCCCTCGGCTTTCAGGTCTCCGCGGACCGACATCCCTTCCTGGATGATCGACTGCGATCGCGACGCTCCGGTGTCCGGTAGCTTGCGAAACATGCCTCCTCCTTCTCCGGCAACCCCCGGCCCAGCGAACCGAGGATGGTGCCGCTCACATGCCTCCCGACCCCTGTGGGGCGCTCCCCATCTCGCGGTAAACCGGAAACACGCTTCCCGGGTCGATCGGCTTGCCTTCCCGAATGATCTCAAAGTGGACGTGTGGAGCGGAGCTGCTTCCCGTGCTCCCGACTCGCGCCACAATCTGCCCGCCTTGCACGGTGTCCCCTTGCGCGACGGTCAGAATGTCGTTGTGACCATACCGCGTCACCCAACCGGAGCCATGGTCGATCGCCAGGAGATTGCCGTACGTGGGATCCCATCCCGCCGTGACGACGACACCGGGGCCGGCCGCCATGACTGCCGCTCCGGCTGCTCCGGCGATGTCGACGCCCGGATGCACCGGCGTGCGCTGCGTACCCATTGTGAAACCGCGGCTAACGGGTCCTCGCAGGGGCATTCGCTGAATTGGCCCTACCGGCGCCTTCTGGCCATCGTCCACGGGATGGTCGCCTCCATCGCTTCCAGCCGAGATCGGCACGGCGGGATCCAAGCTCTCGGCCTCCTCCCGCTGCGCCGACGCGTCGGGCACCCCGGCGAGCCTGTACAACTGGACCCGAAGGCGATCGATTTGTGCAACTACGACCTCGAGCGAGTCCACTCGGTGCGCACGGGCCCGGAGACTCGAGTTCTCGCTTCGCAGATCCCTGAGCAGAATCGAATCCCGAATCAGCTTGCCGTACAAGACTCCCCCGGCGAGGACGAGACAAAAGGAGGCGGCCAGCGCCACGACGACGAGTCGAACGCTCCAGCGGGGCAGCTCGATCTGGAATGTTCGCTGCGCCTGAGCCGGGGCAATCGTGATCGTGAGGCTGTTTCGATCGGCCGCCGCATGCCTGCGGAGCCACACGGCGACCCGATGGAGGATCATCTCTCTCGCCTCAATGAACCTGGACCCCCAGCATCTGGAGGATTCGTTCAAGGTCCTGCTGATCCGCGAAGGCCAGCTCGAGGCGGCCCCCGCCAGACTTGTTCATAAGCAGATGAACCTCGGTGCCGACCCTGCGGCGGATCGCCTCCTCGACCCGCGACAAGTGCGGGTCGCGCGTCTCCCCAGCGGAGCCCGGCGCCCCGGGCACCGCCTGCGGTCGCAGGAAAGCGGCGATCCGCCGCTCAGTCTCCCGCACCGACCATTCCTCTTTGAGGATTCGACGCGCCCATCTCAACTGGTCCTGGGGACGCGGCAGAGAGAGGATCGCGCGCGCGTGCCCCATGCTCAGCCGATCCGCAGCGACATGGTCGAGCACTTCCGTCGGCAGCTTGAGCAGCCGGAGGAGATTACTGATCGTGCTCCGCTCTTTGCCGACCTGGTCTGCGATTTGCTCGTGGGTCTTGCCGAATTCTTCAGCCAAGACATGATAGGCGCGGGCCTCATCCACAGGATTGAGATCCTCCCTTTGGAGGTTCTCGATCAAGGCGACCTCCAGACTGCCAATATCGTCTAGTTCAACGATTATTGCTGGCACATCTTGAAGGCCAACGCGTTGTGCCGCACGGAGTCGTCTCTCGCCCGCGACCAACTCGTAGGTATCGCCCACTTTTCGCAGAAGCAGCGGCTCGAGCACCCCTCGGGCCTGAACCGAGCGGACGAGCTCATCCATCTTCACCGGATCGTTCGCCGTCCGTGGTTGCCATGGATTCGGACGGATCCTGTCGACGGGCACCGCTCCCCGCTCGACTCGCGCGGGGGCGGCCGCCTCGGATCCTGCCGCCCTCGGGATGATCGCCTCCAAACCCCGACCTAACGCTTTCCTAGTCATGCCCGATCATCTCCTCTGCCAGACCGAAGTAGCTGGCCGCTCCGATGCAGTGGGGGTCGTAGAGCGTCACCGGCCTGCCGAAACTTGGGGCCTCGCCGAGCCGCACGTTCCTAGGAATCATGGTCTTGTAGACCCTATCGCCAAAGTAGTGCCTTGCCTCTTCCGCGACCTGTAGCGACAGATTGAGTCGGCTGTCGTACATGGTGAGCAGGATCCCCTCCACCTCGAGGCTGGGATTCAGCGACTCACGGACGCGGTCGACCGTTTCCAGGAGTCGTCCAAGCCCCTCAAGGGCGTAGTACTCGCATTGGATCGGCACGAGCACCGAGCGCGCGGCTGTGAGGGCGTTCAGCGTCAGCAGCCCAAGCGATGGGGGGGAGTCAATGAACACATAGTCATAGGCACCGTCGAGGGTCTGAGTCGCGGCGGCCAGCCTCCCTTCCCGTCGGGGAAGATCCACGAGCTCAATCTCAGCGCCTGCTAGCCGGGGATCGGCCGGCATCACGTCCAAGCCGGTGATTTCGGTCGACCTGAGCGCCCTTTCCACCCCGACTGCCTCGAGGAGCACTTCGTAAGTCGTGGGGTCCTCTTCGTCCACCCGCACCCCGAGCCCGGAGGTGGCGTTGCCCTGGGGATCGATGTCCACCAGGAGGACCCGATGTCCCCGTCCCGCGATCGCGGCGGCAAGGTTGACTGCCGTGGTGGTCTTTCCCACTCCGCCCTTCTGATTGGCGACCGCAATCAGCTTCTCCATGGCATCCCCTTGCCTTCCATGAGATTAGCTACGGTTCCCTTCCTTGAGGACCCGGGAGATCTCCGCAGGAACCTAGCAGCAACCGGACGCCTCGTCAATGCCGTTCCACGTGGAACGAGACAGTCAACGTTCCATGTGGAACCCACTGAGGTCTAACGCGTTGAATTTCTAGGACTTGCGGAGGACCAGAATGTGGGCGGTCGTCCAAGGAACGCAAAACGATTGTTCCAGGGCGTAAGGGCCAGGGTCGATGAGCCCCTGCTCGTGAGCCTCCATGATTTCATCCCCCCACCGGGGCCCCTTGAACGTCACAATCTTCCCCCCCGCGCGCACCAAGGGGCCGAACTCCCGGAGCGTGCCGACCAGATCGGTGACGGCCCGACTCAAGAGCACATCGAACGTGCCCACCAGCTCCCCCCGGGCGACCAGCGTCTCAACCCTGGCCTGGTAGAGGGGAACGTTTGACACGTCGAGGATCTGCATGACGTGCTGGAGGAAGACGCACCTCTTATGGGCTGACTCGACGAGGGAGATCTCCAGACTGGGGCTCCAGATCTTGAGCACAAGACCAGGAAAGCCAGCACCTGTGCCTATATCCACCCATCTGGAATTGGGTGTGGGATCAACACCCAAATACACACCCAAAGATGCTGCAATATGTTTTGTGACAATGAATTGCAAGTCCCCATGCGAGAGCAGACCATGGCGCCTATTCCATGCGAGCAGCTCGAGGCAGTAACGATGCAGCTTCGTCGGCACATCATTGGGCGCCTTTAGGCCAAATGGCTGGATCCTCTCAAGAAGAGTCCGGAGATCCTCGGTCAGCCACCCGGGGGCGGTGGGATGACGTGAGGTCGGTTCTCCTGGGTTCACGGCCCCCCCCGCGTCAGCGGCTCTTTCGGCCGGCCCTCGGGCGCTCGGGCTTCTCTGGCGCGACCGGGATCAGCGCAGGAGCCGGGGTCCGATTGATCAGAATCTGCTGGGCGACGCTCATCAGGTTGCTCGTGGTCCAGTAGAGGACCAGCCCTGAAGCCATCGAATAGAAGAAGATCGTCATCATGATCGGCATCAGATAGCCGATCGCCGCCTGCCTTGGATCGGTCGGCGTGATCTTCTGCTGCCAGAGCATCGTCCCGGCCATGACCAGGGGGAGCACGTTCACAGGGAAGCCGGCAAGGTGCGCGACCGTGTCCGGCGCGGAGAGATCCTGCATCCAGAGCCCGAAGGGCTCCTTGCGCAGTTGCACGGCATTCGCGAGCACGAAGTAGAGGCCTGAGAGAACCGGCAGCTGAATCAGCATCGGCAGGCATCCGCCCATCGGGTTGATCTTATACTTTCGATAGAGTTCCATCATCTCCTGGTTACGCTTGGCGGGATCGTCCTTGAACTTCGCATTGATCCGGTCCAGCTCGGGCTTGACCATCTGCATTCGCCTCATGGAGTCCATGCTCTTCTTCGTGAGAGGATAGAAGGCGACCCGCAGCAGGATCGATAGTATGATGATCTCCCATCCATAGTTCGGAATCACCCGATTGGTGGCCTCGAAGAACTTCATGAGCAGTTTCGAGAAGGGTCGGAAGATCCCAGGACCCAGGTCCTGCACACGCTCCAGCCCCACCTTGTAGCTCTCGAGGATTCCGTAATGGATAGGTCCCAGATAGAGCTTGAATCCGATCTCGGTCTCGCCCGTCGTCGAGAGGGGCTCGCTCATGATGGCGCTCGCCTCATGCGTTACGCCGTTGTGTTGCGTGACGATCCTGCGATCCCTTGGTTGATCGAGGAGGATTGCCCCAAGAAAGTATCGGTTCCTGACTCCCATCCACCGAAGCGTTCCCTCATTCTCTTCCGTCCGGACTCCACCGCCCCCACGGGAGCATCCAAGAGCCCCTCCTCCGGAGTGATTGCGGACGAAGTCCTTCCCGAAGAGCGCCACGGTGGAGATCGCCGCGTGGTCCGTCCGCGCGTCCTTCTCGAGAACCGGCATTCCATCGCTCCATCCGATCTCGAGTGCGGAGGCCTCATCCTCTGTCCCGACCCCCAGAATCCGAATCTCCAGCCTGCAGTCGTAGCGATCACGCGGGATCGTATAGATCTTCTCAACCTCGACCCCGGAGTCGTTACGCGCCAGGAACCGGACCACGGTCGAATCGGCCTCTCGCACGACTGTGGGGGTGAACCGGGTCGAGTCGGTGCGCAAGACGCCCCGCTTGCCGCGCAGCCCGAAGGAGAGCGCGCCCTGCGTCCTGTCCCGCACCAAATCAGCGGGGTGCCCATCTTCTCCCGTGTACTTGAGGAGCCTCCACGATCGCAGCGTCCCTCCGATCGGATCGAACTCCGCGTGCACGAGTTCGGTCTCGACATCGATCAGCCCGACCATCTCCGGATCTCCGTCCGCGTTGCGGAGCACGGCTGCGTCAGAGAGGCGCTCGGTTCGCTCGGACGGAGACGGCGCCTCCAGCACCGGTCGTGTGGGCGCAACGGCCGTCGTGTCCGCGATGAACGGAACGGGTTCCCTGCTGGTGCGCTTGCCGAAGAGCATCTGGTTGGCGACGAGGACCAGCACCGCCAGACCCATCGCAAGCAGCATCCGCCTGTCCATACTGGAGAGTCCTTCCTGTCCCGTTCGTGTCAGGGAACGGGGTCGAATCCGTGGGGCCCCATCGGCCGGCACCGAACCAGCCGACGAATCGCTAGCGGGATGCCCCGCTTGACTCCATGCCGGCGAATCGCATCCTCTGCATACCTGGAACAGCTCGGGTGGAATCTACAGGTTGGAGGGAAGAGCGGCGAGATCAGGAGGCGGTAGACGCCGATTAGGAGAAGGAGGAGCGTTCTCACGAAGCCTCCGGTCGGATCGGCTCACCCGGCTCCGGTGTCCACAGCCGGGCCAGCTTTAACAATCCCTCGAGCTCAGTCCGAATCTCGTCCGATCCGGCATCTCGGCAGGCGCCTCGGGCGATCAAGACAACGTCGAATCCGTCGACCCTCATTCGACCCCGGGACAGCCGGAATGCTTCCCGCAGAATTCGTTTGCAGCGGTTTCGTACAACCGCGCCACCGATCTTCCGACTCGCTACGACGGCCCGGCGAGTCAACCCACGGCCGTTCTCGCAGACGATTAGAACAAAGAGCCGCCCGCGGTACGCGGTCCCTCGGTCGTAGATTCTACGAAAGTCGTCGCGGTGACGAAGAGGGGAGTCGATGGCGGCCCCACCTAGACGGTCAGGCGGCGCCGCCCCTTGGCCCGGCGGCGACGGAGCACCTTTCGCCCGCCGACCGACCGCATCCGCGATCGGAAGCCATGCGTTCTCCGACGGCTCTTGTTGTGGGGTTGGTATGTCCTCTTCAAGATTCACCTCCCGATTCCTACCGCTCCGAGGACCAACCCTCCGAGCACAGTCAGTCAACATATCCCTTTGACCAGGCTCCCGTCAATCCCAGGATCCCATCCCCATAGATCCCTGTCGGTTCAGCGACCTCGCCCGGGCCCCTTCGGCATGCCCCCGGCCGACAGCCCCCGAGCGCTCTACGGGACGTAGTCTATCATGTTTCACCACAAGCAGATAGCTGGGCCCAGCTCCCCCCTCAAAATACCATTGGACAGGTTCGGGGGCGATGCTAGGATGCCGCCACTCCCTGGGGAGTGTTCAAAACTCGACCAGCGATGTCCGTCACCAGAGCCTGACACCGAAATCTCGTTCGTCGACTAAGACTGGGTGGTGTGGATCATGTGGAAAAGTGTGATTTGGCACTCGATTCTTGACTGTCTAATTTCCTATTCAGAAACAAGTTACGAGTCCACCCAGAGTGTTGGTTCCCTACGGTGCCTCTTCCGGAGGCATGCAGACAACCGAGCTGGTCCGCGCCCCTCCTAAATCACCCCCCAAAATCGACTTGTTGATAAGTGTGTGAACAACCCGGGCGGCGGACCCGCCCCTGGAGGAAAACTTGCCGGATAGCGACCTGGGAGAGCTGTGGCAAGTCGTTCTGACGTCTCTGGAGAAGCGAATCACGGACCAGCGCTTCAACACATGGTTCAATCCTTTGGTACCAAAAGCGTTAGATGATTCAACGCTCACGATTCAAGTCCCGAACCCGTTTTTTGTCGACTGGTTCGAGGAGCACAACCTGCCCATCCTGCGGCGGTCGATCCAGGAAGCCCTGGGCTGGATCCCTGAGATTCGGTTCATCGTCGACGAGAACTACCGCGAGCACTTTGCGGCCGCCGTGGTCCCTTCCAGTCCAAAGACAGAGCATCCCGATGGATCGCCTGCGGAGTTCCCTGCGAGCCGCAGAAGGTTCGAATCCTCTAACCTCAACCCACGCTTTACATTCTCGAATTTCGTCGTCGGCCGAAGCAATGAGCTCGCCCACGCTGCCTGTCAGGCCGTGGCGAAGGATCCTGGGCATGTCTATAACCCGCTCTTCATCTACGGGGGGGTCGGCCTCGGCAAGACGCACCTGATGCAGGCGATCGGCCTGGCGCTGTGCGCACGCAACTCCATGGCACGCATCCATTACGTTGGTGCCGAGACTTTCATGAACGAGATGATCGAAGCGATTCGAGCCGGCACCACTATCGAATTCAGGGAAAAGTACCGCAGTCTCGATCTCCTCCTGATCGACGATATCCAGTTCCTCTCGGGAAAGGGACGCACCGAAGAGGAGTTCTTCCACACCTTCAATGTCCTCTATGATGCGAACAAGCAGGTCGTCGTGAACTGCGATCGTCCTCCCAGCGATCTGGTCTCCCTCGAGGAGCGGCTCACCAGTCGCTTCCAGTGCGGGCTAGTCGCCGACATCCATCCGCCTGATATCGAGACTCGCATCGCCATATTGCGACAGAAAGCGGCGCGCGAGGGGATCGGAATCCCAGACCGTGTGATCTTCATGCTCGCCGAGTCGATCCGGTCGAATATCCGTGAATTGGAGGGCGCGCTGGTTCGTCTCTCCGCCCTCGCCTCGCTGGCGAACAGCCCGATCACGGAGGATCTCGCCAAGGATGCGCTTCGAGGCTATCTCAGGATTCAGGCGTCCGGCCCACCGGATATCGTTACGATCCAAAGGGTTGTGGCCAAATATTTCGACGTCTCTGTCGAATCAATCAGGGGAAAGCGTCGCACCAGCCATCTCGCTCTCGCTCGGCAGGTCGCCATGTACGAGGCAAAGCAGCACACCGGCATGACACTCGTTGAGATCGGCAAGCGGTTCGGCAATCGGGACCATAGCACCGTCATCTATGCCCTGAATCGGGTAGCCGAGGAATTGCGCCGCAACGAGGTCCTCAGACGGACAATTTCCCAGGTCGAGGCGGAGATCACCGGCGCAGCCGGGCAGCCCACCGTCGCCCGCGCCACGATGCCGACCATTCCGGACCCCATTTCCTGAACGCCCGCAACTTCGACATCTCCACATCGAGAACATGTGGAAACCTTGATCTCCACGGGACAGACCCTGATTCCACATTGCAGAGGCCAGCGAATCGACAGTGGTGGTTGTCCTGTAATGTATTGTCATTCAATAAGTTACATGTATTCATTCCTGAAGTCCACACTCTCCACGCTCCTACGGCTACGGCTAGTCTTGTTAATTCTAGAACCAGTTCTCGGAACATTCGGCCAAGCCCTCCGGCCGGTCTTGCCTTTGCATAGAGCAGTTCGTACCATAGAGATCTTGGGAATCCATCCGCAGATTTTGGGGCGGAATGCGACTCGATGGAAAGGATGGATTGCACGGCCGACCCCGACAGGGAGCGCGTTCCGCGCATGAAACCCTCTATTGGACCTAGGGATGAGGCGCGTCGGTGCCGCCCGGCCCATGTGACGGCACAAGTGAGGTCATGATGGACTTTTCCGTCGTGCAGAGTGAGCTTCTCCGGACACTTCAGCTCGTTGGCTCGGTTGTTCCGGCCAAGAGCGTGCTTCAGAGCGTTCTCTCGTCCGTCCTGATTCGAGCTACGGATGATGGGCGGGTCAGGCTCGAAGGAACCGACGGCGATCAGTACCTCCGGACCGAGCTACGGGCCACGGTGGAGTCGCCCGGGATCGTCGCAGTCCAGGGCCGCAGGTTCTTGGAGATCGTCAAGGAACTGCCAGCGAGCACAATTCGGCTGCGGCTGAAGGGAAACTCCCTCGAGGTTGTTTGCGGGCAAGGCAAGTTTCGGCTCGTCACCCGCAGCGCCGACGACTTCCCTGTGCTTCCGGAAGTTCCGGACTCGAAGAAGGTAGACATTCCACCGGCGGAACTCGAGCGACTGATCCGAAGGACGGGGTACGCCGTCGCCACGGATGAGTCGCGTCTCGAGCTGACCGGAGTTCTCATCGAATCTCGAGGCTCGGAGCTCCGCTTCGTCGGAACCGATGGGCACCGACTCGCTCGCGCCTCGTTCGCTACCGCGACGCAGGGAGAGTGGAAGATCCTTGTTCCGCCGAGAACGCTCTCTACCGTCCAGAAGCTGCTCTCCGATTCGGATGGGAATGTCCGAGTCTCGGCAGACAGCCGGCACGTGAGGTTCGATGTTGGGCCAAGCCAGCTGATTGGCAGGTTGCTCGGAGGGGAGTACCCGAACTACGAGCGGGTGATCCCCACGGGCAATGATCTCAAGGCGATCGTCCGAAGCGATGCCTTGCTGGCCGGCGTGCGAAGGGTCGGCATCTTCAGCGACAGCTTCACGAAGCGAGTGACCCTGGGACTGGAGACGGGAAAACTGCGCATCTCGGTCCAGACACAGGACATCGGCGAAGCCGAGGAGGAGATCGAGGCGAGGTACGAGGGGGAGACGATCCGGATCAGCTACAACGCTGCATACATGATCGAGATGCTGCGCACGATGGAGTCCGAGGAAGTGGAGATGGCCTTCAAGGGATCGAACCTCGCAGGCGTCTTTCAGCCGGCGGGGCCGGCGGGCGGGGATCTCCTGTGCCTGGTTATGCCGTTGAGGCTCCCCGATGAGGAGCCGGCGGCCTCTGGGGCGAAGACGGATGGCGGGTTGCGGTAGGATGAATGAATCCTCGTCGACACCCTTCCGTAGAAAGAGATCTCCGGCTCGGAGCGGAAGACCCCGCGCGGTCGCGGAGATATTGGACCGGTACCTCCGTGCCAGTGGAATGCGGCAGGGTTTCGAGGACCATCGAGTCGTCGCTTGCTGGCCGGAAATTGCGGGAGAGAGTCTGGCGAAGGATACGTACCCGATCAGGGTCGAAAAGGGGGTTTTGTGGATCGGCGTGAAGAACGCGCCCCTGGCGAACCAGTTGCTGTATCTGAAGACAGCGATCATCGAGCGGATCAGGGAAACGGTGCCGGGCGCGCGGATTCGGGATCTTCGCTTCCTCCACCGGCCAGATGTCGCACGGAGATGAACATGATCCCCGATGAGGTCGCGGGGTATGACGCCAGCAAGATCCGGGTCCTGAAGGGCCTGGAAGGTGTCCGGCAGACGCCGGCGATGTACATCGGCGCCACGAGCATCCGTGGATTGCACCACCTCGTCTACGAAGTCATCGACAACGCCATTGACGAGGCCCTCGCCGGCTACTGCGATGCCATCGAGGTGGTCCTCCATGAGGATGGGAGCTGCAGCGTTCTCGATAACGGGCGCGGAATCCCCACGGATGTTCATCCCGAGCAGAAGAGGCCGGGGGTTGAAGTCGTGATGACGATCCTCCACGCCGGAGGGAAATTCGACGGCTCCAACTACAAGGTCTCCGGTGGGCTTCACGGCGTTGGCGTCTCGGTCGTCAATGCCCTCTCCGAGTGGCTCGAGGTCGAGGTCTACCAGAAGGGAGCCATCTTCCGCCAGCGGTACGAGAGGGGCGCGATCGCCACGGACCTCGACGTCATCGGCTCGACCGACCGGCGGGGGACGCGGGTGCGGTTCAAGCCCGATCCCGAGATCTTCGAGGAGACCGTCTTCCATTTCGACACGATCGCTCACCGCTTGAGGGAGCTCGCCTTCCTGAACAGCTCGGTCGTGATCCGATTCCGGGACGAACGCGACGGGAGGGAGCAGACCTACCACTACGAGGGCGGGCTCCGCGAGTTCGTGGGGTTCCTGAACGACGGGAAGAACCCGTTGCACCGTGACGCGATCTTCATCGGCCGGGAGCGCGACGGGGTGAGCGTCGAGGTGGCGATCCAGTACACCGACTCCTTCGCCGAGACTCTGTTCAGCTACGCGAACAATATCAACACCGTGGAAGGGGGAACCCACCTCGTAGGCTTCAAGCAGGCGCTCACGCGCGCCCTGAACAGCTACGGCGAGAAGAACGGGATTCTGAAGAACACGGGGCTGAGCGGTGAGGATGTCCGGGAGGGTCTCACGGCGGTCGTCGCCGTGAAGCTCCGCTCGCCCCAGTTCGAGGGGCAGACGAAGACGAAGCTCGGCAACAGCGACATGACGGGTATCGTGCAATCGGTCGTGGGAGAGGAGCTCGCGGACTATCTCGAGACCCACCCGAACGAGGCGAAGCGGATCCTGGACAAATGCGTCCAGTCGGCTCGGGCGCGGGAAGCGGCCCGCAAAGCGCGAGATCTCGCCAGACGGAAGAGCATCATGGACGGCGGCGGACTCCCAGGGAAGCTGGCCGATTGCTCCGAGGAGAATCCAGAGATCTGCGAGCTCTACATCGTCGAGGGAGATTCCGCCGGAGGAAGCGCCAAGCAGGGACGAGACCGGCGGTTCCAGGCGATCCTGCCGATCAAGGGGAAGATCCTCAACGTCGAGAAGGCGCGACTCGACAAGGCGCTTTCGAACGACGAGATCCGAGCGATCATTACCGCAGTCGGAACGAGCTTCGGCGAGGAGGAGTTCGATCTCTCGAAGCTGCGGTACCACAAAGTCATCATCATGACAGACGCCGATGTGGACGGAAGCCACATTCGGACGCTCCTCCTCACGTTTTTCTTCAGATACATGAAACCGCTCGTCGAGGGGGGTTACATCTATATCGCGCAACCGCCGCTCTATCTGGTCAAGAAGGGAAAGTTGGAGCGATACGCGTACGACGATGCGGAGAGGGATCGGATCATCGAGGAGTTCGGGAAAGGGAATCTGCACATCCAAAGGTACAAGGGACTCGGGGAAATGAATCCAGAGCAGCTCTGGGAGACGACGATGAACCCGGAAACACGCACACTCCTCCGAATCTCGAGCGAGGATGCGGCCGAGGCCGAGCGGATATTCTCGATCCTCATGGGCGACTCCGTCGAGCCCCGTAGGAAGTTCATCGAGGAGAACGCGCTCTTCGTGCGGAACCTCGACATATAGGACCGTAAGGCCGCCGCGGGCGGCGGAGAGATCCGAAGAGATATGGAGAATCGAACCGAGAAGCTCGTCCCCGTCACGATCGAGGACGAGATGAAGTCCTCGTACATCGACTATTCGATGAGCGTCATCGTCTCCCGGGCACTGCCGGACGCCAGAGATGGGCTGAAGCCGGTGCACAGACGGATCATGGTCGCAATGAACGATCTCTCGCTCTACCACGACCGTCCTTACCGGAAGAGCGCGAAGATCACGGGAGACGTGACGGGCAACTACCATCCCCACGGGACGGTGGCCGTCTACGACACGATGGTTCGGATGGTGCAGGGCTTCTCGCTCCGGTATCCGTTGCTGGACGGGCAGGGGAACTTCGGTTCGGTCGACGGCGACGCCGCCGCGGCCGAGCGCTACACAGAAGCGCGGATGTCCCGGGTCGCCGAAGAGATGCTCCGCGATCTCGAGAAGGAGACAGTCGGCTACCGGCCGAACTACGACGAGACGCGGATGGAGCCGGTCGTGTTGCCGGCTGCGTTTCCGAACCTGCTGGCCAACGGATCGAGCGGGATCGCGGTGGGGATGGCCACGAACATTCCGCCGCACAACTTGACCGAGACCATCGGGGCGCTGGTCTACCTGATCGACAATCCGGAGTGCGGAATCGACGACCTGATGCAATTCATCCAGGGGCCGGATTTCCCCACTGCGGGGATCATCTATGGGCGCCAGGGGATCCGTGACGCCTATCACAACGGCCAGGGGCACATCGTGGTCAGGGCCCGCGCGACGATCGACACCCTTCGCAACGGCAAGGACGCAATCATCGTGACCGAGGTCCCGTACATGGTGAACAAGGCGGCCCTCGTCGAGAGGATCGCGTCCCTCGTGAAGGAGGGGGAGATCGCGGGGATCTCCGATATCCGGGACGAATCGGATCGCGAGGGGATGCGCGTCGTCGTCGAGCTGAAGCGCGATTCCCAACCTCGCGTCGTATTGAACCAGCTCTACAAGCACACCCAGATGCAGAGCACGTTCGGCGCGAACATGCTCGCCTTGGTCAACAACCGGCCGAGGGTCCTGAATCTGAAGGAGCTTCTGCAAGTTTTCATCGACCATCGGATCGAAGTGGTCGAGAAGCGAACGAGGTTCGACCTGGCGCAGGCCGAGAGACGAGCCCACATCCTGGAGGGGTACCGCATCGCGCTGGATCACATCGATGAGGTGATCACGCTCATCCGGGCATCAGCGGATACCGAGGCGGCGCGGACGGGACTGATGGATAGGTTCGGGCTCAGCCAGGAACAGGCGAACGCGATCCTCGAAATGAGGCTGCAGCGGTTGACCGGCCTGGAGCGGAAGAAGATCGACGAGGAGTACGCGGAGATCATTGAGAGGATCGACTACTACCGCAAGGTGCTCGAGAGCCGGACGATGGTCCTGAAGATCATCAAGGACGAGCTCACGGCGATCGGCGATAGCTTCGGAGACGCCCGGCGCACGGAGATCGTCGCAGGCGAGGAGGTCGGCGGCTTCGAGGCGGAGGATCTGATCCCAGACGAGGACGTGGTCATCACGATCAGCCATCTCGGCTACATCAAGCGCGTTCCCATGGCCAGCTACCGGAGCCAGCATCGCGGGGGGAAGGGGCTGACAGGCACGGCCAAGAAGGACGACGACTGGGTCGAGCATCTTTTCGTCGCGTCGACGCACAGCTACCTCCTGCTGTTCACGAATCGCGGAAGGTGCCATTGGCTGAAGGTGCACGAGATTCCGCAGGCAGCGCGAGCCGCGAGGGGCCGGTCGATCCTGAACGTCGTCCAGATCGGGCGCGAGGACCGGATCACGGCGTTCGTGCCCGTTCGCAGGTTCGACGACGGGAACTTTCTGATCCTCTCCACGCGGCTGGGGCGGATCAAGAAGACCCCCCTGCGCGCCTACTCGAACCCCAGACGGGCCGGAATCCAGGCCATCGTCCTGCAGGAGGGAGACACGCTGATTGAGGCCGCTCTGACCGACGGCAACCGGGAGATCGTTCTCGCGACGAAGTGCGGGAAGGCGATTCGCTTCGAGGAGTCCAGGGCGCGGCCGATGGGGCGCGTCTCCGCCGGCGTCCGCGGCGTGACCCTTCGGGGTCCAGACGACGCCGTCGTGGGGATGGTCGTGCTCGAGGATCCCGAGCTGACGCTGCTCACGGTGACGGAGCACGGATACGGGAAGAGGAGCCGGATCGAGGATTACCGCGTGACCGGGCGCGGTGGAATGGGAGTCCTCAACGTCAGGATATCCAAACGCAACGGCAACGTCGTTGCGATCAAGGCAGTGGGCGACCGGGATGAGCTGATGGTCATGAGCCAGGGGGGGCAGGTGATCCGGCTCAGGCTCTCGCAGGTCGCCGTGCAGGGAAGAGCCACCCAGGGCGTGCGGTTGATCCATCTCGAGGACGACGACCGCGTAACCGACGTCGCGACGATCGTCGTGGGCGAAGAGGTGGATGGAGAATGACCGAGACGAAGCGGATTCGTCCCTCGGGCGAACCAGGGAAGGACCGAAGATGGATATAGCTGCCACGAAGACCTTGGGGCCAAAGATCTCCGACTATACGGTGCGGAGGCTCTCGATCTACTACCGGATCCTGGAGGAACTGGAACGGTCGGGTACGGAGGTCGTTTCCTCCGCTGCGCTGGCCGACTACGCGGGAACGAATTCCGCGCAGATCCGGAAAGATCTCTCCTACTTCGGCAACTTCGGAAAGCGCGGCAGGGGATACCGCGTGACGGTTCTCAAGGATGAGATCAAGGCCATCCTCGGCCTGCACCGCGTCTGGAAGGTCGTCCTCGCCGGCGCCGGGAACCTGGGACACGCGCTCTACTCGTACAAGGATTTTGCGAAGCACGGCTTTCAGATCGTCGCCGTCTTCGATATCGATCCGCAGAAGATCGGCCAGATGTGGGACGGCGTTCCGATCCACGACATCGCCGCGTGCGACGACATCGTGAAGAAGACGGGAGCCGAGCTCGCGATCCTGGCGACGCCGAGCACCTCCGCCCAGGACGCCTTCGACCGCTTGAAGAGGGCCGGTATCCGGGCATTCCTCAACTTCGCCCCGCGCAAGATCGAGGTCCCCGCGGCGATGCGCCTGCGCAACGTGGATATCACGATCGAGCTCGAGGGGCTCACCTACGCCCTTCATTCCTCACGCCGGTGAGGGCTCGGGCTGGAGGGCGCATGTTTCGTCCGGTGGATCCGAAGGAAGACTTCATCCGTCTCGAACACAGGATCCTCGCGTTCTGGCGCGAGCGCGGAATCTTCGAGCAAAGGGTTGCGCTGAACGCCGGACGGGACCGGTGGGCATTCATCGACGGCCCGATCACCGCCAACAACCCGATGGGCGTCCATCACGCCTGGGGGCGGACCTACAAGGACGTCTTCCAGCGGCTGATGGCGATGCGTGGTTTCGACCAGCGGTATCAGAACGGTTTCGACTGCCAGGGGCTCTGGCTCGAGGTCGAGACGGAGAAGGACCTCGGGTTCAACTCGAAGCGAGACATCGAGAACTTCGGGCTCGACAACTTCTCGCGCGCATGCCGGGCGCGCGTGGATCGCTTCAGCGCGATCCAGACCACGCAGTCGATCCGTCTCGGACAATGGATGCACTGGGATCAGTCGTACTACACGATGTCGGATACGAACATCGAGTACATCTGGCAATTCCTCAAGGTCTGCCGGGAGAAGGGGTGGCTCTACGAGGGGCACAAGGCGATGCCTTGGTGCACCCGCTGCGGCACGAGCCTGTCGCAGCATGAGCTGGCGGACGGCTACGAGCTCGTCAGCGACACATCGGTCTTTCTCCGGTTCCCCCTCATCGACCGCCCGGGCGAGTCGCTCCTCGTATGGACAACCACGCCGTGGACCCTCACATCCAATGTCGCCGCGGCCGTGAATCCGGATCTCGAGTACGCGCGCGTGGCCATCGATGGGGAGAGCTACTACGCGAGCGCCGGAGCCGCAGAGGCCGTCTTCAAGGGGAAGGGTGAAACGCTTGGCAGAGTGCGCGGATCGGAGATGGTCGGGTGGAGGTACCGGGGGCCGTTCGACGATCTGGAGGTGGCCGCGGGGATCGAGCATCGCGTGATCCCGTGGTCGGAGGTTGGGGAGGAAGAGGGAACGGGGATCGTCCACATCGCTCCGGGATGCGGTGAGGAAGACAATCTCCTGGGCAAGGAGCATGGGCTCCGGGTGATCGCTCCCCTCGACGAGTACGGCATCTACCTGGCCGGATTCGGCTGGCTCACCGGCAAGGACGTCCACGACGTGGAGAAACCGATCCTCGAAGACCTGAAGAAGAAGGGGGTTTTCTTCCGCCAGGAGACGTACCAGCACCGCTATCCCCACTGCTGGAGATGCAAGGAGAAGCTCGTATTCCGCGTCGAGGACGAATGGTTCATCGCCTGCGACGAGATTCGGCCGTTGATGAAGGCCCAAGCCGACGAAGTCCTCTGGTACCCTGAATCGGTCGGGAAACGGGTCCAAGACTGGTACAACAACATGGGAGACTGGTGCATCTCCCGCAAGCGATACTGGGGACTACCACTGCCGTTTTACCACTGCCAGGCCGGGCACTGGACGATCATCGGCACGGTGGAGGAGCTGAAGTCGCGCGCGCTCGATCCTGCCGCAGTCGATCGCCTGCCGGAACTGCATCGGCCGTGGATCGACGAGATCAAGATCCGCTGCGCCGAGTGCTCCGAGCCCTCGGAGAGGATCCACGACGTAGGCGATTGCTGGCTCGATGCGGGAATCGTCCCATTCTCGACATTGAGGTATCACGAGGACCGGGCCTACTGGCTGCGGTGGTTCCCGTCAGAGCTCGTCTGCGAGATGCGTGAGCAGGTGCGGCTCTGGTTCTACTCGATGATGTTCATGTCGGTGACGCTCGAGGGGCGCGCGCCCTACCGCAAGGTCTTCGCCTACGAGAAGGTGCACGACGAGAACAACGAGCCGATGCACAAGAGCCGGGGCAACGCCATCTGGTTCGACGATGCCGTGGAGAAGATGGGCGCCGACGTGATGCGATGGCTCTACTGCGCTCAGAACCCTCAGTTCAATCTTCGGTTCGGCTACCATGTCGCCGATGAGATCCGCCGGAAACTGATCACTCTTTGGAACGTCTACGGCTTTCTTGTGACATACGCCGAGCTCGACGGATTCGATCCGTGCAGGGCCGCCATCGATGAGACACTTGGGCGAAGCCCGAACATCCTGGATCGGTGGATTCTATCCTCCCTCCACGGGCTGGTGGGGGAGTTCGCCGCCCGGCTCGATCGATACGAGGTGGACGGGGCGATCCGGCTTGCGGAGCAGTTCGTCGACGATCTTTCCACCTGGTACGTGAGACGAAGCCGCCGGCGGTTCTGGCGCGAGGGCGAGGACGAGGACAAGCTCTTCGCCTACAGGACTCTGCACCATGTGTTGACGACTTACTGCCGGCTCGTCGCTCCGATCATCCCATTCCTGAGTGAGGAGATCTGGCGCAACTTGACCGCGCCGCAGCGCGAGGCGGACCTGGCCCCCGAGAGCGTGCACCTGACGGCCTACCCCGAGCCGCGGGCCGACCTCGTGGATGCCGTCGTCGACCGTCAAATGGAGTGGATCCTGCGTGCCGTGCGCCTGGGGCGCGCGGCGAGGGAGAAAGTGCAGATCCGGGTCCGTCAGCCCCTGGCGACCCTCTGGCTGGTGCCGCTCGCAGGCAGGCTTCCGAAGCTCGACGACGGGATGCTCCTCGAGCTGCGGGAAGAGCTGAACGTGAAGGAGATCCGCTCGGATCGTCCGGCGGAGGAGCTGGGGAGCGCCACCGTGCGGCTCAACTTCCCCGTTCTCGGGAAGCGAGTGGGTCCCGCAGTCAAGACGATTCAGGCAATCGTGAAAGAGGGGCGTTGGGAGACGATCGCCGGGGATCGTCTTCGAGTCGGGGAGCACGAGCTCGAGGCCGAGGAGTACGAGCTCGCCTACCAGCCAAGAGCCGGCGTAGCGCTCGCCTATGACCACAATCTGCTCGTCGCCGTCGACACCGAGATATCCGAGGGGCTTCGCCTCGAGGGCTATGCCCGCGAGACGATCCGCGGCATCCAGGACCTGCGCAAGAAGGCTGGATACGCCGTGGAGGATCGGATCGTTCTTCGATGCGAGGGCGAGGGGAAGACGATCGGCCGGCTCATGTCGGAGTTCGGAACCGTCATCGCGGATGAGACGCTCGCCACGCGCATCGAGCCAGGCAAGGGACCGGTGGACCAAGAGTGCACGATCGCGCTGGGAGAGGGGCAATCCCTTTGGGTCGGCGTTCGACGATAGCCGTCGTCGTCGCGCTCCTCCTCAGCCCCGTTCTCTTTGTTGGGCCGTCCCGGGCGATCGATCGCTTTCCCGATCCCGTCGGCTACGTGAACGACTTCGGGAATGTCCTCGACGCCGCGGAGACCGACCGGCTCGAGCGATTCCTCCGGGGGATCGACCGGCTCTCGGACGTGCAGATGGTGCTCGTCACCCTGGAGAGCCTGGAGGGAGAGGCCGTCGAGGATGTGGCTGTCCGCCTCTACGCCCAATGGGGAATCGGCGCGAAAGAGACACACCGCGGACTCCTGCTCCTCGATGCGATCGAGGATCGAAAGGTCCGCGTCGAGGTCGGCTATGGCCTCGAAGGAGCGCTTCCAGATGCCCGTGCCGGGAGGATCCTCGATTCCGACGCCGTGCCGCTGCTCCGGGATGGCCGGCGCGCGGAGGCGTATGGGGCGGCACTCCGCAGCCTGGCGGAGATCGCCGTCGCCGAGGCCGGAGTGGATCCTTCAGTTCTCGATTCTCTCGATGCTGGTCTCGCTCCTCCCGCACGCCGATCCTCCGGAGGCCGTGAGGGATCCAAGGTCGCGATCCTTGTCGGTGTCATCATCCTGATCCTCATTCTCTCGTTCATCGCTCGAGGCTCGAGTTACACCGGGCCGGGCGCGGGGGGACGTGGAGGCTGGATGGGCGGGTCTGGCGGCTTCGGGGGATACGGTGGAGGTCGAGGAGGCGGCGGCTTCGGAGGATTCGGGGGAGGGATGAGCGGGGGCGGAGGCGCGTCGCGAGGCTACTGAGGAGGATTGGCCCGATGGCAGAGGCACTCGAGTCGGTAATCGATCGGTTCGTGCGGGAGGTAGAGGAGGAGACGGGCGCAGGGCTCGAAGCGATCGTCCTTTATGGGAGCGCGAGCTCGCAGGCATTCGTGCCGGGCAGGAGCGATCTGAACTTCCTCATCGTCCTCGCGCGGGTCGAGATGGCTGTCCTCGACGGCTTCCAGAAGCGGATGAAGGCGTGGAGACGCAAGCGGATCGCGGCCCCCCTCGTCGTGGATCGAGCGTTCCTCCTCTCGTCTACAGACTCGTATCCCCTGGAGATCCTCGGGATGATGGCCTCGTACCGGCTCCTTCGCGGGAGTGATCCCTTCGACGGTCTCGTCCTGAAACGCGAGGAGGTGCGGCTTCAAGCGGAGCGCGAGGCGAGGGTGAAGGGGCTGTTGCTGCGCTCGATCCGCATCGAGAGCGGCGGCAACGAACGCGAGCTGCGGGGCGCTCTTGCCGCATCCGTCACGGCCATGGATGCGATCCTGCACGGGATCCTGTTCCTGACCGGCGCACACTGGAAGGAGCTTGGTGACGCTTTTCGCAAGCGCGGGGCGGAGGCGGCCGGGATCGATCCGTCGATTCAGCTTGAGGCCGCCGCATTGAGGAGGGGCGAGAGGAGGCCGAGCCACCTGGAGACCGTCCGCCTGTACGATCGGATGCTCGGCGCATTCGACGCTCTATCGGCTCGGCTCGACGAGATCGGGAAGTAGGCTGCGCGAGCGGGTGCCCGTTCGCGAGGAGGGGAAATGAAGCGTGGAACACTGATCGCGGTCGGGATCATCGCCGCACTGGCCGTTCTGATCCTGGCAGTCGTGGGGTATGTCCAGGGAACCTACAACGATATCGTTCGCAAGGATGAGACGGTCAAGGCGTCCTGGGCCCAAGTGGAAACGGTCCTCCAACGGCGGCTCGACCTGATCCCGAATCTGGTGGAGACGGTGCGCGGATATCAGATCCACGAACAGGAAGTCCTCATCCAGGTGACGGAGGCCCGGGCGAAAGTCGCCGGCGCGGGGGCGATCTCCGATCAGATCGAGGCCAACAACGAGCTGTCTTCCGCGCTGAGCCGGCTGCTGGTCGTGGTGGAGAACTACCCGAATCTCAAGGCGAACGAGAACTTCATGGCTCTGCAGGACGAGCTGGCCGGGACCGAGAACCGAATCAGCCAGGAACGGCGCCGCTACAACGAATCCGTGCGGGACTACAACGTCCGGGTCCGGTCGTTCCCCGCGAACATCATCGCGGGGATCTTCCACTTCCAGGCCGCGGCTCCGTTCGAGGCGGCTCCCGAAGCGTCGACGGCGCCGAAGGTCGATTTCGGAACGGGGTCGCGCTGAAGACGATCAGGAGGCCATGGAGAAGAGGCCCGGATCCAAAGGGCTGGATCCGGGCCGTGATGCGAGAGGGGACGGAGGGGGAATCTATGTGTTCAGGGCGAGGAAGCAGTGCCAGCCGACAACGCCCAGGAACATGACGAAGATGAGGGCCAGGCCGGGCCGAACGAGGGGAAACTGCTTGTGCGCGCCGAGGAACCACAGGCCGATCGCCGAGACGCCGAGCTTCACGACGAGGAACATCGGCTCGCTGCGCCCGATCAACTCGTCCATCAGGGGGTTCAGCTCGGAGCCGCCTCGCTGGAGATGCGCGAGGGTGAGATAGGCGTCGAGCACCTGGAAGAGGAAGATCGTCAGCAGGAGCAGCCAAGTGCCGGCCCCCAAGCGATCGACGTAGTAGTTCGGGGGGTCGTCGAGCCGTCGGCACGACGTGCGCCGGCCGCCCCACAGGGAGTGGCGGCTCAGGAGGGGAGTCGGACGCGATCGGCGATCGACCCCAGCGCGGCGGTTCCATGTCGTCATTTGTTTACTATTATAGAGACGAATTGATGGCTATGGCAAGGCACAACCTTCAGGACTTCGGTCGGGATCCGGCTCTCTCGGTGAAGGTCGGGGAGTTCCGGTACGGAACGCACATCGCGTTGCAGGGGATCGACTTAGAGATTGAAGGCGCTGGGATCTGCGCCTTGGCCGGACCCAACGGATCCGGCAAGTCGACGCTTCTTCGGCTCGCTGCAGGGCTCCTCGACGGGCCTGAAGTCGAGGTCCGGGTCCTGGGCTCGCCCATTCGGGCGCTCTCCGACCGGGAGCGGGCTTCCCGTATGGCATGGGTCCCTCAGCGCGCCGATCCTGTCTTCGCGATGAGCGTCTCCGAGATGGTCCGGGTCGGCCGATACCGGCACGGTCGAGGCAGGTGGGCGGATCGGTCAGAGAATTCGGCGGTCGCCGGGAGCCTGCGCGCGGTCGGGCTGGCAGAGCTTGGGGCGCGTGAGGTCGATACCCTCAGCGGGGGAGAATGGCAGCGGGCTCTCCTGGCGCGCGCCCTCGCCCAGGAGACCCCGATCCTCCTTCTCGATGAACCGGTGGCCGGGCTCGATCTTCGCCACCAGGAGGAGGCCTATGGGCTGTTCCGGCGGCTGGCGCGAGACGGGAAGATCGTGGTGCTCGCCGACCATCACATCGAGCTCGCCGCGTCCTACGCGGATCGGCTGATCCTCCTTCGCGAGGGGCGCCTCATTGGAGATGGTCCTCCGGCAGAGATCCTCACATCGACTCGGATCGCTCATGCCTTTGGAGTGTGCGTCGACGTTTTCCCGGATCCTGTTTCGGGATCGCCCCGCCTATCGCGGCCCAGGGTGTCGGAATGAGGCGGTCAACACCATTCGGCACCATTATATTATTAGTGTCATTAGGTGTAGCTGGAAATCATGCGCCATGCGCAGGGATTCCATCCCTTGAAGATTCAGTTGATTGCGTGATTGACGCATTCGGATACACCTATATATGCCAAAATGAAGCGTCCCGAGTGATCTCGTTGTCACCTAATATCACCGAAATGGTCTTTGCGCTTGGGATTGATCCGCGCCGCATTGTCGGGGTGACCCGCTACTGCGATTACCCGCCGGTCGCTCAGTCCATCGCCAAGGTGGGAGGCATTGTCGACCCGTCTGTCGAGGTGATCTTTGCCCTCCACCCGGACCTCGTCCTGGCCACGCGGGGAAATCCGGTGTCGGTGATCGACCGCCTGCGGAGCGCGGGCGTGCCGGTCTTCGCGTTCGACTCCCAGACCGGACTCGAGCAGATTCCGCGCACCATGAGGACGCTCTCGCGAATTCTCGGCGGGGTGCAAGCCGAGGGTCTCGGGCGGATCGATTCGCTCCTCACGGCGCTGGAATGCTATGGGCGACTGGCTGAGTCGGTTCCCCCCGGAGAGCGGCCCAACGTCCTCTACTACGATCCGCTCTCGCCCGACTGGACGGCGGGACCTGGAACCCACATCGACGAGGTGATTCGCCTGGCCGGGGCGCGCAACCTCGCGAGCGACTCGCCGGTGGCCTGGCCCAAGTACTCGCTCGAAGCGCTTCTTGCCCGCCCGCCCGACTGGATTCTGGTCGCACTGCCCGGAACCGGAGGGCCAAGTCGGGAGGAAATCCTCAAGCAACTCCGAGATCGGCCCGGTTGGAGGAGCCTGCGCGCGCTCCAGGAGGGTCGCATCTGCTGCGTCCCCGCGGATCCCCTCATGCGACCCGGCCCGCGGACCTTGGGGATGGTCCGGCTCCTCGGAGAGTGCCTCCATCCCCGCCAGTCATGGGAGTGTAGTCCGTGAGAGTCCGCCCCGGGTGGACCATCCCTGGCTTCGTGGGAGTATTCAGCCTCTCGCTGCTGATCGGCGCCGCCGGGATCGGTCCGGGAGAGATCGTTCGTGGTCTCCTCGACGGGAGCCATCCTTCCTCCGTCGCGATTCGTGCGCTCGTCCTGGACCTGCGGCTTCCACGTGCCGTCCTTGCGGCGCTCGTCGGGGGGGCCCTCGGGCTGAGCGGAGCGCTCCTCCAAGCTTACTTCCAGAACCCGATGGCCGGGCCCTATGTCGTCGGGGTGTCGAGCGGGGCCGGGCTCGCCGCCGTCACGGTAGGCCTCATCTACGGTTTCGCGTCTCCCCCCACGGCAGTCCTCGCCGCAGCGGCCTTCGCGGGGGGCACCCTCGTCGTCGCCGCGGTCGCGTCGCTTGCGCGAGTGGGACGTTCGGGGCGCACCGAGACGCTGCTCCTTCTGGGACTTGCAGTCGCGGCGGTCTGTTCGGCCACGACATCGGTCTTGCTGCTCCTCTTGCCGAACGGGCCGGAGGGGGTTCTCTTCTGGCTGCTCGGCAGTCTCGCGGGCGCCAGTTGGGGGGGGGTCTGGTTGATCGCCATTTCGCTCGCAATTCCCCTCGCCTTTGCGTTGGGGGGAGCGCGAGATCTGGATGCCATGTTGTGGGGCGATGAGACGGCGAGGAGCGTCGGCGTCCCCATCGCGAGATTCCGGACCATGCTCCTTGCTGCGGCGACGATTCCGGTCGCTGCGTCGGTCGCGCTCTGCGGCGTGATCGGGTTTCTCGGGCTCATGGTTCCCCACCTCGCCCGCGGGCTGGTAGGTTCGACCCATCGGCGGCTCATTCCCATGGCAGTGGCGCTGGGCGCCATCTGGCTCATGGCGGCCGATCTCGTCGCCAGGGTCATCCTCGCCCCCACTGAAGTCCCGGTGGGAGCGATCACCTCGGCGGTGGGAGCGCCGTTTCTGGCTTGGATTTGTCTCAGGAGGAGGTCGTAGGTGGGGCTCTTCGGGTTCAATGCGGAAAAGAAGCTGGCGAAAGCGCAGGAGCAGCTCGCGCGAGGGTTCTTCTACGAGGCGCGAGCCGCGTTCGAGGAGATCCTCAAGCGAGAGGACGTGGTCGGGGGGCTCCGCTCCCAGGCAGCGGAGGGATGGCGCTCGGCTCGGCGGGCGATGATGGATCAGCAGATGGAGGAGGCCGGCCGGCTTCTCCAGGCGGCGGAAAGGGACTCGGCGATCGAAAGTCTGCGCACCGTGTTGGAGATCGCGGAGGACGACCTCGATTGCAGCGAGGCGAAGGCGGTTCTCGCCAAGCTCCAGGAGGAGACCGAAGGGCCCGAGGCGATCATGAGAACGCTCGAGATCCCACCGGTGGCTGCGGTCCAGGCGGTCGTCGACGAGAGCGCCGATGGCCCCGTCTTCGGAGAGTCCCCCGACGACCTGATGGAGGTCTATCTCGGGCCGCTTTCGGAAGAGATCGCTGAAAGGTACCGGAGCCTGGGAACCGAGTTCCGGGATGCCTTCCTCTCGCTGCAGCAGGGCGATCCGCAGGATGCGGCGCGGCGATTCGAGGCGATACCCGACGATCGGCAGACCGATCCGTTCATCCGGCTCGAGCGCGGCCAAGCGCTCCTCCTGCTCGATCGCAACGAGGAGGCGCTCGAATCGCTGCAGGGAATCGAGCTTCCGGCGCCGCTCGAGCGTAGGCGGGCCGAGATGTCGACGATCCTCCTGGACCGCCTCGGCAGAAGAGACGAGGCAGAGGCCGAGGCGCGGCGCCTCTACGCCGCCCACCCGGGGGAGGCGGACATCGCGGTCTTCTTCTCGGACATTCTGATCGGGCATGGAGTCTTCCAGGAGGCGCTCGACGCGCTCAAGCCATTCATCCCCGCGGGGGATCCCCCTGAGGTGATCCCTCTTGCGGCTCGAGCCTATCTGGGAATCGGAGATCTCCAGGAAGGCAAGGACCTCCTCGAGCAGGCGCTCGAGGTCTTCTTCCAGGGGCCCGGTATCGGCGGCAGGGCGCCGCGCTTTCCGGTGGCGGCAGCCCGCGAGCTACTTGGCCTCAGGATCCAGATGGATGCCGGACTGGAAGGCGTGCGGGCGCTGGCGCAGCATCTGATCCAGCACGATCCCGGCTCGAGCGAGACGTACCTCGAGGCCGTGCGTCGATACGCGGAGCGCAAATCCGCTGGGGCGGCCCCGCCGGAGGGAGAGTAGAGGCGCAACCGCAGGAACGACGGCGCCTCGACGGGCCCGAGGATGGCTCCACCCGTCTACCAATAGCTCTCCCAGTCGATCGCCCAGGTCGCCTCCCTGCGGAACAGAGCGGTCGCCGAATCGAGGATGCGCAGGATCGCGAAGGAGAATCCCCCCTGTCGGAGAGCCTCGAGCGGGCCGGGCGCCTTCGGGTAGTGCACAAACGCGACCTCCTCACTCGCGGGGATCCCGGCCTTCTTCTTCGCGATCTCCACCGCGGTGTCGAATCCCCCCAGCGTGTCGATGAGACCGTGAAGAATCGCTTGCTCGCCGGTCCATACCCGGCCCCGACCGACGGAGTCGATCTGAGCACGCGTGAATCCGCGCTTGGCGGCGATGTCGTCCACCCACTCGTAGTAGTCCTCCCAGTGTCTGCGCGCGAACTCGGCATACTCCTCGGGCGAGTAGTCGAAGTAGTCGGACTCCATGAGGGCGTGCGGTCCCCGGGTGACGAAATCCTTCGTCATGCCGAGCTTGTCGTAGAACCCGCGCATGTTGAACTTCCCTGAGATCGACCCGATCGAACCGACGACGCTCAAGCGCCCGGCGACGAGCGTGCTACATGGGTAGGAGATCGTGTAGGCGCCCGACGCGGCCAGGTCGACCATCGAGACGACGACGGGCTTCACGCGCGAAGCGCGCTCCGCTGCGCGCCCGATTCGCCATGAGGTGGAGCTCTCCCCGCCCCCGCTGTCGACCCTGAAGACGATCGCCTCGACTTTCTTGTTCGAGAGCGCCTCACGGAACGCTTCCTCCATCGTCGCGGCGCCCATGGTCGTGCCTACCGGAAAGACGACACCGCTCCTCTCTCCGGCGATCGTTCCCTGCGCGTGGACGATGGCGATCGTCTTCTTCGGACGGATGCCGACCTCATCGCGCTCGACCTTCGCGTAGCTCTGTCCCGTGACCATTCTAGGGCGGGGATCCAGGCCCTTGGGCGTCTTCCTGGCCGCTTTCACGCCGGGCAATCGGAGCAACGTCGACTCCAGCTCATCCCAATAGAGGAGGCGGTCGACGAGTCCGGCTTCGAGCGCCTCGCGCGGGACCATCGCCGGCCGGGAGAGGACCTGCGACTCCAGCGTGCCCGGGCCGAGACCGCGGCCCTCCTCGACCGTGCGCAGGAAGTTGGGGTAGTACGTGTCGATGATCCATTCGACGTTCGCGCGCGACTCGGGGGAGAGATCCTTGCGCTGGAGGATTTCGGCGGCAGACTTGTACTTCTCGATGCGGTGGATGTTGTCCTTGATTCCGAGCTTCTCGAGGGTCCCCTTGATGAATGAGCGCTCGGTTGCGAAGCCGCTGAGCGAAACGTACCCATTGCGCATCAGGTAGAGGCTGTCGCAGGAGGATCCGAGGTAGATCGCGCGGTTCGTCAGGAACTCGGTATATCCGATGACGGGCTTGCCGGCGCGACGCAGATCGTCGATCCGATCGCGCATCTCCTCCATCTTGCCGTAGCCGATCGACGGAGAGCCGAGTTTCAGGACGACGGCCCGGATCCGCTTGTCGCGACGCGCCTTCTCGAGATTCTCGAGCAGCATCGTGTGCGTCATCGTCGTGGATCCGAACCCTGGCAACCCGCCCGGCTCCGTGTACTCAGGAAGAGAGCCGTCGATGGACTGGATGAGGACGCTTCCGGACTCGATCTTCGGAGTCTCCTTGGCCTTCGTCGCGACGACCACGACGAGGATCAGGACGATCAGAAGATCGGCCAGGAGAACAGCGATCAAGGTGCGCAGGAACGACTTCATATCTCCTCCTTGCGGTGGTCCCGCGATCGATGTCCGGCTGTGAGGTTAGCACGAACCTGCCTGGGACGACGCCGCAAAGGAGGGACGATGGAGGATCCTCAACCCCTCAGGAAGAGCAGGTCCACCAGGACGAGGAGCGGCACGAGGATTCCGATCGACCAGAGCATGTATCCCAGGAATGAGGGCATCCGGATCCCGCGTTCTTCGCAGATCGACTTGACCATGAAGTTGGGGCCGTTGCCGATGTAGGTCATCGCCCCCATGAAGACCGCTCCCAAGGAGATCCCGCGCAGGACCAAGGTTCCTTCGGGATGGGAGGACAAGGTCAGGAGCGCCTGCCCCGACTCGGCGGGAATGTGGAAGACGCCGAGCGCCACCGAGCTGAAAGAGAGATAAGTGGGAGCATTGTCCAGGAAGGAGCTCAGAATCCCCGTCGCCCAGAAGAACTGCGCCGGCGTCCGCACGCCGAGCGCATCACCCTTGGCCTCCAGGATCATCAATGCGGGAGCCATCGTCACGAAGATTCCAATGAAGAGAATCGCCACCTCCTGGATCGGGTAGAAGGTGAATCGATTTCGCTCGTGGAGCGTCTTCGGAGTCGCGACAAAGGAGACGACCGAGAGAACGATCATCGCGACCTCGCGCCAGGGCGTCGGCAACCAGAGGACCGCAGCAAGGACGCCCGCAAACGCGAGGAAGTTCGCCTCTCCGCGGATTCGCAGGGGCTCTTGCCGCACGCGATCGAGGATGATGGAGAGTCGCGGCTCCTGGCGGAAACGTGTGGAGTCGATGACGTAGAAGATCGCGAGAGTGGCGCTTACCATCAGCAGCCACTCGGGCCAGAGCTGGAAGGTCCAGGTGAACGGAACCCCGCGGAGAAAGCCGAGGAAGAGCGGCGGATCGCCTAGCGGAGTGAGGCATCCTCCGATGTTGCTCACGAGGAAGATGAAGAAGATGGGAATGTGAAGGACATGGACCCGCTCCTCGTTGGTCCGGAGGAGCGGGCGCAGGAGGAGCATGCTGGCGCCGGTGGTTCCGACGATGTTCGCGATCAGGGCCCCGACGAGGAGGAATGTCGTGTTCACCAGCGGAGTCGCCTTGAGATCCCCGGTGACGAGGATCCCACCCGAGATGACGAAGAGAGAGCCCAGCAAACAGATGAAAGAGACATACTCATGCAGGACGTGGAAGAGCTCCTGCTGCGCCTGAAGGAGCATGAAGACGGCGATCGGCAGCCCGAAAAGCGCCGAGACGATGGCCTTGCGGCGGAGCGACTCCCACGCGTGCGGGGCGACGAGGGGGAGCAGGGCGATCGAGAGCAGCATCCCCACGAAGGGGATGAGGAGACTCAAGGGCAACGATTCGTGCATGCGGTAGCTCCGGTCGGCGGTTGTTCTCAAGTGCTTTGCTTGGCGGAGGATACCCGTGTGCTCCGGGCGAGGCAAGCGATCCCCGCCTTCACCGGATCTTCATGCGGGCTTCATGCGCCTCGGACGGGTCGGCCGGCAGCATCCCGATGAATGCACAGGAGAACGAATCCACCCACAAGGGATCGGCCGGGCGGGGGCCCGGCGTCGACGCCCGTCTTCAGATGGAGGAATGACCGAATGAGAAGCAGTCGCGTCGCGAACCTCGTTGCGGCACCGGTGATGCTCGTGATCTTGGTCGGCCTCGCGTCCGCCCAGGAGGCGATGAAGGTCCCCGACGAGGTCGCTCCCTATCAGCCGACGTCCGGCATCTCGGGGAGCCTGAGCTCCATCGGCTCGGACACGATGAACAACCTCATGACGCTCTGGCAGGAAGGATTCAAGAAGCACTATGCGAGCGTCACGGTCCAGGTCGAGGGGAAGGGTTCCTCGACGGCGCCGCCCGCGTTGATCGAGGGGACCGCGCAGGTTGGACCCATGTCGAGAGCCATGAAGCAGAGCGAGATCGACGAGTTCGAAAGGAGATTCGGCTACAAACCGACGGAGATCCGCGTTGCGCTCGATGCCCTCGCGGTCTGGGTCCACAAGGACAATCCCGTCAAGGGGCTCAGCCTTCCTCAGATCGATGCGATCTTCTCCAGCACTCGCAAAGGAGGATTGGCTTCCGACATCGCCGACTGGGGACAGCTGGGCCTGAGCGGCGATTGGGCGAGGCCGATCAGTCTCTATGGCCGCAACTCCGCCTCCGGCACGTATGGCTTCTTCAAGGATCACGCGCTTTTCAAGGGTGACTTCAAGAACAGCGTCAAGGAGCAGCCGGGATCCGCGTCGGTCGTGCAGAGCGTGGAGAACGACCGCTACGCCATCGGCTACAGCGGAATGGGCTATAGCACCGCCGGTGTCCGGGCGGTTCCGGTCGCGAGCAAGGAGGGCGGAGCGTTCGTGGCGGCGGACATCCAGCACGTTCTCGATGGGAGCTACCCCCTCGGGCGCTACCTCTACGTATACGTGAACAAGGCTCCGAACAAGCCGCTGGAGCCCCTCCTCCTCGAGTTCATGAGGTTCGTGCTGAGCCGGGAAGGCCAGGAGGTCGTGATCAAGGACGGTTTCATCCCATGTCCGTCCAAGATCCTCTCGGAGGAGCTGAAGAAGCTCCAGTAGGGATGTGGATGGCGATCGTTTGATGCAAAGCTCCTCGAGAAGCGCTACCCCCGAGACGGGCGAACGTCGACGTAGGACCGCTCGCGGCGTGATCCTTCTGGATCGCGCCGCGGGACTCGGCATCATGGGCGGAGGAGCCTTCATCGTGCTCGCGGTGATCGGCATCCTGCTCTTCGTCGTTCTCGAGGCCTACCCGCTCTTCCGGCCGGCCAAGATCTGGCCGATCGCGACCACGGCAGGCCTGGCCGATGTGCGGCTCCTGGGAGTGGACGAGTACCGGGACTTGGCCTACGCGCTCGGCTCAGCTCCTTCGATCCGGCTCTTCGATCCGGTCGGGGGGAAGACCGTCTCGGACCTGCCGCTCGACAGCCTGGCGGGGGCGAGTCTCACGGCAGCCGCCGCATCCCCGCGACACGACCGGCTCGTGGTGGGCACTTCCGACGGGAGGATCCAGGAGATCGACCTCGGATTCTCCCCCGTCTACCACGAGGATGGTCGGCGGACCACCGAGGCGGAGATGGAGCAGGGCCGGGTCCGGCGGATCGGAGAGGGGACCCTCTCCGTGAGACGCCTGGCCTTCTCCTCGCAGGATGCGGGATCCGTCACGCTCGCGGAGACCTCCGACGGAAGAATTTACGTTCTGCGGGAAGTCGTGCGCACGACCTTGGTGGGAGAGGCGGTCCGCGAGCACGCCGCGCTCGAGCTGGGCGGCGTCAAGCCCTCGCGCGCGACCGCGCTCGCGGTCTCTGAATCCGGCCGGGCGATCTTCGTGGGAATGGAGGACGGGGGTGTGCAGGCATGGAGTCTCGAAGAAGAGCCGCGCTTCCTCGAGACCTTCCAGGGGGTGGAGAAGCCGGGAGTGCCAGTCACCGCACTCGCCGTGGCGATCGGCGGCAATACCGTCATCGTTGGAGGAGGAGATGGCTCGCTGGCCGGTTGGTTCCGCTCCAGGGACCCTGCCTCGCCGCAAGGCGCGAAACGCTTCATGCCGGTGCACCGGATCGCGACGCTCCCCTCGCAGGTTGTCGCGCTGGCGCCTTCGGGGCGGGACAGGGGATTCGTCTCCGCGGATGGCTCCGGAGCGGTGCGGCTCCACTTCCTCACGAACGAACGGACACTCCTTGCCCTAGCAGGGGACGGCGCGGTTCGCGCCCTCGCATTCGCGCCCAAGGCCGACGGAATCCTCGTCGCGACCGAGTCAGGCGAGGCGCGGCACTATGGGTTGCACAATCCGCATCCGGAGATCTCGCTCCGGGCGCTCTTCGGCAAGATCTGGTACGAAGGTTACGACCGCCCCGATCGGGTCTGGCAATCGACGGGTGGATCGGACGAGTTCGAGGGGAAGTTCAATCTGGTGCCGCTTCTCTTCGGCACGATCAAGGGAACTCTCTACGCGCTTCTCTTCGCGGTTCCCATCGCCCTGCTCGCCGCAATCTATGCGAGCCAGTTCCTCCACCATCGGATCCGCAACGTCCTGAAGCCGGCCATCGAGATCATGGCGGCGCTGCCGAGCGTCGTCCTGGGGCTGATCGCAGGGCTGTTTCTCGCACCCCGGCTCGAGACGATCGTTCCGGGGACGATCTTCTCCCTCGTCCTGCTTCCCGTCTTCTTTCTGGGCGCCTCGATCCTCTGGAAGGTATTCCCAGCCCGCTGGACCGATCGTTTTCCCACGGGGACAGAGGTGATCTTGCTGATTCCGATCGCCTTCCTGGCGATCTGGAGCGGGCAGGCGCTGGGACCGCTCCTCGAGCGCGCGCTCTTCGCCGGGGACTTCCGGCATTGGCTGAACGGCGCGCACGGTGTGCGCTATGACCAGCGCAACTGCATCGTCGTCGGCTTCGCGATGGGTTTCGCGGTGATCCCGATCATCTTCACGATTTGCGAGGATGCCCTCTCGGCGGTTCCCCAGGGCCTCGTGAGCGGCTCGATCGCCTGCGGCGCCAGCCGATGGCAGACGGCGCTGCAGATCGTCCTGCCGGCGGCCGGATCGGGGATCTTCTCGGCGATCATGATCGGCTTCGGGCGGGCCGTCGGCGAGACGATGATCGTCCTGATGGCGACGGGGAACACCCCGATCATGGACTGGAGCATCTTCAACGGCATGAGAACCCTTTCGGCGAACATCGCCGTCGAGGTGCCGGAGGCGCCCTACCGGGGGACGCTCTACCGAGTTCTCTTCTTCTCCGGATTCCTGCTCTTCCTGACCACGTTCATTGTGAATACGGCGGCCGAGGTGATCCGCCTCCGGCTCAAGCGCAAGTACGGGAACTACTGAGATGCGGCGATTGGCGACCAGGCCCCGAGAGATCGAGGCGACGAGACGCCCCCTGGTCGGGTCGGTCTGGGTCCAGCTCGTTCGCCGGGGGGATCCGTTCGTCTGGCTGACGGGCGGCGCTCTCGCCTGCGCGGCGGTGATGGTCCTCGGAGTCCTCGCGATCATCGCATCCAGCGGGATCGGAGCGATGTGGCCAAGGCCGCTCACGCGGATCGTGACGAAGGATGGCAGCGCGTACCTTGGTCAGATCATCGCGCGGGAGGAGATCCCTTCCTACGCGGAGGGAGCGGGCGGGCATCGCATCCTCATGCGGATCGGCAACCGGGACCTCTATGGCGTCGACTTCAAGTGGTTTGACGAGGCGGATCTCGATTCGCGGAGTCGCCCGGTGGATGCGATCGTGATGGAGCGGCTCGAGTGGGGTCACTTCTACGGCACCGTGGAGGCGGTCCGGTTTCCGGGTGGCGAGGCGACGGGGGACGCCGCGTGGCCGAGGCTTCGCCGGGAGATCCGCGAGAGCCGAAGGAGATCCACTGAGATCCGGAGGATGGAGTCGCGTGAGGTCGGCCGGACGAACGCCGAGATCGAGAAGACGCGTCTCGCGATCCGCCGGATCGAGCTTTCCGGAGAGGCCGCCACCCCGCAGGGCAAGGCGTCGATCGAGGGACTGCGGGAACGCTCGGCGGAGGCGGTCCGGAGATTCGAGGCGCTTCGTCCGCGCCTCGAAGGCCTGCGCGCCGCGGACGCGGAATATCGGGTGATCGTGCGATCCGCGCGGGGCGAGACGCGCGAGTATCCGATCTCGCACATCGTTCGCGCCTTCCGGCCCAATGAGGCCGGTTTCCTGGGATTGGTGGGGGTTTACCTGTCGCGCGTGGGCGAGTTCCTGAGCGCCGATCCCCGTGAGTCGAACACAGAGGGAGGGATCTTCCCGGCGATCTTCGGGACGGTTCTCATGACCCTTCTCATGACGATCGCCGTCGTGCCGCTCGGGGTGCTCGCGGCCCTCTACCTGAGGGAGTACGCGAAGCAGGGGACGGTGATCAGCATCCTACGGATCGCGGTCAACAACCTCGCCGGAGTCCCGAGCATCGTCTTCGGTCTCTTCGGTCTCGGATTCTTCGCCTACGCTGTCGGCGGATCGATCGACCATGTTCTCTTTCCCGAGCGGCTGCCTTCGCCGACCTTCGGAGGAGGTGGGCTGCTCTGGGCCTCTCTCACCCTGGCGCTCCTCACGGTGCCCGTGGTGATCGTGGCGACAGAGGAAGCGTTGGCCGCGGTCCCGAGGGGAATTCGCGAAGGCTCCATCGCCTGCGGGGCTTCGAAGTTCCAGACCATCACGCGGATCGTCGTCCCGAGCGCGGCGCCCGGCATCATGACCGGCGCGATCCTGGCGATGGCGCGCGGCGCAGGGGAGGTGGCGCCACTGATGATCACCGGCGTCGTCAAGCTGGCGCCCAAGCTTCCGCTCGACGGCCAGTTCCCCTTCCTCCACTTGGAGAGGAAGTTCATGCATCTTGGATTCCACATCTATGATGTCGGCTTCCAGAGCCCAAACGTCGAGGCGGCCAAGCCCATGGTCTACGCGGCGACGCTGCTGCTGATCGCGATCGTCGTGCTGCTCAATCTTGCGGCGATCCTCATCCGGAACCGGCTGAGGGAGAAGTACAGGACCGGAGCTTTCGGGTAGAATGGGGAGGTTCGAGCTGGAAGTGGCCGAGATCGCTGAGCCGGGCGCCGAGGCGCCGGCGGATACGGAGCGCGAGAGGAAGATGGAGACGGGCGAGGCCCTCGAAACCGCGGTCGAGGTGGAGAACCTCAACCTCTGGTATGGTCCCTCGCAGGCGCTCTTCGATGTGCGCATGGAGATCCCCGAGCGCCAGGTCACCGCCTTCATCGGGCCGTCGGGGTGCGGAAAGTCCACGTTTCTGCGCTGCCTGAACCGGTTGAACGATCTGATCCCCGGAGTTCGCATCCAGGGAAAGGTGCGGTTTCACGGGGAGGACATCTACGCCCCCGGCGTCGATGTGATCGCGCTCCGCAAGCGGACCGGTATGGTCTTCCAGAAGTCGAACCCATTCCCGAAGTCGATCTACGAGAACGTGGTATACGGACTTCGAATCGACGGCCAGAACCGGAAGAGCATTCTCGACGACGCGATGGAGAGAAGCCTCATCGCCGCGGGGCTGTGGGACGAAGTGAAGGACCGGCTCCGAGAGACCGCCATGAATCTCTCGGGCGGCCAGCAGCAGCGTCTCTGCATCGCCCGGGCGATCGCCACCGAGCCGGAAGTGCTCTTGATGGACGAGCCCTGCTCGGCCCTCGACCCAATCGCCACGGCGAAGATCGAAGCGTTGATTCTGGAGCTACGGGAGAAGTACACGGTCGTGCTCGTCACCCACAACATGCACCAGGCGACCCGGGTGAGCGACTTCACGGCTTTCTTCTACCTGGGCAGCCTGGTAGAGTTCGGCCCCACCAAGAAGATCTTCCAGAAGCCGGACAAGAAGCAGACCGAGGATTACGTGACCGGTCGCTTCGGTTGATCGAATCGAGGCGCATGCGGGAGTGGCGCGCCCCCGCGGCGGTGGATGGATGGAACGATACTACGAAGAGCAGTACAAAGAGCTCCGGGACCTTCTCCTGCGGATGTGGTACATCACCAGCGAGAACCTGAAGAAGGCCCTCGATGGCGTCTTCACCCGGGACCAGGCCCTCTGCACCGAGGTGATCGCCGCCGACGAGGCGATCGACCGGTTCGAGGTGCGGATCGACCAGTCGTGCATCGACCTGTTGCTCCTCCGTCAGCCCGTGGCGAAGGACCTGCGGTTCGTGACGATGTCGATGAAGATCAACACGAACCTGGAGCGAGCCGGAGACCAGGCCGTCTACATCGCGCGGGTCGGATGCGACCTGATGGCGCTTCCGCCCGTCGAGGAGTCCTTCGGCGTCCCAGAGCTGGCCGAGATGGCCCGGCGGGCAATGGCCCAGGCGATGGATTCATACATGAACGAGGACGTGGAGCTGGCCCGGCGCGTGCGCACGGGCGACGAGGAGATCAACCGATTCCATCGCGAGGTCATTCGCAAGCTGCTCGCGTACATGATGGAGAATCCATCGAAACTCACGCAGACCGTGGAAATGATCTTCCTGGCGCGTGCGCTCGAGAGAGTGGCCGATTACGGGAAGAACATCGCCGATGAGGTGATCTACCTCGTCGAGGCCGTGGACCCCAGGCACAAGGACGTCTGAGGGAAGTCTCGCCGCTCAGAGTCGGCGGATCAGCGCCTCGGTGAATCCCTTCGTTCCTGCCCTTCCGCCGATGTCGCGGGTGATCTCCGCCGGATTCCCATCGGAGAGGATCGCGTCATAAGCCGCCTTGATCCGTTCGGCGGGCCCGAAGTCGCCAAGGTGGTTCAGCATCATCACGCCGCTCATGATCAGGGCGAGGGGGTTGGCGAGGCCCTTGCCGGCGATGTCCGGGGCGCTACCGTGGACCGCCTCGAAGACGGCGCAGTCCTCGCCGATATTGGCCCCCGGCACCACCCCGAGCCCACCCACCATGCCCGCGCAGAGATCGCTCACCACATCCCCGTAAAGATTCTCCAGGAGGAGAATGTCGAAGCGTGACGGATCCCGCACGAGCTGCATGCATCCGTTGTCGATGATGAGCTCCTCGTACTCGATCTCCGGGGCTTCCGCGCGGTGGATCGCGCGCGCGCAATCGATGAAGATTCCGTCGGAGAGCTTCATGATGTTCGCCTTGTGGAAGACGGTCACCTTGCGCCGGCCCCGCTCCCTCGCGTAGCGGAAGGCGAAGCGGGAGATCCGATCGCATCCCGCGCGAGTGGCGACCTTGATGCTCTCCACCACGCCGGGGATGACCTCGTGCTCGAGTCCCGAGTAGAGCCCCTCGGTGTTCTCCCGAATGACGACGATCTCCACGTTCTCGTAGCGGGTGCGGATCCCGGGCATCGAGCGGATCGGCCGGACGGCTGCGTAGAGGTTGAAGAGCTTGCGAAGCTGGACATTGACGCTTGCGAAGCCGTGACCGACCGGGGTGGTGACCGGTCCCTTGAGGGCGATTCGGTGTTGCGCGATCGCCTCGATCGTTTGCGCCGGCAGGACGTTGCCGTGAGTATCGACCGCGGCGGCGCCGGCGGGCAGGACGATCCAGTCGATCGCCGCTCCGGCCGCGGTGAGCACCTCCTGCGTCGCCCTGGTGACTTCCGGCCCGATCCCGTCGCCGGGAATCAGGCACACCGTGTGGCTCATTGCGATCCTCTGAGCGGCCGCATCCGCGCTAGTCGGTCACGCGTTCGATCCGCATCTTGTAGAAGGAGCGGATAATGAAGACGAGCGAGAGGGCGAAGAAGAGCGCGGCGAGGATCGCGCTCGTGCCGCGTCCCATCTCGAGCGCCAGCTCCACGGCGAGGAGGCCGAAGAGCGTGGTGAACTTGATCACCGGGTTCATCGCCACCGACGATGTGTCCTTGAACGGATCCCCGACGGTGTCGCCCACGACGGTCGCCGCGTGTAGCGGGGTCCCCTTCTCCTTGAGATCGACCTCGACGACCTTCTTGGCGTTGTCCCAGGCGCCGCCGCCGTTCGCCATGAAGATCGCCTGGAAGAGCCCGAAGATCGCGATCGAGATCAGATAGCCGATGAAGAAGTAGGGCTCGAGGCATGCGAACGCGAGAGTGCTGAAGAAGACGGTGAGGAAGATGTTGAACATGCCCTTCTGGGCGTATTGCGTGCAGATCTCGACGACTTTCTTGCTGTCGGAGACCGAGGCCTTGTCCGTCGCCTCGAGGTTGATGTGTCGCTTGATGAACTCCACGGCCCGATAGGCGCCCGTGGTGACGGCCTGGATCGAGGCACCCGTGAACCAGTAGATGATCGCTCCTCCCGTGATGAGCCCAAGGAGGAACGGCGGGTGGAGGACCGAGAGCTTCTCGATTCCGACCGTGAGACCGTGGGTGAGAAGAACGATGATGGAGAAGACCATCGTGGTGGCGCCGACCACGGCGGTGCCGATCAGGACCGGTTTCGCGGTGGCCTTGAAGGTGTTGCCGGCGCCGTCGTTCGTCTCGAGAAGATGCTTTGCGCGCTCGAAGTTGACGTCGAAACCGTAGTCCTTCTTCAGCTCCTGCTCGATCCCCGGGAGCGTCTCGATCACCGAGAGCTCGAATACCGACTGGGCGTTGTCGGTCACGGGACCGTAGGAATCGACGGCGATCGTCACCGGCCCCATCCCTAGGAAGCCGAAGGCGACGAGGCCGAAGGCGAAGATCGGCGCGGCGATCATGTGGGCTGACAGGCCCATGGTGCTGACCCCGAAGGCGATCGCCATGAGGCTCAGGATTCCGATACCGAGCCAGTAGGCGCTGAAGTTCCCCGCGACCAACCCGGAGAGGATGTTGAGCGACGCGCCGCCCTCGCGGGTAGAGGTGACGATCTCGCGCACATGTTTCGATTCCGTCGAGGTAAAGATCTTGACGAGCTCGGGGATGATGGCCCCGGCGAGGGTCCCGCACGAGATCACTGTCGCGAGCTTCCACCAGAGCGAAGGGTCTCCTCCGAGATTCGGGATCAGGAGATAGGAGACGGCATAGGTCAGAACGATCGAGATGATCGAGGTGATCCAGACTAGGGAGGTTAGAGGAAGCTCGAAGTTGAATTCCTTCACGTTTCCGAATCTCTTCGCCGAGACTGCCCGGTTGAAGAGGTAGGAGAAGCCGCTGGCGAGGATCATCATGATGCGCATGGCAAAGATCCAGACAAGGAGCTCGACCTGCACGATCGCCTGTGGAACGGCGAGCATGATGAAGGTGACGAGCGCAACGCCAGTCACGCCGTAGGTCTCGAACCCGTCGGCGGTGGGGCCGACCGAGTCGCCCGCGTTGTCGCCGGTGCAATCGGCGATCACTCCGGGATTGCGGGCGTCGTCCTCCTTGATGTTGAAGACGATCTTCATGAGATCGCTCCCGATATCGGCGATCTTGGTGAAGATGCCGCCCGCGATGCGGAGCGCGGCCGCGCCGAGGGATTCACCGATCGCGAATCCGATGAAACAGGCGCCGGCGTAGTCCCTCGGGATGAAGAGCAGGATACAGAGCATCATGAAGAGCTCGACCGAGATCAGGGCCATCCCGATCGACATCCCGGCGTTCAGCGGGATCTCGTAAAGCGGCAGGGACTTTCCCCGCAAGGCCGCAAACGCGGTTCGGGAGTTGGCGAGCGTGTTGATTCTGATGCCGAACCAAGCGACCGCGTAGCTGCCGCCGATTCCGAGAAGGCTGAAGAGGAGGATGATAGCGACCTTGTCGGCTGAGAAGTGGCTGAGAATTCCGAAGTAGACGATGATAATCACCCCGATGAAGGCCTCGAGGATCAGCAGGAACTTGCCTTGCGTCAGAAGATAGGTCTTGCACGTCTCATAGATCAGCTCGGAAATCTCGAGCATCGAGCGATGGACCTCCAGCCTTCGAAGCCTGCGGAAGGTTTCGAGTCCGAAGAGGAGCCCGAGAACGCAGATCACCAAGCCGAAGGTCAAGAGCGTCCGCCCGCTCATGCCGAGGAACGAGACGGAGCCGAGATCGGGAAGGACGAGCTCCGCCTCGCTCGCCCGCGCGGCGGCGGGAGCAAGGAGGAGGGCGACGGTGCCCAGGCCGGCAAGACGTCTGGTCGCCAGGGCGCGGAAACGGCGGATCGAGTCGCGAATCATAGGGCCTGTATCTCCTGGAACGGATTGGGGTGAGAGAGAACGCTTCATCCGATAAACCAGGTCATGCTACCGGAAGCGGCGGATTTTAGCCACAGACAGAAGTGAGGGGATGGAGCGACTCCACCGGAGGAGGTAGACGATTTAGCTTATTGGTAGATAATGGATTGAGATCCCGCGTCCCGGCGTCGGCTGCCGGCCGGTGGGCCGGGCCGCGTCCCCGTCATGATCCGAGGAGGAGCCTCATGGACCACCCCATCCTGGCACGTCCGACCGCCGGGGAGTTCGATTCGTATTACTCCGGCTATATCGCAAAGGCCCCTGAGGGCGACATGATCGCCCATCTCACCCAGCAGATGGCGGAAGCCGCCCGTCTGCTCGGCGACCTGTCCGATGAGGTGGGCTTGCGGCGCTACGCCCCGGGAAAGTGGAGCGTGAAGGAGGTCCTGGGCCACCTGATCGACACGGAGAGGGTGATGGCCTACCGCATGCTTCGAATCGCGCGCGGCGACGCGACCCCGCTGCCGGGATTCGACCAGGACACCTTCGTCCCCGCCGGCGCCTTCGACCGGCGAGCGATGGAGGATCTCATCGAGGAATACGCGAGCGTCCGCGAGGCGACGATCCGGCTCCTGGGAGGCCTGGACGGCGCTTCCCTGGAGCGAAGAGGGGTCGCGAATGGATGCCCGGTGAGCGCGCGGGCGATCGCCTTCATCATCGCCGGACACGAGCTCCATCATCTTGGGGTGCTCCGAGACCGGTACGGCTTGAGCTGATCCCCGGAGCGGCCTCCCTTCACCTCTCCGACGAGAGGACCTCCTCGAAGCCGGTCAGGAACCGATCGAGATCCTCGTCAGGGAGAATGAGCGGGGGGTCGAGGCGCAGGACGTCAACCCCGGGTCGACGTCCCACGATGAACCCGCGATCCATGAGGCTCCTGTGGACCCTCCCGGTGAAATCGACGGCTCTTCCCTCGAGCTCGACTGCAATCATCGCGCCCCGGCCCCGGATCTCGCGGATGGGGCCCCCGAGAGATCGGATCCGCTCCAATCCTGCCGTCAGCTTGGCCCCAATCCGCCGACTGCGTTCGAGAAGCTTCTCCTCACGGATCACGGAGATCACGGCGGCCGCGACGGCCGCCCCGAGCGGGTCGTTGAGGTGCGAGAGGGCGTATTTCACCGGCCGGTCGGCCAGTCGATCGACGACGCGCGGTCCGAAGAGGGCGGCGCTCACCGGGTATCCGCTGCCGACTCCCTTCCCAACAGCGACGATGTCGGGGTCGATTCGATAGTGCTGGTAGCCGAACCACTCCCCGGTGCGACCCATGCCGGTCGTTACCTCATTGACCAGGATGAGGCCCCCCTCGGCCCCGACTCGATCGACGATTCTCGAAACGAGGCCCTTGGGCGGGAAGCGCACGAGGCCGGATGAGCTGCCCGGCTCGAGGAGGAATCCGCCGATCCGATCGAAAGGCAGAGCGGAGAGGCGCGGGCACTCCGCGTCGCACATCTCCGAGCGGGAGCAGGAGGAGCACCCGCTCCAGTCGAACGCGGCCCACTCTCCCTCAGATCGACGACTTGCCGAGCCGTAGGCGCCGAAGTAGGAATCGGCCATGGTCAGGAGAAGCGGGCGCTCCAAGAGCATCTGGGCGACGCGGACTCCGTACTCGATCGCCTCGCTGCCGGAGCAGAGCAAGACGCATCGGCCGCCATCGAATCCCACGAGTGAGAGGAGCAGGCGCGCCGTCTTCTCGACGACCTCATTCGAGTAGTTGAACCCGCAGTGGGCGATGCGGTCCGCTTGCTCATGGATCGCCTGCCGCATCCGTGGATGGCCGTGGCCGATCGATGCGCACCAGACGCCCGACTCCAGATCGACGTACCTTTTTCCCCGGCCGTCGTAGAGCGAGCAGCCCTCCGCCCGAACGATGTCCTTCAACAGAAGCTCGTGGCCCGGATACCAGAGAAGATGGGACATCGATCCGCCTCCTATTCGGATTCCCGCTGCTGCGGCGTATCCGATCGCTCGCGGCCGCTCCGATCGTCGATGAGGAATTTCCGCCCGCGGACGGGGGACATCTCGACGTCGCCGTGGCATCGACGGACATATTCCCAGAGCACAAGCGCGCAGGATGTGTTCACGTTGAGGCAGGGGACGAGGCCGAACTGCGGGATCATCACCTTCCTGGAGCAGGCCTCGATGAGCGACTCGTCGAGCCCCCGCAGCTCGCTTCCCAGAACGAAGAGGGGCCGCTCCGGGAACCGAAAGCGATCCAGGCGTTCGGCGTCCGGATGGATCTCGACGGCGACCGGCTCGTAGCCCGAATCGGGGAGCCATCGCACGAAGGCATCTCGGCTCGCGAGATGTCGGAAATGCTCGAAGCGCTCGATGCCGTGGCTTCCCGCCCCGTCGAATCGGCGCGATCCGATGAGGACGATCTCCGAGCAGAGGAAGGAGTGCGCGGTTCGGATCAGATTGCCGATATTCATCGCCTTGTCCGGGTTGTCGAGGGCGATTCCGAAAGGGAGGCGGCGGGCGTCGAGCCGCGCCTTCATCTCTGCGCGGCGGGGATTGAGATTGCGGAGAAACTCAGCCTGCCGCTCAGGGTCGACCTTCGCCATGGCGACTATGATACCCTTCTTCGCGAGGAGGCGCTCGCCATGACGAAGCTCGACTCGGCCGCGCCGGAGGGGAGATTCTGGCGCACGGAAGCGGATGGCCGCATCCTCTGCACTCTCTGCCCTCGCTACTGCCGCCTCGGAGACGGACAGGCGGGTTTCTGCTTCATCCGGCAGAACCAGGGTGCGGTCCTGCGCAGTCTCGGTTACGGCCGTCCAACGGGCTTCGCGGTCGATCCGATCGAGAAGAAACCCCTGAACCACTTCCTGCCGGGCACCGGGATCCTCTCCTTCGGCACCGCCGGCTGCAATCTCGGCTGTCAGTTCTGCCAGAACTGGGATATCAGCAAGGCCCGCCTTGACCGCACCCGGAGCCTCCACGTCTCGCCGGAGCAGGTCGTCGAGCTTGCGGAGCGCGAAGCTTGCCCTTCGATCGCCTTCACCTACAACGATCCGGTCATCATGGCGGAGTTCGTGATCGACGTCTCCCGGATCGCGAGGGAGCGGGGGATCCGATCGGTCATGGTGACTGCGGGCTACATCACTCCGGAGGCGCGATCCGAGGTCTTCGGCGAGATCGACGCCGTCAATGTCGATTTGAAGGGATTCACGGAGGAGTTCTACCGGAAAGCGACCCTCTCGCACATCGCCCCTGTCCTCGACACGCTGGTGTGGCTCAAGAGAGAGACGCGAGTCTGGATCGAGATCACGACCCTCCTGATCCCCGGGCTGAACGACGCCGATGAGGAGATTCGAGCGGAGTGCGCCTGGATCGTCGAGAATCTGGGCGTCGAGGTCCCGCTTCACTTCACGGCGTTCCACCCCGACTACAAGATGACGGCCATTCCCCCCACGCCCGCATCCTCGGTCGCGCGAGCGCGCAGTGTCGCTCTCGATGCAGGCATCCGCTTCGTCTATGTCGGGAATGTCATCGACGAAGAGGGGCAGACCACGTGGTGTCCCGGCTGTCGCAAGCCGCTCATCCGGAGGAACTGGCACTCGGTCAAGAGCAACCATCTCGTGGCGGGTCGTTGCCGGTTCTGCGGCGCGGCCATCCCGGGCGTGTTCGCCTGATCGCGACTCTCCGCTACGCGCTCGAAACCGAGAAGAGGATGCGGATCGCTTCGTCGAGGGTCTCCTGGATCCGGGCGCGCACGTGGGGATCCTCCTCGCGTTCCAGGAGTCCGGCGAGCCTCGAGACCAGGATCGTCGCGATCTCCTTGCGGTCCGCGCACTCGGGGCTAAGCGATTCCTCGATGCCCGATGCGCGGGCGGCCCGAAGCGCATCGAGGACCTTGCGTGGAGAATCAGCCGCCAAGGAGGAGTCGACAAGGCGGTGAGCGATTCCACGCGCGGCGCTCTTCGTGACCTCCCCGAAGGGCGATCCGTCATCGGCGCACGGATAGGGGAGCGTGCGCACGGTGGCGAGGTCCACCTGCGCCAGGGGGCGGCCCGCCTCGAGGGCCACAATCTGGTAGTAGCGCTGGATCGGTTCGCTCATCAAGAGGCCGCACAGGAAGCGCAGATCGATCCGCGGCGCCGTCCGCGCGGAGAGGATGTGGACGTTGTTCAGGCAGAAGAGCCCGGTGTCGTCGCGGGCGGCGACCAGTCGATCGCCCGTCTGACGGAGCAGGAGCTTCGGAGACCGATACCGCTCCAAGTCGAATCCGCTCTTGTAGATGGCGCGAAGCGCATCCCCGTCCTCGGGGATGTAGACCGTTCCTCCCTTCCAGCGTACGCGGAAGGGCTCGACCTCCGATCCGCTGTGAAGCGCGGGAAGCAATCGTCCCTGCGGGGTCGGATCCTGATAGATCGTCTTGCCCCCGCGGTCGCGGATCCGGAACGTGGCGCCGGACCAGGTGGTCACCGAGCCCTGGCCGTGGCGCGCGATCAAGCCGGAGTAGGTTTCGATCACGTCTTCGAGACGCAAGGGGCTCTGTTCCAGAGCCTCGGCGAACAGCCGCTCCCGCTCGTCCCGATAGATCCGGAAGACATGATGAGGCGTGCGACGAAAGGTCTCGGGGTCGACGAGGACCGCGCTGTCCGGGACCTCCTTCTCGTTGTAGAGGGGGAGCCCCCCGTTGGAGCCGCCGCGCTTCGAGGCCGCCGAACCGATCCGGAGGACCCTCGTCGTCACCGCCTCCGCGGGCCCGGGGACCGGACGGCGGCGGACGCAGTAGAACCCCGTATGGCCCACGTGGACACCGGGCCAGGGGCCCGCCTCGACCAGACAGAAGAGGAGCGGGCGGGAGGTCTCGAGGATGTGGGCACGGATCTTGGAGAAGTGCCTGCCGGTGAAGAACGAGTCGGGGATCAAGAAGCCCTGTAAGCCGCCCGGACGCGTGAGTCGCAGGGCAAGCTCGATGAACAGCGGGTAGAGGCTCAGCTTGTACTGCGCGCCGAACGAGTAGATCCGGCGCAGGTAGGCGTCCTCCTCCTCATCCGCGCCGGCGCGATCGCGAAGTCCGAAGGACACCCATGGCGGATTGCCGATCACCACGTCGAAGCCCGGCCGCTCGCCGGAGAAGATCGCTCCGAACCGCTCCGTCCACCGGAAGCTGCCCCCTTCCCTTCCCGGAGCGAGGAGCAGCGCATTGCCCTGATGGATCTGACTGCCCAGGAACCACGGGAATCCGGGACCGACCTGCTCGGTGAGCCAGTCGACGACAACCGGTGGATCGGCCGACTGGCTCTTGCAGAGCGCGCGCACCGCCTGAAGTGAGAGGTTGAATGCCGCGAGCGTCGCCGCGCCCGGGTCGAGATCGACTCCGTGCATCGATCGGAATACGGCGAGGACATCGCTCGGCCTTGCCGTGCGCTCGGGGACGAGCCGCCGAGAGATGGAGAGCAGGAACTGGCCGCTTCCGCATGCGGGATCCAGGACACACGGGATGGGGGGCGAAGGGGGAGCCGATCCCTCGAAGAGGGAAATCGCGGAGGGATCATCGGACGACGCCCAGGCCCTGAGGATCGCGTCCACGAGGGCCTCCGTCAGGGGTGGTGGCGTGTAGAGGACGCCCTGGCTGCGGCCGCGGGCCCGATCGACCTGGAACCGGAGGCGGCTTCCGGGACCGCGCACGAGCCGGTGGCGTTGCGAGTGGGCGTGGATCCAACCGACCGGATCGTCCTCCGGAGCGCATCGGGCAACTTCGGGAAGGAGCCAGCGGATCAACTCCTCGACGGAGTTCGCATCGAGGTCGAGCCGCCCGGCAGTGGACCGGATCGTGCGCAACATCTCGCGGTAGAATGACGAGGGATCCGGCGCAATCGGCAGAGGCTCGGGAGCGCCGGCCGGCCGGAAGAGGTCCCCCGATCGGATCTCTTCGGACGACGATTTCCAGTCGGATAGGATTCTGCTGCGGGAAGGTGCGCCAAGTCGGATCCTGGCGCGCGCGCGCGAGTTGAGGGGCGAGTCGACGAGTCCCTCGAGCTCCATGAGAAGGACGGTGATCAGGCCGGCGAGGAGCCGGTGAGCGTCGAGCGACGCGAGGTCGCTAGGCGTCATGCTTCCACTCTCGGGGGGCATCGTGGAATCCCGCATCCGGTCGGGCGGGACGGGGCGGTGCGCGGTCGGGGTCGCCGCGGCGATCAGCGCCCGGGAGAGGATCGCGGGCAGCTCGCTACGAGCGCTCATCGTCTCAGGACCAGTCTTCCGGTTCGCACGGCCCCAGCGGCGTCTCTCCAGCGAAGGAAGTAGATCCCCGATGGAAGCGAGCCTGGAATCGGATCGAGACGCCCGTCACGCGAGACGAGGATTGCGATGCGGGATCCCGCCGGGGTGATCAGCTCGACGCGTCCGTTCGCCCCCGCGGGATCTGGCAGGATCAGAGGGCTACGGCCGTCCCAAGGGACGGGGTGGATCGTCTCCTGTGGCTCTTCGGATCGAGCGACCCCGATCCACTCGGTCCGGATCGCTCTCGGCCCGAGGCGCGATGCGATCCAGATTGTGAGGCGGTAGCGGGGATCCGCCGGCGGATCCGGATCATCTGCCCGTCGAGCCCGCGTCCCGTCCGGGTGGCTCCGCGCGTCGATCCAGACCTGTCGATCCCCTGCGCCGTCCTCGCGCTCGAGTTGCCAGTCGATCGGCTCCAATGCGCCGAGCCGAAACTCGATCGCAATCTCCGAGCCGAGCCGGCGCGCGAGGATCGAGATCGACTCCACCGCCGTCACGTCGATCTCGCCGAGGGAGACCGAGTCGGTGCCCACGATCCACGCCCCTTCAGGCAGTCCCGTCCCGTCGCTCAAGCGGTCGATTCGCCAGGCCCCCGTGGCGTCGGTTGTCGAGCGGGCGATGGTTCCGTCGACGGCTCTGCGCGCGAGGACGGGGATTCCCTCGATGCCCAGGCCGGCGGGTGGCGCCAGAATCGATCCCTGGAGAACGACGGAACGTTCTGGCTCGAAGTCGACTGCGAAGACGGTATCGGCGAGCGCGACGGTGAAAGCCACCGCGCTGTCCGGAGCGTTGGTCTTGGGGTGGTACTGCCTCCGGTAGGATCCGTCGGGCAGGAATGCGGCCCGATACTGCCCGGCGGGGATGCAGCCGAAGTGGTAGGTTCCTGCTTCGGTGATCGTCTGGCGGAGCGTATCGGCCTCGCCGCGCAGCTCGATCACGGCCCGCGGCATGAGCGCGAAATCGGCGATGACCGACCCTTGCACGAAGCCCGCCTGCGACGGCGGAAGCCCGCACTCAGGATCCGGCCTCCCTTGAATGTCGATCCGGCTCGTCTCATCCGGCTCGGTGACGCTCACTCCGCGCGCCTCCGCTTCGCTCGCGGCGTCGGGAAACCAGCGCCGAATCGCGGGCACGTGCACCTTGTAGGTCCCGGCGGGTAGTCCGCGAATGGTGTAGAAGCCGAACGGATTCGACCGCCCCGAGAACACCGTGCCGGGGCGATCCTGGGAGACGGCGGACACTTCCAGATCCGGCAGTCCCAATCCCGAATCGCGGTTGCGGACTGCGCCGGAGATGGCGCCTCCGAGGTCGGGGGAGATCTCGATGCCGGAGAAGAGCTGCCCGCGGGCGAGCCCGATCACGGGCGCGGCGAGCGTGTCCCGCGATCCGTCCGAGCACTCGGTGATCGAATCGGTGCCGGAAGCATCGATCCAGAGCTGATAGCCCCCCGGTTCGAGCCCGCCGAAGTGAGCCCTGCCGTCGGCGCCCGTCGGCGCCGCGCGGCGAAGCCCCCCGCCGGCGGAGCGCAAGATCGCGGGGACGCCCGGCCATGGCCCGCCATCCGGGCGAAGGCACCTCACCTTGACGCGGGCCGCCGCCGGCACGGCGATGACGCCGATGTCGATCGTGTCGCCCTCCAGCAGATCGAAGACCGCCGCATCCCGCCGATCGACGACGCCCGGGGCGTACCGGACCGCGAAGGCTCCCTCGGCGCTGCGCGGATCGTCCGGTCGCGTACGGACGACGAAAGTTCCTGCCGGCGCTCCTGTGATGATGGCGCGGCCGTCCGGCCCGGTGCGCGCGATGGGGACGAATCGTCCGCGCAAAGCCTCGACGAGGATGCCCTCCACTGGAGAGGAATCCTCCGCGGAGAGGACGCGCAGAGCCACCGCTCCCCCCGCCGGATCCAGCATCATGACAAGTGGCGCGCTGGTCTCCCCGGGAGCGAGGGAGATCGGCGTTGCGCCCGCGGAATCGGGGCTGCCCGGATAGTAGCGGGCCGGGCAGAAGACGAAGGGATCGTCAGTCTGGGATGCCGCTGGACCGGCTGCGGACAGAACGAAGAAGAGGATTGCCTTACGGAAGAGCCGCGCACGCATCCGAAGCCGTCGGCCCCGGGATCGCAGCGATGGGGAAGAAACTCTGCCAGAGACTCCATTCATGGCGTGGGTTCGCTCCACTGGAGTCTCCGGCAGGCCCGGGTGTGCGTCAAGTGCGCCGGTGCGTCGTATTAGCGAAGCAGGACGACTCTCCGCGCCTCGATCTGCCGGCCTCCAGCGAGGAGCCGGCCGAGGTAAACCCCGGCGGCCGCGACGCGTCCGTCCTCCGCGCGGCCATCCCAGTCCAGGCGCGTCGCACCGGATGGGAGTTCACCATCCACGAGAGTTCGAACTCTTCTTCCGGAGGGGTCGAAGATCTCGAGCCGCGCCCTCTTCAACGGCCGGGAGAGATGGATCGTCCACCGGGAGAGATCGCGGGTCGGGTTCGGCTCGACGGCGAGGCGCGACGCGCTCCCACCGGCTTCGCCCGCCGCAGCAGGAAGCACGTCGTCGTTGCCCTCGAGGAGCCAGCACTCGCCGCCGTGAGCGGACCCGTACTGGTACTGTGTTCCGACGGCGACTTCCGGGACCCCGTTGCCCGTGACATCGGGCACCCCCCGGATGCTGAGAACGCGATCGTTGACGAAGTAGTGCCAGAGGACCGCTCCCGTTCGGCCGTCCATGAGGTAGGCGTTCAGGTCGAAGGAGCCGAAAGCAACGTCGTCGACGCCGTCGCCGTTGGTGTCGCCCACCGAGTCGCAGGTCCAGCAGTCGCCGCCGTTCACGGTCCCCACGGGAGTGCGCCAGATGAGCGCCCCGTCGGCCCCGCTGTGGACGCGGCCGGCGTTGTCCCACGACCCGACCGCGATGTCGCTCGTCCCGTCGCCGTTCACATCGGGGATCGTCACGACGCGCTGGACCGCATCGCCAACGGTTCCGGTCCAGCGAGCGGCGCCGGTCTGCGCGTTGTACCCGCGGATCGTCCCGTCCCAGCAGCCCGCAACGAGGGTGTTCGGTTCACCCTGTCTCTCGATCTCGCACGCGCTCCAGATCGCATTCCCGAGCGAAGCCGACCATCGGGATACGGGGGTTCCTCCGACACCCGGGCGCCCGCTGAAGACCTTGACCTTCGGGTAGTTGTCCGTCTGGCAGGCGGCGACATCCCGGATTCCGTCCTCGTCGATGTCGGCGATCGAGATCACCTGGTCGAACGCGTCCTCGCCGCGGTGAAACCAGAGGATCGCCCCCGTCGCGCCGTCGGCGCAGTAGAGTCCGTCGTTGTCGCTTCCGGCGCAGAAGAGGACCTCGTCGATGCCGTCGCCGTCGATGTCGCTGCCGAGCGAGGTGACGGCGTAGACCCAGCCCGATTCGGGCGGGGTCGGCGGGGAGTCGGAATAGGTGTCGAAGCTCCACAAGGTTTCGCCGGTCGAGCCGTCGAGAAGAAAAGCCGAGCGGCCGCCCCACGCGCTGCCGTAGAGGATGTCGTGTCGGCCATCGCCCGTCATGTCCGGCGCGACCTGGAGGCAGTACTCGCCGTATCCGCCGCTGTTCGATGGGCCCCCGAGCGGCCGCGCCGACCAGATCACGGTCCCTTCTCCTGAAGAGGCCCCGCTGATGGCGAAGAGGTGGTCGACGCCCGACGGACCGGCGTCGTACGACTCGAAGAGGACATCGGCCTTCGAGTCACCATCGATGTCGGCGATCCAGGCGATCGAGACGACATTCTCGACTCCCGCCGCCTTCCATAGGAGCCGGGTCGATTGGGTCGCGTCGGCGTTGCCGATCGCGAGGGCGGCGATTGCGATCAGCGCGACGGCTGCGATGAGTGGCTTCGGGCTCATGGGACGGTTCCCCCTTCGGAGTCGATCTACTCGATAACGGCACGAATGACCGTGTGGATGCCTCCTCGGACGAAGAAGTCTCCCTCTACCGACATCCGGCGCGGTTGGAGAGCGGCGACGAGATCGTCGAGGATCTGATTGACGACCGCCTCGTGAAACGCCCCCTCGTTCCGGAACGACCAGAGATAGAGTTTGAGCGACTTGAGTTCCACGCAGAGAAGATCGGGCGTGTAGCGGATCCGGACCGTGGCGAAGTCGGGCTGTCCCGTTCGGGGGCAGAGACAGGTGAACTCCGGGCAATCGAAGGAGATCTCGTAGTCCCTGCCGGGCCTGGGATTCGGGAAGGTCTCGAGGATCTTTGTCGGTTCGGTCGGCAATGGGGTCTCCATCCAGGCGGTTCGATCACGCCGGGCTTTAAGGATAGCGATTCAGTCCGGCCGCGGCAATGCGCCCGGCCGCTCAGCCTCGATAGCGCGCCCGGAAGCGTCCCCATGTGGCCGGCTCGGCCGCCAACCAGAGAGAACCACCGCCCCTCTCATATCCCCTCCTTCGTCCAGGACGTCCGGCGGAAGAGGTTAGGTTGTGGCGCGGAGATTGGAGGAGATTGCTCTTCGGCCGAACATGAGCCTCGCGCGATGAGTACGAAACAGCCCGCTCCCCCCACCCATTTGGCACCCTTGTGGCCCGATCCCCCGCCATGGACC
>JAXDAY010000016.1:0-24002 GCA_034679345.1 Candidatus Eiseniibacteriota bacterium
GGTCCACCGTACGAAGCAGATTCCCCTTCGACGGCACCACCGCCATCCCCTCGTACTCCTCCACCTGCGCCTCGAGCACACTCAGGCGCATCCGCTGGCCGTCCGGTATGATCACGCTGCGCGCGACGTGAGGCAGCTCCGGAAGCCCCGCCTCCAGGAAAACCGGCTCACCGGGAAGCGTGACGCGGTAGTAGACATTGCCGTCGATCCACACTTCCTCGGCGTCGAAACCGCCCACGGTGTAGTCGACCACGATCCGTTCCGGCGTCGATTCGAGCAGCCGGACTTCCACCCCCGCGCCCTCGGGACCGCCCAGGGATACCCAGGCGGCCGGGGCTGCGCTGTTCAGCGTCAGGAGCGCGAAGAGCGAGATGATGAAGGCGAAAGCGTTGGGCGTGTGCCACTGCGAACGAAGAAACCTCATGAAACCCCTCCGGGAGCGGCCTTGAAACCGGGATTGGACCTTGGGCGCCCCAATCGGGTGGGGCTTTCCCCGGCTCGACATGATAAGAGCCAATTAGAAGTTTATCACATGATGCACAACTATCTCTATGGCATTCGGTTATCTCTGAATGACGCGCCGAGATCGAAGATACGGCGAGCCGGCTCCAGCGCGGCGGCGACCGCGGGGTTAACGGATTATAAGACTTCGACTTAGCTTGCTCCTGGCCAGGTGAGCTGGGCCGGGCGCGAGATTCCTGATGCGGTGCATGGGTCTCCGGCCGGATACTGTGACATGGCTGAAGACTCGATCGTCCAACGGCTTCTCCCGCAGCGGGAGAAGCTCCTCTCGCACATCCGCCGCAAGATCGCCTCCCCCGAGCTGGCCGAAGATCTGCTACAGGAATGCCTGCTAAGGGCGCTGCGGTCCGCCCCCGACCTGCAGGAGGAGGAACGACTCCTCGCGTGGTTTCACTCGATCCTGAGAAACGCCATCACCGACGCCTATCGCCGGGGCGCCGTCGCGACGCGGCTCTTCACGCCGCTGGATCCCACAGCCGAAGAGCCTCCCGCGCCCGAGAGCGAGGGGGAGCGCTCCCTGTGCGAGTGTTTCCGCTTGATCCTCCCCCTCCTCAAGCCGGCGGAGGCCGAGCTCATCGAGTCGCTCGAGCTGGCGGGCGAGCAGCCTGCCCATGCGGCCCGACGATTCGGCATCTCCACAAGCACGCTGAAGGTCCGACGCCATCGCGCCCGGCAGTCCCTCCGCGCGCGCCTCGAAGAGACCTGCAGCGCGTGCGCGCGGCATGGCTGCCTCGACTGCGATTGCCGCAACACCTTGTGAACGAATCGAATAGCTCACTCATCGTCGTTTTTCAGCATGGGGCCTGCGACGCCGCGACGAGCCGGGCGGGATTCTCTGTAACCGGCGCCCGTTCGTTCGTCTATCGAGGTGTCGGGGATCACTTCCCCCCGGCCAAGGAGGAAGTCCCATGCGGACATCGTTGAATCGACTCGCCCTCTCCGCGACTCTGCACTGCCTCACCGGATGCGCCATCGGAGAGGTTCTCGGAATGGTCATCGGAGGCGCGCTCGGATGGGCCCCCTGGCTCACAATCGCCCTTTCCATTCTCCTCGGGTTCGTCTTCGGCTACTCCATGACCCTGCTTTCCTTGATTCGGGGGGGGATCGCTCTTCGGACATCCCTTGGGCTCGCGTTGGCTTCGGACACGATCTCGATCGCCATCATGGAAGCGACCGACAATCTCCTGATGCTCGCCATCCCGGGAGCGATGGAGGCGGGCCCGACCTCGCGGCTTTTCTGGGCTAGCTTGATCGCCTCGCTCGCGCTCGCAGGCGCCGCGGCGTTTCCCGTGAATCGATGGCTCATCGCCAAGGGACGTGGACACGCCGTCGTGCACAACCGCCCGTCTCACGAAGCCATGCATCGCTCCGAGCCGCCCCAGCACGCCGACCACGGGAGAATCGCATGAAGATCTCGAACGCCACCCCTTCGCGGGGAGAGTCCTCAGCGGCTCTTGTCCTGGACGCTCCATTCACTTCAACGCAAGTTCGGTCCGGAGGTGCAACCATGAAGATCCGCTTTCGCACAGAGCCTGATCGTGTGACAACGAGTCAGCCCACGGCTCTACAACTCACAGTGACGAACTCCACGGGCGAGACGGTCGAGGACCTGATGGCCGTCCACGAGAAGCTCATGCACTTGGTCATCGTGAGTTCCGATCGTGATGAGTTCGCGCATCTCCACCCGGAGCGGGGCCCGGACGGGGCCTTCACGATTCTCCATACCTTCTCCCGGCCGGAGACGTACTGGCTGTTTGCGGAGGTCGCTTCCAGGCGCGATGGATCGCTGCTCGAGCGCCATCGCCTCGAGGTGGTTGGGGATCTGCCCCGCGGGCCACGTCAGAGCCGGACTCCCGGACAGCGAGGAACGATCGTGACCGACGGGACGCAGGTCGAGCTGAGACGACCGCTCCAGATCCGCGCGCGAACGCCTGTCTCCCTTGGCCTTGTCGTGACCGATCCAGCCACAGGGGCTTCTCCCACGGATCTCGTGCCCTACCTGGGCGCCCCGATCCATGCGGTCTTCATCGGAACCGACGGCAGATTCCTGCACGCGCATTCCGGGGAGCACGATCCCGAATCGGGGGGTGGACACTCCGGACACGCGACCCACGCGCGGCCGGTCCTGGAGGTGACAGCCGTTTTCCCGCAGGCGGATCGCTACCGGATGTGGGCGCAGTTTCGTCGGGGCGAGCGCGTCATCACGGCCCCCTTCGATCTCGACGTGCTGGATTGAGGGCGGTGAGACGATTGTGCCGCGATTCACAGCAACCGGCTCCGCACAGGCCGCGTTCATGGAACGCCGACGTGTCTTCGGATAGAATTGTAGGTTCCCGTTTCCCGAATCGGCCGCTCGGCCGCCCCGCCAAACAACCGAGAGACGGATACAAGGAGGAACCTCTCATGCAGATCGAGCCTCAGAAGGAACATCAGTGGCTGGAGCAGCTTCTCGGAGAATGGACCTATGAATCTGAGGCCGTCATGGAGCCGGGCAAGCCTCCGATGAAGTTCAACGGACAGGAGACCGTGCGGTCCTTGGGCGGCGTCTGGATCCTCTGCGAGGGCCGCGGAGCGACCCCCGGCGGCGAGGAGATAGGGAGGACGATCATGACCCTCGGCTACGATCCCCAGAAGCGGCAGTACGTTGGCACCTTCATCGGATCGATGATGACCCACCTCTGGTCCTATGTGGGCCAGACCGATTCGACCGGGAGCGTTCTCACGCTCGACACAGAGGGACCGAGCTTCACCTCGGAAGGGAAGATGTCGAAGTTCCAGGATGTGATCGAGATCAAGCCCGACGGCCGGCGGAGCCTGAGCTCGCGGATTCTCGCCGATGACGGGAAGTGGATCACCTTCATGACCGCCACCTATCGGCGGGTCGGGTAGCGGCGCCAGCGAGATGCCTGTCGACGGAGAGGACTGAAACTAGCCGATCGATGGGCTCTGCCGGAAGGGCAGACCCGCCGTCGCCGGCTCGCCTCAGTTCCCTGGTCGCGGCGCCGCCGCGCGGCGCCCGCGCGCGATCCGATGCGCCGTGACCCCCGCCCCGAACCCGTTGTCGATGTTGACGACGACCACCCCGGGCGCGCAGGAGTTGATCATGGTCAGAAGGGCCGCCAAACCACCGAAGCTCGCGCCATAGCCCACGCTCGTCGGAACCGCGATCACGGGACAGGAGGCCAACCCCGCCACGATGCCCGGCAGGGCCCCCTCCATGCCGGCGACGGCGATGATCGCCGAGGCCTCGGCGATCGCCTCGCGATGCTCGAGCAGCCGGTGCAGACCCGCCACGCCGACGTCCCACAGACGGCTGACCGGGGCTCCCAGCGTCTCCGAGGTGATCGCTGCCTCATCCGCGATGGGCAGATCCGATGTCCCCGCCGCGCAGACGAGGACGGTCCCCGCTGTCGGATCCGGCTGCGACTCGCCCGGGCCCGCCACGATCAGTCTCGCCGTCTCGTGATAAACGGCATCGGGTAGACGGCGCCGCACCGCATCGGCAGCCTCGCGCGAGGCGCGCGTGCCGAGGATGCGCGGATGGCGCGCCGCGAGGCGGACTATGATCTCGGCCACCTGATCGGGGGTCTTCCCTTCGCAGAAGACCGCCTCCGGGAACCCGGTTCGGAGCGCGCGATGATGATCGAGCCGCGCGAAGCCCAGATCCTCGTACGGAAGATCGCGGAGTCGCCGGAAGGCGCTCTCCAGATCGCACCTGCCCCCCTGCAGATCCTGGAGGATCTCCCGCAGCCGCTTGGCGTTCATGCGCTTGGCCTCTTGCCCCCGCTCAGGCTTCCACTGCGAAATCCCTCCAGATCCAATGTCACGAACCGATAGCCGATCGCCCGCAGTTCCGCGATGATCTCGCTCCGGCAGGCGAGCAAGCGATCGAAGTCGCTCGGATCGACCTCGATCCGTGCGATCGCATCGTGGTGGCGCACGCGAAGCTGACGAATCCCGTGCCGCCGCACGGCCACCTCCGCCCGCTCGATCATGGAGAGGACCTCGGGCGTCACGGCCGTTCCGTGGGGCACCCGGGAGGAAAGGCAGGCCGCGGCGGGCTTGTCCCATGTGGGCAGACCGAGCGTCCGTGAGAGCTCGCGGATCTCTCTCTTGGTCAACGCCAACTCGACGAGCGGGCTTCGCACGCCTTTCTCTTTCGCCGCCTCGCGGCCGGGGCGGAAGTCGGAGAGATCATCCGCGTTGGTGCCGTCGACGACGACGGCATAGCCGTGATCGCGGGCGTACCGGCTCAGCAGCGCGTAGCACTCGCTCTTGCAGAAGTAGCACCGAGCCGTCGTGTTCTCCCGGTACCGCGGATCGTCCAGCTCTCCGCTCTGGAGGATCACGTGGCGGGCGCCGATCCGCGCGGCGAGGCTCCTGGCATCCTCGAGTTCCGCGCGCGCGAGGCTGGCCGATGCCGCGGTGACGCCGACTGCGCGTTCCCCCAGCGCGTCGTGCGCGACCTTGAGGACAAAGGCGCTGTCGGTTCCACCGGAGTAGGCGACGGCCGCGCTTCCCAGCTCCTCGAACCAGGCGCGGAGACGGTCGAGTTTCTCGGTCAATGGAGCGCTCACCTCCCCAGCGGGGCTAGCTCGTCGAAGAGATGGATCAGCGCGTGCGTCCCCTTCTTCCACTCATGGAGGCTCACGCTCTCGTTCTCTCCGTGCGCCCGGCACATCGGATCCTCCACTCCCATGAGCAGGCACGGGATCCCGCCGAAGGCGTCCTGAAATGTCTTCACGAAGGGGATCGAGCCGCCGCTGCCGATCAGGGCGGTCTCCCGCCCGTAGCCTCGCTCGAGAGCCCGCTGGGCCGCCTGATAGGCGGGCTCGACCGGATCGCCGAACCACCAGACGCCCGTCGCCGCGGGGCGAGCGGTCACCCGCATCCCCCAGGGCGGATCGCGGAGGATCGCCGCGACGAGGGCATCGCGCACCGCGGCGGGATCTTGATCGGCGACGATCCGCACGGACACGCGCGCGCGGGCCGCTTCGATGATCTGGTTCGACGCGGTGGCGATCGGACTCGCCTCCATGGCGATCACGGTGAGCGCCGGCCGGGTCCAGAGCCGCTCGTAGACGCTGTAGCCCTCCTCGCCGGCGAGACGAACGCCGTCGAGCAACCCGGCGGTCCGGCGAAACTCCGCCTCGTCAAAGGGTAGGGCGGCGATCCGCGCTCTCAGGACGGGATCGTTCTCACGGATCCCCTTGCGAACCGCGGGATCGGCCGGCGCCCCGTCATCTCCGGTCAACCGCGCGAGGATCTTGCAGAGAGCCATCACCGGATCGGGGACCGCTCCGCCGAACTGGCCGCTGTGGATTCGTCCCGAGAGCCCCGCGACCTCGACATCCACGTTGACGATTCCGCGCAGGGCGAAGGTGAGCGATGGCAGTCCCTCCTCGAGATTCCCCGAGTCCATGATGACGAGGGAGTCGCAGGAGAGCATCCCGCGATTGGCGAGCAGGAAACCTTCGAGGCCGTCGGAACCGATCTCCTCTTCCCCTTCGATCAGAACCTTGACGTTGAGCGGGAGCTTCCGGTTCGACTTCAGGGAGGACTCGATGGCGGCCGCAATCAGCACGAGCCCTGCTTTGTCGTCGGCCGAGCCGCGCCCATAGAGGCGGCCGTCATCGCGAACCGTCGGCTCGAAGGCGGGCGTCTCCCATACCTCCGGCCGGCCCGGCGGCTGGACATCGTAGTGGGCGTAGAGGAGAAGGGTCGGCGCGCCGGGGGCATGCAGCCAGTCGCCGTAGACGTAGGGATGGCTCTCGCCGTCGGGGATCACCCGGACATTCTCGAGCCCGGCCGACTTCAGTTCGCGCGCCACCGCATCGGCGCAACGCGCGACCTCTTCTCTTGGATACCCCGCGGCGCTCACGCTGGGGATTCGAACGATCTCCTTCAGTCGATCGATCCAACCCTGGAAATCGACCTCGAACTGCTCCACGGCCCGGCTTGCGGACATCTTCATCTCCTCCCTTCGCTGCGGCGTTCTCAGTCAGTCTAGGGGATCGACGGCCGTGGACCCAAGGCAAGGGAGGCGGCCCGCTCATCTGTCGACGAACGGACCGCCCCCCTCTGAATCACCGGGTCGGGCTGGAGTCGCGTCACCTCATCGAAGGACGACGAGTCTGCGGCTCAACTCCTTGCCCTGCGCGCTCAACCGGCAGAAGTATACTCCGGGCGCGACCTCGTGGCCGCCGTCCGTGCGGCCGTCCCAGCTACGTTGATGCGCTCCGGCCGGGAGAACGCCTTCGACGAGGCCGCGAACCCTCCGCCCGTCGGGACCATAGAGGATCAGCGAGACCGGGCCGGAGGATGGGAGGGCGAAGCCGATCGACATCTCCGCCCGCGCGGGACTCGGCCGCGCCGGATCCAGGCGGAGCGTCAGCGGCCCCGACGTTTCGGGAGCGTCGATGGTGGTCGAGAGCCCGCTGAGCTCGAAGTCGTCGACCGCCGCCTCGACGAGAGAACCGCTCACCAGGTCGCTCGCCACGAAGCGGACGACCATCCGGTCGGTCGGCGCGATGTAGTCGCCGATGAGGAACGACCTCTCCTGCCACGAGTTCGCCGAAGCGCTCGTTCTCTCCAGGTCGACCCATGTGGATCCGCCATTGTTCGAGATCTGGACAACCCACTCGTCCTCTCCGGGATTGTTGCCCAGATTGTTCGTGTACCACCGCCAGTAGGTGACCCGCGGATCGACGACGTGAGCCAGGTCGAACTCAGGCGTCGTGAGGGTCGTCTTTCCTCCGTCGACGTCCGCTTCGCCGGCCGCCCCACCCACCGAGCCCTGCCCCGTGAAGAAGCAATCCGTCCCCGGCGTCGCGGTGTGGTCGTCCTCGGTCTGCGTCTGCGAGCCATTGTAGGTCGTGCCGTTCGGATCCATGCGCACCCAGCGGCCGCTCGTCGCCGTGTCGTCGCCGTCGGCGAGGCGCCAGGGACCGTCGCTCTCCGCCTCGTCGTAGTAGTGCGTGCCGACCTTGACCCGGAAGCCGGAGACCGCCTCGTACCCCACACCTGCGGAGATCGAGAGCGAGCCGTCGAGAAGCTCGCCGACCTCCGCCTCCGCTGAGACGACGACGCGATACCCGGGGCTGAGTGTCGCCGTCCCGCCGGCCGGAATCGAGGCGGCCTGCGCGAGATCGTCCAAGACGATCAGGTGGGGATTCAGGCTCGTGAGCGTCGCCTCGACATCCAGCGCGTCCTGGCCACCGCGATTGAGCAGGTCGACCTCGATCAGGAGGACCTCGCCCGGATCGATGACTCCGTTCGGATAACCGGTCTGGAGATCATCGATGCGATGGAAGTAATAGCTCAGGGAGGGCGCCACGACGGCGAGCTGGAATTGAAGCGGCCGGCTCCCGGTGTCATCGGTCATGGTCAAGGTGAAGGGCACGGTCGCGCCGTCGAGCGCCGAGGGGTCCACCGCGAACCGAAGCGCCGTCGTGTTGATCCCCTCTCCACCCGGCGGTATGTCGGCCCAGCTCGCCTCGGGCGTCAGGATCGTCACATCCCCGCTCTGCGTGCCGAGGGTGCCGTGGACGTGGGTCGCCGCCGCCGTGCCGGCGTTTCGGACGGTCGCCCACAGCTCGATCGTCTCTCCGGGGTTCAGATCGCCGTCGCCGTTGCCGTTGGACCCGCCGTTGATGTCGTCGTCCACATCGGTCGATTCCAGGACCAGGTACGATCCCTCCGGATTGACCGGTAGGGCCGTCACGGCCGCCGCGGCGAGGTTCGCCTGCGCGCAGTAGAGCGGATAGTCCTGCGGATACCGCTCGACCAGATCCTCGCAGGTGTGGTACCAAGGGCAGAAATCACTGCCCCAAGCCTCGTCCTCGATGGAGCAGACCGCCCTGAAGCCGTGATCCCAGAACGAAGCGTGATCGCTGCCGGAGAGCGACTCGACGAGGACGACGGGCTGGATGAGCCCGGGGATGTAGGTGTTGATCGCCGTCTCGAGGATCGTCGCGATCGGCTGGGAGTTGCTGTTCGTATAGATCACGAGATCGGGCGGCGCGGGATCGGTCCCGCGATAGGCGATCATGTCGCAATTATAGACGCCGACGATGTCCTCGTTCTGCTGGTCCATGTCCGCCGCGTAAGCGGCCGATCCGACCAATCCCTGCTCCTCACCGTTGAAGCACGCGAACTTGAGCGTGTACTGAAAGAGGTACTGGCTCATGACGCGCGCGGCCTCCAGGACCGCCGTCGTGCCGCTGGCATTGTCGTCCGCGCCGGGCGCGCAGGATTGAGGCGTATCGGATATCGCATCCATGTGCGCGCAGATGTAGACAACCTTCGTGGGATCGACGATCCCCGGTAGCGTGGCGATCACGTTTCTCCGCGTCCCGTTCTGCTCGTAATAGTGGAACTCGGCCTGCAGGCCCATGGCGAGAAACTCATCGAGGAGCCACTGCGTGGCATTGAGATTCCCGGTCGTGTTGTAGTAGCGCGTCACGAAATCCTCAAGCGTCTGCCAGCTCGGCATATAGTCCTCGGTCGTGAGGGAGTTGACCATGTCCTGGACGAGAGGATCGATTTCTCGAGGCGCCACGGGTTCCGCGGGCGCCTCCGCCGGCCACACCTTGGGGGTGAGGGTCACGCGCACCGGTTGCTTGAGCCCTCGGAGCGAACGGCTCGATTCGACATCCAGACGGGGGATCTCCCCCGTGGTGGCCACGACCGCCTCGCGGCCGGAGCGGACGATCACGCGATCGGAACCGGCGAAGCCGGCGTCCCGCGCGCTCTCGAGGAGATAGACGAAGAGCGCCTCTCCCTCCTGAAGATCGATCCTGGTTGCGCCTCTCGATTCGAACGAGCCGGCTTTTGCCGCCTCGATTCCCACGATCCTGCCGGAGAGCCCCTCGTAGAAGAGGTCCGCCCCGGAGAGCTCCGCCGTCGAGATCGAGGATGGGGCCCAGACGGGCACCCTCTCTGCCGCTGTGACGGTTCCCGCTCCAAAGGCGAGGAATGCTGCAAGCGTCAAGAAGATCCAGCGCGAGTCGATGAGGCGACGGGACATTTTCTCCTCCATCCAGCTAGATGCCGTGTTCCCTTGGCCCGGGCCGGACGGTCCAAGACCGCATCAATTCTACCACTTCCCCCACATCGGGGACTACGGCGGTGACGCCGCTGCCGCAACAGGTCGCGCTGGCCGCCCGCGTCGCCATTCGTCGCCCGGTGGTGCTTGGAGTATGCTGGGCGCGGGCGGATGGCGCCCGGAAAGGCCGGTCCAGCATGGGTTTCGCGCAGATCCTCGCGTTGTCGGCGCTCGCTTCCATGGGCACGGGCGATTTCCTCGAGGGGCTCCCGCCTCCGCCGGGCATGGAACGCGACGGCCAGGTAGCCGTCTATCCACCCGAGAGACTCTGGGACTACATCGACGGCGCCGCCGAGCTCTACATCGATTACGGCGTCGAGGAGACGGCGACGGTCGCCTTCAAGCGATCGCGGGCGGATCTCCCCGAGATCGTGATCGACCTGCACCGGATGGCTGATCCGAAGGGGGCGTTCGGGCTCTTCTCCGCTGAGGAGATCCGCGGCGCAGAGGATGCAGGACTCGGCTCGGCCTCGATCTGGACCGCGGGTTTCCTGGTCTTCCGCAAGGGGCGCTACTACGCGCGCGTGGTGTCGGAGGTCTCCAAGGATTCGACGATCGCCTGTGTCGCGGCTTTGGCGGATCGACTGCCCTCCGAGGAGGAGAGCTTCCCGATCCTCGATCTCTTCCCGGCCGACGGCAGGATCGCTTCGAAGGACGGCTATGTCGCCCGCGCCTTCCTGGGGATCCGGGGATTCGACGACCTCTGGACCGCCTCTTACGCCGATTCCACGGGCGAGTACCGTCTCATCCTGCGCGGGAACCGGCTGCCCCTACGGGAGAAGGACCTCGAAGGGGTCGGGAGGATCGCTTCGGTTCCGACCGACGAGAGCCCGATCCAGATGATCGAGCTGCCTGGAGATCGCGCCTTGATTCTCTTCTACGTCAGGAAGTGCTACTACCTCTCCGGCTACTATGGACGCAAGCCGGACGCCGCGATGATCAAGCGAATCGCGCTCTGGGTCGACGGCTTGCCGAAGATGCCGTGAGGTGACGATGGCCGCCATGCCCACGTTGACCCGCCCGATGCCCGCAAGCGCGCGCATCCGCGCGCAGGTTCGCGGGAAGATCTACCTCCTGCCGCTGCTGGGGTTGATCCCCTGCTTCCTGCTTGCGAGCTACTCGCTCACCGAGCCGTGGGCCCGGGCCCGCGTGCTCGGGTTCTTGGGAATCTCGCGCAGCCCCGGCGCGGTCCTTCTGGTCATCGTCAGCTTGGCGGGCATGATCGGCGCGAGCTTCGCCGTCGCGACATCTTCCCGCCGGCGAGAGATTGCCGCCGCCGTTCACATCGCCACCGGGATCCTCATGGCGGCTGTCGCCTGGGGAGCATTCTCGATGATCCAGCACTCGGGCGTGCGCCTGCTCGGCGTCGCTCCGCTGGCCTCCGTTCGTCCGGGCCGGGGACTCCGCCATTTCGTGCTCGCGGCCGCGCTCGTTGTGGTTCTCGGCATGATCGAGCTATTCCTCGCGGCTCGGAGGCGGCGATCGGCGGCGTTGTCGATGCTTGAAAACGAGGGGCGACGGGACGGATAATCGCAGCGGTTGGAATCGATCGCGCATCGGATCGATTGGAGGAGGGGAAGATGAGGAGAGCGCCGGAAGCGCCCGAGTATGTCCGAAACCTCGCCGTCTATGTCCCGGGCAAGCCGATCGAAGAGGTCCGCCGGGAACTCGGGATCACCGATGAGATCGTCAAGCTGGCCTCAAACGAGAATCCGCTCGGCGCATCGCCCAAGGCGATCGAGGCGATCCAGCGCGCCCTTCCCGGCCTGAACCGTTATCCCGACGGAGGCGGCTTCTACTTCCGCGAGGCGATCGCGCACCGGCACGCCGTGTCGCTCGATTCCGTGATCCTCGGCAACGGATCGAGCGAGGTGATCGAGATGCTCGCCCGCGCCTACCTCGCCGACGGGGACGAGGCCGTCTTCTCGCAGCAGTCGTTCGTGATGTATCCGATCGCGATTTCGGCGGTAAACGGAAGAGGGATCGCGGTCCCCGCCACGGCGGAGCGCCGGCACGACGTCGACGCGATGGCCCGCGCGGTCACCGCCCGCACGAAGCTGATCTATGTCGCAAACCCCTCGAATCCCGCGGGAACCTATATCGCGAGGAAGGACCTGGACTATCTGATCGCGCGCGTGCCCGAGAACGTGCTGATCGTGATGGACCAGGCATATCAGGAGTACGTCGAGGAGGCTGACTATCCCGATCCGTTGGACGACTTCAAGTCAGGACGGGAGAACCTCGTCGTGCTGCGCACCCTCTCGAAGATCTATGGCCTCGCGGGCATTCGGGTCGGCTACGGGATCGCGCACCCCGAGGTGATCTCCGTTCTGAATCGCGTCCGCTCGCCGTTCAACACCTCGAGCCTGGCGCAGGCTGCCGGCTTGGCGGCGCTCGGCGACGACGCGTGGGTCGAGCACTGCCGGAAGGCGAACGCCGGCGAGCGCGGCTTCCTCCATGCGGAGTTGACCCGGCGCCGAATCCGCCACACGCCATCGGTCACGAACTTCATCCTGGTCGAGTTCACCGGGAGGGTGGGCGATCTGATCCCCGCCTTCGAGAAGCGCGGCGTCATCATCCGTCCCGTCGGCGGTCCGGGCCTGGCGAACTGCGCGCGCGTGAGCGTGGGCACGCGCACGGAGAACGACCGTTTCCTGGCGGCGCTCGACGCGCTGATCGAAGGCTCGCCGCTCGGTCGACCTTAGCGTGTCTTCGCGTAGACTGAGCTCTCTGATTCCGCCCGGCACCGAGGATCGGGCCCGGCTGACCGCGGGACTCGTCTCCTTTGCCGCGGGCACCGTCATCCTTCTCGCGAAGCTGGTCGCATTCTCGATCACCGGGTCCTCGGCGATCCTCTCCGACAGCCTCGAGGGGATCGTGAATGTCGTCGCGGCGCTCTTCGCTGTCGGCAGCATCCTCTTCGCGGGCCGTCCCGCCGATCGGGGCCACCCGTACGGGCACGGCAAGATCGAGTTCTTCTCCGCGGCGTTCGAAGGCGGTCTCATCTCATTCGCGGCGGTCGGGACCGGAGTCGCCGCGGTGAGGGCGCTGATCGAGCCCCATCCTCTGAGATCGCTGGACATGGGGCTCGCCATCATCGCGGCGGCCGGCGTGGGAAACGCTCTTCTTGGGCTCCATCTGATCCGCGCGGGGAAGAAGACGAAGTCGCTGATCCTCCTCGCCGACGGCCACCATGTCCTCTCCGATTTCTGGACGACGGCCGGCGTGATCCTGGGCCTTCTTCTCGTGCGGGCGACGGGGATCCGTTGGATCGACCCGCTGGTCGCACTCGTCGTCGCGGCGAATCTGGCCCGCACGGGATTCAAGCTCGTCCGGCAATCCGCGCGCGCTTTGCTGGACGAGGAGGACACCCAGCTGCTCCAGAGCATACTCGAAGCGGGGGAAGCCGCCAGGCGGCCGGGCATCATCCGGCTTCACCATCTCCGCGCGATCCGCGTGGGACGATTCGTCCACATCGATGCGCATCTCGTCGTCCCGGAGTTCTGGACCGTGCTCGAATCGCACGATTTCGCGGACGAGTTCGAGCGACGCCTCATGGAGAGAGGCGCGCTCGAGGGGGAGGTCGCATTCCATAACGATCCGTGCAGGAGGCTCTACTGCCAAGCCTGCGACCTGCCCGAGTGCGGGATCCGGGTAAAGCCGTTCGCGCACCGGCCTTCCATGACCCTCGAGGAGGCGACGCAACCCGATCCCCCGCCCGGAGAATCGCTCCGGCTCCCCTTCGGCTGATCCCGCGAGGCGGTCAATCGCAGTAGCGATCGTAGGCCTGGATCAGATTGGCTGCCAGATCCGCCGCGCTGCGTCCCTCGATCTCATGGCGCTGCACGATGTGCACCAGCCGCCCGTCCTTGAAGAGCGCCACCTGCGGCGATGTCGGTGGATGAGGGGCGAAGCGGTTCCTCGCCCGGGCGGTGGCCTCCGTGTCGACTCCAGCGAATACCGAGACGACCGATTCGGGACGCCGTGAGTGCGTCAGCGACAGGGCGAGACCCGGCCGCGCCATGCCGGCGGCGCAGCCGCAGACCGAGTTGACGAAGACGAGAAGTGTCTTCACGTCGGAATCGAACGCCGCATCGACTTCTTGAGGCGTGCGGAGCTCCCGGATCCCGATCCGGCTCAACTCCTCGCGCATGGGCTGGACCATCTCCAGCGGATAAGGCATGGGGACCTCCTCTTCGATTGAACCGATCCGAGGGACCGGCTCTTCGTCGAATGTATGTGCTTACTTTCACAACCTTTCGGCCCGGCTGGTCAACTCCGGTTGCGCGCCTCCGGGCTGTGCTACAATCATACATTCTCGCATGCAGCGCATGAGGAGATGTCATGTGATCGAGGATTCTGGACCGACCGCCCCCCCATTGGACCCATGGGTCGAGACCCTGAGGATCGTGCTGCGTCGGGGTCTCGATCTCCGCGAACGCGGCGATCTGACGGGCGCCCTCGAGTGCTTCGACAGGTGCGCCGATTTGGCGCGCGAGGTCTCCTGCATCCCGCTGCAAGCCTCCGCCGCCGCCTGCAAGGGAACGATTTCCATGATCCAGGGAAGCGTCGAGCAAGCGCGCTCCCACTTCGAGGCCGCCCTCGAGATCCGCCGCTCGCTCGGCGATCTCATCGGTGAGGCCCGCTCCCTGAATGATCTCGCCCAGTGCGACATGCGTGCGGGGCGGGCCGACCAGGCCCTCACCCGTCTGCGGGAATCCCTCGCGCGCACGAGCGGCGTCGAGCCCGGCCGTGCCAGAGCCGAGACCCTCGAGCAGCTCGGACGGGTCCACCGGGACCGCGGGGATTTCCCCGAATCGCTCCGTTTCCTGAAGGACGCGCTCGAGATCCGTCGCGAGCTCTCCGACGAAGCGGGAATCGCCCAGGATCTCGACGCCGTTGGAATGGTCTACTACAGGATGGGATCGCCGGAGGAGGCCTTCGAGCACCTCCAGCGCGCCTATGCCGCGCGTCGCGCGCTCCCCGATCGGCGCGCCGTCGCCGTGACTGCCCACAATCTCGGTCTCGTCCACTACGGCCAGGGCCAGCTGCAGGAGGCGGAGGCGCTCCTCGGAGAGGCGCTCACGACATTTCGCGCGGTCGGGGACCTGGTTCAGATGGCCCACGCCCACTCGAACCTCGGGCTGGTGCTCGCAGCTCAGGGGCACATGAACGAGGCGATGGAGCACCACCGGGAAAGCCTCAACATTCGCGAGCGCTTGAACGATGTTCCGGGGCAGGCGATCTCCTTGAACAATCTGAGCCACCTCGCATCCGAGACCGGGCGACCAGGCGATGGGCTCACGCTCGCCGAGCGTTCGATCGAGCTGCGACGCGCCTCGGGCCTCGCCCACGCTGTGGCAAAACCGCTCTACAACCGCGGACGGTGTCTCCTCGACCTGGGTCGATACGAAGAGGCCCTGGAGGCCGCCTCGGAGATCGAGGCTCTCGCGCGCGAGAATCGAGCGATCGAGTCGGAGGCCGAAGGCCTTCTGCTCCGCGCTGAAGCGTTGCTGGCGATCCGGCGTGCCAAGGAGGCAACGGAGGCCGCGTCGGCGGCCTGGCCGCTCGCCGATCGGATCGGGGATCCGAGCCTGATCGCTTCGGCGTTGCGGATTCAGGGTTCGATCCGCGCGGTCGAAGGCGACGCGGACGCCGCTAGGGATCTGCTCGTTCGAGCGGAGAGGGCGTTGCGGGGCAGGGCGCACCCGATGGAACGAGCGAGGATCGACCGCGAGCAGGCCGCTCTGGCTGCCGCCGCCGGCGCGGAGCAATCAGCGGCCAATCAGCTCCAGAGAGCGATCCGTGATTTCCACAGAATCGGAAACCGCGGCGAGGAGGCGCGCACTCTGGCGCTACTCGCGAGCGTTCAGTTCTCCTCATCGCCCGTTCAAGCGCGCAAGACATGGACGGAAGCGGAAGAGGCGGCTCTTGAAGCGCGAGGCAGGGGGCAGTTTGTCGATCTGGGCGTTCCTCCCGGCGCAGAGCCGACAGCAACCGCTCCGAACAGCTCGATGGCCGAGACGTTGATCGAGCTCTTCGGCTCGCTGGCGGATGCCGCATCGATCGAGGATCTCGTCCTGTCTCTCGCCCGGATCGAGAGGATCGCGCAGGCCGGGGGCGTCGGGCTTGCGATCGACGGATCGCCTCCTGGCGGGGGCGGGAGTCGCCGGAAGCGCACGATCCACGCCTCCACGGATTCCGCGAGGAGACGGCTCGAAGAGCTCGATGCGGCTCCAGAGGCTGATCGCAAGGGGCATTTGATTCTGGAGGCGATCCCGGGGACGGACGACTCCTGCCATCTGATCGCCGCGGATCTTCCCCAGGACGGGATCGGCCGCGGGCTCATCGCGCTCGCCGCACAATGGATCGGCCGGTGCCGGATCTCCGGAATCGACGCCGTGGGATCGGAGCCCGCCGCCCGGACGCAGGATCGGTGGGAAGGCCTCGTCGGCTCGACCCCGCGGATGCGCGAGCTCTATGGAAAGATCGAGCGAGTCGCGCAAAGCGACGTGAGCGTCCTGATCCTCGGGGAGAGCGGGACCGGCAAGGAGCTCGTCGCGCGAGCCGTTCATTCACGCAGCCGCCGCGCCCAAGGGCCGTTCGTGCCGATCAACTGCCCCTCGATCCCCAGGGAGTTGATCGAGGCCGAGCTATTCGGCCATGAGCGAGGGGCCTACACGGGCGCGACGACCTCGCGCCCCGGAAGAGTCGAGCTCGCCGACCGCGGCACCCTCTTCCTCGACGAGGTGGGGGACATGGACCTCGCCACTCAGAGCAAGCTGCTCCGATTCCTCCAGGAGCGCGAGTTTCAGCGCGTCGGCGGCCGGCAGACCCTGAAGGTCGACGTGCGCGTCCTCGCTGCAACGAGTCGGAATCTGCAGGAGGCGATCGAGGCCGGCGCTTTCCGGGCCGACCTCTTCTTCCGGCTCAATGTCGTCCAGCTGGCAATTCCCCCGCTCCGCGAACGCCGTGACGATATCCCGGCCCTGGTCCATGCGTTTCTCTCCGAGATCGGCCAGGCCGCCGGGCGCGAGCTCTCGATCACCACGAAGGCGATCGAGGTGCTCCAGCGCCATGCCTGGCCGGGCAATGTCAGAGAGCTGCGCAACACGATCGCCCACATGGCCGCGATGGCCGATTCGACCACGCTCGAGGCGGGCGGCATCCCCGCATCGATCCCCGCTGGAACGGGCCGCGCGATCGAACCGGGGCACCGTTGCGCGACCGATGCCGACGGGTCGAGGCAGACCGATTCCCTGCGCCCTGGCGAGACCCTGCGCGACCGTCTCGTGGAGGTCGAGGCCCGACTGATCCGCCAGGCCCTCGACGCCGAAGCTTGGAATCAATCGGCCGCGGCGAGGCGCCTCGGAGTGACGGAGACGATGATTCGAAATCGAATGAAGCAGCTCGGAGTCCAACGACCGGAGGCCGATTCCGACTCCGGTGGAGGAAAGCAAAGATGAGTGGAAAGATGGCGATCGGTGCGCATTCAACGTTTCTATTCTTCTGCCTGGCGTGGGCCACGACCCTGCCCTCCCCAGCGGCCGCCGTCGGCCTTGTTTACTTGAACGAGGTCGTTGTGCAGGGCGCGGAGAAAGTCGAGCTATACAATCCGGACGCCGATTCTCTCGACATCTCGGGTTGGACCATCACCGGATCGAATGGATCGTTCTCGATTCCCGGAGGGACATTCGTCCCCCCCGCCGGCTATCGCGAGGTTTCCTTCCCCGGGGACATCATGGGGGATCTCGGCGGGGAGACATCGATCGCCGATCTCACGGACACGGAACAGGACGTCGTGAAATACGGCCAGGCCGGAGGGGCTCCCCTGCCGCCTCCGGGCGCTTCGACCTCGCTCTGCCGCGCCCCTGACGGATCGGCGGCTCCCCCCTTCTTCGACGATCCTGGATACTCCGATGCGGGAAACTGGACCCTCGATCTGACCTCCACTTTCGAAGCGCCGAACGACGCGCCGCCGCCTGTTCTCGGAACGACGATCCGCCTCAATGAGGTGAATCCCGCCCCAGGCGGCAACGAGTACGAGTACTTCAATCCGTTTCCGCTCGCCGCGAACATCGACATCACCGGATGGTGGCTCACCGACGGACTCAGCGTGGTCGTGTTGAACGGAATTGTGCCCGGCGGCGGCGTTCTTGCCCAGGTTCTCCCCACACAGATCGAGTTGACGCTCCTCGCCTACCTCTTCGATGCCGACGGCGTGCGCGTGGACCAGATCGGATTGCTCGGCGCTCCGCTCCACGAGGATCTCTGCATCGCGCGCTGCCCGGACGGGGCCGGCCCCGCGGACGGCTTCGACTATCTGACGAGCGGCGGCGGCGTGACGCTGCTCCCCCTCGCATGCACCCTCGGCGAGTTGAATACGACGAACCCCGAGTGTTCGGGCACGGCCATCACGCCGGCTCGATGGGGGACGATCCGCCTCCTTTTCCGCTAAGCGGATCTCCGCTTGACCGGGCGGGGCGAAATCCTTTCGCCCCGCCCGCGGTCCGCATAGACTGCAGGCGCTCCCGGGGGGATGGAGGAGTCTTCCCCGCAGCTTGGTCGTCAGGAGGTCCGCATGTCGTCCGAGTTCGCATACATCGCCCTGCTCTTCGGCCTCTTTGTCGTGCCCAGACTCGTTCAGCGCATCCGGATCCCGAGCGCCATCACCTGCCTGGCGATCGGGGCCGGCTTCGCGCTTGCGACCACGCGATTCCAGGACGATCCGACGATCCGCATCCTCGCGACCTTTGGGATCGTCTCGCTCTTCCTCTTCGCCGGCCTCGAGGTGGCGTTTCACGAGCTGCGCGCCGGATCCCGCATCCTCGTCCAGCACCTCATCGCGCGCGCCCTTCTTCTCGCCATCGTCGCTCTCGCGGCCGCTCTCGTCTTTCGTCTCGACGTTCGGCCTGCGGCGCTTCTGGCGCTGGCGCTCCTCACGCCTTCCGCCGGCTTCATCCTCGACTCGATCGCGAGATTCGACCTCTCCCCATCGGAGAAGTTCTGGGTCAAGTCGAAGGTGATCGCGACCGAGCTCGTCGCACTCGCGGTTCTCTTCGTCGTGCTCCAGTCGAGCTCGGCGCAACGGCTCGGGCTGGCGACCGTCGCTCTTCTGGCTCTCGTCTTCCTGTTGCCGATGCTCTTTCGCGCCTTCGCGGCCTGGATCGTCCCGCATGCGCCCAAGTCGGAGTTCGCGTTTCTTCTGATGCTCGCCGTCATGGCCGCCTTTGTCACGAAGAGCCTGGGCGTCTACTACCTCGTCGGCGCCTTCATGGTCGGGATGGCGGCGCAGCAACTGCGAGAGCGCCTCCCGGCGATGACCTCGGAGCAGATGCTCCATGCGATCGAGGTGTTCGCCTCGCTCTTCGTTCCGTTCTACTTCTTCCAGGCAGGACTGGGATTCCGGCAGGAGGACTTCTCCCGCGAGGCGTTCCTCACCGGCGGGCTTTTCCTCCTCCTCACGATACCGCTTCGGATCGGAAGCGTCGTTCTGCACCGGCGAATCGCGATGGGCGAATCGTGGCGTGAGGGGATCCGGATCGGAGTCCTGATGCTCCCAACCCTCGTCTTCACCCTTGTCATCGCGCAGATCCTGCGCGACAGGTTTGCGATTGAACCTGCTATCTTCGGTGGGCTGATTCTCTATGCCCTGGCGAACACGATTGTGCCGGGCTTCGTCATCCGGATGGCGCAACCGAGTTACGAAGATCTCCATCTGCCGCGGATCGAAGAACATGAGGGGGACGGGCTGTAGGCCCGTCCCCCCCTTCCAGCGGCGCGATGAGATCCGGCCGCTATCTCGTGAGGATCAGCTTGTCGGTATGGATCTCCCTGCCGGCCGAGAGGCGCACGAAGTAGACGCCGGAAGAAACCGGCTCACCGGCATCATTCGTGCCGTCCCAGAGCAGGCCGGCGCTGCCCGCCTGGCGGACGCCGTCGAAGAGCGTGCGCACGAGCGAGCCGTCGAGGGCGAAGACCTGCAGGCTCGCCGGCCCCGATCGCGGCAGATCGAGACGGATCTCCGCCTGTCCGAAGGCGGGATTGGGGACCGAACGAATCGCGCACGCGGCGAAGTTCCCAGGAACTTCCTCCGCCGCCATCGGCTGGATCCCAAACCACTGAAGGATCCGTTCCACCAGGAGATGGCGATTCGCCTGCGTGCTGATCGCCTCGAACCCGAATCCGAGGTAGACGACCTTGTAGACTCCGGTGTCGGCCTTGATCCCGCCCTTGTAGCTCGTCCCATCGTAGGTGAAGATGATCGACGCCGCCGGATCCCGCGGGTTGATCGCATCGGGATAGTCCTGGTTGTTCGCTCCATCCCCGCCCTGGATCGTGATCGTCATGCCGCCGGTGATGGGATCGCCGACGACTCCGGACAGGTTATACCGGTTCGTGTCGTCGAGCACGAAGGTGGCGTGCAGGTAGTTGTTGTACCAGGCGAGCGCCGCGCCGCCGATATCGTTCATCTCCCAGCCAAGATCCTGGCCGTTGATGAAGAGCTTCCCTCCTCCATCCAAGTAGGCGCCGAGCGCCGCCCGGTCCGAGTCGGTCAGGGTTGGGAAGGAGAAGCCTATCTCCCAGATGACGGCGGGGAAGTGCGCAAGGTCGGCTGCTGTGACGCTCCCGTAGTTCGCATTCCACAGGCCGTAGGTGCAACCGTATGCCGAGAGGGCGTCGTAATAGTAGTCCTCGAAGGTCGTCCCGCCGTCGTCCTTCACAAGGAGGACCTGGACGTTGTCCGTGGTGAAGCAGTACCCGATGGTCCTCGACCAGCCGACGATGTTGGGCGTCGTCAGCTCGATCTTCATGTCGGCGTAGCCGGGGCTCGTGGGCGTGACCTTCAGGTGAAACGTCCGGCTCTCTCCGGGGTTCAACGCGACCGAGGTTGAGATCGGATAGTCGTTCACCCCATCGGTGAAGGCTACGCTCCAACCGGATGGGATGTGCGTCGGGTCGATACTCACCGTGATGTTGTCGGGATTGGTTCCCTTGTTGAACACCGCGAAGTCCTGGAAATGATAGGTGCCGGAGGAGGGGCCGATCGTCGCTCGGGGCCCCTTCGCCCAGAAGCGCGGGGAATACACCGGCTTCGCGCGGGTGCTCTCGACCTGGATGATCGACTTGTCGGTGTCGTCCTGAACAAAAGCGACCGCCCACAGATCCGCCGTCTTCCATGTGGGATCGACGGCGAAGTTGTGGACCACGTTCTGGGACTGCCCGGATACGGAGACAGTCAGAGCCTGGTCGGGCAGGATGTCTCGGGTCACGTCGGTGTGGGTCGTGCTGCCGTAGAGCACGTCGTTCTCCACAATGTAGACGCGGATCACGTGGTTGGCGATGCTCGGCATCGTCTCGGAGACGATCACATCGAGATCGATCGACCCGCTTGGCTGCAGGAGATCGACGCTGTTGATCCGGATCTCGAGGGGCGAGGGCTGGGCGATTCCGTTCAGGACGATCGGGTCGTACGAGGCGCCGGTCGCGATGAATGCCGATCCTCCCACGACCGCGTTCCCGCCGTCGAACATGACGGTTGGGAAGCCCGTGACGCCGTACCAGTTGATGCGAGCCGTGAGCTCGGCGTTGCTCAAACCACCTCCTCCCGAGGTGGAGTAGAGGCGCGTGGATGTGAACTCATTCGAATCGTATCGGGACTTCATCACTTCGAGCCCCGCATAGGCGTAGGGGCAGTACTGACACCACGTCGCGGTGGCGTCCTCCGCAATCACCCCTTTGGGCACTTGCGCCACGGCGCTGGAGACGAACATGGCGGTGAGAAGCAGCAAGTAGATGATCCTCATGAAGGGCCCCCTCGCATTCCTGAGAGTGTCGAGATCGCGGTTGGAGACACACCGGCTCCAACCTCGGGTGAACCGCGTCGAATTCTAGCAGAACCATGTAGATTAATCCATCTTCTGAGCTCAGTCCTGAAACGCCAGCGGACTAATGACTTTCGAGTGAATCCGGAAAACATTGAATTCCGCGCTTTCCGCGTAACTTTGTGGGATCAACCGTTTCAGGATAAGCGCATCGAGATTGCGCCACCCGCACGACGGACGTACAATCGCTCGCGTAGTATGGAGGCCCCGCGACCGGTACGCGGCCAGCTGTCGGATGTCTCGCTGGCGTGCGCTTCTCGTTTGGGCCCAAAACCGAAAGGAGCCGCACATGCCATCGGTTCTCGAGATGCTTCAAAGCCAACTCGGAAGCGGACTCACCGATCAACTCAGCCGGCAACTTGGCGCGGACAAGTCGGCGACCGGCGCGGCCATCTCCGCAGCGCTCCCGCTGCTGATCGGAGCCTTGGCGCGCAACGCCTCGAGCGAGGAGGGCTCCGCGGCCCTCCATGGAGCCCTCCAGAGAGATCACGATGGCAGCATCCTGGATGCGCTGGGCGGCTTCCTCGGGCGGGCCGAAGAGGGTCCAGGCGCCGCCATCCTGAAGCATGTCCTCGGCTCCCGGCAAGGGCGCGTCGAGCGCGGGCTCAGCCAGACGACGGGACTGAACGCTGCGCAGGTTGCCCGTGTGTTGACGACCCTCGCGCCCGTCGTGCTGGGCGCGCTCGGCAAGATGCAGCGGCAGGGCAACCTCGCTCCCAAGGATCTGGGCGCCATGCTCGGACAGGAGCGGCAAGCGATCGAGAGCCGCGCACCTGCGGAGATGGGCCTTCTGGGCGCATTGCTCGACGCCGACGGCGACGGGGATGTCGATCTGAGCGATCTAGCCAAGAAGGGATTGGGAGGATTGGGAGGGCTCTTCGGACGCTGATGCGGACGGAGGGATCGGGCGGACGACAAGGAGGTGTCCATGAGGTTGAAGCTGTGGCGCGGGTTGGGCTATCTCGCGCTTGCCATGGCGCTGGGCCAGTTCACCGCTGCACCGGCTCTGGGGCAGGTGGACGGGCCGCATCTCACTCTGGGGCCCACCGCGGGCTATGTGGACCCATCGGAGGATGTGAATCTCGACAGTGAGCTGCACTACGGCGGCCGGTTGGGGCTCTGGCTCAATGGGTATATCGGCGTCGAGGGAAACTACTCCTTGATGTCGACCGAGACGCTCCACGGAGGCCGGCCCTGGGTCGGGACGTCCGAACAGGTCGCGATCGACCAGGACCTGGAGCTCTACGGCGGCAATGTCATCTTCAACATCGCTCCCACGAAGATCATCAGCCCTTTCCTGATCGGCGGTTGGCAGGAAGCGAAGCTCGACAAGAACGACATCTGGCCCGACGAGACGTTTCTGAACGGGCCGCAGGTCGGAGCTGGCCTCTTCCTCTGGCCGCTCCCCCGCCTGGCCCTGAGAGCGGAGGTGCGCGACTGGCTCTGGGACTTCAATTCGCCGCCGGCGCCCGATCCGCCGGGCGAGGACTGGACCCACAACCTGGTCTACTCCCTTGGCGTCGAGGTCGCCCTCGGCGGTTGGCTGACCCGCAAGGACGCCGATCACGACGGCGTCCTCGATACGAAGGACCGGTGTCCGGATACGCCCCTTGGAGCGAGGGTCGATGCCGCGGGGTGTCCGATCGACTCGGACGGTGACGGCGTCGCGGACGGCCTGGATCGGTGCGACGCGACCCCGGCCGGAGCCTTGGTCGACGCCGCAGGCTGCCCGACGGATGCGGACGGAGACGGGGTCGCCGACGGAATCGACACGTGCCCCGACACTCCCGCGAGCGTGCCCGTCGACCCCAAGGGTTGCCCCACCGACGCGGACAATGATGGCGTCTACGACGGCCTGGACAAGTGCCCCAACACGCAGGTCGGCGCGACGGTCGACTCTTACGGATGTCCGACCGACTCCGATCATGACGGCGTCCTCGACGGGCTGGACAAGTGCCCCAACACTCCGGCCCAGGCGCGTGTGGACGTCGATGGTTGCCCGATCGTGATCAGCGATCGGGAGGTCGAGCTGCTCGACACCGGCAAGATCACTGTCCGCAACATCAACTTCGATACCGGCAAGTGGGCGATCCGACCCGAGTCCTTCAAGGTGCTCGACGAGATTGGGGGCATCCTGATCCAGTGGCCGGATCTCCGGGTCGAGATCGGCGGACACACCGACTCTCGCGGATCGGACAAGATGAATCAGGATCTCTCGGAGAAAAGGGCGAACTCCGTGCGCGATTACCTGCTCTCGCACTTCCCGCAGATCCGCGGCGACCAGTACACGGCCGTGGGCTATGGGGAGAAGGAGCCGATCGCCGACAACCAGACCCAGACCGGGATGGCGAAGAACCGCCGGGTCGAGTTCAAGGTTCTCAACACAGAGATCTTGAAGAAGGAGCGCGAACGGAGGCAGATGCTGCAGAAGTAGACGGCCTCCGGTTTGAATGAAGCGCCGCCCGCGGGCGGCGCGCGGGTCGCCTCGG
>JAXDAY010000017.1:0-156186 GCA_034679345.1 Candidatus Eiseniibacteriota bacterium
CCGCCTCCTCCGGGGACTCCCGATCGCGCTCACTCCTGGAGCTGGCCGGCGCGATCAACGAGTCATGAGGATCCGTCCGGTGACGCGGCCGTCCGGGACGTCGAGACGGTAGTAGTAGACGCCTGAAGGCAAGCGCACGCCGCTCTCGTCTCGCCCTTCCCACTGCACGGCGTGCTCGCCCGCGGCGCGGTCGCCCTCGGCGAGGGTCCGCACGAGGCGTCCGCCGGCGTCGTAGAGGAGCAGGCGCGTCGCTCCGTCCCGATTCAACCGGAAGCGAAGGGTGGCCGAGTCGCAGAACGGATTCGGGCCGATCCTCAGAGCGGGAGCCGCGCCGGGCAGAACCAGCTCGGCCACATCGCCGGGATCCTGGGTACGATAGGCGCGCATGTCCGCTCCGATCCCGCAGACGACCAGCGTCCCGTGCGCTCCGATCGCGGGCCCGCCGATATTGATGTTCCTGACGGCCGCGTCCCAGCGCGGCGCGAGATCGGCGTCGAATGCGTACAGGCGGCCCGTCTCGAACGCGCTGTTCGAGTAGAAGACCTTCCCGTCCGCGTCGACGGCGATGTGGGCCGAGGTGACGCCCGAGAGGATCTCCGTCTGGTTCACGATCGAGCCGTCGTCCGGGTTCAGCCGGGCGAGCCGCGGCCCTGGAACTAGCATGTAGACCGAACCGTCGGGACCGATTCCGAACTCGGCGGTGGTGCACCAGAACGATGCGAGGTTCCACTTCTCGACCAGCTCCGTGCCCGTGTCGGTGAAGGCGTAGAAGAAATCGACGGATGGATTGTTCTGCACGCGGCAGAGATAGATCGTCCCGTCGGGCCCGACCATCGGCGTATTCTGCAGCGTGAAGCCGGGCATGAGGGGACTCTGGTACATCCGTGCGCCCGTCGCGAGGTCGTAGCGGACGATCACGTGCCCGCCGGAGACTGCATCGGCGACGTAGAAGGCGTCTCCGTGGAGCGCGCCGCCGCAACTGCTGCTGACTGAGCCGACCCTGTTCGCGTGCCAGACGGTCGATCCGTCGGCAGCGTCGATCCGCCAGATGTCCTGGAAAGAGCCGACGATGAGATCCCCGTCGGGAGCGAAGACCGTCCCGTCGTAGGGACCGGCGTCCTGGACATCCTCGGAGATCCAGACCGTCGAGCCGTCCACGCCATCGAGCGCGTAGATCCGGGAAGAAACCGACGCGCCGTTCCCGGAGCGGGAGCAGTAGACCTTTCCATCCCGTGCGCCCGCGATCCATGGCGTCCAGTCCCCGGATTCGTAGGGGAGCACGACGGCCCAAAGCTCCTCGCCGGTCATGAGATCGTGCGCCACGACGTAGGCGTCGTCCGGTTGCTGGTAGGGCCACTTCGCCTGGCGGACGGTGAAGACCCGATCGCCTTCGGTCACGGGGAGCCAGGCGATCAGGGAGTTGCGCGCCCCCGACCAAGCGAGCTCCGCCGAAGCGGGGCCGACCTCCGTGGTGAAACCGTTGCGCCCCTCGTTTCCGCCGGAGTTCATCCAGTCTGTGGCCGAAACGGTCGCCGCCGTAAGGATCATGAGGACAATGCCGCCGAGGAGACCTGCGAGTCGAATCATGGAGACCTCCTGCGAGATGGTTGCCATCCAGGATGCGGTATGCGGACGGCGACAATGATAGGCGACTTCGCGCGCCGCCTCAATGGCCGTCTGCGGCTTGACGCCCGATCCGCCGGACCCTACCGTCTCGCAGAGCGACCATCGGCTCGAGTCGAGGAGGAAAACCGAATGCATTCGACCTTCGACGTGATCATCCTGACCGGGCGTCCCGCGTCCGGCAAGTCCGAGGTGATCGACTATCTCAAGAAGTGCCCGCCCGAGGAGCGGGCGCGGCGCTTCCACATCGGCGACTTCGAGGAGTTCGACGACTTTCTCTACGTCTGGGAGACCTTCGAGATCGATAAGATCCTGGCAAAGCACGGCCGCAAGCGCCTCTGGACCGACGAAAAGCTCTACTTCAACGATCCGTTCATCTGGAACCTGTACATCGAGAGGCTGAGCCTCGCCTACGCGAAGCGGCTCGCCGAGTTTCCGGACTGGCACAAGGACCACACGGCGATCGTCGAGTTCGCCCGCGGAGGGGAAAACGGGATCGGAGAAGCGCTCTCCTACCTATCGAAGGAGATCCTGGAGCGGGCCGGGATCGTATACATCAAGGTTTCCTACGAGGAATCGCTGCGGAAGAACCGGCGCCGCTTCAAACCGGATCTTGCCCACTCGATCCTCTACCATTCCCTGCCTGACGAGAAGATGGAGCTCTACTACAAGACGAACGACTGGGAGAAGCTGACGGCGGCGAGCCCGACGCACATCCGCGTGAACGGGATCGACGTTCCCTACGCCGTCTTCCCCAATGAGCCGGAGGTGACGCTGGATCCCATCGCGCTCGGCGCGACCCTGGAAACAAGCCTCTCGAGACTCTGGAGCCTGCGGAAATAGCCGGGTGGCTCAGGGGTCGACGGTGCGGAGAAACCAGCGAGGGCCGCGCCCGTGGCGGCCCGCAGGCTGGCGGATGCAGTAGACGACCCAAACGGAGCCGTCCTCCATCTCGAGCTCGTGGAAGTGCCGACGCAGGTACGGATCTCCCTCCGCCGATGGGCCGATCTTCTTCCATCCGCCGCGTCGCCGGCGGATTGTGAAGGTCCGACCGCGCCAGGTGAAGCCGGAGGGAAGCCCCGGCTCGCCTCGACTCATCGCCTCGGTGTTGAAGCTCAACTCGACCGGCGTGATCGGCTCGCTGATCAGCCGACCGGACACCTCAGCTCCCGAGCGATTCTTGGAGTGCCGCAACCACCGTGTCGATCTGCGCCTCGGTGATTTCCGGATAGATGGGGAGCGAGAGGCAATTCGCCGCGGAGCGTTCCGTCTCCGGCAGCGCGCCCCGCGCGATGCCGAGATGCCGGTAGGCCGGCTGTAGGTGGAGCGGCACGGGGTAGTGGACTCCCGCGTCGACCCCGCGCTCCTTCATGCGCGAGACGACGCCGTCGCGATCCTTCGCCACGCGGATCACGTAAAGGTGATACACCGGCACGACGTGGGCGGGGTAGCGGTAGATCTCGACCCCGGGTATGGCGGCGAGCCGCTCGTCGTAGCGCGCGGCGGCCCGGCGACGCGCCTCGTTCCACTCATCGAGGTGGCGCAGCTTGACGCGCAGGATCGCCGCCTGGAGAGCGTCGAGCCGGTAGTTGTAGCCCTCTTCGTCGTGGACGTACTTGTCTCGGCGGCCGTGGTTGATGAGGGAGAGCAGCCGTTCGGCCGTCTGCGTCGATCTGCACGTCACCGCTCCGCCGTCTCCGTAGGCGCCCAGGTTCTTGCCGGGGTAGAAGCTGAAGCAACCGAGCTCGCTGATCGAGCCGGCCGTCCGGCCGCGGTACTTCGAACCATGGGCCTGCGCTGCGTCCTCGATGACGACCGCGCCGCAGTCGCCTCCGACTTCGAGGATCGAGTCCATCTCCGCGGGGCATCCATAGAGGTGGACGGGAATGATCGCCTTCGTCTTCCTGGAAACGCGGCGAGCGAGATCGGCCGGAGACATATTGCCGGTCGAGGGGTCGATATCGCAGAAGACGACCTTCGCTCCGCAGCGGACGATCATCTCCGCTGTGGCGATGAAGGTGTGCGAGACGGTGACGACTTCATCGCCGGGCCCCACGCCCGCGGCGATCAAGGCCATGTGGAGAGCGCTCGTGCCCGATGAGACTCCCGCGCAGGCGCTCGCGCCGCAGAAACGGGCGAACTCCTCCTCGAAGGCCTTCACCTGGGGCCCGCCGACAAAACCCGTCGTCTCGATCACGTCCCGGATCGCCGCGTCGACTTCGCTCTTGATCCCCGCGTACTGCGCCTTCAGATCGACCAGTGGGATTTTCACCGCCATCCCGTCCTCCTGCCCCGTGGGGGAATCAGAGCCTGCGTCCCTCGCCCATGCCCAGCCTGCAGCGCTTCGGCTCGAAGCGCAGGGATACCTCGCGACCGGTCTCGATCGACTCATAGATCGCGTTGATCACCTCGAGGCTCTTGCGTCCCTCGATGCCGTCGAGGAGTCCCGCGCGGCCGGAGCGCATCGATTGCAGCGCATCCAGGTAGAACTCCCGATGGTTGTACCCGAAGTCGGGGGGATTCTTGCCCCAGTCCTGGAAGATCGTCGCGTCCTCCTGCCTCGAGTGCCTGAAGCTCCAGGTCTTGAGCTCCGTGGCGGCGAAGCCGCCGATCTCGACCGTGCCGCCTTCTCCATACAGGTTGAGCGAACCCTCAAGGTCCTTCGGCTGGACACACGTCGTCGCTTCGACTACGCCCAATCCGCCGTTTCGGAACTTGAGGAGCACCACTCCCAGATCCTCGGTCTCAATCGTGTGCAGCACGGTGCGACCGCGCGCGAAGACCGACTCGACCTCTCCCATCATCCAGATCAGGAGATCGATGTGATGGCTGGCCTGATTGGTGAGCACCCCGCCGTCCTGGGCCCAGGTCCCGCGCCAGAGCTCGTCGTTGTAGTACTCCTGGGAACGATTCCAGAGCACGCGCACCGTGCCCAGGAACACATGGCCCAAGCGATCCCCCTCGAGGGCGCGGCGCAGGGCCTGGACGGGACGGTTGTAGCGGTTCTGCTGGACGACGAAGAGCTTCACGCCCCGGCGGTCACAGGTCTCGATCAGCCGGTCGGCTTCGTCGACTCGAAGCGCCAGGGGTTTCTCGATGATCACGTGCTTGAGGGCTCGCGCCGCCTGCAGTCCGAGGCTGGCGTGCGTCCCGCTCGGCGTGCAGATCGAGACCACCGAGACGGCGGGGTCGGAGAGGACCTGCTCGTAGTCCTGCGTGGCGACGCATCCCGGCACCTCGGCCGCGACTCCTTCAGCCCGCTCGAGTTTCTCGTCGCACGCGTAGAGGAGGGCCGCATCAGGCAGCCCGGGGATCACTTTGAAGTGCTTTCGCGCGATCTTCCCGCAACCGATGAGAGCGAAACCCGTGGGGCTCATCCGTCCACCCCTCCCTTCCCCCGTGGATCGTAGCAGGGAACTGGACTTCTGGATACATGTCGGAACGCCGCGGCGAATGGTCCCGGGCCGTGCGTCGGTCGGATGACCTCCGCCGGGCTCGATTCGCGCGGAGCCCGGGCGCTCGGTTGCGAACGCGCCGATCCACGGATAGAATCCACCGGCGGGAGGGGAGATGATCCTCGATTACTATCGATACCTCGCCCGCCAGGGTCCCATCGCGCTCTCCAAAGGCATTCCGTATGCCCGCTGCGTGGAGTACCCCGAGGTCGTCCGGCGCCTCGAGCTCTCCGTGGACGACACCTTGCTCGACATCGGCAGCCGCTATTCTCCTCTGCCTGCCATACTCGCCATGCGTCACGGCTGCGGCGTGGTCGCCGCCGACCCGGAACCCGACTTCGAGAAGCGGCAGGCCGCCATGGCGCGAAGAGTCCCAGAGGCCTGGAGGCTCGTTCAAGCAGGCCGGCTTCGGTTCCTGACGCGCGACGCGAAGGATCTACCCTTTCCCGACGCCTACTTCACGAGGATCTCCGCGATCAGCGTGTTGGAGCACATCCCGGACGAGACCCCGGTCCTCCGGGAACTCGCCCGGTTGCTCGCGCCCGGCGGGCGTCTCGTGATATCGGTGCCATATGACCCGTATCGGGATGAGCCGAAGTATTATCGCAGGAGCGTCTATGTGAGCGGCGAGAGGCCGCAGGAGGAGTTCTACCAGCGCTACTACAACGACAGGAATCTCCAGGAGCGACTGGTGGCGGGCAGCGGTCTCCGTCTATCGAGCCGCGAAACGTTCGGGGAGCCCTGGCTCAACGCGCACAACCTGATCTTCGGAAACACGAGGATCCCGTGGTTCATCCGGAGGATCTTCTTTCAGCCATGGGCGCCCCTGCTCGCCCCACTCCTCATTCGCAGGCTGGAAACCGGCCAGTTCCGGCGGAAGACCAAGATGTACACCTGTGACGTGGCGATCCTTGTGCTGACGAAGGGCGCCTAGGCACGCATCTTCTCAGCCGCTCGAGGCCTCTCCTGCGTGCGCGGCCACTTTCTCCAGGACCTCAGCGAGCTGCCGCGTGAGATCCCTCCTCCCGTAGGCTGCGATCTCCCGGGCGGCCGGCGCGATCGACGGCGCAGAGCCGCCCTGATGGCGCCGCCACTCCCGCTCGAGCCATTCCGCGAGCCCCGCCGCGTCCTCCGTCGCGAATGTGACGCCCGCCGCGCAACGCCGGATCAGTTCGGCAGCCTCCCCGTCGGTCGGGCCGATCGCGACGATTGGCGTTTCGGAGCCGAGGTACTCATAGACCTTGCCGGTGATCATCCCGCGGACCTCGGGCTCATCTCCGATGAGCAGCAGACAGTAGTGAACCGAGCGAAGCAGACGCAGGCTCTCCTCGTGGGGGAGGTACCCCAGGAAGCGGACGAGCCGGCCGAACGGCGGCTGCGAAAAGGCCTCCACGACGCTCGGCTCGACCCGTCCGGCCATCAGGATCTCGAATCCCGCGGCGAATCCGGGATCGCGCGCGCAGAGTCGCCGTACCGCCTCGCGAAGGATGGCGGGATCGCGCGCCGCGTGGAGGGTCCCCGCATGGAGGAGCGTGAGCTTTGCGGGCAACCTGCGCTCCATGCCACGGAAGTCCTCCTCGTCGAACCCGTTCGGGATCGTCACGAGGCGCTCGCGCTCGACCCCGGGACAGCGCGCCGCGAGATCGTCCAGGATCCGGCGGTTCACCGCCACGGTGCGCGCCGCCTTGCGCACGATGGAGCACTCGAGTCTCTCGTCGAGCCGCCGCGCCGGGGCCGGCCGGCTCGGATAGAATGGGGCGCGGGTCCAGGGATCGCGGAAGTCCTGGACGCAGGGGAGCCCGGTCCTCGAGGCGATGCGCGCGCCGATCAGATTCGTCGTGAAGGGGGGCCCGGAGCTCACGATCGCCGCGGCTCCACTCGATCGCGCGAGTCGAATCCCCGGTCCGACCGCGTGAAGGAGCCAGCCCACCCTCCCGTCGGGGACGAAGAGGCTCGCGCGGACGAGCCGGAGGGTCTTCTCGACGATCCCCTCGCCGGCGCGCGCTCGGGTTCCCTCGAGCGGCGCCTGCCGTCCGCTCATCTTCCGGTAGGCGCGATAGAACTCGGTGATCGGAGTCCTCACGACCTCGATCCCTTCCGGGAGGTCCCGAGCGAGTGAGGGATCGCGTACCGGGTAGGCCGCATCTTCCCGCACCGTGAGCACGACCGGGCGCCATCCGAAATCCGGGAGGTACTTCGCGAACTTGAGCATCCGCTGCACGCCGGGACCCCCAGCGGGAGGAAAGTAATAGGTGACGAGGAGAACCGCGCGCCCTGGCGCCGTCGATGTTTGACCGCTCACGCCCCACCGCCTATGCTGCCGCCGGACCGCTTCTCGAGAAGCAGAAAGATCCAGTACGGCCGTCGCGGGGAGAGGAGCCGATTGGCTCCATCGAGGAGGGTCGAGCCCGGATTGGGCCGGAATCGCGGGAACTCGAGGTTCCCGCACCTCGGACAGAGTCCGCGGGTCTCGCCGGGCCCCTTGAAGTAGCGGCGCGCCCATCGGTGCCGCATCCAGAGGAGCGGCCGGCGGTAGGCGCGTACAGGTTGACCTCCGAAGCGTTCCTCGCGGAGCTCGAAGCCGGGGAAGCAGGAGAGAAGGCGATCGCGGTCGAATGTCTGGAGATGATGGCTTCGGTTGAAGACCAGCCCGCAGCGGGGGCATCGAAGGGCGTTGCGCATCGGATCTTCGCGATGGGGAGTCGCGACGAGAAGCCAGCGGTCCGCGACTCGGGCGAGTTCCCGCGCGCAGGCGCGCAGCGACTCGTCCGAGAGGTGCTCGAGGACCTCGAGGCAGACCACGAGCTTCGAGCAGGCGTCCCGCAGCGGGAGCGATTCGCCGCGGGCGCAGATCCTCATGCCCTGAAATCGGCCGAGGGCGGTCAAGGCGGGATCGACTCCGATGCCGGGGCAGCGCGCGGCGAGGGCGCGGATGAGATCGCCATCTCCGCAGCCGATGTCCAGGAAGCCGTCGACCTCGGGGGGGAGCATCTCAGCGACGATCCGGCTCCGCTCAGCAAGGTAGGGATTGCGCTCGAAGGCCTCCCAGAGGGACGGATCGCGAAAGAGCTCCGCGGGGTCGTTGGAGCGTCGGGGTGGCTCGTTCGGGGGCGGATCGATGGGCGTCGTTCTGGACATGGATTCTGCCGCGATTCTATGGGCTGGCTGGACTGGGGTCAACGCGAGGGAGGGCTTCGACGATGACGCAGGGAAGAGAGACCGAACGGCTTGGTGACGCGCGCCGGACCTCGTTGTGGGCGCTGGCCGCGCTGGTCGCGATCCCGCTTCTCTTTCACTCCGCGCTCATCCTCGGGGGGAAGGAGCCCGCGGCGCCCGATACGATGGCGGTCCGTCCGCTCGGCGTCTGGGCGCTCGAGACCGCGCGGACGCTGGGCGAGACGCCCCTGTGGATTCCATGCATCTTTTCCGGCATGCCCTCCTACGGGAGCTACATCCACACCCCCGCGAGCGTCTTGAGCCCCCTCGACCCGATCCTCCGCTTGTTCGCCGACTCGAGGGGGGCGCGTTACTTCATCCTCCTGCTGATCGGCGGCATCTCCGCCTTCTTCTTCATCCGACGCCAGGGTACGAGCGCTCCGGCCGCGGCGGCCGCCGCGCTGGCCTTCGTCATGACCCCCTACATCCCGGGCGTCATCGAGGCCGGCCACAGCACGAAGCTTCGGGCCCTGATGCATGTCCCGCTCTTCCTGCTCGCCTTCGACGCCCTGCTCGACAGGGCCCGGCCCCTCACCGCGGCGCTCCTCGCACTGGCCGCCGCCATGCTCGGCTGGGCGAACCACCCGCAGATCCTCTACTACGCGGGGCTCGTGGCCGCCGTCTACGCGATCGGGCGCGTCATCGCGGAGCGGGGGGAGTGGGGCGGGCGGAGGCTGCTTGCGTCAGCGGTCTGGATCGTCGCCTCAGCGGCGATCGCGGGTCTCCTCCTCGCGGAGCCGACCCTGGCGGTGCGCGAGTACGCCCCATACTCGATCCGCGGCGCCTCGGATGGCGGCGGCGCCAGCTGGGAGTACGCGACGGCCTGGTCGTTTGATCCCAAGGAGCTCATCACCTTCCTCTTCCCCGGTTTCTTCGGCTACACGACTCCGGTCTACTTCGGACCGCTTCCGATGACGCAGAGCAGCCATTCGCTGGGATTGATCGTGCTGTTGCTCGCTGGTTTCGGCTTCTATCGCGCCCGCGATCGGAGGGGCTGGGTGTGGCTCGGCGTGTCGGCGATCGTCCTGATCATTGGCTTCGGCGAGCATCTGCCGATCCTCTACCGGCCGATGTACGAGGTCTTGCCCTACTTCAACAAGTTCCGCGTCCCTTCGATGATCTACGCGCTGCTGCCCATCGCGGTGGGGTATCTCGTCGCGAGAGGATTGGACGCGATGGCCGCTCCTCCGCGGACTCAGCGCGCAGGCAGGCCAGCGCCGTCCGGACGGCCTTGGTTGGTCGCCGCGGGGCTGCTGCTCGGGCTCGCCGTACTCATCCTCATCATTTCGGTGGCAACCAAGTCAGGGGCGATCGAGGGGAGCGCCTTCCAGCGCCCCGAGGAGGCCGGACGCATCGCGCCCGCGCAGCTCTCGGCTCTGCGTGGCGAGCGGTGGGGACAGCGCCTGGGATCGGTTGTCACCAGCCTCGTTTTCGCCGCAGCCCTCTGCGCCGCCGTTCCCTTCGCGCGGCGGATGCGCAGGCCGTTGGGTGTCGCCCTGCTCGGGGGTCTCCTGGTCGCGGAGCTCTGGATCGTCGGCGTCCACTATGTCGACTATGTCGACCGCGCACGGGTGGAGGCTTCGCTTCGGGCGACCCCCGAAATCGAGTTCCTGAAACGGCAACCCGGGCCATTTCGGGTCCTCCCCCTTGATGAGTTCACGTCAAACCGATTCGCCGCCTTTGGAATCGAGACGGTGGGCGGCTACCAGCCTGCCAAGCTCAAGATCTACCAGGATCTCATCGAGAGCCAGATCCTGATGACCCCGTCCGTTCTCTCGATGCTCAATGTCCGCTATCTACTCGCTTCCGAGGATCCCGGACACGAGTCGTTCGTCCGGGTCGCCGACGGCGTCTACGAGTACGTCCGGGCGTTGCCGCGCGCCTGGTTCGTCTCCTCCTGGCGCAGGGTCTCGGACGACGGTCTGCTCCTGCGGGCGATGACCAGCCGTGACTTCGATCCCGCCGTCGTGGCGCTCGTCCCGGCATCGGAGACGCCCGACCTGCCGGCGGGCGGACTGCCGACGCGCGAGGTCGAGGTGAAGGAGATCACCGCCCATCGCCTGCGTCTTCAGGTGGCCGATGGAGAGGGCCCCGGCCTTCTCGTCGTGAGCGAGATCCATTACCTGCCGGGATGGTCGGCCACAATCGACGGAGTGGCGGCGCCGATCCTGCGTGTCAACCACTGCCTTCGCGGAATGGTGGTCCCCGCCGGAGAGCACGCGATCGAGATGCGGATGGACTCCGCCGCCTTCCGGCGGGGACGCCTTCTCAATCGAGTCGGGGGGGGCACGCTCCTGCTACTTGCGGCGGTGGGAATCCTCCTCGACCGGCGGAGATCGAAACCGGTCGGCTAGGAGGCGTGGACGCCGCGCGCGCCCGCTGCGGCGATTCGATCATAGAGGCCGATCAGACGCTCCGCGTCCCGCTCCCAGCAGTAGCGCTCCTCGACGGCGCTGCGCCCCGCAGCGCCCATCGCGCGACGTCTCTCGGAGTCGGCCAGGGCGGCGATTCCCGCCGCCAGACTCTCTTCGTCGCCAGAGCGCACAACCAGTCCGGCGCCCGTCTCCTCGACGATCCGCTTGAGGGGGCTGCAGTCGGTCGTCACGACGGGCCGCTCGAGGAGCATGTAGTGGAAGAGCTTGTGGGGGATCGTCGTATCGGTGTGGGCGTTCTTGAGGTGGGGGATGAGACAGACTGATGAGGCGAGGATGTAGCTCGGGAATCGCTCGAAGGGCTGCCAGCCCTCGAACCGGACGTGCCCCGAAAGCCCCAGCGCCTCGACCTTCCCGCGTAGCGCCGCTTCGGTCGATCCGCCTCCGACGAGGAGCAGGAGGCAATCAGGTAGGATGCGGCGAAGGCGGGCCATGGCCGCCACGGCCGTCTCGATTCCTCGGTGGCGCTCGAATCCGCCGAGGTAGGCCACGACGAACCGGCCGCGAAGGCTCTCCGCAATCGAGGCATCGATCGGGAATCCCCTGAACTCATCGACCGCGACGGTGTTCCGCACGACCTCGATGCGCTCCTCGGGGATCCCGATCCCGGCGATCCGTTCTGCCGCCTCCTCGATGACCGTCACGATCGCGTCGGCGTTGGGGAGGATCGCGCGTTCGTGGCGCTCCCAACGCTGCGGAGAGATGAGCAATCTCCCGAGCAGTCGCCGGGCGTAACCGTAGGTGCGGAGCGCGGCGGGCCAGTTCTCGTGAAGATCGGCGACGAGGGGCAGCGCGCGCGCCCGGGCGACGCTGAGCCCGATGGCCACCATCGGCAGATCGTGGGTGTGAATCACCTCGAGCCCCTCGCGCGCGACCAGCCGCCGCAGCGCGTTTCGCAGCGCCCAGCGGTAGAAGGGGACCTCGAGGCTCACGGCCGAGAACTTGCGATAGAACCAGCGGGGCATCCACACCCGATGGAGCCGCACGCCCTGCCACTCCTCCCGGGCCGGACGCGATCCATCGTGCGCCAGGCAGAGCAGGTGCACCTCGTGCCCCGCGGCTGCGAGGGAGCGCGCCTCGTTGCCGACCCTGGGATCGGGCGGAAACGTCCGGTCGAGCAGCATGCCGATCCGCAGCCGCCCGCTCACGACGTGAACCGTTCCTCGAGGATCCTGACGATCCGCTCCGCGGCCCGCCCGTCCCATAGCTCCGGGATCCTCGCGCGCCCCGCATGCGGACGCTCGAGCTCCTCCGCGAAGGCTTCCAGGACCCTCTCCGGATCGGTGCCCGCGAGCCGGTTCGTCCCCTCGAGGATCGTGACCGGCCGCTCCGTATTCTCCCTGATGGTCAGACATGAGACGCCGAGGACCGTCGTCTCCTCCTGGATCCCGCCGGAGTCGGTCAGCACGATCCGCGCGCTCGACATCAAGCGGAGGAAATCCAGGTACCCCTCCGGAGGGCGCAACAGGATCCGCCCCCCGCGGCCCCAAGCCTCCTCGAGCCCCTGCGCCGCGAGCCGCGCCCGCGTCCTCGGGTGGACGGGGAAGACGACGGGCAAGCGGAGGGCCGCACCCTCAAGGATCCTCCTCATGCGGGCGAGATCCTCCGGCCGGTCCACGTTCGAGGGGCGATGAAGGGTGGCGAGGGCGAATCCGCCGGGGACCAGGCCGAGTGACTCGACGATCGGCGAGGATCTCGAGCGATGCTCGAAGCGACGCAACGAATCGATCATGACATTGCCGACGAAATGGATCCGTTCCGCCGCAATCCCTTCCGCGGCCAGGTTCGCGTCCGCGTCCCGTGACGGAGTGAACAGGAGGTCTGAGGCCGCATCGGTGAGGATCCGGTTGAGCTCCTCGGGCATCGTCCGGTCCCGGCTCCGCAGGCCTGCCTCGACATGGGCGATCCTGAGATCGAGCTTGGCCGCCGCGACCGCCGCGGCCAGAGTCGAGTTGACGTCGCCCACCACGACCACGCACTGCGGCCGGAGGCGGGCAAGCTCCGGCTCGATCCGCTCCATCACGCGGGCGGTCTGCACGACCGCCGATTCCGAGCCGACCCCAAGGTGGATGTCCGGCTCGGGGATGTCCAGATCCCGGAAGAACGCCTCGGACATCGCCGGGTCGTAGTGCTGTCCCGTGTGGATGAGAACGGCTCGGAGGCGATCGCGTCGGCGAATCTCCGCGAGGATCGGCGCTACCTTCATGAAGTTTGGCCGAGCGCCTGCCACGCAGACGATGCGGCCATCGGATCCTGCCACGCTCACCTCCTTCTCTGCCCGGTCACGCTAGCTTCGCGCTTCGAGGGGTGTCAAGACTGCGCGCCGCGGGCAGTCGCCGATTGACAGAGTAGTGCATCGTGCCTATAGATGATGAGAATGCGCCATTCAAACGATGTCAGCGAGGTCCGCGCGTGAAGATCGCCTTCCAGGGGGCGGTACGCACGGTAACCGGGTCCAGACACCTCCTCACCGTGGGACGCAGCCGGATCCTCCTCGATTGCGGGCTCTTTCAGGGGAAGCGCGATCTGAGCGAGCAACGCAACCGCGAGTTTTCCCTCTCGCCGGGCGAGATCGATGCCGTGATCCTCTCCCATGCGCACATCGATCACAGCGGGAATCTCCCCACGCTGACGAAGCTCGGCTTCCGGGGGCCGATCCACTCGACACTCGCGACCGCCGATCTATGCGGGGTGATGCTGCGCGACAGCGCCTATATCCAGGCGAAGGACGCGGAGTTCGTCAACAAGCATCCGCGCCGGCGGGGTCCCCGCGTACGGGAGCCGCTCTACACCCTGCAGGACGCCGAGGCGGCGATCCGCCTGTTTCAGGGGCATCCGTATGACCAGCCGATCGGGATCACGGAGGGCGTGACGGTGACCTTCCGGGACGCCGGCCACATCCTTGGCAGCGCCATGCTGGAGCTCGATCTCATGGAGCGCGGCGTCCGCAGGAAGCTGTTCTTCACGGGCGACCTGGGTCGCCCGAATCTGCCGATCATCCGTGACCCGAGCCACGCCGCGGGTTGCGACGCATTGATGATCGAAAGCACCTATGGGAATCGGCGGCATGCCGCCCCCGAGAGTTTGCCCGAGCAGGTGGCGGGGATCGTCGAGAGGATCCGGGCCCGGGGCGGCAAGATCATCATCCCCGCCTTCGCGGTGGGTCGGGTCCAGGAGGTCGTCTGGATCCTCAAGGGGCTCATCGATTCCAGGCGGATCGCCCCGATCCCGATCTACGTAGACAGCCCCCTGGCCGTCAACGCGACGGAGATCTTCGACCGCCATCCCGAGTGCTTCGATTCCGAGACCCGGGAGGTCCTGCGCCGGGATGGGGATCCGTTCGGTTTCGGGCTGGTGCGCTACATCACCGACGTCGAGGAGTCGAAGGCCCTCAACGGGAGGTCTGAACCGGCCGTCATCATCTCCCCCTCGGGAATGTGCGAGGCCGGGCGGGTTCTGCACCATCTGCGCAACAACATCGAAGATCCCCGCACCCTCATCCTGATCGTCGGCTTCCAGGCCGAGGACACGCTGGGCAAGCGTCTGGTGGAGAAGCGCGAGACGGTGCGGATCTTCGGGGAGGAGTTCCAGAGACGGGCGGATGTGGTGGTGATGAACGCCTTCAGCGCCCATGCCGATCGCGAGGAGCTCCTCACGTGGGCGGGCAGGATCCAGGACCGGCCCCGGGCGACCTTCGTGGTGCACGGCGCCGAGGATCAGAGCGAGTCGCTGGCCGCGGCGTTGCGGGAGCGGGGATTCCCCCGCGTCGACGTGCCCCAACCGGGTCAGGAGTCGCCGCTATGATCGCCGCGGCCGCCGTGGGCCGCGACCCAGGCGCGCGCCAGACGGTCTCGCGTGAGCTCGAGCGCCTCCGGCGGCTCATCTCCGCCAACGGACGCGCTGTCGCTCGGTTCGGCGCCCGGGACGAGGTGGATGTGGATGTGGCCCTCGACTCCGGCGCCGGCGCAACGCCCGACGTTGATGCCGACGTGGAGCACCCGGACTCCGAGCTCTCTCTCGGCGATCTTTTCCGCGGCGCCCAGCAGATCGGTCATCTCCGCGGTCTCCTCCTGATCGAGGTCGTGCAGGGAAGCGACGTGCCGGTAGGGCACGACCATCAAATGTCCGGTCGCGTATGGATAGAGATTCAGGATCACGAACGCCCGGTCCCCGCGATGGATGATCAGACTGGGCCCTTCACGTTCGACCAGGACCTCGTCGCAGAAGACGCACCCCGCTGTGCTCTTGATGCCGAGGATGTAAGGCATCCGCCAGGGGGTCCACAACGGTCTCACTGCCTCACGCCCTCCTTTTTTCTGGACTGCGCACAACGGGAGGCTAGCATGCGGAGACGATCGGCGAGAACCGGTTCGCGCAACGTGTCGGGTTTCCGGATCCGGAGGCGGATCCTACGCGCAGGGCGATGAGCGAATCGGACAAGGAGGAGTTGCCGGGGATGAGTTCGACAGTCCTTCGTGAATCGGACCAGCTGTTCGCGCGCTCGTTGCTGGACTCCCTCGACTCGGGAATCGTTGCCGTCGACACCGCCGGAAAGATCCTCTTTCTGAACCGGCGCGTTCAGGAGCTGTTCGGCCTCGATCCGGGAGGCGTCATCGACCAGCCCGTTGGCGAGGTTCTCCAGGTGCGCTATCCCTCGCGGGGGGCGAGCCTCTGGCCGCCCGACATCGGCGAATCGATGACCCGGGAGATGACTCTCGCCTCGGACGATCGCGAGCTGACCGTCGAGGCGCGCTGGCTGCCCGTCGCCCGCGACGAGGACGGGCTCGGGGGGATTCTCTCCATCGACGACATCACCGACTCCGTGGGGGAGCTGGAGTTCCAGCGGCGCCTCGACCGTTTCGCCTCGATCGGCAACCTCTCCGCGGTCATCGCCCATGAGATCCGAAACCCGTTGACCGGGATCCGGACGACGATCCAGTTCGTACGCTCCAAGATCGACGCCACCCTCCGGGAGGACCTGGACGACGTGATCAAGGAGCTGGATCGCATCGAGCAGTTCACGACCGACCTGCTCCAAATCGGTCGTCCCCGGAACCTCGCGAGGGTGCCGGGAGATGTGAACCAGGTGATCGAGAAGGTCCTCGACACCCTCTCGGCCCAGCTGGCGAGCGCCTCGGTCCAGATCCGGCGCGACCTGACGCCCGAGCTTCCCCGAATCCCGATGGATCCAGACGCGATGCACCAGGTCGTCCTCAACATCATCCGCAACTCGATGGACGCGATGCCCGAGGGCGGGACCCTGCGGATCGTGACCTCCAGCCGCCGGTATCGCTCCCGTCTGGCAGTGGAGATCGCCTTGAGCGACACGGGTTGCGGCATTCCCGAGGACGATCTCGATCGGATCTTCGATCCGTTCTTCACGACGAAATCGTCCGGGACTGGTCTGGGGCTTTCCATCTCTCTCCAGCTCGTCCGCGAGCAGGGGGGGAGGATCACCGTCCGCAACCGCTCCCAGGGCGGCGTCACTTTCCGCCTCTCGTTCCCGGTGCCGGCGGAGATCCAGGCTCGTGAAGAGCAAGATCCTGATCGTTGACGACGAGCCCTCGATCGCGCGCTCCCTCACCCGGGTGCTCGAGGATCGAGGATACGACGTGCGCAGCTGCGGCACGGGCCGGGAGGGCCTGGAAACGGCCGAGGTCTGGCGCCCCCATGTGATCCTCCTGGACCTGAAGCTCCCGGATGCCGACGGCCTCGAGCTCCTTCCGAAGCTGCGTCGCATCGAGTCGAGCTTTCAGGTGATCGTGCTCACGGCCTATGCCGACACGAAGGCGGCCGTCCAGGCGATCAAGCGGGGAGCCGCCGACTTCCTCCGCAAGCCTTATGACATGGACGAGCTCGTCCTCGCCGTGGGGACCGCCCGCAAGGCCGCCGCCCGCGACAGCCACCTCGCGATCTATCGCCGAAGGGAACGGGGGCGACTCGCGGGGGAGCAGCTGATCGGGCAGTGCGAGCAGATGCAGGAGACCCTGGATCTCGTCCGGCGGGTCTCCCGCTCGGATGCCCCGAGCGTCCTCGTCCTGGGTGAAAGCGGCACCGGCAAGGAGCTGGTCGCTCGCGCCGTCCACTTCCAGAGCGAGCGCCGGCTCGCTCCCTTCATGGAGCTGAACTGCTCGAGTCTCCAGGAGACCCTCCTGGAGAACGAGCTCTTCGGCCACGAGCGGGGCGCCTTCACTGGAGCCACCCACCTGAAGAAGGGTATCGTGGAGCTCTCGGACGGCGGCACCCTCTTCCTGGACGAGATCGGAGACATCCCCGCGGCGACGCAGGCGAAGCTCCTGCGCTTCATCGAGCACAGGACGTTCAAGCGCGTCGGTGGAAACGTCGACATCGCGGTCGATATCCGGATCGTGGCCGCCACGAACGTCGATCTCGAGGCGGCGGTCCGGGACGGCCAGTTCCGCGAGGACCTCTTCTGGAGGCTGCAGGTCGTGCGAGTGTCACTCCCGCCGCTGCGGGCACGGGGGGAGGACGTCAATCTCCTCGCCGAGCACTTCCTCCGCGTCTTCTCGGCCAAGTTCCGCAAGCAGTTCCGAGGCCTGAGCTCTGAGGTCCGCGACCTCTTCCTCTCCTATGCCTGGCCCGGCAATGTGAGGGAGCTCCGCAATCTCCTCGAGCGGATCGTTCTGCTGGAAGAGGGAGAGGTTGTGGAGCCGCGCCACCTGCCATCGGAGTTCCTCGGACGCACGCGGATCTCCGGAAAGGCGGATGCTCCCGTCCATGGCGATCCGGCGGCCGTCCTGCGCAGTCTCGAGGAAGTGGAGGAAGAGCATATCCTTCGTGTGCTGCGTCACTGCGGCGGCAACAAGAGCCATGCGGCCCGGATCCTCGGCATTTCGCGTCAGGGATTGATCGAGCGCATCAAGCGAACCGCGTTGCTCGAGAAGACCCTCGGTGATGCTGTCAATATCGTTGACACGTCAACTTAGTTGACATTTCGCGCCAATTTCCTAACCTCTGTCTTTTCAAGCAGTTCGATGATCCGGTCCCGCAACTGTCTCAATTTCTTGCAGTTGCCGCGTTACCTCACGCCAGACACTGGTGAAGCCGCTCTCCTTCTCCGGACCGTATGTCCCTATTTCGCAATAGAATACGGTGTATTTCGCCCCCTGGTCGAATTCTGGCACGAAACGTGTAATTGATTGCCGGCATGAGGTTTTCAGAGTGAGTCGGAGAATCCTGCTGGTAGACGACGAGGTCTTGCTCCTCCGGACTCTCTCCAATGCCTTGCGAGAGGACGGCTTCGAGGTGATGGCAGCATCCAGCGCCGAGGAGGCCGACCGGCAAATCAAGAAGGCGGGAGGGGCCGATCTAGTCGTCCTCGATGTGAAGCTCCCCGGCAAGTCGGGTCTCGACATGCTGCGGGAGCTTCGCGATGCAGGCTTCACCGGACGTGCGGTGGTGATGACCGCGTTCGACAACCCGGACTCCGAGCGGGTCTGCCGGGCGCTGTCGGTGGACCACTATCTCAGGAAGCCTTTTGACCTGCAGAAGCTGTTGGACCTGGTCCGGGGGCTGACAGCGCACGGCGAAGACCGGACCGCACCGACGGAGGGCAGCGCCTCGGCGTAGCCCCAAAACCCACGGAAGGGGGTGGAGTCAGTGGTAGCGAAGAAGAAGGCAGCGAAGAAGAAGACCGGCAAGAAGAAGACGGCCAAGAAAAAGGTGGCCAAGAAGAAGGTAGCCAAGAAGAAGACTGCAAAGAGGAAGGTAGCCAAGAAGAAGACTGCAAAGAGGAAGGTAGCGAAGAAGAAGACTGCAAAGAGGAAGGTCGCCAAGAAGAAGGTGGCCAAGAAGAAGACCGCCAAGAAGAAGGTCGCCAAGAAGAAGACGGCAAAGAGGAAGGTAGCGAAGAGGAAGGCCGTCAAGAAGATGGTGGCACCGATGGAGATGCCGAAGCCCTTCTAAGGTTGGTCACTGACCGCTTCGAGGGGGGGCCGGTGCAAGGATGGGCTGGCCCCCATACTTCTTGACTGGGGCGCGCGCAAAAAACCAGTGTTCCCCGCCGCGTACGGTTCGAAGGAACGCCCAACCTCAGAAGGAAGATAGCCCGCTTCTTCAAATCTAGGTCTGTGGCGCCATCGAGGATCGTAGGGGCAGGGAACACCTTCTTGTGCGCTGCAGGCAAGCTACCAAAGCCTTCTCGGAAGTGTCAATGCTCTTGACCGGAGAATCGACCGCGGCCCACCTTTCCGGACGTCTCTCAGTTCTGCTAGGGTTTGTTCCATGCGGGTACTAGTCACGGGCGGCGCCGGTTATATCGGGAGTGTCACAAGCGAGCTCCTCCTGTCGCGGGGCCACGAGGTGCTGGTCCTCGACGATCTGAGCCGCGGACACGAAGCCGCCGTGCCGAGCGGCGCTCGCCTTGAGGTCGCATCCACGACCGATTCCCCGGCCCTCGACTCGATTTACCGCCGATTTGCGCCGGATGGGACGCTCCACTTCGCGGCCTCGAGCCTCGTGGGGGAGTCAATGCGCGACCCCGGGCTCTACTTCCGCAATAACGTGGGCGGCATCATCGCGCTACTGGACGCCTGCGCGGCGCACCGCTGCCCGCGCTTCATCCTCTCCTCATCGGCGGCGACCTATGGCGATCCGGAAGCCATCCCGATCCCCGAATCCGCCCCCGCGGTTCCGACGAATCCCTACGGGGAGAGCAAGAAGATCTGCGAGCAGATCCTGGACTGGTACCGCATCATCCACGGGATCCGGTTCGGCTCGCTGCGCTACTTCAATGCCGCAGGCGCAGGCGAGACGCTTGGAGAGGACCATGATCCCGAGACCCACCTCATCCCGCTGACGCTGAGGGCCGCGCTGGGAAGCGGCCCGCCGCTCGATGTCTACGGCATGGACTACCCGACCCCGGACGGAACCTGCGTTCGCGACTATGTCCATGTCATCGACTTGGCGGAGGCGCATCTCCTGGCGCTGGTGAAGCTGGAGACCGTTGACCGGCTCATCCTGAACCTCGGGAACGGAAACGGCTATTCGGTCCTGGAGGTGATCCGATCCGTCGAGCGCGTGACGGGCCGCGCGGTCCCCTGGACGCCGGCTCCCCGCAGGGCGGGGGACCCGCCGCGCCTGGTCGCTTCCCACGCCCGTGCGGTCGAGGACCTGGGCTGGCGGCCTCGTTACGCCGACTTGGACGCGATCGTGGCCAGCGCCTATCGTTGGATGCAGGATCATCCCCATGGATACGGGGACTCGAGACCCGGGCGCTGACCCGGGCGATCTCTTCGATCACGCCGCCGGCGGCGCTCGCCGCGCGGGCCCGGCGAGCGAGCCTCCGCGCCCCCTCGCCGATCGCATGCGTCCCGGATCGTGGGACGAGGTGCTCGGGCAGGAGCATCTGACGGCGCCCGGCGCGCCCCTGCGCCAGCTTCACGAAAGCGGCCAGCTCGCATCCCTCATCCTCTGGGGTCCGCCCGGCTCGGGAAAGACGACGCTCGCCTACCTGCTTTCCAAGCTTCCGGGGTATTCCTCCGAGATGTTCAGCGCCGTGCTCTCCGGCGTGCGCGAGGTCAGAGAGGTCGTCGAGCGGGCGCGCAGGAGGTGGGACCGGGACCGCATCCGGACGGTCCTCTTCGTGGATGAGATCCATCGCTTCAATCGGGCGCAGCAAGACGCGTTCCTGCCGCACGTGGAGGCGGGGAGAATCGTGCTGATCGGCGCGACGACCGAGAATCCCTCGTTCGAGGTGATCCCTGCGCTTCTCTCCCGGTGCGCGGTGCATGTTCTGCGACCCCTGCGTGAGCAGGATCTGAGGCGCTTGGCGGATCGGGCCCTTGCCGATCCGACGATGGGCCTCGGCGCCACGCCGATGGCCCTCGACGAGGAAGGCTGGAGCGTCTTGCTGCGACACGCGGGACTCGATGCCCGCAGGCTGCTCAACACGCTCGATCTGATCGCGGCGACCACGGTCCCAGGCGCCGACGGGCTTCGCCGCCCGGACGCGTCCTGGGTGGCGAAGGTCTGCGAGCGGCCGCTTCCCGTCCATCTCGGCCGGGAGGACCACTTTGACCTGATCTCGGCGCTCCACAAGAGCCTGCGGGGGAGCGATCCGCACGCGTCGCTCTACTGGCTCGCCCGGATGCTCGAGAGCGGCGAGGATCCGAAGTACGTCGTGCGTCGTCTGATTCGATTCGCCTCCGAGGATGTCGGGCTCGCGGATCCATCGGCGATTCACCACGCCACGGCGGCGGCCGCCGCATACCAGTTCGTCGGTTCTCCCGAAGGGCATCTCGCCCTGGCGCAACTCGTCGTCTACCTCGCCCTATGCCCGAAGTCGAACTCGATCGACGCCTCCTATCGCCGGGCCGCAGCCCTCGTGGCGGAGCTGGGCCCCCTGCCCGTTCCCCTGCGGATCCGGAACGCTCCAACGCGATTGATGGAGCAACTGGGCTACGGCGAGGGGTATCGATTCCCCCACGATGAGCCCGGACGCTGGGTGGCCGAGTCCTATCTCCCCGAGGGGATTCCCGAGGAACTCCGCCGGATCTACCGCCCGGGGGATCAGGGGAGGGAGCCCGAAGTCGAGAAGGCCCATCGCCGGCGCACACGCGGCTTCTACTCGGCCGGCCCGGAGAGCGAGACGCCTGCGGGCTAGGATTCGCTTGTTTCGCGGTTTCCGTCTTTCGTAAACTCACGCTTTCGGTCTGTGTCCCCATCGTCTAGTCGGCCTAGGACTCCACCCTTTCAAGGTGGCAACACGGGTTCGAATCCCGTTGGGGACAGGTCGTTCGACGCCGTGGCGAGGGGCCATTCCTGCGATCAGGACTGTGGGGTCGCCCGGCGGATCGCCTCGTCGATTCCCATGCGTGCCCCCTCTGTCTCGATGCGCGCATACTCCTCCACGCCCAGCCCGTCCCGAATCGCATCCCGCGTCGCTTCGATCTCTTTGTCTGCCGTCTGGGAGCGCGGGGCATTCGCCTCCCGCCGGAGGCGATCCGCGACCGTGAGGAGCAGCGCGGCCCCTGCAAGATCGCCGTCCGCCTCGGCCAGCTCGGAGAACGACTCGAGGCACGAGGCCACCCCGATCCAGTCGGCCATCTCCTGCCGGACGGCGAGGCTCCGCGCGTGGAGGCTCCGCGCGCGGGAGTTGTCGCCCTCCCGCTGCGCCACCACGCCGAGGTTCCCGAGGCAGATGGCCTCGCCGCGCCGATCGCCGATCTCCTCGCGGATTGCGAGGCTTTCCTCGAGCATCCTCCGGGCTCCCGCGAGGTCGCCCATCTCGAGCGCGACGGTGCCGAGATTGTTCAACACGGCTCCCTCGCCGCCGCGATCGCCGAGGCTGCGGCGGATGGTCAGACTCTCTTGGAGGTAAGGTCGGGCCAGACCCGCCTGGCCCTGCTGCAGCGCGAGGAAGCCGAGATTTTGCAGACAGATGGCGACGCCCGATTGATCGCGGATGCCCCTTCGGATTCCCAGGCTCTCCTCGATTTCCCTCTGGGCCCGAGCGTTGTCGCCCTGTCGCGCGGCGACGTGGCCCAGGTTGTAGAGGGTGCGGGCGATGCCGGGGAGATCGCCGATCTCACGCAGCAGCTTCAGGCTCTCCTCGTGGAAGGCAGCGGCGCGATCGATCTGCCCCGTCCGCTCCGCGATGTTGCCCAGGTTGGCGAGCGTGGTGGCGATGCCGTGAGCATCACCCTCCGCGCGCTTGATGGCGAGGCTCTCGGAGTAGTACGCCCGCGCGCCCTCGAAATCGCCCTGATCCAGAGCGATGTTGCCGAGGTTGTTCAATGACCGCGCGGTGCCGATCGAATCGCCGAGCGCGCGACGGATGGCAAGGCTCTCCTCGTGGAGGACGCGGGCCTTCGCGATCTCGCCCCGCACGTAAGCGAGGTTCCCGAGGCGGTGAAGCGTGGAGGCCACTCCCTCGGGGTCGTCTCGGGAACGGTGGATCGCAAGGCTCTCCTCCAGCAGCTTCGCCGCCTGAGTCATCTCTCCTTGGTTGCCGGCGAGAACCCCTGCCCATCCCAGCGCCGAGGCTCGGGCGGCATCGTCGCCTCCCGGGATGGCGAGGAGTCGCTCGTAGGCGGAGCGTCCCTCGCTCCAGCGTCCTCGGAGGTCCCAGTACCGTCCCATCGCAGCGGCAATTCGAAGCCCGGCCGCGGCGTCCTCGGCTGGGCAACCGTCGATGGCGATCCGGATGTTTTCCGCGTCGACGTCGAGGCGGGCCAGCCAGAGCTGCTGGTCGGGCCCACTCAGGCGCGCCGCGGCCGCCTCGGCCAGCTCGAGGCAGGCGGCACGGTGCAGGAGATCGGCCTGCGCCCTCTCTCCCGATTGCTCCAATCGCTCGAGCGCATACTCGCGCACGATCGAGAGCATCCGATAGCGCGCGAGGTTGATGCGGAGGCTCCTCTGCGGATCGGTGTCGACGAGCGACTTCTCGACGAGCCGCGAGAGGATCTCGAGGATCTCCCAGCGCGCAAGGGGTCCGAACGCCCCGACCGATTCGGCCTGCTCAAGAGTCCAACCGTCTGCGAAGACTCCGAGGCGACGCAGGAGCGCGCGCTCCGAGTCGCTGAGCATCTCGTGGCTCCAGTCGATCGCCGCCCGCAACGTCCGGTGGCGTTGCGCCGCGTCCCGGCTGCCCGCAATGAGGATCTGCAGACTGTGGTCGAGGCGGCGCGATAGCTCCTCCACCGGAAGGATCCTGATCCGCGCGGCCGCCAGCTCCAGGGCGAGCGGGATGCCGTCAAGCCGGCGGCAGATCCTGGCGACGGCCGAAGCGTTCGCATCGGTGATCTCGAATCGGCCGTCCCCCGCTTTCGCCCTCGCCGCGAAGAGCGCCGCCGAATCGACGTTCCGCACCAACGCCGCCGAAGGGCTCGGGGATTCGTCGGGTATCGCGAGGGGGGGGACGCTATAGACTCTCTCTCCCTCGATCGCCAGAGCCTCACGGCTCGTGACGAGGATGCGGACTCCTCCCGAGGAGCGAAGGATCTCCACGACGAGATCGGCGCACTCCTGAATGACTCGCTCGCAGTTGTCCAGAACCAAGAGCGCCTTGAGCTCGCGCAGGTGCTCCAAGACCGCCCCCCGGAGGGGACGGTTGCGCGATTCGCGGATGCCGAAGGCCCGGGCGATCCGTTCGGCGGGAGATCCCCCTCGGGGGAGTGAGGAGAGTTCGGCCATCCAGACCCCATCGGGGTGCTCGCCGATGGACCGCCAGGCGATCTCCAATGCCAGCCGGGTCTTTCCGACGCCGCCGAATCCCGTGAGCGTGAGAAGCCTGCACTGGGAAAGGAGCGCGCGCACCTCCTCGATTTCCTGCCCCCTGCCGACGATGGGAGCGGCCGGGAGCAGGAGATTGTGTTCGTGCGCCGCGCGGATCTCCGCCCCCTCGATCGGTCCGGGCATCGCGCGGCGCGCAATCTCCTCGTCGATCTGGCGGCGGATCCAGCGGAACCCGGCGGGGCGGGAGGCCGGATCCGGATCGAGGCACCTGTCGAGGATCAAGTGCAGGGCCGCGGGCGTGTCGGGAGGCAGGCGTCCCCGATCGGGGAGGGACTGGAGGGCGGCGGCGTTTCGCTCCCAGCCGGACGCTCCGCCGAAGGCGGGCGTCGAGGCGAGGCACTCGTACAGCACGCAGCCGAAAGCCCAGATGTCCGCCGCGTGATCGGCGGCCTGGCCGCGGAGTTGTTCCGGGCTGACGTACCCGGGGGTGCCGGCCGTCGCGGCCGTTCCGGCGGCCGGACTCGCGGCTCCTCCCGCTGAGGCGGAAGTCATGGGCATGGCGACCCCGAAGTCGAGCACCTTCGCGTGACCTTCCGCCGAGATCATGATGTTTCGCGGTTTGAGATCGCGGTGGATGACTCCCTCACGGTGCGCAGCTTCGATCGCGGCCGCGATCTGACGTCCGATCGAGAGAACCTCCTCGACGCCGAGACGGCGCCGGGAGATCCGGCTGGCGAGCGTCTCCCCATCGATCCGCTCCATCGTGAGGAAGTGCGCGCCGTCGGCCTCCTCGAGCGAGTAGATCGTCGCGATGTTCGGATGGTTGATCGAGGCGAGCAGGCGAGCCTCGGATTCGAGGCGGGCAAGCGCTTCCGGATCTTGCTGGACGCGAGGCGGGAGGACTTTGATCGCGATCCGCCGCTCGAGCCGCGGATCGATCGCTTCATAGACGATGCCCATCCCGCCTGTCCCAAGGACGCCGAGGATGGGGTAGCCGCCGATCCGTTCCGGCGTCGGGATGATGCCGAGCTCCCCGCTTCCGCCCTCCGGCGGCACGGTCGGCGTGCGATCGTCCCCGTCGGGACCCGTCGGGCGGTCCTCCCCCCTCTTCCGGGGAGGCTCTGGATCCTGCATGGGAGTACCTCCGGGAGGAGGCGGCTCGGGCGCCGGCCGAACCGGCGCTCTTCATCCGAGTCCCGTCGTCACGCGGCACATGAACTGATCGACCGGTCTGCGAGTCCTCGGTGTTCGGCTGGAAAGGAGTATACCCGCTGAGACGCGCCGGACGCCAGGGGAGTCCCGGCTCCCGCCATGGGGCCGATGAAACGCCCGACGCTAGGAGGCGGGCCCCCCAGGGGGGAGGTCCTTGACGACCTCGATGATGTCGCCCTCGACATCGTGCGAGATCTCGAATCCGCGATTGCGGAAGAGACGGATCATGCGTTCGTTCTCCGGCGAAGTCTCCGCGACGACCCGGCGCAATCCCCAGTGCTTCGCGATCTCGTAGCAGTAATCGGTCAGCACCCCTCCCAGACCGCGATCCTGCCACGCATCGGTCACCAGCACGGCGTACTCCACGGTCTCGTGATCGGGATCGGCGATGAGCCTGCCCACGCCGATGAGCTTCTGGCTTCCGTCCTCCTCGACCTCCGCAACAATGGCGATCTCGCGATCGTAGTCGATGAAGCAGTAGCGTGTCGCCGTCTCATGGTGCTTCCACTGGAAGAGGGCGCGGAAGCGCGCGTAGATCGTCTCGGGGGAGCAGCGGGAGAGCATGTCGCTCCAGAGCGGCTCGTCTTCCGGCTTGATCGGACGCAGGCGGACGGGCGTGCCGTCCTTGAGCTTGGTTTCCGTGACGTACTCCTCCGGATAGGGGCGGAGAACCAGGTGCTCGTAGGGTCGCGCCCCCCGCGCCAGAACCGCGCGATCCAGGACGATGCGCGCGTCCAGGGCGATCGCCCCTTCCGCGGCGACCAGCAGGGGATTCACGTCGATCTCACGGATCTCGGGGAAGTCCGCGACGAGGTAGGAGAATCGCATGAGAATCTCGATCAGCTGATCGATCTTCGCGGCCGGGCGTCCCCGGTATCCCTTCAGCAGGCGCCAGGCGGCGAGCTGCTCGAGCATGCGCCGGGCGAGGCGCTCGTTGAGGGGGGGAAGGCCCAGGGCGCGGTCGGTGAAGACCTCGGCGGCGATGCCCCCCGTCCCGACCATCAGGACGGCGCCAAAGGTCGGGTCCTTCTTGGCGCCGAGGATGAGCTCGATACCCTCGCGGGTCGGGGCCATGCGCTGGACGGTCACGCCGTCGATTCGCGCCTCGGGCCGGCGCCTGCGCGCTTCGGAAACGATCCGATCGAAAGCGGCGCGAACGGAAGCGCCGTCCCTCAGGTCGAGCGCCACCCCGCCCACGTCGGTCTTGTGCGTGATCTCAGGGGAGTCGATCTTGCAGACCACGGGGTAGCCGATCTCGCCGGCGACCGCCTCTGCCGCCTCGGCGGTGGCGGCCCGCCACGGGCGGGTGACCGGGATCCCGTATGCCTCGAGGAGCCGCTTGGAGAAGTCCTCGCTGAGGATCTCTCCTTCGCCGGGAATGAGATCGAGAAAGACGCGACGGATCTCCGAGCGATCGAGCGGAAAGAGGACGGGGATGTCCCGCGGGGTTTCGAAAAGGATGTCGAGATTGCGGGCGTAGGAGACGAGGGTCATGAATGCGCGGACCGCCTGCTCGGGAGTGGAGTAGGTCGCGATGCCCGCCTGGTTCAGGATTCCGACACCCTCGCGCATGCTCTTTCCGCCGAGCCACGCGGCGAGGATCGGCTTCGCGGTGCCCGGGACGAGGGATGCGATCTCCATCGCCGTCGCCTTCGGATTCGTCATCGCCTGCGGCGTCAGAATGACCAGCACCGCGTCGACTCCCGGATCGGCGAGAGTGATCTCGACCGCCTTCGCGACTCGCTTGGGCTTGGCGTCCCCGAGCACGTCGATCGGGTTGCCGTGCGACCAGAAGGGAGGAAGCGTCTCGCTCAGACGCGCGATCGTCTCGGGTAGAAGCGCGGCGAGCGACCCGCGACGCGCGATCAAGGCGTCGGTCGCCATCACTCCGGGGCCGCCGGCGTTGGTGACGATCGCGAGCCGGGCGCCCCGGGGGGGCTGGTACCGGGCGACCAGTTCCGCGCAGTCGAAGATGTCGCCGATCTCGAAGACACGGGCGATTCCGGCGCGCTCGAACGCCGCCTCGTAGACCGCGTCCTCTCCCGCCATCGCGCCGGTGTGCGAGGCGGCGGCCTGGGCGGATTCCGCGAAGCGTCCCGCCTTGTACGCGACGATCGGCTTCTGCCTGGCGAAAGCGCGCGTCGCGGTCATGAACTTCCTCGCATCGCGAAGCGACTCGACATAGAGGATGACCGAGCGCGTGCGCTCGTCCTCGCAGAAGTAGTCGATCAGATCGCCGAAGTCGACGTCGAGCATGTTGCCGATCGAGACAAAGTAGGAGAAGCCGATGTTCTCCTCGATCGCCCAATCGAGGATCGAAGTGCAGAGCGCCCCCGACTGCGAGATGAATGCGACGCCCCCCGACTTGGGCGCTTCACCCGCGAAGCTCGCATTCAGGCCGATGCCCGGCACGATCACGCCGAGGCAGTTGGGCCCGATGATCCGCATCCCGTCGTAACGCCGCCGGAGATCGCCGATCCTCTCTTCGAGGGCGCGCCCCTCGGGTCCGATCTCGCGGAATCCCGCCGAGACGATGACGACTCCGAGGATGCCCGCGTCGCCGCACATGCGGACGATCTCCGGGACCTCGACCGCCGGGGAGGCGACGACGGCCAGATCGGGCTTGCGGGGGAGCGCCTCCACGTTCGAGTGGCAATGGATGCCGAGGATCGCCTCGAGCTTCGGGTGGATTGGATAGACGACGCCGCGGTAGCCGGCTCCGACGAGATTGCGGAGCACCGTGCAGCCCACGCTCTTCGGGTTCTCGTTGGCCCCGAAGAGGGCGATCCGCTGCGGCTTGAATATGGAATCGAGCCTGTGAACGTCCACCGCCCCGTCTCCCTCCGCCACCGCGCGACGATCCGCCTGGCGAGAGAACTCCCGCCCCCGAGATCCTAGCAGATCCCAACCTCGAGGGCGGCCCGGCTAGATTTCGAGCTCCTTGACCCTCACTTTCGCCAGATCGATCTCACCGACCCCGAGGTCGTAAGCGGCCCGGATGTGTCGCACCTGCCCGCCCTCGAGCTGGAAGAAGCGCGAGGCGAAGGAGTCGACAGCCACCGGATCCGCTCCCGCGATCACGGATCGTTCACGCGACACCTGCCCTGGACCGGCGGGGCCGTTGGTTCTCAGGACGTGGTTCGCGTCCATGATGACCAGGTCGTGATAGACCGCGCTGCCGAGCTCGGCGATGCACTCATGCAGGTCGGTCTGGTGGAAGACCATCCGGTCCCAGATCGATCCCATCATGTTCTTGAGGGAGAGGGTCACCTGGGTTCCCGCGTGATGCTTGGCGATCGGCATGTTGATGAAACAATCAGCCTCGACGATATCGGCAGCGAGTTCGATCCGGCGCAGGATTCTTCCCCGAGGAACGAGCACCTCCCGGAAGTCCGACTTCGCGGTCACGGACTTGAGCGTCCCCCCCGCCGCCGCCACCGCGTCGGCGGTGCCGTTCAGCTCCATCGAGCGCAGGTCGTCGTTGCTGAGCACGACGACCTCCCGCGCGCCGACGCGGAAGCACTCGCGGATCACCGCCTCGATCATCGCCGGATTCGTGTGGATCGCGCGCTCGGGACGGCTCGTCCCGATCGGGTTGGGCTTGATCGCCACCTTTGCGCCTTCTCGCACGAAGCGCGACAGCCCGCCCAGGGCGTCCAGCGCGGCGATGCAGTTCCTGGCCGGAGAGTCGCCCTTGACGACCGCGAGATCGAACGGCGCCTGAAGAAGGTCGAGGGATGCTCCCGCGACCGACCGACGAGCGGAATCGCCGGATGCGAAGAACGCTCCGGCCGATACGGCTGCCGCCTTGCGCAGGAAGCCGCGGCGCGTGAGCAGATCGGCCATGTCTAGTTCTCCCTTGCTTCGCCGGCACCCGACACGATCGTTCGGATGGCGGCGCGCGCTTCCTCGGCTTGCGGGCCGGCCGATGCGAGCGCGAGGAACCGCTCGTAGGCGCGGACCGCGTCATCCAACCGGCCGAGGGCCCGGTAGACCCGGCCGAGCATGAAGTGCGAGTTGGAGAAGTCGCGGTTGATCCCGACGGCTCGCTCGTATTCCCGCGCCGCGTCCTCGATCCTGCCCGCCGCGAGGTACCCCTCGCCCAGGCTATCGTGGGCGTTCGGGTCATCAGGCGCCAGGGCGGCGTACTTCTCGAAGTAGGGGATCGCCTCTTCGGCGCGCCCCTGCCCGAGCAGCCCGTAGCCGATCATGTTGAGAGCAGTCGTGTCTTCCGGATTCGATCGGAGGTAGATCTCGAAGGCCTCGAGCGCCTCCTTGCTCCGGCCAATCTGGCTATAGGCGTATCCGAGTAGGAGGTGGGTCTGGGCATCCGCGGGATCGATTTCCCGCGCCCGCTCCAGGATCTCCACGGCGCGCGCTCCCGCCATTGCGTTCGTGTAGCTCCCGCCGAGCGTCTGGAGGAGCTCGAGGTCTTGAGGCTGCTTCGCCACGGCGGCCTCGATCTCCGCGATGGGACCGTAGCGGCCCTCGATCGTCTCCTTCGCCATGCGGCTTCGAAGCCCATCCGGGTGCTCGCGCAGGAAGGCGCGGAGCCGGCGGCATCCCTCCGTGTAGTCGCCCGCGATGGTCGTCTCCAGAGTGATCTTGCGGTACTCGAGACACTCCCTCAGGGCGGGCGGGGGCGCTGCGGCAAGCGCTTCCTCGGTCTTCGCCAGGGCGGCCGGGTAGTCACGCGCGGCCACCAGGCTCGTCCCGGCCGCATAGGCGTCGAATGGTGTCCAGGCGATCGCATGATGCTTGGCGATCATCTCGCGCCGCGCCAAGGCATCCGCCAGATGCTCGCTCGACGGGTACTCTCTGAGCAGTCGCTCGTAGGCGGTCGAAGCGGCCGCCTCGTCTCCTCGCGCCACATGGTAGGCGGCGATCCGCGACAGAGCGGTCCCCGCGATCTCAGGGGAGGGCTCGCCCTCGAGGGCTTCGACGTAGGTGGCCACCATCTCGGCTTCCATCCCCGCCCGACCGTAGCAATCTGCCGCCGCCTGGGTCACCGTCGTCGTCCAGCCCGCGGCGGTTTCTGAAGTCGCACCCTCGGCGAGCCGCAATGCGAGCGCGTACGCCTCGCCGGCTTCCCGCCAGCGCCCGCGCGCGCCGAGGCAATCCCCCTGCCGCCTCGCCGCGTCCCTCGCGCAAGACGAGCGTGGGTACGCGAGCACGACCCGCTCCAGGTTCGATAGGCCCGCCACGGTATCGCCCAGGGCTCCCAGGTCGATCTCCGCGATTGCGAGCAGCGCGACCGGCGCGAGACGATCCTCGGGAGCGCGCTCGAGAAAGGCCGCGTACTCCTGCCGCGCGCCCGCGGCATCGCCCTTCATCGCTTTGCGCGTGGCCCGATCAAACTCCATGGCGATGCCGGCGAAGGCCCCGGATGTGAGGATCAGGATGGCGAAGCCGACGCCGGTGGCTCCGATCAAGAAACGACCGCTCTTCCAGACCTCCATCGCGCCTCCGGCGGGAGCGGCGCCCGTCGCAGTGCCGGGCGGTCGCGCGCCCCCGCGATTCTAGTGCCCGGGTTGCCGGGCGGCAAGCCGGGGACCGCCGCGCGCTTTCGAAGCGGCCTTGGGCTCTGCGCCGGCAGTCGACAGGGGGCGCGGCTCGCCGTATCCTGAGGACCGCTGCGCCAGTCGAGGAGGAGGCGGGGACGTGAGCGATCCGCAGAACCGAGCGTCGATCGGACGACTGGGCTCGCGCGATGCGATGTTCGGGGACCTCATGGAGTTTCGGGTTCGAGAGATTCTGCTGGTCTCGAGCCTGTACGACTCCTATGTCCTGGAAGAGGACGGCCTCCTCGCGGAGAGCCTGGATGTGGAGTACTCCCAGCTCAATCTGAGCGCCGCTCCCCGGATCGCGCGCGTGCCGACGGGGGACGAAGCGATCGAGTTCCTTTCGGGACACTCCATCGATCTGGTCATCACGATGCCCCGTCTGGGCGACATGGACCTTCGTCGCTTCGGGCAGGAGGTGAAGAGGCGCCAGGGCGGACTTCCGGTCATCGTGCTCTCCTCGAACCCTGCGGAAGCGGCGCGGCTCAAGGAAATGGACTTCGGCGAGGCGATCGATCAGATCTTCATCTGGCGGGGAGACTTTCGGCTCTTCCTCGCGATCGTCAAGCACGTGGAGGATCTCCGCAACGCCGAGCGCGACATGGCCCTGGCCGGCGTGCGCGGGATCGTCTTGATCGAGAACTCCGTGCGCTTCTACTCCTCCTACCTGCCGTTGCTCTACACCGAGCTGATGCGACAGACCCAGCGCGTCATGGCCGATCGTGTGAACGCCACGCAGCGGCGCAGGCGGATGCGAGCCAGGCCGAAGATCTTTCTCGCCGAGACCTTCGAGGAGGCGTGGGACCTGGTGACTCGCTACCGCGATCACCTGCTCGGCATCATCAGCGACGCGCGTTTTCCGCGAGACGGCCGCAGCGACCCGGAGGCGGGTTTCGAGTTCGTCCGCCGCGTGAAGAAGCTCGACCCCGACATGCCGATTCTGATCCAGTCCTCCGAAGATGATCTCGAATCCCGCGCCCATGCGCTTGGAGCGGCCTTCGTCAAGAAGCGTTCCCCGCGCCTGCTCGATGAGCTCCGCAGCTTCATCCAGACGAGCCTCGGCTTCGGCGATTTCGTTTTTCAGATGCCCGACGGTTCGGAGGTCGAGCGGGTCCGGGAGATCGCGGGCATGCCCGCCGCGCTTCGCAAGGTGCCCGACGCTTCTTTGCGCCACCATGCGGCGCGAAACCACTTCTCGAACTGGTGCATGGCGCGCACCGAGTTCGATCTCGCCGAGAGGCTGCGGCCGGTCCGTGTCTCGGAGTTCGATCACATCGATGAGTTGCGCGCATACCTCATCGAGGCTTTCGACCGGTTGCGAAGCGAGACCCAGAAGGGAGTCATCGCCGAGTTCTCGAGGTCGGACTTAGACGATACGGGCGGCTTCGCCCGCATCGGGACCGGCTCGCTGGGGGGCAAGGGACGAGGCCTCGGGTTCATCAACGCCCTGCTCGCGGAAGGAGCGATGCCCGCCGAGTTCGAGGGAATCCGGATCTTCGTGCCCCCCTCGGTCGTCCTGGCGACCGACATCTTCGATGAGTTCATGCGGCGAAACGCCCTCGAAGGGATCGCCCTCTCCGACGCCTCCGACGAGGAGATCACTCGGGCCTTTCTTCAGGGGAGCTTCCCCGCCTCGCTCGACTCGGATCTGCTGAGCTTCCTCGCCAGAATCCGTGAGCCGTTGGCGGTGCGCTCTTCGAGCCTCCTCGAGGATTCCCACGAGCGCCCCTTCGCCGGAATCTACCGCACGGTGATGCTTCCGAACGCCGATCCGGACGAGGGCGCGCGCTTGGCCTCCCTCCGCGCGGCGATCCAGCACGTCTACGCCTCGACGTTCTTTCGCGGGGCGAAGGCCTACATCCAGGGATCGCTGCACCGGGCGGAGGAGGAGAAGATGGCCGTCGTCCTCCAACCCCTGGCGGGAAGGCCTCACGACGAGTTCTACTACCCCGACTTTGCCGGAGCCGCCTGCTCCTACAACTACTATCCGGTCCTGGGCACGACGGCGGAGGACGGGGTCGCCTTGGTCGCCTTGGGGCTCGGCCGCACGGTCCTCGAAGGGGGCCGCTCCGTGCGCTTCTCTCCCGGCAGACCCCGGTCGATGCCGCAGTTCTCGAGCACCGCCGACATCGTCGCGAACGCGCAACGCCGGTTCTATGCCCTCGATCGATCCGCCGATCCGGTCGCGCTCCGCGCGGACCCCGACCGAGCCCTCGTCCACCTCGATCTCGACGCGGCCGAAGCCCACGGCACCCTCTCCCGCGTCGCTTCGACCTACTCCCGGGAAAACGACGCGGTCTATGACGGCACCTCGCGCCCGGGCGTGCGGCTGGTGACCTTCGCGCGGATCCTGAAAGGGGAGAGCTTCCCCTTGGCCGGCCTCCTGCGCCACTTCCTCGATCTCGGGAGGCGAACCATGAGCTGCCCGGTCGAGATCGAGTACGCCGCGAATCTGAACGGACCCGGAGGTTGTCCGCCGGAGTTCGCCTTCCTCCAGATCCGGCCGATGGTGGTCGAGACCGGGGCCGCAGACATTCAGGGAATCCTGGGCCGCGAAGAGCCGGAGAGGATCCTCTGCTACTCTACGAGGGCGCTGGGTCACGGGAGGGTGAGGGAGATCCGCGACATCGTCTACGTCTCGCCCGATCGCTTCGACCGGTCGAAGACCGAGCAGATCGCTCGGGAAGTGGGCGAGCTGAACGATCGCCTCTCCGCCGAGGATCGTCCCTACCTACTGATAGGGCCTGGGCGTTGGGGCACATCGGATCCGTGGCTCGGAATCCCCGTGGAGTGGAGGCAGATCGACCGCGCCGGAGTCATCATCGAGCTGGAACTCGAGGAGGTCCCGCTCACGCCCTCGGAGGGAACGCACTTCTTCCAGAATCTGACCTCGTTCGGGATCGGCTACTTCTCCGTCTTGCGCTCCGACGATAGGAGTTTCGTGGACTTCGACTGGCTGCGTTCGATTCCCGCCGCCCGGGAGTCGTTTTGCCTCCGCCACCTGCATCTTCCTGAGCCGGTCGACGTCTGGGTCGACGGCCGGTCGGGGCAGGGAGTGATCCTGAAGCGGGTCTGACGACGCGGGTGTTTCCGCCGCGGACGAAAGGCGGGGCGATCCCGTGGGATCGCCCCGCGCGCGACTGAGCGCCCGGCCCTCCGGCCTAGACGACTCCTTGATCGAGCATCGAGTCGGCGACCTTGATGAAGCCGCCGATGTTCGCGCCCGAGACGTAGTTGATGAAGCCATCCTTCTGCGTCCCGTACCGCACGCAGGTCGCATGGATGTTCTTCATGATCGAGTGGAGCCGCTCGTCGACCTCCTCGCGCGGCCAGGAAAGTCTCAGCGAGTTCTGCGACATCTCCAGCCCCGAGGTCGCCACGCCGCCGGCATTGGCGGCCTTGCCGGGGCCGTAGAGGATCTTGCTCTTCAGGAAGATCTCGACGCCACCCGGCTCCGTCGGCATGTTGGCTCCTTCGGCGACGCAGACGCAGCCATTCTTCACCAGGGTCGCGGCATCCTCCGCGCTGATCTCGTTCTGGGTCGCGCAGGGCAGGGCGATGTCACACTTCACGTCCCAGGGACGGGCACCCTCGCGGTACTCGCTCCCGTACTTCTGGGCGTACTCCTGGATGCGCCCACGCTTGACGTTCTTCAGCTGCATGACGTATCCGAGCTTCTCCTTATCGATCCCGTTGGGATCGTAGATCGTTCCATTGGAGTCGGAGAGCGTCACGCACTTGCCTCCCAGCTCGGTGACCTTCTCGACCGCGTATTGCGCCACGTTCCCCGCCCCGGAGACCAGGACCGTCTTTCCCTTGAACGAATCGCCGCGCGTCGCCAGCTGCTCCTGGGCGAAGTACACCGTCCCGTATCCGGTCGCCTGCGGCCGGATGAGGCTCCCGCCCCAGTTGATCCCCTTGCCCGTGAGCACGCCGGTGAACTCGTTGCGCAGCCTCTTGTACTGCCCGAACAAGAACCCGATCTCACGACCGCCGACTCCGATGTCGCCCGCGGGGACGTCGGTATCCGGACCGATGTGGCGCTGCAACTCGGTCATGAAGCTCTGGCAGAAGCGCATGACTTCGTTGTCCGACTTTCCCTTCGGGTCAAAATCGGATCCGCCCTTGCCACCTCCCATCGGCAGTGTGGTCAGGCTGTTCTTGAAGACCTGTTCGAATCCCAGGAACTTGAGGATTCCAAGGTTTACCGTGGGATGGAAGCGCAGACCGCCCTTGTATGGCCCGATCGCAGAATTGAACTCCACGCGGTATCCCTTGTTCACCTGGACCGCGCCCTTGTCATCGATCCACGGCACGCGGAAGAGAATGACCCGCTCGGGCTCGATGATCCGCTCGAGGATCTTCTCTTCCAAGTAGTGCGGATGCTCGAGCAGGTATGGCCAGAGGGACTCGACGACTTCATGAACGGCCTGGTGGAATTCCTTCTCGCCGGGGTTTTTCGCGATGACATAGTCCATGAACGACTTTACGGAGCTGGGCATGTTCCCTCCTTCCAAGACAACCACATCCCTGCCCAATTGGGGCGCCGCGCCCCGAAGGCCAACGGCGCGAATTCTCCCCCTCCGCGGGGCATTCTGGCAAGCGGGAACAGCCCTCAAGCGAGGAATTGCGACACTTCGAGCGGGGCGAAATTCCCCGCGAAGGTCGCGGCCGGGTGGCGCCTACGCGGCGGATCGATCGCTGGGGACGCGCATCGCCAGTCGGCGGGGCATCCACTCGGAGGGATCCGCCTCGAGCCAGAAGTCGATCTTCTCGAGGAACTCCTGGCGGCGGATGGGCTTCGAGAGATAGTCGTCGCACCCCGCTTGAAGAGTCCGGTCGGCATCCCCCTGCATGGCGCGGGCGGTCAGGGCGATGATCGGGATTCCATCGAAAAGGGGATCCTGGACGATGCGCCAGGCGGTTTCGTAACCGTCCATGACCGGCATCATCATGTCGAGGAGGAACAGCTGGGGCCTCTCTGCGCGAGCCTTCTCCAGAGCGAGCAGCCCGTTCTCCACGATCGTCGGCTCGAATCCGGCGCTTCGTAGGATCGCCGTGAACACGTACTGGTTGGTCGGGTCGTCCTCGGCGACGAGGATGCGAATGTCGGCGTGGGGAATCGTCATTGTCTCGAGTTCTCCTCTTCCAGGAAACCTATCGGCCGCTCAGGCGGCCTCTGAAAGCGCGCGACCGCTCTGCTGGCCGAGCGCGACCCGGGGGGCCGGGACGGTCAGCCGGAAACGCGAGCCCCGGCCGAGGACGCTATCGACGGAGAGCTTCCCGCCCATGAGCTCGGCCAGCCGCAGGGAAATCGATAGCCCCAGCCCGGTGCCGCCGTAGCGGCGGGAGGGGGAGCCGTCGACCTGGCGGAACTCCTGGAAGATCGCCCTCTGATCCTCGGGCGCGATGCCGATGCCGGTGTCGAGCACTCCGACGATCAACCTCTCCTTCTCCGCATCGATCGATGCGGAGACCTCCACGTACCCCCGCTCCGTGAACTTGATGGCGTTTCCGAGGAGGTTCACGACAATCTGTCGCAGTCGATCGCGGTCGATCCAGACCGGATGGCCGTCGGCCACCTGGACTCTCAGCTCGAGGCCTCGGCTCGAGGCGAGCGGCTGCATCTCCGTGGCGATCGTTCGAATCTCGGAGAGGATGTCCCACTCGATCGGACGAAGCTCGAGCCGTCCCGCCTCGATCTTCGAGACGTCAAGGATGTCGTTGATGAGCTTGAGCAGATTCGATCCGCTGCCGTGGATCATCGAGATGTGGGCGCGCTGCTCGTCCGTGAGGTCTCCGGCGAGTCCGTCCTGGAGCAGCTCGGAGAGAGCGAGGATTCCATTCAGGGGAGTCCGAAGCTCGTGGGAGACGTTGGCCAGGAATGCGCTCTTCAGTCGGGAGGCTTCGAGCGCGCGTTCGTTCTGCAGCTCCAGGGTGATGTTCTTCTGCCGAAGCTCCTCGGTTCTTTCCCGGACCTTCGCCTCGAGCTGCTGGTTCGTCCGCTCCACCTCGCGCCGGAATGATGCGAGTCTCGCCGTCATCATGTCGAAGGTCCGTGCGAGCAATCCGACCTCGTCGTTGGAATCGATCCGCAGAGGTTCGTCGAAGTGACCGAGACTCAATCTGCGCGCCGCCTCGGTGAGTCCGAGAAGGGGGGTCGTGAGCCGGCGCCCAAGGGTGTGGCCGATGAAGACGCTGATCGCCGCCAAGGCGAGCGTGATGCCGAGCAGGAATAGCACGTTCGTGCGGATCAGCCGATTGGTCTCCGCGAGGGAGTAGCCGATCGCGAGAGTGCCGATGACGAGCCCCGTCCCGTCGCGGACGGGCGTCCGCGCGATGAGCATCTCCGGCAGCCTCTCCACGATCGTCCCCGGTGGGGGCGCTCCCTCGAACGTGACGGGGCAAGGATCGCCCATGGCGACGAAGATCCTGCCGGATGCCTCATGGACCTGCGCGAAGCGGACGCCGTCGACGCCGAAGAGACCGGAGAGCGCATCTTGAACCGAGTTCGGCATCCCAAAGTCCAACCCGGCGGAGATGTTGTGCGCCGTGAGCGTCGCGAGGGACTCGAGAGAATCCTGCGTCTGCCGCAGAGTGACGCCGCGCAGTTGAACGATCGTCGAGAAGCCGAGGAGCAGGCAGGCTCCCACGGCAAGTCCCCCCATGGTGAGCAGAAGCTTCGTGCGAATCGATCGACGCGATTCCTCGATGCCCAACTCCTGCGTCCTTTCCCGACCTGACTCGATCGCCGCCGAACAAGCGGGTCCCGGCGCGCTCGGGCGCCGGGAGGCCATCCGCGCGGGATCTGTGACATCCCTCTTCTCCCCTGACTTATCGGCCCAAGCACGCGCTCCCTTTGAAGCCAAATCGCACGGCTCACGGCATTCGAATCCTCGCTCCCGCGCCGAATGGGCTTGCGTCGCCTCGTGTCCGCAACTATCGTGACGGCAATGAGATGAAGAATCGATCACGCGGGCTGGTCGCCGGCCGGGATGAGGCCGCCGGGGTTTCCCGTGGAAGGGAATCCGCGGACCGCCGATGGTCTAGAATGGAAGCCCGGGGCGGCCTTGACGAGGGTGGCCCCCATTCGTATCTTCCTGGCGGTGCGGCAAGGAAGTTCGATGAACACGGAGGATGGTGACGCGAAACATGCGCCGGACGAGACGCACAAGGCCCCGAATTCGGATTCCAGTCATGATTGTTGGCGTCGCGACGCTGACGTTGGTCCTCTTCGCGGTGGAGCGGGATCCGAACCCCACGGCGCGACTGCTCGCGGCCGAGCAGTACCTCAATCTAGCGAAGGAAGCCGAGGCGAATCTGGATGCTCCCGAGACCTTCGACGCAGCCAAGAAGACTCTGCGCGCTGCCCGCTCCGCGATGATGCGGCAGTTGGGTCGCCCCGCTTTCATTCGTAGCTACGGCGAGACCCGCGAGCTGATCCAGAGTGGCCACGTGCTGACCGGGCGCGCGATTCAGGAAGCGCGCGCGGAGGCCGCCAATCGCAGTGCGCGCATCGCCGAAGCGATTGCCCAGATCCACGCCGAGTCGGCGGAGGTGCGCGACTTTCTCCTGCACCTTCCGCCAAGATACCATCGCGCGCTTCGCCACCTCGCGGTGGCCGACGCGAGAATCGCAGGCGCCGAGGCGAAGTTGACCGCGTCGGAAAGCCGCGTGGCGCTGGAGCAGATGAGCATCGCCCGCGCGGAGGTGAGCCTCGCCCTGAGGGACGTGCGGGGGCTGCTCGTCGATTTCCTCGGTCGTCGGAATGAATGGGAGGCGGACCTCCAGGCGACCCTCGAGTGGTCGCGGCGCAACGGCGGAACCGCTGTCATCATCGACAAGCTCAACCACCGGACCCATCTCGTCCGCGGAGGACGCAGCGTCAAGACCTATTCATCCGAGTTCGGTCCTCGCTGGCTCGACCGCAAGCAGCAGGCTGGCGACCAGGCCACCCCCGAAGGACGCTACAGAGTGGTCGAGGAGAAGGGCTGGGGACAGACCCGTTACCATCGGGCGTTGCTCATCGACTATCCGAACGACGCCGATCGCCGTCGCTTCCGCAACCTCTCTTCCTCCGGCATGCTCTCCCGACGCGCGGGGATCGGCGGTCTCATCGAGATCCACGGCGAGGGCGGGAAGGGCGAAGACTGGACGCTTGGGTGCGTCAGCCTCCGCAACCACGACGTGGACGAGCTCTGCAATCAGGTGGGGGTCGGGACGCCGGTCACGATCGTCGGGCTCTGGGAGGAGCCGTCCTGGTTGGATCGATTGTTGCAGACGGCGAGTCGATGAGCGGGGAGGACCCCCGACTCGCCTCCCTTCGCGACTCACTTCTCCAGGCTGAATCGGATCTGAGAAACCTCGGCTACGAGGTTGAGCGCATCGTGCTTTCTCCGGGGGTGCGCGTCTCGAATCAGATCTTGGATGAGGATCTCGTCATCCTTGTCCTCTTCGGCAAGATCGGAGTGCGCAGCGGAGAGACCCAGGTCGAGGTCGGCGCCGGGGATCGGATCGACGTCCCCTCGGGCGTGCCGCATCTGATCGAAGTGCTCGGGGAGACGAGCGCCTATCTCCTCCAGGCGTCGCGCAAGACGCGCCCGCAGCGCCCCCAGGAGCCGGGGGCGGGGAACGATGCGGGCCGCCTGTCCCCGGATCGATGAGTCCTCGTCGATCGAGAAGTTTCCTGGTCCTCGGATGTGCCGCCGTCCTCGCATCCCTGCTTCTTGTCCTGTTTCACGCCCTGACCGCGCGCTCCGTTCACCGATTTCTGGGCCAGTGGGAAGAAGCCGGCCTTCCGGGGCAGGCTCCGCGCGGGAACGGCCCCCGCCTCTCGCTCGCCTGGCCTCCGCAGCTCGCCTGGAGCGACATCGAGTGGGACTGGGGAGAATCGCTTCGGGTCAGCTGTCCGTCGATGCGGATCGTCCTGGATCCATCCGGCGCTCTTCGGGGAAAGGCGGTCGTCGATCGGTTAGTGACCGGCAGGATCGCGCTCCGCGGGGTCGATGGCCGAGTCCCGGCGTGGTTCAACGCCATGGTTGTGCCGGGAGATTCGGTCCCGAGATCTCCTTCGGCCGTGGAGGATTCCGGCGCAGCGTTCGAGACCGGAGAGATCGTGATCGAGAGAGAGGGCCTCTCCGTCGGCCGGCTCTCCGGAACGCTTCGACTCCCGCGCCGCGGAGAGTGGGCGCTGATCGGATCGCTCCACTCCGGCCGATTCCGGACCGCCGTGATCCGGGCGCACGGAAGGGCCTCTGCAGGAGCTTCCGAGCTGCGCGCCGGGATCGATCTCTCTCGGGCGCGATCGATCGAGATCGACCTGCGCACGCTCCTCGACAAGAGGCGAAGCTGGCATCTCGCCGGGCGCGACGACGGCGGGCTTGCCGCCGCGGTGTCTCCCGACTGGCTTGATCCTCCAGCGGGCACTGATCGAGCGGGATCTGCGGACTTCCACGCCCATCGCTCCGAGTCGGGGGCGCTCGACGGTGAAGCCCACCTCGACCGCTACCCGCTTCATTTGCGCGGGGATTCCACTTGGCTCGCCACGGGGGTCCTGTGCCTTGAGAGGGGCGCGCTCACCCTCCAGGATCTCGATCTCGAGCGCGAGGGCGCCTCGGCGCGGATCGCGGGCGAGCTGCCGCTTCTCGACGGGGGGGAAGGCGGACTCCACATGCGGACCGTCTGGGGAGACGTCACACGATCCGTCGACGGCATCGCGCGACGCGATTCGGGACGCTGGAGCCTCGAGGTCCCGAAGGGGGGTGGGCTCGCAAGCCTCTTCTTCGCACCGCCGGACGGGGACCCGGGAGTAGATCTCACATTCCGCGCGTTCCCGCTCGCCGATCTCCTGCCCTGGCTCCCCTTCCATCCGGCGGGCTCCTGGACGGGGATCGTCGATGGCGTGAGCGAGCTGCGCCGCGGCCGCCCGGGGTGGAATCTCAAGGGCCGCTGGGTTCTCCGCCAGGGAAGCATCGTGGACCTGCCTCTTCTCGAGGAGATCGCATCCTTCGGCGGTCCGCGCACGATCCGCTATGAGCAAGCGACCATGGGATGGAGGTACGAAGGCGGGGCCGTTCTGCTCGACAGCCTCCACGTCGTGGGCTCCTCCGTGGAAATCCAGGGCATGGGGATATGGTCTCCGCCCGACTCGCTCATCGCCTGGCTCCGCTTGAACTCCGGCCGGAATCGCTCGCTCGGCGCCTTCTTCCGCCTTCTATCCGGAGATGCGGCGACGCTGGATCTCTCGGTTTCAGGGGACCCGGATCATCCCTCCATCGCACCCCTCGACCGGGCGGGCTCGACGCGATGGCGCGCGACCGTTGCCGCGATCCTGAGCGGCGATCCGAGCTGATTAGCGAAGAGAGCGGCCGCCGTCGACGGTGAGGATCGCTCCGGTCACATACGGCGCATCCACGAGGTAGCGGATGGCGCCGAGGACATCCTCGGGCGCTCCCACTCTCCCGAGCGGGATGGCGCGGCGGATCGCCTCGGCCCGCTCGGGGACGATCCCCTCGGGGAGAAGGACCGTTCCCGGCGCGATCGCATTGACGCGGACTTCGGGAGCGAGGGCGCGGGCGAGCCCGCGTGTAGCGGCGGCAAGGCCCGCCTTGGCGATCCCGTAGGGGATGAAGTCGGGATAGGGGCGATCGATCGACCAGTCGAGCATGTTCACGATGAGCCCGCCCCCGTGGGATCGCATCGCGCGGCCGCATGCGACGGCGAGAAGAAACGGCGCGCGGAGGTTGACGGCGATCGTCTCGTCGAAATCCTCTTCGGTCAGGGAGTCGATCGGCGTGCGCGGCCAGCTCGAGGCGTTGTTGACGAGAAGATCGCACCGTCCGAAGTCGGCGAGCACCGACTCGGCCAGCTTTCCGGCGCCGCCCCGGAGGGCGAGATCGGCTGGGTAGGCGATGGCGCGCCCGCCGAGCCCATCGATCTGCCCGATCAGGCGGTCGATCTCGTCGCGCGACCGATGGAAATGGAGGGCCAGTTCGAAGCCGTCCGAGGCGAGCCCCAAGACGATCGCCCGCCCCACCCGGCGTCCTGCCCCCGTCACCAGAGCGATGCCCCGGCGCGTTTGCGCGTCTCGAGCCATGACGAGCGGAGTCTATCACGCGATGCGGCTTGATGCTCCGCCTGGGGCTACCTAGACTTCGGCCGTGGCGGCGTGGCCGCGGGGAGGATGGGATGATCGATTTCGAACCGACCGAAGACCAGCAGATGTACCAGAAGCTCGCGCGCGAGTTCGCCCAGCGGGAGATCGTGCCGAAGGCGGCTCATCACGACGAGACGGGCGAGTTCCCCTGGGAGATCTGTCGCAAAGCTTGGGACGCAGGGCTGATGAACACCCATATCCCGGTCGAATACGGAGGACTGGGCCTCGGGGTGCTGGACGGTTGCCTCATCGCCGAGGAGATCGCTGCGGCTTGCTCGGGCATCGGCACCGCCCTGGAAGCGAACACGCTGGCCGAGGCTCCCGTCATCGTCGGCGGGAGCGAGGAGCAGAAGAAGAAGTGGCTCGGGATGATGACGGAGGAGTTCAAGCTCGCCGCCTACTGCGTCACCGAGCCGGATGCAGGCTCCGATGTTGCCGGGATCAAGACTACGGCGCGCAAGGTCGGAGACGAGTACGTCCTGAACGGAAGCAAGATGTGGATCACCAACGGCGGCGTGGCCGACTGGTACTTCGTCCTCGCCCTCACCGATCCCTCCCGAGGTCCCCGCGGCATGAGCGCGTTCATCGTTCCCAAGGAGAGCCCAGGCCTCGAGATCGGCAAGAAGGAGCAGAACCTCGGCCAGCGGGCGAGCGATACCCGCGGCATCTCATTCCACGACGTCGTCGTGCCGCTCGCGAACCGGATCGGGGGCGAGGGGCGCGGGTTCTTCCTCGCCATGAGCGCCTTCGACCATACCCGTCCGCCCGTCGCGGCCGCGGCGGTTGGCGTCGCCCGTTCGGCGCTGGAGCACGCGGTCCGCTACTCGAAGGAGCGCCAGAGCTTCGGCGTTCCGATCGCGCGGCACCAGGCGATCGCATTCATGATCGCCGACATGGCTCGCGACATCGAGGCCGCGCGGCTGCTCGTGTGGAAGGCCGCATGGAAGATCGATCGGGGCGAGAAGAACACTCTGGAGGCTGCCTACGCGAAGATGATGGCCGCTGACACGTGTATGCGCGTCACCCTCGACGCGGTGCAGATCTTCGGGGGTTACGGATACAACCGGGAGTATCCGGTGGAGAAGCTGATGCGCGACGCGAAGGTCTTCCAGATCTACGAGGGGACCAGCCAGATCCAGCGCTACATCGCCTCGAAGGAAGTGATCGCGCGAGGCTGATTCGCCTTTCCTATCAGGCCCGCGGGGGGGTGGGGACCTCGCCGATCGCGCCCGCGGGCCGTCCCGGGGGCCAGATCTCGAGCAAGATTCGATGGGGGACCGACCGGAACCTGCCCCAGGAGAGCCATCGCCCTCCCAGGTGCTCCAGGTGGCGGGCGATCCCTTCCAGCTCGGCGCGATTCACGTCCCGGAAGGCGGCGATCTTCTCGTGCGGATCGCGGCTCGTGATCTTCCCGGAGACTGCTTGAGTGAGGAAACCATAGCTCTCGAACCGCTTCGCGGAGTCCTCCCAGGTGAATCGCAAGTGAAAGAGGAATCTCTTGGGCGCGAGTTCGTGCCCTGTCTCTTCCTGCGACTCTCGAAGTGTGCCGGCCTCGATCGATTCTCCCGGATGGAGGCCCCCGGTGGGGAGGCGCCATACCCCGGCCGGGTAGAAGCCCTTGGTATGGACGAGGACGCGGTCGGGACCGCGGGGGATCACCAGGACGATCTCGCTGGTTCTCTTGCTCGATGTGGGGAATCCGGCGGGACCGGTGACTGAGCCGCCCGGCGGAAAGCGGATCTCCTCTCGGTGGGGAGGGCCGATTCGACGGGCGAGAGATTCGATCTCGATGCTTCGATCCTCGGGGGGGCGATGGACCCGCGGTCTTCGCTGCGGCTTCTCCCCTGGGTCCATCCGAACAATCCCCTCCGTCCCGTCAGCGGCCCTCACCTCTCGTCGCTCCCCTCAGGGGATCGGGGCAAGAGAGAACCTCGGCGAGCGGCCTCTTGCTCCCCTGCTATGGCCGGGCGCTGGGGGAGAGAGACTCCTCCTCATCCCGGATGGACTGACCTGTGCGCTGAGGCCGACAGCGGGCAGCGGCGCTGCTCAAGTCGAGCTTGGAGACCTCGATCTCGAACTTCTTCCGCTTGCGCTCGTAGAAATTCGCGCGCTCCGTGTTGTTCTTCTGCCTGTACCCGGTCACGAGGCTATCGCACCGGCGGATCATCTCCTCCGCCACCCGGTGGCGCTGATCGGCGTTCAAGTGGCCGCTCTGGAAAGCCTTCTCGAGCGCGTAGACCCGGTAACGGTCGAGCGTCCAAGCGGGCGGAGCGGTCACATCGCCTGCTACCGTCAGCGCGTCGGGAATGAGCATGATCGGCACGTGGGAAGCGATTCGAATCCAGAGATCATAGTCTTCGCAGGAAGGCAGGTTCTCGTCGAAGCCCCCGTGAATCTCGATGAAGCCCTTCCGCGCGACGACCGCGGAGGCGTGCAGATCCGTCCCGCCGACCACGTCCTCGAACTGGATCGGCGCGGGGACCCGACAGCGCTTCTTGCCGTTCTTGCCCGTCGCGCGCGCGCTGCAAATCCTGCCGTGCGCGATCCAGACGGCGGGATGGGACTCGAGAAACTCCATCTGCCGTTCGAGGTAGGTGGAATTCCAGATGAAACCTGGCTCCAGAAACGCGATGTGCTCCCCCTGGGAGGCGGCGACTCCCTTGTTCCGAGCCGCCCCGATCCCGCGACTTGGATTGAGGTAGATGTACTGAAGCGGGATCCTCGGCGTCCAGAAACCGAAGCCGCAGGTGCCCGACTTCGAAGGCGTCCGGTGGCGCCAGATCGACTCCGCGCGCTCCGGATCCGGTCCGAACTCCCGCAGGACTTCGACTGCGCTGTCATCGCCGCTGCCATCGTCGATGACGATGATCTCGATGTCTTGGTAGGTCTGGTTCAGGGCGGACCGAAGGGTTTGGATCAATGAGCCGCAGCGGTTATAAGTGGGGATGATCACAGAGACTTGTGGCATGAGGATCTCTCCCTCCCTGAGTCCCTTGGGATCGACGGCGGAAGGGAATGGATCCCGATCCCCCCAATCGAGCCCGTACCCGGCGCGGGAAGCGGATGCCCAGCGCATCGTTCCGTGATCGCACCTGTCCGGCCCAGCTTCCGCGCCTTCCGCAGTGTATCGGGAGCCTTCTGAAGAGTCAACTTCTTATTATGAATCGGTTAAGGGGGGGATGCCCTCGATTTTGGCGCGTTCTCGCGATCCCTTGTTACCGGAGGGAGGATGCCCGACCATAGGAGCCTTGGAACCGTCGGGATCGGCCGGCGGTTGTGAGCCGACGGCGGACGAGCTGCTGGAAGGAGACGAGGATGGCTAGAAGCGAGTGGATCGACCGAGCGGCAGTGCCGCTCCTGACTTGCGTCGCCCTCTCGGCGATGGCTCTGGGGTGCGGGTCTTCCACGAAGGTGACGCGAGTCGAGACCGACACGACGATCGACCTCTCGGGGCGGTGGAACGATGCGGATTCCCGAATGGTCTCCGAGGAGATGATCCTGGATTGCCTCGATCGGCCCTGGATCATCGAACATGCCGCCGAGTCGGGGGAACGGCCGGTCATCATCGTGGGCACGGTGCGCAATCAGACCTTGGAGCAGATCCAGACCGGAACCTTCGTGGCGGACATCGAACGGGCTTTCGTCAACTCCGGAAAGGTGGATGTCGTCGCCACTTCTACCGAGCGTCTCGACCTGCGCTCGGAGAAGGCGGACCAGTGGGAGAACGCCTCCGAAGAGACAGCGAAGCGGCTTGGGCAGGAGCTCGGCGCCGACTATATGCTCTCCGGCACGGTCCAGTCGATCGAGGATCGTGAGAAAGGGACGCGAGTCATCTTCTATCAGGTGGATCTGACGCTTCTCGACATCGAGTCGAATCAGAAGGTCTGGATCGGGCAGAAGAAGATCAAGAAGCAGATCGAGCGTTCAGGATACTCGCGCTAGCCGGCCGAGCTCCATGAGATGCCCTCTGGCCAAGCAGAAGCGGTGGGCCGCGGCGGCGCTGCTGCTCGCCGCGGCGGCGGGTTGCGCGACCTATGGCGGCGGGATTCGTCCCATGCTCGATCAGCTGGCGCGGGGGGATCCGTCCGAAGCGCTCTCGGAGCTGGAGCGATCCCCCAGGGAGGATGACGCTCTCTATCACCTCGAACGCGGGATGCTGTTGCGACTCGTGGGGAGGCTGAGGGAGAGCAGTCTCGCATTCGACGAGGCCGATCGGATCAGCGAGGATCTCTACACCAAGAGCGTCAGCCAGGAGGCGGCCGCCCTGGCGGTTTCCGATCGGCTTCGATCGTACCGTCCACCCGCCTACGAGCGGCTCCTGGCCCGCCACTACCAGATCCGCAACTATCTGGAGGAGGGCGACGGGGAAGGGGCGCTCGTCGAGGCGCGCCGCTGCGAGCAGCTCCTGAACGAGCTCCAGGACGAGGCGGGCGAGGGACCGTTCCCTTGGATTCCTGCGGTGTACCTGGGCGCCGCGCTCGCGCATGAGTCCGCGGGGCGTGCGGATGACGCATTGCGGCTCTATCGGAGGCTGTTCGCCGACGGCGGGGAGGCAGCGCGTCAGCTCCCTCCTTGGATCCCCTCGCGGATGCACCGTCTCGCCCGGCGCGTCGGCGTGGCGCCGGAGGAACTTCCGGTCCCGGATCCCGGGGGAGATGTGCCGCCATCCGTGGGCGATGGGAGGACTGCCGTCATCTGGCTCGAGCGCGGCCTCATCCCCGAGCGCGCCGAGTTCAGGCTGCGAGTCCCGATCCTCGAGTCCGAAGCGCGACTCGACCCTGTCCGGCTGGGGCCGATCGCGACCCAGCGCGCCCTCGGCATCCATGCCGGCTTCGGTCCCGATCTCGCGGGACTGGAGATCTCCTACTGGCTGGAGATCGCCCTTCCCCGGATCGATCCCCGGCCGCTGGCGATGGACCCCTCCTGGGTTGTCGTCCAGGGGGAGCGGAGGGACGCCGCCGTGGTCGCTGAGCTGGGCCGAACCGCCGGAGAGCATCTGGACTCCGAGATGCCGAGCATCGTCTTGCGAACTCTGGTGCGCGCTCTGATCAAGTACGGCGCGACGCGCGGAGTCGAGAAGAAGACCGGTGAGATCGGGGGTATCCTGGCCAATGTCCTGGGCGCCGCCAGCGAGCGCGCCGAAACCCGGATGTGGCTCTCCCTCCCTGGGAGGATCGACGTCATCGCGATCGACCTTGGGGAAGGGGATGATTCCCTGCCGGTGGGCTGGGGCGGCCGACCTGAGGGATCCCGACAAGTCGAGCTGAAGGATCTTCCAGGGTCGGGCTTCAGCTTCGGGTCTTGCAGGGATCTGATTGCAGCGGTCGCAGACCAGCGGGGGGCGACATGATCCGATTCTTCAGGCAGGTCGCGGTCTTCATCATCATTCCCGGGCTCGCGGTCGGTTGCTCCTCAGCGCAGGCGCCCGATTCGAAGCCACGAAGTTGGAGGGTTGCGCCCGATGGGAGCGCGGACTTCACGACGATCCAGGCGTCCGTCGACGCGGCCTCGCCCGGTGACACCATCTTCGTGACCGCGGGGATCTACCGCGGAACCGGGAACCGCGATATCGAGCTCCGGGGCAAGGCGATTGCGCTGCGCGGAGCGGGTCCCGATTCGACGATCATCGAGTGCGGTGGAGCGCCCGGGGATCCTCATCGCGGCTTCTGGGTCCATCAGCGGGAGGGAAGAGGGACGCTCATCGAGGGCTTCTCGGTGACAGGCGGTTACGTGGAAGGGCCCTTGCCGATGAACTACGGAGGCGGACTACTTTGCGACGACGCCTCGCCCACGGTGCGTTTCTGCAGGTTCGTTCGGAACCAATCGTCTCACTTTGGCGGAGGGATCATCTGCCACGACGGAGCATCGCCCCTCTTCGATCAGGTCGAGATCATCGAGAACTTCGCGGAGAACAATGGGGGCGGACTCGGCTGCAAGCAGGGGAGCCATCCCGTTCTCAAGGAAGTTGTGATCGCGAACAACACCGCACGCAGAGGGGGCGGCTTCTGGTGCCTCAACGCGGCCGCCGATCTGGAGCGGGTTACGATCGTGGGCAATCGCGGGACGGAGTCGACCGGGGGAATCTGGAGCAGCCTCGCGGAGATTCGGATCAGTCGCTCGATCATCGCCTTCTCTCCCGTCGGGGAGGCCCTCTCCTGCAGTTCGGGATCACCAAAGCTCCGCCTGGGCTGCTGCGACATCTACGGCAACCAGGGAGGCGACGAAATCCCCGGCTGCGCCGTCGATGATGGAGGCAACTTCTCCGCCGATCCGCTGTTCTGCGACCCCGTGGGAGGGGACTTTCGGCTTCGGGCCGACTCCCCGTGCCTTGGCGAGGGCTCTCCGTGCGGCGCGATCGGGGCGCTTCCGATATGCGCCGAAACGGGCGGATCCCACTAGCGGTCAATCCGGACCTAATCCCTAGCTACAGTGGGTCTTGGCACAATTTGCCCAGGGTCAAACAATTCAGTTGACCAGCTGAGCTGCATTCGGAATAATGATCCATAGTTCGTCTGAACTGATCCGGCGACAGCAAGGACGGACGAGGATCGACTTGACGGGCCCCGGCGACGGGGGATCCGAGGCGTCGACACCGTGTTACGGAGTTCGATCGTCTCCCGTTCAGTAACCATAGGAGTGGTGCGATTGCACCAAGTCACGTATTCCTAAACGCGTGGAGGAAACCAACTAATGAAGAAGTTTGCTTTCGTGCTTGCGTTGAGCGCTGCCTGCGCCGGCCTCGCCGTCGCCGAAGAGACCCCGACCCTGTTCGGTGCGGCCCCCGGTGGTCCTCCGATCGGAAGCGATCGTGAAGTGTGCTGGAGCGAGCCGGGTGACGAGACTCAGAACATCGGTTCGTCCGAAGTCATCGGCGCCTTCGCTCTCGAGACGGAGATCGCCAACGACTTCTTTTTCACCTCTGACCAGACGATCACCCTCGCCCGCTGGTGGGGTGGCTACTGGAACGGCACTCCGATTCCGACCAACTCGAATCTCCGGTTCTACGACGACGCGGGCTGCATCCCGGGTGCCGTCCTCGCCGAGTACCTGAACGTGGAGGACAACGAGACTCCGGTCGGGGCGGTCTACGTTTACAGCTATGGCCTGAGCTTCCCCGCGTCGGCGAACACCCTCTACTGGTTCAGCGCGCAGTACGCCGATCACGCGTTCCCGCCGCAGTGTGGCCGGCTCAGCACCAGCATCGAGACGAGCTGCCCGTCGGTGTTCCGGTCCGTTTACTTCGCGTATCCGGACTGGACCCCGGCTGCCGACGTCTTCGGTGCCTTCTTCGAGGCCAGCCAGGAGTTCGAGTGCGGCGTCACCGCCAACACCGAGACCACCTGGGGCGCCATCAAGGGGCTCTACCGGTAGTCGACTGGCTAACGCAGTACGAGTGGCCTCCGTCCTTCGGGACGGGGGCTTCCTCTTTTTTTTGGTCCCCGCGGGCCCATCGAAGACGACCCCTTGATGGACCAGCGCGTCTGGACTTGCCGTCAGGCAAAGGCGCAGAATTCCTCCCGCCTGGGTTCCGCGTCGTCAGGGAGGCATCGCTCCTGGAGCGTCGTCTGAGGAGGCGTCCAATGAGAATCGCAGTGATCGCGCTCACGATCGTCGCGACGGTTCCGGGCCTCGTGCACGGGGCCAACCCCACGCCTTTCGCCCTGCCTCCCGGGGGGGAGCCGGTTGGCGGCGGCCGAGATATCTGCTGGCATCAATTTGGAGACGAGAATCAGCCCATCGGCAGCTCCGAGGTGATCGGGGAGTACGGAGTTGTCACCGAAATCGCGAACGACTTTCTGTTTTCCGGTGAGTTTAATTTGGGAATGGCTCGCTGGTGGGGCGGCTACTGGAACGGAGAGCCACAGAACTTCCGGATGAATCTCCGTTTCTATGGGAGCCGCTCGACTGGCCCGGGTGAAGCAGGTCTGGGCAATGGACCCAGGGGGGCGTGGGGAATGTCCGGTAGCCACATTCCGTGCACTCCCGTGATGGTCCTGCACGAATGGCTCGACGTGGACTGCCACCAGATGCCCGTTGGCGCGGTCTTCTCCTACTCTTTTTATGCGGAACTTCACTTTGCCGCGGAAACGACGTACTGGTTCTCCGCCCAAGCCGCGGATCATCCGTTCCCGCCGCAATGGGGCCGATTGGGCACAAGCGAACCCAGGGAGTGCGAGACGGTCTTTCGATCCGCATACTTCGCTTACCCGGACTGGACTCTCGCGTCTGATGTTTTCGGATCGTTCTTCGAGGCGAGCCAGGTGTTCGAATGCGGCGACCCAACGGAGGGGTCCGTGACGACCTGGGGTGGCGTCCGGGCGCTTTACCGCTAACTGATTGGCAATAAAGGAAGTAGCATCATGTCGTGATCCAGGGGGCGGCCGCGGGCGCGTTTCGTCCGCCCCCCTTATTCGCCGACTCAGACGACGCTAACTTCAAGCATTCCTTGCCGGTGATCTCATTCACTTGACTCCGGATAATAAATCCGGCATAATCGTCGGTGTCGAGCTCCTTGGACCGGCGAACTGAGGGGAGCGACGAGGATCCAGTTAACGGGCCCCGACACCGGGGGATCCAAGGCGGCCGCTCTGTGTTACGGAACGCCACCGTCTCCCGTCCGTTGACTCGCAACGGTGCAGAGGCACCACTTGGGATTCAAAAGCGTGGAGGAAACCCACAAATGAAGACTTTTGCTTTCGTGCTCGCGTTGAGCTTGGCGTTCTCGGGTGCGGTGCTCGCCAGCAACCCGGAGCTGTTCGGTCCGGCCCCTGGCGGTCCGCCGATGGGCGGCGATCGCGAAGTGTGCTGGAGCGAGCCGGATGATCCCGCTGGGAACATCGGTTCGTCCGAAGTCATCGGCGCTTTCGCTCTCGAGACTGAGATCGCCAACGACTTCTTCTTTACCACTGACGAGACGATCTCCCTCGCCCGCTGGTGGGGTGGCTACTGGAACGGATCTCCGATCGCGACCAACTCGAACCTTCGCTTCTACGATGACGCCGGCTGCGTTCCGGGCGGCGTCGTCGCCGAGTGGCTGAATGTCGAGGACAACGAGACGCTGGTCAGCACCTACTATGTCTACTACTACGAGCTGAACTTCCCCGCGATGGCGAACACCCTTTACTGGTTCAGCGCTCAGTTCGCCGATCACGCGTTCCCGCCGCAGTGCGGCCGGCTCGCGACGTCGATCGAGACGAGCTGCCCGTCGGTGTTCCGGTCCGTTTACTTCGCGTATCCGGACTGGACCCCGGCCAGCGACGTCTTCGGCGCCTTCTTTGAGGCCAGCCAGGAGTTCGAGTGCGGTCCTCCTGTTGCCAACGAGACCACCACGTGGGGCGCCATCAAGGGGCTCTACCGGTAGTCGCTCAGCAGCGATTGCACTGAATGAAGAGACCCTCGTCCGAAAGGACGGGGGTCTCTTTTCAGGGAGTCAGCCCGGTCTCACCGCGCGGGGCGCGCCGCTCGACTCGATCGCGGAGCGGAGGTCGATCCTCCGCGGTTGCCGGATCCGGAGGAGGATCGCGACGGAGCCGGAGCGCTTCCTCTCGATGAGGGGCGCGATGGGGCTGGGCTCACACTCCGCGAAGGAGCCTCGTTACCGCGCTGCGTTTGGCGCTCGGGCCGCACCGATGGGGAACTGGGCCGGTCGCTGCGCCGCTCCGGGCGCACCGCAGGAGAGCTCGGCCGGTCGGCGCGCCGCTCGGGCCTCACCGAAGGCGAGCTGGGTCGGTCGCTGCGCCGCTCCGGGCGCCCCCAAACGTTCGCCGGACGATTCCCATCCTCCCTCACGGGGCGCCGCGATTCGTAGCTCGGACGAATCGGCTTGTCGTCGCGGACGGGCCGCGTGCCGCCGTCGACTTTGCGACCATCTGCGCTCACGAGAGCGGGCCGCGCATCTCGGTGATAGAGGACCCTCTGGCGTTCCTCCTTGGGCGAAGCGTAAGTCGGCACATGGTAGCGCTCGTTGTGATACCCGCGCCTCCAGATGTTCCGGGGCCCCCAGGCGTCATGGTAGTAGACGGTGCGGTAGCTCCACGGATAGCACCAGACTGAGTGGTAAGGGCCGCCGTAGTACCACCAGTTCCAGGAGAACCGGAAGGGAGAGACATAGGCGTAGTAGTAGGGCCAGCAGGCGAAGTAGTAGTCGAAGGGGTCATAGACGAGACCGATGCTCACGTAGGAGTAGCTCGGCTCGATGACCCGGTAGGTTTGCTCCCGGTAGACTTCCGAGCGCCGGTCGCGCGACCGGTCGATCAGCTCTTTCAGGAACCAATCGCTCGATCCCATGTCGGAAAGCGCGATCAGGTCCTCGGGATAGAGGTCGAGCGCCTCGCCATCGGCATCGATCGCCTTGAGGATCACCTCTTCGTCGACCGACGCGTCGACCATTCGGAATACATCTTCCATGTCGATCGCCGATGCCGGGGCGGCGAACGCCAGAGCAAGGGAGAAGGCGACAATTAGAGGCCGACCCATGGATCCCACCTCCTTCGGAAAGCCCCTCGGGCTCAAGGATAGGCGCTTGCTGCGCATCGTTCAACGCCGGGAGGGAGGCGCCCCGACCTCTCTCCACCGGTCCTTCTCCAGGTCGTAGAGCCAGCAGCTCCCCGACTCGGTCACGAGGAATCCAAAGCTGTCCATCTTGGCGATCGTCGATGCCGGCACGGGCAGCGGCAGGATGTGGGTCGTCTGGCCCTCCTGGGAGAACGCCTCGTCGACCGTGAGCCACTGGTTCTGGTCCGGGCGGTACTGCCAGAGGGTGCCGTCCCGGGTCAGGACCCCACCCACCCCGTAGACGAGCAGGATCTCGCCGCTGGCGGGACCCGGCTCGGCCTTCGCCTCTGGAAGAGGCCCGGACCACGCCCAGACGAGGAGCAAGAGGATTGTGAGCCCAAGGCCCGTCACGGTGGCTCGCCCAATCGATCTCATGCGATCTTCCTCCCTTCGGCGCGGAGGGCATCCTCAAGCGGGAGTTTCCCGCAGATTGCCTCGATCTCCGCGACCTCCTTTGGTACACCGCCGGTAAGGGTCCGATTCCCTCGATCGGTGATCAAAACATCATCCTCGATTCGCACGCCGATTCCCCGGAACTCGGGCGGAGCCTCCGAGTCGTCCTCGGCGACATAGAGCCCCGGCTCGATCGTCAGGACCATCCCCGGCTCCAGTGCCCGAGCGGAGTCGCCATCCGCATATCGACCGACGTCGTGCACGTCCATCCCCAGCCAGTGGCTCGTCTTGTGCATGTAATAGCGCTTGAAGCGTTCCTCCCGGATCACGTCTTCCAGCTCTCCCCGGAGCAGCCCCAGCTCGATCATCCCCTGCGCCAGTCTCCGCACGGCCGCGTCGTGGGGCGCCAGAAACGGCGCACCTGGTTGCGCGGCCTCGATCGCCTGCTTCTGGGCGTCGAGGACGATCTCGTAGACCCGCCGCTGCGGCTCGCTGAAGCGGCCCGAGACGGGGAAGGTGCGGGTGATGTCGCCGCTCATGTAGCCCCACTCGGTCCCGGCGTCCAGCAGCAGCAGGTCGCCCGCCTCGAGTCTGCGGGAGTTTTCCTCGTAATGGAGGATGGTCGCGTTCGGCCCGCTGGCGACGATGCTCGGGAAGCCGAAACGACGGCTGCCGGCGCGCCGGAACTGGTACTCGACGACGGCCTGGATCTCATACTCGTACATCCCGGGCCTCACGACCTCCATGGCTGCGCGGTGTCCGGCAGCAGAGATCTCCGCGGCGCGCGCGAGCGCCTCGATCTCGTCGGGTTCCTTGCGGAGACGCATCTCGTGGAGGATCGAGGCCGAGTCGATCAGACGGACGGGCCCCTTGGTCCCCGTGCGGGACGAGCGACGGGTCCGATTGAGCGCCTCCAGGCCGAGCCGATCGCGATCGGGATCCTGTCCGAGGTTCATGTAGAGCGATTCGACCCCCTCGAGGTACTTCGGGAGAGTCGATTCGAGGTCTCCGATCGGGTGGGCGACGGAGGCGCCGTAGCGCTCCACAGCCCCATCGACCCCGGCGCGCCGCCCGGTCCAGATCTCCTTGTCGCGATCCCTGGGGCGCACGTACATCACGAAGGGCGTCTCCGCCTTTCCGGGGAGGATCAGGAGGGCCGTTTCCGGCTCTTCGAATCCGGAGAGATAGATCAGGTCCGAGTTCGGCCTGTACTCGTGAAGTGTGTCGTTGTTTCGAATCATTTCGGGATGGGAGACGATCAGAGCCGCCGATCCGGGCCCCATCATCTCCATGAATCGACGCCGGCGCTGCGAATGGATATCGCCCATGGATCCTCCCCTGCAAATGCGGAAAGCCGACCGACGGCTCTCCGGGTGAGCCCCCATGGTAGATGCGGCTGACCGGGGCGACAAGCGCGGGGCTTTGACAACCCGATGCCCTGGGCCTACGATCCGCATGGGTCCCTCGGGGATGGGACGGGAATGGGAGGCGTGCCATGGGATCGCTGCTCGATCGATTGGTGGTGGGGCTCATGCCCGTGGTCCCGAAGCCGATCGTCCGCCACTTCGGCAAACCCTACATCGCGGGCTCGCGAGTTGAAGACGCCGTTCGCGTGGTCCGCGCGCTCAACGTTTCCGGGGCCATGGCGACGCTGGACATCCTCGGCGAGCATATCCATCTCGAGCAAGAGGCGGACCTCGCGCTCGCCGGCTACCTCTCGCTTCTCGATACCATCCGCGCCGAGGGACTCGATGCGAACGTCTCGGTCAAGCCGACGGCCCTCGGCCTCCAGCTCGATTTCGAGGCGTGCGTGCGCCGGATCGATACCCTGGTGACCAAGGCGGAAGGTCTGAATGGCATGTTCGTCCGGCTCGATATGGAGGATTCCTCTTGCACCGACGCGACGCTGGAGCTCTACCGGCGGCTACGCGAGAAGCACGCGAACGTGGGCGTCGTGATCCAAGCGATGCTTCGCCGGAGCGCGGCAGACGTCGCGAAGTTGGCGGAGGCGAAGACGAACGTCCGCCTCTGCAAGGGGATCTACGTGGAGCCGCGACCGGTCGCCTACCGGGAAAGAGAGACCGTGCGCGCGAGCTACATCGAGCTCCTCGAGATCCTCTTTCGGGGAGGCTCGTATGTCGGCATCGCAACCCACGACGAGCATCTCGTCTTCCATGCCCTTCGCCTGATCCGCTTCCACGGGCTTCGAAGGGACCAATACGAGTTCCAGATGCTCCTTGGAGTCGACGAGCCGCTGCGCCGCATCCTCGTGGAGGCTGGACACCGGCTACGGGTTTACGTCCCCTTCGGGGAGAGCTGGTACGCCTACTCCACGCGCCGCCTGAAGGAGAATCCCCAGATGGCGACGACGATCTTGAAGGCGACTCTGGGCCTCGACAAGAAGTGATGCGACCGGATCCCGGTCAGGCCCTGATGGAATAGCCCCCGTCGACGACGATCGTCTGGCCGTGGATCATCTTCGCCAGGGGACTGACGAGGAAGAGCACCGTGTCGGCCACATCGGCCGGCTCCGTCAGTCGGCCCGCCGGCGTGCGCGAGGCGGATCCCCGGAGCAGGTCCTCCCGATTGGGGAAGTGGCGCAGGGCATCGGTGTCCACGACGCCTGCGGAGACGGCGTTCACGTTGATCCCCCTGGGCGCGAGCTCGATGGCGAGGTGCCGCACGAGCGACTCCAGGGCCGCCTTGGAGGCTCCCACGGCCGTGTAGTTCGGGATCGCCCGGGTCGCCCCAAGGCTGCTGACCGCGATGATCTTGCCGCCGCCAGGCCGCATGAGGGGCACGGCGCGCTGGACCAGGGGGAGCAGCGTGCCGGCGTTGATTTCCATCGTCCACTGCCAGTGGCGCGGCGTGAGCTCAAGGGCGGAGCGCAGGACCCCCGACGCGGCGTTGGAGATGAGGATATCCACGCGTCCCAGCTCATCGCGGATCGTGTCGAACATCCGATCGATGTCCTCGATCTCGGCTACGTTCGCTCGGATCGCGTGGCATCGCACGCCGAGGGCGCGGATGGCCTCGGCCGACTCGTTCGCCTTGCCTCCCTGGCGGAGGTAGTTGATTGCGATGTCGGCGCCGGCTTCCGCGAGGCGGAGGGCGATCGCCCTCCCGATGCCTCGCGATCCTCCGGTGATGAGAGCGACCTGTCCGTCGAGCCGGATCTCCATTCGACTCCTCCCTCCGCTTCCGGCCCTTCGACGGGCCGAATCGCATGCGCGGATCCTACGGAGAGCGCGGCCGTGGATCAAGCCGAGGCTGCATCCGGCCTGGGGGAATGAGCTAGCCTGGAGGCGGGATTGGGTGCATCCTGTCATCGATCACTCCAGGGAGGACCCATGCAGGTCCGTCCGGAACCTCTCGATCGGCCGGCGCTCCGGACGTGAAGAGGGGCAAACGGCAGGGGGGAACGATCCGGACAAGAGGAGGCGCCGCATGATCCGCAAGGTGAAACATGCCGTCCCGGTTCTCGCTCTTCTCTGGGGGACAGGCGCCGCGAACGGGCAGGCCGGAGAGGCGCTGCACGTCGAGATCTCCGATGCGATCACCCCGGTCAGCGCGCGCCGCGTCGTCGAGACGGTGAAGGCCGCGGAGACCGAGGGCGCCGAGCTTGTCATCATCCAGCTCGACACGCCCGGAGGGCTCGACACGGCGATGCGGGAAGCCACCAAGGCGATTCTCGGCAGCGCCGTTCCGGTCGTCGTCTGGGTCGGGCCGCCCGGGGCGCGCGCGGCCTCGGCGGGGATGTTCATCACGATTGCCGCGCATGTCGCGGCGATGGCTCCAGGCACGAACATCGGCGCAGCTCATCCGGTCGGAGTGGGAGGCATGGGAGCGCCGGACACCACCATGGCCTCGAAGGTCGAGAACGACGCGGTGGCCTACGCGCGCTCGATCGCGGTCGCGCGGGGACGGAACGCGGACTGGGCCGAAAAGGCGGTGCGTGAGAGCGCCTCGATCGACGCCGAGACGGCCGTGGCCGAGGGAGTCGTCGACCTCATCGCCGAGGACATCCCCGCCTTGCTCGCGGCCCTCGACGGGCGCGTGATCCGTACCGCCGCTTTCGTGGAGACCCTGCGCACCGAGGGCGCGACCGTGCGCGAGCGGGAGATGAGCCTTCGAGAGCGGTTGCTCTCGATCATCACGAATCCCAACATCGCCTACCTGCTCTTCCTCGCGGGGATCCTCGGCATCTTCTTCGAGCTCTCGACGCCTGGGGCGATCCTTCCAGGGGTCATTGGCGGGATCTCCCTCATCCTCGCTCTCTTCGCGTTTCAGACTCTGACGGTCAACCTCGCGGGAGTCCTCCTGGTTCTCCTGGCGGTCGTCATGTTCCTTCTCGAGATCAAGGTGCCTAGCCACGGGTTGCTTTCGATTGGGGGGGTGATCAGCTTGCTCCTTGGATCCCTCATGCTGTTCCGTGGACCGGCCGGGATGGGAGTTTCCCTCGGAGTGGTCATCCCCGCCATCCTCGTGACCGCAGGCTTCTTCATCTTCGCTATCGCGATGGCGCTCAAGGCCCAGCGCCCCACGCCGGTCACCGGAGTCGAGGGGATGATCGGTTGGGTCGGCACGGCGATCGAGGACTTGGAGCCCGACGGCAAGATTCTGATTCGCGGAGAGATCTGGGATGCGACCTCTCCGTCCGCGATTCGCAAAGGTGAGAAGGTGCGGGTCGTCTCGGTCGACGGTTTGCACCTCCACGTGAGGCGTTCGGAAGGCTGAAACACGGCCTTGGAGGTTCCACGCATGGTGCCATTCTTCGGTTCCACGACGTTACTGGTGATCGTGCTCGTGATCATCCTCGCGAGCGCCGTGCGCGTTCTCCGCGAGTACGAGCGCGCCGTCATCTTCCGGCTCGGCAGGGCGATCCGTGGCAAGGGCCCCGGGCTGATCCTCCTGATCCCCTTCGTCGACAAGATGGTGAAGGTGAGTCTGCGCGTCGTCGTGATGGATATCCCGCCGCAGGACGTGATCACGCGGGACAATGTCTCGATGAAGGTCAACGCCGTGCTCTACTTCCGTGTTGTCGATCCGAACCGGGCGATCCTCGAGGTGGAGAACTACCTCTTCGCCACATCCCAGCTCGCCCAGACGACGCTGCGAAGCGTGCTCGGCCAGGCCGAGCTCGACGATCTGCTCGCCGAACGGGACAAGATCAATCGCAAGCTGCAGGAGATCATCGACCAGCACACCGATCCGTGGGGAATCAAGGTGAGCAGTGTCGAGGTGAAGGACGTCGATCTCCCGGTGGAGATGAAGCGCGCGATGGCCAGGCAGGCTGAAGCCGAGCGAGAGCGTCGGGCCAAGGTGATCAACGCGGAGGGAGAGTTCCAGGCGGCACAGCGGCTCTCCGAGGCAGCGGCGATCATCCAGTCCCAGCCCGCGGCCTTGCAGCTGCGTTACCTTCAAACGCTCGCGGAGATCGCAACCGAGAACAACTCGACGACGCTCTTCCCGATCCCGATCGACCTGATCAAGCCCTTCCTCCAGAGCCAGGCGGCGAAGGCGGGGACTTCGGGAGCCTAGGCGAGGAAACGCACCGGCCCGCGGGGGACATTCCCGCGGGCCGGGCCACGAGCGCACCCTCGGGCGCGATCGCCTCGCGGCGTCAACGATCGAGGATCAGCTTTCCCCGAACCTCGTTCTCATTCCCCGTCAGGCGGTAGAAGTAGACCCCATTGGGGAGGGTCCGACCTGCGGCATCCTCGCCATCCCAGCGAAGCTCGTGCGTCCCAGCGCCTAGGAGTGGCGTCGTGATCGAGGAAACCTCACGGCCGCCCAGGTCGACGATTCGAAGATCGATCGCCGAGGGACGCGAGAGGGAGACTCGAAGGTCCGCGGAGGATCGGATGGGATTGGGAGCGATGGCCGCATGCAGAGGCGAGGCCTCGGTCTCCGTGACGTCGGCTGGAATCGATCCGGTGCGGACGCGGAAGGGAAGCGCGCGCCAGATCGCCGGATTCTCGACGCTCTGCACCTTGAGACGAACGTTACCGATGGCCGGGTCGGGCGAGTTGCAGAAGAAGTCGACACGCAGCTCATCGATGGAGTAGGCAGGCATGGCGATGGTCGCATTCTGGAAGTAGCAGATTCCGGTCGAGACCTGGCAGAACTGCGAGAACCACCCCTGAGGGAGATCCTTCTCGATCGTGACCATGACCGAGTCCGGGAACCCGACGAGCGACTGCAACCGGGCAGGGAACTCCACGGTGTCGTTCGGATCGGCCTGCTGGAAGACCTCCGTAGCGCGGAACACGAAGTTCGCGGCCGGAAGCGTGACCCCATGCCCAAGGGCGAATGTCACTTCCTTGAAGACAAGAGGATCGGCGATCCGGTAGACGCGAATGTCCACCCACCCCTTGTTCTGGTCGCCTCCGGGGACGAAGAAGTCGACCAGGATGCGGTCCCAGGAGGTCCCGGGGAGAGTGATAGCGGCGCTCTCGAAGTAACAGACGCCGTTCGACTCCTGGCAGAACTGCGCGAACCAGGTGTCGGGATAATGGGGCGTGATCTCGACGAAGAGCTCGTCATCGGGCACCCATTGGGACCGGATGTCGACATAGAACTGGTAGGTCGTGACATCGCTCGTCACCGACGCGTAGAGCGGCCCCGGGTTCCAGTCGAATGGTATCTGCGCGACCGCGGGACCGGGATGTAGCGAACCGAGGCTCAGGAGCGCGATGACAGCGAGCCCGATGCGGAGCATAGATGACCCTCCTTCCCCGAATGGGGATTTCTGAATCCGACAATGTAGAATTATACCGCGGATTCCTTCAGCCGGTCAACGCGGCGGGCAACGGAATGCCCAGATTGTGCCGCGCGACCGTCGACCGCGGGTATCGTGCCCTGATGGCCATGGCGATGCTCGCGAGGCAATAGCGGACGCCGTCGGTCTTTTCCGGCGCCGTCCCCGGATAGAGACGAATGAGAAGCCCCCCCTCCTTCGGGATCAGCTGCGCCAAGAAGGACTGGTGCAAATACCCCTCGACAACGGCGCATTCGACCAGCATGGATGCGCGGTCGGCTGAGAGGAAGGCCTGGAGAGTCTTCACGATCCAGTCCGGGGTCCGGTCGACCCCGAGGACCGGTCTCTCCCAGAGCTCGTTGAGGGGCGGGGTTCCGGAGAGCAGCAGATGGGGCAAGGTCGCGTCCTCCTCTTGGCAGGGAGGTTACCGCCCATGAGAGCGATTTCGCTACAGACCGGCAAACGCCTGACCGAACCACTCAATGGCCTGGGTTCCCTGCGCCTCGGGGTTGTTCCTCCCCTGGAAGATCATCCAAGCCTTGGTTGCGGTGGGAGGCCCCCGAGGCTGCGGGGAGAACTCTGAGGGCCGGCGAGGGGAGTCTACCCCGGTCGCCGGCCCTCGTTCGATTCTATCCCTGCAGGCTCAGCGCCCTTCACGTCGGGAGTATCGCCCCTCGAGATCCTCGATCCGGTCCCTTAGCCGCTCGATCTGACGCTCCAGGCGCTGGACCATCCTTTCCAACTCCGAAGCGCTGGATCTCGCGCGATCCGCGCGCGGCATGAGGCGCTGGAGGCGGCCCGGCTCGGACGGCCAGTCCGAGTTGCGCTCGATCCGTCCCCTGAACTCGAGGTCCCGGCCATGTCTCCGTCCCTGGATGACCCAGTCATCGCCAGGCCCCAGCTCACGGATCACGCCGCGCAGGTCCTCCGGCGAGCCGATGGACCGTCGATTGATCTTGATCAAGAGATCGCCGCCGCGGATTCCCGCGCGGTCGGCGGGCGAGTCGGGCTCAACGCGCAAGACGAGGACGCCCTCTCCCTCCCGCGCGTCGAAGTAGGAGGCGAGATCCTCGTCGAGCGAGTGGACAGAGACTCCGAGCTGGGGACCCCTTCGCAGGAGCTGGAGGCCCTCGTAGCGTCCGGGCGCCCAGTCGAGGTTCGGTGGAATCCCTTCGGCAAATGGCTCATCCCGGAACTCCCGCTCGATCCGCTCCTCCGTTGTCGGACCGGCGCCCGCTCCCGGCTCGCCGAGAAGCGCCTCGAGCTTCCGCTCCACGTTCCCTCGGAGGACCAAGATCTCGACGCGGTCGGCGGGGGACTTCTCCCGCAGGATCGCGAGCAGGTCGCCGGTGTCCTCGACAGGGGAGCCGTCCACGCGTAGGATCACGTCACGCGGTTCGATTCCGGCGGTCTCCGCGGGGCCTCCCTCGGAGACATCGCTCACGAGGGCGCCGGAGCGGGCCTCGATCTCCATCGCCTCTCGTAGCTCCGGGGTGATGTCCTGGACGGAGACGCCGAGCCAGCCCCGGCCGAGGGCGACTGCAGGAAGCAGAAGACAGGGGATCAGCGCGAGCGAAAGCCGGAGGCGGCGGGGGAGTCTGGGAATGCTCTGGAGCGGCGGGAAGCTTCTGCTGGGCGGGGATATCCGATCCATTGGCGGGGTCCTCCTTTGCCGCGGGCTGAAACACCTCCCGCGCAAGCTCGGTTCCGGCGTGGCGTTGGCGGGGCTTTTCGCCTGCATCGCAATGGCGTCATGGTCCGCGGACTCTCCGATGATCCTCGAGGAGGGTCCCGACTCCCTCTCGCTCGTGATCGCCGAGCGATTGGCGGCCGTCCGACGAGACCCCACTTCAGGAGCGGCCCATCTCGCGCTGGCCGAAGCGTACCGGTTGAGGGAGAACTGGACCGCGGCGCGGGCGAGCAGCCGGGACGCGCTGCGGTGGGGGCTGGCGAAGGGCGATTCCGCGCGAGCGCTCGGCATCCTGGCCGACATCGCGCTCCGGCAGGGCCGTCCGAACGAGGCGCGACGTCACCTTCGCGTGCTTCAGGAGCGCGAGGCCGCCTCGCCTGACATCCTGATCCGCCTCGCGCAGTTCCTCTGGGACGATCACTTCCGCGAGGAGGCGCTGCTGCTCGCGATGGAGGCGATCGGCCGGGATGCGCAGGACGAGCGGAAGTGGAGGTGGACGGCGCAGAGCTGGAAGGAGGCGGGGCGTCTCGAGGAGGCGCTCCACCTGTGGCGGAAGATCGAGGGGCGCGGATGGGCCACGGACGAGGATCTTTTCCAGATCGGGTTCCTCTCGCAGAGACTCGGGGACGGACAGGGCGCCTCCGATGCGTACGGCCACCTGCTCGATCGCGACCCCGACCACCCGCAGGGCAACTACAACCTGTCGCTCTTGCTCCTCCAGGCGGCGGACACCCTCGGCGCCGCCGAGCATCTGGAACGCACGATTCGCGGCGCTCCGGCGATCCAGGCGCCGTACTTCGACCTCGCGCTGCTCTACATGCGGACGAAGAGGTACGACGATGCCCGTCGCGTCCTCATCCGATTCAGGGAGGAGGCGCGCCCCGACTCAGTGACCGATCTCGAGGCTCAGGAGCTCCTTCGAGTCCTTTCGGAGCGCTAGACGGACCCTGATGCGTCGCGGGCGGATCCCGAGCGGTCCTCCGGAGCGATGGACCCTTCGAGGACTTCCAGCGCCATCTCGTAACGGCCGAAGGGCGGCATGAGGTAGGCGCCCCGGATCCGCCCGATGTCGCGGGCTTGCGCCAGCGCTTCCCGCGCGATCCGGATCCCTTCTGCCCGCGCGGTCTCGCCGCTGCCCGCCCGTCGCATCCGCTCGCGGACGGACTCCGGGATGCTCATTCCCGGCACTTCGTTGTGATAGAACTCCGCGTTACGGTGGCTGGTCAGGGGAAGGATCCCGATCAGGATCGGGATCGGCAGATCACCCGCCGTCTCGAGAAAGTCGGCCAGGCGCGCGGCGTCGAAGACGGGCTGGGTGAGAACGTACTCGGCCCCGGCCTCGATCTTCAGCCGGAGCCGCCGGATCTCCTCTTGACGGTTGATCGCGCCCGGATTGACGCCCACGCCGATCAGAAACGAGGTCGGCGCGCCGATGGGGTTGCCCGCGAGGTCGCGCCCGTGATTGAGCTGATCGACGATCCGCGTGAGGCCAATCGAGTCGACGTCGAAGACGGCCGTCGCATACGGATAGTCGCCCAGCTTGGGCGGATCCCCGGTGATCAGGATGAGGTTGCGCAGGCCGAGCGCATGCGCTCCGAGCAGATCGGATTGCATCCCGAGGAGGTTTCGATCGCGGCAGCAGTAGTGCAGGAGCACCTCGATGCCGACCTCGCTCGCAAGCCGAGCCCCGAGCGCCATGGGGCTCATCCGCGCGCTCGCCCGAGGACCGTCGGGGATGTTCACCGCATCCACACCCGCGCGGCGCAGAACCGCGGCCCCGCGCGCGACCTTCTCGATGTCGATTCCTCTCGGCGGATCGAGCTCGACGCTCACGACGAATCGTCCGCTCATGAGACTCCGCGCGAACGCGGATCGTTCCGCGGCGGGAGCGGGATCGACCCGGGGCGCCTCGGCGATGCCCTGGACGGCGACCCGGACCTCGTTGCGCGCGGGTTGGACGCTGCGCACCGCCGAGGCGACCGCGCGGATGTGTTCGGGCGTTGTGCCACAGCAGCCTCCCACGAGACGGACGCCCATCCCCTGGATGAACTTGCGGGCGTAGGACGCCATGTACTCGGGGGTGCAGAAGTAGATATAGCGCCCATCCACGCGCTGCGGGCTGCCCGCGTTCGGTTGCGCCGAGAGAAGGGTCTCGCTTCCGGAGGAGAGACGCTCGAGGACGGCGAGCATCGGACGGGGACCGATGGAGCAGTTGACGCCGATGACGTCGGCTCCGGCGGCGGCCAGAGCGGGCGCGATCCCCTCGGGAGTGTCGCCGAAGAGGCTTCTGCCTTCCTCGGTGAAGGTCATCTGCACGATGAGCGGGATCGAGGAGACCGAACGAGCCGCTCGAGCCGCGGCGACGGCCTCCTGGAGGTGGGAGATCGTCTCGACCAGGACGCAATCGACGCCGGCCTCGACGAGGGCGAGAATCTGTTCGCGAAAGGCCTCCTCCATCTCGGAGGGGTCCATGGGATCGGTCTGGTGAAGGGGCCTTCCCAGCGGGCCAACCGCGCCCGCGACGAAGGCATCGGGAGCGGTTTCGCGCGCCGCCCTTCGGGCGATCCGCACCCCTGCGCGGTTGATCTCTGCGACCCTCGTCTCGAGGCCATGCTGGAGGAGCTTCTCGCGATTCGCCCCGAAGGTGTTGGTCTCGATCACCTGGGCCCCGGCGGAGAGATAAGCGCGATGAATCTCGCCGACAAGCTCCGCTTGCGAGAGGTTGAGCTCGTCGAAGCAGCGATGGATGTAGATCCCACGGTCATAGAGCATCGTCCCCATGGCCCCATCGGCTACCAGCACGGACTCCCGCAACCGGGATAGCAGTGAGTACTCCAATTACCCTCCGAGCCCTATCTGACTTCAGCTGAAAAGGATACGCGCTTCGAACGGGTCCCGACGCTCCCGCCCTGGCCCAATCCAGCCGGCATCGGACGTTGACATGATACCGTTGGTGCCACTAGACTTATTCTACATATCAGTCGCCCTTGGGTGAACTCCTTTGGGCGGCGCTCATGTTGAAGGGAATCGATCCAGGCAATATTGAATGGAACCCAAAGGGGGATCTTCCATGTCCTTGAGACTGGTGATGGTCGCTGTCGTCGCCGGGTTGGCCCTCGTCGGACCCGCCCACGCGTTCCAGGACTCCGACGTCCTGGACTATGAGGTGCGGTTGCCGCTCAGCCAAACCTCTCCCATCTTCTCGCACCCGACCGAGGCCGAGGCGCGCGCGATGCTCCCCGGCCTCGATCGTTTTCAGCAGTCGGAAGGCGCCAACTGGAGGGTTCTCCAGTGGAACCCGGCCCTGGGGACGCCATCCACGGTCGGCGGCCCCCCCATCGCCCTGATGGGCCCCGGCGCTTCGGAGGAGGTCCTTCGGGCCTCGGTCGAGGCATTCGTAGCGCGCAATGCGGATGTCCTCAAGGTCGATCCGCGCCATCTCCTCATATCGGACATCGTCGATCTCGGCGAGGAGAAGCAGTATGTGATCTTCAACCAGGTCGTCAACGGCCTGGAGGTGGTCGGGGGCCGTGTCGACATCGGTCTATGGCAGGGGAAGGTCGTCCTGATCGGCTCCGATGTCTACCCGGATGTCGACATGCGGGCGATCCCCGGGATCAGCGCCGAGTCGGCGGGCGACTTCGCTCATACCGGCATTCCCTACTCGGCGGAGGACGGCCTCGTCGGGGATCCGCGACTCGTGATCATGCCGATCGCGACCGATGAAGGCTTCGACTACCACCTCGCCTGGCAGCTCTACCTACAGACGCACGCTCCCGAGAACGTGTGGCTCTGCTACGTGGATGCCCACGACGGCGGCCTCCTGGCGCGCCAGAGCCAGACCGAGTACTTCCAGATCACGGGCACGGTTCAGGGGAAGGTCGAGCCCAACACACAGGGCGACCCCTACCAGGATCTTCCGCTCGAGGATCTTCGGGTGCGCGCGAGCGGAACCTACACGGGATACACGAACGACGACGGAGAGTACGTCATCGAGGTCCCGAACAACACGGTCTACAGCGTCGAGGCGAGGCTCTACGGCAGTTACTGCAACACGATCAACTACGATGGGCCCGAGGCGATCATCACGCAGAACGGCCAGCCCGGGTCGCCGGTCAACTTCATGTTCGACGACACCAACTCGCATCCAGCCGAGCGGGATGTCTACTACCACGTCCAGGTCGTGCACGATTGGGTCAAGGGCATCGATCCCACCTTCACCGGCATGGACTATGTCATGGGCGCCCAGGTGAACATCACAACGGGCACCTGCAATGCCTTCTGGAACGGCTCCTCGATCAACTTCTACAAGGAGGGAGGCGGCTGCAACAACATCGGTCGCATCTCCGATGTCGTCTACCACGAGTACGGCCACGGGATCACACAGAAGATGTACTCGCCATCGCCGCCGCCGACGGGATCCGGGATGGGCGAGGGATTCTCGGACGTCGTCTCGATGACGATCCACAACGACGGGGAGCTGGCCGAGAACTTCAACGTGGGCGGCGGCGCACTCCGCACCGGAGAGAACCTCCGCCAGTATCCGGGCGTCGAGTGTGGGGGAGAAGTCCATTGCCTCGGCGAAATCTTGATGGGGGCGATGTGGAAGACCCGCAAGAACTTCAACCAGAAGTACGGCGACGAGGCGGCCGGCCCGCTCTATGACGCCGACCATATCGCCGCGCTGAAGACAAAGCAGACGAACATGCCGAACTACCTTACCCGGTTGCTCATGGCGAACGACACCGATGGAGACCTGGCAAACGGGACGACCGATTGGTACGAGATCTGCGACGCGTTTGCGATGCACAATCTGATCTGCCCGGCTCTGACCAACTACGTGACGGTCACTTCCACCCCGATCGACGATCAACCCCAGGAGAGCGGCGACTACGCCATCACTGCGGTGGCGATCTCGGTGGGCCCCGGATCGATCGATCCGAACAGCGTCGAGATCTACTACACGACCGACCCCGTCGGATCGCTCGCGACGACTTGGCAGACCGTCCCCATGACGGCGACCGGCCAGCCGAACGAGTACGCGGCTGCGATCCCGAATCAGGGCTGCGGCAAGCACGTTCGCTACTATGTGCGGGCGCAGAAGTTCACCGGCGAGTTCGGAACGGCCCCGCACCTCGCCCCATACCGGGCCGTCTACGAGTTCATGACCGGCGCGACCGACCTCGCCCTGGACGACGATCTCGAAGGCGACGAGGGCTGGACTCTCGGCTGGACGGGCGACACGGCCACCCAGGGGATGTGGGAGCACGCGGATCCCACCGGCAAGAACAGCGCGACCTACGGCGACACCCAGCCGGAGGACGACCACACCGCGAGCGGGACGCTCTGCTTCGTCACCGACGCGCGCGGGGGCGCCTGGTCCTCGTACGATGTGGACGGGGGCAAGACCTCGGTCGTCTCGCCGGCCTTCGATTGGTCAGACCGCACCGGAGTCGCGGCGATCAGCTTCTATGCGTTCTACTTCGACTACACCCCGACCGACGATTCCTTGCGCTGCTCCGTGTCGAACGACGACGGCGCGACATGGACCGACCTCTTGAAGATCAATGGTATGGAGCTCAACGCATGGAACCACTACAAGGTCTACGTCGAGAACGATCGGGTGCCGTTCAGCTCGCAGATGCGATTCCGGTTCCAGATGGAGGACATCGGCTCGCAGACGACCTGCGCCGAAGCGGCGATCGACGACATCGTGATCAAGGTCAACAACTGCCTCGCCGCCGATGTCGCGGAGGGATCGCTTCCCCTGCGCTTCGCGGTCGATCAGAACAGGCCGAATCCCTTCAATCCGCTCACGACGATCCGATTCGCGTTGCCGAAGTCAGATCGGGTGGAGGTCTCGATCTTTGATGCCGCGGGCCGGAAGGTCCGCACCCTGATCGACGGAGGCAGGCCGGCGGGACACCATTCGGTCGTCTGGGACGGTCGCGACGACGCCAGCCACTCGGTCGGATCCGGCGTCTACTACTATACGGTGAAGGCGGGCGACGAGGAGTCGAGCCGCAAGATGATGCTCTTGAAGTAATCACGCGAATCGTCGCTCCGAGAACGGAATGCCGGCGGGAGGGGGAGCCCTCCCGCCGGCTTCCTTTTCGGCCCCGGATCTCCGCGGGGCTCAGTCGTGTCGCAAGCGGACGATCGTCTCGACGTGGGGAGTGTGCGGGAAGAGATCGAGGATCCGCATCGCGTCGGCGACGTAACCCGCCTCTGCGAGGAGCGCGAGATCGCGCGCAAGAGTCGCCGGATTGCACGAGACGTACAGCGCTGTCGGGGCGGCGAGGGCGATCAGACCCGAGAGAGCCCGGGGATGGAGCCCCGCGCGCGGGGGGTCGACGATCACCAGGTCCGGATGGAGCTCCACGGCGCTGCCCAGCCAGTCCTCGGCGGGGGCGGCTACGAATCGCGCGTTCTCGATGCCGTTTCTGGCGGCGTTGCGACGAGCGTCCAGGACCGCGGCATCGACCGACTCGACCCCGACGATCTCCTCGGAGCGGCCGGCAAGCGCGAGGCCGAGCGTTCCCACCCCGCAGTAGAGATCCAGCGCCCGCTTCGCCGGAGGAGCGAGGTCTCGCAGCTCCCGGATCAGCCCCTCCGCGCCCGAGGTGTTGGTCTGGAAGAAGCTCGAAGCCGAGAGCTCGAACTCGAGGTCGAGCAAGCGTTCCACGATCGTGCGGCGCCCGAAGAGGATGATCTCCTCCTCCGCGCGGGCGACCGTCGCCAGACCCCTGTGCGTCCAGACCAGGAACCCTGCGATCCTCGAGAACTCCCTCCGACAGGTCTCGGCGAGTCGGGCGAGCCGTGGATCGTTCTCCCGGACGACGAGCGCAAGCAGCCACTCTCCCGAGTGCCGGGAGGCGCGGAGGACGAGGTGGCGCAGGATCCCATCCGCCCGACCGCCGTGGTAGGCGGGAATTCCGAGGGAAAGGGAGGCCTCACGGATCGTCGCGAGCAGTCGGTTCACCTCGGGTTCGACCAGAGCGCAGTCATGGATGTCGAGCACCGCGTCGAACCGGCCGCGCGCATGCAGCCCGAGCGCGGGTCCAGCGGATGGAGATTGCGGGACTCCCGCTGGATCCCACGCGCGCGGCGCGAAGGAGAACTCCATCTTGTTGCGATAGTGGAAGGTCTCGGGCGCGGGCAGCGGGGGAGCCGGTTCCGGCGGGACGAGCCCGGCGATCCTCGATAGGTTCTCCCGGACCTGCCGGGCCTTCGCCGCGAGCTGCGCGTCGTAGGCGAGGGTCTGGTACGCGCAGCCGCCGCAGTGAGCGGTGTGGCTGCACCTGGGCGGAATCCTCTGGGATGAGGGCTCGAGGATCTCCAGGAGCCGAGCCCTGCGCCATCTCTTGCCGCCTCCCATGGGGAGAATCCGAGCGGTCTCGCCTGGATAGGCTCCGTGCACGAACTGAACCTGCCCGCCGTGACGGCCCACGCCTTCTCCACCGAACGCGAGATCGTCGATCCGGATCACCACGGCGTCTTCGACTCGCCTCTTCCTCATCGTTCGAATCCTAACCGACGGGGGCCGGCCGCCCAACTTTGCATGTGCGCGGAGTGGCCAGGGAGGGTGATAATAGCCTCCAAGCGTGGTCCAGAGAAAACGCCCGGGAAGGAAGGAGAGCGTCTGGCATGGTTCGGGTTGGGGGCTTATGGGTCATCGGGCTCGTCGTGGTCGCGGCGTTCGCCGGTTGCGGGGGCGACAAGGATGTGGCGCAGGTGGAAGGGGCGTTCGTGGGCGAGCCTCAGACCGTCGTGGGAAAGGTCGGCGATGCGACGGTGCGTCTCGAGGAGGTCGACAAGCAAGTCGCGCGCATGAAAGCGCAGCGGAGTCCCGATGCGGGGGGGCTAAGCGACCGGGAGATGCAGCGCCGCGCGCTCGACAACATCATCGATCGGCTCCTCCTTCTCCAGGCCGCCGAGAAGGAGGGGATGCTTCCCGACGAAACCTTTACCAGGCAGTACATGGAGGACATGAAGTCGAGGTTTCCGAGCCCCGAGGCGTTTCAGGCTCGCCTCCTGCAGGAGGGCCTGACCGAGGATCAGCTCTTCGGCGAGATCCGCAAGGACCTCGCGATCAGCAGCTACATGAGGGAGGCCTCCCCCGACACGGCGCAGATCTCGCCGGCGGAGGCGCGCTCCTACTATGACGGACATCCGGAGGAGTTCCAGACCGCGGAGATGGCTCATGCACGGCATATCCTGGTCCAGGTGGAGCCGACGGCGACGGATGATCTGAAGGCGCGGGCGCGCGAAAAGGCCGAGAGGTTGCTCCTCCGGGTGAAGCGGGGCGAGGATTTCGCGACGGTAGCCAGGGACTCCTCCGATTGCCCATCGGCCTCGCGTGGGGGAGACCTCGGGTTCTTCGGTCGCGGCCAGATGGTCCCATCTTTCGAGCAGGCGGCGTTCGCCCTCGAACCCGGGGGCGTGAGCGAAGTCGTGGAGACGCAGTTTGGCTTCCACATCATCCGTCTCGAGGAGAAAAAGGCCCCGTCGGCGATCCCCTACGATCCGAATCTGGAGGGGCAGCTGACCGGCTATCTGAAGCAGCTGCGTCAGAAGGAGATCTTCGAGAAGAGGCTCGAACACCTGCGTGAGACGGCGAAGATCGAAAAGAAGCTCTGATACTCCCCCACCGCGGGGAATGGGCGCGGAGACGGGATGATAGCGCCCTGGGTTCTGCGAGGGCCGCGCCCGGATCTCCCTCTCGCGCCGAGGCCGGGCATGCCCGCGCTCGTCCGGAAGATCCTGGCGGCGCGCGGCGTGGGATCGAGCGAGCAGATCGATCGTCATTTCGCCTCTCCCGAGAGCGGCATACTGGATCCCTTCCTCCTGCCGGACATGGAGGCCGCCGTCTCCCGGCTCACAGCGGCGCTGGCCGCGCGAGAAACGGTTCTGATCTTCGGCGACTACGACGTCGACGGGATGACCTCCGTCGCGTGGCTCGCGAGGTTCCTGAGGTCCCGCGGGGGAGAGGTCGCCGTGCGGGTTCCCCATCGGATCTCCGACGGATACGGTCTCTCCTCCAGGGTGATCGATCGGGCAGCGGAGGCGGGGGCCCGAGTCGTCGTGGCCGTCGACTGCGGCACGACGGCGTTCGAGGCGTGCGACATGGCGGCCGGACGGGGAGTCGATCTGATCATCGCCGATCACCACCAGCCGGACCACGAGCTGCCGAGGCCCCTCGCCCTGGTCAATCCTTGGCGTCGCGACTCAATCTACCCATCGCCGGATCTCGCGGCCGTCGGAGTCGTGACCAAACTGGGTCAGGCGCTCTCGGCCCGGCTCGCCTTGGACGGGGCCGACGCGCGAGATCTCCTCGACCTCACGGCGGTCGGAACGGTCGCCGACAGCGTTTCTCTGACGGGGGAGAATCGCGCTCTCGTCCGCCTCGGGCTCGAGTCGATCCGTCGGGGTCCCCGCCCGGCGATCGCGGCCATTCTGGAAACGGCCGGGATCGAGGCTTCGCGCGTCGGAGCGGGAGAAATCGCATTCCAGATCGCGCCGCGGCTGAACGCTGCGGGACGCCTCGCCAGTCCCGAGACCGCCCTCGATCTGCTCCTCTGCGACGACCCGCAACGTTGCAGGGCGCGGGCGGCGGAGCTGGAGAAGCTGAACCTCGAGCGCCGCGCGCTCCTCGATCGAGTCGTACGGGATGCCGAGGAGCGCGTGCTCAATGAAAGCGGATCAGGGGCATCGCTGATCGCGCTCGCCTCCGCGGAGTGGCATCCGGGGGTCCTCGGCATCGCCGCTTCCCGCCTCGTGGAGCGCTTCGGCGTTCCGACGATTCTCATGTCGGTGGATGGCGGAATCGTCCGGGGATCGGGTCGAACCGCGGGGGAGATCGATCTGCTGGAGTGGTTGCGACCCAGCGCAGATGGCTTGCGCAGCTTCGGCGGCCACCGGGCCGCCATCGGGCTGTCGATGAAGGAGGAGGTCCTGTCGGAGTTCATCCGGCGCTTGAATGAGCGCGCCGACCGCCTCCCCCCGCCAGTGGGCAAGGGCCTCACGATCGACGCCCGCGCCGAGCTCTCCGAGATCGACGAGGATCTCCTGCGGTGGTTCGATCGCCTCGAGCCGTTCGGCGCCGGAAACGAGGAGCCTCTCCTCGCGGTGAAGGGGAGGCTCGCCGGCTATCCCCGGGTGCTCAAGCAGAAGCATCTGAAGTTCGATATCACGGACGGAGTCGCGCGTCGCGAGTGCATCGCTTTCCAGATGGGAGAACGGGCGAGATCGATCGAGGCCTATGACGGCGAGATCCATGTGGCCGTCCGGGTGACGAGGAACTCGTTCCGTGGAGAGGATAGACTGCAGCTCCAGGTGAAGGATCTGTCGATTGACGACCCATTCCGAATCGCTTGACGAGCTGAAGGGGGCCCTCGCGGCGGACCTGGGTCGGCTTGCGCCCGAAGTCTCTTCCGAAGAGGTCCGCCGTGCGCTCGCCTTCGCCGAGCAGGCGCACACCGGCCAAGTGCGGGCATCCGGCGCGCCCTACGTGACCCATCCCATCGAGGTCACCCGGATCGTCCTGGATCTCCTTCGTCGTCGCGCGGACAACGAGATCGTCGCCGCCGCGTTGCTCCACGACGTCCTGGAGGACAATGCGGAGATCAAGCTCGAGCGCCTGGAATCGGAGTTTGGGCCCGTCGTCGCGCGTCTCGTCGACGGTGTGACGAAGATCGGCGGCCTTCCTGCGATGGAGGAGGAGGCAGAGCAGGTCGAGAACTTCCGCAAGATGCTCCTCTCCATGGCCCAGGACATCCGCGTCATCCTGATCAAGCTGGCCGACCGGCTCCACAACATGAGAACCCTCGAGTTCTTGCCGGAACCGGATCGGAGAAAGCGAATCGCCCGCGAGACGAAGGAGATCTACGCGCCCCTCGCCCATCGACTCGGGATCGCGCGGGTACGGTGGGAGCTGGAAGATATCGCCCTCAAGCAGCTCGATCCCGAGGCGTACCGGATGATCGCCTCCCTCGTCTCGCAGAAGAGAAAAGAGCGGGAGGACGCCATCGAGGAGGTCCGGCTCCCGTTGGTGGAGCGGCTGAAGGAGGAGGAGATCCCGGCGGAAGTGACGGGACGGCCGAAGAACTTCTCGTCGATCTGGGAGAAGATGCAGCGGCAGAACGCCCCGTTCCGCGAGATCTACGACCTGCTCGGACTGCGGGTGATCACGGAGACGACTCGTGACTGCTACCGGGTCCTGGGGGCGGTCCACGACCTGTTCATCCCGGTACAGGATCGGTTCAAGGATTACATCGCGACCCCGAAATCGAACATGTACCAGTCGCTTCACACGACGGTGATGACGCCCGGCAACAGGATGGTGGAGATCCAGATCCGGACCCGGGCGATGCACTTGACCAGCGAGATCGGAATCGCCGCCCACTATCGCTACAAGGAGGGCGGCCGCAAGGACGACGAGCTCGAGCAGAAGCTCGGCGAGCTGATGGAGCGCCGATCGGTCGAGGTCGACGCCGGGGAAGAAGATCCGCGGGAGTTCCTGGACATCCTCAAGATCTCCCTCTATCAGGAGGAGGTCTTCGTCTTCACGCCGGTGGGGGAGCTGAAGCGCCTGCCGCGGGGATCCACGCCGATCGACTTCGCCTACGCGGTTCACTCGCAGGTGGGCAATCACTGCGTGGGCGCCCGTGTCAACAACAGGCTCGTCCCGCTGAGATACGAGCTGCAGAACGGGGATCGAGTGGAGATTCTCACGAACCCTACCGCGACGCCCAATCAGGACTGGCTCGCCCTGGCCAAGTCGGGACGCGCGAGGTCGAAGATCCGCCAGTGGCTGAAGGAACAGCGCTTCGACATGAGCGTCGGGCTGGGACGGGAGATGATCGAACGGGAGCTCAAGCGGCGTCGCAAGAAGGTTCCCGGGGAGGCGATCCTCGACGATTGCGCCCAGGGGCTCGGATTCACGGACGCCATGGCGATGCTGGCGAGCATCGGACAGGGCGAAACCTCGCCCGTCACGGTCGCAGGCAGGCTCTATCCGGAAGCGCCCAGCCCGGCATCCATCGTGCCCGCGAAGATCCGCGACCTCACGCGTCCGCCGGTCCGCGGAATTCGAATTCAGGGAGTCGGAAACCTGATGATCCAGGTCGCCCACTGCTGCGATCCGGTGCCGGGAGATCCGATCGTCGGTTTGGTCACGCGCGGCCGAGGCGTGTCGATCCACCAGCGGTCCTGTCGGAACATCCTCGACGGCAAGGTGGAGCGCGATCGCCTCCTTGACGTGCAGTGGGACATCCATGGAGAGCCGGTCTTCGGCGTCCGTCTCGAGATCTTCGGCGACGACCGGCAGAATCTGCTGGCCGATGTCTCAATGGCGATCTCGAAGTCGGGGACGAACATCCGGGAAGGCTCGATGCAGAGCGTCGAGCGACAGGCGCAGGGCCACTTCGTCGTCGAGGTCCGGAACCGGCGGCAGTTGAACGAGGTCATCCGCGCGATCCGTTCCGTCCGGGGCGTGATCCGTGTCGAGAGACGAAACGAAGGGGCCGAGGGCGAGCTGCCCCAGGAGGATAGATGAAGCACCAATCCTGTGGCGCGATCGCCGGAGCCCTGGCGGCTTTGCTGATCGCGACGGTTCCGGCCGGCGCCCTCCAGATCGGCGTGCGGGGAGGTTACGCGAAGGCTGACGGCGAGATCTTCGACGGCAGCGGGTCTCTCGGCAGCGGGGGACTCTACGGTCTCGTCGGCTCCCTTCCCCTTTTGCCGATGATCGATCTCGAGTTTGCGTATGAACGCTACACCGCGGACTTCGATTTCGATCGCGTGGTCCAGGACCAACCGTTCTCGACGGATGCGGAGTACCTGGATCACTCCTACCTCCTCACGGCGAAACTCAGCCTGGTGGACCCCGCGGGCACCCCTTTTGGTCTCTACGCGGGCGCCGGCGGGAGCCTGCACGCGATCGATCTCGAGCTCGACGACGACTTCGATCTCCCCGGCTTCGACACCGACGAGAACGAGTTCGCCTGGCACATCGTCGCGGGGCTCGATCTGCGACTTCCGAGCCTGCCGATGCTTCTCTATGCGGAGTACCGGTTCCAGGAGCTCGACATCGGGGACAAACCGCGGTTCAACTCGATCTACGCGGGCCTGAACCTCGTGCTGGAATAGCGCCGATGCTGGCCGTCGTTCAGCGGGTCTCCGGTGCGTCTGTTCGCGTGGGCGAATCCTACGAGGAGTCCATCGGCCCGGGCATCGTCATCCTGCTGGGCGTCGCCCAGGGCGACGATGAGCTGGATGCCCACTGGCTCGCGGAGAAGTGCGCGTCTCTCAGGATCTTCAACGACCCGGAGGGAAAGATGAACCTGGGGCTCGACTCCGTCGGCGGGGAGGCCCTCGTCATCAGCCAGTTCACGCTGCTGGGAGATTGCGGGAGGGGGCGGAGGCCGAGCTTTACGCGCGCCGCCGCGCCGGAGATGGCGAATCGTCTCTACGAGCTCTTCGCGGAAGAGCTGCGCGCCCTCGGCGTTGCCGTGCGAACGGGGGTCTTCGGCGCGATGATGCAGGTCTCCCTGGTCAATGACGGCCCAGTGACGATCCTCCTCGATTCGGCCCCATGGAAGGGGCGGCGCGAGACGGCTGCCGAGGCCGGGCCCCGGTGAACGCGCTGAGCGTCGGATGCCGCCTGCTCGGGATCGGGGGCGAGCCCTTGCTGCTCGCGTCCGCCTCGCCTCGGAGGAGGCTCTTGATCGAGATGCTGGGGATTCCATGCGTGAGCCGGGGCACCTCCGTCGCGGAGGGGAACCGAGGCCCCGGAGAATCTCCCGGGGCCTATGTGGAGCGGCTCGCGCGCGAGAAGGCGCTGGATCTCGTCGCGGACGGCTCCTACGCGGTTCTGGGCGCCGATACGATCGTGCAGCTGGGCGAGGAGACCCTCGAGAAGCCTCGGGATCGAGACCATGCCAGAGAGCTCTTGACCTCTCTCTCGGGACGATGGCACGAAGTCTACACGGGGATTTGCCTCCGGCGCGTCCGGGATGGACGCATGGCGATGGGACACGAGCGCTCGCGAGTTCTCTTCGCGCAGCTCGATCCGCCGCTCATCGAGCTCTACCTCGAGACACGCGAGCACGAGGACAAGGCCGGCGCCTACGGCATCCAGGGATACGGGGCTCTGCTCGTCGATCGAATCGAGGGCTGCTACTTCAACGTGATGGGACTGCCGCTCGCGCGCCTTCGCCGTCTGGCCCTCGAACTGGAGGAATCGTCATGAGCGAAGGCGCTCCAGAGCCGGTCCCGACAATCCGCTGGATCGATGGCGGGGTGAGGATCCTCGACCAGCGGCGGCTCCCTCGTATCGAGCGCTACCTTCATCTCGAGCATCCAAGGCAGGTCATTGGGGCGATTCGCACCCTGGCGGTGCGCGGCGCTCCGGCGTTGGGGATCGCCGGGGCCTATGGGCTCGCCCTGGCGGCCGCGCGCGCGCTGGAGGCCGGCCGCGATCCGCGCGCCGCTGCGCTGCGATGGGCGCCCCGGCTGGCCGCCGCGCGGCCGACCGCGGTCAACCTGAGCCTCGGCGTGAACGAGGCGGTCGCCTCGATCGCGGCTCTTGAGGCCGGGCAGTCTCCCGGGGAACTCGTCTCGCGATTGAAGGAGAACGGCGATCGGATGCTTCGGGAGGATCTCGACGCGTCCGCGCGCATGGCGGAGCATGGCGTGGGCCTGATCCCCGCGGGGCGGCCAGTTCTCACGCACTGCAATACGGGCGGTTTGGCGACCGCCGGGCTGGGGACGGCTCTGGCCGTCATCTGGAAGGCTTGGCGGGAACGGGGCGTCCCGTTCGTGCTGGTCGACGAGACCCGTCCGCTGCTCCAGGGTGGGAGGCTGACCCTCTGGGAGCTTCGTCGGTGGGGGATCCCGGCGCGATTGATCTGCGACGGCGCCGCGGCCTGGGCGATCCGGAGCTTCGACGCGGGCGCGATTCTGGTCGGCGCCGATCGGATCAGCGCCAACGGAGACACGGCGAACAAGATCGGGACCCTGGCCGCCGCGCTGGCGGCCTGGGACGCGGGGATCCCCTTCATCGTCGTCGCCCCGCGGACGTCGTTCGATCTCAATATTTCCCAAGGGGATGCGATCCCGGTGGAGGAGCGCGGCCGTGAGGAGATCCTCGCGGCCTCTGGCTGGCAGGCGGGGGCGGGCGTGGTGAGCTACAACCCGGCCTTCGATGTGACGCCCGCGCGGCTCATCACGGCCTGGGTGAGCGACAGGGGGGTCGAAAGGCCGCCATTCGAAGAATGACCTGCCATTGGGCCCGGATCTTGTTCACGGGGGGTTGACACTCCTGCGCCGGCTCGGTATCTTCTGCTTTTTGCACGCTCTACGGTTCAACGGAGGGTTTCAATCATGGCGACCACCGCCACGAAGGCCTCGGAGATCGCCCGGCGCTGGTTCTTGATCGACGCCGACGGCCTGATCCTGGGTCGGATGGCCAGCGATGCGGCCTACCTGCTCCGAGGCAAGCACAAGCCGAGTTACGTCCCCTACCTCGACGTCGGCGATCATGTCGTGATCGTCAACGCCTCGAAGGTTCGGGTCACCGGTCGGAAACTGGAGAACAAGACCTACTTCCGGCATACCGGCTACATCGGGGGAGTCAAGATCGCCACGCTCGCGAAGCGGATGGAGAAGCATCCCGCGGAGGTGATACGTGACGCCGTCTGGGGGATGCTCCCGAAGGGGCCCCTTGGCCGTCAGATGATTCGCAAGCTGAAGATCTACGACGGAGCGGAGCATCCGCACGAGGCGCAGCAGGTGATTCCGCACCGCCTCGACGCGAGGCGGACGCCGAAGTCCGACGCTTAGGTCCTGAACGAAGGCAGGAAGGAAGCTCGATCGAATGGTTCACAAGCAGGTGCTTCAGTCGACGGGAAGGCGCAAGACCTCGGTGGCACGAGTCCGGATTCTGCCGGGCAGCGGCAAGGCGATGGTCAACGACCGCCCCCTCCGGGACTATTTCGGACGCGAGAGTCTCGCGATCCTGGCCGTCTCGCCGTTTCGCTCCACCGAGACCGAAGGGCGATTCGATCTCTTCGCCCGGGTCGACGGCGGGGGAATGACAGGGCAAGCGGGGGCGCTGCGCATGGCGATCGCCCGCGCGTTGAAGGCGACGCTCCCCGATGTGAAACCGGCCCTCGACCGAGACGGCCACCTCACGCGCGACCCCCGGATGAAGGAGCGCAAGAAGTACGGCCAGCCCGGAGCTCGGAAGCGTTTCCAGTTCTCGAAGCGATAGAAGACAGACGTTTCGTTGTCAGACCACACTCTCCCCGCGTAGTTCTCCGGCCGGATGGCCGGGGTCTGGGGAGCAGGCGGACTAAACTACGCACCCTCGGAGGCGGAAGATGGTTACAGTCACGATGAAAGAGCTGCTCGAAGCGGGCGTCCACTTCGGGCATCAGACCCGGCGATGGAACCCGAAGATGAAGAAGTACATCTTCATGGAACGGAACGGGATTCACATCGTCGATCTGCAACAGACCATGAAGTGCGTCGAAACGGCCCGCGCGGCGGTTGCGCGGGTGGCGCAGAACGACGATTCGGTGCTGTTCGTCGGGACCAAGAAGCAGGCGATGGAAGTGATGCGCGAGGAAGCGCAGCGATGCGGCAACTTCTTCGTCAATGAGCGCTGGCTGGGCGGCATGCTCACGAACTTCCAGACGATCAAGATGAGCATCCGCTACTTGCGCAGCCTCGAGCGCATGCGCGATGACGGCACCTTCGAGAAGCTCTCGAAAAAGGAAGTGGCCCGCCTCGAGAAACAGCGGGTGAAGCTCGAGCGAAACTTCGCGGGGATCAAGGACATGAACCGGCTGCCCGGTCTGCTCTTCGTGGTCGATACGAAGCGGGAGCGGATCGCGGTGCTCGAGGCCCGGCGCCTCGGAATCCCTGTCATCGGGATCGTCGACACGAACTGCGATCCCGAGGAGGTCGACTACCCGATCCCCGGGAACGACGACGCGATCCGCTCGATCAAGACTTTCGCGCGGGTGGTGAGCGACACCGTCATCGAGACAAAGCAGGCAGCCGCCGCCCCCGCCCGCGATGCCGAGACCTCGGGGCCCAAAGAGGCCGCGGCCGGCGCGACGGCTTAGTTGGCTGAATCGGGCTAGGGTGGATCGAAGGAGGACTGTGGATGGAAGTGACTGCTGCGATGGTCAAGGAGCTTCGCGAGCGGACGGGCGCCGGCATGATGCAATGCAAGAAGGCCTTGTCCGAATCGAACGGCGATGTGGAAAAGGCAATGGAAGCCCTCCGAAAGATGGGGCTCTCGGCCGTGGCCAAACGCTCCGAGCGAACTGCCGCCGAGGGGCGCATCGAAGCTTATGTCCATGCGGGCAACAAGATCGGCGTCCTGGTGGAAGTCAATTGCGAAACCGACTTCGTGGCGCGCACCGATGACTTCATGCGCCTGTGCAGGGAGATTGCCCTCCAGGTCGCGGCGACGTGCCCCAGCTGGGTGCGCGTCGAGGATGTGCCGCCGGAGACGGTCGATGCGACGACGCGCAAGATCCGGGAACGTCTGAGCGGCGATGGCATCGCCGGCGAAGAGCTCGAAAAGCAGATCGCGCGCGAGCTGCAACGCTTCCACGAGGAGCAGGTGCTCCTCCAGCAACCGAACATTCGGGACCAGTCCCGCACGATCGGCGACATCGTGACGGAGGCGGCCGCGAAGATGGGCGAGAACATCCAGATCCGCCGCTTCGCGTATATCCGCCTGGGCGGCGCCGCCTGAGCGTCCATGCCCTCCGCTGACGGAGACAGTTCGCAGAATCGACCCCGCTGGAAGAGAATCCTCCTGAAACTCAGCGGTGAGATCCTTGCCGGCGACGGACGGTTCGGACTGGACCACGCAGTCATCCGCTCGCTCGCCGCCCAGGTTGGGGAAGTCCACGATCGCGGCGTGGAGGTCGCCCTCGTCGTCGGGGGCGGTAACTTCTTCCGAGGCAGCGAGGGGGCTTCCATTGGAATGGAGCGGGCGAGCGCCGACGCGATTGGCATGATCGCTACGGTCATCAACGCCCTCACGCTCCAGGAGCACCTCGAGCGGCTTGGCTATTTCACGCGGGTGCTCTCGGCAGTCAAGATGGAGCAGGTCGCCGAGTCGTTCATACGGCGTCGGGCGATCCGCCACCTGGAGAAGGGGCGGATCGTGATCCTGGCCGCCGGCAGCGGCAATCCCTACTTCACGACCGACACCGCGGCGGTGCTGCGGGCAGTGGAGTGCGGCTGCGATGTCCTTCTCAAGGGTACCAAGGTGGACGGGATGTACTCCGCGGACCCCATGCGCGACTCCGATGCCGTCCAGCTGCCCCACCTGAGCTACCAGGAGGTTCTGGACCGCGGGCTGCGGGTCATGGACATGACCGCGATCACCTTGTGCATGGAGAATCGCCTCCCGATCGTCGTCTTCAATATCCGGGTGCCGGGGAATCTCCAACGGGTCGTCGGGGGAGAGGAGATCGGAACCCTCGTGCAAGAGGAGCGGAATCGATGAAAGAGGAAATCGCCCAGGCCAAGGAGAAGATGGGCAAGTCGATCGAGACCCTCAAGGTCGAGCTTGTCACGATCCGAACCGGCAAGGCCACGCCAAGCCTGCTCGACTCGGTCCGTGTGGACGCCTACGGATCGTTGATGCCCTTGAGCCAGGTCGCCTCCGTATCGGCGCCGCAGCCTCGACTTCTCGTCGTCCAGCCCTGGGACAAGGCGCTGGTCCAGCCGATCCTGAAGGGGATCCAGAAGGCCGATCTGGGGTTGAACCCCGCGGATGACGGGGACTTGATCCGGGTTCCCATCCCGGCCCTCACCGAGGAGCGGCGCAACGAGCTGGTGAAGAAGGTCAAGAAGCTCGGGGAAGACGCCAAGGTCGCGATTCGGAATGTCCGCCGAGATGCCAACGAAGGTCTCAAGAAGCTGCAGAAGGACGGCGCCGCAAGCGAGGACGAGGTCCATCGGGGAACGCAGGAGATCCAGAAGCTCACCGATGGATTCATCGCGGAGATCGACGACATCCTGCACCGCAAGGAGAAGGAGATCCTCGAGATCTGACCGCAGCTCCTTGACGGGGGCGCCGAACGCCCCCTAGGCTTCGATCGCGAAGGGTGACCGATGGACAACGAGGCGACCTCCAAGCTGCGGGATTCCATCCTCGCCAGGGGGAATCTACCGAAGCACGTTGCGATCATCATGGACGGCAACGGGCGATGGGCCACGCGTCAGGGGCTTCCCCGGATCGCCGGACACCAGGCGGGCCGCCGCGCCGTCCGCGAGGCGGTCGAGGGCTGCGTCGACCTCGGCATCGAATACCTCACCCTCTATACCTTCTCCATCGAGAACTGGAATCGGCCCCAGCGAGAGGTGGTCGCGTTGATGGCCTTCCTGCGCCAGGTCCTGAAGGAAGAGTGCGATGAGCTGGATCGCAATCGGGTCCGGCTGGGGGCGTGGGGTCGCCTCGAGGATCTTCCACCCGCCGTGCGGCGTGAGCTCGAGCGCGCGATCGAGCGGCTGAAGGCCAACGAGGGGCTCCGGCTCCACCTTGCGCTGAGCTACGGCGGTCGGGCCGAGATCGTCGATGCGGTGCGTCGGATCGGCCTCGAGATCCAGGCGGGACGCATGGAGCCGGACCAGGTCGACGAGGAATCCTTCGCGCGGTTCCTCTATACGGCGGGCACGCCCTCGCCCGATCTCCTCATCCGGACAAGCGGGGAGATGCGCCTCTCCAACTTCCTGCTCTGGCAGCTCGCGTACTCGGAGATCTATGTGACCGACGTCCTCTGGCCCGACTTTCGGCGAGGCCACCTGGAGGAGGCGATCATCGCCTACCAGGGCCGCGATCGTCGATTCGGCCGGGTGGACCCGGCACGCGTCGCGGGCTGATGAGGGGTCTGGCCCTCCGCCTGCGGACCGCAGGAATCCTTCTTCCACCCGTCTTGGCGGCAATCTACTTCGGACCTCACTTCCTGGCGATCGCTCTCTGCGTTGTGGCGGTCCTCGGAGCCAGAGAGCTGGCGTTGCTGGGGGGGGATGGGCAAAGCGCGGCGCCTTGGTGGCCGATCGCGGGAGCGGCCGTGGTAGGGGTCGCGGCACACGCGGGGTACTTGCGGCTCGAGCCGCTCGCGGCCGTGGCGGCGATCGTGCTCCTGGGGGGATTGATCGCGTTGGCGCGCGCCGGGGGCAAGCTTCGCCGGGATCTTCCACTGACTCTCTTCGGGGGAGTCTACCTGGGGTTCCTTCCCGCGCATCTTCTGGACTTCTACCGATTCGGGAAGCCGGGAGGAGCCGATCCGCTGCCGGTCTTCTTCGTTCTCGCCTTGGTCTGGGGATGCGACACGGGAGCCTATCTCCTCGGGAACCTCGCAGGACGGCACCGCCTCTGGCCGCGGGTCAGCCCGAAGAAGAGCTGGGAGGGAGCGATCGGGGGGCTCGCCGTCTGCGCCGGGCTGGCGATCCTCCTTGGACCGTGGCTTCCCGGACGTTCGGCCCTCACGCGGGTCATCGGCGGGCTGATCGTCGGTGCCGCAGCGCAGATCGGCGATCTGATCGAATCCCAGATGAAGCGCGAGTCGGCCGCCAAGGACTCGGGAACCCTTTTCCCCGGGCACGGCGGGGTGCTGGACCGGATCGACAGCCTCGTCCTCGCCATTCCGGCGCTCGACTACTGGCTCCAATGGACCTCCGGTCACACCGGCGGACTGCAATGAAGCGAAGGGTCGTCGTCCTCGGATCGACCGGAACCATCGGGAAACAAACCCTCGATGTCATTGACCGCGTCGGGGATCGCCTCGAGACGGTCGCCCTCGCGGGGAACCGGAACGTGGCTCTCCTCGCCGAGCAGGCGCTTCGGCACGCTCCCGCGTGGATCGCGGTCGGGGATGCCCGGGCGGCGGAAGAGCTCGCCGAGCGGTTGCGAGGCCGCTGGTCGGGAGAGATCGTCTCGGGGCCGCAGGGTCTGCTCGAGGTGGTCTCCGTCGATGCGGAGATCGTCGTCAACGCTCTCGTCGGCGCCGCCGGATTGCGTCCGAGCCTCACGGCTCTTCGGTTGGGTCGCACGCTCGCTCTGGCGAACAAGGAATCGCTTGTCGTGGCCGGAGAGATCCTCGCGAGGGCCGCGACGACGGGGAAGGGTCGCTTGTTGCCGATCGACAGCGAGCACAGCGGGCTCTTCCAGTGCCTCGAGGGCCGCGACCGAGAGACGTTGCGGCGCGTGATCCTTACCGCCTCGGGCGGGCCGTTCCGAACGTGGCCGCTGGAAAGCCTGTCCCACGCGAAGCTCGACGAGGCCTTGAACCATCCGACCTGGAAGATGGGCCCTCGGATCACCATCGATTCCGCGACCATGCTGAACAAGGGATTCGAGATCCACGAGGCACGTTGGCTCTTCGATCTTCCGCCGGAACGGATCGATGTCTGGATCCACCCACAGAGCATCGTCCATGCCATTGTGGAGTTCGTCGACGGCTCGATGCTCGCGCAGCTCTCCGCCACCGACATGAGGCTCCCGATCATGGCGGCTCTGACCTATCCCGAAAGGCCATCGGCCGGGTTGCCGCGCTGCGATCTCACCCAGGCGGGGCGGCTCGACTTCGAGCCCGTCGATCCGAGGCGCTATCCGTGTCTCGAGATCGCCCGTCGCGCTCTGGAGACCGGGGGCACCGCCCCGGCGGCGCTGAACGGCGCCGATGAGGTCCTGGTGGCGGCGTTTCGCGACAGGCGGATCCGCTTCAACGATATCGCCTCGATCCTCGAGCGGGTCCTCGACGAGCATCGCTCGGGACCGGCCGAGACGATCGAGATCGTGCTCGAGGCCGACGCCTGGGCGCGCGATGCGGCCACGCGCATCCTCGATCGGAGCTAGCGGAGTCCGCCTCATGGCATGGCCGGCGCGATTTCTTCCCTCGGCGGCCGCGATCTGCGTCATGGCGGCCCTCTTCACCCTCTCCGAGCGCTCCTCCGCGGCTGAGGAGGGGATGAAGGTCGAGTCGATCGAGTTCACCGGCAATGAGGGGATCGGGGCTGATGCGCTGCGGCGCGTCATGAAGATCCGCCAGCCGGTCTGGTGGAGTCCGCTCCGGCCCACACCCTACCTCGGACCCGACTACCTGGCGCTCGACCTCTACCGGATCCTCGATCTCTATCGCGACCATGGTTACCCCCAGGCGTTCATCCGCGCGGCCGAGGTTGAGGTGCAGCCTGGCGAGGAGAAGGTGCGGATTCGAATCCACATCGTGGAGGGGGCTCGTCGAACCATTGGCGGAGTCCTCCTCGTGGGAGTCCAGGCCGGTCTTCAGGCGGAGGCCCGGGAAAAGATCGGGCTGCGACGCGGCGACCTCCTCGCGGCCTCGAAGATCGACCAGGCGCGCGAGCGGCTCGGGCGCTTCTACGGCGAGGCAGGCTATCTCGGGGCGATCATCCATTCCGATCGCATTCTGCGGGGCGATTCGACCCTGGTCGTCATCCGAGTGCGCGAGGGCCCGCTTTATCGCATGCGCGACGTCGTCATCGACACGACCATGGGTCCCCTGAACCATACGGATCCGGAAGTGGTCCGGCGCGAGGTCGCCCTGAAGCCCGGCCAGATCTTCCGCACCTCGAGGCTTGTGAAGAGCCGCGAGCAGATCTACGACACGGGCGTCTTCCGTACCGTTCGCGTCCTTCCGCGCCTGGATTCCCTGGGCCGGGGGGAGGCGGACATGCAGGTGACCGTCCACGAGCGTCACACAGGCTTCTACGGATTCGGCGCAGGTTTCAGCTCGGACGATCGTATCCGGCTGATCGCCGATTGGGGCAATCGAAACGTCGCCCGGCGGGCGCGCCAGTTGAAGGCGGAAACGTCGGTTTCCTTCTCCATCGATCCGAATCTGCGTGCGCGAGGCCTGCCGGTGAAGGAGGCCACCGGAACGGTGAGCTACCTCGAGCCATGGCTTCTCGGGACCCGGACGCGCAGCACGGTGAAGCTCAATCACACGTATCAGCGAGAGAACGACTTCGATCAGGACATCACCGCCCTCGAGGGGGGCGTCCGCCGCGATGTCGGACGCTTCTCCGAGCTCGGCTTCGGTTTGACGAACAAGTGGGTCCGGACGGGGGATCCAGGAGCGCAGGACCACACGTATGTGACGCGGAATCTCTCCGCGGAGCTGGAAGAAGACCGAAGGGACGACTTCCTCGACCCGAGTCGCGGGAGTCACACGCAGCTTCTCGGGGAGTTCGCGGGTGGAATCCTGGGAGGACGGACGCAGTTTACCCGATGGACCGCCTCGACATCATGGTACCTCGGCCTGCCGGGCCGCTCGGTGCTCGCCCTTCGGGCCCGCGCCGGCTGGATCATCCCGGTGGGGAAGTCGGTCGCTGTCGAGGGGGACTCCCTCGATGTGACGAGCATCCCCTTCGAGGAGCGATTCCGGCTCGGCGGCGGCACGACGGTGCGGGGCTATACGGAGAACTCGCTGGGAAGGCGGCGGGCGTCGGGCACGGCGATCGGCGGCCTCGCCCTGCTGCTCGGCAACGCGGAGGTCCGATTCCCTCTGATTTCGATCTTCGAGGGCGCCGCCTTCATCGATGCGGGGAACGTTTGGGCCGATCCCGACGAGATTCGGTTCGAGAGACTGACGGGTTCCTGGAAGGGCGGCGCGCGAAACCCCCTTGATGTCGCGTACGGAATTGGGGCGGGGCTGAGAATTCTGACGCCCGTCGGCCCCTTCCGGATCGACTATGGAACAAAAGTGGGCAGCGGACGGGCCCCCGGCGAAAACCGCGGCGAGCTGCACCTCAGTCTGGGGCAGGCTTACTGATGTCGGCTTCTCGAAGGAGATGGATCGGCGCTGCGATCACGCTCGGCGTGCTGGGGGCTGCATTCTTCGTCGTCTTCGTGGCCCCGTTCCTCGCCGTGCGCAACGATCCCATCCGAGCCTGGATCCTGGAGCCGGGGCGCGCCGGCCGCTTCCTTCCCCCAGGCTGGACGCTCTCCATCCAATCGGTAGGGCGGTTCAGTCCGGGCGGAATCCAGATGAAGGGCATCCGCATCTCGGACACGAGGGAGGGTCGCCGAGAGGTTCTGCTCGCGCTGGGTAGCCTTGATCTGGACATGGAGCCGGCCATGTTCCTGAGGCGGCGGATCGTCGCGAGGCATCTGCTGATCGACTCTCTCGCGTTCCGGCTGGACATGGAGCCGCCGAAGCGGGCCGAAGCGCCGGACGCGGGAGCGCGCGCGGACAAGGTGAAGCCGGGCGGGAAGCTCGAGATTCCATGGATGCAGATCGATTCGGTCTCGATCCGGCGCGTGGAAGCCTGGAGAAGCGACACCCTGGTGGCGAGCGCCTCGATCGCTCTCGGCCGAGTGGAGCATCGCGCAGGCAAGATCGACGCCCGCCTTGGGTCGTTGCTGGCGTGGATGCCCTCGGAGTCGTTGGGCGTTTCCCTCGTCGGCGGGGATCTCGAGGCCACGACTGATGGAGCGCTGGGGCTTTCGGGCGCGCGCCACTCGAGCGACGGGCTCTTCTCGGGGATCGATATCGGGGGGGAGGTCTCGCCGGGGGAGGGAGTGCCGCCGCGCGGACGCCTCGAGTGGAGGATCCATCGAATCGTCCCAGCCCATGTCGTTCCCCTCAGACGCAGAGGACTCGCCTTCGAGTCGGGCGACTCGCTCCATGGGATCATACGCGCGGAGGGGGACGCATCGGACCTGGTGGTTTCCCTCGGGTTGGCCGGCAGCGTGTGGGACTCGCCCGTCGACACCCTCTGGCTGATCGCGGCGATGCGCGGGAAGGAAGTGCGCATCGACGAGCTGAATCTCTGGCACCGCGCCGTCCGTCTGCGCGCCGAGGGTGATGCTGCGATCGACAGTCTGCGCTTCTCGGGTCGCGTCGATCTGCGCGGGCTCGATCTGGGCGATCCCATTCTCGCCCGCTGGATCGGGGAGCGGCCGAGGACGAGCATCGACGCCCATCTGCAGGGGCGCGCCGAGCTGGGGGGCGACTCACCGAGAGTCGACGGGCAGGGTGATCTCGAGCGCGTTCGCGTGATCGACCGGGACTACGGTCCCATCCAGCTGGCGGGACGGATCGATGGGGGGGCGGTCGCGATCGACTCCCTGGTTGTCGGCCCCGGCGGGGCGGTCTTGAGCGTAGCCGGGACGATGGACGCCGCCGGCGGTCTGGACGGCCGGGTGGAAGTCCGGCGCTTCGCCCTCGAGGAGTGGATTGCGCCGTGGATCGGCGTCCCGCTCGAGGGGGCGGTCGCCGGGAATTTGGTCGTCTCGGGAAGCCGGCAGGCCCCACTCGTTCGCGGCAGGCTCGAGAGCGGGCCGTTCCGGGTCGTCGAGGTCTACGCCGACCGGGTCGATGTCGATTCGGTTCGCATGCAGATCTCGCCGCTGAAGATGGATGCCCACATCCGAAGCCGCTCGCTTGACATCTTCAAGTTCCCGGCGGACAGCGCCCGGATCGACTTCGAGTGGGACGGCCACATGCGCGCCGATGTCGAAGCGCGGCTCGACTCGCTCGTGGCCCGCAGCGAGGTCGAGATCGTGCCCGCCGAGCCCGGGTCGCTGCGGGTCGATTGGCTGTCCCTCGATCCGGGTTCCCTCGCCCCATGGCAGGCGACCATCCCGGCGCGCGTCGCCTGGGCCCGGGGAGCCGCCCGGATCGAGAACGTTCGCTTCGAGTCGACCGATGGAAGCATCGAAGGCGATCTCGATGTCGGGGCGCGTGGAAGCTTCATGGACGGCGAGGCTCGAATCCGCGACGTCGATCTCGATGTCGTCCGCAAACTCCTGGCGCTGCCCGACTCGAGCCTGAGCGGTCTGGTCGATGCCGACGTGGAGATCGGAGGCACGGCGGATGATCCGGCATTCCGGGGGGCGGTGCGCGGCCGGCGTCTGGTGGGGGCGCGATGGCCCATGGGGAGCCTCGTGGCGGCCGTACGGGTGGAGAGCGAAGGACCGGTCGCCGTCGACTCACTTCTCATCGGGCGAGGCGAGGGGTACGGAACCGCACGGGCCGATGCCCTCCTTGCGAGCCTGCCGGTCAATCTGACCCGCTTCTTCGAAGGTGGGACCGACTCGGTCGCCGCGCGACTGACCGGCGTTCCGATCTCGGGGCGGATCTCCTTCGACAGCCTGTCCCTGAACCGGATCGCGCGAAGCGCCCTCGTGCCGTCGAACGGCGGAAGGAGCGGAATCCTCGCCGAGCCGATCGATCCGATGAGCTCGCGAATCGTCCACACGAACCTGGCGCAACGGGCAGAGCCTTCGGATCTCGCCGAGGGCATCTCCGGCACTTTGAGGGGAACCCTCGAGATCGATGGAACGGCGACCGCGCCCCGCATCGATCTCGAGGGAATGCTCGAGTCGGTGCGGCTCTACCAGGCGAGCGCCGATTCCCTCCTCTTCTCCGTCGCCTATGAGCCGGAGCAGGTGGTCCTCGACAGCCTGGTCTGGATTCGAGCGGGCCGGGCCTCCCGCGCCCAGGGGAGCTTCCCGCTCGCGCTCAGCATGGCGCCAAGCGGAACGAAGATCCTCCGCGATCGGCCTCTGCGGCTCGACGCCGAGCTGCCCGACATCGATCTCGCCATTCTCGGGGCCATCTCCCGTCAGATCCAGGAACCGGGCGGGATGCTCAACGCCTCGCTGCGCCTGCGGGGGACACCGAGTCGGATGTGGCCGGAGGGGAAACTGGTTCTGCGCGACGGGACGATGCGGATCCCGCAGAGGGAGGAGCGACTCAATCGTATCGAGGGGATTCTGAACCTCGATTCGACCGGGGTCGCCATCGAGTCGCTGGAGGGGAGCTTCGGCAAGGAAGGCAGCTTCGAGATGGTCGGGACGTTCCGCGATCTCGAGCACTTCGATCTGCAGGCGTCGGTGCGCGACGCGCAGGTCTTCGAGACCGGCCTCTACCGGTTCACGGTTGACGGAGACTTCAGCGCCTATCCCGTGGTGAGCCCTTTGGGCTCGTATCCCCAGGTGGTCGGCAGCGTCCTCGTGCGCGAGGGCGTGATCGTCGGCGATCTGGCGAAGGCCCCGCCCCCCCCGACGGGCGCTGGGAGGAAGCCGAGCCCTTGGAGGGCGGAGATCGACGTGCGCGCTCCCGGGGATATCCGCTTGTCGACGGCCGTGGCGACCGTCGAGATGGGCGAAGGGGATCTTCACGTGAGCTTCGTCGATCCGTTGATCAACGTCAGCGGGGGGATCGAGGTCCTCGGCGGGCGGTACCGTGTCTTCAACAACATCTTCAACATCACCTCGGGGACCGTGGAGTTCAGGGACATGGGGCGCGGTCCCGAGCCGATCCTCGATGTCGGCGCCGAGACCCGGGTGACCGACGCCGGGGCCGGCGGAGAGGCGGCGCAGGATATCACCGTGGAACTCAAGGTCACCGGGCCGCTGACCGCGCTTGAGCTTGAGTTCAACTCGACGCCCGACCGAACGCAGGATGAGATCATCGAGCTGCTCAGCATCGGCCGGCTCACCGATCCGTCCACCGGCACGCTGGGGGTGGCCGACCCTTCGCGGCAATACCTTTTCACGGAACTCGTCTCGCAGGTGGAGTCACAGATCTCGCAATTGATCGTGCCCCTGCAGAACGTCTCCGTGCAGCCGGGCGTGGCTCCCGGCGAAGCGTGGAGACTGAACGTCCGACAGAACGTGATGTCGCAGGTCTCGGTCGCCTACAGCCGCGAGCTGGAGACGACAGCCGACGAGGAGATCAGTCTCCGCTACAATCTCGGCGGCAAGCTCTATCTCAATGCCGGTCTCGAGCGGCGGCAGACACAGGCGGGATCGGCCACGGATCGGTACTCGCTTGACCTCAAGTTGCGCTTCGAGTACAAGTAGCTCTCCGCCCGCCCAAGGAGAGATCTCGTCCCGTATCCGGACGGCCATCGGAGGTTTGCGCGTGTCGTATTCTCCCGACCCTTCGGGAATCCTCGAGGGGCTGAACGATGTGCAGCTTGCCGGCGTGACCCACGGCGATGGACCGTTGCTGATCCTCGCCGGCGCCGGAAGCGGCAAGACGAGGGTTTTGACGCGGCGTTTGGCCTATCTCGTCGCCTCGCGGGACGTCGAACCCGAGCGGATCCTCGCCGTGACGTTCACGAACAAGGCGGCCGGAGAGATGCGAGAGCGAGTCGATCGACTCCTGGGCAAGACCGCCCGCTCCATGTGGATTGGGACCTTTCACTCGATCTGCTTGCGAATTCTCAAGCGTCACGCGGCGCGCCTTGGATTCCGGGGGCCAGTCACCGTATTCGACGCCGACGATCAGGCAAGCGTGATCCGCGAGACACTGAAGGAGGCCGACCTCGGGGAGGCCTCGCCGCGCCCGCGCGATGTCCTGGCGGCGATCTCCTTCGCGAAGAATCGAATGCTCACCCCGGAGGAGTACGCGGAAGGGCCGGGGAAGCCGATCCGGCATCGGATCGCCCGGATCTGGCGAAGCTACGAAGCCCGGCTGCGCGAGCAAGACGGGGTCGACTTCGACGATATCCTCCTCCTGGCCCTGCGGCTCCTGACCGAGGTGGGGGAGATCGGCGAGGCGTACGCCACGCGGTTCCTCCACATCCTGGTCGACGAGTACCAGGACACGAATCGCGTGCAGTTCCACCTTGTCCGTCGCCTCGCCTCGCTCCACGGCAACATCTGCGTCGTCGGGGACGACGATCAGTCGATCTATCGCTGGCGTGGGGCGGATGTCACGAACATTCTCGATTTCGAACGACACTTCCCCTCCGCGAGAGTCCTTCGCCTGGAGCAGAACTACCGCTCGACGGCCGCGATCCTTGAGGTGGCGAACTCGGTCATCCGGCACAACGCCTCCCGGAAGGAGAAGTCTCTCTGGACCACCCGGGAGGGCGGCGAGCCCGTCGGAATGGAGATCGCCGAGGACGAGGAGCAGGAAGCCCGGTCGGTGGCGCGGGCGATCCGCGAAGGGTTGCGCGCGGGGATGCAGCCGAGCGGCTTCGCCGTCCTCTATCGGACGCATGCCCAGTCGCGTCCGCTCGAGGATGCCCTGATCCGGGGCGAGATTCCCTACCGGGTCCTCGGCGGGGTCTCTTTCTACCAGCGCCGCGAAGTGAAGGATCTCCTCGCCTATCTGCGGATTCTCGTGAATCCCCGCGACGAGGTCTCCTTCCGTCGTCTCCTCATGGCTCCGCGCCGCGGAGCGGGCGAGACGACGATCGACCGCGTGATCGAGGAGGGACGCGCTCGCTCGCTCGACCTCTTGAGCGCGGCCGCCGCAGCCCCGGGTTGGGGGATCCCGGGACGGGGTCTCGCCGCGCTCGCCGAGACTGCCCGATGGCTGATGGAGCTGGCGCTTCGCGTCTCCGAGCCGCCTCACACGCTCCTCGAAGAGATCGTCCGCCACGTCGACTACTCCTCCTGGCTGCGCACGCAGGGGGAGGCCGAATGGGAGGACCGATTCGCCCATGTCGTGGAGCTGATCGAGGGCGCCGAGAGGTACGAGGGGTCAGAGGAGGGAGCCACGCTCGCGGGTTTCCTGGAGCAGGTCGCTCTTTACGCCCAGACCGATTCCATCGACTCCGGAGGAGATCGCGTCACGCTGATGACCGTCCACAACGCCAAGGGGCTCGAGTACGACGCGGTGTTCGTGACCGGCCTGGAAGAGGGGCTCTTCCCGCATATCTCCTCCCTCGACGATCCGGAGGAGCTGGAGGAGGAGCGCCGGCTCTTCTACGTCGCGGCAACCCGCGCCCGCAGCCTCCTGCGGTTATCGGCGAGCCGGCAGCGTCGCAGGATCAACTTCACCGGGATGAGCGAGGTCTCGCGCTTCGTCACCGAGATTCCCGAATCGCTTCTCGCCATCGTGGATCACGGCAGGCCCGTGCGCGCGCAAGGACTCCGGTCGGTGCGCGAGACAGAGCCCGACTGGGAAGACGCGGAGCAGGACTGGGGCGAGGCGGCGATCGAGCGCGAGCCCGCCCTCACGCGGCGAAACGGACTGGTCGCCCGACACGTTCGCTACGGAACCGGTCGAGTGCTCGCCATCGAGGGCGAAGGCGATCGGGCGCGCGTCGAGGTGGATTTCCCGGGATGGGGAAGAAAGAAGATCCTCCGCGCCTATCTGACGATCGAGCGAGAGGGGCGCCCGTGAGCGTCTGGCTCCACATCGGACGCGATTCGATCCGCCTCGATCTTCTCGATCGCTGGGGGAGGCCGCCGGTGGTCGCGCCGCGCGCCGGGACCTTGAGGCAGCGCGTGCGCGAGGCCGCCGGGATCGCGGAGGCGGCCTGCGGGCCGAGTCCGGCCGCGCTGGAAACGGCGGCGCGCCGCGATCCGGCGATCGCCGCTCGGATCGATCGATTCACCACGGCGCGGCGGATCGCCTTGACCGTTCCCGACGCGACGCGACGGGGCCCGTGGAGCGAGTATCTCGCCGCGAGTCTCGATTGGATCGCGTCGATCACGCCGAACGCGGAGCGGAGGACGCTTCTGATCGCCACGGGCCTCCACGCGCCCGTTCCTCCCGACGGTCTCCGCCTGCCCGACTCCTGGACGATCGCGGTCAACGGAGATGGGGGCTACGAAGGGCACGTCGCTCTCGGCGCGACGCCACGCGGGACATCGGTTCGTCTCCATCCCGCGTGGGTGGCGGCCGATGCGCGATTCGTGCTCGCGGACTTGAGCTTCCACTACTTCGCAGGCTTCGGCGGCGGCAGGAAGCTCGTCTTCCCCGGGCTAGGCGAGCCCGAGGGGATCCTCGCGAATCATCGTCACTGCCTCACGTCGGAAGGGGATCTCCACCCGGCTTGCCGCTCGGGCCTCCTCAAGAGCAATCCCGTGCACGAGGATCTCCTCGAGGCCGTCGCGCTGGCGCCTCCCGATCTGCTGATCCAGGTATCGACGCCGGCGCCGGGCGACGCGGTCGAGGTCGAGATCGGCGACTGGCGCGACATGCACGAGCGCGGCTGCGCGCGCTATCTCGAGGGCCATCTCCTGGATCACACCCTTCGCCCATCGGTGATCATCGCCGATGCGGGGGGATCTCCCCGCGATTCGACCTTCCTTCAAGCCCATAAGAGCGTCCAGCACGCGGCGCGATTCCTGCCGGACGGCGGGCGTCTGCTGCTGGCAGCCTCGCTCGAGGAGGGGTTCGGTTCGGAGAGCCTCGAGCGCCTTCTGCTCGAAGACCGGGCGGAGCTCACGCGACGCGCGGTCGAGGACTACCGGCTTCACACGCACACGGCCCTCGCCATGCGGAGGGTGTCTTCGCGCATCCAGGTCGGTATTCTCTCCCGGATGGAGGCTGAGCGCTTGCGCCCTGTGGGGGTTGTCCCCTTCTCGATGTGGGAGGACGCCCTTCGCTGGCTTGAGGGGGGGGGAGCGCCGCGCGCCTGGGGGTGGCTTGCGAGGGCGGAGGAGACGCTTCCGCGCCTGATTGGGGCCGTTCCGGTCGAGGAGGAGTCCACATGAAGGTCCTGATCGTCGGTTCCGGCGGGAGGGAACATGCTCTGGCCTGGGCGCTCAGCCGCTCGCCCCGCGCCCTGAAGCTTCTCGTCGCTCCGGGAAACGCCGGTCTGGAAGAGATCGCGACGACGGTGCCGATTGCGGCGACGGAGATCGACGCCCTGGCCGAGCTCGCCGAAAAAGAGAAATGCGATCTCACCGTCGTCGGTCCGGAGGCGCCCCTCGTCATGGGGATCGTCGATCGGTTCCAGGAGCGGGGTCTGCCGATCTTCGGGCCGCGCAAGGCCGCAGCGGCGCTGGAGGGAAGCAAGGTCTTCGCGAAGGAGCTGATGCGCAAGTGCAAGATCCCGACCGCATCCTTCACGGTGCACTCCTCCCTCCGCTCGGCGGAGGCCGCCCTCGCATCCGGACGCTTCCCGGCCGTCATCAAGGCCGACGGACTCGCCGCGGGCAAGGGTGTCGTGATCGCCCGGTCCCAGGGCGATGGACTCGAGGCGCTGCGGGCGATGCTCGTGGAGAAACGCTACGGAACCGCGGGGGAGCAGGTCGTGATCGAGGAGTTCCTCGAAGGCGAGGAGGTCTCCATCTTCCTGCTCTGCCGCGGGAGGGATTACATCCTCCTGCCCACTTCCCAGGATCACAAACGGCTCGCTGACGGCGACCAAGGACCCAACACCGGAGGGATGGGCGCCTATGCTCCGTACCCGCGCTGGACTGCGGATCTCGAGGCGCGCGTACGCAAACTGATCATCGAGCCGACCCTTCAGGGGATGGAGACGGAGGGGCGGGCCTACCACGGCCTGCTCTACATCGGACTCATGCTCATCGGCGGCGAGCCGTTCGTGCTCGAGTATAACTGCCGCTTCGGCGACCCCGAGACGCAGGCGATCCTCCCGCTGCTTGAAGGAGACCTGCTCGGAGCCCTGGAAGCGGTCGCTTCCGCCGACGGCGGGCCGCTTCCTCCGATCATGACGCGGCCGGGCTCGGCGGTCGTCGTCGTCCTTGCATCGCGCGGCTATCCCGGCCGGGTGGAGAAGGGACTTGCCATCCGCGGACTCGACGCGGTGGCGGAGTTGCCGGAGACGATCGTCTTTCACGCAGGAACGCGGGCGCGCGGATCGGAGACGATCACCGACGGCGGGAGGGTGCTCGGCGTCACCGGGGTCGGCGAGAACTTGATCGTGGCCCTCGATCGCGCCTACCGGGGGGTGGCAGCCATCGACTTCGACGGGAAGGTCTACCGCAGGGACATCGGGAGGAGGGGACTCTCATGATGGTCGGGATCCTTTTCGGCAGCGAGTCGGACCGCGATGTGATGTCCGAGGCCGGGCGCGTCCTGGATCGCTTCGGGGTCGCGCATGAGATGCAGGTCCTCTCCGCCCATCGCAATCCAGACGCCGTGCGCGACTACGCCAGGTCCGCCGCGGAGCGGGGGATCGGCGTTCTGGTCTGCGGAGCCGGCCTCGCCGCCCATCTCGCGGGCGCGGTCGCCTCCGCGACGACGTTGCCGGTGCTCGGAGTCCCACTCGACGCCGGCAACCTGAACGGCCTCGACGCGCTCCTGTCGACCGTCCAGATGCCCGCCGGCGTTCCGGTTGCGACCCTCGCGGTCGGCAAGGCCGGAGCCAAGAACGCGGCGATCCTCGCGGTCCAGATCCTCGCTCTCTCCGACGCGCGTCTGGCCGAAAGGCTTCGCGAATTCAAGGAAGGGCTCGCTCGCGGCGAGAAGCTCTAAGGTCCCGTCTCGCTCAGAAGATGAAGTCGGTGGAGAGGAAGCTCGACCGTCTGCCGCGCACGATGTCGGTGAGGATCGCCTTGTTTCCCTCGTTCCCCTTGGCGGCCACGAGCGTGCGGATGCTGAAGACCCGCAGGGCGTCGGACACCGAGAGAGTCCCCTCCGCGGAATCCTTCCGGCCAGTGAAGGGGAATGTGTCGGGTCCGCGCTGGCACTGGCTGTTCAGATTGACCCGGCAGACCTGGTTCACCAGCGGATCGATCAGGCGCGCGATTTCCTCGGGATTGTTTCCAAAGATGCTGATCTGCTGCCCGAAGCTCGACTCCTCGACGTAGCGGATCGGCTCGTCGATTCGATCGAAAGCGACGATCGGCACGACCGGCCCGAACTGCTCTTCCTCGTAGAGGCGGGCGCCTGGGACGACGCCCTCGAGCACGGCGGGCATGAAGAGCGATCCGTGGACAGCCCCGCCGTTCCGGTTGGCCACGCGCGCCCCGCGCGCGACCGCCTCCTCCACGAGGTCGCGCAGCCGTTCCGGCTTCCCGGGCTCGGGCAGCGGCGTGATCGTCACCCCCTGCTCCCATGGAAGTCCGGCCGCGAGGGCGTCGACGGAGGCCGCGAAGCGATCGACGAACTCGCGGAAGCGGCTCCGATGGCAGAAGAGGATCTTCAGCGCCGTGCAGCGCTGTCCGTTGAATGCGAGGGAACCAAGCGCCGACTCCCGAACAGCGAGTTCGAGGTCAGCGTCCGGAAGGATCACGCCGGGATTCTTGGCTTCGAGGCCGAGGACGCAGCGCAGCCTGTGCGGACGGGGATGCTGCCTGCGGAGCGTATCGGCCACGGCGCTCGTGCCGATGAATGCCAGCACGTCGATCGCGCCCGAGCCGATGAGGGGCGGGATCACGGTCGAGCCCGGACCGTAGACCGTGTTGATCACGCCCGGCGGGAAGGAATCGCGAAACGCCTCGAGCAGCGGGCCGTGGAGGAGGACGCCGAGCTTCGGCGGCTTCATGATCACGCAGTTGCCCATCACCAGGGCGGGGATCAGGGTCGTGAAGGTCTCGTTCAGGGGGTAGTTGAACGGCCCCATGCAGAGGGTGACGCCCATGGGGGCCCGCCGGATCTGAGCGATGATCCCCTCCTGAATCGAGAATCGGGAGGAGGCGCGGTCGAGCTCCTTGACGGCCTCGATCGTGTCCCGGATATACTGGACGGTTCGATCGAACTCCTTCTGCGCATCGGGCAGAGTCTTGGCGATCTCCCACATGAGGAGTCTCACCACTTCCTCGCGGCACTCGATCATCCGGTGAGTGAACTGCTCGAGATGCGCGAGCCGCTCTCCCACGGGCGACGTCGGCCACTGCCCCCGCCCCCGATCGCAGGCGCGGACGGCCGATTGGAGCGCGTCGAGCGACTCCTTCTCGGTGAGACGCGGGTAGCTGCCGATCGGCCGCGGGGCGGGACCCACCGAGTCTTCCCGCCAGATGGGGGAGAGGACCTCCTCCATCGGGCCGTTCCAGTCTCGGACCTCTCCGCCGATCAGGTACCGGCGCTGGACGACCGGTCCGCGCAGCCGGTGCGGCTCGGGGCAACGCTCGGCGTCGAGAAAGATCGAACGGGCGGCTCGGCTCTCGGCCATGCGGGGATGTTAGCGCATCGACGAGAGCCGTGAAACGCGCCTCTATGCCGGACCGATTACGCCCCGCCGGCGCCCGCGGTCGCCCGCCGTCTATCGCCGAATCGTCAGCTTCGCCGCGCTCACCTCGTGTCCCTGCCGCACCTTGACGAAGTAGACGCCGCTTGGCGCGCGGCTGGGCCAGTCGATGCGATGGGTTCCCGCCTCCAGATCGCCGTCGAAGGGCTGCTCGATGAGGCGCCCCGAGGCGTCGAAGAGCTGCACGCGCACGCGCCCTGCCTCCGCGAGCGCGAAGCGGACTCCGCTCCTCGCGCCCGCGGCGATCGGATTCGGGAAGAGCTGGAGGATCTGGAGCCTCGCAGCCGGAATGGCGTTCTCCTGAACGGTTCCCGCGCCGGCCTCGGTCAACGGGATCTCCCAGAGGCCGCGACCGTAAGTGCCGCAGCGCAGGATCCGCTCGTTCTCGTTGATCCGGAGATCGCCGACTACAGTGTTCGGGAGCCCGTTTCCGTACGGAAGCCAGAGCGCCCCCCCGTCCTCCGTCCTCCAGACGCCGAGATCGGTTCCGACGTAGATCACGTTCGGGTCGTCGGGGTCGATGGCGATCGCGTTGACGGGAATCGCGGGGAGATTGCCGCCGATCGATGTCCAGTCGACCCCGCCGTTGACGCTCTTCCAGACGTTGTTTGTCGAGAAGCCGCTGTAGGTCGCATAGACCGTATTCGGATCGAGGGGGTGGACCCGCAAACGGGTGATCTGCCTGCTCGGGATCCCCGTGACGGAGAGCTGCGTCCAGGTTTCGCCGCGGTCGGTCGAGCGATGGATGTTCCGGGGGGCGCTGAAACCGGCGTAGAGGACGCTCGGATCGCTCGGCGCCTGCGCGATCGTGACGCCGCTGCCCGGAAGCGCCACGGTCTTGGCCGTCCAGAGGGACCCGCGGTTGGTCGTCTTGTAGATCTTGCGGTGCGCGGTGTAGAGAACCGCCGTGTTCTCGTAGTCGAGATGGACCGGAGTGTCCCATGGCCCGTCCTCGCCGATGCCCGACATGATACGAACGAGATTGCCGCCCCCGGTGTACGAGCGGTAGTGATTGCCGAACTGGTACTCCATGAACATCGTGTCGGGTCTCGCGTAGTCGATGTTGCAGTGGAAGCCGTCGCCGCCGAGGCTGCGCGCCCAGCTCGTCGATCCGCCAAAGACATTCGTTCCGTTGTCCTGAGTCCCGCCCATCGCGATCGAGGGATCGCTCTGGGCCACCTCGATGTCGTAGAACTGCATCGTCGTCAGGCCCGTGGAGATCTCCTCCCAGTTGAACCCGGCGTCGAAGGACTGAAAGACTCCGCCGTCGCATGCGGCGTAGACATGGCCAGGATCCTCAGGATGGAACGCCCATCCGTGCTGGTCGGCGTGGACGTACTGCGGATGCCCTGGGGGGTAGTCCCAACGCGTCCGGCGCGCGAAGGTCGCTCCGCCGTCGGTGGAACCCCAGATGTCGACGCCGCCGGAGTAGACTCGAGCGGGATCGATGGGATCGACGGCGATGACGAGGTCGTACCACCCCTGGGACGAGTAGTGATTGCCGTTATTGACCAAGCTCCAGCTCGATCCGCCGTCGGTGGTCTTGTAGATGCCGAGCATCGCGCCGCCCGTGTCGGAGACTCCGCAATACAGGATCTCCGGCTGGGAGTCGCAGATGGCGATGTCGCAACGCCCATGGACCGAGGGAAAGCCGTTCGTGAGCTCCGTCCACGTCAGGCCGTCGTCGGTGGAGACGTAGACTCCGTTCACTCCGCTTCCCCAGGGAGAGCCGACCGTGACATAGACGCGTTGCGGATCGAACGGGTGTCGCGCGATCCCCACGCCGACTCCGGCGAGGGTCTGGATCCAGGCCCCCCCCTGGTTGCGATAGGTTCCGGCCGTCGTGGCCACGAGGATCGATCCGTTGGAGGGATTCATGGATAGGCGGTTTACCGCTCGGCCGTCCCCGATCCCCCAGTCGAGCCCGGAGCCAAAGATCTCCCAGCTCGAGCCTCCGTCGGTGGAGCGCAGGACGCCGACGCCGAAGACGGCGTCGGCCGAGTTGTTCCCCTCGCCGGTTCCCATGTACACGATGCTCGGATCGTTCGGGTCGAAGATGACCGCGCCGACAGCGAGGCTTGGCAGGCGGTCGTCCACGGGCTCCCAGCTCGCGCCCGCATTCGTCGACTCCCAGAGCCCGCCGCTGGCGGATCCGACCAGCATCCGGTCGTGATTCGACGGGTCGATGGCGATCGGCTGGCAGCGCCCCGCGATGTTGACCGGTCCGAGACACGTCCAGATCGGCTGATCGCGCAGGATCTCGTTGTTCTCATCGGCAAGCGATCGCATCTGGAGGAATCCATCCCAGCGGGCTCCCGCCGGCACATAGCCCGATTCGTCGATCCGGGGCTCGTAGAACCATACCCACCGATTGAACGGCTTCCAGCCGCTTCCCTTGACGGTGAGATCCGTCATCTGGCGGAAGTGGTCCTCCCAGACGGCGCGCTCCTCGGGGAATGGACGGATACCATCGGCGGCCGCGGAAGCGGCGATCGGGAAGAGAAGGGCCGGAACCAGGAGGAGCAGCCCCCGGCGAAAGAGGCGGGAGGCCCGATTGAAGCTCGGCGGAAGGTAGGACATGCGTTCTCCAGTTTCATTCCGTGGATATGGTAGTCCGGCGCCACCCCGGAGCGGGAAGGCGTGTCGCAATCAATATAAGGCGGGGCGCGGCAACCGCGAAGTCCAAGTTATCCTTCGCGCGGCGGCCTGTTCTGTGAGCGGATGCCCGGCGGGAGGATCTCGGAGACCTTCGTCTGCAGGTGGGCGTCCCGGAGAGCCTCGAGCATGTCCTCCCTGCGATCGTAGAGCCTCTTGCAGGGCCGGGGAGGCACGTTCTCGAGCACATAGGCGGTGAGCAGCGGCAGGGCGATCGTCGAGTCGCAGTAGACGACGACCGCGTCGGGGAGGCGTTCGGGATCGACCTTGCCCCAGGAGACCGCTTCGGACGGGGTCGCGCCCGAGAGGCCTCCCGTGTCGGGTCGAGCGTCGGTGACCTGGAGGAAGTAGTCGTGGCCCTTGTCGGCGATCGCGAGGACCTCCTGGAGGTGCGGCTCAGTCTGGAGCACGAAGTTCTTGGGCGAACCGCCTCCGAGGATCCAGATGCCGCTCGTCCCCTTGCGCTTCGCGTCGAAGACGATTGATGCCGTCTCGTTGACGTCAAGATTCGGATCGAGGCTCAGGCGATTCCCCGCCAAGGCGGAGGCGGCGATGTTCATGCCGATGGAGGAGTCGCCGGGTGAGCTCGTGTAGATGGGAACGGCGCACTCGAATGCGACGGCGAGCAGGCAGCTCTCCTCGATCTTCATCACACGCTCCCGTTCCCGGACGTAGCGCCCCGCGAGGTAATGAAACTCAGCCGACGACATCGCCTTCTGAAACGGAGGGGTGGCGACCATCTCGCGGTAGAAGCGGTCTGTGGAGAGGAGGACTTCGTAGTCGAAGAGGATGTCGTAGATCCGCACGACCCCTTTCTCGCGCAGCGCCACGTCGTCCAGGAAGGGCGAGCCCTGGTGGAGCGCGAGCCCGAGCCCGAAGTGGGTGTCGTGGTAGAGGTTCGCGCCGGTCGTCACGATCCAGTCGACATAGCCGCCGCGCAGGAGGGGAGCCAGGCAGGAGATGCCGAGTCCCGCGGGCGTGAGGGCGCCGGAGAGGGAGAGGCCGACCACCCCGTCGCCGAGCATCATCTTCTCCGCGAGAAGTCGGCCCGCCTCGCGGAGCCGGGCGCCGTTGTACGCGAGAAAGGTCCGCCGCATCAGATCGCTTACGGACATCCCGGGTCGAATCGGCTCGGGGACGATGCGGGGTCCCTTCAGGAACTCGCTCGGCTGGCTCATTGTCGACTCCTCCTCAAGTCCTTGCGCACGGGCCCGAATGGAGTCTAAGGTGCGATCACAAGTTGGGCAATGCCGCCCTGGGGGGAGTCCGTGGCGGAGAAGAAGCACCCAAGCAAGAATGCCCGTCGAGGAGAGGCCGCGCCGGTCTTCCGCCTGGTCCGGCAGGGGACCTCGATGCGGATCGTCCGATCCCTCATTCCGATCCTGCAGAACGGCGGCGTGATCCTGCTACCCACCGACACGATCTACGGGTTCTCGGCTCGATTCGATCGAGAAGATGCGCGGCTGAGGATCCTCGAGATCAAGGGGCCCGGTCGGCCTCCGGCCATGGTCTCGCTCGTCTCGGGTCTGGAAATGGCCTTCCGCTACGCCGAACCGCCCCACGGCCCGGGTCAGGATCTGCTGCGGGCGCATTGGCCGGGGCCGCTCACGGCGGTCCTGAGGGCGCGACCTCATGTTCCGCCCGAGTTATGCGGTCCCGGCGACACGCTCGCGTTTCGCTGGCCGGCGTCCCCTTTTCTCCAGTCCCTCCTGGGAGCCGTAGGAGTGCCGCTTCTCTCGACGTCAGCGAATCGGACCGGGGAGCCGACCGCCAGCCGCTTCGATGAGCTCGAGAGCGCCTTCGCTGCGGAACTCGACGGTCTCGTGGACGGCGGGGAGTTGCCCGGCTTCGCCTCGACGATCGTCGATCTCACGGGACCCGACCCTCTGGTGCTGCGATCCGGGGCGATTCCCCTTGGACCCGAGTCGGACGGCTCGGCTTGACCCCGCGCCGCGACCCTCCATAAACTGGCCTGGATCGACGTGTTCCGGCGGCGGCGCGTCCACGCTCCGGCGCCCCGAGAGAGGGTGGATGGTTCGAGTTCTTCTCTTGTGCACAGGCAATATCTGCCGCAGCCCGATGGCTGAGGGGATTCTGCGCGCGTTGCTCCGGCGCGAGGGGTACGCGGGCGAGTTCGTCGTGGAATCGGCAGGCACGCATGCCACGCCCGGGGCCCCGGTCTCGGCGAACTCCGTCGAGGTCTCCGCTGAGCGCGGAATCGATATCCGCGGGCACGTCGCCCGCCCTCTGAGCCGGCGGATGGTCGAACGGGCCGATCTGATCCTGGCCATGGAGCCCGAGCACGCGGACTTCGCCCGGATGGCCTACTCGGAAGCAGACGGCAAGTGCTTCGTCTTGACCCAGTACTGCGAATCGGAGGGGGATCCGCTGGGCATTCCCGATCCGATCGGCATGGGCCTGAGTTCCTATCGGGAGACGTTCAGTCGGATCGAGGCCGGCCTGCTAGCCGGTCTCCCCCGTATCCTGGCGCTCGCGGGAGTCGGTGGGGATCGAAGGGAGCAGAAGACCACAACGGAGATCGCGACTCCGCCGCGAGAGGGAGGGGATGACGATGAGTGATCGACTCGCCGACAAGGTGTGGATGAGCGGGCAGCTGGTGGACTGGGACGATGCGAGGATCCACATCGCATCCCACGTGATTCACTACGGATCGAGCGTCTTCGAGGGGATCCGTTGCTACGAGACCCCGCGGGGACCGAGGCTCTTCCGTCTGCACGATCACATCCGGCGCCTCTTCGAATCCGCGCGGATCTATCGCATGGAGATCCCGTACAGCGCCGAGCAGCTTGAACGCGCCTCGGTGGAGACGATCCTGGCCAATCGGTTCACCGAATGCTATATCCGGCCGGTCGTCTATCGGGGACTCGGTGGGGTCGGAGTCAACCCCCTGCACAACCGGACCGAGGTGTCGGTCCTGACCTGGAAGTGGGGGAAGTATCTGGGAGCCGAGGCCCTCGAGAAGGGAATCGACGTCTGCGTCTCCTCCTGGAATCGCCAGAGCGCGAATACCTTCCCTCCGATCGCCAAATGCGGCTCCAACTACATGAACAGCCAGCTGATCAAGATGGAGGCGATTCTGAACGGCTACGTGGAGGGGATCGCCTTGGGCAGCGACGGGTGCGTGAGCGAGGGATCGGGCGAGAACTTCTTCCTGGTGCGTGACGGGGTTCTCTACACGCCTCCACTCTCCTCCAGCATCCTGCTCGGAATCACGCGGGACTCCGTGATCCATCTGGCGAAGGAGATCGGCGTCGAGGTGCGGGAACAGCGGATCCCGCGCGGACTTCTCTATATCGCCGAGGAGGCGTTCTTCACCGGGACCGCCGCGGAGATCTCGCCCATTCGCTCCATCGATCGAATCCCGATCGGGGAGGGGAAGGTGGGACCGATCACGAAGCGGCTCCAAGAGGTATTCTTCGGGCTGATCCACGGCGATGTCGCGGATGAGCACGGCTGGCTGCAGTCGCTGGAACTGTGAGGAGTGATGGGATGGGATACCTGAGCACGATCGATTCGGAAGTCGCCGCCGCGATCGACGGAGAGCTTGCGCGGCAGCGGAACACACTCGAGATGATCGCCTCCGAGAACTTCACTCATCCGGCCGTGCTCGAGGCGGTGGGATCGGTCATGACGAACAAGTACGCCGAAGGGTATCCGGCGAAGCGCTACTACGGCGGGTGCGAGTTCGTCGATCAAGTGGAAGAGCTCGCCCGGGACCGGGCGGTCCGCCTCTTCGGCGCCGATCATGCCAATGTGCAGCCGCACAGCGGAAGTTCGGCGAATCTCACCGCGTACTTCTCGCTCCTCGAGCCGGGCGACACGATCCTCGGGATGAACCTCTCCCACGGGGGGCATCTGACGCATGGCCATCCGGTGAACTTCTCCGGGCGCTTCTTCAAGGTCGTGGCCTACGGAGTCAGTCCCGAGACAAAGATGATCGACTACGATGAGCTTGCTCGGCTGGCGCGGGAGCACCACCCGAAGCTCATCCTGGCCGGCGCGAGCGCCTACGGGCGGACGATCGATTTTCCCCGCTTCCGCGCGATCGCCGATGAGATCGGCGCCTATCTGATGGTGGACATGGCGCACATCGCGGGGCTGGTCGCCGCCGGCGTGCACCCGAGCCCCGTGCCCCACGCCGATGTCGTCACCTCGACGACGCACAAGACCCTCCGCGGCCCACGCTCCGGTTTCATTCTGACCAAGGAGACCCACCGCGAGGCGATCGACAAGACCTCCTTCCCGGGGATGCAGGGCGGGCCCTTGATGCATGTGATCGCCGGCAAGGCCGTCTGCTTCAAGCTGGCGATGAGCGAGGAGTTCAAGGTTTATCAGAGACAGGTCGTCGCCAACGCCAAACGCCTCGCCGAGCGGATCGTCGCGCGCGGGTTCGATGTGGTCAGCGGCGGCACCGACACCCATCTGTTCCTCGTGGACCTCTCCTCGCGCGATCTGACCGGCAGCAAGGCGCAGCGCTGGCTCGAGTCGGCGGGGATCACCGTGAACCGCAACACCGTTCCCTTCGACAAGCAGAAGCCGTTCATCACGAGCGGGATACGCGTCGGCACCCCGGCGCTCACCACGCGTGGGATGGCGCAGACGGAGATGGACCGGATCGCGGGGTTCATCTGCGACGTCCTTGAGGCTCAGGGCGAGGAGAGCGTCGTCGGCAGGGTGCGGCGCGAGGTTGCCGATCTGGCGAGCGCCTTCCCGCTCTATCCCGAGCTCTAGAGAGGAGAGGCGAATGACGCCGGACTGCATCTTCTGCCGGATCGCCGCCGGGGAGATACCGGCGCGGAAGGTCTACGAGGATGAGTCGTTCTTCGCCTTCCACGACATCTCTCCGCAGGCGCCGGTGCACATCCTGCTCATCCCGAAGGCGCATATCCCGGCGCTGGACGATCTCTCCGCGGCGAATGCGCCCCTGATGGGGGATCTGCTCCTCAAGGCGGTCGCGATCGCCCGCGATCAGGGGCTCTCGGAGTCGGGGTATCGGATCGTGGCCAACTGCCGGGAGGGGGCGGGGCAGAGCGTCTTTCACATCCACTTCCACATCCTCGGCGGCCGGCCGATGGGCTGGCCCCCGGGCTAAGCGGCGTCCGGAACCGCTGTTCCGGGCAGCGTGTAACAACTGATCGCTTCCCAAGGAGGAAGGCGTGCATCCTGAAATTCGCCAGGTCCAGGATATGGTCGAGAGGGAGTCGGAGGCGGTCCGGAGGATCCGGATCGAGATGGCGAGTCACGTCGTGGGGCAGGATGCCCTGGTCCTTCGTCTGCTGGTAGGGCTCTTGGCCGACGGGCACCTCCTGCTCGAGGGCGTGCCGGGGCTCGCGAAGACCCTCGCGGTCAAGAGCCTCGCCGCGACGTTGAACGCGACTTTCGCCCGCGTCCAGTTCACGCCGGACCTTCTGCCCGCCGATCTGATCGGCACCTTGGTCTATAACCCGAAGAGCGCCGAGTTCGCGACGCGCAAGGGTCCGATCTTCGCGCATATGGTCCTGGCCGATGAGATCAACCGCGCCCCCGCGAAAGTCCAGAGCGCGCTGCTCGAGGCGATGCAGGAGCGGCAAGTGACGATCGGCGACGCGACGCACCCGCTTCCCGAGCCGTTTCTCGTGCTGGCGACCCAGAACCCGATCGAGCAGGAGGGGACCTATCCGCTCCCGGAAGCGCAGCTCGACCGTTTCCTGCTCAAGGTCAAGGTCGACTACCCGTCGCGCCAGGAAGAGAAGGAGATCCTGGATCGCATGACAGGCGCTCCGCTGCCGCCCATCCGCCCGGTCGTCGCGATCGAGGAGCTGATGCGCGCTCGCGGCGTGGTGCGGATGATCTATGTCGACGAGAAGATACGCGAGTATGTCCTGGATCTCGTCGCCGCGACGCGTCGGCCGAAGGAGTATGGGCTGGACCTGTCCTCCTGGATCTCCTACGGCGCGAGTCCCCGGGCGACTCTCTATCTCACCACCTCGGCGAAGGCCCATGCCTTCATCCACGGGCGCGCCTACGTGACCCCCGACGACGTGAAGGCCCTGGCCCTGGACGTGCTCCGGCACCGGATCCTGACCACGTATGAGGCGGAGGCGAAGGAGATCACCTCCGAGGAGATCGCCAGGCGGATCCTGGAGACGGTAGCGGTTCCATGAGGCTTCGGCTCTTCTCCGCGCCTCCTGCGCCTGAGGCGAGGACGACCGGAGGCGAAGAGCGCGCGCTGGAGATCCTCCGCGATGTCCGCAGGATCGAGATCCAGAGCAAGCGGCTCGTCCACGATCTCTTCAGCGGGCAGTACCACGCGGTCTTCAAGGGGCGCGGCATCGAGTTCGCTGACGTCCGCGAATACGTGCCGGGGGACGACGTGCGCGGAATCGACTGGAACGTGACCGCACGGATGGATCGTCCCTTCGTCAAGCAGTTTCACGAGGAGCGCGAGAGGACGGTCGTCTTTCTCGTCGATCTTTCGCGCTCGATGCGGATCGGCTCTCGCGGGGCCGAGGCGGTGACGAGCGCCGCGGCGCGTGTCGCAGCCCTTCTCGCCTTCTCGGCCGCGGCGAACCAGGACAAGGTGGGATTGCTCCTGTTCTCCGAGGCGCCCGAGCGATGGGTGCCGCCCAGGAAGGGACGATCGCACCTGCTTCGAATCATCCGGGACATCCTCGTGCACCAACCGGCCGCGCGCGGGACATCGATCCGCCTCGCCCTCGAGCACGCGACGCGCATCCTTCGCCGACGGAGTCTCGTGTTCCTCGTCTCCGATTTCCTGCAGGACGACGCCTACGGTCCGGCCCTCGCTATCGCCGCGCGCAAGCACGAGCTGATTCCGATCGTTCTCCTCGACCCGTTGACCTTGCGTCTCGAGTCGGCGCGGCTTGTCGACTTCGAGGATCCTGAGACGGGGGAGCGGCGGGTCGTGGACACTTCAGACGCGCGGACGCGCCGCGAGCACGAGGCGATCCTCCAGGAGCGGCGGGAACGCAGAGCGATGAGGTTTCGCGATGCGGGCGTATCGGGCATCGAGATTCCGGTGGACGGAGATCCGTCCGAACCGCTGATGGCCTACTTCCGACGACGGGAGAGGTGGCGTGCGGCGGGTCGCTGAAGTCGCGCTGCTGGTCCTTGTGGGCCTGTCGTGCGGCGGCGCGCAGGATGGCGTTCCCCTGCGCGCGGGGCTTCGAGCGAGCGCGCGGCCCGATTCGGCCGGTCTCGGGGATCCGGTGCGGCTCACCGTGGAGGCGGTCTTGCCCGGAGGCGCGCGCGGGCGCGTCGTGGTCGAGGGCGACTCGATCGGCGGCTGGAAGGTTCTCGACGCAGGCAGGCCTCGGTTGCGCGAGCGGGAAGGACTGCGCGTCCTTCGCCAGGAGCTTCGCGTCGCCGCCTTCCGCCTCGGCGAGGCGGGACCCGACTCGCTGAGGGTCCTCGCCGTGAGCGCCGCGGGGGAAACGCTGGTGCTGGCCGGACCGGCGCCGCGGCTCAGGATCGGAGGCCAGATCGCTCCAGGCGAGCCCGTCGACGTCTCGGCCGCGAAGGAGATCCGCGACGTCGTCTCCACCGGATTGCCTGGATGGATTCTCTATGCGGTCGCCGCAGCGCTCGTGATCGCGATTCTCGTCTACTTCAGGGGCCGCCTGCGGCGCAGGGGGAAGGAGATTGTCGAGGTCGCGCCGGCGGGTCCGACTCCGGAAGAGGAGTTCGAGGCCGCGATCGCGCGCCTGCTCTCCGAGCGTCTTCTCGAGCGTGGCGAAGTCCAGGCCTTCTACTATGGGGTCTCGGCGGCCGTGCGTCGCTACCTCGAGCGGGTTCATGGTTTGCCGCTTCTCGAGTCGACTTCCGCGGAGGTCCTCGATCTCCTCGGGCCGAGGATGGGGACCACGGAGTCGCGCGAGGCCCTCTCCGCGTGGCTGCGCGAGGGAGATCTCGTCAAGTACGCCCGTCTCGACCGTCTCGCGGCGGAGGCGGGCGGCTACCTCGATCGCTCCAGAGATCTCATCCGTCTGCTCGCAGCGGCCGCCGGGGCGTCGCAGGAGATCAGGGAGGCGCAGGGATGAGCTTCGCCTATCCGTGGGTCCTGGCGCTCCTGTCCCTCCCCCTGCTGATGGCGATCCGGTGGCTGCGCCGGCGCGAGCGCCTGGAGCCTTCCATCCTGCTCCCCGACGTCGCGAAGCTCCCGCGGCGCGCCTCGCTCCGCGCCCGCGCCCGGGCGATCCTCCCCATCCTGCGAGCCCTCGCCCTTGTCGTGGTCGTGATCGCCCTCGCGCGTCCGCGATACGGCGAGAGCGAGACGGTGGTCATCTCCGAGGGGATCGACATCATGCTTGCCCTCGACATCTCCGGCAGCATGCAGGCCGAGGACTTCCAGCCGGACAATAGGCTTGCGGTGGCCAAGCGCGTCGCCCGCGAGTTCATCGGGGCGAGGCGCGGCGACCGGATCGGCCTCGTCGTCTTCGCTTCGAACGCCTACACGCAGTGCCCGCTGACGACCGACACCCCGGTTCTACAGTCGATGCTCGACACGGTCGACTTCGGCGACGTCAAGGATGGAACCGCTGTCGGCATGGCGATCGCGACAGGGGTCAACCGTCTGCGCGAGGCGGTGTCGAAGAGCCGCGTTCTGATCCTCCTGACCGACGGACGCAACAACTCCGGAGTCGTCGATCCGATCACCGCGGCCCGCCTCGCGAAGGCGGTCGGGGTGCGGGTCCACACGATTGGCGCGGGCTCGCAGGGGGAGGCTCCGGTTCCCGTGGACGATCCCGTCTTCGGCCGCCGCTACGTCATGATGCCGATGCAGGTCGACGAGGAAAGCCTGCGCCAGGTGGCGGAAGTCACGGGAGGCTCGTATTTCCGGGCGACCGACGCGGATGCCCTGGAGCGGATCTACCGGCAGATCGACGCGATGGAGAAAACGCGCGTGGAGACGAAGACCTATGTGGAGTACAGCGAAGTGGGCGGCACGCTCCTGCTGCCCGCCCTGCTCCTGGTGCTCCTCGAGCTGCTGCTCGGCCTCGGGCCGCTGCGGAAGCTGCCGTAGGAGCCGGCCATGATGCGATTCGCTCATCCGGAGCTCCTCTGGGGTCTCGTGGCCCTTCCGCTGCTGGCGGTCGTCGCCGTCGTCTTGGAGCGGCGTCGCGCGCGGGATCTCGGGCGCTTTGTCGATCCGGTCGCGCGGAACCGGATGCTCCCATCCATGGCCGAAGATCGACGCCGCCTCGCGATCGCGCTGACCCTGTTCGCTTCCCTCTTCCTGCTGATCGGCGCGAGCCGCCCGCAACTGGGCAGCCGCATCCTCGAGACGAGGCAGCGGGGCAGCGACATCGTGCTCGCAGTCGACGCGTCCCTCTCGATGGAGGCGCGCGACTTGCTTCCGAGCCGGCGCGAGCGCGCCCGCCAGGAGGTCCTCAGCCTGCTGGACCAACTGCAGGGAGACCGGGTCGCCCTTGTGAGCTTCGCGGGAGAGGCGTTCATCCAGAGCCCCCTCACCTTGGATCGGGGCGCCCTTCGCATGCTTTTGCCCCTCCTGGATCCTGCGCGCATGCCGGAGCCGGGCACGAACCTCGCCGCCGCGGTCCGGCGGGGGATCGAGGCGTTCGGGGATGACCCCCGCCGCGGGCGCGCGATCGTTCTGTTCTCCGACGGCGAGGCCTGGGACGGGGACCTCGAGCGGGCCGTGGAGGAAGCGAAGCAGGAGCGCGTGCGGATCTGCGCGGTCGGGATCGGGAAGACGCAGGGCGATCCGATTCCGCTGGCGGGGCGTCCCGGCCGGTCGCCGGAGTACAAGAAGGACCGGCAGGGACGCGTGGTCGTGACTCGCCTGGTCGAGGACGGGCTGCGGAGGGCATGCGAGGCGACCGGCGGCGTCTATGTGCGCAGCGAGGGAGGGATGGCGGCCGCGCGGATCGCGCGGGCGCTGCGGGACCTGGAGCAGAGCGAGATGGAGGGTGGATTGGGACTGCGCTACGAGGAGCGCTTCGCCTACTTCGCCGGGATCGCGTTCGGCTTGCTCGCGATTCGCGGCTGGCTCGGCGATCGAAGGAGGTCGGAGTGACGGCTCTCTGGATGCTGCTCCTGCTCCTGGCGGGTTCGCCCACGTGGGCGGGCGCGGGCCCCGCCGAGGGGGCGTACCGCCGCGGCGATCTGGACAAGGCGCGGCGGATCTATGGCGATCGTCTCCGAGAGAACCCGGAGGATTGGAGGTCCCGCTACAATCTCGGCAATGTCGAGTTCCGCTCGAATCTCCCCGAGCGGGCCGCGGAGGCGTATCGCGCCGCGCTGAAAAGCCCGGACGCCGGGATCCGGGCAAGGGCGGCCCACAACCTGGGCAATGCTCTCCTGCAGTCGGGCAGGATCGACGAGGCAATCGGAGCTTACGTCGAATCGCTCCGCAATGAGCCGTCGAGTCGCGACACGCAGTACAACCTCGAGCTGGCGCTTCGTCTGAGGCAGCAGCAGGAAGAGCAGCAGCAACAGCAGCAACAGCGGGAGCAGCAAGAGCAGCAACAGCGGGAACAGCAGCAGGAACAGCAGCAGCAGGAGCGACAACAACAGCCACAACAGCAGGAGCAACAACAGCCGCAACAGCAAGAGCAATCGCAACAGAACGAGCCATCTCGGCGGGAGCAGGATGAGGAAGCCCCGGCCGATCGACCCCAAGGCCAGCCGGAGGAGCAAGAGCCGTCCTCGATGCCCCCGCCCACGCCGGAGGACTTCGATCGAGAGGATGCCGAACGGATTCTCGACGGGCTCGAGCAGGAGGAGAAGGATCTGCAGGCCGAGAGGTTGAAGGCGCAAGGCCGGAATCTCAACGTGGAGAAGGACTGGTGAATCGACTCCTTCTCGCCGCGCTCGGGTGCGCGCTCCTCTTCGGTCCCGCCCTGGGCGAACCCACGGTGGAAGCGACGCTCGAGCCGCTCGACCTGGAGGTCGGCGGGCGCGCCGTCCTCACGATCATCGTCGAGGGCGGGGGCTCGATCGATGATGACCTGCGATGGCCTCTTCCCGAGGGGCTAAGCGTCCGCTCGGCGGGAGAGAGCCGGAACTTCTCGATGGTGAACGGGAAGTTCTCGCAGTCGACGCAGCGGCGCTATCTGGTGACGCCGCTCCGCGAGGGCCGCTACGAGCTGCCCGTCCTCGAGATCCACGTTGGCGGGCGCGCCTATCGATTCGGTCCGTGGGCCCTGACGGCGAGAGCCGTCGCCTCGCAGCCGTCTCCGGAAGCCCCGGGAGCTGGGCCGTCCCGGTCTGGGAGCGGCGCGATTCCCGCCGTTCTCGTGGAGATGACCGTCGAGCCCTCGCAGCTTTTCGTTGGACAGCAGGCGATCCTCTCCGTCCGGTTCCTCCAGCGGGCCGACATCGCCGTCTACGACGCTCGATTCGTCCCGCCGGAGACGGAAGGCTTCTGGAAAGAGGATCTCCCCCAGATCCCCCATGGAGTCGAACGTCGCCCCGGCGCCACATACGAGGTGACGGAGATCCGGCTCGCCCTGTTTCCGACGCGGCCCGGCCGGCTGGAGATCTCACCTGCGCGCGTGCGCGTGCAGTACCGGACGGCGCGACGGGATCCGTTCTCGTTCTTCGGCCTTTCGGGACCCGATCGGGAAGAGGAGCCGGCATCGGCCCCCTGCATCGTGACGGTGAAGCCGCTGCCCCAGCCCGCTCCGCCCGGTTTCACGGGGGCCGTCGGGGACTACTCGATCCGCTCGTCGTTCGACCGCGAGGCAGCGCGTCAAGGCGAGCCGATCAACTGGACCGTTGAGATCCGCGGCGCGGGAAACGTGACCGCTCTCGAAGGGCCCCAGTTTCCCGAGATCCCCGGATGCCGGGGGTTGGACGGCGGGGAGAGTCTCGATCGAGAGCGCGACACGCGAATCGTCGGAGGGACGAAGCGGTTCACCCGCATCCTGATTCCGGACCGCGCGGGCACGATCCGGATCCCCTCGATCGCGTGGGCGCACTACGACCCCGCCGAGGGGCGCTACGTCGCATCGGAGCTTGCCGGTAGAGACCTCGTCGTGGAGCCGGCGCTCGGCTACGCCGACGCCGACGCGAAGCCCGCCGAGCGGCTCGGGGAGGGGTTACGGCCGATCTTCAGCCGCACGCGGCTGCATTCGGCCTCGGCGGAACGACCGTGGAGCCATCCGCTCTACGCGGCCGGCGTCGCGGCGCCGCTTCTTGCCCTCGCTGCGATTTTTGCGCTCCGGCGCAGGAGAGAGATGGATCGACTCGATCCAGTGGGGGCGCGGATGCGCGCCGCACCACGCAACCTGAGACGCTCCCTCGAAAGAGTCGGGGTCGAGAGGGAGGATCCTTGGGGCGGGCTCGTGCGGGGCGTGGAGGACTATCTCTGCGCGCAGTACGGTCCGGAGGTCCGAGGCCTGACCCGATCAGGTTTGCGCGCTCATCTGACCGAGCAGGGATGCGAACGGGAGGCCACCGAACGAATCGTCGAGATTCTTGAGCAAGCGGATGCCAGGCGATACCTCCCCGCGTCGGCGGCCTCGGAAGATGATCTTCGGGAGGCGATCCGCGCGAGCGCCGAGTCGGCGACCCGCCTGAAGGGAGGACGGCGTGGCTAGGCGATTCCTCGTCTCGGCGCTCGCCGTTCTGACCCTGCTTGGCTCGCGCGCCGCCCGGGCGTCGACTCCGGCCGATGATGCCTTCGAGGAAGGCAACCGCCTTTACAACGAGCTGCGCTACGCCGAGGCGCTCGACTCCTACCGCAAGGTCCTCGCCGCAGGGAAGCGCTCTGCTGAGCTGTTCCACAACATGGGCAATGCCGCACTCCAATCCGGGCATGCGGGCTGGGCGGTCTACTACTTCGAGCAGGCACGGCGGCGATCCCCGCGCAATCCCGATATCGGCGCCAACCTCGCGCTCACCCGCCGAGCTCTCCTCGGGTCCGATCCGGAGCCGTCGCGAGCGTCCATCCTGCATTGGTCCGCCCGGTGGGTGGACACGCTCACGCCCGCGCGGGCGGCCATGACGGTCCTGGCGCTTGTGTGGCTGGCCGTCGCGGCGATCCTCTGCCGCTGGATGGTCCCGCCGCTGGAAGGTCGCAGGAGACTGCTGGGCATCGGCGCCGTCGCGGCGCTCGCCCTCGCCGGACTGCTGGCAGGAATGAAGCTGGCGCAACAATCGCTCGCTCCGGAAGCGATGGTCGTACAGGCGGGAGCCGCTCGATCGGAACCGTCCGACGACGCCACGGTCGAGTTCCGGCTGCCCGCGGGCAGTCCGGTCGATCTCGGTCGCGAAGATGGCAAGTGGCGCGAGGTTCAAGTCTCGGAGAGCCTGCGCGGCTGGATGGAGGAGTCCGCCATCGCCGAGTTCGCCGCCCCGCGGTAGGGATCCGGGAACCCGCTTGCCCGTGTTCGTGGACTCTGCTAGCGTCCTTTGGGAGCCGTCGGTCTCCTGTCGGAAGGGTAGGGGATGAGAGAACCATCCAGAATCCTGCGTTACCTCGAAGAGCGATTCTTTGTCCGCGATCTCCGCGCCAAAACCAAGGATGGCGTGCTGAAGGAGCTTGCCGATTGCCTCGCGCAGGATCGCGAGGTGAGGGATTCGAGACTCCTCCTGGAGATGCTCAAGAAGCGAGAGGCGCTCGGGTCGACGGCCATCGGATCGGGCGTCGCCATACCGCACGGTCGCAGCCTGGCGATCGCGAACATCAAGATCCTCTTCGCCCGGCACGCGAAGGGCGTCGATTTCGACTCCCCGGACGGAGAGCCGGTTCGCCTCTTCTTCCTGATCGTGGCGCCGCCGCAGGACCGCAACAACGAGTATCTTCCGCTGTTGGGCCAGATCGCGGAGCTGGTCAAGGAATCCAAGGCGAGAAAGCGCCTCCTCGAGGCGACGACCTTTGGCGATCTGCGCGAGATCCTGGAGGGAGTCGACGATGACTGACCCTCGCCACGCCGATCGGTTGCAGAAGCTCTCCCACTTGCAGGATCTCGAGTTGATGATCCGAGAGGCGAAGGACGAGCGATCGAAACGGCAGGAAGAGGAGATGGGCTTCATCATGCTTGGGCTTGAGAAGCTGCAATCCGCCAGCGAGAAGCTGCGCGCTCAGATCGACCCGCGCGACCTCCGCCTGTTCGACCGGATCGTGAAGCGGCATCCCCGCGCAATCGTTCCTGTCGAGGATCGCATCTGCCTCGGCTGCTACATGGCCATGCCGACCTCCGTGAATCCTGCCACGGCGGATCCGGAGCGGCTCTTGACCTGCGAGAACTGCGGCCGGATCCTTTACTGGCTCGAGTGAGTCGCGACCCCTCCAAACCCCGAATCGTGCTCGAAGGGCTGGTCCTCGCCGGCGCGCGTCTTTCCCACCGCCGGATCGCCATTCGCGGAAAGCGGATCGTCGAAGCCGCGAGCAGTGCGCCCACCTGGAAGCTCGGCCCTGAGCGGATCCTCGTTCCGGGATTCCACGACCACCACACTCACCTCGTCGGGACCTTCAAGGCGCCATCGGGTCCCGATCTCGAGGGGATCGCCACGCGCGGCGAATGCCTCGATGCGGTCCGGCGTTGGGTCGACGAGCATGGAGGCGATCGACCGGTGCTCGGCGAGGGGTGGGACGAGTCGGCATGGGACGATCCGCGGCCCCCAACTCGGGAGGAGCTCGATCGCCTGGCGCCCGCGCGGCCGCTGGCGCTGCGAAGGGTCTGCGGACATCTGGCCGTTGCGAACTCCGCCGCGTGGCGCGAGCTTCGCCCGGATGGTCCCGACGCCGACCCGAAGACCGGCCGGCTGCGCGAGAATCTGGCGATGGGACTGCCGCGACGATGGCCCCCTCCACCCGACGCCTATCGGGAAGGGGTCCGGCGGGCGCAGGAAGCGGCCGCCCGCATGGGAGTCGTGGGCGCCGATGAGATGGGGCGCCAGGAAACCTACCAGGCGTTTCGGGCCCATGCCGAGACGGGGGGGGTGGAGCTCGAGATCAACCACTTCTTCCCGCTCGAGTCCTGGCGGGATCAGATCTCCGACGCGGGCCGCTTCGGCGATCGGATCGGCAGGCTGCGGATCGCGGGCGTGAAGGGGTTTCTGGACGGTTCGATCGGGGCGCGCACCGCGGCGGTCGAGGGATCGTTCGCCGATCGTGGCGAATCCGGCGCGCTGCTCTGGGAGCGCTCCCCGCTCGCCGAGGCTGTCCGCGGAGCCGCCCAGGCCGGGGCAAGCGTCGCCCTCCATGCGATCGGTGGCAGGGCGGTCCGTCTGGCCCTGGACGCGTTCGAGGCGGCGGGAGCAGCGCCGCGGGGTCGTGGGGACCTGCGGATCGAGCATGCGGAGGAGATCGACGAGGAGATCTGCGATCGAGCCTCCCGCCTCGGCGTCGTGCTCTCGATGCAGCCGAACTTCACGTTTCGGTGGCAGGGGAGCGGCGGCCTCTATGAGCGCGCCCTTGGGCGCGATCGAGCCCGCGCATTGAACCCGTATCGCTCAGTCGCGCTTCGCGCCGCTCTGCGGTTCGGCTCCGATACGATGCCCTTCGGCCCGCTCCTGGGTCTTCGGGGCGCGCTCGGCCATCCCGATCCTGCGCAGCGACTCGATGCGGCCGAGGCCCTCGCCGCCTATTGCCGGGGTGGAATCCATCGAGGCGACGCGCCCGATCGATGGGCTGAGGGGTCCAGCGCGACGATGGTTCTGCTCGCCCTGCCGGGTGGGGACCCGGCGGCCGCGTTGCGCGAGGGATGGGCGCGCGTCATCTGGACCGTGCGGGATGGGCGGACGCTCTTCTGCGATCCCGGCGAGCCGCTCCCGGAGGCGGTGCTCGAGGCGACGCGATGACGCCTCCGCTGGATCGCGTCCCCGATCTCGCTTTCCTCTTCGAAGCTTCGAGAAGGCTCAACCGGGTCCTGGATCTCGATCTCCTCCTCTCGGAGATCCGCGACCTCTGCCTCGAGGCGGTCGACGGGGAGGCAGTCAATGTCCTCATCTGGGACGAGGACCGCACGCGCCTCGAGTTCCAGCTGGCGTTCAATCGCTCTGACCCGGTCGTGCGGAAGCTCTATCTCGAGCCGAACGAGGGGATGGCCGGCTGGATCGCCGCCAACGACAGCCCGGTGATCGTCAACGACCTCTCTCGCGACCTCCGCTACCGGCACGAGATCGATCGAACCCTTGGCTTCACGGGGCGCTCGGTCCTGGGCGTGCCGATCCATCGCGGACGAAGCGTCGTCGGGGTCGTCGAGATCCTGAACAAGCGCGGACTGGAGGGGTTCACCCCCACCGATCTGCGCATCTTGACCGCCCTCGCCGATCCGATCGCCGTCGCCCTGGACAACGCCTTGCTCTACCGGGGCCTCAAGCGAGAGAAGGCCGAGAACGAGATCCTCTTCCGGATCGGTCTGAAGCTCAATCAAATGGTCGATCTGGGGGAGACCCTCGACCGGATCCTCGATCTGATCGGCGAGGTCCTCCCGTTTGACGGAGCCGGAATCTCCCTGCTCCGGCCTGAGTCCTCCGAGATCGGGCTCGCCTCCATGCGCGGCTATCCGCCCGGATCGGAGGTGGGATTCCGCCTGAAGATCGGCGAAGGGGCGGTCGGTTGGGTGATGAAGACCGGGGAACCGCTGCTCATCCCGGACGTGCGCAAGGACCGCCGCTACGTCGTCATCCGCCCGTCCACGCGCTCCCAGCTGACCGTGCCGATGATCACGGAGGGCCGGGTCATCGGAGCGGTCAATCTGGAGAACGACTCCCTGGACGCATACCGGCCCCGAGACGTGCGGCCGCTTCTCAGCTTCGCGAATCAGGCCGCTATCTCCGTCGAGCGGGCGGGGCTGCTCGAGGAGGTTGTGCGCAGGCGACGGCTCCAGGATGAGGTCGATCTCGCCCGCCGGATCCAGGAGAGCTTTCTGCCCTCAGCCGATCCGCAACTGCCCGGTTTCCAGATCTCGGGCCGGACGATTCCATCTCTCGAAGTGGGAGGCGACTGCTTCGACTATATTCGCATCGCTGAGGATCAGTTCGGCCTCTTCGTCGCCGACGTGGCGGGAAAGGGGATTCCGGCGGCGCTCATCCTCGCCACCTTCCGGGCCGCGATGCGAACGGAGGTCAGGCACCAATACGAGATCTGGAGGATCCTTCAAAACGTCAACCGGCTCCTGCTCGAGTCGATCCGCCCAGGGCAGTTCGTCACCGCGGTCTACGGCGTCCTCGACCTGCGCAGACGGATCTTCTCCTATGCGAACGCGGGCCACAACCCGCCCCTGCTGTTGCGCGGGGACGGTGAAGTCCGGCGGCTCGAGGAGGGAGGAATGATCCTCGGCGCGTTCGAAGAAGTCCGCCACGACGTGGGGCGGGTTCTCTTCGAGCCGGGCGATGCGCTCGTCCTCTACACCGACGGAGCGATCGAGGCGCGCGACGCCTCCGGGGAGGAGTACGGCGAGATGAGGCTCCTGGCCGCGATGGGGGCAGCGCGCGGGTCGGCGGCGGCCGAGACTCGCCGCCATCTGGAGGAAGATGTCTTGCGACACTGTGAAGGAAAGGCGCAGGATGACATCACCCTCGTCGTGATGAGGGTCGAGTCGGCGTTGACGGTCGAGTCGGGGGGCTGATCCAGGATGAAGCTGTTCGGCAGTGGCAAGGAGAGGGAGGTGGCGCGCGAGGCGAGCCCGACCTATGACACCGTCATCGGGGCGGGGTGCGTCGTGCGGGGCGACCTGACCGTTCGAGGGGCGGCGCACGTGAAGGGAGAGGTGCGAGGAGGGGTCGACGCCTCGGGCGAGCTCGATCTGGATCTCGGTGGCTCGATCCTCGGCGAGGTCAAGGCGGAGCGCGCACGGATCGCCGGTCGGATCGAAGGGGACATTCGCGTGAAGGACTCTCTCGAGCTGCGTAAGGGATCCCACCTTCGAGGGGACGTCTACGCCAAGTCGTTCCGCATCCAGGACGGCGCGATCTTCCAGGGCAACTGCCACATGGGCCGGGACGAGCCGCCCGCGTATCTGCCGGGCGCGGGCTCGGGGGCGAAATGAGCCGACGCCCCGTCAGCGGCGGTTTCTCCCTGGGCGGATCCCTCTCGACGGTCGTCCGTCTCCTGATCGCCTGGAACGTCATCATCTTCCTCGTCCAGATCCTCTCCGGGCGCTTCGTGCGGGGTCTCGACGTCTGGCTCGTCTATAACCTGGGCCTGGTTCCTCACGATCTGTGGCGCGGACACATCTGGCAGCTCGTGACCTACATGTTTCTCCACGGGGAGTTCTTCCACATCCTCTTCAATATGCTGGCCCTCTGGATGTTCGGAAGCGAGCTGGAGTACCTCTGGGGATCGAAGAGGTTCCTGCAGTACTACTTCTTCACGGGGATCGGGGCGGGAATCACCAACGCGCTCTTCGAACCGGGCGCGATCTACCCGATCATCGGCGCCAGCGGAGCGATCTACGGCCTGCTGCTCGCCTTCGCCCTGTACTTCCCGAACCGGCCGATTCTGATCTACTTCCTCTTTCCCGTGCCAGCGAAGTACTTCGTGATCATCTTCGGCGCGATCGAGTTCTTCGCCTCCATCCAACCCGGCCGGAGCGGAATCGCCCACCTGGCGCACCTCGGAGGATTGGTGTTCGGATGGGTATTCCTGCGGGTCATTCCCTGGCGCTGGCTCGACCGCCGCCGCCGCTCCGGTAAGAGACAGATCTATGACATTCGCGACTATCGCGATCTCGACGACCACAGAAAGCTCTGAGTCCTGATTCAGGAGTTTGACCTAGGGTCGCTCCATTTCACTTCAGCAGGATCATCTTCGTCGAGACCTGCATGTCTCCCACCGATAGCCGGGCGAAGTACGTGCCGGTCCCGACCGGTCGCTCGGCGTCGTCCCGGCCGTCCCAAACGCTCTCCTGGGTTCCGGCGGGCAGGATTCGATCCGCCACGAGGGTCCGAACGAGCCTACCGGCGGGGTCATGGATCGCAAGCCGGACGCTTCCCGCCTGCGGGAGACGGAATCGGATCGCCGTCCGCGGATTGAACGGGTTGGGGGAGGGACGCATCGCCGGACCCTGCGATAGCGCGTTCGCCTCCTCGACGCCCGTCGGCGCGCAATCGGGGTTGTCGTAGATCACCTCGATGTCGATGCCGCGGCCCCACTGCGGTGAGACGCGATAGTCGCCGTAAGTCCCGACGAGGACACCGGTGACGTTGACGATGTCGCCGACGCACGCGTCGTATGGCTTGTTTCCGTTGACCTCGTTCAGGTCCATCATCGCCGTATCGGCTACGCCATCCTGGAAGAGGAGCCATTCGCCGAAGCCGGGCGAAGCGACGCCTTCAAGGGTGTCGAGCGTCGCGTCTTCGAGGCGCACGATGTTGCACTCCCACGGCTCCCCGGTCCGGAGCGAGCCGAAGCTCCCGTCGTAGGGGATCTCCGTCGCAGTCAGGGTATTGACCACGACCTGCCCGGTCGTCCCGAGCTTCACGAAGTAGTCGATCCCGCCGCGGTAGCCGAGATTGGTCTGACCCGCAAACTCGTCCACCTCGCCGGCGACCTTCACCTCGTCCCCGACCTTGATCGTCGCGCCGCGGGCGACGCGCACGTAGAGCGCGTCCCACTCGCCCCCGTCGCCGTCCTGCAGGAAGTAGTAGTTCGTTCCGTCGATGGCGGTCACGCGCCCTTGGATCGTCACGACGCTGTTGAGGTACGGCGAGCGGTCGTCCGAGGCGGGGTCGAAGGCGTACTGGATCTGGCTGAGCGGCGTGATGCCGGTCAGGAAGTCCGCGCTCTCGGGCTCGGTCATCACGGCGCCGAGCGACGACATGACGTTCTGGACGATGACCGTCTCCTCGTTTCCGTTGCCGAGGTTCTCCGTGCGAAGGAAGACACGCTTCGGGTTGTCGGGATCGAGAGTCGCACTGATCACGGCGGCGCCGCTGACCAGCTCGTAGTTCGCGATGTTCTCCGCGGAGGCTTCGTTGAGCGGGACGCCGAACTGCACGCCCACGCCCGTCGCGGTCGTCGCGTAGGCTCCGCGCACGTGGGGGGTGCATGCCACTCCGAGGTCCTCCTCGCAGTTGCGCGGCGCGATCTTGTAGTGGTCACGATTGTAGGTGAGCACCCCCTGGGCGAAGGTGACCGCGCTCGCCGATTCAGGGACGTCGTAGATGAAATCGGTGTGGGCCGACCACTGCTCCATCAGGATCGAGTCGGCTCCGACGGCGCGCTTCAAGACCCACTCGGCGTAGGTGTCGTGATCGGGCAAGGCGATGAGGGAGGGATCCTCGCGGTCCACCCGCACGAGGACGCACTCGTATGCCTCGGCGAAGGGGCCGGCATCATTGATCTCGGGGATCGTCACGGAGACGGGCGGGGGCTCCGTCCCCTGCCCGACGATCGTGGTCTGCCCCTGACAGTCGGCGCAGTACTGGTCGATCTCGGCCATGCCGAAGTAGTCATAGTACTTCCCGCGGATGTTGACGATGTCCCCGCGACGGACCGTGGGATAGTTGTTCGTGTACACCCAGACGCCGCTGTACTGGCGGCCGTAAGTGGTATCCTCGTCGGGTTCCTGCGCGAAGTAGCCGAAGCGCCCCACGCCGGTGACGATCACGCCGTCCACCTCGACGATCGTGTTGTCCGGTATCAGACCGAGCTGGATGTCCTGAATAGGCGTGTCGGCAAGCGAGGAGTCGACGAACGAGGCAAGAGACGAAATCACGAGCAACGCGGAAACGAGCCAGAGACGCATCGCGGTAGGCCTCCTGGTGTGGACCGGTGGAACTGGGACACAGCGGAGCAGTTCCGCGTCGGATGCGGCGCTCCAGACATCGCGGAGATACTAACCGATGAATCTGACTACGTCAATGATAATAATGACTTACGGCCTCAGCGCCAAGCGGAAGAGGCGGACCGCCTCTCCGATGCTGCCGGAGTTGGCTCGGTAGTCGAAGAGCCGCGCGTAAGAAGCCGTAACGATTGTGATTCGCCCTTCTCCGTGCGGAGTCGTCAGACCGATGTAGGCATTCTGCTCGCTTTGATCGGGCTCGATCCTTCCGGAGGTCGTCATCTCCTGAAGCACGCCGGGACCGACCCAATAGAGAGGCGAGGCGGGCGGCGCCGGCTCGGTGAAGTAGTCCACATTGACCATCGTGGTCCGCACCTCGAGGGAGTCGGGCGCGCCGTCGTTCCCGAATCGCACTGCGCGCCCGAGCGAGAGCGGCAAGTCGGTGACGAGGCGATTCTCGGGCATCACGCGACGCAGGTAGTAGTCATCGATCGAGAGAACCGAGGTGGCGAAGGCCGAGGAGAGCCCGCCGTTCGTCCCGAGGACCGACTGCCCGATCAGGAGGACGCGACCTCCGGCCGCGGCGTAGTCACGGATGCCTTCCGCCGCGATCTGCAGGCTTCGCGCCATCTTCCTGTCGTTCGCCTCGCGGTAAGGCCCCGCGAGCCATGCCACGCCCTGGAAAAGCGAGAAGAGGGGCGCCACCGCGACCGGTGTCGTGAACTCCGGTCCCGTGACCATGTTGATCGTATGGAAGTCCCCGAGGGAGACGGAATCGAGGGCGGCCCGGTAGAGCGGGATGTCCCAGTCGGCCGTTCCCGGACCGGTCACTTGATCCAGCAGGAGATAGCTTCCCGCCGGTGATTGGACCATCCAGGTGTGGGAAAGGATGTTGCTCGGGGCCATCGCGTCGTCGAACGCCTGGACGTAGACCGTGCGCTCCTGGTCGATGCGTCCACCGAAGTCCTCGGGCCAGAGCGCAACGATCGTGTCGGCGACGGTGCGCGCGCTGGCGGAGTCCCCGTCGAGCCAGATTCGGAAGAGATTCACCGTCCGGCGGCCGTCGAAGTCGGTTGGCTGATATCCGATGGCGATCGCCGGAAGGCTCGCGGCCGGCCGCGACAATCGCGGGTTCCAGTCGAGGCGCGGCGCGCGGTTCGAGAGAGGGAATCTCTGCGAGGCGCCGACCGGATCGACAAGGTCCTGATCGTCGATGGCGCGCACGGTGAATGTGCGCTCGGCGAACGTGCCGCCCAGGGGGACGGCGAAAGTGTCCCGCGTCGCGGTCGTGAAGGCGTAGGTCTCGCCCCCGTAAGCGCGCTCGGTCCCCTCGGGGGGCTTCCACTCTCCGTCCCAGCGGATCAGATATCCGCGAATCTCCCCATCCGGATCGCTTCCCAGCCAGCTCAGGATCTTCCGGTAGTCGGTCGTCGCAAGGTCATCCCCTTGAATGGAGAGAAACGTCGTCGGCGCGACGTTCGGAGGAAGCGATCCCTCGTCCTGCTCGCATCCCCACGTTGCGATGGCGAAGGCGCAGGCGATCCAAAGGAGACGCGGGAGTCGCTTCATCGTCTCTGCCTCATTTCAGGATGAGGAACTTGCCCAGTTGGGTCTTGCTGGTCGCATGGTCTTCCACGGAGAAGATGTAGAGGCCGGAGGCGACGCCCTGGTCGTTGCGGGAGATGAGATCCCAAGCGGCCATTCCACCCGAGAGCACCGGGAGGTCCGATTCGGGATTTCGCACATCGGTCGGATCGAAGATCCCGCGGATCTCCGAGGCGTTGTAGCTCTCGCCCTCGAACTCGATGGTGTCGACCAGATCGCCGGCGAGCGTGTAGATGCGGATCGTGCAGCGCGCGGGTAGATTGACGAACCATAGGTAGCGATCTCGCGAGAGCACGCCGTCCCAAGCGGCGTCGCCCCGGTACGGATTGGGGAAGACGCGCACCGACTGCGCGGCGGAAGCGCCCGCTCCCGGAATCGCGAAGGTCCGCGATTGGGCGAGTCCGCTCTCGAGCGACACCACGTCGTTCGTTCCCGTGTCGAATGACGTCACGCTGGCCCAGTACTTGAACCCGTCTTTCAGCGGGGAGACGTCCAGACGGTACTCGTAGTCGACGCCGTCGATGGTGGTGGGATCCCGGAGGTCTTCCAGGCCCGTGTTCTCGAGCAAGCTGTCGACCCGATCGGCTTGCCGGAGCAGGTTGAATCCAGCCTCCTCCTTCGACTCGCTCAGATACACGCGGTAACCCTCGAAGTCCTGGACGCGGCTCTTGGGATCGATGAAGTCTTCCGGGTCGCGCGTCCAGAAGAGCGAGAGCCGGCCCCGCTCCGGAACGACCCGCAGGGTGGGCGATGGTGGCGGCACTGGGATGTTGAAGTTCAAGTCGAAGGCCACCTGGGCCCAGGTCGCGTTGAAGAAGATGTCCTCCTCGGCGGTCCGCCCGTCGCGCGGCGAGGGTTGTCCTCCGACGAATGCGAAGGAGACCAGGACCGTGTCGCCCGGTTCGATCACGTCGAAGGGGCCAACGGAGAGCAACGAGACCGGGTCGTTGTTCGGCGCCTCGACGCCCGCCGTGCCGTCGATCGAACCGTTGCCCATCGTCAGGTAACGCTCGGTGTCGTTGGTCGGCGTGCCGGAGAGGGTTCCGTTCGGATCCCAGTTCCACCAGTTGAAGGAGACGTTCATCTCGCGCAGCGGCTTGGGCCGGGTGCCGAGGACCTGGATGCCGCCCCAGGACGGGCAGTTGTTGTTGTCGAGGCTGAAGTGATGCTCCGTGAGGAGGTGGACCCCCGTGGAGTCGTCTGAGACGTAGGCGATGTCCTTCTGGTTGAACCAGCCGCTCGGGGGCCACTCGCTGTGCCCGTCCTTCCATCCCGAGGCCATCTCGGCATAGAGGCCGGCGTAGACGTCGAAGATCGGATCGCTCTGCGACGCGTTTACGATCCGGTAGTTGGCGATCATGATCGCATCGAAGGGCTCGAAGCTGAACTGGAGGATCTCCAGGTTCACCTCGAGACCCAGGGGGACATGCTCGGTGCTGCCGTGCGTGTGCCGATCGATGAACCGGGCGAGCAGATCCTGCTCGCTCTTCGCGTCCGGGTGGAAGTAGCGGTCGTTGGGGAGGATCGAGCGCCGCTCGATCACGCTTGTGGCCGGGAAGAACTCGCTCACTCCGCGCGGGTCAAAGCTCCCGAAATAGCCGTCGATCGTGGCCGTGGACACGAGGGTGTCTCCTTCGGTCGCCGGGAGCCCGCCGACCCACAGCCCGGCCCGGACGAGGTGCTCCTGGCCGCTGCGAAGCGGGTACTCCATCGAGGGGGAGCGATCCGCGAGATTCGTGCCGATGAAGCCGTTGTTGTAGACGGTGACGCCGATGTTATTGGCCGAAGTGACGACGAGGCTGATCAACGTATCGACCATCGAGACTTCCGCCGTGGGCGCCCAGGACTCCCCGGTGAAGCTGCGCGGCCCCCACTCTGCATCCTCCGCGACGGTGGCGGAGGGGACGAGCGCGAGGAGCGCCGCGGCCGAGGCGAGGATCCATACGCCGTTTCTCCGGTTGGACTTCATTGCGTGGCAAGCCTCAGGACGACGATGCGTCCGTTCGCGGGATCGGGGATGAAGACCAGGCTGTCATCGGCCGCGACATGCCGGGGAGCCTCGATCGGCGGCTCGACTAAGGTCTCGCGGCGGGTCTGCGTGTAGACCGTATCCTCGAAGCTGCCCGTCGCCTGGAATCGGAAGACCCGGTCATTCCCGGCCTCCGCTACGAAGACGCGCTCTCCGCTCGGATCGGTCGTCACATCGACCGGCTCGGCCAGCTCCGTCTCGAGGCCGATCGGCTTGCCCGGGAAGGCCTTGTTCGTCGAGTCGGGGCGCAACCGCTGGACCCAGTTCTTGCCGGTGTCGGCGATCCAGAGCGCGCCGGTCGCATAGGCCATCCCGTGGGGGGAGATGACGAATCCCTGCCCGGTCCCGCGGTCGGAGACGAGATGGAGCCGCTGGCCGCGAGAGTCGTACTTGTAGACGGTATCGCGGGCCGCGTCGGCGACGAAGATGGCGAGATCGTTGTCCGCCGCGATTCCGGAGAACTCGACCCAGGAAGAGTCGGTGAAGGCGAAGAGGGGCATTCCACCGCGGAAGTAATAGCGCTTGACGTGCATGTCTCCCGCGTCGGCGACGAAGACGAACGTCGAGTCGCGCTTGGCGAGGCAGATCTGGACCGGTCGGACGAGCCCTTCGAAGGCGCCGATGAACTCCGGACGGGTGGGCTCCTTCTGACGGCTCAGGTAGACGCCGACGCGCGCTTCCTCCTCGATCACGTAGACGTAGCTGCCGCGCAGGACGATGTCGGTCGGCGAGGGGACCTGCCAGACCTTGTCGAGGTTGTAGGTGCCGGGCGTCGGGATCCTCCCCGGCTCCGGCTGCGGAGGCAGGCTGAACTGCTGGCCGCACGCTGACGGCAGGAGGCTCAGGAACGCCGCCAGGCGGAGGGCGCGCCGCATCTGCCGCTTCATCGGCGGCTCCTCATAGCGGTAGCGCCACCGACCAGCGATGGATCGCCAGCAGGGGGCCTCCGTCGGTGTACGCGTAGTCGACGCGGAGGGAGGAACCGCGGAAGGGGAGGCGCAGCCCGAGTCCCGCGGAATAGTCGGCCGCGTCCGCGCTCGGGTCGGCGCCCGCGCGCAGGTAGTACCGGCCGGCATAGTCGTACTCGACGCCCGCACGGAACGCCTCCTGGTTGTCCGAGACATGGACGACCTCTCCCGCCGTCGTCAGGGTGTGCGCCCCGCGCCGGAATGGCTCGAAGGAGAGTCCGATCCGGAAGCTCGTGGGCGGGGAGAAGCCCGCATACTCCACCTCGTCCTGCTGCACGTGGCTCCGGAACGAGCCATCCGGCCGCAGATCGGGGCCGAAGTTCGACAGGCTGATCGCCAGACGCGCGTTCAACGCGCCGATCTGGTAGGCGGTGCCCGCGTCGACGAGCCATCCCTGCGTGATCGGTCCGCCGACGCCGCTTCCCAGATCCTCCTGGAAGCCTTTGATCGTGGCGCCGATGGAGAGACGATCGGTGAAGTGACGCGCAGCGGAGAGGCCGACCAGCAGATCGCTGTAGACGAAGCTCCTGCCCGTGCCCTGCGGGTGGTACTCCGTCGTCTCGTCCAGCGTCGTACCCACATACTGGCCGATCACCGCGAATGTCGTGCCCTCCGACCCCCAAGGACGGGCGAAGGAGAAGGCGAAGATGTCGATGTCGGCGGGCCAGCGAGCGTAGCCGAAGCCGGCCTCGGCTCCACTCAGCCCCGCGATTCCCGCGGGATTGCAGAATGGGGCCATCGGGCCGCGGACGAGCGCCGCGTACGCGCCCCCGAGCGCGGCGCCGCGCGCGTCGACTCCGATCTTGAGGAAGGTGCCGCTCGAGGTGGCCACGCGCTGCCCCCCGAGACTGGTCTGCGCAGAAGCCCGATCGAGCGCCGCGCAGAAGGCGAGCAAGAGCACGGCCGCGATGACTCCCGCGCGGCTCACCACTCGACTCCGAGCCCGATCCGCACCGAGCGGGGCGCCGCGCGATAGCCGGGATTGGAGTAGGAGATCATCGTTCCGATGATCGACTGACGGATCCCCTCCGCGACCTCGGCGACGGTTTCATCGGGGCCGACGGTCGCGCCGGCCTCTTCGATCAGCGCCTCGTCGGACAACCCGAGGTTTTCCGGGTCTTCATAGGCCGAGTCGAGGGAGCCTTCGCCGGGGCGGTAACGCTCTCCGGTGGCGGGATCGATCTGCAGGACGGTGCGGTGATTGAAGAGATTGAACACCTCGAAGGTCCCCTCGAGGTTCAGTCCGAACAGGCGGAGGCCCTTGCGGAGCTTGAGATTCGTCGTCGAATCCAGCGGACCGTTCTTCGAGTAGTCCTGGCCGGTCTGATCCCCGAATACGTTGCGCGGCGTGTACGCGCGGCCCGACTGGAGCATCGTATAGAGGCTCAGGTTCCAATCGTCGGGCAGCCGCGCGCCTCTGAAGCGGACCGTCTCGCCCTTTCCGACCGTGAAGGCATACCAGGCCGTGAACTTGTGCGGACGATTCCACCACATGTAGAGCTCGCCCAGCTCGGTCTCGCGGGCATCGCCGCCGCTTTCCTGCACGAGCTTCAGGTTGTTCGGATCGGAGCTCTTTCCCTTCGCCTCGGAATAGGTGTATGCCACCGCGCCCGACCAATGCCCGAGCCGGCGCTTTCGAAGCTCCAGCTCGAAGCCCGTGGAGCGAGCGTAGTCGAGGTTCCGGTAGATGAAGAAGTTCGAGCGGCTCGTCGGACGCTCCTTCAGAACGAGCGTGGTGGAGGTGGGATAGTCGTAGATGTCCTTGTAGAAGAGCGATCCTTTCGCCGCCAGGTCGGGACGGAACTGATGGCCGCCGCCAAGCTCGTACTGGACCGAGATCTCCGGGTTCAGGTTCGGATTGCCGATTCTCGGGAACTCCTCGGAGGACTGCGACGAGGACTTCGCGTAGACGTAGAAATAGGCGGGGCGCTGCGAGAAGTGCCCGTAGTTGAAGAAGAGGTGATCGTGCTCCGAGATCGGGTGGCTCACCGTGAGGCGGGGCGAGAGGTGCCCCTTGAATCGCCGGCCAAAGAGGGAGTGGGTGTCGTCGAGGAACTCCTGGCGCGTCTCCTCGTTGATCGTCGGGCGATTGATCTCCTCCCAGTTGTCGTAGAGCCGCTCCACCTGCTCACCGGGGAACCAGTAGTCGTAGCGCAATCCGATGCCCGCGATCAGGCTCTCGTACTCCAGTCGATCCTGGACATAGAGGGCCCCCGTGGCGGGGTAGACGTGGAAGAGGTCGAACTCGTCGCCGAGGGGATTGTCCTTCGAGATCGTCGAGGCGTCCAGCTGCAGGTACTGCACGTCCTCGAGCTGGTGGGACCAACCAGCGTCGAACTTCTGCCGCCCCCGTGTCCACGTCCAGTCGGAGGCCAGGCTCCAGATCGAGGCGAACTGGTCGCGGTACTGGGGCGCGTCGCCAATGTCGCGGAAGTATGGAACGTCGTTCTCCTCGGGCACGTCGGCGTCGATCCGAGGATCGTATTCCGACCAGCCCTTCCCCATGACGTCGCGGTGGCTCGCCGTGAAGAAGCGGGTCAGCGTGAGCGCGTGGACCAGATCTCGTGAGATCCCGCGGTTCCAGACGAGGCTGAAGGAGTTCTGGTCGCTCGATCGGGTGTAGTAGTTGCCCAACCGCATCGCCCAGGACCATGGGTAGTTGCTCTGGTTCCGGTTGATGTCGCCGATGTCCAGATCGCCGAAGCCCTGATCGAAAGTGAGGCTCTTGGTGAAGGAGAGATCGAACTTGTCCGAGGTCGTCGCCCGCCAGCTCGTCTTGAAGAGGAGGCGCCACTCGTTGTTCGCACGGGGGTAGAAGAAGCGCTCGTAGCGCGCGTCGGCGCCGATGAAGGCGTCCTTGTACGAGGATTGCAGCCGCCGGTGGTTCGAGTAGTTCGGATCGTTCGCGAGCTGATCCAGCCACTCCTCGCCGGTATAGTTCGTCACGGTGCGCAGGGCGTCCCTGATCTTCTCGCTGTTGGGCAGATCGTGGATCGAAGGGAGCCACCCGTCGCTCAGGTCGGAGGAGAGATCCAGAAAGAAGGTCATCTTGCCGGGATTGTCGGATCCCAGCAACGAGGCGATGGTCGGCATCACCGGGAGGGGACCGGAGAACTGCAGATTGTACTGGTCCAGATTCTGACCGCCGACCAGGCGGTCGGTGCTGTAGCCGGCGTAGCCATGGAACTGCTCGGTCCCTTCCTTCAGCTTGGCCTCCACGATCCCCGAAATCGCCTGGCCGTGCTTCGCGTCGAACCCGCCCATGTGGATATTCACCTCGGCGACCGCGCGGGAGCTGATCGCCGTCCCCTTCGAATCGCCGCTCAGGAGGTCCCGGGTTCGCACCCCGTCGATGATGAAGAGGGTCTCGTCGGCCCGCCCGCCGCGGATGTGCAGCTCATCGTTGTCCTTGGTCACGCCCGGCTGCTGTTCGACGACGCTGTCGAGCGTCGGCTCCAGCGCCAGGCTGCGAAGCTCGGACTCGTCGTATGTGCGGATCGTGGAAGCCCTCTTCACGTCGACCAACGGGCGATCGGCGCGGATCGTGACTTCGCGCGCCTTCATGACGGCAGGCTTCAGACGGAAGGTGATCGTGAGGGTGGCGCCCTCCTCCAGCTGGATCGGCTGACGGGCGGTCTCGAAGCCGACGAAGCTTGCGACGATCTCGTATTCGCCCGGTTCGAGCTGGGCGATGACGTACCCTCCGTCGGCCTGCGACATCGCGCCGCGTCCCGTGCCCGTGAGCTGGACATTGGCGTATGCCAGAGGCCGCCCGCTCTCCGCGTCGAGGACTTTTCCCTCGATCCGGGCCGTTGCCGAGACGGCGCCTGCTTGGAGCAGAAGGACCAGAACGGTCGGCAAGAAGACGCCTCCCACGGGAATCGGGAGGCGGAATCGATCGGTCAGACCGGAGAGGATTCGATTCCTGTTCATTCGCGGCTGTCGGCCATCCTGCCGACCGCGGGAAAGCTAACAGCGCGGTCGCGGACCGGTCAAGGCGAATCGGGGCGAGGGTCGTCTTGGATCTCGCTCAGGATGGCCCGGCCGGCGCTCGTACCAATGCGATCGGCCCCGGCCGCGATCATTTGCAGGGCGAGGGCGGCAGTGCGGATTCCGCCCGATGCCTTCACCCCTACCGAATCGCCCGCCTCCCGTCGCAGCAGCGAGACATCGGCGATCGTGGCCCCCCCGGGACCGAATCCGGTCGAGGTCTTGACATAGCTCGCTCCCGCTTCGCGGCAGATCTTGACCGCGCGGATCTTCTCCTCCTCGTTCAGCGCGGCCGTTTCCAGGATCGCCTTGACCGGGCGCCCTCGGGCCGCTCGGACGACGCCAGAGATCTCCGCGGCGAGCGCCTCGTCCCGGCCCGACCGCAGGAGCCCAAGGGCAAGGACCATGTCGAGCTCCTTGGCTCCCTGCTCCACGGCGCGGCTGGCCTCGTACGCCTTGACCCATGGATCGTGGGCGCCGCTCGGGAATCCGATGACCGTGGCGACCCGCACTCTCGATCCGGTCAGCTCCCGCACCGCCTGCGGGACGTGGATCGGCGAAACGCAGCAGGCGGCGAATCCCGCCTCCCGAGCGTCGGCGCAGAGGCGGGCGATCTCTTCGGGCGTCGCCGTGGGCGCGAGCAGGGTCGAGTCGATCGCGGCCGCCAGCGTGCGCCGCACGTGGATCGCGGGGGAGGGAGGCGAGCCGGGGTGGCCCGCTTCGATCCAGTCGGCGAACGCCCGGGCCTCCTCGCGGTCGGAGGCCGCAATGATGCTCACCGTTGCCGGCATGACGGATCCTCCTTGGGCTCTCGAACGAAATCGCGGAATGCGAAGGGCAGAAGACGGGCGAGCATGGAGCGCCCCTCTTCCGCCTCGACAGTTCCCCAGCGGATCTCCACCTTGCGGCCGAACTCGGCCATGACCTGCAAACACCGGCCGCACGGCGGCGAGGCGGCCCTTCCCGCGGGACCCGCGACAAGGAGGCGGACGAGCGTGACGCCGCCTGCGGCGACCATCGCCGCCACCGCGGCATGCTCGGCGCAGAGGGAGGCCGCCGGAGGCTCGAGAATGCGCATCTCCACCCCGACATGCAGGCGCCCCGAGGCATCCTCCGCCACGGCGGAGCGTCGCGCTGCGCCGCCTGCGCGGGGCATCGCGCCGGCCGCCGCGGCGGCGAGGGGGCGCCAAGCCGGGCCCCACGGCCGGCTCATGCGAGCATCCTCCCTGCGGCATGATCCTCGAGGAAACCGTCCAGGACGGCGCGGATTCCCTCGACAGTGGTCTGCTGCATCGCGCGGGAGCGGACCTCCGCGATCCCCGGAAGGCCCTTCAGCATCGTGCCCAGATGCGCGCGAAGCTCCAGCACGCCTTTGCGCTCCCCCTTCTCGGCGACGGAGTCGTATAGCAGATCGAGGTAGATCTCCACCTGCTCGGCAAGGGAGGGGGGCCCCGGATCGATTCCGGTCGAGATCACGGCCCGCGTCCGTTGAAAGATCCAGGGATTGCCGATCGCCGCGCGTCCGATCATCACCGCATCGCATCCCGTCTCGTCCAGCAACCGGACCGCATCCTGCGGAGTCCGCACGTCGCCGTTGCCGATGACCGGGATCGATACCGATCGCTTCACTTCCGCGATCCATTCCCAGGCAGCCTGGCCCTTGTATCCCTGCTGGCGCGTGCGCGCATGGACCGCGACGGCGGCGACGCCCACGTCCTCGAGCCTACGGGCGATCTCAGCGATGACGATCGAGGAGTCGTCCCAGCCCAGCCTCGTCTTCACCGTCACCGGCAGCGATACGCTTCGGACGACCGCCGAGGCGAGCCGAACGAGCAGATCGGGCTCGCGGAGGAGGCCGGCGCCGGCTCCCTTGCAGGCGACTTTCTTCGCGGGGCAGCCGAAGTTGATGTCGATCAGATCGGGGCCCGCGGCTTCGCTCAGACGAGCGGCCTCGACGAGCGCTTCCTCTCGATTGCCGTAGAGCTGTATGCCGACGGGGTGCTCATCGTCGGCGAGTCGGATCTTGCCATGGCTCTGGGCGACCTGGCGGATGAGCGCCTCGGAGGAGACGAACTCGGTATAGACGAGATCGGCCCCGAGCCGGCGACAAACGCGCCGGAAGGGGCGTTCTGTGACATCCTCCATCGGCGCCAGGAACACGCCGCGGTCGAACTCCATCGGGCCGATCTTCATTGCTCTCCCAACCTAACGCACCATGACGATTCTTCCGCTCCGCTCGCCCCAGGACCCCTCGGCGCGGAGCCAGTAGATCCCTGCGGCGGCCTGGACGCCGGCGTCGCTTTGCCCGTCCCAATGCAGTCGATGGTATCCGACCGCGTCGATCGTGCCGAGGCGCCTCACCCTGCGACCGGAGACGTCGAAGACGGCGACCTGCGTCGGTCCGCTCCTGGGCGCGTGGAGCAGGACGTCGACCGGCCCGCTTGCGGGATTCGGATAGCAGAGGATCTGGGTCCGGTAATCGTCGAAGCGGCCCGGGACGATCTCTCGCAGGATCCACTCGTCCGGGTCGAGGACGATCCTCTCCGGCTCGAAGGGGATGTGATCGAGAAGGGCGACCTCCGTCCGGTGGGAGACGAATACGACGGAATCGAGGCTGTCGGCCGCGCCGCCCGCCGCGCGTCCGAAGACCCGGACCGTCAGGGGGAACGCATACTGATCGGGAGGGTCGTCGGAGGGGCTACCCATGGGGTAGTCGATCGGCTCCTGCGTCTGTCGGATCAGGAGCCTCACGAGGAAGTCCTCGCCCGCGTCCTCCGCGTCCCAGTCCCACGCGAGGGTCGGACGGCCGACGCCGTAGAGCCACGGCAGGAAGAACCAGCGCAGGTCCTCGCCGCTCTCCTCTTCGACGGTCCGGACGAAATCCTCCGTCGTGACCGAGCCGTAGAGGTTTTCTTCGTAGTAGGCTCGGATCGCGTCGAAGAATCGCTCGTCTCCGAGGATGCCCCGCAGCATGTGGAGCACCCACGCCCCCTTTCGATAGGTGGTCGACGTGAACCACTCCGTCGGCCGGGCGAGGCAACCGCGGTACTCGAAGTCGACCGGGTTGCGGATCCGGGCCATCCACCTGCGGTACCCCGGGATCCCCCCGCGCCCTTCGGCGAAGAGCGCCTCGCCGTAGGTGGCGAAGCCCTCGTTGAGCCAGATGTGCTCCATCGACTCGGGGGTGACCGCGTCTCCAAACCACTGATGGGCGATCTCGTGGGCGAGAATCGGGTCGTTCGAATTGTCGCCCGTGACGAGCCCGGCGCCGTAGGAAACGAGCGTCTGGTGCTCCATGGCGCCCGACGGCCAGCTGAACTGCGCGATTCCCAGCTTCTCGATTCCCACCTCGGGATTCCGGAACGGGTAGGGTCCGAAGATCGACTCGAAGCGGGCGAGCGCCTCGTGCGCGGTGTGGTAATCGATCCGCGCGGCGGCCGAATCCTCGGGGTAGGCGAAGAAGGCGAGAGGGATCTGAGCCCCGTCCTCGGCTTCGTAGGTGTCGGACCAGGCGGCGTAGTCGGTCGCTGCGAACGCCACCAGGTAGGGCGCGATCGGATAGCGCGTCTCCCAGGTCGAGAGGATCCGGTCGCCCGCGATTTCCTCCTGGATCCGATTCCCGATGGCGGCGACGACGAAGCCGCCGGGCGCATCGATAGTGAGCCGGACGGTCGCCTTGTCGCTCAGGAGATCCTTGCACGGCCACCAGCCCCGGGAACGATCCGGCTGGCTCAGCGTCGAAACCATTGGAAACGTATCGTTTCCCTGCCCATGGCTCGAGTAGAACTGGAAGCCGGAGAAGTAGGCGGGGCCGGGGGCCCCCCAGTAGGAGAGGAGAATCCGCGTCGTATCCCCGGATCGAAGTTGTGCCGGCAACGCGACGCGGATTCGGTCGTCTTCGACGCGCTCGAGATCGCAAGCGGTCCCCTCGCACTCGGCCGAATCAGCCGCGAGGGTCGCCCCCAGGTGGATCTCGATATCAGTGAGATCGTCGATAGCTGCGATTTGCATCTCCACTGACCCGGCGATCGTTCCAGCGTTAGGGTCAATACGCACCCGGATCGAGTAGTGGAGAGCATCGTAGCCCTCCATCGGCTCCGCGACGCGCGCCATCACGGGAGTCATGCTTTGCTGGATCGGCGCCCCGGGCTTCGTGGGCGGGAACGGATCCTCCAGAATTGCGGAGCGGGCAGGCGTTGCCAGGAGCGAACTGCTCGCCAGCGCGGCTCCTACCGCCAGGCCCTTGAGAGCCGCGAGCGCCCGGCGGCCGGGGGGCTTCGGAGGCGCCGGCATATCTCGAGTCGCCGCCATCAGTTTGCGCGCAGGAATCGCCTTCTTGTGGAAGTCTGCTCGCGTTCGCGCCAGGGGATCCCGTTGCAGCGCGATCTTCTCGACCGCGACCGGAAGAAGTCGGCCGAGGTTGACCAGGTCGTCCGCGTTGATCGTCTCCTCGGCGATTCGCGTCTCGCCCATGTTGTGGTAGTTGCCCAAAGCCAGAGCGAGCCCGCCCGCGGGATAGCCGAAGGCCTGGAATGCCGTCGCCTCGCACACGCCCCCGTCCATCAAGCATCGCTGCCAGCGAAAAGCGCGATTTCGCTTCGCGAGATCCATGCAGGCCTCGCGCAGCGCCAGCGAGACGCCCGGATCGTAGACGGCCAAGCGGTCGCCGACTCGCAGGATCGGCCCGTGACCCTGCCGGCCGCACGGTAGTTCGCGGCTCGTCTCGAGAACGACGACGGCGGCGTCTCGAGGAAGCGTGCCGTCCTCGGCCAAGGCGACCGCGCCGTGGAGCCCCACCTCCTCGGCACGGGTGAAAACCCCCCAGACCTCGATCCGGGGGCGCTTGCGGACGAGCTCCGCCATCAGGTGGAGCACCCCGGCGCATCCCATGAGGTCATCGGCCGATTTCGTGTGGATGCGCTTCCCACGCAGTGCGAAGCCCGTCAGATCCCATCCGCCGATCGCGCCGGCCGTGGCCTCCCGCTCGAGCTGCAGTCTCACGCGAACGACTCGTCCCGCGTCGTTCAGTTCCTTGCCCGTGACGTGCCCGCGGATCGGTCCGTCGGGATCCTCGATGCGCACGGACGTTCCCCGCTTGAAGTAGCGGGCCTGCACGCCGCCCAGCCACCGAGCCGCGGCCCGCCTGCCGCTCGAGGAGCTGACGATCAGACCGGGGTGGTCGGTATGCGCCGTCACGGCCACCGGCCGCCCGCGCGAGCCCCGCGCTCGATAGACGGCGAAGAGATTGCCCCATCGATCGCTTCCGTGAGGCATTCCGATGCGATCGAGTTCGCCCCGAATCCGGTGAAGGACCTCGTGCTCGCGATAGGAGGTCGTGGGCGCTTCGGCGAGGAGCCTCGCCAGGCGGATGATCGGCGAACGCATCGTCACGGAAACCTCCTCGAGAAAATCGGCGCTCGAATCCTGGTCGAAGCGGATCGAGAACGCAGTATAGGGCTCCCCGTTGGCGCGGTCCATGCTTGAACCGGTCCGCGCGGGCGCGGACCGCGCCGGGACCGCAGGGAGAATGGCATTGAGCCGCGTTCGAGGCGGGTGGTAGGCTCACCGCGAGGGTGGGCGGCGTGGATCGGGGGTGTGGGATCGGTCTTCAACCTGGAGAGGGATCGATGCCGACGAAGTCCCTGAGCGAGCGGGAGTACCGAGCTCTGATCTCCCTGTTGGCCGATGAGGACGTGCGTGTCCTCCAGACGGTCTGGGAGCATCTCATGGAGATCGGTCCACCCGCGCTTGCTTATCTTCGTGAAGCCTCCGAGGATCCCGACCCGCGGACCCGGATCCGGGCGCGCCATATCATGCAGCGTATCCAGATCGAGGATCTGGAGAGCCGATTCACGAAGATCGCCGCGAGCGAGGACGCGGCGTTCTCCCTCGAGGAAGGCGTCTTCGCCATCGCGCGGATCGAGTATCCGGACCTCGTCCGCGGAACCCTGAGCGCTCAGCTCGACGAGATCGCAGGGGAGATTCGGCGGCGGATCGCCGGGAAGGTCGACCCCCGCGAGATACTCCAGGCGATGAATGCCTACCTGTTCGAGGAGCTGCGCTTCAGCGGGAACAGCGCCGACTACTACAACCCTGACAACAGCTACATCAACCGGGTGCTGGAACGGCGTGTCGGCATCCCGATCACCCTCTCGGCGGTCCTGCTCCTGTTCGCGGAACGTCTCGATCTACCTGTCTACGGCGTCGGCCTGCCGGGCCACTTCCTGGTCAAGTACGACGATGGCGAGCAGGAGATCTACGTCGATCCCTACAATGGGGGGCGTCTCCTCACGCGGAAGGACTGCGCGCAGTACCTGACGGGCGCCGGCTACTACTTCAAGGAGGAGTACATCGCGACCTCCTCGAGCCGCGACATCGTGATCCGGATCCTGCGCAACCTCGTCTTGATCTACTCGAAGCAGCAGGACAAGCCGCGGGTGCGGCAGCTCACCCACTACGTCGAGATCCTCCAGAACCGCGAGAAGAACCGGTAGGCCCAACCCTCCCCGCGACCGTGGCTGGGAACGGCGAGAATCCTCTTGCGCCACCCGTATAATGATCGTTATATTGCGCGAAGTGCCGGACGCAGCAGTCGCCTCGTTGCTCGCCGCTGAGGCGAAGGTGGGGAAGATGCCACGAGCCGAGAGGAATCAGGAACCGATGACACGTCGGCCCGCGAAGGCGCGCGCCAAGGCGCCCGCGAAGCTGCCTGCCAGCGGAGGAGCAAAGGAATCCGGCGGAGCGCCCGCGGAGACGCGCGAGACGGCCGGCGGCCGCGAGCGGCTATTCCTGGCGGCGATTCGCCTCTTCGGGACCAAGGGCTATGCGGCGACTTCGGTGCGCGACATCGTGCAGGCGGCCGGGGTGACGCCGCCAACCCTCTACCACCATTTCGGCAGCAAAGAAGGGCTCTACCTCGCCATGGTGCGTGCGGGCCGGGATCTCCTCGAGAAGACGTGGAAGGATGCGATCGATGCTGGGGGTCCTGTCTCTGAGAGGATCCGGCGGCTGTGTCATACGCACTTCGGCCGGAAGCGACAGGTCGCCCACCTAGCATGGGCGGTAGGACGAATCATGTCGGAACCGATGCAGTACGCGCCTTCGATCGATTTCCGGGCGCTCGCTCTCGTTCGGATCCGGCAGTTCGAGCGCTTGGTCGAGGAAGGTGTCAAGAGCGGGGAGTTCCGTCGGTGCGCGCCTCGCCATGTCGCGCTCGCCCTGGTGGGCGCGGTCGAGGCGGCCTCGCAACCCTTCTGGGGCGAACCGAACATCGACCGACGTGAGGAAGAGTTGGAGGGGGTGCTGACCGTGATCCTTTCGGGGATCGCTCGACGCGCCCCGGGGAGGAGAGCGTCCAGATCCGGATGAGCCCAGGCTGCGACGAACTCGTGGGTCGCCCGGCGGATTTGGGCGCGTTGCGGGGGCGACTGACCCGCGGTAAGCGTCAGTTGCGGGAGGTGGTGAAGAGGTGAGAAACGACACACATGGCCTGCGTGCGATCCTTCGGAAGACCTCGTTTGGTCTCGCGATTCTTGTCGGACTAGCCGCGGGCGCGGGCGGCGGGTGCGGCAAGCCCAAGAGCGGACCCGCGCCTGGACCTGTCGAAGTGGGCGTCGTGACCCTCGCAGCGGAGCGCGTGACGCTCACCACGGAGCTGCCCGGCCGCACGGCGGCCCACCTCATTGCGGAGGTCCGGCCTCAAGTCAGTGGCCTCATCGAGAAGCGCCACTTCGAGGAAGGAGCCGACGTGCGCGCCGGCGATCTGCTCTACCAGATCGACCCGGCGCAGTACCGCGCCGCCGTCGAGCAGGCCGAGGCCGCCTTGGCGATGGCGGAGGCGAACCTCCCCGCCGCGAAAACGCGCGCCGATCGTCTGCGCGGACTGGCGGAAATCCACGCGGTTGGCCAGCAGGACTTGGATGATGCCGTTGCGGCGCTTGGCCGCGCCGAGGCCAGTGTCGCGGCGAGTCGCGCGACCCTCGAGAGCGCTCGCATCAACCTCGCCTGGACGCCGATCAAGGCGCCGATCTCGGGGCGCACCGGACGTTCAAGCGTGACCGTGGGCGCCCTGGTCACCGCCTACCAACCCGTCCCTCTGGTCACAATCCAGCAGCTCGATCCGATCTACGTTGACGTGCAGCAATCTTCGGCAGAGCTGCTGCGGTTGCGCCGCGTGCTGTCGAGCGGCGCCCTTACGCGCGGGAGCGAATCGGCGAATCGCGTCCGCTTGATACTCGAGGATGGCTCCGCGTACGCGCATGAGGGCACGCTCAAGTTCCAGGACGTCACCGTGGAGCCGACCACCGGCTCCGTGTTGCTGCGCCTGGTCTTCCCGAATCCCGACCACGAGCTCCTGCCCGGGATGTTCGTGCGTGCGGTCGTGGAGGAGGGGGTCAATGAGACCTCGATCCTCGCGCCTCAGCAGGGCGTGACGCGCGACCCACGCGGCAATCCCATGGCCATGGTGATTGGAGCGGACGGCAAGGTCGAGCGGCGCGCGCTTCAGCTCGGGCGCGCGCTCGGCAATCGCTGGCTTGTCGTCGAAGGTCTGGCCGCGGGCGACCGGTTGATCGTCGATGGGCTCCAGAATGTGCGCCCCGGCATTCCGGTCAAGGCGGTTGCGGTCGAGGTGACCCCCGGCGCAGGCGCCGCGGGGCCGCAGGGAGGCGCGCCGGCCATCGACGCGTCATCCGCCGACACCGCCCGGCCGGCGAAGTAGGGGGGCGGCCATGTCGCGATTCTTCCTCGATCACCCGGTATTCGCATGGGTCATCGCCATCGTCATGATGCTGGGCGGGGCGATCGCCATCTACAACCTGCCCGTCGCGCAGTACCCGCCGGTAGCCCCGCCATCGATCTCGATCATGGCCTTCTATCCCGGCGCCTCGGCGGAGACCGTGGAGAACAGCATCATCCAGATCATCGAGCAGAAGATGACTGGGCTCGACAACATGCTCTACATGCAGTCGGCGAGCGACGCTGCGGGCTCGGCGAGTCTGACGCTCACCTTCGAGCCGGGCACGGACCCCGATCTGGCCTGGGCGAAGGTCCAGAACAAGCTGCAGCTGGCCATCCCAGCGCTTCCCGAAGTCGTGCAGCAGACCGGCCTACGGGTCAGCAAGTCCACACGCAACTTCCTCATGATCGTCGGCCTTACCACATCGGATCCGACATGGAGGAACATCGACCTCACCGATTACCTCACGTCGAATGTCGAGAATGTGCTCGCGCGGGTGCCGGGCGTCGGCGAGGTCGAGACCTTCGGCACGGGCTACTCGATGCGCATCTGGCTGGACACGGACAAGCTGACGAAGTACGGGATGACCATAGCCGATGTCGTCGCGGGCGTTCGTTCCTACAACGTCGAGGTATCGGCCGGCCAGTTCGGCGGGGCTCCCGCCGTGCCCGGGCAGCGCCTGAATGCCTCGATCCTGGTGCAGTCGCTCCTCAAGACCCCGGAGGAATTCGCCGCGGTGCCGTTGCGAACGAACGCGGACGGATCGGTCGTGCGCGTCAGAGATGTCGGCCGCGTCGAGCTTGGCTCGGAGCTGAACGACATCTCCGCCAACTACCAAGGCCAATCTGCCACCGCGCTCGCCATCCGCCAGGCCGCCGGAGCCAACGCCCTCGACGTGGCCGACGCGGTCAAGGCCGCGATGGAGGATCTCTCCAAGTATTTCCCTCCGGGAATGAAGGTGATCTATCCCTACGACACGACGCCCTTCGTGAGGGTCGCGATCGGGGAAGTGGTGAAGACGCTGATCGAGGCGATCATCCTCGTCTTTCTGGTGATGTATCTCTTCCTCGGCAACTTACGCGCGACGCTTGTCCCGACGATCGCGGTGCCGGTCGTGCTACTCGGCACCTTCGCGGTGCTTGCGCTGTTCGGCTTCTCGATCAACATGCTGACGATGTTCGCGATGGTGTTGTCGATCGGGCTCTTGGTCGACGACGCGATCGTCGTGGTCGAAAACGTTGAACGTCTGATGAGCGAGAGCGGTTTGCCGCCTCGCGAGGCGACCGCGAGGTCGATGGACGAGATCCAGAGCGCGCTCATCGGCATCGGGCTCGTGCTGGCCGCCGTATTCGGGCCAATGGCGTTCTTCCCGGGCTCGACGGGGGTCATCTATCGGCAGTTCTCGATCACCGTCATCGCCTCCATGCTGCTCTCGGTGGTGGTGGCATTGATCCTCTCGCCGGTGCTGTGCGCATCGCTCCTCAAGCCGGTGGAGAAGGGGCACGAGGCTGCCGAGACGGGCTTTCGAGTCCTGCGTCCCTTCTTTCTATGGTTCGACCGCTTCTTCTACCGCCTGCGCGCCGTCTACGAGCGAGTGGTCGGGCACGTGCTGGGCCGCCGCCTCCGGTACGTCGCGGTTTTCGTGGTGATCGTCGCGGGCGTGGGGGCGCTCTTCTCGCGCATGCCGACCGCGTATCTTCCCGAGGAGGATCAGGGCATACTCCTGATCTCCGCGCAGACTCCCTCGGGCGCAACGCTCGAGCAGACCCAGACGGTCGTCGAGAAGGTGCAGCGATACTTCCGCGAGAGCGAGCAGGACGGAGTCGAGTCGACCATGGGATTGGTGGGGATCGGCTTCGGCGGCCGCAGCCAGAACCAGTCGATGATCTTCGCCAAGCTACGGGACTGGGAGGAGCGCGACCGGGCGGAGCTTCGGGTCAAGGCGATCGCCGCACGGGCGACGCCGATGCTGGCTCGGATGCGGGAGGCGAGGGCCTTCGTGTTCCCGCCGCCGGCGATCCCGGAGCTGGCCAGCGCCACCGGCTTCGACCTGATGCTTCAGGATCGGGGCGGCCTCGGGCACGAGCGTCTCATGGAAGCGCGCAACCAGCTGCTCGGCATGGCGATGAGCGACGCGCGGCTGGCGCGGGTGCGGCCGCTGGGCATGGAGGACGTTGCCCAGTACAAGGTCGACATCGACTGGGAGAAAGCCGGCGCCCTCGGGGTGCCGCCGACTCTCGTGCAGGGCTATCTCGCCGGCGCCTTCGGAAGCAGCTACATCGGCGACTTTGTCCAGGGCGGCCGCGTGAAGCGCGTCTACGCGCAGGCCGACGCGCCGTTCCGCATGCTCCCCTCCGATCTCGATCGGTTGCACATGCCGAGCGCGCGCGGCGGACTCGTCCCGCTCTCGGCGGTCGCATCCGGCCGCTGGGTCTATGGTTCGCCGAGACTCGAGCGCTACAACGCGGTCCCGTCGATCAACATCCAGGGCGAGGCCGCGCCGGGCCACAGCTCCGGGGAGGCGATGCTCGCGATGGAAGAGCACATCGCGAAGCTCCCGAAAGGGATCGGTCACGAGTGGACCGGTCTCTCCTACCAGGAGCGCATGGCGCAGGCCCAGACGGGGCTGCTGTACGTCTTCTCCGTGCTGGCCATCTTCCTGGTGCTCGCGGCGCTGTACGAGAGCTGGACGGTTCCGATCTCGATCGTGCTGGTGCTGCCGCTCGGCGTCCTGGGAGGGGTCGTCGCCTCGACCCTGCGGGGGATGCCCAATGATGTCTACTTCCAGATCGGGCTGCTGACGGTCCTCGGATTGACCACCAAGAATGCGATCCTCATCGTCCAGTTCGCGAAGCGGTATCGCGAGCAGGGGATGGGGCTCATCGAGGCGACGCGGCTCGCATCCAAGGTGCGCCTGCGGCCGATCGTCATGACCTCGTTGGCGTTCGGGTTCGGCGTGCTGCCGCTGGCGATCGCGACGGGCGCGGGCGCGGGAGCGCAGTCGGCGATCGGGACGAGCGTCCTGGGCGGGATGCTCAGCGGGACCTTCCTTGCGGTCCTCTTCATTCCGCTGCTGTTCGTCGGCATCGTCCGTCTGTTCGATCGAGGCCGCGGGACGACCGCTCCGGTGGGCGGGACAGGCGCCCCTGCGGGCGGCAAGGCGTTGCTGATCCTCTGCGTCGCTGCAGTGTCGATCGCCCTGAGCGGGTGCACGATGGCCCCCAAGTATGAGCGCCCTGCGCTGCCGGTGCCGAACGAGTTCCCGGCACTTCCGCCTGCGCCCCCCGTGGCACGATCCGGCGCGGAAGCGGACACCGGCACAACCGAGGCGGCGGCGGCCGCCGCCGACCTCAGGTGGCGAGACTACTACTCCGACCAGCGTCTCCGAGAGGTGATCGAGCGCGCGCTCGACGGCAACCGCGACCTGCGACTCGCGGCGCTCAACGTCGAGAGGGCGGCCGAGATGTTCCGGATCAAGCGGGGTCAGCTCACTCCCACGGTCGGCATCCAGGCCGTCGGCGAAAAGACGCGAATACCGGGCCGGATGACGGAGTCCGGAGAGGAGCAGACGACCGAGCAATACGCGGTTGAGGTCGGGTTCATGTCCTGGGAGATCGATCTCTTCGGGCGGCTGCGCAGCATGAAAGACGCGGCGCGCGAGCAGTATCTGGCGACGAACGAAGCGCGGCGCGCGGTGGAGACTTCGCTCGTGGCCGCGGTTGCCGCGACCTGGTTCACGCTCGCCGCGGATACGGAGCGTCTGGAGCTGGCGGACGCCACCGTAGAGGCGCAGACGAAGACGCGGGACCTCGTGAGGGCCAGCCGTGACGCCGGGGTCGCCTCGAACCTCGATCTCAGCCAGGCCGAAAGCCAAGTGGAGACGGCGCGAGCGAGCCGCGCTCTGTTCGCGGGGGCCGTTGGAGTCGATCGCCACGCTCTCGATCTGCTCGTTGGCTCACCGGTGCCCGAGGAGCTGCTGCCGGATGGGTTGAGCGCGCTCGACGATCTGCCACCCGTCGCGGCGGGGCTCCCCTCCGAGGTCTTGCTCGCGCGCCCGGACATCCTGGCGGCGGAACATGCCCTGCGTGCCGCCAACGCGGACATCGGCGCCGCCCGGGCAGCCTTCTTCCCGCGCATCTCGCTGACCGCGGCTGTCGGCACGCTCTCCCCGGAACTCTCGTATCTGTTCGCCTCGAACACCGAGAGCTGGAGATACGCTCCGGCTGTCCAGCTCCCGCTCTTCGGCGGGGATGGACGGAGGGCGAACCTGAAGGCGACAAGGATCCAACGCGAGATGGCGGTCGCAACCTACGAGAAGGCGATCCAGACGGCGTTCGCGGAAGTCGCCGACGCGCTTACCCTGCGCGCGACGTTGCTCGAGCAGCGCGAGGCGTGGGACCGCCTGCTCATCGCGCTCGAGGAGACGCTGCGGCTCGCGGAGGCCCGCTACCAGGCCGGAATCGACGGGTACCTTGGCGTCCTGGTTGCGCAGCGTTCGCTCTACTTCTCCCAGCAATCGGGAATCGGCCTGCACCTTGCCGAGAGAAACAACCGGGTTGCCCTGTACAAGGCGTTGGGGGGGGGCCTGAGCCGGGGGGGCGACTGAAGCGCGTGCGGGGCGCGGAGCTGGCACGGGATGCTCGAGCCGCCACGACCGAAGCTTCCCGGGCTAGACGTTTTCGACCGCCCCCCGACTCGTCTCGCTCAACCGCACCTCGATGCCGCGTGACGAGAGGTGCCGGATCATCCCATCGGGATCGACCGCGGTTTCCGCCGCGAGCACGCCGGGCCCCTTGATCTCCTTCCTCGCCAGCGCCAGGGCGACCGCCGCGGTCGGATCGGCGGTGAGCTTCATCATCGCCGTCGTCCCGGGCGGCTCGTCCCCCAGAAGCAGGATGTCGTACTGGCGGATCGTCTCCGTTCCGCCTCGCCGCCCACGCGCGCGCACGCGCAGAACCACGAGATCCCGGGCCGTGGGTCGATCGAGGACGGGTTGCAGGAGCGAAGCCAGGATCTCGCGCGGAGGCAGGCTGACGCGTCCGAACCGGGCCGGCTTGGTCTCCAGGAGGCCGATCTCCTTGAGGAAACGGATCCGGGGCCAGTGCCCGGGATAACGCACGGTCTTGTAATCGAGGCGAGCGACCTTCCCCTCGAGGCTCCAGGGCAGGGTCGAGACGCCGCCCGATGTGTGCGCGGCGACGCAGAGGCCGACCGGATCGGGGAAGCTGATCCACTCCGGCTCGGTGAGGGTCGCGACGCGCGCGATCCGCCCCTCCCGCAACACGATCGACTCGCCCGAGTACTCGTTCAGGAGCCCGTGGATCGAGAAGTAGAGGGCGTATCCGAGCGGGGGAGAGGGATCGACGGGCAGTCCGCCGCAGCGGATCGTGAGCGCTTCGACCGAGTCCATCCCGCGGATCGCGCCCGCGGCGAGGATGTTGCCCAGCCCGGGTGCGAGGCCGAGATCGGGGACGGTCGTCACGCCGGCCGAGCGGGCCTCTCCGTCGAGAGCGCGCTGCTGGAAGACGACGTCGGTGTTCCCGCCCATGTCGGTGAGGCAGCACCGCGCCCGGATCGCCGCCCGCGTGACGTTCAGGTTGAGGAAGTAGGGGACCGCGCTCGCGGCGGCGTCGCATCCTTCGAGGGCGGTCGCGAGCTCGCTCTCGTTCGAGACGTCGATCCGTCCGACCCGCGCGCGCGGATCGTCAAGGGCCGATTCCGCGCGCGCGAGGGCTTCCTCGTCGCTGTCGAAGAGACGCAGCTCGGTCAAGTCCGATTCGCGCATGAGATCGACCGCGCAGGCGAGCCCCTGCTTGCCCGCGCCCAGAACGGCGATTCGCATCCTGCCTCCTTCCGGCCGTGGCGGCCGCGCAGAAGGAGACGATACCGCCCGTCGCGTCGATCGGCCAGCTTCTCCTCGCGTTGCGCGCCTCGTCGCGTTGACCGGCGGCTTTCCACGGCGTACCGTGCACGCGAACGGGAACGGGAACGGACGAGTTCCGGGGAGGTGGCGATGAAGACGATCATCGAGCCATTCAAGATCAAGATGGTCGAACCGATCAGGATGACAACTCGGGAAGAACGAGAAGGCTACCTCCGGGAGGCGGGCTACAACCCGTTCCAGATCCGGGCCGAAAACGTCCTCATCGATCTATTGACCGACAGCGGCACCTCGAGCATGAGCGCCGAGCAGTGGGCGGGCATCATGCGCGGCGACGAGTCGTACGCAGGCAGTCGCTCCTTCTTCGAGTTCGAGAGGGAGGTGCGCAAGATCACGGGGATGAAACATGTGATCCCCACTCACCAGGGGCGCGCCGCGGAGAAGATCCTCTTCACGGTTCTCCATCGTCCCGGCGCGGTCTATCTGGGCAACACCCACTTCGACACGACGCGGGCGAACATCGAGTTCACGGGGGCGACGGCAATCGACCTCCCGATTCCGGAGGGGACCGTGCCGTCCGCATACCACCCGTTCAAGGGAAACATCGACCTCGAGCGGCTCGAGCGGGAGATCGTCGCGCGCCGGCCCGACGTGCGCGCGGTCATCCTCACAGTGACCAACAACAGCGGCGGCGGGCAGCCTGTGAGCCTCGCGAACATCCGCGAGGCCGCGCGGCTTGCCCACGCGAACGGATTGCTCTTCATCCTCGATTCGTGCCGGTTCGCCGAGAACGCCTACTTCATCAAGCGTCGCGAGGAAGGCCAAGCCGACCGCACGCTCCTCGAGATCAGCCAGGAGATGTTCCGCCACGCCGACGGCACCACGATGTCGGCGAAGAAAGACGGACTCGTGAACATCGGCGGGTTCCTCGCTTTGCGGGACGACGCGTTGGCGATGGAAGCGCGCAACCTCCTGATCCTGACCGAGGGCTTCCCGACCTATGGAGGCCTCGCCGGGCGCGATCTCGAGGCCGTCGCGCAGGGGTTGCGCGAGGTGCTCGACGAGAGCTACCTCATCTACCGGATCCGATCGGTCGAGTACCTGGGCGATAAGCTGCAGCAGGCCGGGGTGCCGATGATTCTGCCCGCCGGCGGTCATGCGATCTACCTGGATGCGGGCGCGTTCCTCGACCACCTGCCGCCGGAGCAGTTCCCGGGCCAGGTCCTGGCCAACGAGCTCTACCTCGAGGGAGGCGTCCGCGGCGTCGAGATCGGGAGCGTCATGTTCGGCCGGACCGATCCGGAGACGGGGCGACACATCGGGCCCAAGATGGAGCTGGTTCGCCTGGCGATACCGAGGCGCGTCTACACGCAGAGCCACGTCGACTACGTCGCGGAAGTCGTGATTGCCGTGTTTCGCAGGCGCGCCTCGCTGCGGGGGCTCCGGATCACCTACGAAGCGCCCTTCCTCCGCCACTTCACAGCGCACTTCGCGCCGCTCTGAGCCACGCGAGGAGCTCGAGGCTCAGGCGGGGCGGTAGCGGTTCGTGATCGGATAGCGGCGGTCCTTCCCGAAGGCCCGCGTGCTGATCTTGATCCCCGGCGGCGCCTGGCGGCGCTTGTACTCGCTTCGATCGATCCACGCGTAAACCTTGCGCACCGTCTCCGCGTCGAAGCCCCGCGCGACGAGGGCATCGGGCGGTTCCTCGTGCTCGATCCGCGCCTCGAGGATCTGGTCGAGGATCGGGTAGGGAGGCAGGGAGTCGGAGTCCTTCTGACCCGGGCTGAGTTCGGCGGAAGGGACGCGCGCCAGCGTATCCTCCGGGATCACATCGGTCCCCGGGCCGGCGGCGTTGCGCCATCGCGCGAGACGGTAGACCAGCAGCTTGGGCAGATCCTTGATCACGGCGAATCCGCCGGCCATGTCCCCGTAGAGAGTGCAGTACCCGACGGAGACCTCGCTCTTGTTCCCGGTGGTCAGTACGAGCCCGCCATGATAGTTGGACCACGCCATGAGCAGATTGCCGCGAATCCTCGCTTGAATGTTCTCCTCGGTCACCCCCAGCGACTCGGTCTGCAGGAGCCGGACGACGGATTCCCGATAGGCCACGAGCAGATCGTGGATCGGCGCTTCGATGAGCGAGATGCCAAGGTTCGCCGCGAGCGCGCGTGCGCCGGCGAGGGAGGATTCGGATGTGTAGGGCCCCGGCATCGTGATCGCGTGCACCTTCTTCGGGCCCAGGGCGTCGGAGGCGATGACGGCCGTGAGGGCCGAGTCGATTCCCCCGCTCAAGCCGATCACGACTTCGCGAAACTGGTTCTTGCGCACGTAGTCGCGCGTGCCGAGGACAAGCGCACGGTAGACCTCTTCGTCGTAGGAGGGCTCCTCAAGCGGGGAGCGAGCCTCCAACGCGACGCGGTCGGCTCGATCGAGCGATCCCAGATCGACGATCTCCGGACGTAGTTCGTCCTCGATCTCCTCGATGCCCTCGTAGCGCGGCTGGACGAAGGGCTCCTCATCCAGCGCGGTCTCTGCCGGGACGCTTCCGGAGTCGATGTCGAGGAGGATCGCATCCTCGCAGAACCTCCGTCCCCGGGCGAGCAGCCTGCCCGCTGCGTCGTAGACGAGACTTCCACCGTCGAATACGAGCTCGTCCTGTCCGCCGACGATGTTCAGGTAGGCGAGCGTGACGCCGTGCTCGATCGCGCGGTGCCGGACGAGGCGGGCCCGCTCTTCGACCTTTCCGGCCGCGTAGGGCGAGGCGGAGATGTTGATGAGGATCGTTGCGCCGTTCTCCGCCTGGATCTTCGGCACGCCGCCCGGAACCCAGATGTCTTCGCAGATGCTCACGCCGATGGCGTGCTCGCCGAAGCGGAGCACGGGGCAACGCCGTCCCGGCTCGAAGTAGCGCTTTTCGTCGAAGACGCCATAGTTAGGGAGTGTGCACTTGCGGTAGGTATGCGCTCTGGAGCCGCGATGAAGGAGGATCGCCGCGTTGTAGAGCCTGTCGCCCTCGAGCACAGGCGCCCCGACCAGAATCCGCGTCTCGGGGTGGGCCCGGGCGAGCCCGTCGACGGCGCTCGAGGCGTCATCCAGGAATCGCCGGTACCCGAGCAGATCCTCCGGCGGATAGCCGGTGACCGCCAGCTCCGGAAAGACGACGAGGTCAGGCTGGGCATCGCGCAGCTTGCGGACCGCTGCGTCCATCAGCTCCTGGTTGCCGGCGAGATCGCCGACGGTCGGGTTGATCTGGATGAGCGCCAGGCGAAGAGTCATCGTCCCCCCTGCGGCGATCCTAGGGGGGGGGCCGACAAGGGTCAAGGCGCCCAAGCGAGCCACCCGGAGATCAAGAGCGGGCGCCTCCCGGCCGATGATTATCCGGAGAAGCGGATGAATCGCAGACGGCACATCGACGGCGAGCCACGCGCGGCGATCCGGGGCGACGGATGCTGCGCCACGCGCCTCCTGGCAATCGGCGGGCTCGTGGCCGTGCTCCTCCTCGCGGCCTGCGGCCGCAAGCCCGACCGACCCGCGGGGGCCGCGGAGGGGCCGCGGCAGGGCGGAGTTCTGCGTGTGCTCTCCGAGCCTGCGGTCTGCCTCGATCCGCGCGCGGTCGATGAAGTCTACGAATCAGCCGTCGTCCGGCAGGTCTGCCAGGGGCTGCTCGCCTTCGACCCGTCCCTTCGCCTCGGCGCGAGCCTGGCCCGCAGCTGGACGATTTCTCCCGACGGGATCATCTACCGGTTCTCTCTCCGTCCAGGGATCCGCTTCCACGACGGTTCGCTCCTCTCCGCGTCCGACGTCGTCTTCTCGATCGAGCGCTGCCTTGATCCCGGCATGGAGGGGACCTGCCTGGCCGGCAGCTACCTGCTGCAGATTAGGGGGGCGCGAGAGTTCCATGCGGGCTCGGCTCCCTCGATCAACGGGCTTCGGGCGCTCGATGAATCCACGGTCGAGATCGAGCTCGAATCGCCGATGGCGAGCTTCCTCAAGGTGATGGCGATGGATCAGACGACGATCCTCCCGCGCGCGGTCTACGAAGGGTTGGAAGAGCGGGCGGCCGCCGAGACTCCCGTCGGGACCGGGCCATTCCGATTCGTCGGGCGTCGCGCGAACGGGACGATCGCGCTTGCCCGATTCGACGACTACTGGGGGAATCCCGCCGATCTCGATACCGTCCTCTTCGTCCCGATCGAGGCGGCTGTGATGGGCAAGGAGCCGGAAGCCATCGCCACCGGCGAGGTCGCCTTCGGCACGCTCAGCTCCGGAGCGAGCGCCGCGGCGCGTTCCCTCGGACTTCGCATCTTCCGATCGCCCGAGCTTTCGCTCGCCTTCGTCGGGCTTCGATGCGACCGGCCGCCCTTCGACACTCCGGCGGTCCGGCGGGCCGCGCTCCTCGCCGTGCGACGCGACGAGATCCGCTCGGTCGATCCCGAGGGGATCGTTCCCGTATTCGGACTTCTACCGCCGGGAATGCCCGGCAGGATGCCGGTCGACCAGATGCCGCGCTCCGATCTTGAGGAAGCGCGCCGGATCCTCGCCGAGGCGGGCTACCCCGGCGGAAGAGGGCTGGCCCCGGTCACCATCGGTGTGACAAGGGGTGGACCGGCAAGCCGGGAGATCGACCGGCGAATCGGCGACGACTTGCGGGCGATCGGCCTCGACATCGAGATGGCGAGCTTCAGCTGGCGTGAGCTCGACAGCCTGGCGATCGAGGGCGCCCTCCAGGCGTTTGTGATGAGCTGGGTCGCCGATATGCCCGATCCCGACGCCTTCCTCTATCCGCTGTTGCACAGCCGAGGCGAGAGCAACCTCTTCGCGTACTCCTCCCCGGAAGCCGACGAGCTGCTCGACAGGGGCCGTCACATCGGCATCGAGTCGCAGAGGCCGGCGATCTACCAGCGGCTCCAGGACGTCGTGCTTCGAGACGCGCCGCTCATCCCCCTCTATCACTCATCGATCGCCTACGCCTGGCGACCCGACTTCGATGGCGTCGAGATTGGACCGACGGGATTCTCCTTTGTCCGTTTCGAACGCATCCATCGCGCGACGTCCGTGGCCCTGGCTTCGACGGGCGGGCTCCAATGAAGCGCCGCGCCCCGCGGATTCCGCTGGCGAGCCGCATCTCGCTCACGTTCAGTTGCCTGATCCTATTGATCTTCACGCTCTCCGCCTTGCTGACGGAGCGCCACCTCGCCCGTTCGATGAGAGAACAGGCGGAGGTCCGGCTGGCCGGCTACGCTCGGAGCCTCGCCGCCATCTGTCTTCCTTCACTGATGGCTTACGACTACGTGACGCTCCAGCAAGTCGCCGACGACACCCTGCGCGAGCCTGGAGTCGTAGGGGCGGTCATCCTTGACAAGGAGGGGTTGATCGCGGGGTCGGGCGGTCGTCGCGAGCTGGTCGGGCAGAGGGTGACGGATCCGATCGGGCTGCGGGCCGTGGTCGCTCCGGAAGCCTATCTCACGGAGGAGCCTGACGACTCGGGAGCGCCGAGGCTGGAGTGGATCCAGCCGGTCTTCGGAGATCATGGGACGCGGTGGGGAACGGTTCGCGTCGGCCTCTCCCTGGTGGGGCTTGAGGAACGGGTGCGCGAGACGCGCGGAATCGTCATCTACATGGCGCTCGTCGGCGCGCTGCTGGCGTTGATCATCTCCAACCGGATCGCCAGAAGGATCACACACCCGCTCGCCGTCCTCGTGCGCAAGGCAAACGGGCTTGCCGAGGGAGGGTGGAATCCGGAGCCGCAGATCCGTACGGGAGACGAGATCGAGGCGCTCGCAGAGCAGTTCGCCACCGCCGCCGAGGGACTCGACCGGCAGAAACGAGAGCTGATCCGCGCGCGGGACGAGCTCGCGGTCCTGAACGCGACACTCGAGCAGAAGGTCCGCGAACGAACGGCCGAGCTCGTGGAATCCCAGGAGAAGTACCGTCTTCTCGTGGAGGCCTCTCCCGATCCGCTCTGTCTCATCCAGAGGGGACGTTTCCGCTTCGTCAATCGCGCCTTCTGCGAGACCTTCGGCTATACCGAGGAGCAGGTCTCCGCCGACGGCTTCGGAATCGACAAGCTTCTCCACCCCGACTTCGTGAGGATCGTCGGCGAGATCCTCGATTCGGCCGAGCGTCGGAGGGACTCGGTCGACACCGACTGCGTCGCGATCGGCCGCGGAGGGCGAAGCCTCGACTTCAACTTGCGCGGGCGGTGCGTCACGTATCAGGGAACGGCGGTCGTGGAGCTTCTCTGGCTTGATCTGACGGACCAGAAGCGCCTGATGCGGCAGATGGTGCAGAGCGAACGGCTGCGCGGAATCGGCGAGATGACCACCATGGTGGCCCATAACTTCAACAATCTCCTCTCGGTGATCCTCGGTCGCACGCAGTTGCTCCAGGCGCGCACCGACGACGATGCGGTCCGCAAGGGTCTGGAGATCATTCGCACCGCGGCGCTCCAGGGCGGCGAGATCGTCAAGCGGATCCAGGACTACTCCGGCGAGACGAGCGACATGCAGTTCCGGGAAGTGAATCTCGCGGCAGTGGTGCGCGATGTCGTCGCCTACATGGAAAACGTATGGAAGGTGACCCGCCCGCCCGGCACCGGCCGCGTCCAGGTCGAGCTGAACGCCGAGGCCACGCCTCCCGTCCACGGCTCCGAGACCCTCCTCGCCGAGGTGTTCAAGCATGTCCTCGCCAACGCAGCCGAGGCGATGCCGAAGGGTGGGATCGTCGGGATCGGCGTCGCATCCCAGGGCGAGACGGTGTGCGTGTCGGTGCAGGATTCCGGGAACGGGATGACCCCCGAGGTGCGCCGGCGCGCGTTCGATCCCTTCTACACGACGAAGGGGTCGCAGACGCGGGGTCTGGGGCTCTCGGTGAGTTACGGCCTGATCCAGCGCCATCGAGGTCGAATCGACATCTATCCCATCGAGGGTGGGGGAACGAAGGTCGAGATCGTGATCCCCGCCTTGCGCGTGGGCCAGAATCCGGACGGCCGCCGCGACGACTCGCCCGTCGTCTTCCTCACCGAGGAACAGAAGACGGCTCGGGAGATCCGTCGCAACCTCCGCAGCCGCGCGTCGAACTCAGCCGGGAACCAGGCGCGCGCGACCGGCGACGACTCCGTCGCCGCTTGAGACCCCCCGCCGCCCATCCTTGCAGGCCGATCGGACCGGTGCTAGCGTGAGCGAATCATGGTTCGAGATGAAATGGCCGAAAGCCTAGAAGTGAACGCTTTGAGGATCTCCGACCATTCTCTGCGGCCGCCGCGCCGGATGCATCTGCTCCCGCTCCTGGGTCTCCTCGCGCTCGCTTCGTGCGGGGACTCCGACGACGGGCCGCAACCCGACACGATCCCTCCGGGAGCCGTTCAGGACCTCGCCGCCAGCGACACGAGCGCGACCTGGGTGGATCTCGCATGGACGGCCCCTGCGGAAGACGGCGCGTCGGGCGGCCCGGTCGCTTCGTTCGATCTGCGCTATGTCCGGGTCGGTTCCGCCGGGGAGTGGGATGATTGGACGGAGGTGGAAGGTGAGCCGGCGCCCGCCACCCCCGGAAGCCGCCAGTCGGCGCGCATCGAAGGGCTCGCGCCCGACAGCCTCTATAGCATGGCGCTCAAGAGCCGCGACGATGCAGGGCTTCTCTCGCCCCTCTCGAATGTCGTCACCCTGAGGACGAGGAACGATCCGTTTCCGCCTGGGCCGATCTCGGATCTGCGGCCGCTGGTGGTGAGGAGGGATTCGGTGCGGCTGGGCTGGACGGCCCCGGCGGAGGACGGATCCTCGGGCGGGCCGGTCGCTTCCTACGATCTTCGCGTCCGCCTGCGCGGGCTCGACGAGGGGGTATGGGATCGCGCCGATCGGATCGAAGGAGAGCCCGTCCCCGCCGCGCCCGGCTCGGCGGAGAGCGCATGGGTCGGCGGACTGCTGCCCTCCACCTTGTACGCCTTCGGGATCAAGAGCCGCGATGTCGGGGGTCTCGAATCGGGGCTGTCCAACGTCGCGTTCGTCACGACCGCCGCGCTTCCGGACACGATCCCTCCCGCGGCCGTGTCGGATCTACGTCAGGTCGACATCCACTCGACGAGCGTGCTCGTTCGCTGGACCGCCACGGGCGACGATCAGTTCGAGGGCCGGGCCTCGGCGTACGACCTTCGCTACCGGCAGGGGGGCATCGGCGAGTCGCTCTGGGACGATGCCACCCGCGTGGATGGGCTCGCCCCTCCTCAGGATCCGGGGAGGTTGGAGCAGTTTGAGATCCAGGGGCTCCAGGCCGATATCCTCTATGGAATCGCCATGCTCGTCTACGACGAGGCCGGAAACGCGTCCGAGCTGAGCAACGTCCTCGAGGTCACGCCGCCGCCCCCGATCCCTCTCTTCATCGATCCGCGAGGTCTGGACGGAGATCCCACATCGCGCGTGATCCTGGTCGCGGACCATGGGGACGACTCGGTCTACCGTCTCGCCCAGGACGGCAGCAAGTCGGAGCTCGCGAGGATCGCAGGCGTGCTCTCGGTTTCGAGCGTCAATTCGCTGATCACGTACGCGACGGCGGACGGTTCGACTCCAGGAAGCGGACGCCTCTGGAGCTTCGGAGGCAGCACTTCGCAACCGATGCTCCTGGCGAACCTCGACGTCTCCCCGGTCGATCTGGACATCGACTCCAACGGGTATCTCCTGGTCACGGGCAGCGGCATGCAGGGGCGGTTGCTCCGCTTCCGACCCACGCCCGGTTTGCTCGAGGAGCTGGTCACGATCGTCGACGGGGAGCCGGCCGGCATCGCTGCGGGTCTCGACGGGGCGATCTACTTCGGCGTGAATCGATCCGCTGACGCGTGGCTTCGCAGGCGCCATTCCGACGGCACGCTGGAGGATTTCCATCCGCTCGGCGAAGGGCGCATCTGTGGCGATCTGACCTCGGACCCGGCGAGCGGGACGATCTGGTATCTGGATTCCACGGCCGCGGCCGTGATCCGTGTGACCCCCGAGGGCCAGGCCGACACGTTGGCGAAGGGACTCGATGAGCCGGTGGCCATCGCCGCAGGCCCGGGTCCGTCCCTCTATTACTGCAACTCGAGGGGGTTCGTCGTGGTCCGGGAAGTCGAAGAGCGTCCGCGGGAGCCACGGGCAAAGAGGAGGCCATGAATCGCGCGCAGCGCAGGCTGCGCCGGCTTGCCGATGCGCTCGCAGGCAAGCAACGCCTCCTCATCCTGACGCACGACAATCCGGATCCGGACGCCATCGCGTCCGCCTGGCTCCTCGGCAAGGTTCTCCGCAGGATCCAGGGACCCAAGCATCAGCTGGCCTATGGGGGAATCATCGGGCGCACGGAGAACCGCGCCTTGATCGATGTCCTGAGGATTCCGCTGTCGCCGCTTGCGTCCCTGGGGGTCGAGGACTTTGACGCGGTCGCGCTCGTAGACACCCAGCCCAAGACGGGGAACAACTCGCTGCCCGGCGACCGGACGGCGACCGTCGTCCTCGATCACCACCCGTGCCGCCGACCCACTCGGGAGGTTCCGTACTACGACATTCGGGAAGAATACGGCGCGACGACCACGATCCTCTATGAGTACTTCCAGGCAGCCGAGGGCCAGCTCGATCGTCGTCTGGCGACGGCCATCTTTCACGCGATTCGCTCTGAAACGCAGAATCTAGGCCGTGAAGCCGGGAAGCCGGACGGAGAGGTCTTCTTGGCCTGTTTCCCGTTCGTGGACAACCAGGCGCTTTCGGTCATCGAGCACGCGCCTCTGCCCCGCGCGTGGTTTGGAATGCTCGATCGCGCGATCGACGGGACGCTGATCTACGGCGATGTGGCGGTGACCGTCCTCGGGGAGATTCAGTGGCCGGACATGGTGGCGCAGTTCGCCGACCTGATCATCCGGTTGGAGGGGGTGGCGTGGTGCCTCTGCCTCGGCCAGTATCGGGGCGATCTCCTCCTCTCGATCCGCACTCAGAAGCGGCGGGCGAACGCGGGCAAGGTGATCCGCTCCATCGTGGGAAGCCAGGGGACCGCCGGCGGTCACGACATGATCGCCGGGGGGAAGATGGCCGGCGGGGCGCTCACCTATGCGCGGGCCCGACGGACGGAAGCTCTGGTGGTGAAGCGCTTGCTCCGGTTCCTTGGCGCCGCGGGCATGCGTCCCACCCATCTGACGAGGTCCGCGCCGTAATTATCCTTGTGATTCTGATCTCTGGTTCGTATGCTCGTATACGGAGTTTGCGGTGGTTTGGAGGGTGCATGCTTGAGCCGGAACGCCTGACCGAGGTCTTCCGCAAGGCCGGATTGCGGTGGACTCCCCAACGACGCGCGGTCGCCGAAGTCCTTTGGGGCGCGACAACTCATCCCAGCGCCGAGGACGTCTTCCAGCAGGTTCGGCAGCGCCACGCCGCGATGTCTCGAGCCACCGTCTACAACACGATGGAGGCTCTCGCGGCCATTGGCCAGATCGAGACCCTTCGGGGCGTGACGGGAACGAGGCGCTTCGATCCCAACACGGCTCCGCATCATCACGCCATCTGCCGTGTCTGCGGCCGCATTGAGGACGTCCCCACGCTCGTGCGGCTCGGGAACGGCTCCACGATGGATTTGATCCTCCCGGGCTTTCGAGCCGAGCGGTGCCGGATCGAGATCGAAGGCGTCTGCGCCTCCTGCGACGGCGGCTCCCCCTCGGCCGCCGACTGAGCGGGGGCATCGGGCTCGGCTCGAGGAGGAGATGCGAGCCGGTATGAGTTCGGGCCCATCCGATCCGGTCTTTTGGGATCTCGATCGCCTGCGCCGGGAGATCGCGCTCGCTGCGATCCACCATCCTCGGACCGCCGCAGGTGCGCCCTCCGATGCACAACTGCGGGCTGCCATCGATGCATGCGATCTCCGCGCCCACTGCGGGGAGAGCCCTTCGGGAGGGGAAGGGGGGCAGTCACGGTCCCGTGAGCTGACGCGACTCGTGCTGCGCGCGCGGGCGGTCTGGGGCAGGCATCGAGGGATCGCAGCTTCGGAGAAGCTCCTCGGCAACTCCGACCTCTTGTGCGCCATCGGATGTGTCACGGCGCCCCTCTCGAACCTCTTGCTCGGCTCCGCCATCGGTCGTTTGGCGTCGGAGAAGCTCCTTGGTGTGGACCGGCGCCATCGACCTTCCGCGTTCGCCACGACGCCGTTCGATCGATGGTTTCGCAAGCGGGAGCGAAAGCTGCGCAAGCGGGTCTCCGGCGCCGGAGGAACGGTCGCGCTTCACGCTACCTGCAGGGTCAACTACCGGCATCCGGCGATCGCTCGGAGCGCTCTCGCTGTGCTCATGCACAACGACGTCCGCGTTCTCTATCCGGAACAGCGCTGTTGCGGTCGGTCGCTCGCGGAGTGCGGCGATCTCGAGTCGGCAATCCTTGACATCTCGTTCAACGCTCAATCGTTTCGGCGGCATCTGAGCGAGGGCGCGACTCTGGTCGTTCTGGGCGAGCTTTGTGGCGAGTTCATCCGAGAGGAGGCGCCGTGGCTCGTGGAGGGCGACGAGGTGCGGGGCCTCGCGACCGCCGCGGTCGGGATCTTCGAGTTCCTCGATTCGCTCCGCGCCCAGGGGAATCTGCGCGGGGACTTCCGCCCCCTGGCCGAACGGGTGGCGCTCGTCGGTCCAACCGGGCCGCCTGGAGGCCGCGAGGCTGCGACACGGAGCATCCTGGGACTCATCCCGCGCCTCGAGATCGTCACGATCTCCGGCGCGCCGCGATTCGGGTGGAGCCGGGCGAGCCGAAAGGAGTTCTTCGCGGCGATGGGGGAGGCTGGACGACCGGTGGCTGAGGAGATCTCTCGCTCGGGCGTCGAACGGATCGCATGCGAGTGCACGAGGACCGCATGCCGCCTGCAAACTCTGACCGGAGTGCGCGCCGTTCACCCGATCGAGCTCATGCGCGAGGCGTACGGGATCCCCGAGGCGGGGCGGCGGTGAGGATGCGGCCCATCGATCGGAGCGAGATTCGCGACGCCGCGATCTACGAACGGATCCGCGCGGAGGCTCGACGCGAGATGATCGAGCTGAAGAGCCGGCGACGTGTCCGTGTCGGACAGAGCGTCTCCCTCGTGTTCCTGAACCGGGCCACGGTTCTCCACCAGCTCCAGGAGGGTCTTCGCGCCGAACGGATCATCGACGAGTCGGCGATCGCCCGTGAGATCCAGATCGCAAACGAGCTTCTGCCTCCCCGGGACGGCTTGGTTGGGGAGCTCTATATTGAATTATCGAATTCCGAGAGGATACGGGAAGATCTCGAGAGGTTCGCGGGACTCGACCGAGGCGATCACCTCCGCCTGGAGATGGGTGAGGCGGGCCGGTTCTCCGGCCAGCTCGCTCCTGCGGGCGGGAGTGAAGGCAGGCTCGCCTGCGTCTACTCCGTCCGCTTCCAACTCGGCGCGGAGGGAGCCCGCTGGTTTCGCGATCCCGCCAAGCCCGTGCTGATGGTCATCGACCATCCGGGCTATTCGGCGCGGGCGCCAGTCGAGGGAGCTGCGCGCCGGGCGATCGCGGAGGATCTGCTGGAGGCCTAGACCATGGAGATCTCCCGACCCCCCTATGAGATGCTGATTCTCGTCTGCACCAACCTGCGCGACTCGGAAAGGGATTCGTGCGGACGTCACGGCTCCTCCGACATCCATCAGGAGATCAAGCGTCGGGTCCGCGAGCTCTCCCTCCCCATGAGGGTAAGGGTCTCCTCGAGCGGCTGCCTCGACATGTGCTCGCGCGGCCCCAACGTCCTCGTCTACCCCGGAGCGCGCCTCTACAGCGGCGTGCGGCTCGAGGATATCGACTTCCTCCTCGCCGATCTCTTCGGTCCGGAGGCTCTCGAGCCCCCGCGAGCCTGATCGTCTCGGCGGCCGGATCCACGCGTCGCTCAATCCAAGCTCAATCCAGGCGATCAGATTCCCTTCAGATGTGTTATCATCTTTCGGGCGTTGGACTAATAGTAGGGGGGGAGCTATCCCGTCCGGGACCCGGGGATCGCAACGGGGCGCGGCTCGCGCCGCGCTCGGGAGGGGCACCATGCCAGTCGATTTCACCAGACGATTCGCTCGTCTCTCCGCGGCGCTCGCTCTGATCGCCGCCATTTCGTGCATCTGGGGCAATCCAGCGACGGCCGCCTGGGTATCCCTGGGCGGTCCCGAGGGCGCGGGGGTGGAAGTCCGGCTGCTCGAATCGACGCCGGAACGGATCGTGGTCGATTACACCGTGGGCGGTTTCGACGCCGAGGAGGTGTGGATCGACGGCAATGTCTACTACCGCGTCACGCTTCCCGGTGAGCCGGTTTTCCTGGAGGCGCGGCTTCCGGAGCTGCCGCATGTCGCGCGCAGCGTGATCATACCGGACGGCCAGCGGATGCGCCTGAGTGTGCTCGAGGCGCAGGTGGAGGAGTACGAGGGGATGGCGGTGGTGCCGTCGAAGGGGAATCTGCTTCGTACGGTGGACC
>JAXDAY010000018.1:0-71363 GCA_034679345.1 Candidatus Eiseniibacteriota bacterium
TACTGCGGCCACGGCTCGACGACGAGCTGGAGCTCGACCGGGTTCTCGAACACGCATGTGGCGGCGCTGCAGAACGACTGGATGCTGCCCTTCATCACGAGCGTCGCCTGCGTGAACGGGCAGTTCAGCGGCTACACCTGCTTCGCCGAGGCGTGGATGCGCTCGACGCGAAACGGCAACCCGATCGGCGCGGTCGGCACCTACATGTCCTCGATCAACCAGACGTGGAATCCGCCGATGTGCGGCCAGGACGAGGTGGTCGATCTGCTCGTCGACGACGAGATGCGCAGCCTGGGCGGGCTGTACTTCAACGGATCCTGCCAGATGATGGACGAGTACGGATCGGGCGGCGAGGACATGTTCCTCACGTGGCACATCTTCGGCGATCCATCCCTCATGGTCCGGACGAAGACCCCAGAGGTGATGACCGTCCAGCACGACGGCTCGCTCCTCATCGGCCTCAGCGAGTATGCCGTGACCGTGCCCGGCGTGCCGAACGCCCTTTGCGCCCTCTACGCGGACGGTGTGCTCTATGGCGCGGCCTACACGGACGGAGCCGGCATGGCCACGCTCGTCCTCGATCCGCCCCCCGCGACGCCGATGACCCTCACCCTCACGGTGACCGCCTACAACAAGATTCCGGTCGTGGAGCCGGTCGAGGTTCTGCCCCCCAGCGGTCCGTTCCTCACCTACGCCGGCCATGCGGTAGCGGACAGTACGGGAGGCGACTGCGACGGCCTCTGCGACTCGGGCGAGGCGGTCGAGATGGCGATCACCGTGCGCAACGTGGGCGTCGAAGCGGCGACCGGAGTGACGGGCATCCTCACGGAAGAGGATCCGTATGTGGAGATCCAGCTCGCCTCGCAGGAGTTCGGGGACGTCCCGGCCGGCGAGGAAGCGACGAGCTTGGGCGCATTCGAGCTCAGCTTCGCGCCGGAGACGCCCGACGGGCACGCGGCGAGCATCCTCTTGACCCTGCATGCGAACGAAGGGGAGTGGGCGCGCTCCTTCGTGATTCCGGTGAACGCCCCGGTTCTCGCGTACGCAGGCCACGCGGTGGACGATGCCCCGCCCATCGGAAACGGCACCGGCTGGATCGGCGCAGGCGAAGTCGTCAACATCGCCCTCGAGCTCGCCAATGACGGCCACGGAAACGCGACCGAAGTGATCGCCACCCTGTTGGCCGACAATCCGCTCATCACCATCCTCGATTCGACGGGAGAAGCGGCCGACATCCCGGCGGAGGGATCCGGTGATCTCTCACCCTTCCAGATCCTGGTGAGCCCCGAGTGTCCCGTCCCCGCAGTGATCCTCCTGCGCGCTAGTGTGACGGCGGCTTTCGGCTACGCGGGCGCCGTCGAGTTCCAGATCTCGATCGGCGGATTCGCGGACGACTGCGAAGCCGATCGCGGCTGGACGCGCGGCGCTGGCGGCGACGATGCGAGCTCAGGGACCTGGATTCTCGCCGATCCGATCGGGACGACATACAACGGCCAGATTCCGCAGCCGGAGGACGATCACACTGACGATCCGGGAAACGAGTGTTTCGTCACGGGCAACGGCTCCGTGGGAGGGACCGCGGGCGAGGCCGACGTGGATGGAGGCAAGACGACACTCCTCACGCCGGTCTTCGATCTGAGCCGTGTGACGGGCGCCACGGTGGAGTACTGGTTCTGGTACACGAACAACCTCGGCAACAACCCGGGCGAGGACTTCTGGGACGTCGAGATCACCAGCGACGGACTGAGCTGGGTTTCGATTGAGCACACCACTGCGAGCACGAATGCCTGGGTCCAGCGCGCATTCGCCGTGCAGGACTACGTGCCGCTGGGCAATCGCGTCCAGCTCCGGTTCGTGGCGAGCGACGTCGTGGGCGCCGGCTCCCTCGTGGAGGCGCTCGTCGACGATTTCGTCCTCGTCGTGGCCGAGCCGACGATCGACGCTCCTGATCTGCCGGCGCGACTGGACTTCGCCATCGAGCGAATCGCCCCGAACCCGACCCCGGGCGCCGCTGAGATTCGCTACAGCGTTCCGGCGGAGAGTCCTCTCAGCATCCGCGTCTACGACGTGTCGGGAAGAGTGGTCCGCTCGCTGGTCGACGGAAGCCGTCCGGCCGGACAGCACCGGATCACCTGGGATCGACGAAACGATGCGGGTCATCCGGTCGGGTCGGGGATCTACTTCGTCAGGATGAAGACCGCCGGATTCGACGAGACCCGGACTCTCACAGTGCTTCGCTGATCGGTCCAGGAGACGGGCGATGCGAGAGGGGACGCGCGGGCGCCGCGCGTCCCCTCGCTGCGCTCAGCGCCGTCGTGGCGCTATCGAAGAACTCGGACGGGGCGGCTTTGACTGCGTTCCCTGGAGGTCGCTCGAACAAAGTAGATGCCGTTCGCGACCGGCTGGCCGGCCTCGTCGCGCCCGTCCCAAACGATCGTGTGCCGTCCCGCAGAGATCGATCCACCCGCCAAGGAGCGGATCCTTCTGCCGGCCGGATCGATCACGACAACCTCGATCGGGGAGGCGCGGTCGATCTCGAGATCGAGCCTCGTCTCGGAGCGAAAGGGGTTGGGCGAGGCGGGCTCGAGGCCGAATGTCCCGATCGCGCCCGATTCGTCGGCCGCGGCCGGATCGGGAATGATCTTGTAGATCTCGCCGGTGGATGTCGCCTTCCGGGCGGCGATGTAGAGCTCGCCGAAGCCGTCTTCTCCGAAGCCGGCGACGTCCGTGATCGAGAGGCCGCCTCCCGGCGCCAGCTCCGCGGTCCGCTCCGTGAACTCGGTCGGCACTCCCCCTACGAGCCGGAAAGACCAGATCTGGTCGCTGCAGAAGTCGGCGAAGAAGTAGGTCCCCGCGAGCCAGGGGATCGCCGATCCTCGGTAGACATAGCCGCCGGTGATGGAGCAGCGGAAGGGCGTGCCGCCGTGGCTGTACTCGTGGACCGGAAGGATCAAGCTCCCGTCATTGCAGTCGCTCGGGGGGTTGAAGCAGTGGTTTCCCTCCATGCGGCGCCAGCCGTAGTTGCGGCCTCCCAACCCCGCCGGCTCGAAGTCGACCTCCTCCCAGTCGGCCTGTCCGACGTCGCCGATCCACATGTCGCCGGTCAAGGAGTCGAAGCTCCAGCGATAGGGGTTGCGATAGCCGATCGCCCAGATCTCGTCCAGGGGCGGATCGGGGCCGACGAACGGGTTGTCCGGCGGGATCGCGTAGGGGAAACCGCCGTCGACATCGATGCGGAGCATCTTGCCGAGGAGGATCTCGGGGTTCTGGGCGTAGTTGTTGGTGTCGCCCGCTCCACCGCCGTCTCCCATCCCGATGTAGAGGTAGCCGTCGACCGGGCTGAAAAGCAGGGTGCCGCCATTGTGGTTCTGCTGTGGCTGATCGATCGTCAGCAGCGTCGTCGCGCTCGCTGGATCCGCGACGTCGGGATCGGCCGAGACGGTGTAGCGCGCGATCACCGTGTCGTTCGCGAGATTGATGTAATTGATGTAGAAATAGCCGTTCGATTGGTAGTCGGGATGAAACGCCAGGCCGAGGAGGCCCCTTTCGTCGTTGCCGCTGATATCCGGCACGAGGGCGTCGATGTCGAGGAACGGGATGCCGAGCACGTTTCCGTCCTCCAGGATCTTGATGATCCCTCTCTGCTCGACGATGAACAGACGGGGATCGCCCTGGGGGGCGGTGACGAAGATCGGCCGGTTGAGCCCCGATGCCACGCGGATCGTATTGAGCTCGGCCGCGCCGCAGGGCGACGGCCCGGCGCAAGCGAGGAGGCAGAGGAGAGCGACCGGGTGCAGGTATCTATGGTTTTTCGTCATCACTATCCTCCGGAGGGGGATCGGACCGGGACCATTCCCGGTCCGCAGTGGGACCCGCGAGTGTATCAGACGAGGATCGCGGCTCCCTCGAGCGGGCTTCGCGTTCGTCCGGCTCCCCATGAAAGCTCCCAAGGATTCGACCGCTCTGCCCCGAAACGCGGGTTCAACGGCCCCAGAGGTGGATCCGAACGGCTCCACGCGCCTCCAGGGCTTCGAGTCGAATGAACAATTCATCTAATGACATTCTTATTTAGATCGGGTACATTCTAATCCGCTCCGGCCGGAGATCCAGCCGGAAGAGGGGAAGCTCCGAACAGCAACAGGAGGGAATATGCGGCTTTCAGTCTGTGCCCTCATCATCGCGATGGCGGCCGCGCTGTGCGCGGCAGCGGGAGCCCGTGACCTGACACCGATCGAGGATCTCGGCAAGCTGCTCTTCTTTGACACGAACCTCTCCACGCCGCCCGGGCAATCATGCGCGGCCTGTCACGCGCCCGAGACGGCATTCGCAGGACCCGATTCGGAGATCAACGCGCACGGCGCCGTTTATCACGGAGCCGTCCATGTCCGCTTCGGGAATCGGAAACCGCCGACTTCCGCCTATGCCACCTTCAGTCCGGACTTCCACTACGACGAGATCGAAGGGCTCTATGTCGGGGGTATGTTCTGGGACGGTCGCGCCTTGAACGTCGTCGAACAGGCGAAGGGCCCGTTCCTGAATCGCCTCGAGCAGAACAACCCGAACAAGAAGGTCGTCGTCACGAAGGTCGCCCACTCCGATTACGCCGACTTGTTCCAGGAGGTGTTCGGCTACGGATCTCTCATGGATGTGGAGACGGCGTACAACTACATCGCCGAGGCGATCGCGGCCTACGAGGGTTCCCCGGAGGTCAACCGGTTCACCTCGAAGTACGACGCCTACCTGGCGGGCCAGGCTGAGCTGACCGAGCAGGAGCTTCGCGGGCTCGCTCTCTACGAGGGACCGGCCATGTGCGCCGCCTGCCACCCGAGCCAGCCGGGCATGGGTGGGGAACCGCCTCTATTCACCGACTTCACCTACGACAACCTCGGAGTGCCCAAGAACCTCGAGAATCCCTGGTACGACATGCCGCCGGGGTTCAACCCCGATCAGGAGGAGTGGATCGACCTCGGGCTTGGCGGAGTCCTGGGGCTTGCCGAGGAGATGGGGAAAATGAAGGTCCCCACGCTCCGCAATGTCGGAATGCGGCCATACGAGGGCTTCGTCCAGGCGTACATGCACAATGGATTCGCGAAGAGCCTCCACGAGGTGGTCGACTTCTACAACACGCGGGATCTCGGTGGATGGCCTCCTCCGGAGTACCCGGAGAATGTCAATACCGACGAGCTCGGAAATCTCGGGCTCTCCGATCAGGATGTGGACGACATCGTCGCGTTCCTGATGACCCTGACCGATGGCTACACCGATGAGCCCCTCGCTCCGAGACTTCCCGTGCTGCACGCCGCGGCGCCCTTGCGGATTGACGGCGAAGTATTTCCGAATCCGTTCCACGGCTCCGCGGAGATCCGATTGACATCCACGATCGGCGATCGAGTCAACGTCACGGTGCACGATCCATCGGGCCGTCGGGTCCGCACTCTGGCGGAAGGCGAACGGCTCGCCGCCGGGAGCACCCTCGTCTGGGACGGGCGGACCGACGGCGGGTCAACCGCCCCTGCCGGCGTCTACTTCCTGCGTGTGCTCGATGGCACCCAGGCGGCGACGCTGCGAGTGCTGCGGCTGCGCTGAGGATCGAGTTCCTCCTGCGAGTTGCGGGGGCGCGGGAGCTTGCTCTCGCGCCCTCGTCGCATCGCGATGGAGATCTCCTGATCGGCGTGATGCGGGTTCGTTCGATCTTGGCCCCCCTGAGAAGCGACGCAGCCGAATCGGTTGCCGCCCTCCATCCCGGCTGCTAATCTAGCCAGTTGCTGGCGTTTGACGCCCAGGCCCGGCGGGGGCCGGCATTTCGTGACAGGGCAATCGGGAGGATTCGATGGCCGCGAGTGGCGCAAGGAACTATGACCTGGTCGTGATCGGCAGCGGGCCGGGCGGGTATACGGCCGCGATCCGGGCCTCCCAGCTGGGGATGAAGGCGGCGATCGTCGAGCAGGCGGAGTTGGGCGGCGTCTGCCTCAACTGGGGCTGCATCCCGACGAAGGCGCTGCTGCGTTCGGCGGAGCTCTTCGAAGTGATGCAGCGCGCGGCCGAATACGGCCTGAGCGCGGGGCAGGCGGGGTACGACTGGAAGCGGGTCATCCAGCGAAGCCGCCAGGTCGCGGATCGGATGAACAAGGGCGTCGCCTTTCTGATGAAGAAGAATGGCATCGATGTGATCCCGCGGCGCGGCAAGCTGGGGGAGAAGGCGGGCGATGTGATCGCGGGCGACGAGCCGCTCCAGGCTCGCAACGTGATGATCGCGACCGGCGGCAGGCCGCGGATGATTCCCGGCATCGCCGTCGACGGCGAGCGGATCATCACCTCGCGCGAGGCGCTGGTCCTCTCCGAGCGTCCCGACAGGATCCTGATCGTCGGGGCCGGGGCGATCGGAGTCGAGTTCGCATACTTCTTCGCCTCCTTCGGAACGAAAGTGACGCTGGTGGAGATGCTGCCCCGCCTGCTGCCGATCGAGGACGAGGAGATCTCGAAGGAGCTCGAGCGATCCTTCTCGAGGAAGGGGATGGCGATCCGCACGTCGACCAAGGTCTCCTCCCTCGCGCGGGATGGAGACCTCGTGCGCGCCGTCCTTGCGGGCCCGAAGGGTGAGGAGACGATCGAGGCGGACGTCGCCCTGATCGCCATCGGGGTTCAGGGGAATGTGGAGGACGCGGGTCTCGAGGCGGCGAAGGTCCACCATGAGAAAGGCTTCATCCAGGTCGACGGACAGATGCGCACGAGCACGCCCGGCGTCGTGGCGATCGGAGACGTGGTCGGCCCTCCGCTTCTCGCCCACGTCGCCTCCGCCGAGGGAATCGTCGCCGTCGAATCGCTCGCCGGCCGCAACCGCGGCGCGATCGACTATCGAAAGATCCCCGGCTGCACCTACTGCCATCCCCAGGTCGCCAGCGTGGGGCTCACCGAGGCGGCCGCGCGCGAGCAGGGGCACGAGATCAAGATCGGCCGGTTTCCCATGCGCGCGCTCGGCAAGGCGGTCGCCGCGGGGGCGACGGAAGGCTTCGCGAAAGTCGTCCTCGACGCCAAGTACGGCGAGATCCTGGGCGTCCATATGATCGGCGCCGAAGTGACCGAGGTGATCGCCGAGGCCTCCCTCGCCCTCTCGGGCGAGGCAACCGCTTCGACGATCCTTTCGACCGTCCATGCCCATCCCACCATGGCCGAGTCGATTCTGGAGGCCACGGCGAATGCCCTTGGCGAGTCGATCAACATCTGAGGCCCGCACCCTCGCCCCGATGCGGGTGATCCCGCTCGCTGGCGCGCGGCCTTACGGCGCCGTCTGGGAGCTGCAGAGGCGGATCCACGCCGAGCGGATCGCGGGTGGCTGCCCCGACACGCTCCTGTTGCTCGAGCACGAGCCCGTGGTCACGGTGGGACGAAACGGCAGCGATGCGAACCTCCTCCTGCCCGAGCCGCTCCTGCGGGCGCGCGGGATCGACCTCGTCCGCACCGATCGCGGCGGCGACGTGACCTACCATGGTCCGGGGCAGCTGATCGGCTACCCGATCATTGACCTGAAGGGCCTGCACAACGACGTCCATCGTTTCTTGCGCGAGATCGAGGAGGCGATCATCCGAACCGTGGCCCGATGGGGGATCGCCGCGGGACGCAACCCGGGCAAGACCGGGGTCTGGGTGGGAGATGAGAAGCTCGCCTCGATCGGGCTCAAGGCGAGCCACTGGGTGACGATGCACGGCTTCGCGCTCAACGTGACGACAGATCTGTCGGCTTTCGATGTGATCGTTCCCTGCGGCATCGCAGGTTGCCGGATGACCTCGATCGAGCGGCTATGCGGCCGCGCGATCGCGATGCGGGAGGTGGGGGAGGCGATCGTCGAGGAGCTTGCCCGGCTCTGGCTCCGCCGCCCCGCCTGGGAAGAGTGGGACGGATGGCGAAGGTGAACACAGCGCGAAAGCCCGCGCGCAAGATCCTCGCCGCGTCGGACTCCGTCGCGGAAATCGACCTGCGTTCGGTCCATCGGTTGATGCTCCTCACCCGCCGGCTCGACGAGAAAATGCTCATCCTCTTGAAGCAGGGAAAGAGCTTCTTCCACATCGGCGCCTCCGGCCACGAGGCGATCCAGATCGCGGCGGCTGTCTCGATGATTCCGGGCAAGGATTGGTCCTACCCGTACTATCGCGACCTCGCCTTCTGCCTGCAGCTCGGGATGACTCCGGAGGAGGTGTTGCTCTCCTTCCTGAGCAAGCCGGACGATCCCAACAGCGGCGGGCGACAGATGCCGCAGCACTACGGGCATCGACGGCTTCGCATCGTCTCCCAGTCGAGCCCGACGGGAAGCCAGTTTCTGCAGGCGGTCGGCTGCGCCATGGGATCGAAGCTCGAGGGGACCGACGAGGTGGTCTACGTCTCTGCGGGCGAAGGGACGACGAGCCAGGGCGACTTTCACGAGGCCCTGAACTGGGCCAGCCGCGAGAAGCTGCCGGTCCTCTTCGTCATCCAGGACAACAAGTACGCGATCAGCGTCCACATCTCCCAGCAAACGACCGGCACGGTCTACGATCTCTGCGGCGGCTATATGAATCTTCGCCGCTACTCTGTAGATGGAACGGAGTTCCAGGCTTCGCTTCGAGTGATGCGCGAGGCCGTGGAAGGCTGCCGACGCGGGGAAGGGCCGGCCATCGTCGTAGCCGACGTCGTGCGGCTTCTTCCCCACTCCTCGAGCGACAACCAGGCGAAGTATCGAGGGAAGGACGAGCTGGAGGCCGACCGCGCGCGCGATCCGATTCCTCGCATCGAGCGCATGCTGATCGAGCAGGGGCTTCTGTCTGAGGAGCAGGCGCGGGAGCTACGGGAGGAGATCCGCGCGGAAGTCGACGCCGCCGCCGAGGCCGCCGCCGCCGCGCCCGACGCCGACCCGTCGACGGCAACCTGGTTTGTGACCTCCGCTCCGGGCTACGCCCCTCCTTTGGGCGCGCGACCGCTGCCCGAAACGAGCGGAGAGCCGATCGTGCTGGTGGATGCGATCAATCACGCCCTGAGGGAGGAGATGGCGAGAAACGATCGCATCATCGTCTACGGAGAAGACGTCGAGGATCACAAGGGGGGTGTCTTCACCGCGACCACCGGGCTCTCGGTTCGCTACGGACGCTCCCGCGTCTTCAACTCGCCCCTGGCGGAGTCGAGCATCGTCGGCACGGCCATCGGCCTGGCGGTGCGCGGATGGAAGCCGGTCGTGGAGATCCAGTTCGGCGACTATATCTGGCCTGCGATGAACCAGATCCGAAACGAGCTCGCCACGATGCGCTACCGCTCCGCGGGCAACTGGTCGGCGCCGGTCGTGATTCGTGTCCCCGTGGGGGGCTACATCCACGGCGCGCTCTACCACAGCCAGAATATCGAAGCGACCTTCGCCCACTTCCCGGGCCTCTACGTGGTCTACCCGAGCAACGCCGCCGACGCCAAGGGGCTCCTGAAGTCGGCGATCCGCGGAGAAGACCCGGTGCTCTTTCTCGAGCACAAGGGGCTCTACCGGCAAATCCACGCCGCGGCGCCGGAACCCGATGCCGAGTTCCTGCTGCCCTTTGGTGCCGCCCGTGTGGCGCGCGAAGGAAGCGACATCTCGATCGTGACCTACGGCGCGATGGTCAAGAAGTCGCTCGATGCCGCCGGGAAGATGGCGGCGCGGGGCATCTCCGTCGAGGTGATCGACCTGCGCTCGATTCTCCCCTGGGACAGGGAGACCGTCTTGCGAAGCGTGGGCAAGACCGGCCGGGTCCTCGTGGCGCACGAGGACGTCCTCACGATGGGATTCAGCGCGGAAGTGGCCGCCGTGATCTCGCAGGACGGATTCGAGTTCCTGGATGCGCCGGTGATGCGCCTCGGCGGGGCCGACTCGCCGGTGCCCTACAACTGGCATCTCGAAGCGGAGATCCTGCCGCAGGACCGCCATCTGATGGCGGCCCTTGAGCGGCTCGCCGCCTACTGAGTGACCGCGCGGGTTTGAGTCCCGCGCGGAGTCGAGTTTCGGAAGGAGATGGGCTCATGAAGGTCGAGATGGTGATGCCCCAGATGGGCGAGTCGATCGCCGAGGGGACGATCCTCAAGTGGTTGAAGAAGGAAGGCGATGTCGTCGAGAAGGACGAGAACATCCTCGAGATCTCGACCGACAAGGTCGATTCGGAGATCCCGTCACCCGCGCCGGGGAAGATCGTCGCCCTTCTTGCCGCCGAAGGGGACACGGTTCCGGTGGGGCAGGTGATCGCCCACATCGAGACCGACGTGAGCGCGTCGGTGGAAGTGAAGAAGGAGCCGCCCCCGCAACCGAAGACCCAGGAGGCTCCGCCTCCCGCGACGGATGAGCCGAAGCAGCCGCCGGCCGCGGCGCCGGTCGCGCCCAAAGCTCCCGCGCCGGGCGGCACCAAGCCCGTCGCGCCGGTTGCGCCGGTCGGCCCGCTCCCGCCTCGCGACGACGCCGGCCGGTTCTACTCGCCGCTCGTGCGCTCGATCGCGCAGGCGGAGGGAGTCGCTCTCGCCGAACTCGCGCAAGTCCCCGGCAGCGGGGTGGGTGGACGGGTGACGAAGGATGACATCATCGCCTATGTCGAGCGCAAGAAGGGCGCGCCCGCGGCGATACCGCAACCGGAACTGCCGGCGAGCTCCCCGGTGCGCGTCGGCGTCGCGCCGAGCGCCCCGCCGTCGCCGCCCTCGCCGATCGCAAGCCCGGGCCGCGGCGTTCCGATGGCCACCGCGACTCTCAAGGTCGCTTCGACGCGGCAGACGCCTGAGGGTCCGGTCGATGTCGTGCCGATGGATCACATCCGCCAGAAGATCGCCGAGCACATGGTCCGCTCCAAGGCGACCTCGCCCCACGTCGCCTCCGTCACCGAGGTCGACATGACACGGATCGTGCGCTACCGGGAGGCGAACAAGGCCGCCTTCGAGGCGGGCGAGGGGTTCAAGCTCACCTTCACCCCGTTCTTCGTCCTGGCCACGGTTCGAGCGCTCAAGGAGTTCCCGTTCGTGAACGCCTCCGTCGAGGGGACGGACATCCTCGTCAAGCGCTTCATCAACATCGGCATCGCCGTGGCGACCGACTACGGCCTCATGGTGCCGGTCCTGCGGGGGGCCGATTCGTTGAACTTCCTTGGGATCGCGAGAGGCGTGAGCGACCTCGCGACGCGCGCGCGCGCGAAGCAGCTGAAGCCCGATGAGGCGATCGGAGGCACCTTCTCGATCACGAACATGGGGACGGTGGGGACGCTCTTCGGGATCCCGGTGATCGCGCAGCCGCAGGTGGGAATCCTCGGGCTCGGCGCGATCCAGAAGCGGCCGGTCGTCCGGGACGACGCGATCGCGATTCGCGAGATGATGTACATGTGCCTCTCCTATGATCATCGGATCGTCGACGGGGCGATGGGAGGTTCCTTCGTCGAGAGAGTGGCCTACCATCTCGAGACGATGGAGCTTGCCTAGCCGGAAGGAAGGTCGAGAGGATGACCGAGACCGTCGATATGAGCCGGCGCCCCGAGTGGCTGAAGGTCCGCCTTCCACAGCACGGGACCTTCGTCGCGACGCGGGCCATTGTGAACGGCAACCGGCTCCACACCGTCTGCGAGAGCGCCCGCTGCCCGAACATCGGGGAGTGCTGGGGGGCTGGGACGGCAACCTTCATGATCCTGGGCAACGTTTGCACCCGCGGCTGCCGGTTCTGCGCGGTGGCGACCGGACGCCCCACGGAGCTCGACCGCGAAGAGCCGGGACGAGTCGCCGATGCGGTGGCTGCGATGAATATCCGCCATGCGGTGATCACCTCGGTGAATCGCGACGAGCTGCCCGACGGTGGGGCGGCGATCTTCGCCGCGACGATCCGCGCGATCCGCCAGCGCGCCGCCGGCGTCACGATCGAGGTTTTGATCCCTGATTTCATGGGGGATCGCGAATCGCTCGACATCGTCCTGGACGCGAGGCCGGAGATCCTGAACCACAATGTCGAGACCGTCCCGCGCTGCTACCGGATGGTGCGCCCGCAGGCGAAATACGCCCGGTCCCTCTGGGTCCTCGCCCGGGCGAAGAGCAAGGGGCTCGTCACGAAGAGCAGTATCATGGTCGGCCTCGGCGAGAGCGAGGAGGAGGTCGTGGGCGTCCTTCGCGACCTGCGCGGGGTCGACTGCGACAACGTCACGATCGGGCAGTACCTCCAGCCGACGAAGAAACACATCGCGGTGCAGCGCTGGGTGACGCCGGATGAGTTCGCGCGATATTCGAGGGCGGCCCTCGCCATGGGGTTCCGCCACGTGGAGAGCGGGCCGCTGGTCCGCTCCTCCTACCATGCGGAGCGCGGCGTCCCGGGCCGCATCCGCCCCCCTGTGGAGCCCCAGAAAGAAAAATCTTGACGGCACGAACGCGCGTTCGGTAATCTCCTCCCAGACCCTGAAAGATCGGGCGGGGATGCCGGCCCACTGCTGTCCCCCCGACGCAACGGCGCCCCGCCCGGTCGAATCGAGCAAGAAGGAGTGGCCACGATGCGACCTTTGACCGAGCGCCAGCGGGAGATCCTCGACTTCATCCTCCAGATGATCGCCGACGAGGGGCGTTTCCCCTCCTATCGGGAAATCGGCGCCCATTTCGGCCTGACCTCGCCCGCCACCGTGAGCCAGCACCTCGAGGCCTTGGCCGTGAAGGGGGCCCTCACCAAGAACGGACGCTTCTACGCTCCGGCCGAGGAGCTGCGCTCCGACATTGGCGTGCCGATCGTCGGTCGGGTCGCCGCCGGGACGCCGATCACGGCGGTGGAGAACATCGAGGACCATCTTCGCTGGGATCGCATCGGCGGCGAGGGGACCTTCGCCGTGCGCGTCATCGGCGACAGCATGATCGACGAGGGAATCCGCGAGGGAGACCTCGCCGTCGTCGAGCCATGCGAGGAGCCGTCGAACGGCGACCTGGTTGTCGCCTACGTGGGCGAGGAGCGGGAGGCGACGGTCAAGCGATACTGGCGACACCGGGGGCAGATCGAGTTGCGCCCCGCCAACCCGGCCTATCAACCCCTGCGTTTCGGATCGATCGATCTCAATCTGAAGATGGCCGGTCGTGTCGTGGCGATTCTGCGCCGCTACTAGCGCGGCGCGGCGGAGTCGGATCATGCGGTGGGAGCCGATCGACGAGGCGGTCAAAGTCCGCGCCGATTTCCAGGGCGGAGCGATCACTCCCCTCGTCTTCCGTCGCGGGAACGACATGCACAAGGTCCAGGCGGTCAACACCCGCTGGCAGGATACCCGCGGGAAGCACCGCCTTTGCTACTTCTCGGTCACAGCCGAGTCAGGGGATGTCTACCAGCTCTGCTTCGACACGGGAGACCTGGTCTGGCGCCTCGAGTACGTGATGTTCGAGGGCTAGACTCGCGCCCGATCGACCAGCAAACGTCCGCCTTGACTCCGATCGGTAGGGGGCGGAGAATTTTGGCGCATTCAGAGACCCAGGTTGAACGCAGAAGGAGGATCGTCGCGATGAGGCCGCTGATCTCTGTTTCTGTGCTATCGTTGATTCTCTGCCTTGCATACGCCTTGCCCACCTTCGCCGATCAGACTCTGATGGAAGCCACCTTCGACGACAAGGCGATCGACCAACCGATCGGAACCGGCGGGGCGATCGTCGGAGAGCCCGACTATGTGACTCCCGAGATCGAGGCGATCGTTCGATCCGCACCGTTCGGCACGCCATGTCTCGAGATCCACAATACGCACGCGACTCTGAACCGCAGCGTCTGGTTCAGCCTTCCGGGGGCGTCGATCTCTTCGGGACTGGTCGTCATCATCCTGGACATCTGGCTCACGGGGAGCGGCCCTGGGTGGGAGCCCTACTGCGAGATCTACAACGAGAACAACCAGGCGCTCACCTACTTCCGCTTTCAGGCGGATGGAACGATCGCCGTCGGCAGCGGGGACGGGCCGATCTACGTGCCCAGCTTTCCCGTCGGACGCCACCTGCCTGTACTTTTCGCGATCGATATGGACGCCGACACCTACTCCGCGTGGTTCGACGCGATCGAGTGCGTGACGGACGCGCCCCTGGAGCGGGCAGGCTCGGATCTCAAGAAGATCTGGTTCTTGACCGGCTCCAACTGCGATCCCGACAACCGCTACTCCATCGACAAGATCCGCGTGATCGACTGGATGCCCGACGATATCGCCGTCGAGCCGGTCAGCTGGGGACAGATCCGGGCGCTCTATCGCTGATCCGCGCTCGCGGCCGCGATCGGGGACTCCTTCCGATAGCGTCGCAGCTCGGGCGTCCGTCCCGCGAGCCATCCGCTCGCGAGCAGGCACATTGCTCCCCCGCTCACCACAGAGGCGGGCGCTCCGAACCCCTGGGCCACGAGTCCCGCCTCGAGCTCGCCCAGTTGCGGTCCTCCCATGAAGAACATCATGTTGACGCTGGTCATCCGGCCCCGCAGCGCATCCGGGGTCGTGAGCTGGCGGATCACGTTGCGCAGGATCGTGCTGATCGTGTCCGTCGCCCCCACGATCGCAAGAGCGGCGAAGGCGATCCAGAAGTTGCGGGAGAACCCGAAGAGAATCGTCGCAAGGCCATAGGCGAAGACGGACGTGAAGAGCATTCGCCCCCGGCGGTGGATCGCGTCGATCCGGCGCACCATGACGAGGCCGCTCGCGAGGGCGCCGACCGAGGTGGCGGCGTAGAGCCAGCCATAGGCCAGGGGCCCGACGCGCAGGATGTCCTGGGCGAAGATCGGCAGGAGAGCCGTCGCCGAAGAGAAGAAAGTGGCGAAGAAATCGAGCAACATCGAACCGCGGATGATTGGGTTGGCGAAGACAAACCGGAATCCCTCGAGCGCCGCGCGGAAGCTCACCTCCCCCCGCTCGGCCGGGCCCCGGGTCGGAACATCCCGCATGAGGAGAAGCGCCCCGATGACAGCGAGGAAGGAGAAGGCGTTCAGCAGATACGCCCATCCGACCCCGAGCGCGGCGATCACGACTCCGCCAAGCGAGGGCCCCAGCACCGATGCGGTCTGGAAGAGGATGGAATTCAAGCTAACGGCGTTCGGGAGGTGCTCTCGCGGCACCAGGTTCGGGTAGAGCGACTGACGAGCCGGAGCGTCGAAGGCCGCGGTCGCCGAGCCCAGACCAGCAAGCACGTAGACCGATCCGAGACTCGCGTGCCCGGAGAGCGTGAGATAGGCGAGCGTCGTGGCCACGATCGCCAGCAACGTCTGGGTCGCGACCATGAGCCGCCGGCGATCTCTCGCGTCGGCGAAGACCCCGCCGATCGCGGCGAGAGCGACGATCGGCACCACCCGCACGAGGCCGACCATCCCCAGGGCGAGCCCCTTCTTGTCCGGGGGAGCCAGGAGGGAGACGTGCCAGAGGATCGCCGCCATCTGCATCATCGTGCCTGTGACGGAGAGAAGCTGGCCGCTCCAGAGGAGCCGGAAGTTCCGATGCTGCAGCGCGGCGAGATTCGACTTCCAGGTCATCCGCGCGAGAGTGATCGTGCGCAAAGCGATCGTCAAGCGAGAGAACGCCGCTTCTGCTAGCATCCCGCGAGGGAGGTCCGAAGGCCGATGGCGAAACGGCTCCGCTTGCGGCTCGTGCACTGGAACAAGGAGGAGGGGGAAGCGAGGGCTCGGTCGCTGCGGAGCTCCGGCTACGACGTAGAGGCCGGTCCGATCGATCCGGCCGGACTGAAGTCTGTGCGGGCCCGGCCACCCGCCGCCGTGGTGATCGATCTCACCCGCACTCCCTCTCTCGGCAGGGAGATCGGCGTGGCCCTGCGCTCGTTTCGATCGACGCGCTTCGTGCCCTTGGTCTTCGTTGAGGGAGAGGCCGCGAAGGTCGATCGCATCCGCGCCCTCCTCCCCGATGCCGTCTACGCCTCCTGGCGCGGCGTCCGCGGCGCCCTGCGACGGGCGATCGCCCGGCCGCCGGCCGCGCCGATCATCCCCTCGTCCATCATGGCGGCCTACTCCGGAACGCCGCTGCTCGAGAAGCTCGGGATCCGCGAGGGAACCGCCGTCTCCCTGATCGACCCTCCGGATTCGATCGACGCGACCTTGGGGGATCTGCCCGCCGGGGCGCGTTTGACGAGGGGCAGAGCGATCCGGGGAGGGGTGATCCTCTGGTTCGTCCGAAGCCGAGCGGACCTCGATCGCAGGATCGGGACGGTGGCGCGCGCTGTCGGCGACGGGTCGGTCTGGATCCTCTGGCCCAAGAAGGCCTCAGGCGTGACCACCGACCTCACGCAGCCGATCGTTCGCCGTGAGGGTCTCGCCACGGGGCTTGTCGATTTCAAGATCTGCGCGTTCGATGCCACCTGGTCGGGTTTGCGCTTCGTCAGGAGGCGGGAGCGGAACTGAGGTGGAGGAGGCGGCGCAAATGTGACCCGCCTCCCACCGCGACCGCCAGCTCGGCCCCCGCGACTCTCATCGGACCCGGACGAAGCTCGCCGTCGAAGTCCCCCCGGGACCCGTCAGCCGTGCGAAGTAGACCCCCGGCGACAAACGAACGCCGAAGTCGTCCAGCGGAAGCGCGTGGGGCCCCGATGCGTAGCGCCTCGAATCGATGTCGCTCACGAGTCGGCCTGAGCTGTCGAAGATCTCGAGTCGGGCCTCTCCTGGGGCCGGAAGCGCGAACCGCACCTCCGCGCGTGAATGCGATGGGTTCGGGCCCACGCGCAACCGCGATGCGGAGGACAGCGGATCGGTGGGCGCGCCGGCGATGGCAAGCTCCAAGACGAAGAGCCCACGCTCGATATCCGATACCAGGATCCGTCTGCTTGGAAGCTCCACGTACACGCCCCAGGCGCCGTTGAAGTTCGCGTCGTCGTTCGCGGGGTAGGTGTCGAAATAGGCCGCCTCGTGGATCGCCTCGTGGTCGCGGATGTCGTAGACGCGCAGGCCGCTTCTGTAGTTGGCCTCGTAGAGGAAGCCGTCGCGGCCCATCGGATTGTGGTCGATCGCCGTGTTCCCGTTCGTGAACGCGTCGACGAAGACCGGATTCGTCAGATTGCCCACGTCGATCAGGTAGGTCGTGGTCGTCGGCACGTCCGGGTCGTCGCGCTCGTCGCCTTCGTCGTTGACGAATAGCCAGCGGGCGTCGGCAGAGAGCCAGCTATGGTGGCAGTAGGAAGTGTTGGGGTAAGCGAGCGTCGAGAGCGTGATGGCGCCGGACTCCTCGGTGACATCGATGATGGCGACCCCGTCGGATGCGCAGCTGGCGAAGGCGATCCGCCTGCCCGCGTAGGGGCCATCCGTGAAGGTGCGCGCCACGGTGTCGTGGGCATAGTGATCCGCCCAGACCGTCGTGGGATCGAAGTATGGATTGGCGGGATCGGAGAGGTCGACGATGATGATTCCGCCGTTCGAGATGTTCTCGCCATGGAGGTTCGAGCCGCTCAGGTAGGCGAAGCCGCCCTGCGTGTCGAGGGCGATATTGTGGGACGTCAAGAGCCCCCAGTCGGTCACCGCCCGCACGAGGGTGATCGTTCCCTCGTCGATCCGGCTCAGGTCGACGACCTGTAGCCCGTCGCCGGCGAACTGATCGTCGGTTGGGATGTCGTGGACGATGTACGCGTATTCGCGATAGACCTTCATATCGCGCCAGATCGAGCGCTGGCCCGGGATGAAGCCGACGATTGTCGGATAGAGGGGATCGGTCACCTCGACGAAGCCGGTCCCGTTCTCGAGGCCGATGATGGCGTACTCGCGGCCCGCCGGCGAAACATAGCCCCAGATGTCGCTCGCCCGCGTATTGCCGCCCGGGAAATCGACCACCGGGATCCAACCCAGGAGGGCGACGCCCAAGGCGTCGAATGTCTCGAGGATCCGGCCTTCCGTGTCGGGGAGGATTCTCGATCCGGAATGGCCGGGTCCCTCGTACGGCGGCTCGGTGTCGAGAACGATCTGCGGATCGTCGTGGGCCGGACCCGCAAACGATGCCTGGGCCGGCAGGCCGAGGAGCGCGCCAAGGATGCATAAGCCTGTCGCCGATTTCGCCACGAGGTGGCGGGAGCTTATCCGGTGCATGGCGGACCCTCCTGCGTTTCGGCGGTTGCCGCCGTCCAAACCGATGAGCGCCTGCGGCCGGAACGGGACATTCTAGCTGGATGGACGTCGATAGAGAAGCGCTCCTCGCGCTCCGAGCTTGTGCGTTGCTTCACGATTTGGATCAGTCCAGGCAGGGGGCCCATGGTAGGATGCCCCATGCTCCGGATTCGCGATCTGCGGCGGGTCTACCGGATTGGCGGGCAAGAAGTCCGGGCGCTGGACGGCGTGAGCCTCGAGATCCGCGAAGGCGAGTACCTTCGCATCGTCGGAGCATCCGGCTCAGGGAAGTCGACCCTCCTTAATCTCCTCGGGGGGATCGATCGGCCGACGAGCGGCGGGATCATCACTCCGATCGGCGATCTCACCCTTCTAGGTAGGCACGAACGCTCTCGCTGGAGAGCGCTTCACGTCGGGATGGTCTTCCAGACCTTCAATCTCATTCCCCATCGAACGGCGCTCCAGAACGTGGAGCTGGGGCTTCTCTTCGCGGGTTTCGAGCGCGCGGAGAGATTGCGGCGTGCTCGCGAGACTCTGACCGGCCTCGGCCTGGGGGATCGCCTCGACCATCGCCCTTCCGCGCTCTCGGGCGGCGAGCAACAGCGCGTTGCGCTGGCCCGCGCGCTCGTCAAGCGCCCGAGGATTCTCCTCGCCGACGAGCTCACAGGAAACCTGGATGAGGAGAACTCCGCCTCGATCGCGCGGACGTTTGCCGATCTGAACCGACAGGGGATGACAATCGTCTTGGTGACCCACGATCACGCCCTTGCCGCCGCCGACGCTGATCGCAGCGCGCGGATGAGCTATGGCCGGATCGTCTGGGAGTCGGCGTGATGTTGCTGCGGGAGTTCGTCTCGATCGCGTTGGGGAATCTTCGTCGGATGAAGTTGCGCACGCTTCTCACCGCGGGTGGCGTCGTCGTGGGGATCGGAGCCCTGGTCTCAATGCTCTCCTTCGCTGTCGGCGTGCAGAGAAACGTCGCAGGAGAGTTCGAGAAGATGGGCCTTTTCAGGACCCTTCAGGTCCTGCCGCCGGAAGAGGGGGGTGAGGACTCCACGGCTGCGCGCGCGCTCGATTCGGCAGCGTGTGATCGGATCGCCGCCCTGAAGGGCGTCGCGCTCGCCTATCCGCAGCGGTCCTTCGACGCGAAGATCGTCTGGAGATCCCGCAAGGCGCAGGCGGTCGTCCAGGTCCTGCCCACCTCGGTCTCGACGCAGCGAAATCTTGGGACGATGCATTCAGGGCGCTTCTTCGCCGCGGATAGTTCCCGCGAGGTGGTCGTGAGCTCGCGATGGCTCACAGCCGCGGGCATCCCCGCCGATTCGGTATTGGGGGACACGCTCTCCTTCGAGGCGGCCGACGCGCACGAGCTCGCGCTGGGTCTCGCCGGGAGGATGCTCTCGGACGCCGGCGTGCCACCTGACTTCGTCCGCCTCGCCACCGAGTTCGGCCGGCGGCTTGGCGATCTCGCCAGGCCCAGCCGCTTCGACCTCCAGGTCGTCGGCGTGGCCGAGCTCAAGACCGGCTTTGGCTTCGGTCTGGGAGACATTCTGATCCCGCCGGACGTCGTCGAGGGGATGGATCCTCTCTCCTTCAGCGATCCGTTGGAGCTCATGGCGAAGCTCTCCAGTCCGGACGCCGGCGGCTGGCCCATGCTCGTCGTGACTCTGGAAAGCGAGCGCGATTACGACCGCGTGCAGCAGGCGATCTCGGCAATGGGTTACCGGGTCGTGAGCTTCGTCGATCGCTTCGCGGAGATGCGCAAGGGCTTCCTGCTCTTCGATGCGATCGTGGCGATCCTGGGTTTCATCGCGCTCTTCGTGGCGGCGCTGGGGATCGTGAACACCATGGTCATGTCGATCGTCGAGCGCACGCGTGAGATCGGCATCTTGAAGTCCCTGGGCGCCGAGGAAGGTGACATTCGCCTGCTCTTCCTCGTCGAATCGGCGGCGATCGGGCTGCTCGGTTCGCTGGGAGGGATCCTGCTGGGCTGGATCGTGAGCCGGGGCGCATCGATCGTCGCCCAGGAGTGGATGGTGCGACAGGGGGCGCCACGCGTCGACATGTTCCACTTGCCCGCCTGGGTCGTGGCGGGCGCGATCCTCTTCGGGACCCTCGTGAGCGTCGTCGCCGGCCTCTATCCCGCGAATCGCGCCGCCCGCGTCGATCCGGTCGAGGCGCTGCGGCACGAATGAGAGGGGCTCCGAAGGGGGGAGACGTCACCGAACGAAGAACCGCCTCGGATCGGTTCGATCCGAGGCGGCGCTCGTGAGACCGAATCCGGCCTCGACTAGCGGTAGAGAGCGCGCAACCGGCTCCAGCTGACCGGCTCGGCGGGGACCGCCCCATCGTAGACCGCCCAGATGGTCAGGTTGTTGTCGGTGAACTCGTTCGTGCACTCGCAACTGTTCGACCAGTAGGTGTGGCCGAACGGACCATTGGTCGTGTCCTCTCCGGTCACCGACCAGAAATCGCCCTGAGGACAGAGCATGATGCACGGGTCGGCGACGGCGATATCCGGGATGTCGAACTCGTTCTGTCCCTCGACTGGATTGACCGCCGTCCGCTGCACCTCGACGCCGCCATCGCGGATCACGATGTCCACCGCGCCCGGGGTGACCAGGAACTCGACGTAGAAGCCGACACGCGTGATCGTCATCGGACCGACGCAATGGATGCCGAGCTGCTGCCCGAGACCGAGCGTCCAGCCCTGGCCCGGCAAGTCGTCCTGGAAGCCGTACTGACAGACATCCTCGCGGACGGTCGCCTGCCACGGATCGCCCACGGGACCGAAGCTCTGGTGGGGCTCTGCGACTGCGCTTCCGACTGCGGCCGCGAGCATGGCGAGAGTAACAAGTAGCCTCATGAGGACCTCCCCAAATGTGTGTTGCTGATTCCTAAGAAAGACACTGCGATCGCTTTCCCCGAGCCGTGCGCGACCTTCACATCCGAGGACCTTGCATTGTGCTTGGAAGCGCCGCCGGCTGCAAGCATGAAACGATTCACAAACTACTCGTGCGCAGTCTCACATTTGTGCATCAACGACCGGGATTTCCAGCGAGAGAGAGGTCACGAGCGACCTTTCTCTCGGTGGCCGTGAGGCGGTTGGGCTCAGGCGTTGCCTCTACCTCGCACGACCGCCTGGAAGAATTCGCGGCGCATGAGGGCGATCTGCTCGATGGAGATCGATTTGGGGCATACGGCCTGGCACTCGCCGTGGTTCGAGCAATCCCCGAACCCCTCTGCGTCCATCTGCTCGATCATCCGAAGCGCGCGGCGCTTGCGCTCCGCCTGCCCCTGTGGGAGGTGGGCGAGCTGGGCGATCTTGGCGGCGACGAAGAGGGAGGCCGACGCGTTCGGGCAGGCGGCGACGCATGCGCCGCATCCGATGCAGGCCGCGGCGTCCATCGCCTTGTCCGCAATCTCCTTCGGGATCGCGATGGCATTGCCGTCCGGCGCGGAGCCGACGTTCGTGGAGACGTAACCGCCCTTCTGCGTGATCCGGTCGAAGGCGCTGCGGTCGACCACCAGATCCTTGACGATCGGAAAGCCCGTCGCCCGGAACGGCTCGACAACGACGGTCGAGCCGTCCTCGAAATGGCGCATCCGAAGCTCGCAGGTGGTGCAGGCTTCCTTGGGGCCGTGGGCGATCCCCTGGATGACGAGTCCACAGGTGCCGCAGATCCCCTCGCGGCAGTCGCTGTCGAACTCGATCGGCTCCCCTCCCTTGGCGATGAGCCGCTCGTTGAGCACATCGAGCATCTCGAGAAACGACATGTCGGGAAGGATCCCGTCGATGGCGTAGTCGACCAGCCGGCCGGGCTCCTTGGGGCCCGCCTGACGCCAGATCTTGAGGTTGAGCTTCATCGTAGTCGGATTCATTCTGGGTGACTCCTACTTGTAGCTGCGCGCTTTTAGCTCGACGTTCTGGAACGTGAGCGGCTCCTTGTGCAAGAGCGGCTCCTTTCCATCCCCCATGTGCTCCCACGCGGCGACGTGGGCGAACTGCTCGTCGTTGCGCCGGGCCTCGCCATCGGCGGTCTGGAATTCCTCGCGGAAGTGGCAACCGCACGACTCCTCACGGGCGAGCGCGTCGCGGGCGAGCAGTTCGCCCAGCTCCAGGAAGTCGGCGACACGACCGGCCATCTCGAGGTTCTTGTTGAGGTCGGCCGCCTCGCCGGGAACCCGCAGGTTCTTCCAGAACTCCTCTCGGAGCATCGCGATCTCGCGGATGGCCGCATCGAGTCCCGCTCGATTGCGCGACATTCCCACCTTGTCCCAGAGGATCCGTCCGAGCTCCCAGTGGAACCGACGGACCGTCTTCGAGCCCCGGATCGCGAGGTAGCGGTCCGTGCGCTGGCGCACCTCCTGCTCGACCGCGCGGAACTCATCGCGGTCCGCGCCGGTGGGGGAAAGCCTGGAGGATGCGAGGTAGTTGCCCACGGTGCGCGGGACGACGAAGTATCCATCGGCCAGGCCCTGCATGAGAGCGCTCGCGCCCAGCCGGTTGGCGCCATGGTCGGAGAAGTTCGCTTCGCCCGCGGCGAAGAGGCCCGGGACGGTCGTCATGAGATCGTAATCGACCCAGAGCCCGCCCATGGCATAGTGGGGAGCCGGGTAGATGCGCATCGGGATCTTGTAGGGGTTCTCGGCGGTGATCTCCTCGTACATCTGGAAGAGATTCCCGTAGCGGTCGCGGATCGTCTCTTCGCCGAGGCGGCGAATCGAGTCCGCGAAGTCGAGATACACCGCGAATCCGGTCGCTCCCACGCCGCGCCCTTCGTCGCAGACCGCCTTGGCGGCGCGGGAAGCGATGTCGCGCGGCACGAGGTTGCCGAATGCCGGGTAGCGGCGTTCGAGGAAGTAGTCGCGCTCCTCCTCGGGAATCGCATCGGGGGACCTGCGGTCGTTCGGCTTCTTCGGGACCCAAACGCGGCCGTCGTTTCGCAAGCTCTCGCTCATCAGGGTGAGCTTCGACTGATGGTCGCCCGCTTGCGGGATGCATGTGGGATGGATCTGGGTGAAGCAAGGATTGGCGAAGAGGGCGCCCCGACGGTGACACCTCCAGGACGCCGTGACGTTGGAGTTCATGGCCATCGTCGAGAGATAGAAGACCGAGGAGTATCCTCCCGTCGCGAGGACGACAGCCTCGGCGGCGAAGCGGCGGATCTCGCCCGTGATCAGGTTGCGCGCGACGATCCCCCGCGCCCGGCCGTCGACGATGACCAGATCGAGCATCTCGTGGCGCGGGAAGATCCGCACCGTGCCGCCCTCGACCTGGCGCATGAGGGCGCTATAGACGCCCAGCAAGAGCTGTTGACCGGTCTGCCCGCGCGCATAGAAGGTGCGCGACACCTGCACGCCACCGAAGGAGCGATTCGCGAGTAGGCCTCCGTACTCCCGCGCGAAGGGGACTCCCTGGGAGACCGCCTGATCGATGATGTCTACGGAGAGCTGGGCGAGGCGGTAGATGTTCGCCTCGCGGGATCGGAAGTCGCCCCCCTTGACCGTGTCATAGAAGAGGCGGCGGATGCTGTCTCCGTCTCCCTGGTAGTTCTTCGCGGCGTTGATTCCGCCCTGGGCCGCGACGGAGTGGGCGCGGCGCGGCGTGTCCTGGATGCAGAAGCTCATCACGTTGTAGCCGAGCTCGCCCAGCGTTGCGGCGGCCGCGCCCCCCGCGAGGCCGGTGCCCACGACGATGACGCTGAACTTCCGCCGATTGGCGGGGGATACCAGCATTCCGTCCATCTGGTGGCGGGACCACTTCTCCTCGATCGCGCCCCCGGGAATCCTGGCGTCGAGCCGCCGCGTCGCATCGGCCATCAGAAGCCACCTCCGCCCGCCATCGATCCGGCAACCGCGTCGACGGCGACATAGATGTAAATCGGCAGGAAGAGGAATCCCACCGCCAGGAGAACCGCGAGAACGATGCCCGCCGCGCGGAGGGCGGGCAGGACGCGGTCGTTCGCCCATCCGAGGGACTGGAACGCCGACCAGGTGCCGTGCCAGAGGTGGAGACCGAGCAGCGCCATCATGGCGACGTAGTAGGCCGCGACCGAGCCGCTCTGGAAGGCCGCGACGACCAGGGCGTACAGATCGCGCATCTCACCCCCGCCTGGGAGGGGGATCATCTCGGCGGGTCCGAACTTGAACATCCGCACGTGGATCACGATGAAGAGGAGGATCAAGGGCCCGGTCACGATCATCGTACGCGAGGAAAGGGATTTCTTGCTCGCGCCACCGGCGTTCGCCTGCTTCCTGTAGGTGACCGAACGCGCGCGACTCTTGTCGAAGAGGGCGACCCAGACAGTGAAGACGACGTGCAGCAGAATGACTGCGACGAGCCCCACCTCGAAAACGACGATCGCCCAACCGTGGAAGAGGTTCTCGAGGAAATGGGCGTAGTGGTTGAACGCGTCGCTCCCGAGCAGCAGGGTCAGGTTGCCGATCAAGTGCGCGATGACAAACGTGCAGAGAAACAGCCCCGTGATCCCCGTGATGAGCTTCTTACCGACGGAGGAACGGAGGATGGAGCGCATGATGAACTTGGTCCTCACTTTCCCTGGTGACGCGGGACATGGGCGCGAAAAGGGCAACGCGAGATCATACATGAGGGAGGCGTGACGGAATAGACGAATCAAAGAAGAGTCCCTAATGCACAACATCGTGTGCGCTTCATCACGAAGGTTGTGGCGCGAAGATTGGAGGAGACTGCGCCTGCCTCCTACATGCTCCCCGGCGGCGAGTCGGCAGCGGTCGGATCCGCCCATCGGTCTGGCACCATTGTGGCCACATCGGCCGGGATGGACCGAAGCGACGGTCCGTCGACATATCTTGAGCAGCCACGTCGCATCCAAGAGACGGCTCATCCTTCTCCTCTCCGCAGACGGCCCCTACGCCGGGGGGTGCGATGATCGACTCCGCCACGTCGGTCGCGCGACGGCCGAACGCCTCCACAGAGCGAAATCGATCGACTGGGCCGTCATGAGTCGCCCGAACGGCGCAGCTTTCCACGGAGGGTGTCGCCGCCCGGGCCGTGATGGTCGCGGCATTGGCGGAAATCAGGGAGCTTGGCGTTGAGCGGGCGAGAGCCTTGGGTCCTCCGGCGCCTCCAATCTTCGCGCCACAACCCATTGCGAACTTTGCGGCGGCCTGTTACCGTTCCGCGGTTCCCAAAAAGCGCCGGTTCATGGGAATAAGCCCGGAGGTCGATGCCCGCCATGCCCGCAAGAACACGACGACGGTGCGCGTGGGCGCGCAGCGAACTCGCAGTCGCCTATCACGACCGCGAGTGGGGCGTTCCCGTCCACGACGATCGCCTGCTCCTCGAGTTCCTGATCCTCGAGGGCGCGCAGGCGGGTCTCAGCTGGGAGCTGATCCTGAAGCGCCGCGATGGCTACCGTAAGGCCTTCCGTTCGTTCGATCCCCGAGCGATCGCCCGCCTCGAGCCGGCAGCCGTCGGGAGGCTCATGAACGACGAGCGAATCGTGCGCAACCGCCTGAAGATCGAGTCGGCAATCCGGAACGCCCGCGTCTTTCTCGAGATCCAACGAGAGAACGGAAGTTTCGACGCCTACCTGTGGCGATTCGTCTCCGGCCGCCCGATCCAGAACCGATGGGGCGACCTCCGCGAGCTTCCGGCGAGCACAGCGGAGGCCGAAGCGCTGAGCCGCGATCTGCGGCGGAGGGGAATGCGTTTCGTTGGGCCGACGATCTGCTATGCCTTCATGCAAGCCGTCGGCATGGTCAACGATCATACGACCGACTGTTTCCGCCACAAGGAGGTGAAGCGAATGGCGCAACGACCCGAACCGAAGGGGAGAGGCGTATGACCCTCATCCAGATGGGGCTTCTGGCAAGCCTGCTCGCTGGCCTCGCGACGGGCGCCGGAGCCCTCCCCGCGGTGGTCTTGCCCAGGGTCTCCGAGCGGATCATGAACCCGATGCTCGGCGGGGCTGCGGGCGTGATGCTTGCGGCGACCTCCTTCTCTCTGATCGTGCCGGGGATCGAGGCCGGCGACGCCATCTGGCCGGGTCGCGGGATCTATGTCGTGATTCTGGGGATGGCCTTCGGGGCAGTCTTCCTGGATCGCCTGGACAAGTGGCTGCCCCACGAGCACTTCGCGCTCGGGCTGGAAGGCCCGTCGAGCCACCTGAAGCGCATCTGGCTCTTCATCATCGCAATCACGATCCACAACTTCCCGGAAGGCCTTGCGGTCGGTGTCGGCTTTGGCGGGGGAGACATCGATGCCGGCACGAGCCTCGCGATTGGCATCGGCCTGCAGAACATGCCCGAGGGGCTCGCCGTGGCCCTGCCGCTGATCGGCCTGGGGTATCGTCGTTGGACCGCGGTGGGGATCGCCACCCTCACGGGGCTCGTTGAACCGGTCGGGGGGCTCTTTGGCGTGGCGGCGGTCAGCATCTTCAGCCCGGTGCTGCCCTTCGGGCTGGCCTTCGCCGCCGGCGCGATGCTCTTCGTGATCAGCGACGAGATCATTCCAGAAACGCACTCGAAGGGGCGCTCCCGCGCGGCGACCTTCGGGGTCATGATCGGATTTCTGATCATGATGGCCCTCGACAACATTTTCGGTTAGGTATGGAAGGATGGAAGCGAGGGAGATCTCGATCCGTGAGTGCGACGGCGGCAGTCTCCTACGCCTGCGGGTGAAACCCAAGGCGCAGGCCGACGCCGTGATCGGCGCGCACGGCGGGGCGCTCAAGCTGAGCGTCCGCGCCGCCCCCGAAAGGGGCAAGGCGAACGAGGCGGTCTGCGCCCTCGTCTCGAGGATCCTCGGCGTCGCGGGGGATCGGGTCACGATCTATTACGGCGAGGGCTCGCAGGACAAGACCGTGCGGGTCGAGGGCCTCGATCCGCTCGAGTGCCGGCGAAGGCTCGCCGCGACCCCCGCGGGAGAGAAGTGATCAAGTATATCGGATCGAAGCGGCTCCTCGTCCCGGCGATCCGGGCGGCGGCGCGGGAGCTGCCGGAGATCCGGACGGCGGTCGATCTCTTTTGCGGGACGACCCGGGTGGCTCGCGGGCTCAAGGAGTCCGGAATCCTCGTCCACGCGAACGACACGGCGAGCTACAGCGAGGTCCTCTCCCGCTGCTACATCGAGACCGACGCGCGGCGCTGCGATCGCGCCTCTCTCGAGAAGGCAATCGATTGGCTCCAGCATCTCCCGCCGAAGCCCGGCTACTTCACCGAGACCTTCTGCGTGCGCTCACGCTATATCCATCCCAAGAACGGGGCGCGGATCGACGCGATCCGTGAGTCGATCGCCCGGGTGCGCGCGGACCGGTCGACCGAGGCGATCCTTCTGACAAGCCTCCTGGAGGCGGCCGACCGGGTCGACTCGACAACGGGTCTTCAGATGGCCTATCTCAAGGAGTGGGCGCCGCGGGCTCACGAGGATCTAGAGCTGCGTCTGCCGGAGCTTCTGCCCGGCGGCGGATCGGCGAGCCGCGAGGATGCGAACGCCCTGGCGCGCCGGCTGGATCCCGTCGACCTGGCCTATGTCGATCCGCCGTACAACCAGCATTCCTTCTTCGCGAACTACCATGTCTGGGAGTCGCTCATCCGGGACGACCGGCCCGAGGTCTACGGGATCGCCTGCAAGCGGGTCGATTGCCGCGAGCGTCGAAGCGCGTTCAACTCGCGGAAGACCTTCCGCGACGCCCTCGAGTCGCTCCTGGCGACGATCCGCAGCCGGTATCTCATCCTCTCGTGCAGCAGCGAGGGTTTCCTCGATCCGGCCGATGCGCCCGCGCTCCTCGAACGGTGGGGGGGCGTCGAGGGGATCGAGATCGACTTCAAGCGCTACGTCGGCGCCCAGATCGGGATCCACAACCCACGCGGGGAGAAGGTGGGACAGGTTTCCCACCTCCGCAACCGGGAGCACCTCTTCATCGCCGGGGGCGATCGGGAAGCGCTTCGGCGCGCGGCGGGCGCGGCGCATCGTGCCCTGGATTCGGCAAGCGCCGTTCCGGTCCGGGAGAGCAAGGCGAGGGGGCGCAGAGCTTTCGCTTGACAGCGAACAAACGTTCGGTATTCTGGGATCGGACAGCCCGAGGAGGTTTCGATGGTCCGACCCAAGCAGCCGAGTCCGTCGCCGCCCGCGCCATGGGACCCCGAACCGGCGATCCTGCACCTCGACATCGACGCCTTCTTCGCGTCGATCGAGCAGCTCCGCGACCCGCGCCTGCGCGGCCGGCCGGTGATCGTCGGCGCCGGAGTGATCGCCTCCTGCTCCTATGAGGCGCGGCGCTATGGATGCAAGGCGGGGATGCCGCTCTCCGAGGCGCGGCGCATCTGCCCCGGCGCGGTCTTCCTGGACGGGCACGCGCAGATCTACCGCTGTTTCGCCGAGAAGATCTTCGATCTCGCGGCGCGCTTCGCGCCCGACATGGAAACCTACCTGGATGAAGCCTATCTCGATCTGAGCGGAACCGAACGGATCCACGGCTCCTACGAGGATGCGGGACGACGGCTTCGCGAGGAGATCCGCAAGGCGACGGGGCTCGCCGTCTCGGTCGGGATCGGGACGAACCGGATGATCGCCAAGATGGTGACGAAGACCGTCAAGCCCGACGGCCTCGGGCTCCTGTGGCCGGGCGGCGAGGAGGCGTTCGTGCGATCGCGGCCGTTGGAGGATCTGCCGGGCGTGGGGCACGCGGTCGGACCGGCGCTGCGGGATCTCAACGTCCGCACCGTGGCCGAGCTGCGCGAGCTGCCCGAGCGCGCCCTGCAGGGCCTCTTCGGCCGCGCGCTCGGCCACGCGCTCTGGGAACGCGCGTGGGGGCGCGACACGCGAGTCGTCTGCGCGCGGGAGATCCCAGGCTCGATCCGGCGGGAGACATCGTTCCATCAGCCGACGATCGACCGCAAGGAGCTCGCCGCCATGCTCCACTACCTCGCCAGCCGCGCCGGCAGGGAGATGCGCCGCCTCGGGCTCGCCTGCCGCACGGTGGGCGTGCACCTGCGCTACAGCGACGGCGAGTCGTGCCGCCGCTCCTCTTCCTTCCCGTGCCCGACGGGGGTCGACGCGCAGATCTATGCCCGCGCGCAGGTGCTCTTCGCGGGGCTCTTCACGCGGCGCATCGCCGTCCACAACCTGGGCGTGGAGATCTCGGGCTTCGGTCCGGCGCGAGGTCAGCAGCTGGACCTGCTCGTCGACGATGGCGGCATGCGGCAGGCCGATCTCGAGGCGGGGCTCGACCGCGTCCGGGAACGCTTCGGGTTCGCTGTGATCCTGGGCGGACCGAGCCTCGATCTCTATGAGCGGTTGCCGCGCGACGCGCACGGCTACCGGCTGAGGACGCCGAGTCTCACGAAGTGACAGCGGGCGGGCCGGGGGGGAGTCAGCGCAGCCCGACTCCCTTCATCGTCAATCCGCGAGCCGACGTCCGGATGAATCGAAGCGATGGATCCGATCCGGAGGGATGCGGATCGCGACGGAGGCCTCGATGTGGGTTTGCGCCGGCACGAGGATGCGCAGGTCGAAGGAGTCGCATCGCAGATGCACGAGATGGTGGGAACCGAGAGGCTCGCGCGCCGCCGCCCGCATGCGCAGGGGCGCGCTTTCCTCGATTGATAGATCCTCCGGTCGGATCCCGACCCACGCGGCGGAATCCCCGAGGGCCGCGCCCTCGATCAGGTTCATCCGGGGACTTCCGACGAACCCCGCCACGAAGAGGGTGGATGGGACGCGATAGATCGCGTCAGGGGATCCGACCTGCTCGATGCGGCCCGCGCTCATGACCGCCACTCGATCCGAAAGCGTCATCGCCTCGATCTGATCGTGCGTGACATAGACGACCGAGGTGCCGACCTGACGGAAGATCTCGCGCAGCTCCCCTCGCGCCAGATCGCGTAGCTGCGCATCGAGGTTCGAGAGAGGCTCGTCGAGCAGGAAGAGGCTCGGCGAGCGGACCAGGGCGCGCGCGAGGGCGACGCGTTGGCGCTCGCCGCCGGAGAGCTCGCGCGGCCAGCGATCGAGGAGCCGCGCGAGTCCGAAGCGCTCGGCCACCCTCGCGATCTGTCTCTCGCGCTCGGCCCCGGCCACGCCGCGGAGGCGCAGCGGCACGGAGATGTTCTCGCGCACCCTCATGTGGGGGTAGAGGGCGTAGCTCTGGAAGACCATTGCGACGTCGCGGTCCTTGGGGTCGAGGGTGGTGACCGCGCGTCCGCCGATGCGGATCTCCCCGCGGTCGCACCGCTCCAAGCCGGCGATCAAGCGCAGGAGGGTCGATTTCCCGCACCCGGAAGGGCCCAGGATCGTCACGATCTCGCCATCCTCGACGCGAAGGTCGATCCCGTCGACGGCCGGCGTGCGGCCGTCGAAGCTCTTCGCGACACCGATCAGCTCCAGCGTGGCCATCGCTATCCCTCGCTATCCTTTCACGGCCCCTGCCGTCAGCCCCGAGAGGATCCAGCGCTGCAGGGCGAGGACCGCGGCGACCACCGGGAGGGTCGTCAGGACGACGGCCGCCGAGATCTGGCCCCAGGGAATCTCATAGACCGTCGCGCCCGAGAGCATCGAGATCCCCACGGGGACGGTGCGCAGCGCATCTCGCTGGATCAAGGTCAGGGCGATCACGAACTCGTTCCAGGAGAAGATGAAGACGAGAATCCCCGTCGCGGCGAGGGCAGGGGCCGCAAGGGGGAGGACGACCCGGGCGAGCAAGCCCGAGGGCGTGAATCCGTCGATCCGCGCCGCCTCCTCGATCTCGACCGGCAGCTCCCGGAAGAACGCCGTCAGCGTCCAGATCGCGAAGGGGAGGTTCAGCGCCGCGTGGACCAGGATCAAGCCCAGATGGGAGTTCGTGAGTCCGAGTGCGCGGACCGCGGTGAACAGGGGGACGAGCAAGACCGCCGGCGGAAAGAGGGCGAAGAGGAGGAATCCGCGTTCGAGTCCGACCGCCCGGCCCCGACGCATCCGCGCCAGCCGGTGCGCCGCCGGCGCGGCGAGCAGAAGCACGAGCAGCGTCGATCCTGCGGCCACGACAAGGCTGTTCAGCAGGTAGAGGCCGAAGGGGCGCCGCTCGAAGATCTCCGTGTAGCTCTCGATGGACAGGGCGCGCGGCAGATAGCTTGGGGGGGCTCGAAAGACCTCATGCGCCGGTTTCAGGGAGGTCAGGACCGACCAGAGGAAGGGCCCCGCGCTCCAAGCGACAATCAGGAGGATCAGGAGGATGAACGGCGCGCGTCTCATGCGGGCGCTCGTCCCCTGATCAGCCGGCCCATCGCCACGGAGATCGCGAACATCGCCACGGCGGTCGCCAGGGTGATGGCCGTCGCGTACCCCCGGTCGCCAAACAGGAAGTACTGCTCGTAAACGTAGACGGCGAGCGTCTTCGTCGCGTTCGCCGGCCCGCCGCCGGTCAGGACCCATACGAGATCGAAGATCCCGATCGCGTGAATCAGTCGAAAGGTGACGGCAACGGCGAGCGCCGGCCGCAAGAGCGGGAGGGTCACCATGAAGAACCGTCGCGCAGGGCCCCCGCCGTCGATCGCCATGGCCTCGTCGAGATCGCGCGGAATCGTCTGGAGGGCGGCGAGGCTCAGGATCGCGACGAAGGGCGTTGTCTTCCAGACGTCGGCGACGATAAGGCTCGCGAATGCCGTCGCGGGCAGTCCGAGCCAGGGGATCGGCTGGGATGCCAAGCCCAGCCGCATCGGCAGATCGCTTGCGATCCCGAAGGTGTCGCTGAAGATCCAGCGCCAGGACATCGCCATCACGGCGCTCGGAAGCGCCCATGGGAGGATCGCTGTCGCACGGACGCCGCCGCGCAGGCGGAATCGCCGATGCAGGAGAAGGGCGATCGGCACGCCGAGCAGGAGCTCGAGGGCGACGCTCACGCCGGAGAAGAGAAGGGTGTTTGCGGCGATGCGACGGAGGTTCAAGTCCTCGCCCAGACGCGCGAGCGAGGAGACTCCTGATGGCACCGCCGCCGCCAGGGGAAGCGCGATGATCCCGATGAGCAGCAGAGCGGCGGGCAGGAGGGCTCGGTCCTTCAACGAGAGGTCCCCAGGACGGAGCGGATTTCCTCGGCGGCCCGATCGAGCGCCTGCTCCGGCGTCTCGCGGCCGACGAGTGCCGAGCTCACGTGGACCTGGATGGCCGATGAGATCGCCGCGTATCTCGGGTGGACCGGCCGCGGGCGCGCGCGCAGGAGAGCTTCGAACAGCTCGGGATAATGCGGGTGGGATGCCACGATCTCGGAGTCGGAATAGAGCGAGCGCCGCGCGGGGATCGAGCCGTTCATGCGGTTCAAGATCTTCATGCCTTCCTCTCCGGTCGCAAACTCGATGAAACGCCAGGCGAGATCCGGATTGCGGCATCCCGCCGCGATCCCGAAGCCCCATCCTCCGAGCGTCGCGGCTGCTTCGCGACCCGGGAGGTGCACCATCGGAACGATTCCCACCTTGCCTCGGATGGGGGATCCGCTCTCTTGCGCCTTCGACCAGACATAGGGCCAGTTGCGAAGGAAGATGGCCCTTCCCTCCTGGAACGCGTAGCGCGATTCCTCCTCCTGGTAGGTGGCGACCGCCGGAGGCGCGATCGTCCCGACGGCTCCCGCCAACCATCGCAGCGCCGCGACAGCCTCCGGGGAGTCCAAGATCACGCGGCCGTTGGAATCGAGGACGTCTCCGCCATGCCCCCAGAGAACCTCGAGGAACGCACAGACGAGCCCCTCGTACTGGCGGCCCTGAAAGGCGAAGCCCCACAGCTCAGGGGGGGACTGATGCAGCCTGCACGCGGCGGAGAGCTCATCGAAGGTCTCGGGAGGATTCTCCACGATGTCGCTGCGGTAGAAGAGCAAGCCGGCGTCCGAGCGCATCGGGACGCGATAGATCCGTTGCTGGTAGATCGAGCCCGCGATGTCGCCCGGCAGGAACTCCTCGCGGCGCTCCGGCGGGAAGCGATCGTCGAGCGGCATGAGCCACCCCTGGGCCGCGAACTTCGGCACCCAGATCACATCCATGAAGACGAGATCATAGGTGCGGTCTCCGGAGAGGAACGAGGTCGAGTAGAGCGCCTCGCGCGCGTCGGTCGCCGGCGGACCCTCGACGAGCTCGACTCTGACGCCGGGATGATCCTCCTCAAAGCGGCGGATGATCTCGGCCCAGCCGCCCCCATTGTCGGCTTGCTCGAGGAATCGAAGGACGTCGCGGTCCTGCCGTTCGCCGCAGCCTGCGGCTGCGATCGCCAGGGCGCACCCTGCCAGCGCGAGAAGTGTCTTCACGATGCCTCCCCGGCCGGCACATGCGAGGCGATCGATGCGATCAGCTCGTTCCGGCCCGGCTTTCCGGCTTCAGGAGGAGCATCCCCAGCGGCGGCAGCGTGAGTCGCAAGGATGCCGGCCTTCCGTGCCAGCTCAGATCCTCGGCGTCGGCGCCTCCGGAGTTGCCCAGCCCGCTGCCTCCGTAGGCCAGGGCGTCGCTGTTGAGGATCTCGACCCAGCGTCCTGCTCGCGGGACTCCGATCCGATGACCATAGCGCGGGACCGGCGTGAAATTGAAGACGGCGAGAACGGGCGCTTCCTGTCCCTCCGGGATTCGAAGGAAGGAGAATGTGCTTCCGTCCGCGTCGTTCGCGTCGATCCACTCGAAGCCGGAAGCCTCGCAGTCACGTTCGTGCAGCGCCTTCTCACGGCGATAGGACGCGTTGAGATCGGCAATCCAGCGCTCCACGCCCTGATGGACCGGGTAGCCGAGGAGGTGCCAATCGAGGCTCGTCTCGTGGCTCCACTCGCTCGACTGTCCGAACTCGGCCCCCATGAAGAGGAGTTTCTTGCCCGGCTGCGCGTACATCCACCCATAGAGGAGGCGGAGGTTTGCGAATCGCTGCCATTCGTCGCCCGGCATCCGGGCGAGGAGCGATCCCTTGCCGTGAACGACCTCGTCGTGCGAGAGCGGCAGCACGAAGCTCTCGTGGAAGGCGTAGAGCATTCGAACTGACATGTCGTGATGGTGGTAGCGGCGGTGGATCGGGTCGCGGCGCATGTAGCCCAGCGTGTCGTGCATCCAGCCCATGTCCCACTTGTAGCCGAAGCCGAGCCCGCCGACATGGGTCGGGCGCGAGACGGCCGGCCAGGCCGTCGACTCCTCGGCAATCGACTGGATGTCGGGCAGCGCCGCGTAGAGCGAGGCGTTCAGCCACCGGAGGAAGCCGATCGCCTCCAGGTTCTCCCGGCCCCCGTGGGCGTTCGGGATCCACTCCCCGTCCTGGCGCGCGTAGTCGAGGTAGAGCATCGATGCGACGGCATCGACGCGAAGCGCGTCCGCGTGGTAGCGCTCGAGCCAGAACAGGGCGCTGCTCGCGAGGAAGGAGCGCACCTCATGCCGCCCATAGTTGAAGATCGAGCTGCGCCAGTCGGGATGGAAGCCCTGCCTCGGATCGGCGTGCTCGTAGAGGTGCGTTCCGTCGAAGAAGGCCAGCCCATGACCGTCGGCGGGGAAGTGGGAAGGCACCCAGTCGAGGATCACGCCGATCCCGCGACGGTGGAGGTGGTCAATCAGGAACATGAGATCCTGCGGCGTTCCGTAGCGCGCGGTCGGCGCGAAGTAGCCCGCGCATTGGTAGCCCCACGATCCATAGAAGGGATGCTCCATGACCGGGAGGAGCTCCACGTGCGTGAAACCGAGGCGCGCGACGTGCTCGGCGAGCATGGGAGCGATCTCCCGATAGGTGAGCGATCGGTTGCCCTCCTCCGGCACGCGGCGCCAAGATCCGAGATGGACCTCGTAGATGGAGACCGGCGACCGGTGGGAGGAGCGAGCGCCGCGCTCGGCCATCCAGTCGCCGTCTGTCCAGGAAAAGTCGAGGTCCCAGACGTTCGATGCGGTTCGCGGCGGAGTCTCGTGGCAGAACGCGAACGGATCGGCCTTTTCGAGCCAACGTTCCGTGTCGCGGGGATGGATGGCGTACTTGTAGACCGTCCCGCGGCCGAGCCTCTCGATCCATCCCTCCCAGATCCCGGAAGAGCCCCTGGGATGCAGGGGGTGGGTCGCGCGACTCCAGCCATTGAAGTCGCCGACCACGGATACGGCGTCGGCATTCGGAGCCCAGACGGCGAAGTAGGAGCCCGCAACCCCTTGCCTACAATATAAATGCGAGCCGAGCTTCTCGAAGAGCCTGAAGTGGGACCCTTCGTTGAAGAGGTAAAGATCCTCCTCCGTGAGCAGGGAGGCATCGTGATGGATCGAGGGCATTGATGACGTCGAACCGCCCGGCTCTTTCACCACGGCGCTGGCATGTCGAACTGCTGCCACTCCTCGCGCGAGGGGCCGTAGACGCCCGGAACCTGGAGGCCCGCCTGGCGCATGAGGACGGTCATCTGTCCGCGGTGATGCGCCTGATGGACGATCAGCACGGAGAGCACCATTCCCCGGCGCCACGACTCCCCATACATCGGCACCTCCACCTCGAGCCCGGCGTCGTCCCAGCTCCGGCCGATCTGCTCGAGCAACGCCTCGGATGACTTGGCATACGTCTCGCGGATCTGCGTGATCGAACCGGGCACGGGGGCGTCCTCCCCGGGCCACGGGATCGGCGAGCCGGCATGCGCCATCATCTCGCCAAGGCTCAGGGTCACATGCCAGGCGAGCTGTCCCAGGCTTCGTCCCGTAGCCGTGACCCTCTGGTTCAGCGACGCGTCGGTCAGAGCGTCGAAGACCTTCAGCGTCGCGTCTCGTTCCGCCGCCCAACCCGTCAAGAAGTCCTCAATCCGCCGCATCATGGCCGCCTCCTCGATTACCGGGTCCTGGCTCGCTTCCTGGGGGGGCCTCCGATCAGGCCTCTCCGCGCGGGCCTCTCCTCGAGCTTCCGGATGGTCTCCTTCATCTCCTTCGATTCGCTTCGGAGCTGCTCGAGTTCGCTGCGAAGTCGATCGACATCCTCTCCGCGCTTGCGCTGCCCGGCGAGTTCCTCGGCCGCGAGGAGATAAGCGTTCGCGAGGCGCGCGTCGGGCGTGGCCGAAGCCGCGCGTCGAAGCGCCCCGACGCCACCCTCGCGCCCGAGCGAGACCAGGGCCTCCGTCGCGCGGCTGGACACCAGCCGGTCCGGGTCCTCGAGAGAGCGAGAGATCTCCTCCTCCGCCGCAGGAGCGATCTCGGGGCGGGCCGAGCCGAGATCGGCGAGCGCGCGCAGCGCGGCGAGGCGGCAGGACCAGTAGCGCCTGGGATCGGCGGCGATCGCCGCCAGGTCGCCGAAGACCGAAGAGTCGCGCGTCGCCGCCATCCCCGTCGCCACGCCGGTGGCGAGCGTGTCATGCCATGAGGAGCGCTTCAGAGCCGCCCGGAGCCTCGCGACCGCCTGGGCGTCCCCGGTGCGGCCGAGCGATGCGGCCGCCTCCCCCTCGACGAAGTAGCTCGGGTCGCCGCTTTCGAGGATCCGTCGCAGGGCCGCTGCCGCCTTGGCTGAGCGGAAGCTCCCGAGGGCGGCGAGGACCGCGCGGCGCGCCTTCGCGTGCTTGAGCGACACCGCCGAGAGCAGAATCTCAAGGGCGTGGGGAGATCGGATGCGTCCGAGAGCCCTCGCCGCCTCCGACTGCACCCCCCAGAAGGGATCCTCGCGCAGGACGCGCGCGAGGAGGAGCTCGTCCTTGCGGGTCGGCTTCTCGGCGAGTTGGCGGACGGCGATGACGCGGGCGTAGACGCTCTTCTCCCGGCTCGCGCCGGTGAGGGAGGCCTCGAGCCACTCGGAAGCCTGCTGGAGCTTCCACGTCGCGAGAATGGCGCCCAATGGATCGATCGTGACGAAGCGCGGTTTGGCCGACAGGTCGATGTAGAAGGTCTGCTCGATCCTGTCCATCTCGAAGCTCTGGACGTGCGCGCGTTTCCCCTCGAGGGCGCATTCGATCCGAATCGGCAGCTTGTAGATCGGAGTCCCCGAGTCGGTCTTCTGAACCTGCTTGAGGACGACGCGGAGCCGGTTCTCCTTCTCGTCCCAGGAGAGGGAGCCCTCGATCTCCGCATGACCGGGGCTCATGACCCACTGGTCGAAGAACTCGCTCAAGTTGCGCCCGGAAGCGTCTTCGAAGGCGCGGATCAGGTCGATCGTCTCAACGCATCCCTGCGCATGGCGTCGCAGGTAGAGCCGCAGGGCCTTCCAGAAGAGATCGTCGCCGATCTTGCGGCGGAGCATATGGAGGACCCACGCCGCCTTCGGGTACAGGTGCATGTCGAAGAGGTCCTGGGGATATGCGTAGCGGTTGCTCACGATCGCGCGCCGGTAGGGCTCGGCCATGTAGGTGGCAGCGTTCACGTGCATCTCGTAGTCGAACTCGTCGCGCCCGAGGTCCTCGCCCTTCCAGAGCGCCTCGAAGTAGGTCGCGAAGCCCTCATTGAGCCATGCGTGCGCCCACGACTTGCACGTCACCAGATCGCCGAACCACTGATGAGCGAGTTCATGGGCGACCAGCCCGTCGCTGGAGAAATCGAGATGCGCGCGGGCGTCGTGGAGGGTCCGGTCCGTCTGGCTTGTGGCGGAGGTGTTCTCCATCCCGCCAAAGTGGAACTGGCGGATCGCGATCTGCGAGTACTTCTCGTAGGGATAGGGGAAGTCGAGGATCCGCGAGAAGAAGTCGATCATCTTGGGCGTCTTGCCGAAGGAGCGGCGAGCCTCCTCCTTGCGGTGCGGCTCGACGAAGTAGTCGACGGGGATTCCCTCCCACTCGTCGGCGACGCGAGCGAACTCGCCCACAACGAGGGTGATCAGGTAGGAGACATGGGGGACCGACTCGAACCAGTGGTAGATCTGCTTCGATCCCTTCCGCGAGACGCCGAGCAGCCTTCCATTGGAGATTGCGCTGTAGCGGGGGTCGACCTTGACGATCATCTCGGTCGTCATCCGCTCGTTCGGGGCGTCGAGGCATGGGATCCAGTAGCGCGCCTCCTCGTCCTGTCCCTGGCTCCAGAGCTGCCAGCTCGCCTTGGGCTCCGCCGGCGTCGGTCCGAAGAAGTAGAGCCCGAGGACCGGATGATCGACCTCGTAGGCGATGACGAGATCCACCGAGTCGGAGATCTTCTTCGGAAAGCGGACGGTGAGCTTGCGATCGAGATAGGTCGCGTCGAGTTTCTTCCCTGACCCGTCCCGGACGGAGCGGATCTTGAGATCGACCGCATCCAGGATGATCGAGTCGAAGGGGCCGTAGGCCGCCCGCAGCCTCTGGGTGCAGACGGCGTCGATGTGGTGTCTGGGCAGGTCGACCGAGATCTCGAGACGGAGATGCTCGACATCGCACGTGCGGTCGGGAGCGTACTTTGGAGCCTCCTCCTTCAGGGTCCACTTCGCAATGCCGCGCCGGTAGCTCCTGCACGCGAATCGGTCGTTTGACTCCGAGGCCATCCCGTTCCACTGGCTCATTCGTTCCTCCTCGAGTCCGGTCGATCGGTCCCTAGCGCCCGAACTCCACGGTCGCTCCGATCATGAAGGTGAGCAAGTCGGTTCGCGATTCGCTCAGGTCGTAGACGACCCGAGAGCCCGAGCGACGGATGGAGTTCTCCTTGAGATACTTCGCCTTCCCGCCGGCGAGATAGCGCGCCTGCAGATCGATGAAGACTCCCCGAAGCACGCTCGTGCCTTCCGTCGACCCGCTGTAGACGCGCACGAGGAGCCCGCCGCCGCCTCCGTAGGAGACAGTGGTGTCGTCCTGATTCGTGCTGCTCGCGATCTGCTCCTGGCTGTCCTCGTCTTCGATCTTCGTCTCGGTCCACAGGTAGTTGAAGCCGACCAGACCGTCGAGATAGGGGCGGATCGCGCCTGGGAGCGGTGAAAGGCGCAGGACGAAGTTTCCCTTCGCGATGCTGTTGGTGGTCGTCACATCGACTTCGACATCGGGGATGTTCGTGCTGAAGGGCTCCTTGCGGGTCTCATCGCCGTAAGAGAGCAGAGCAAGGTCGACGCCGATGAGGACCGGGCTGTCGGCCGGACGAAACATCGCTCCGAAACCGATCCCGTATCCGTCGTTCTCCACGTTGTCCCCGAAGGCCCCCTGGGGATAGGCGCCGATGAACCCGATCGACCCCTCTCCCCGTGGGCCGGCGTGCGCGATCGACGCGATGAGGATGCACCCCAGCATGCTGGCCGAGGCGACCCGGCGCGCGAGCCGCATGAACAATCCGAGCCTTGCCATTGCCGTATCTCCTCTGGCGGGCGGCCGAACGCCCGAGCCCTGTCGAATCCCACGGGATTCTAGCGGGGGCGCAAGCCCCGGGACAGGTCGAAACGCTCGGAACGCTCTAGTCTCTCGCGGCCTCCTCGATGAGCGACTCGAATCGGGGATCGTCCCGCAGACTGGCGAAGTCCGGGTCGCTCCGAGCCTGCTCGGCGAGGCTCGGACGCATCCGAAGCGCCTCGGAGAGAAGGTTGAAGGCTTCCTCACACATGCCCCCGCGAGCGTGATAGCAGGCGAGATGGTAGCGGAGTTCCCCATCCTGTGGCCGCAGGGAGATCGCCTCGCGCCCCATCGCGTAGGCCCGATCGAAGGCTCCTTGCTCGACGAGGCGGTAACCCTCGGTCACGAGGGCGCTCGGCTTCCAGAGCTCGTAGATGCGGCGGAGCTCCGCGATCGGATCCACCGCGTCGTCGACGCGCAGGTCGCAGTAACGGTCGTTGAACCCGGCGTACCCGGCGCCCTCGCGCACGATGAGCAGGGCCGCTGACTGCATGCCCCTCGAGTCGCCTCCCGCGGCTTGTCCGGCCTCGAGGGCAGCGAGCAGCCGATCGCCGAGGATCCCTGGGGTCTTCTGAAAGGCGTCGGCCATGCCGCGAACCGTCGCCTCGCTCACGAGGATGTTCCCCTGCGCGGCGAATCCGGGACCGCTCGAGCCGCCCGCCCAGGCCATGCACTCGCTTCCGGTGAACGTGGCGCTCCGGCCCTGGGCGTCGACCACGCCGATCTGACGGCGCCCCGAGAGAGAGTCCGACCCGGTCAGCGCGACGATGACCTCATCGGGGGTCTTTCCGGCCGCGAGGAGATCGAGCCCCCTCGGGCCATAGGTCGTGTTGGCGAAAGCCTGCGTGGCGATCGCTCCCACGTTCGCCCGGGCGTGGGGCACCACCGAGCCGACCGCGAAGAACTTCGACTGCACGATCACGCCGAGGTCGCCCGTCTCCGGGTCGTAGCCCACGCAAGAAAACGTCGCGATCGTCTCCTGCGACGGAGCCGATGCCGCAGGCGCGGCGAGCGCGACGAGGGCTGCCGCCCAGATGATCCAAATGGCACATCGCCCTGTAGGTCTCATCCATCACCTCCCGGTCGGATCCGATCTCGAAGAGCCTTGCGGCGACCATCCTAGCTCTTTAGCATCGCAGGCGTCACTCGACCGTGGAGGCGCGATGCCCCTGACCGCCGTACACCTACGGCTGACTTACCGGTGCGTTCACGAGTGCGATCACTGCGCGCACTGGGGCGCTCCCTGGCAGGATGCCGCGATGACCCGGATCGAGGTGATGCGGGTGCTGGACGACGCCTCCGAGATCGCGAGCGTCGAGTCGATCCGCTTCGAGGGCGGGGAGCCGTTCCTCTACTATCCGATCCTGCTCGAGGGGATCCGGGCCGCGCGGGCTCGCGGCTTCCGTGTGGAGGTCTCGACGAGCGGGAGCTGGGCTTCCGACCCCGCCGCCGCCATCGAATGGCTCGCTCCGCTCGCCTCGTCCGGCGTCCAGTGGATCGGGATTCATGACGACCGCTTCCGTCCGCCGGCTCCCGGCCCGGATCGGACCGCGCTTGCGATGGGCGCCGCGGAGATCCTGGGGATTCCCTGCTTCGTGGAGCGCTGTGGACCGCCGACCACCCGCGCTGGCGGGATGGAGACCGACCGCAGCCTCCTGCTTCGGGGCCGGGCTGCCGACGGGCTCGAGGGGCGGGTCGCGCCCGCGGGACCGGAAGCTCTGGATCGTTGCGGCCACGAGGATCTTCGCTCTCCGCGGCGGGTCCACGTCGATCCCTACGGACTGGTACTGCTCTGCCCCGGCATCGCCATCGGGAGTCTCTACTGGGATACGCTTCGCGGCGTGATGGAGCAGTATGCCCCCGATCGAGATCCGGTGCTTGCCCCCCTCTTGCGCGGCGGTCCGGAGGCGTTGGCGCGGGAACTGGGCGTCGAGCTTCCCGCGGGCGAGGCGAGCGCCTGCCAGGCCTGCTATCGAGTCCGCGAGGCCCTCCGGGAGCGCTTTCCCGACCGGCTCGGCCCTCCGGCCGTCTACGGGGCGCGGGGTCGGGCCTTCGCCTGACGGCGCCTTCCGTCTATTCTCTGGGGTTTCCGTGCGCCAACAGCACGACTCCGCGCGGGGTCGAGGGAGGTTCGAGCATGTCGATTGCGAGCTTCGAGGGGAAGCGGCCCCGGATCGGAGCCGGCACCTACATCCATCCAGCCGCCGACGTGTTCGGCGATGTCGAGGTCGGGAAGGGATGCTGGATCGGACCGGGGGCGCGGCTCCGGGGTGACTACGGAACGATTCGTGTCGGCAGCCACACGAGCATCGAGGACAACTGCGTCATCCACGCCCGGCCGGGAGAGACCTGCACGATCGGCGACTGGGTGACGATCGGCCACGGCGCGATCGTCCACAATGCCGAGCGCATCGACGATTGGGCGGTGATCGGCATGGGGGCGATCGTCTCCGACTGGACCTGGATCGGCCGGTGGAGCGCCGTGGGCGAGGGGACGGTGGTGAAACAGCGCCAGCGGATCCCAGACGAAGGGATCGCGGTGGGGATCCCGGCGCGCGTGCTCGAGAAGAAGGTCGATGACGCCTACAAGGCGGAATGGACACGGTTCAAGGAGATTTACGTCGATCTCGCCCGCCGGTACCCATCGGGGATCGCGCCGATCGGGGATTAGATCGCGTCCCATGCGGCCGGGAGACGCGCTATCCTGTGCCGTCCACCCGGATCGTCGAACCGAGCCGGTCCTCGTCCGACCGGCACAGAGCAATGCGAGGTGAGAACATGCAGTCGATCGACTCGACGCCTGAGTTCGTTCGCGGTGTCTATCGGGCCATGGAGGAGAGGATCGCGGTCGCGCGCGGGCGCCTCGGGCGCCCGCTGACCTTGGCGGAGAAGATTCTCCTCGGCCATCTCGACGACCCGAAGGCACAGGAGCTGCGGGCGGGGGAGAGCTACCTGCTTCTGCGCCCCGATCGAGTCGCGATGCAGGATGCGACCGCCCAGATGGCCCTGCTTCAGTTCATGCTGGCGGGCCGCGGCCGCACTGCGGTTCCGACGACGGTCCACTGCGACCACCTCATCCAGGCGCGGGTGGGCGCGGCCGCCGACACGAACGCCGCCCTGGACGAGAACCGCGAAGTCTACGAGTTCCTGAGACAAACCTCGGCGAGACACGGGATCGGATTCTGGAAGCCCGGCGCGGGAATCATCCATCAGGTGATTCTCGAGAACTACGCCTTCCCGGGAGGACTGATGATCGGCACCGACTCCCACAGCCCGAACGCAGGCGGCCTGGGGATGATTGCCGCCGGGGTGGGCGGGGCCGATGCGGTCGACGTGATGGCGGGCTTCCCCTGGGAGGTGAAGTACCCGAAGCCGATCGGAGTCCGGCTGACCGGGAGCCTGCAGGGCTGGACCGCGCCGAAGGATGTCATCTTGAAGCTGTGCGGGATCCTCACGGTCAAGGGAGGGACGAACCGAGTCCTCGAGTACTTCGGTCCCGGCGCGCGAGCGATCTCCTGCACCGGCAAGGCGACGATCGCGAACATGGGCGCCGAGCTCGGAGCGACCGCCTCGGTCTTCCCCTTCGACGCGGCGATGGCTCGCTACCTGCGGGGCACCGAGCGCGCGGGGATCGCCGAGCTGGCCGAGAGGCACGCGACGCTCCTTGGGGCTGATCCGGAGGTCGAAGCCGACCCGGAACGCTACTTCGACAGGGTGATCGAGATCGATCTCACGACGCTCGAGCCGCAGATCGTAGGTCCCCATACGCCCGATCTGGCGAGGCCGATCTCGGCGCTCGCCGCGGAAGTGCGCGAGAAGGGGTACCCCGAGCAGATCTCGGTCGCGCTCCTCGGATCGTGCACGAACTCATCCTACGAGGACATCACGCGCGCCGCGGAGATCGCCGCTCAGGCCCTCGCCCAGGGCCTCAAGATGGCGAGCCCGCTTCTCGTCACGCCCGGAAGCGAGCAGATTCGCGCGACGATCGAGCGCGACGGGCAATTGAGGACGCTCCAGGAGGCCAACGCGGTCGTGCTCGCCAACGCCTGCGGTCCTTGCATCGGCCAGTGGAGGCGGGAGGAGATTAAGGTCGGCGAGAAGAACTCGATCCTCACCTCGTTCAACCGCAACTTCCCGCGGCGCAATGACGGGAATCCCGACACGATGGCCTTCATCGGCAGCCCCGAGATGGTGGTCGCCTTGGGCCTCGCGGGGAGGCTGACCTATAATCCCCTCACCGACTCCATCCCGGGAGCGGACGGCAAGCCGGTGCGCCTCGTCCCGCCCAAGCCGGCGCCGGATCTCCCGGAGCGAGGATTCGTGCGCGACACGCAGGGCTACCTCGCGCCGCCCGAGGACGGCGCGTCGGTCGAGGTCCAGGTCGCGCCGGAAAGCGAACGGCTGCAGTTGCTCCAGCCCTTCGCCGCCTGGGACGGATCCGACTCGATGGAGCTTCTCCTGTTGATGAAGGCGAAGGGCAAGTGCACGACCGACCATATATCGCCGGCCGGACCGTGGCTCCGCTACCGCGGCCACCTCGATCGGATCAGCGACAACATGTTTCTTGGCGCGGTCAACGCCTTCACGGGGGAGGCGGGGCGAGGACGGAACCTCCTGACGGGCAAGACGGGCGAGCCGATCCCGACGATCGCGCGGTCGTACAAGGACCATGGATTGCGGTGGGCCGTCGTGGGGGACGAGAACTATGGAGAGGGGAGCAGCCGGGAGCACGCCGCCATGTCGCCCCGGCACCTGGGCGCCGCCGCGGTCATCGCACGCTCCTTCGCCCGGATCCACGAATCGAATCTCAAGAAGCAGGGGATCCTCCCCCTCACATTCGGCGATCCTGGGGACTACGAGAAGGTCCGGGAGGATGACCGGATCCTGCTCCGCGGCCTGGGATCGATTGCCCCGGGCAAGCCGATCGAAGCGGCGTTGCGGCACTCGGACGGGAGCGAGGAGCCCATCCGACTGCTCCATACCTTGAACGATGAGCAGATCGAGTGGTGGAAGGCGGGTGGGGCCCTCAACGTCCTGCGAGATCGCTGATCCCGCGACCCGGCGGCAACTTCTCTATGGCATCCCCTGAGGCCTTAGGCTAGGATGCTGCCGTCTTGCCGGATGGGGCAAAATAGGGAGGGGAGATGAGATCGTACGCAATCACAAACATTAAAGGGGGCTCGGGCAAGACGACCCTCGCAGTGAATCTGGCCGCCGGGCTCGCGCTCGCCGGCCGCCGCGTCCTGCTATTCGACCTCGATCCGCAGGCGAGCAGCAGCTTCCATCTGCTGCAACGATCCGAGAACGGCAGTCTGGCCGACTCTCTCGCAGGGGAGAAGAAGCTGGAAGACGTCATCCAGGACACTCTGATCGCCGGGCTCCGGATCGCCCCGGGGAGCCGGATGCTCGCGCCGTTCGACAATGGAGCGCATCCGACTCGCGAGCGCCTGGCGCACCTGCTGGGGCAGGTCCCCGTCGATGTCGACTTTGTGCTGATCGACACGCCGCCGACTTGGGGTTCGCTCTTGGTCGCGACGCTTGCCTGCGTCGACTCCGTCCTGGTCCCCGTGTCGACCCGGGAGCTGGATCTGCAAATCCTGAGCCTCCTGATGGATGTGATCGACCAGGTCCGGCGGCACCGGAATCCACGCCTCCACCTGGCGGGGATCGTCCCGAACCGGACGGTTCGCACACGCCTCTCGGCCCGCGTCGAGGCGAGCCTGCGCGAGCAGTTCGGCTCGGTGGTGCTCTCGCCGATCCGAGAAAACGCGCGGCTCGCGGAGGCGGGAGGCTTCCACGCGCCGATCCAGATCTCCTCGCCATCCAGCTCGGGCGCTGAGGACTTCGGCGCGCTCGTCCGCTTCTTCCTCGAACGGGAATCCGCGTAGTCCCGTGAGTTTCCTGGGGGGCTGGCCAGGGAGGGCCGGCTCCTTGGGGCGCTCCCGCATCGACCCAGCCCTTCCGCCCTTGCCGTCATCCCGATGGTTGGCTACTGTCATTAGAGGTTCTTCATAGAAGAGTCTGGTCTGGGAAGGGAGGATGATGATGACGACGACCGCCAGCGGCCTCACCCCAAGAACCTTGCCGTTCGGACCGCGCCGCGGGATCTATGTGCCGGTCACGGAAGAGATGCAGTCCGGAGTCGTTCCTGGACCCGAGCCAAGCGCCGGGCTCATTCAGGACCTGGAGCGCTACGACCTGCTGTATCGGACGTTGTGCGGCGTTCTCTACAACTTCGTGCCCACCTCGGGCCATCCCGGAGGAAGCATCTCCTCCGGGCGGATCGTGACGGCCCTCCTCTACCTGCTGCTCGATTACGACTTCTCCAATCCCGACGAGCCCTCCAACGACCTGCTCGTCTACGCGGCGGGGCACAAGGCGATGGGCCTCTATGCGATGTGGGCGCTTCGAAACGAAATCGTCCGCGCCGGCGCCGCCGATCTGCTGCCGAAGGACGAGAAAAGGCAGATGCGCCTCGAAGACCTGCTCGGGTTCCGCCGCAACCCGACGAGCAAGACGCCGCTCTTCCGCGAGTTCCACTCCAAGGCTCTCGACGGCCATCCGACTCCCACCGTCCCCGGCGTCAAGGTCGCGACCGGGGCTTCGGGAGTCGGCGTGCCCGCGGGCATCGGTCTTGCCTTCGGAGCGCTGGACACCTTCGGACCCGACGATGCGCCGCATGTCCACCTCCTCGAGGGCGAGGGCGGAATGACCCCGGGGCGCGTATCCGAGGCGCTCGCCACGGCGGCGACGGCGGGACTCCTGAACGTCTTCCTCCATGTCGACTGGAACCAGGCGAGCATCGACTCGAACGCCGTCTGTCGCGACGGCGAGCGGCCCGGCGACTATGTCCAGTGGAACCCGATCGAGCTTGCGTACCTGCACGACTGGAACGTCTATCGCGTGGACGACGGGCGGGATTGGCGTCAGATCCTTGCCGCTGTCGAGCTTGCGCGGCGCCACCCGAACGATCAGCCGACGGCGATCGTCTACCGCACGATCAAGGGCTGGCGCTACGGGATCGAGGGGCGCGCGTCGCACGGAGCGGGACACAAGTTCTGTTCCGACGAGTACTACGCCTCGCTGAATGAGTGCGAGAAGGCATTCGGCGTCGCCTTCCCGCGCTTCGAGGGGCCAAAGAACGACGAAAGGGTGGAGGAGAACTTCTGGAAGACGCTGCTTGTCTTCCGCGGCATCATCGAGAGCCAGGGGCTCGGCCGGCTCGCCAACCAGATTCGCGCGCGCCGTGACGGCCTCAAGGCGCAGGCGAGGAAACGGCGGGAAGCGGCGCCCGATCTCTCGATGCTCTACGACGACGGAATCCGGGCCGATCGGATTCCCGAGGAGCTGACCCTGAAGCCCGGCAGCGAGGCGACCCTTCGAGGGGCCCTCGGCGACACGTTGGGATACGTCAACCGCGCCACGCGCGGCGCGGTGGTCGCGGCTTCGGCGGACCTCCTCGGTTCGACGAGCGTCTCGAACATCGACAAGGGATTCCCTGAGGGGTTCTTCCGCGCGCGCGGGAACGCCGGTTCTCGGCTCGTCGCCTGCGGCGGGATCTGCGAGGACTGCATCGGGGCTTTTCTCGCGGGCGTGTCGACCTACGGCACCCACATCGGGGTGGGCTCCTCGTACGCCGCCTTCATCGCGGCGCTGCAGCACGTCGCGGCGCGACTCCACGGGATCGGGCAACAGGCGCGCCACGAGATCTCGGGCGAGCCGTTCCGGACCTTCCTCATGGTTTGCGCTCACGCGGGGCTCAAGACCGGCGAGGACGGGCCGACCCACGCCGATCCCCAGGCGCTCCAGCTCCTGCAGGAGAACTTCCCCAAGGGCGTGGCGATCACGTTGACGCCGTGGGAGCCGCAGGAGCTCTGGCCGTTGACGATCGCCGGCCTCAAGGCGCGGCCGGCGCTGCTCGCCCCCTTCGTCACGCGCCCGAACGAGAAGATCCCTGACCGCGCGGCGCTGAAGCTGCCGCCCGCGACCATGGCGGCGCAGGGCGTCTACGCGCTTCGGACCGCCGATCCGAAGGCGAAGCCGTACCACGGAACCGTCGTGTTGCAGGAAAGCGGCGTCACCTATGCCTTCGTCGACGAGGTGCTCCCCAGGCTTGACGCCGAAGGCTACCGGATGAACGTCTACCTCGTGACGAGCGCGGAGCTCTTCGACCTTCTGCCCGTCGAAGAACGCCGGCGGATCTTCCCGCCCGAGCGCGCGGCGGAGGCGATGGGGATCACGGGATTCACGTTGCCGACCCTCTACCGCTGGGTCGTCTCCGAGCGGGGCCGGGCCCACTCGCTGTACGCCTTCTGGAAGGGGCGCTATCCGGGGAGCGGGCAGGCGTTCAAGGTTCTGGAGGAGGCGGGTCTTGACGGGGCCGCGCAGTACGAGGCGGTTCGTCGCTACGCGAAGGAGTTCGAAGGCCGCTAGGGAGGGGCAGGAGGTGGCGCATCGCGACGAGATCGCCAAGATGTCAAGGAATCTGCAGACCATGTGGTTCGCCTTCGTCGCCGCCACGTTCGTCTACGCGGCGGTCGCCTACCTTCAGGTTCGCGGCCGCCCCGCCGACGCGGCGGTCCCCGAGGTGATCGCCACGTTGAAGCCGCTCTTCTACGCCCTCACGATCCTGCTGATCGCGGGGGCGTTCTGGCTCCGGCGCCGCACGCTCACCAAGAGCTACCCGAGTCGTGAGCATGCCCTCATGTCGATCCAGATGGCGGCGGTCGGAGGCTGGGCGCTCACCGAGGCGGTCGCGATCTTCGGTCTCGTCCTCGTTCTTCTCGGGGGTCGCATCGTCGATGCCGCGCTCTTTCTCCTCGTCTCCCTCGGGGCGATGCTGAAGCAGCGTCCCTCGGCGGGGTGGCTCGAGGAAAAGGTCGCGGCGGCCTCGATCCAGTGAAGTCCCGCATGCGAATTCAAGTCCGACGAAAGGGAGGTAGCTTCGCGATGAAACGGATCCTCCTCGCTCTCTTGGTCCTCGGCACGGCCGCGGCAGCGGCATCGGCGCAGGAAGCTCTGTCTCCGGAGGTCGAGGAGACCGGTCCTGCGCCTCCAGCGAAGGTGGCCGCGCGCGACACCCCCAATGACGCCGGAAACAGCGTCACGGTGAGCTGGGCCGCCGTTCCCGGGGTCGTGCGCTACCGGATCGAGCGAGCGGGCGCGGACGGCGAGTTCTCCGAGCTCGACTTCGCAGGCTCGGTCGCCACATCGTACGTGGACCAGGCCGCGGCGACCGGCACGGCGTACCGCTACCGCGTCGTCGCCCTCTTCGCCGGCGGAGGCGAGGCGGTCTCGGGGCCGACCTCGGCGGTCGCGAGCTCGCCGCAGTGGTTCAATAGCTACCTTACCGGCGTGGCGCTCGCGATCGTCCTCTTCGTCGGCACGATCGTCTACTTCGTGCGCCGGGCGAAGCGGGGCGAGCACCTCTTCGTGCGTCGGATCGCCGGGCTGGAGGCGGTGGACGAGGCGGTGGGGCGCGCCACCGAGATGGGCCGGCCGATCCTCTTCGTGAGCGGCACCGGCTACATCGAGTCGATCGGCACGATCGCGGCGCTGAACGTGCTCGGGCAGGTCGCCAAGAAGACGGCCGAGTACGGCACGAAACTCGCGGTGCCAAACTGCGACCCGGTGGTCTTCACCGTTTCCCGCGAGGTGGTGAAGGGCGCCTACACCGAGGCAGGTCACCCGGACGCCTACGACCCGAACTCGGTCTCTTTCCTCGTGGAGAACCGATTGAGCTACTCAGCCGCGGTCAGCGGGATCCTGGTGCGCGAGCAGCCGGCCGCGAACTTCTTCCTGGGCCCCTTCGGGGGAGAGTCGCTCATCCTCGCCGAGACGGGATCGACGACGGGCGCGATCCAGATCTCAGGGACCGATTCGACGACGCAGCTTCCATTCTTCGTGGTCGCGTGCGACTACACGTTGATGGGGGAGGAACTCTACGCCGCCTCGGCATACCTCTCGCGCGAGCCGCTCATGCTCGGCGCGCTCAAGGGAGAGGACTGGGGGAAGTTCATCTTCATGGTGATCCTGACCCTGGGAACGATCATCTCCCTGGCGGCCGGGATCGACGTCGGGAAGATCCTCTCGACGACGGGTTACTAGGGGAGGCATGCGATGAAGACGAAACTCCCGCTCACGTTGATGATCATCATGGCGATCCTGGGGCTGACCGGCTACTTCATGCCGCACCCCACCGTCGATACCCTGAACACCTATCTGCGCAACACGCTTCTGCGCATCATCTCGGCCTTCGCGTTGATCCTGGGGCTGGGAAACCTGATCCAGCACCACGTGAAACGGATCGAGAAGAAAGGCGCGAACTGGAGGCAGTCTTACACTCTGCTCGCCGGATTGATCGTGACGGCGATCATCGGCCTCTTCGGCGGCGTCTCGGGCGACGGGATGCTGCCCACGCAGGTCGGAAACTTCAAGTACGACGTCCAGACTCTCTACATGCAGGTGCTGAATCCCCTCGGATCGACGATGTTCGCATTGCTCGCCTTCTACATGGCCTCGGCGGCCTACCGGTCCTTCCGGGCGAAGAACTTCCTATCGGTCCTGCTGCTCGCCTCCGCCTTCATCGTCATGCTGGGGCAGGTGCCGTTCGGCTACCTCATCAGCCCATCGATCCCCGACTTCAGCCAGTGGATCATGGGCGTGCCGAACACCGCCTCGAAGCGGGGGATTGAGCTCGGAGTGACCCTCGGGGCGCTGGCGACCTCGCTCAAGATCCTGACGGGGATCGAGCGCAGCTGGATGGGAGGTGGCTCGTGAGACTCGAGCGCCTGATCCACATCGACCGGCGGATCATCTTCCTCGTGATCGGCCTGGTGATCATGATCCCCCTGCTCTTCCCCGTTCGTCTGCCGATGGGCACGCAGAAGGCGACATTGGGGCTCTTCCAGACGATCGAGGGGCTCGAAACGGACGAGCAGTGCCTCATGATCTCGACGGACTACGTGCCGCAGACCGAAGCCGAATGTCACCCGATGTCGATCGTCCTCTTGCGTCATGCCTTCGCCCGGCGCCTGCCGGTATTGCTGATCAGCCTCTACGTCGAGTCGACGCCCTTCGCGGCGGACGCGATGGTCAAGGCGATGGAGGAGTTCAACGCGCGGGCGACCAGTTCGGCCGATTCGATCGTCTACGGCAGGGACGTCGCCTTTCTCGGCTGGCAGCCGCCGCCGATCGTGCCGATCCTGGCGATGGGCAAGTCGATTTCCGAGATCTACCCCACGGAGTTTTACGGAGCCGTGACCGACTCGCTTCCGATCATGCGCAACATCAAGAACTATGACCAGGTGGGGATCGTCTGCGCGATTTCGGGCGGGACGGCGCCGCTCTGGTTCGTGCAGTTCGCGCAGACGAAGTTCGGAGTGAAGGTGGGGGCGGGATGCACCGCCGTTAGCGCGCCGGATTTCTACCCCTACTTCGAGACGGGGCAGTTCTCCGGGATCCTGGGAGGGATGAAGGGCGCCGCGGAGTATGAGGAGCTCGTCGAGGCCCGCTACGGCGTGGGAGGCCGAAGGAGGGCGACGGACGGGATGGGATCCCAGTCGGCCGCCCACCTCGCGATCATGCTCTTCGTGGTCGTGGGCAACATCGCCTACTTCGCTGCGAGGAGGGCGAAGGGATGAACATCAGCCACGATATCTGGATCTGGGTCGGCGTCTTTCTGACCCTCTCTGTTCTTTCCTTCCTCTACAAGGACAACCCGTTCTACCGGTTCGCGGAGCACCTGTGGGTGGGGATCGCCAACGGCTACTCGATCTCATTCATGTATCACAGGGTGATCGTGCCGGTGATGCTCGAGCCGTTCGGGCAAGCCTTCCGGACGGCGGCGGACACCGGGCTCTCGGCCGAGCTGTTCAACCCGCTCGCCCCCTCGAACTTCCTCTTGATCATTCCGGGGTTGGTGGGGTGCATGTACTTCTTCCGCTTCGTGCCGAAGATGGCATGGCTCGTGCGCGTGCCGATCGGGATCTTCATGGGTTATTACACGGCCTACGCGGTGCCCGCGGCGCTCGAGGGGAGCGTCTTCCCGCAGATGCGGGGGACGATCGTGACCCAGTCGAGCTTCTCTCCGTTCCTCGAGGGGATCTGGGCGCTCCTGGTGCTGGTCGGCGTGATCGGAACGCTCACCTACTTCTTCTTCTCGAAGGAGCACAAGGGGATCATCAGCTTCGGCGCGAAGACCGGGATCATCTACATCATGGTCGGCTTCGGCGCTTCGTTCGGTTTCACGGTGATGGCGCGCATCTCGCTCGCCATCGGGCGGTTCATGTTCCTGCTGAGGGATTGGCTGGGGATATTGACCTGACGGGGGGATCGTCGTAGAAGGCGACGAGTCGAGTCACGGGGATCGCGCTGTTGAGGCGCTGTCCTCCGCGGACCTCCATCGCACCACGATGTCTGTTTCGGGCATGAACTCGCGCGCCTCGTACGTGTAGTACACGCCTGCGCTGTCCGTGCGCGCCTCGAAGGGGTAGCTGAACTCGACCGGAGTCGCTTTTTCCGGAAGGCGGATCTCGAAGCGCGCGCGTCGAAGCGGCCTCTGCCACGCCTTTGTCGTCGTGACGATGTAGCGCGCGTAGTCGGCGAGCAGCGCCTGCCTGTAGACGGTCTCGAGCGTGAGCGTGTCGCCGTCGCAGGGGGGGGTGTTCCAGCGAACGCCGGAGGCGGCGCGGCTGGGCTCCCACCGCAGACTGCGCGGTTCTCCTCCATCGACCGAGGCGGATGCCGCGACCATCCGCGCGCCGCCCAGGAGCGAATCCTCCGGGAACGGATAGAACAGGCTCACAGGCCCCGCGGATCTCTCGAAGCAGGTGAGATCGTAGGTTCCGCGGACCTCGAGGCTGTCATCGACGATGGCCAGGCGGATCCACTCCGAATCGAACGAGAGACTGAAGCGCGGCGGGTCGCTCGCCGTCGCGAGCGGGGGGGCGGCGCCGCAGGCAAGCGCCCAGGCGGCGCCCACCGTCAGGATGCGCGACAGGCTCAATCCGCGGCGGCGGCGCCCGGCACTCTGCCTCTCACTCATGGATCGAATCTCTCCCTCGGGCGGCAGGCTCCGGCGCCGCCGCCCTCCGCGGAGCCGGTTGGGCCCCTACCGTATCACGACGACGCGCTTGCTCTGCACGACTCCGCCGGCCGCCAGCCGCACCATATAGACTCCGGGCGCGACATGATTGCCCTCCGCATCTCGGCCATCCCACAAGATCGTGTGAGCGCCGGGCGATCGCTCGGCGTCGAGCAGGCGGGCGATGAGCCGCCCCGACGCGTCGAAGACGTCGCAGCGGATCGACTCTGTCGTCTGATTGCGAAACGACCAGGCGAACGGTCCGGAACACGGATTGCCGGAGTCCAGGCGCAGATCGATCCCGGAGGTTCTAGACGGCGCGTCCAATCCGTTCCGCGCTTCAAGGACATTCACCCGGACCGGCATGCAACGGGCGATGGAGGTGCCGCTCTCGATCTGCACCTCGGTTTCGTACACCCCCGCGGCGACTCCATTCAGATCCGCATCCAGGATGAGATTGGCGGTCGACGCCTGGCTTCCGCGCCAGGCCCCCGTCAGCCACTCCAGCCCCGTGTTGACATGCAGATCGCACCCTCCATATCCATTGAAGACTCGCACTCGCCCTTCCGCATGGGCCGTGCCGCCCTCGATCCCTCGCAACACGAGCGGATACTCGGGCGGCACAGGTTCGCACTCGAAGTCCCACTCGTACCAGGCGCACGGCTGGTTCGTGTATTCACAACCGGCGCCTGCTTCCGCATAAACGCCATCGAGGCTCGCCCACCATCCGTCGGGATAGCATCCCACCCAGACGCGCGCGTCCTGGCCCCTCTCGAGCCGGCCGTAGCCATCGACCCAGAACAAGAGGGTCAAGGCGAGAAACGGGTGACCGGGGTCGGGACAGGGCCAATCGATTTCGAGATGATGCGGATTGTCGCCGTAGACATCGAGCGAGCAGGTTCCGCCCTGGCAGCACTCCCCATAGTCGAAGTACCAGTTGTTCGGCCAGGAGAGATCGGTGACGAACTTGCTGACGATGCCGCCGTAGCCCCCCGTGGTCAGATCGATGAAGACCTGGAACTGGATGTAGCCGACTTCGGACGTGCTCGACTGCGCATCGGAGCAACTGACGATGTCGGACTGACAAAGCGGCCACTGTCCCGGATACGGCCGAACGTCGAAGAAGACGATGCCCGCCGGAACGATGTTGGCCGCCGCTCGCGATACGGGAAACAAGAGCCCCGCAGCGACTGCCAAGCCGATGAGGATCCGGAGCCCGGAGCGCGGACGGAAACGGGGAGGCGCCACTTCAACCTCCTTCGGGCGGCGCGTTCGGCCACCGCGGCTTGCCGGCGCCGCCGCGCGAGAGATGAGGGATCTCTCGACCGGGAGGAATTCTACGCTCTTCCGCCTGGCGGTCAACGATACCCAGCGCTTCGCCCCGTCCGGGCTCATCGCTCTTGACATAGCATACACTTGTTCGGTATCCTTCCACTTATCGAGGGGAGACGTGAGCCGAGAGGAAGTGCCGGTGATGCCACCGCGAGAGGAGCCCCGGAGATCGGGGTGCGCCTCGGGGCCGTCGAGCGGGCCTGAGCGGCAAGCGTCCGCCACCGGGGAGGCGCGGTGACGCCTCCCGCGCCGGCCCACCAGGCGCCCGGACCCGTGCCGGTCCCGCTCATCGTCCGCAGCGCCTACTCCCTCGCGCGAGGCGTCGCGCTTCCGTCGCGTCTCCTCTCCCGCGCGCGCGCCCACGGGCTCGATCGGATCGCGCTCACCGACCGCGACAATCTCTACGGCGCAGTCGCCTTCCTCCGCGATGCCGAGGCGCACGGCATCATCCCGATCCTTGGCGCCGAGGTCACCCCACGCCCCGGCCCTCCGCTCCCGCCGGGCGAGGAGGGGATCCGTGGGGGTCCACGCGGGCGCTACGACGCGCCCGGCTCCGCCGTGCTGCTCGTTCGCGAGCCGGCGGGTTACGCGTCGCTCTGCCGCATCCTGACCGCGCGCCACCTCGCGCCGAGCTTCGATCTGATCGAGGCGATCGCGCGTCACGCCGAGGGCCTCGCGATCCTCGCGCGCGACGGCGAGCTGCTCGACCGTCTCGCGGCCGCGGCGCCACGCGGCAGCCTCTACGCCGCCGTCACGCGCCCCGCTCCCGCCGGCTCGCCGGAGGAGCGCGCCCTGCGCGACTCCGCCCGCCGCTTCGGCGTCCCGCTCATCGGCACCGTCGACTGCTACCTCGCCAAGCCGCGCGACGCCCGCGCCCACGCGCTGCTCGCCGCCGTCCGCGAGAACGAGCTTCTCACGCGTCTCGAGCCCGCGGCGATCGCGCCGCCTGGCCGCCATCTACCCGACCCGGCCGAGACGTTCCGTCTCTTCGCAGACGATCCAGCGCTTCTCGCCGCGGCGCGCGATCTCGCCATCTCCTGCCGCTTCAGCGCCGCCGATCTGCCCGAGCCGGGCTCGCTCTTCCCGAAGCTCCCGCTCCCGGAAGGGGAGAGCGCCTACGACCGCCTGTACCGGATGACGCAGGAGGGAATCCGACGCCGCTATCGCCGCGTCACCCCCGAGATCGGCCGCCGCCTCTCCTGGGAGCTCGAGCAGATCCACGCGCAGGGGTTCACCGACTACTTCGTCGTCGTGGGGGACCTCGTCGCGGCGGCGCGCGCCCGCGGCATTCCGACCGTCGGCCGCGGCAGCGGCGCCTCTTCGCTCGTCTCCTATCTCCTCGGGATCACCAACGTCGATCCCGTGCGTTACCGCCTCACCTTCGAACGCTTCCTCCACCGGCTCCGTCGCGATCTGCCCGATCTCGACATCGACCTCTGCTGGCGAAGGCGGGATGAGGTGATCGCGCACGTGTACGAGACCTACGGCGCGGATCGCGTGGCGATGATCTCGACGCACAATCACTACCAGGCGCGCGGCGCGTTCCGCGAGGCGGCGAAGGCTTACGGCCTGCCGGCCGAGCGGATCGATCGCCTCGCCCGCGCGATCCCTTCCTTCCACCCGGGCCCCTTGAAAGAGGCGATCCGCTCCACGCCCCTCGGGCAACGCATCGACCTCGAGCAGCCGCCCCTTCCCGATCTCGTCGCCGCCGTCGACGGGATCCTGGGCCTGCCGCACACGCTCGGCATCCACTGCGGCGGGATCGTCATCGGGCCGGGACCGCTCGACTCCTGGCTCCCGCTGGAGCAGGCCACGAAGGGGATCGTCGTCACGCAGTATGAGATGAACGCCGTCGAGGCGGTGGGGCTCGTGAAGATCGATCTGCTCGGCAACCGCGCCCTATCCACGATCGCCGAGACCTGCGAGACGATCCGCGCGAGCGGCGCCGCCCCTCCCGATCTCGAGGCGATCCCGGATCCCGATCCGGCCTGCGCGCGCATGCTCTCGAGCGGGGAGACGCTGGGCTGTTTTCAGATCGAATCGCCGGGGATGCGCAATCTCCTGAAGATGCTCGGCACCGACGGTCTCGCCGGCGCGATCGCCGCCCTCTCGCTGATCCGCCCCGGCCCCGCGGGATCGGGGATGAAGGATCGCTTCATCCGTCGCGCCCGCGGCGAGGAGCCCACGGTCTATCTCCACCCGCGCCTCGAGCCGCTGCTCGAATCCACTCACGGCGTTCTCCTCTACGAGGAGGACGTGATCTGCGTCGCCTCGGAGATCGGAGGCTTCGACCGGGCGGTCGGCGATCTGCTGCGCCGCGCGATCGCCGCGGCGAGCGCGGTCGCGGCCGATCCGGCGCTGGGAGAGCGGCCGCCCTCCCCGCGCCGCCGCGACGGCTCCGATCCCTGGCGCGGGCTCGATCCGCGCGCGCTGGAGAACCGCTTCATCGAGAGCGCCGTGCGCAATCGCATCGATGCCGACATCGCCCGCGCGGTCTGGGCGGAGCTCGCGCGCTTCGGCTCCTACGCGTTCTGCAAGGCCCACGCCTCGGGCTACGGCATTCTCGCCTACCAGTCGGTCTACCTGAAGGCGCACCACGCCGGGCCCTTCTACGCCGCGCTGATGAACAACCACCAGGGGATGTATCCGAAGCGCGTTCATGTCGAGGACGCCCGCCGCCGCGGGATCGCGATCGCGCCTCCTTGCGTTCACGCCTCCCGCGCCGGGTGGACATGGGACGGATCGCAACTCCGCTGCGGTCTCGCGCAGGTGCGCCATCTCTCGACGCGCACGATCGAGGCGATTCTCGCCCGGCGCGGCCGCGAAGGCTTCGCCGACCTCGATGAGTTCCTCGCGCGCACGGGAGCCGACGTGGGCGAGACGCGGTCCCTGATCCTCTGCGGCGCCCTTGACGCCCTGCCGCCGCGGCCCCGCCCTGCGAAACTCTGGCGTTTGGCGTGCATCGCGCGCGCCGGCGGTCTGCGCGACGAGACGGGCGCGGCGCGTCTCGGGATCGAAGCGTCCCCGGCGCCGCCGGGTCCCTGGCGCGAGTTCGACCCCGCGACGCGCGTGCGTCACGAGCTCGAGACGCTCGATCTGGCGATCAGCGCGCATCCGGTCGCCGTGCTCTGCGAACAGCTCGCGGCGGAAGGGCGGTTGCCGCCCGCGGTCCCTGCCGCCGCGATCGAGACCCATGAGCGCGCGAGCGTCATCGGGATCCTCTCGGCGGCGCGCCGCGTGAGGACGAAACGGGGGGAGTCGATGCTCTTTCTCACGCTGGAGGACGCCTCGGGCCTCGCCGAGTGCACCCTCTTCCCGCAAACCTATGCGCGGGAGGCGGGGAAGATCCGAGGAGGGTGGCTCCTGCGCGCCTGCGGAACGGTCGAGTCGCCGCACGGGGCGGCGACTCTCACCGTCGATGCGATCGAGGCCCTGGGGCCATGCCCGTCGGCGGACGCCTAGCGGATCCGCAGGATCCGGATCGCGCGCTCCCCTCCCGGATCCGAGCGCAGACGCGCCCAGTAGGCTCCCGCGGGAAGCGCGTTGCCACGGTCGTCGCGTCCGTCCCAGAGGATCTCGCCGCGCGGTCCTGCGGGACTCTCGGGTCGATGCAGCGTGCGGACGCGCCGGCCTGTCGCGTCATGGATCGTGAGGGCGAAACGGGCGGCCGCGGGGCTCGCATATCGAAGCCGGATGGAATCGCGGAAGGGGTTGCCCGAGGAGAGGATCTCGATGCCGCCACCCCCCTCGACCGCCCGCGCGATCCACGGCCCGGCGTACTCGTCGATCGGATCCTGGATCCAGTAGGCATAGGCGCGCCCGGGTTCGACTTGTCCGTCGACGAAGAGATAGTCCGTGCCGCCCGGGGAGAGCGGACCCACCGGCTGGGCATCCACGCGGACCGCGTCCACGCCCGGCTCTGCGGCCGGATCGGACCCCTCGAGGATCTGCCGCCAGACCCGATACCGCGCGCCGGCGCGATCGAACGGGACCGACCAGAGCAACGCGATCCCCTCCTCGCGCTCCTCGATCGACCAGCCGGTCAGGGCGACCGCGGAATACTCGCCGTCGAAGGTCCAGTTCACCCGGCGAGCGTAGACATCCCATCCGCGCCCCTCGCGGTTGTTTGTGTAAACGTACTGGATCAGGTTCTCCTTGACGGCGGCGCCGCCGGGGATCGACATCACCATTCCGCCATCCGCTCCGATCGAATAGGGAATGCCGATCTTCGATCCATCCGCCTCGAAGCGTTGCGCCATCATCCGCGCAGAATCGGCCCGCGTGTCCCAGAAGGTGACGAGGAAACGTCCGTTCGGCTCCATCGAGACTTGCGGGTACTTCGATCCGCGGTGACCGATGTCGATCGAGAAGGGGATCTCGGTGTCCAACGCGCGTTCCGTCTTGAAGCTCGGCAGGATCACAAGGGTCCCGATGACGAATCCGGTGCCCAGCGGATTGTCGTCCCAGACGACGACGAATCGATCCGGCGCGGCCGCGACCGACGGATTGAGCTGCGGGACGACGGAGCTGCCCTCGAAGGCGCTCAACGGCCGATTCTCCTGGATCCGCAATCCAGTGGGACCGAGCCGCTGCGCGTAGACGTCGAAGTTGCCGCGTCGGGAGTCGAGCCATGTGACGACGACCTCGCCCGTACCGGAGACGGCCACCGCGGGAGACTCCTGCGAGGCGCTGGCATAGGCGCGGTCGATGACGCGGATCGTGTCCCCGTCGATCGTGCCGTCCGACAGGTAGGGTTGAGCGAGAATCTCTCCACCGTTGTCGGTCCCCTCGTCCCGCCAGACGAGGATGTAGCCATTGCCGGGCAAGGGCGCGATCTTCGGGGAGAGGTGCTGGCCGAAGCCCGCGGTCAAGACGACGTTGTTTCCGATCGGCGCGCCGGTCGGGTCGAAGTTCTGGCTGAAAACGCTCGAGACGCCGTCGGCGGCGACGAGCGTCCAGGCCACCACCGCATAGCCGTCGCCCGTGATCCCCACCGCGGGCCGGTTGCGGAGGAGATCGCGAAGGTTGGTGGCGGGGACGCTCACGGATCCGGTCGTGCTCTCGCTGATCCGAAACGACCGCCCCGTGGGGCGTCCCGTGTTGTCGAGCAGCGCCCCGTAGATGCTCAGGCCGCCGGTTCGGAAGTCCTCCCAGGCGACGAATGCCCTGTTGTCCGAGTAGAGCGCGACGCTCGGCAGAAGTTGGCTCGCCGTTCCCTCGACGAGTTCGACTCCTCCGGTCGTCCCATCGGCGGTCCCATCGGCGTTGACCCTCAGATGCGCGACGAGATCCCATCCGTCCCGGTTGTCCCACCAGAGGAGGTGTCGGCCGCTGGCGGCGTCGCCGAAGACCGACAGGGAGCGCGGCACCAGGACCCCGTTGATCGGGTCAGGGGGATCCTCGATCAGGTTCACCGCGCCAACGGGTGTGGCGGGGAGCGCGACCCGCCTCGAGTAGAATCGAGTCTTCGCGCTGGGACCTGCGGTCCAGACGATGAGCAGGTCTCCGTCATCGGATTCCAGGATCTCGGGCCGCCGTGGTGTCACAGTCTGGTTCTCGTCGGTGATTCGGAGATCGGGAGTAGCCGGCTCGAGATCCGAGTCGAAGGCCCGGCCATGGATGTTGACCCTTCCCTCGAAGGTGGCGATCCACGAGACGAAGACCCCGTAGGGACCCGCGGCGATCGCCGGCTCCCCTTGCGCCCAGATCGGATCCTCGTCGACCGTGACGATCGATCCCAGGCTTCCCTCGGAGGAGATCGTGCGCATCAAGATCCGCGCCGGTTCGACTCTCTCCTGCCAGACCGCGACCCACCCCCCGTCGTGCGGAGCGACGCGGACCGAAGTCTGGGGCGCGTTGCTCTCGGGGTGAATCGGGAAATCGGCTGCGGCCATTCCGAGGTCAGGGTCGATCCTGCGGGCCCGAACGCGCGCGAAAATGGTCGATCCCTCGGTCCATGCCACGAGCCCCTGATCGCCGTCGATGGCGAGGCTCGGGTCCGAACGGTAGTCGATGACCGCCTCGTCGCTCACCTCGACCGACGCGCCGAGGGCGCCGGAGGAGTCGATCCGCACTGCGCGCAGGCGCTCGCGTCCCCCGCGCCCCTCGCTCCAGACGACGATGCACCGCCGATCGCCGATCGAGGCGGCCAGCGGCCCCTCCAGGGGGAGCGGAGTGAGGTTCTCGGCGAAGAGGCCGTAGCCGTCGGTGACGGCGCGGCCTTCTCCCAGCGGCGCGTCGAGAGCGTCAAAGGTCCGGGTGAACAGCGCGGGGAAGCCCAGGCGGTAATCCAGCCACACGGCGGTCCATGAGCCGTCGGGATGAGTCGCGCCGCCGACGTCCCGCTGGTATTCCTGTCCGCTCGCGTCATCGTTGATTCGCCACTCGGGCGGAGGCTGCGCGCCAGCCGAGCTGGCCCCCGTGAGGAGCACGGCGAAGGCGATCGCTGCGGTCCAGAGCTTGGACTCCATCTTCCCTCCTGAAGCCGTCGGCGTTCTTCGCACGCGCTGGACGGCGACCTACTGCCACCCCGGCGGGAGGGAGAATCGACCGATCCTCCATCTGAGCGTGAGTGTAGGAAGGAGTCACTGGAGGCGGCAAGGGCTTGGGCGGATGGGGGACAAACGAAACGGGGAGGGCTCACGCCCCCCCCGCACGGATCGGACTCGGCCGGCCGCAGCCCGCTTGCTAGGCGCAGTGCGGCATGTCGCAGTTGTTCGGCTGCGGCGTCGGGGTCGTTCCGAAGGTCGTGACCGGCTGCGGCGTCGGGCAGGGGCCCTGGAAGTTCTGACCGCTCCAGTTCGTCGGATACCAGAAGGGGTTGCTCTGCGCGTAACCCCACGGCGTCTGGTAGTTGCCGAACCAGTTGCCGCCCGGGTAGGTCGTGGAGTTGCCGAAGAACCAAGGGTTCCACGTTCCCCAGTTCTGGGTGTTCTGCATCTCATTGCCCCACTGCGCGGCCGGGAAGCTGCCCGTCCCGAATCCGGTCGCGAAGCTCTGCTGGTTCGGGTAGCAGCCGTACGGCGCGCAAGTCCCGAACGGGACATTGAAGCCGGGGACTCCCCAGAACTGCGATCCGTAGCCCCACGGGAAGTTGCCGCCCGTGAAGGAGCCCGTGGAGTAGTAGGGGAACGAGCCGTAGCCCGTATGGCTACGATTCATCCACGGGGTCCACGAACCGAAATGCTGGGACTGCGTCTCGCTTCCTTGCGGGGTCCGCATCTGATTCTGGCACTCGGAACGGCAGTACTGCTGCAGGTTCTCCAAGGTGCGATAGACCGACTCGGTGAGCTGCAGGATCTTCTCAGGATTCATGGCTTCGCTTCCTCCGACTTTCGGGTGAGAGTCGCGCGAGGCTCCCTTCGAGGCGGGTTCGCCCCGTGGGGCCGACGGAGCTTCCGTCACGAATCCGCCCGCTCCTGTTGGGCGGACGGATGCGCCGCTCTGTTGTTCGTTCGGCAAGTCGGCAGGAGAGACTTTAGGTTTTCCTGGCTGAAGCGTCGGACCCATTCGCGGGCCCGGGTGTCGGGCGTCCCGGCGCGGCGCCGAGCCGGCGGAGACGAAGTCGGTAGTCTTCCAGGATCCGGCCGTGATCGAAGCAAAGGGGTTGGGGGATGTCGTTCAGCGGAAATGCCGCCGCCTCCGCCGCGTCGTCGCCGCCGCGGGGTGTGCCGCGCGCCCGCGCGACAAAGACCACCGTGACTGTGGGCCGCCGCGGATCGCGGCCTGGATCCGAATACGCGTGCATCTGCTCCAGGGCCTCGATCTCAAGTCCGGTCTCCTCGAGCACCTCGCGACGGCAGGCGTCCTCCAGCGACTCTCCGCATTGGACGAACCCGCCCGGGAGCGCCCAGCCGAGCGGCTCGAATCGGCGTCGAACGAGGACCACGCTTCCGGCGTCGACTTCGAGGATCGCGTCGACGGTCAGCAGGGGAAAGGGCAGCTGCGGGATCGCCGCGCCGCAAGAAGGGCAGCGAAACTCCATCTTGGATTCTACATGCCGCGGGCGGAGGCGGCCTCGAGGACCTCGCTCACGCGCAGGGGAGTGAAGAGCTCGACGCCGGCCTTCGCCAACGCCTCGCGGCCGCCCTCCTCGCGATCGACGAGGGCAAGCGTCAGCACCGGTTCGGCTCCGGCGGCACGGGCGGCGTCCACCGCGCGCAGGATCGATCCTCCTCGGGTGACCACATCGTCCAGGATCGCCACGCGCGCGCCCGGCGCGCAATGCCCCTCGATCGCCCGGGCGGTCCCATGGTCCTTCACGGCCGATCGCACGAGAAAGCCCTGGATCGGCTCGCCCCTTCGGCCCGCCTCGAGAATGAGCCCCGCAACCAGGGGATCGGCGCCGAGCGTCGGCCCTCCGACGGCGGAGACTCCCGCGCCGGCGAGCGGGCCCCAGAGCGCGGCGACTGCCGCCGCCAGGCCGGCTGGGTCGAGCGTGGTCCGGCGCAGGTCGAGGTAGTAGTCGCTCCAGGCGCCGCTGGCCAATTGAAAGCGACCCCGCAGGAAGGAGTGCCGCAGGATCGCTTCGATCAGAGCATTCTTGGCCGCAGCTTCACTCGGCGGAGTCGGGCTCATCGAGGCGACTCTACGAGCGTCGCGCATCGCGGTCAAGAAGGGGGTGCCGTTGAACCCCGGACGGCACCCCCCCGATCGTCGATCTTGGGCGATGGGGCCTAGCGGGTGCGCCCCTTCAAGTGGTCGCACTCCTGATCAGGGCGGGTTCCTCCGCCGGTCGCCTCGGGCATGCCCGCATCCGGCACCTCGCGCCCGTTGTCGAAGGGCGAGTCCTCCGCAGAGGCGACGCATGCCAGGTCGAAGCTCTCGCTCCATGCGCTCTCATTCCCGCTGGTGTCGACCGCCGTCACGCAAAGGGAGTAACTCACGCCTGCCTGACCCCCGAAGACGAAGCGGTTCTGTTGCACGAGCGACGTTCCGGTCAGGCAGCGATAGGTGGCGCCCGAGTCCTCCCGCTCGCTCAGATAGACGCGGTAGCCCGCGAGGTCGGGCTCGGCGTTCGGGCTCCAGGCGATGGTGAACTTGAGCGAGTTCTGTTCCAGAACCCCGACTCCGCTCGGGGCCAAGGGAGGCGCCTCGTCCGGGGGATTGGGGTTCAAGGGGGAATTGTCGTCGCTCCCGCAGCCGGTGAACACGAGCAAGGTCGCGAGGAGCATCCACACGCTGTGGATCCAAGCGGAACGAGGGTGGAACATGTCAGGGACCTCCTTCGAATATCCTCCCGTGGACGATCCCTCTCGGATCCCATCCAGCGGGAAACCGTGCTGGGAACCTGCAAACCCCGTGCCGGACCGGCCGGGGGCTTTTGCCCACCCGAGAAGGGCGGCGCATCCTGCAGAGATCCCGCTCTTCCCATCGGCTCAAAACCGCGTATCCTGCGCCGGGATCACATGGATCGGACGAGCCAAATCGATCCACCCAGGGTGGATTACCCGACGTTCGAGGGGGCGGGCATCGTGAGGGGGAGATTCCCGATCGAGGCGCGCGCACGCGCATCGCGATTTGCACTGCATCCGATCATCTTTTGCACTTGGCAATGCGCGACTTCATTGCTCCTCGCGATCGTCGTCCACGCCCGTTGCGCCTCGGCCGCCTCGGAGGATCTGCTGCATCCTCTCGGATCGGCCGTCGCGCCGGTCGTCGTTTTCGGCGAGTTGGCGCCTGGGGTCTTCCACTCGGGAGTCGATTGGGCGACCGGGCTCGAGTCGCGATCGGTCGCTGCAGCGGCCGACGGGGAGGTCGTCCGGCTTCGAGTCGCCGGGGGTGGGTACGGAAGGATGCTGCATCTCCTGCTCGAGGACGGACGGGAGCTGGCCTACGGCCATCTTTCAAGCTTCGCGCCGGCCATGGAGGAGTCTTGCCTGGCGCGGCAGTGGTCGTCCGGAGTCTATGACCTGGACTGGAGACCGGAGCCCGGGACGTTTCGGGTCGCCCGCGGCGAGTGGCTCGGTCGCACCGGCCGAACCCCGGACGGTCGGGCGTGGCTCCATGTCGAGGTGCGCGTCGGTGGTCTGCCCCAGAACCCCTTCCTGCACGGTTTCGCTCCGCCCCGGTTCGACAGGCCGGGGATCGCCGCCATTCGATTCGAGCCGCTCGATGCGACCGCGCGCATCGATGGCCGGCTCGCGATGAAGAGGGTCCCTCTGAGCCCCGGCGGCCCGAGCAGGCCGGGTTTCCAGCGCACCGTCTTGTGGGGTCCGATCGGAGTCGTATGCGAATCGCCCGAGCGCGCCCAATCGAGGGTCAATCCACCGTGGATCGTCCGTCTCGAAGTCGATGGGGTCCCGCAGTACCGAGCAGACCTGAGCGGCCCTGACGTTCCTTCCCGCTGGAATCCGGAGTTCCCCGAGCCGGAGATTCCTCAGCAACCCGCGCAGCTCCTCTTCCGCCCCTCGGATCGCGACCGGGGCCGGCTGCTCTGCGGCACTCGGATCCCTCCCGGGCCGCACTGGATTCGAGTGATCGCGAGGGCGTTGACGGGAGCCGCCGACACCGTCGAGACGATGATCATCGTCCGGGACGCCCCGCGCCTCACCGACTGGATTGGCCGTCCGCTCGGGCACGGGTCGTGGGACGTGGGCGTGAGGATCGAGGCTCCTTCGGGGGAGGACCCGGAGACGATGCGTCTCTGGCTCGACCTGACGGAGGACGCCCGGCGCTTCCCCGTGCGAACGCCGCTCGGCCACCTGGGCGATGGATGGTTCCTCGGGGAGATCGCATCCTTCAAACCGTCCGGACCCCTCGGCATCCGCGCGCGGGTCCAGACAAAGGACGGAATCGAGACGTGGGAACCGATTGTGGGGCTCGAACCGATCGGGGATTGCGGGTCGGCGCCGATCGACACTCCCGTCGTGTCGGTCACTCCCCGATGGCTCGAGCTTGGATTCCGGGCCGCGTGCATTCCGGCTCTGCCTCCCGAGGCCGTTCTCGTCGGGCCGGCTGGGGAGATCTCATGCGACTTGCTCTGCGAACCGCTCCAGGACGAGGCGACCCCTGTCTGGCGATTCGTCGCCGATCCCCGTCGCGGAACGGGCCGCGGCGTTCCCCAGGTCGAGCTCCGCGTCGATGGGCAACGACGCCGTTGGCGGTTGCCTGATCTTGCGCACGCAACGCCCGCCGCCGACTTCAGCTGGAGCAGTCCGGACGGCGCGTTGACCCTGGAGATCCCTGCTGGTACGTTCTACGCGCCCGTTTGGCTTTCCTGGTCATCGAAGGAGGCTGGAGCGGTCCGGATCCTCCCCTCGGAGATCGGGCGAACCGTGAGCGGGGCGGAGTCTGCGGAGGAGCTGCTGGTGGCGCGCAGCGCCATCCATCGGCTGAGTCCGACTGCGTTGCCGGTCGCCGGCGCCTTTCGGGTCTCGATCCGGCCCTCGCGGCCCCCTGAGGCGGCCGGCGAGGCGCGGCGGCTGGCAGTCTACGGGCGGAGCGAGCCGGGAAGTGGATGGTCCTGGCGCGGGGGGCTCTGGACAGGTAGCGCGGTCGTCGCCGTCGTCGATCGACTCGAGGAGTGGGTCCTCCTGGAGGATCTCACCGAGCCGTGGCTTTACGCGATGAGCCCGGCGAACGGCGAGCGGCGGACCGTTCCGGTCGAATCGCTGACTCTCCAGGTCCGGGAAGAGGGGTCGGGGATCGATCCGGTCGCGATCGAAGCGATCGTGGATGGCCGGAGGGCCCCGGCGTCGTGGAATCCATCGATGCGCCGGATTCGGATCGAGCTGCGGGAGGCGCTGAGCGCGGGAGGGCATCGATGGTCGATCCGGGTGCCGGATCGCGCGGGGAACGTGGCGGAGCGGCGGGCGGACTTCAACATCATCTGGGTGCAGACACCCTGAGGAGGAACGATGGAGTCGGGTTGGCTGGAGTTCGAGAAGCCGATCATTGAGCTCGAGCAGAAGATCGAGGAGCTGCGGGCCTTCGCGGACAAGGAGCATCTCGAGTTCTCGGAGGAGCTGCACAAGCTCGAGGAGCGCGCCGCGAAGCTGAAGGACGAGGTCTACTCGAACCTCACCTCGTGGCAGCGCGTACAGATCGCCCGTCACCCCCGCCGCCCATACACGATGGACTATATCCCGCGCCTCTTCACCGATTTCACGGAGATCCACGGGGATCGCCTGTACCGGGACGATCATGCAATCGTGGCGGGGCTCGCCGACTTCGAGGGCCGGCCGGTGGTCATCGTGGGGCACCAGAAGGGGCGCAACACGAAGGAGAATCTCCTGCGCAACTTCGGCATGCCGCACCCCGAGGGGTACCGCAAGGCGATGCGGGCGATGCGGCTCGCCGAGAAGTTTCGCAACCCGGTGATCTGCTTCATCGACACCCCCGGGGCATATCCGGGCGTCGGAGCCGAGGAGCGCGGGCAGGCCGAGGCGATCGCAAGAAACATCCGAGACATGTCGGCCCTGCGCGCGCCGATTCTGGTCCTCGTCATCGGTGAGGGTGGATCGGGCGGCGCGCTCGCCATCGCCGTGGGCGACGAGGTCCTGATGATGGAGAACGCGATCTACTCGGTCATCTCGCCGGAGGGATGCGCGGCGATCCTCTGGAAAGACCAGGCGAAGGCGGCGGCCGCGGCCGAGGCGCTGCGCTTGACCGCTCCCGACCTCGCGGCCTTGCGCCTGATCACGAAGGTGATCCCCGAGCCCCTGGGCGGCGCCCACCGCGACCTGGCCGGCATGGTGGAGATTCTCAGAGGCGAGATTCGCGAGAGCATCGATCGCTTGAGCGCGCTCCCGCCCGAGACGCTCGTCGCCAAGAGGCGCGAGACCTATCTCGGGATGGGGGTATTCACCGAGAGCGCTTGACGATCACCGCCGGCATTCGCGGGCCGCGGCGCGCCGAGCGCGGGAGCCTGTGGCGGATCGCAGTCCTGCTCCTGGTCATCCTCTACTTCGTGCAGATCGACAACCTGATGAAGGTGCGCCCCGACCATGCCTTCCTCTCGCTGCTGATCGTCGCTCTGGTCCTCCGCAACGCGCGGGCCTTCCTCGCCGACTGGAGCCCGTTCATCGCCCTCTGGATCGCCTACGACTTCATGCGCGGGATCGTGGACGACCTGGCCGGGCGGATCCACATCCTCGAGCCGTACCTGCTCGAGTCGCGTCTCTTCGGATGGATGGGCGGGGGCACGATCCCGAACTTCGTGCTGCTCGATTGGCGCCACGGGATCGCCGGCACGCCGTTGCGCGAGCTCCTCGACGGAGCGGCCTCAGCCTTCTATGCGATGCACATGGCCGCGCCGCTGGTGCTCGCCTGGGTGCTCTGGCACACGCTGCGCGATCGGCGGACCTACTTCCGCTTCATCATCGCATTCTCCCTCACGACCTGGGGCAGCTTCGCCACCTACTTCGCCTATCCCGCCGCGCCGCCCTGGTACGTGCGGGATTTCGGATTCGTCCAACCCGAGCCCGGGTTCAAGGGGGCGGGCGCGGGCAATCTGGTGGCCGCGGACCGATGGATCGGAGTTCCGCTCTTCGAGAGCGTCTATCGCCATCTGAATCCCAACAAGTTCGCGGCGATTCCTTCGCTCCACAGCGCCTTTCCCCTCCTCATCCTGATCTATGCCCTGCGGCGATTCGGACCCCGCGCCCTCCCGGTCGCGATCTATCCCCTGGGAGTCTGGTGCTCGGCGGTCTACTTGAACCACCATTACCTGATCGACATCCTCCTGGCCGTCGTCTATGTCCTGGGGGCGGTCGCCGCGACCGAGTGGTTTCTCTACCCGGCCCTCTTTGTGCGGGGCCCGTTGCGGCGGACCTTCGATGCCGCCGCGCGGTCGAAGGGCTCTCAAGTCGAGCCCGAGCGAGCCGGGGCGCGTTGACCCGCCTCGCGCGCGCTGCTAGCGTTGGGTGTCCGGGACAGGATTCTTCATGAACCGAACGGGGGATCGCATGCTACCGAAGGAGCTCCTCGAAATCTTGGTCTGTCCCCAGTGCAAGGGGGACCTGGAGTACGACGCCCAGGCGGCGACGCTGACCTGCCTTGCCTGCAGGCTGCGCTACAGGATCCGCGACGACATCCCCAATATGCTGATCGACGAGGCCGAGCGGCTGGACGCCCCTGGGCCCGGACCTTCCCGGGCCTGACCGATGCGCCGCGCCGTCGCCCCGACCCTCATCTCGTTGCTGGCCGCGCTGTGGGTTCCGAACGCGTGGGCGCAGGAGATTCGAGATCTCCAGGCCGATTCCCGCGGAGTGAGCTTCGTGATCGAGCTTGTCCGGACGGAAGCGCGCTTCTACCCCGGAGGCGCGGAGCCCGCGCGCGTCGAGATCGACGGGCTGCCGGCTTTTCCGGCCGGCCAAGCGCTGCAGGCTCCGGCGCGGGTCGTCTGGATCGCGCTTCCGCCGGACGGAGGCTTCGAGGTCACCTCGCGCGCCCTCTCGATCGAGCCGATGCGGGGAGCGGAGATCCCGCGGGAGATCCGCGGTAGCCTACCCCTCCGGTCGGTCTCGTGGGGCGAACCGGGGTGGATGCGCGATGTGCGGATCGTTCCCATCCTCTGGTGGCCGATCTCGCAGGAACACGGCGCCTCCTCGATCGAGAGGAGCGTCCGCATCGATGTGCGATTCGAGAGCGCGGCGCCCTTCCCGCTGCAGGGGGGTCGGGAGAGCCGGTGGAGCGCGCTCGAGAAGAGCATTCTGGCGAACCCGGATCAGGCGCGCCTCTTCCGCCGCGCGCCCGCCCGGTCCCGGCCGTTGCAGGGCGACTACTTCTCGACGACCGAGGCTCCGTGGATTCGGATCGAGATCGAGAGCGGCGGGATCTTCCAGATCACCGGCGCGGATCTGCAGAGCGCGGGGATCGATCTTGACGCGATCGTTCCCGCCGAGCTGCGCCTCTTCACCGGCGCCGGAATCAGCTTGCCCGAGGCGGCGCCCCTGGAGGAGTTGCCCGAGTGGCTGCACGAAGTTTCCATCCGCCTCGACGGGATCGGAGATGGCAAGTTCGATCCGCAAGACCGGCTCCTCTTCCGGGGCCTCGGCCCCGATGAGTGGTACTCCGATCTCGGACTTCCCGACGCGCGGCACGAGCGGCATCGAAGCGATGAGTTCTCCACATCCAACACATACTGGCTCTCGTGGGGGGAGTTCGAGGGTCCCGCTAGGCGGTGGAGCACGATCGACGGAAGCGTTCCCGGCCCGAACGTGGAGACATCGGCGAGTCATCGGATGCACTTCGAGCGCAATCTCTTCTTCGATGCGCGGCCGCGGACGATCACCGCGGGAGGCTACCCCTATTCCGACACGCTTCCGGCGTGGGAGAAGTGGCACTGGATCGAGCTCATCGCCAGCCGCAGCAATCTGCGCTACCAGGTCCCCTTCCGGGTGATCGATCCGGACACCAGCGTTCCCGGCCGACTCCTTCTCCGGATGTGGGGGGCGACCTGGAGCGCGGGCTCGACGTTCCTGGATCATTACCTGCGCGTGGACGTCGACCATACGATCGTGGCCGAGGCTGCCTGGGATAATCTCGTGCACCGGGACGTCCTCGCCGAGGAGATCCCTCTCACCGGCGACCTGCAGTCGCTCGGGCTGTTCGCCCCCTTCCAGGAGGATACCGTCAACTTCCGCCAGGATCGTTCCTATCTTGGATGGTTCGAGATCGACTACACGCGCAGACTGATCGCGCGGGGCGATAGCCTGGATTTCTGGGTCGAGCCCGGCACGAACGCAAGGAGCTTCTCGATCCGGGGAATCACGGCCGGGTCGGACATCGCCGTGATCGATCTCACGGATCCGATTCAGACCCTGGCGATCGCGCCCCTCCTGGAACCAGACGGCGGGGGACGCGCGGCGACCGTCACGCTCGCTCCCGATGCCGACCGGCTGCGCCACATCGGCGTCCTCGACCTCGCCGCGGCGCGGAGGCCGCGCCTAGTGATCGACAATCCGCCTACCGGGGGATATCTGCGCGAGAGCGGGGAAGCGGTCGACTATGTCATCATCACCCACGCCGCCTTCGCGACTGCGGCCAACCGGCTCGCCGAGTGGAGACGGTCCGCAGAAGGAGGAGGACTGGCGGTCCGCGTGGTGGACGTGCAGGACATCTACGACGAGTTCTCCGCGGGCAGGCCCGATCCGACCGCGATTCGGAACTTCCTCAAATTCGCCTATCGCAACTGGAACGGCGGAGACCCGGATGCCTCTCCGACCGATGTTCTCTTCCTCGGCGACACGAGCTACGACTTCCGCGGCTACGCCCAGCAGGGCACGACCTACTGGGTTCCGAGCTACGAAGGGTACTACGACCCGGTGCTCCGGCAATCGATCTACACGCCGCAGTTCGCCTCGGACGACTGGCTGGTTCTCTTCGACGCGGGTCTGGATCCCGCTCTCGACATGGCGACGGGCAGGCTGCCCGCCGACAGCCCGGCCTCCGCCGCGGCGATGGTCGAGAAAGTGATCTCCTACGAGATGAGCCCGGGCCCGGGAGGCTGGCAACAGCGGTTCACCCTTGTCGCGGACGACGTGTGCCAGGGAATCAACAGCGACGCGCTGGGATTCGTCCATATGCGGCAGACCGAATCGCTCGGGGATAGCCTCCCGCCGGAGCTCTACCGCGATCGGATCTACTTGTATGAGTACGGGAAGGAATGCGTGTACGACCGCAAGCCGGCCGCCGCTCAAGCGCTGCGCCAGAGCATGCTGGACGGAACGCTCGTCGTGAACTACACCGGGCACGGAAGCGAGGGTCAACTCGCCGACGAACGCGTGCTCGAGACCGCAGGAGTGGCGGGGCTGACGAACGCGGATCGCCTCTTCTTCTTCTTGACGGCGTCCTGCTCGGTGGGGAAGTTCAACTTCGACGGCACGGGACTGGGCGAGGCGTTGATACGGCAGCCCGGCGGGGGCGCGATCGGGGTCTTTTCCGCGACGGCGGTGGCCTTCTCCGGAGCCAACGCCGAGCTGAACCGGCAGTTCTTCAAGGCCTGCTGGCCGGGCCGGGACGCCCTCGCGAGCCGCCCGCTGGGAGACGTCTCCGTGGTTGCGAAGCTCAGCGTGGGCAATCCCGCGAGCCTCAACAATCGCCGCTACCCGCTCCTCGGCGAGCCACGCGTCGCCCTCGGCGTGCCGCATCTCCGAACTCGCCTCGCCGTCTTCGGCAGAGAGGGGGAGGCGGCCTCCGACTCGCTGTTTCGCGGGGGATTCGCGCGGTTGCGTGGAGAGGTCGTCGACGCTCTCGGCTCGCGCGTGACGAATGCGGAGGGCACGACGCAGTTCGTCGTCTATGACTCGGAGATCCTTCGCGAGGAGGGAGGCCAGCTCGGGGCGATCTACAACCTGACGGGTGCGACGATCTTTCGCGGACGGGCGAGGGTGGGCTCGGGGCTCTTCGAAGCGGACTTCGTGGTTCCCTCGGCTCTGCGAACCGGCGCCCGCGGGCAAGCGCAGGCCTACGTCTACTTCACGGCGGACGATGGCGGCCACGCGATCGGGTCGCTGCCGGATCTCGTGGTCCCGGAGCGCCCACCCGATCCGGTGGCCGACTCGGAAGGGCCGAAGATCACGTTGCGCGCGCTTGGTGACCCCGATCTCGAGGCGCTCCCTGCCGACACGCGATGGTCGGCCACATTGGAGGATTCGAGCGGGATCAACATCACCCGGCTGGTTCCGAGCCGTTCGATCCTCTTGAGGATAGAGGAGGGCCCGAGGCTTGTGGCGCTCGAGGAACTCGCCGACGCCGTGTCCTTCCCAACAGATTACAGAACGGGGGAGGTCGAGTT
>JAXDAY010000019.1:0-268303 GCA_034679345.1 Candidatus Eiseniibacteriota bacterium
GGGCGCATGCTGTTTCGCGGATGACTCGTGCGTTGTGACTGAGCGTGAAGATTGCGCGTCGCAGGGCGGGACGTACCTCGGCGACGACACCGACTGCGACCCGAATCCGTGCGTGCCAACCACGACCGAGAAAACGACCTGGGGCAGGATACGGGCGGGGTATCGGTGATGACATCCACGAAAGCTCGTCAGGTCCTTCTGCTCGTCTGGCCGCTGCTCACCGTTGGACTGGCAGCGGGGCCAGCAGGAGCCGCGACGATTCATGTTCCCAGCGATGTTCCGACCATCCAGGCTGCAATCAACCTTGCTGCCCCTGGAGACGACGTCCTCGTTGCGCCTGGGACCTACTTCGAACACGACATCACCATGAAAGGAGGAGTGTGGCTTCACAGCGAACTGGGTCCGGATGTGACAACTGTCGATGCTGCAGGGTTGGGCAGGGGCTTCAACTGCCTTGACATAACGCAGCGAGCTACGATCGAGGGGCTCACGGTTGTGAATGGACAGGCTGTGGTGGGGGGCGGCATGGCGTGCATTCGATCGCATGTGGCGATTCGCCGCTGCATCGTTCTTGGATGTGGGGCAGAGGGTTTTGGGGGCGGGATCTACGGCGAGGAGTCGCGACTGTCCATCGACGGCTCCTCGATAGGTGGCTGTCAGGCAGGGGCCGGAGGTGGAGTCTATGCTCGTCCTGCGATGATCACGATCGAAGACTGCCGTGTGATCGAGAATGCTGCCTATGCAAGTGGGGGAGGGGTCTTTGCGGGAGGTCCGGAAGTCCGGATTCGAACGTCCGTGATTACCAGCAACGATTCTGGAGGCGCGGGTGGAGGGATTGCATGCGTTGTTTGCTCCTCCCTCTCGATCGTTGGATCTGCAATCAGTGGCAACTGGGCCGGCGAGTGGGGAGGGGGCTCAGGCATTCACGTCGCCTATGCCACAGGGGAGATTGCGGAGTGCACAGTTGTGCGCAACAGTGGATTTGGACCGGAGGATCCAAGTATTGGCTTTCTCGAGGAATGCCAGGTCGACATCATGCGGACGATCATCGCGTTCAATCGGGGCAGTGCTCTCTCTTGCGATATCTCGCAGATCTCGCTGCGATGTTGCGATTCGCATGGGAACACCGGAGGTGATCATCTCTGTGGCACCGATCTCGGCGGCAACTTCTCCGCTGATCCGCTCTTCTGCGATGCCGCGAACGGGGACTACACGCTCGACTGGGCATCGCCCTGCCTCCCCGGGAATCACCCAAATGGCATTGACTGCGGCTTGATCGGTGCGCTCGGTGCCGGCTGCGGGACGCCACCGGTGACGGGGGCGTGCTGCTTAGCGGATGACTCGTGCGTTGTCGCGGAGCCCCAAGACTGCGCGTCGCAAGGCGGGTCGTACCTGGGGGATGGCACGGACTGCGAACCGAACCCGTGCATCCCCACGGCGAGCCAGAAGACGACCTGGGGCAAGATTCGAGCGGGGTATCGCTGACAGCGCACGTGAATCGCCGCGTCCACCGCCAGGCATGATCTCACTTCCCCTTACAGGAAGAACCTCATACCCGTTATAATCGCGCAGCTAGGATGCCACCCATGCGGACTCGAGGGAACGGAGGGACGAACCGTGAGATTCCGCGCCTTGGTCGTATGCCTTGCTCTGCTCGGAGAAGCCCTTCTGCCAGGTCACAGCCGTGCTGATTGCGTCGACTATAGCGACTACCTCCATTGGACTGGGTGCATCTCCGATCACTACTGCACTTCGGTCGCGCTAACCGGGCAATATGCATACACCGGCCCATCGCTGTCGGTGATCGATCTGTCCGACCCCAGTAGGCCACGCGAGATCACTGAGGTTGGTGGAGTCCAGGCCTCCGACATGAAGATGGTCGGGTCACTCATGTATGTTGCAGGCGGTGAGTACCTTCACATCCTCGACATCATGGACGCCGAGAACCCGCACGTAGTGTCGAGCACTGGAACCGGGGGGCCCGCGCTTGGGGTTGATGTTGTCGGTGAGTACGCTTACGTAGCATGTGGTGCTCTCGGTCTGCGAATCGCATATGTGGGGGATCCTGAATCACCCTACTTCATTGGGACAGCCAGCACGACTTCCGCTCTTAGAGTCGCTGTTGCGGATGCGTACGCATATGTCGCCGATGGAAGCAGCGGCCTGCGCATCATTGACATTTCAATGCCGACGGCTCCCTTCATCGTGGTGACCATTCCATCCGATTCATGGGTACGAGATGTCGCGCTGGGTGATCACATTGCAGTCATCGCCGAGAGCGACAGCGGCCTTCGCGTATTCGACATCCATGATCCGCGCCATCCCTTTGAGATCGGGACGTTTGGAGCAATCGGACCGAATCGTGTCCGCTTGACCGGAAGCACTGCCTACTTGACCGCCGGGAGTGCCTTCTGTGTCCTCGACCTAACCGATCCAACTCAGCCGGTGTCCTTGGGCAGGATGAAGCTGACGGCGACCATTAACGGGATCCCCGACCTCGCCGAAGAAGGGGGGATGGTCTGTCTGGCTAACGACAACTTCGGGTTCCACGTGATCGACGCATCGAACGGTGTCCCTGCGCAATCCGATTATCAGATCCTGTTGCCTAGAACTGCCTGGGACATCGCCTCGCAAGGGCAACTTGCCTATCTGGCGTGCTTCACGGAGTTGTGCATGGTGGATCTCTCCGATCCATCGAGCATGCGCATAGTCGGCGGCCTGGACATTCCCGATGGAGCGGAGAAGATCGCGGTCTCCGGTCACCTGGCGTGCCTGGCCTCTCGGTATTCTCAGCTTTACACAATCGATGTAGCAGACCCCACCCAGCCGGTGTTCCTGAGCAACCTCGACCTGCCGTGTGCGACGAATGATGTGGCCCTGAGAGATGGAATCGCGTACGTGACCGGAGAGGACTACGAGTATGAAACCGGTTGCCTGACAATCGTCGACTTACGGGATCCTGCGAATCCTGTGGTGTTGTCGATTCTTCCGACTCCTGGGCCCCTTCATGGGATCGCGCTGCAGGGTCCTTACGCCATCGCGATGGACTATGGAGCGGGGGTTGATGTCGTTGACATCTCGGATCCGACGATGCCTGTCATGGTTGGGAGCGGCACGAGGCTCATATTCGGCATCGATGTGATCGCGAACGGACCATTCGCCTACGCTGCTGACTGGCTCTGGGACCTCAGAGTAATCGACATCAGTGATCCAACACAGCCAGCCGTCATCGGTGGCCTCGACGAGGGTTTCGTCGGGACGTCGGGAATTACCATGGCTGACGGAATCGTTTATCTCGCGAGGGATCTGCATGACATCGAGGTCGTCGACGTGGGCGACCCGCTAAACCCGCAGGTTCTCGGGAACATACAAGCTCTCGGATCCTATGTCTGGGGCGTCACAGTTGTGGATGACAGACTCTACTTCCTGAGCGATGGCCGTCTCGAATCCACCCCTCTTCAGTGTCCTGAGGACCCCACGGCCATTGCGCTGTCGAATCTCACAGGTACTCCTGAAGCTCTGGGCGTTCGTCTGCGATGGAGCGTCAGTTCGGACGCGCACTACCTTGGATTCGTCGTCCTGCGGGACGATAGAACCGGCGATGGGCCTGTGGCGCTGAACGAAGCGAGCCCGGTCGGTGGTGATGGGCCGTATGAGTATCTCGACGAGGCGGTAGTCCCAGGAACGAGCTACGAGTACGAGATCGCCGGCCGCCGTCTCGACGGCGGAAGGGACATCTTGGGTCCTCTTCGGGTCAGAGCCGTGGAAGCCCCCAGGATGATGCTTCATCCGCCCTACCCCAGTCCCGCCACGGCGTCGATGGCTCTCCGGTTTACCCTGCCCACGGTGAGGGACGTCAGGATCACCCTGTTCGACGTGAGTGGCAGGATGGTCCGCGCATGGCTGCTGAATGATCTGCCAGCCGGAGAGAACGAGGTGATATGGGATGGGCGTGACGAGAACGGTCGGCAGGTGGCGGCGGGGATCTACATGGCGCGAGTCGCAACAGCAGCGGGGAAAGAGACCGCGAGTGTCGTGATTGTGAAGTGAGACTTCTGGTCACGGGATCCGTGCGATACAGGGGGGCCGGGAGACGGGTTGGATAGCCGGTTCTGAGACAGTCCTTGACTCTGCAATCTTCATTAACGAGAAGCTCGGTCATCGCGGATCACTTGCCGCATCTGGGAAATGCGAGGAATCGACCCGGCCGCAAAGCGGAAGGCGTTGTGCGTGTTGCGAAGGCAGCCCATGACGCCTCGTTCAATTCTGGCCCGCGCGGCCTGACAGGTCGGGCGAACCTCCGGTAGGTGGGTAGTGGGATGCCAGTAGCGCACGCCCACGACTGCTTCCCGGAGGGAGCATGGAACGCCGAGACGACCCCGATGAGATGACGCCCGAGGCACAGCTTGCGGAAGTGGCCGCTATCCCCGCCGCAGGCTACGTGCGCCTCACGACCCGCGCGTCCATCGAGAATCCCCTGGGCTCTCCCGCCAGTCCCATGTCGGCTGGTTGGCCATATCTAATGGAACGTCAATCAGTTCCGGCTGTTGGGTAGCCCGAGACCCGCGGCAGCCAGGGGGGTCATCCGGAAGGGTTCGCTCCAGGATGAGCCGATCCGTTCCCGCTCTGCGCTTGAGTAGGGAACCCCCGTAGGAATCCGCGTGGTGCGGGCGCCTGGGGTTCGGGAGACTCAAATGCGAAGTTTCACTCCGATCGGCCTTCTGTTGCTGGCCAGCCTGGCGTGCAGTGCCTCTAGGTCCCAGGCGGAGATGGTCCTCTCCACTGTCGCGCTGAGCGCGGGAGGAGGCGTTTCCAGCTCCGCCTCACTCGCGGCACTGGCCGTAGCTGGACAGCCTATCGCCGGCTATGCGAGCAGTGGTTCGCTTTCCATCCATGCCGGGTTCGTGCCCTGTATCGAAGCCGACGGCGTCTCGAACGTCTCCGATGGGGAACACCCGCCTCTCACGCGGCTGCGGGGCGTTGCCCCAAATCCATTCCATTCCAGAACATCGATCGGTTTCGACATCGCAAGATCCAACCACACGACGGTCCGGATCTACGACGTCGCGGGCCGGCTGATCCGGACGCTGCTCGACTCAAGGCTGGAACCAGGCACATTCAGCGCCGAGTGGGACGGCGTGGGCCCTGACGGCGTTCGCGTAGGGGCAGGAATCTACTACTGCCAGATCCACAGCGGGGGCGTGCGGGAAACGCAGAAGCTGACCATCATCCGATAGGGCTGGTCCCTTCATGCCCGATGAACCCATCAACTCGAGGAGGTCAACCATGCAGTCATTTGCTAACTGGCTTACGCGCCTGTTCGTGCTGGTCTGCGCAATCCTGGCGACGAGTCAGACCTCCTGGGGCCTGCCCTCCGAGGTCAGCTACCAGGGACAGCTCAAGTCCGATGGCGCGCTCTACAACGGCACGGCTAACATGAAGTTCGTGATCCTGGACGGATCCACGAGCCTGTGGTCGAACGACGGCAGCAGCGTGGACGGTTCGCAGCCCACGAACGCCGTGGCGGTTCCGGTGGACGCCGGCGTGTTCACGGTGCGTCTCGGCGTGCCACCGATGATTCCGCTGACCCCGGCGGTGTTCGAGGGATCGAGCAATCCCGTCCTTCGCGTCTGGGCGAGCGACGGGGGAGTCTTCGAGCAACTCAGCCCAGACCAACCGCTCAGCAGCGTGCCGTTCGCGTTTCAGAGCACGAGCGGCGCGGGGATTCCGCCCGGTAGCGTCATGCCCTACATGGGGACGGCGGCCCCTGAAGGATGGCTCCTCTGCGATGGCAGCGAAGTGTCCCGGACGATGTACCCGCAGCTCTACGCGGTCATCGGAACCGCCAGCGGATCCGGCAACGGCTCCAGCACATTCAACCTGCCCGACCTGCGCGGGAGATTCCTGCGCGGCTGGGACCACGGGGCGGGCGTCGACCCGGATGCCGGCGCCCGAACAGCCGCGAAGCCGGGCGGCAATGTGGGCGACAACATCGGTAGCTTGCAGGTGGATGAGTTCAAGCAGCACGACCACTCGAACGGCAACTTCAACCGCATTCTTCAGTACACCGGCAACAACACCGCTGTCGGCCATGACGAAGGGTATCAAGAGCCCGACATCATCAATGCGGCGCCGATGACAAGGCCTGGAGGCGCGGAGACCCGGCCGAAGAACCTCTATGTCAACTACATCATCAAGTACTGACGATCGGTAACGGGGCTTGACCCCGCGTCGAATCGCCCGGCGTGAACCATTCGCGGATCCCTCGCCGGGCGATTCGGCAACGAGTGACCCGACCCATCGCGGGGCAGTCTCGGGGTGCGTTCCGTTGCGGCGGATGCGCTACAATCGGGCAATCCTGGAGAGTCTATGGTTCAGGACGACCCGATCACCGACACCTTCGTTCGTTGGCGCCGTGGAGAACCCGGGGCCCTGGACGCGTTGATGCCGCACGTCTACGACGAGTTGCGGGTCCTGGCCGGCTCGTACATGCGCCGGGAGCGAGCCGGCCACACGCTGCAACCAACCGCCCTCGTTCATGAGGCCTTCCTGAAGCTGATCCGTCTGCCCGACGGCGCGGTGCAGGATCGTCTCCATTTCTTCGCCCTTGCGGCCCAGGCCATGCGCCGGATCCTGGCCGACCACGCGCGCCGCTCTCGCGCCGCGAAGCGAGGGGGAGACCGGGACATGGTGCCGGTCGAAGAGGCGGACGCGGCGGGGCTGATCTATTCGGACCCGGCGGATGGGGTCCCGGCCGACTACCTGGACGCCCTGATCGAGGACCTGGCGCGACTGGATGCGCGCCAGGCGCAAGTCGTGGAGCTGCGCTTCTTCGGCGGCCTCACGGTGGAGGAGACGGCCGAGGTGCTGGCTGTCTCGCCGGCCACGGTCAAGCGCGATTGGCTGGTGGCTCGTGTCTGGCTCCATCGCGAACTGCGGCGGATCGGTCTTCGCGGGGGCTTCGATCTTCCGTCGGCCGGCGGCCGGGGGGCTGACGCCGATTCCGCCGATGGAGGTCAGCCGGCGAACTGAGCCATCTTGCCGCGCAACCGCGCTCCCGGGACGGCCGGCCGCGACCCACAGAGGAGGATTCCACTGGACACGGTGAAGTGGCGACGAATCGGCGAAGTGTTCGCAGCGGCGCTGGGGCGCTCGCCTGGCGAGCGCGAAGCGTTTGTTCGCGAGGCCTGCGCCGGCGACAGCGCGATGGAGGAAGAGGTGCGCTCCCTGCTGGCCGAACACGCGCTGGCGGACGGCTTCCTCGAGGCCGGGCGCATCGCCCTGGCGATCCCGAACCCGGAGTTGGCGCCCGACCCGCCGTCGCTCGCCGGCATGCAGGTGGGCGGCTGGCAGGTGATCCGTGAACTGGGCCGCGGCGGAATGGGGATCGTCTGGCTGGTCGAGCGCAATATGGAAGGCTTCCGCCAGCAGGGCGCGCTCAAGCTGCTGCGCCACGGCCTCATGACGGAGGAGATGATCCGCCGGTTCCGCCGCGAGCGAAGGATCCTCGCCTCCCTTTCGCATCCAGGGATCGCTCGGCTTCTCGACGGAGGCACGACCAGCGGAGGCGCGCCTTATCTGGTGATGGAGTACGTCGAGGGCCGCACGCTGTACGAGCACTGCATGGAGCGCTCGCTTTCGCTCGCCCAGCGGATCCGGCTGCTGATCGAAGTGTGCGAGGCCGTCGAGTCCGCGCATCGGCGCCTCGTGCTCCATCGCGATCTGAAGCCCTCGAACGTGATGGTCACTTCGGAAGGGCGAGTCAAGCTGCTCGATTTCGGCGTGGCCAAGATGTTCGAGGAGGACGAGCCTGAATCGCAGTCCCTGCGCACCTTCGGGCTACTGGCCACGCCCGGGTACGCGAGCCCCGAGCAGCTGGAGGGGAGCCCCTGCGCCACCGCTTCCGACGTCTACTCTCTCGGAGTGGTGCTCTTCGAGCTGACGACCGGCCGCTCGCCATTCCCCGCCGGTCTATCTCGCGCGCAAGGGCACCACACGGTGGAGCGTGCCAGCGCCGCTGCGCAAAGCCCGGTCGACAGGGCCGATGTCCGCCGCGCGGCGCTCCCGCCGCCGCCGCTTGCCGATCCGCGAATGCTGGCGCGCGCCCTCTCGGGTGATCTCGACACGATCACCGCCAAGGCCCTCGAGCCGGATCCATCGCGTCGGTACGAGTCGGTCGCGGCCCTGGCCGAGGACCTGGCGAACCATCTGGCCGGGCGGCCGGTGCAGGCGCGGCCCGCCTCGTGGCGCTACCGGATGGAGAAGTTCGTCTCACGCAATCGCTTCGCGGTCGCCGCGTCCACACTCGGATTAGCCGCGCTCGTCACGGGGCTCGGGGCGGCGGTCTGGCAGGCTTCGGTCGCGCGTGATGAGGCGCGGGTCGCCGAGCGCAGCCTGCGCGAAGTGCGATCCATGACGCGCACGCTCATCTTCGACGTGCACGACGCTGCAGCGCGGCTGCCCGGATCTGCCCAGGTGCGTGAGCTGGTGGTGGCCCGGGCAGTCGAGTACCTCGACCGGCTTGCCGTCGAGGCCGGCCGCGACACGGCGCTGATGCGTGAGCTGGGTGACGCCTACGAACGACTGGCCCGGGCGCAGAGCGAGCTCATGCAGCCCGCCGGCGGCCCAACGCCATCCCGGGCGAGTGGCCTGAAGTCCCTTCATCTGCGCGAAGCGCTGCTCGCGCGGAGTCCCGGAGACGAGGCGCTCATGAGGGCAGTCGCCGCCACCCGTGCCAGACTCAGCACGCTGCGCTTGTTCGATGGCGATTTCGAGAACGGTCTTCCGCCCGAGTTCTCGGCTCCAGGAGCGAAGGTCGAGTCGGTACAGGGATTCGCGGGTCTCGGTAGCCCGGCGGCCGCCTTCGCGGGCCGCTTTCTGCGCTACGACAGCCCCGATCCGTCTACCGTGACTCTCACGCTGCGGCAAATTCCTCCGCACCGCGCGGTGAACTTGGGTTTCCTGCTCGCCGTGATCGATTCCTGGGACGGCACGGAGGTGCTCGAGGTGGCTCTGGATGGACGTACGCTCTTCTCGAACTGGTTCGAGCTCGCGCGCGGAGACACATCGAGCTACCGCGCGCCACAGGGAGCCCTGCTCGGCAGCGGCACCGACCGGGGCTTCACCAGCGGCGCGTACTATGATCGCGACCGCGCCTACGATCTGTTCGCGGACCCGGCCTTCTCCGGGATCCCCCATACGGCGGATTCGCTGCGGGTAACCTGGAGGGTCCGCAGCAACGTCGCGGGCGGCAGCCCTTCGCTGCAGTGGCAGGGGGGCATGGACGAATCATGGGCGATCGACAACGTGCGAGTGGAAGTCTCTGGAATCCCGATCGATTACTAGTCCATTCTCTGCTCGCCTTCACTCGACCCCGAGGACTGCAGCGCTCGTTCCTCGCCGGCGACTTCGTGCCGCATCCAGACGTTGGGCTCGTCGTAGCGGCCGCGGTCGAGAACGCGGTCGATGCGGACCGGCTGCAAGGCTCCCGGGACTTCGTAATCGCCGCTCTCCGGAAAGCTGAGGCCGGTCCAGCGCTCCCACTCCGCCACTGGGCCTTCGACGGTCAACGTGGACGGGGCGACGGCGAGAACGACGGCCCCGAGCTTCCAGTGCACGCGGATCCAGGGATCGAAGGGAGCGCCGTCGGCGCGGGTCAGACGCGCGTATTCCTCCATCGGCATCCGCGCGCGTTCCGACTTCGCGGTCGGGCGGACCGGCGCGAGGAACGCGCCGAACTTATGCTCCGCGGCGAGATCGCGCATGGCGCGGACCAGCCGCTCGCTGTGGCCCCGGCCGCGGTGCTCCGGAGCGACGATCGCGCCGAGCGCGACCAGGGTGTTCGGCACGAGGCTGGAACGCGCCCGGTCGAGGATGGCGTTGATGGTCGGCGGGAGATCCTCGACGGTGCCGGCCCACGCCATCGGCACGGTGTGCCCCACTGCCACGAGGACGTCGGGCGGCTCGAGGAAGAGGATCTGGAAGCCCGCGAACTCGGTGAACAGCGAGCGCCAGTTCCGCACATCGCTGTGGAGGATGAAGGGCGGCCAGGACCGACGTCCGACAAGATCGGCTGATGCGGCGAGGTCCGGCCGGGAAACGAGCGTGTGCCGTTCGAGGAGCATCGACTCAGCGCGACACTGGGATGGCCAGTGGATCAAGCGGCAAGGGCCGACTGCCCCCGCCTCTGGACAGCGAGAGCAGTCGGGCGTCCCCGCGCATCGTCTTCCACCTTGCGGCCGGGCATGGCCGGTCTCCTACTCGCCGGCCGCCGGAACCACGGCCCCTTGCATCCGCGGGGAGGCCTCCGAGCTGTGAGCGGGGACGATGGCCACCCCAGCCGGGCCGTCGGCCACGACCACGAAATCCCCGGCCGCCGCGACTCCGAAGGCACATCCGGGAGTGTCGATGGCTCCGATGATCCTCGGCGACGCCGGATCGCTCACGTCGACCACCTGCAACCCCGAGCGTCCGGAGGCGACGTAGGCGATTGGCCCCCGGAGGTCGACGGCAAGCGCATGTCCGGACGAGGCGATCCTCGAGAGGATCGAGGGACGCCGGGGATCGCCGAGGTCGAGGATCAGCAGCCCGGCGTCGCCCGCCGCCACGAAGGCGTGGCCGTCGCGGACGTCGATGTCGTAGGCGAATCCCTGCAGCTCCACTAAACGCACGAGTTCGGGCGCCCCGGGGTCGGCGATCTTGGCGACCATCATCCCTGATAGCCCGTTCACCACGTAGGCGTACTCCCCGGCGATCGCGACGTGGCGGGCGACTCCCCCGGAGTGAAGCGACGAGAGCGCCGACGGCCGGCGCGGATCGGCGACGTCGACGACCAGCAGGCCCTCCGGCCCGTCGGCGAGGAAGGCGCGCGTCCCGTCATGCACGACGCCGCGTGCGATCCCCGGCGTGTCGAGCACGCCGGTCAGCGCCATTGCCGCCGGGTTGGAGACGTCGACCAGCACGAGCCCGCCTTCCCGGTCGCCGGCGAGCAGCATCGATCCGGCCAGAGCCAGGTTGCGGGTCTGGCCGGGCGTGTCGAGCGTCTCGACGATCCTCGGCTGGCGTGGATCGGCGATGTCGATCGAGAGGATCCCCGGGTCATAGTCGGCCAGATATGCTCTCTCTCCGCGGATGACGACATCGCTGGCGCGCCCCGGAGTGTCGATGGTCGCAAGGACGCCCGGCATCGAGGGATTCCGAATGTCGATGATCTGCAGGCCCGACCCATCGGCCACATAGGCGAAGCCGCCGGCGGTGACCACCGATCGCGACGGCTCACGGGCGTCCACGATGCCCACAATCCGCGGGGCGTCGGGCTTCGAGACATCCACGCACAGCAGACCCGTGGTCCCGTCGGCGACGAGCAGCGTGGATCCGGCGAGGCAGAGATCGGTCGCGGAGCCCGGAGTGCGCAGCCTCGCGATGACCTTCGAGCCCTCCCTCGAGGGATTGACAATCTGGATCCCCCCGCTTCCGCACGCGAGGAAGACCAGGTCTTCGTGCACCTCGACATCACGCACGGAGCCCATCATCGGCAGGCTCGCCACGGTCGGACGACCCTCCTGCGAGATGTCGACGATGGCCAGACCTTCCTCGCCGTCTCCGACGAAGACGCTTCCGCCCCGCGCGGTCACGCCGAGCGCCTCACCGGGAGTGTCCACGGATCCTACGACCCGCGGCACGGAGGGGCGTGAGACATCGACGATCTGAATCCCCAGGCCACTCGCCGACACGTATAGACGGTCGCCGTCGAGCGCGAGGCGGCCCGCCTCGCACGGCAGAGCGACGCTGCCGAGGTAACGGGCGGCGAGCGGGTCCCTCACATCATGGATCTGCACCCCGGCAGGTCCCGTCGAGACATAGAGGATGCCGTCGCGCACTGCGATGTCACCGGCGAGTCCGGCGACCTTGATCGAGGTCCTCAGGACGGGTGCGCGCGGTTCGCTGACGTCGACGACGTGAACGCCCCACTCCCCGGAGGCGAGGAACGCCCAGGTCCCGTCGACGACGACGCTCTGCCCCCCGCCGGGCGTCTGGATACCGCCGACCCAATGCATGAACGACCCATAGTCGATGCTGGAGACAGCGCCTGAACTCTGTCGCGCGTCGACGGAGAGGACGACCGGCGACATCAGGCCCAGAACGAGGAATAGCCGAAACATTGCACCCCCCTTGCCTGAGAGACCGCGGCTCTTCTCACAGACCCCCGCACCCATCACAAGGAAGATCATACATCCGCGTCTTGTGTCGAATCCATCCCGATCGGACCGCGGATCGGGCACCCGGATGGGATCGAGCCCCGCGCCGCCACCACGATCCGATCCCCTGGCGCCGGGGTTTGCGGGACCGCGAGGCCGCATCTCCGGCGTGAGGAGGCCGATCCGGCTGCCTTTACGCTAGGTGAGCCTTTCGTGACGCGCGGAACCCCTAGGCGGCCTGGCTAGACTCCGCTCCGTTGCGGCAGGTGCCGTTCGCAGCGCCATCGGGAGGACGAGCTACTCCTCCTCGTCCGTGCAGTTCACATCCACGAATGACGTCGCCGTGACCTCGTCTTCGGCGATCACCGCCCGGGCACTCACCCTCGCGCCGGGACGATAGGAGCCGCCGGGTCCGACCACGACCGTTCCGCTTGGGCAGTCGAAGGGCTCAGACGTGAACGTGAATGAGTCGGATAGCATGGACCCCGTGGGGATCGTCACGTGCGCGACGGGGAATCCTCCGCTTGCTCCACTTTGCCACTCCACGGTGAGGTCGACTTGGACGTCCGAGACGACGGGGCTCGGAGTACGCACCTGGCCGTGCGCCGCGTCGCCACCATCGATTTCGTCCGCGCTCATCACGATGGAGATCGAGGGAGCGGCGATCGTGAAGGTCGCCACGTCCGTCGAGGTCGTCGCACTCCCCATCCTCTGATAGTCGAGTTTCCAGGTGAGCTCGATTCGATCGTTCCCGTGGAAGAACGCGGTGCCGCCGCTTGGATGCGCGATCTGGACGCTGTGCAGATTGCCCGCGGAGGTGATGGTGAGATCGTGGCCGCCATCCGGTTGATTGGTCTCGCGGGGGATGTGAACGAAGCGCGCGGTCGTCGTCCCCGCCGAGGCTCCCAGGTAGCGGTGGACCTTCGCCTGAGCCTCGAACTGGCTCACACCTGCAGATGGCGCCTGCCGATCCACCTTGCTGATGGTCGCGCCGCAGCCGGTCGTCAAGATCACCGCGAAGTAGCAGACAGCCACAATAGCGTGGCTCCTTCTGAGCTTCATTGCCCCTCCAGCAGCGCGGGCGACCGGCGCGCATGGGTCGCGGCCATCCTCGATGGCCGAGAGAAACAGGCGAGATAAGCCTAAATCGCTGCGAGCGTCAACCAGCGATCGCGCGGTCACCCGGAGTCCCCACCAGGATCCCGAAGACTATCTATATCCATGGTATGGAGTTACGACCTATTTCTGGGCGCTGGAGTCGCTCCGAGCCCACGGCGAAGCGCGATGCCCTCCCCGCGAAAAGCGGTGGGGCGATCCTCTCGTTCGATGGAGGGGATCGCCCCGGTCGTTCCGGTCGCGGACTCAGGCGATGCGCGTGTTATCGGATCAGGATGACGGTTTCCGTTTCGTGCCCCCATGCCGTCTCGAAGCAGTAGAAGTAGACGCCGGATCCGACCGCATGACTCGCGTCATCCGTTCCATCCCAACTCGTGTCATGGTAACCCGCACCCTTGTGCGCCTTGTGCAGTAGGGTCCGGACCACGTTGCCGGAGATGTCAAAGATGCGGATGGTCACGGATGACGGTTCCGGAAGGGCGTACCGGATGGTCGTCGAGTGCCGGAAAGGATTGGGGACACTCCTGGTGAGCGCCCACTCCGCGGGGAGGCTCGCCTCGTCCTCCGCGTCCGAGCTGATGCACGGATTCGGGTCGCACGGCTCGCCCACGCGCCAGTCGCCGGTCGGGCACTGCGCCTCCTCGACATACTCACAGGTTCCATCCAGGTAACAGCAGGCACCGAGAGGCTGCGGGCACGGGTTGGGGTCGCAGTCGCTCGGGTAACCCTGTGGCGATCCACCGGCTTGCGTGCAAGCCTCCGCGGTCACGAAGGTGCAACTCCCGTCGGGGAAGCAGCAAGCGACGGACGGCTGCGTGCAAGGATTTGGGTCGCAGTCGCTCGGGTAGCCCTGTGGCGATCCGCCGGCTTGCGTGCAGGCCTCCGCGGTCACGAAGGTGCAACTCCCGTCGGGGAAGCAGCAAGCGACGGCCGGCTGAGTGCAGGGATTCGGGTCGCAGGTGAGATTGACGCGCCAGTCGCCGGTCGGGCAGTCGGCCTCCTCGACGTACTGGCAGGTTCCATCCGCGAAGCAGCAGGCGCCGAGAGGCTGCGGGCACGGGTTGGGATTGCAGGTCACGCCGATGCGCCAGTCGCCGGTCGGGCAGTCGGCCTCCTCGACGTACTGGCAGGTTCCATCCGCGAAGCAGCAAGCGCCGAGAGGCTGCGGGCACGGGTTTGGATTGCAGGTCACGCCGATGCGCCAGTCGCCGGTCGGGCAGTCGGCCTCCTCGACGTACTGGCATGTTCCATCCGCGTAGCAGCAAGCGCCCTGCTCTTGGGTTGTGACCGCAAGCACCGCCTGGTGCGCGTTCAGGCGACCGTATCCGGTTTGATTGTCGTACCCGGAAGCGCCCAGATCGTCGCAAGTGTTGCGCAGGACCGTGCGCAACTCGGCATTCGTCAGGCTCGGATCCTGGGACCAGACCAGCGCTCCGATGCCCGCCGCATGCGGTGTCGCGGAGGAGGTGCCATTGAACTCATCGAAGTAGTCACCCGACGAGTAGCCGGCGCTGCCCAACCTGTCGGTGGTGTGGATGCGGGTGCCGGGGGTCAGGAAATCGATGCCGGTTCCATAGTTCGATCCCCACCAGTACTCCTCGTCGCAGCTATTCGGGCTCTTACGCTCGCAGCAGGGCGACATGGCCCCCACCGCGATCGTGTTGGCGTACCGAGCGGGATAGCTGAGCTGCGACTGGTTCCCGTTTCCCGTCGCGCAGAAGAGAGCGCAGCCCTCACCGAATGCATAGTTGACGGCGTTCTCGACCGTGCTGCTGCTCCCTCCGCCGAGGCTCAAAGAGAGAACGCGCGCGCCATTGTCGGCGGCGAAGACGATTCCGTCAGCGACACCCTCCCAGGTGCCGCCCCCGTCCGAATCCAAGACCTTGACCGGCATCAGCTTGATCTGCCACGCCACGCCGGCGATGCCCTGCGAGTTGTCGCCTGCCGCGACGGCGATTCCGGCGCAAGCCGTGCCATGGTTTCCGTCATCCGACGGATTCCAGTCGTTGTTCACGAAGTCGTAGCCCTGAACGATGCGACTGCTGTACTCGGGATGGTTGAGATCGCATCCCGTATCGATGATCGCCAGGACCAGGTTGGGGTCCCCTGTCTGCAGATCCCAAGCTTGGTCCGTGTCCGTATCGCAGTCCGGCGTCCCTACCAGATCACCGCCGTAGCTGACCGCCTGTCCCGTGTTGTCGTGTGCCCACTGGCTGGGATAGAGAGGATCGTTCGGGGCGAAGAAGGCTCGCCATATGCCATTCGGCTCGGCGTACTCGATCTCCGGCAACGGCGTCAAGCGCGCGGCCGCCGTTCGGGGGTCGAGATCCCCGTCGAACCGCGCGAAGAAGACGCGGTCGAGTCCCGCGGCGCTCTTCGCGGCCCGATTCCGGTCGAGATCGAAGGCCTGCACGACCTCGTACACGCCGATGGAAGCGAGCTGCTCATCGACGGCTGAGAGCCCGGTCCGGCCGGTGGTGCCCGCCTGCAGGCTGAACTCCGCCGATGAGAATGCCTCTGCTCTCAGCTGGAAGAGGACACCACCCGGAGCGACCTCGTCCGAGATCGCGGTAGGTTGGCCCGGCTCGAGAGCTGAAGCGGAAGCGAGCCCTGCGATTGCCAGAAGGATGACCAACGTCTGAAACAGCGCGGTCGGTGCGTGCGACGGCCTCATCGTTTGCCCCCTCAAGTTGTTGTCCAGAAACCGCTTGCCCGTCCGATACTCATCCGGAGCGCGCCGTTGGACGGAGCCTCCCAGGTCGGACACTTCGCGGACCGATTGTAGCAGAGCCCTTTGACCCCTTCCAGTTGCGGTGTCCGGACCCCATTCCACCTATCGGCAGGGTGGAGAGAGACCACCGCAACTTCCTCCTGAAGTGAGCGTGCTATCGGACAACGACGACCCGATCGCTGCGCGCCACGCCTCCGGCGCTCAAGCGGATCGCATAGACTCCGGGCGGCACGCGCCTCCCGCCGGCATCCATGGCGTCCCAGAAAATTGCGTGCGATCCAGCAAACTGCTCACCGTCGAGGAGTTGCGCGAGCTTCCGCCCGGACGCGTCGAAGACTTCGCATCGCACCCAGGCAGGCGCCGGATTGACGTAGCTCCAGACAAACGGGCCGGTGAACGGGTTTCCCGATGCCAATCGCAGAGTCAGGGGCGGAGATCCGGATGAACCCGATACCTCTTCGTCGACCGCACTTGCCTCATCGACATTCACGGTAACCGGAAGGCAACGGGCGATGGATGAGTCCTCCTCCACTTGCAGCTCGCATGCGTAGGCTCCCGGAGGCACGTCAGCAAGATCGGCATCCGCGACGAGGATGAACTCCCAGAAGTTCGCTGTGTCCTCGATGGAACCGGTGAGCCATGGGGTGTCGGAGTGAACGTGCAGCAATCCACTGCAGCGGTAGCATAGGTCCGCGACCTCGAAGCCCAACTCCGCGTGGGCGCTTTCGCCCGCGCGTCCCCTCATTGCCAACTCATCGCCGTCGAACTCCGCCTCGCAGCAGAACCACTTTCCGGCCCGGCACGGTTGGCTCGAGTATTCGCACTCTGTCCCGGCCTCCGCGAAATCGGCTACTGGAGTCACGACCACCTGATCCCCGCCGCATCCCAGCACGAGCACGGGATCGCCAACCGGTTCTAACCTGCCATAGCCGTGAACATCGAATACGACCGTCATGGCGAGGAACATCTCATCGGGAATGAACTCGCACGGCCACGCTGCCTGGAGCACATGGGGGTTGCCTCCCGTGAAGTCGAACCACCCATCGCCTCCATTACAGAACGCGACGCTCACCGGGCTCCACGCGTCCGGCCAAGCCCACTCGCCCCCCAACCAGGGAATGGGCAGCTCGCCGTGGATCCCCTGCTGAGGGTCGATGAAAACCTGAAACTCCAATAGCCCCTGCTCCGGCGTGCTTGGATGCATGTCGCCGCACCAGTCGATGTCGGAGAGGCAGAGTTCCTCCGGCGCGCCGAGGGGCTGGACGTGGAAGTAGAGCAGGGCGTCCGGGGCGATATTGGGTTCTGCGGGGCTCGCGAAGAGGATGAAGCCGAGCGCGAGCGCAAGAATCAGAGCTATTCTGAATAGGGAGCAGGCGGGAGGACTTAGCTGCAACATTTCAGCCTCCTTTGCATCACCCGTCGAACCAGGTTCGGCGAGCTGAAATGCTGGCCGGCAAGCCGGGATCGGCTTCGCCGCCAGGTAGTATACACGAATCGCTCCGAGCAATTCAGGAGATGAGTGCGGCGCTGAAACATGTCCAACCCAGAATGTTCAATCAAGCGGTGCTGGCGAGACGACATCGTCGAATGCGCCGATAAAGATCGGGCTTGGTTTGTTTGGACGACATACAGACACGCTCGCGCTTTCTCTGAGAGGACTTTGGCGGTTCAGCCCCGTGGCCCTCGCGCGAGCGCTCCGAATGCGCCGGAGCCAGTGCCCCAGCGATCTGGTATCCTGCCACGTCGTGGTTGGCCTGGCGCCGGAAGCGGCTCACCGAGGGCCGTTGGCCCCATCGAAGATTGAAGGAGGAAAGCGTGGATCCCAGATCGCACGATCGCGAAGCGCTGCTCGAGAGGTTCTGCCGGTACGTGAAGATCGAGACGACGGCCGTGGATGAGACGAGCGACTACCCGAGCTCACCGGGTCAGCTCGAGCTGGGCAAGATCCTCGCCGCAGAGATGCTGGCGATGGGAATCTCCGATACGCGGACCGACGAGAACGGGATCGTCCGGGGGACGATCCCCGGCAACTCGGCGGGCGCGCCCGCGATCGCTTGGCTCGCCCACATGGACACTTCGCCCGAGGCGAGCGCCAAGGGGGTGACGCCGATTGTGCATCGCAATTACGCGGGAGACGACATCGTCCTGCCCGGCGATCCGGCAAAGGTGATCCGCCGCGAGGAAAGCGCCCACCTCGCCTCGTGCGTGGGGAAAACCCTCATCACGACCGATGGCCGTACGCTTCTCGGCGCCGATGACAAGGCCGGTGTGGCTGTCATCATGACCGCGGCGGCGCGCCTCTTGTCGGGATCTTCCCAGCCGCACGGTCCGGTCCGGGTGGTCTTCACCTGCGACGAGGAGGTCGGTCGAGGCGTCGACAAGCTCGATCCCGCCTCGCTCGGAGTCGCCGTGGCCTACACGCTCGACGGGGAGGACGCGGGCACCATCGAGAACGAGACATTCTCCGCCGATCAGGCGATCGTCACGATCAGCGGCGTCAACATCCATCCCGGCCTCGCCCGCGCCCGCATGGTGAACGCCATTCGCATCGCCTCCCAGTTCGTCGCGCGCATGCCCTGGCACCGGCTCGCTCCCGAGACGACCTCGGGTCGCGAGCCGTTCCTCCATCCCTACGCGATCGAAGGGGGAGTAGCCGAGGCGAAAGTGAAGATCATCCTTCGGAGCTTCGCGACGGAGGATCTCGCCGAGCAGGCGGAACTCCTGCGCGCGATCGCCAAGGGGCTCGAAGCCGAGCATCCCAAGGCGCGCGTCTCGATCGAGATCAAGAAGCAGTATCGCAACATGGCCGAGGGGCTCGGCCGTGACCCCCGCGCGGTCGCCCTCGTCGCCGATGCGATGCGCAGCGTCGGCCTCGAACCCCGATTCGAAGCGATCCGCGGCGGAACCGACGGTTCGCGGCTGACCGAGCTGGGGCTTCCGACGCCCAACATCGGGGTTGGGATGCACAACTTCCACAGCCCCCTCGAGTACGCTTGTCTCGATGAGATGGAGAAGACGGTGGAGGTCCTCGTGGCTCTGGCCGGGCTCTGGGGGAAGGAACGAGCCTAACCGCGCGAGTTCCGCGACGGGAAGCGTCGCTTCAGACGTCGTCTGAAAACCGATTCGCCGAGGCGGCGGTCCATGGCTGTCCGCAAGATGAAGTAGAGGATGACTGCCGCCGCCGCCGCGACGATCCAGATCGACCTCCCGCTGAAGGTCGTGCGCTCCGCGAGATCCCGGACGGGCCTCCGCCAGCCCATGTCGGTGTCGAGAAGGAGGATCAGCACGGTCTGGTCGTCCGGGTAGCGATAGAAGCCGATTTCGGTTCCGTTCCCCTGCGCCTCGTAAGCCACGCGGCTCGTTCCCTGGGTCGTGCGTTCGAATAGCCAGCCGTACGAGCGGTCATTCGAGATGGGGTTGAAGAGCTTCTGCTTGGCGTCGGTGGTGAGGACCGCATCGCCGCGCAATGCGAGCTCCAGCTGATAGAGATCGCCGGCGGTCGTCACGAAGGGCGGCTCCTCGGCCCCCAGAGGCACGTCTCTCGCCTTCGAGGCCGCTCGGGCGAGCGATCCTCCGAAGCGATCGATCCACCACCCGGAGCCCGGCAGCCGCGAGATGGAGCGCAGCGTCGATTCCTCGACGTGACGTCCCCGGACGATCCCCGCGTCCGAGGATCCGGGCATTCGGCCGGTGAAGCGCATCTTCGCCGGCGCGAGGATGCGGGCATGCAGCGCGCTGTCGGGCCTTTCCCCGGTGCTCTTCGCGATGAGTTGGAGGAGGAGCGCGGGATCGGTCGCGCGATCCCGGAGGAGATCGTGGATCGTCCGCTGCCGGTCCGATTCTGGGAGTCCGTCGAAGTGGACCCCCAGTCGATCGGTGGTGGAGAGCCGGCTCTCGATCTCCAGGCGAAGGATCGTCAGGGTCGCGAATTGCCCGAGCATGGGATCAGCCGGGAAAGGGGAATCCGTCCGTCCCTCCGGCGTCCCCGCCGGATACGCCTCGCCATAGGACTTGTGAAGCCAGATCACGCCGCCTCGCTCCAGGAGCACAGTGCCCGAGAAGCCGTATCCCGCCCAACGCGTCAGGGTGGCGTCGAGCCTGCTGCCGATTCCCTCCTGGACGAACTCCTCGCGCAGGGGATCGACCGCGTCTGATGGGCCCGACCCGGCGAACAGACCGGCGAGAAGCCATCCCAGGAGAACGGGGGGTCTCACGCTCCGGCCCGCAGGTCCCGCAGGGCGGGCACGCCCGCGAACGATTCGGCCGCCCGGATGGCGCGCACGACTGACCGGGCCAGAAGATCGGCCGCCACGGCGGCGAGCAGGCTAACGTCGCAGTCGGCGTCGCCCGCGGAGAGCGTGAAGAGCGTGTCTCCATCGACCATCGTGTGGACGGGTCGAATCGCCCGCGCGAGGCCGGCGATCGCCATCTCGGCGAATGCGTTCGCCCCCGATTTGTCAAGGCGGGCGTTGGTCGCCACGACCGCGATCACCGTGCTCGACGCATCCCGGGAGAATGCTAGTGGAGCGGCGCCGCGTTCGCGCATCGCGGCGAGCGTGTCGGCGAGGGAGTCGGGCTGCCCAGGCCGTCTGGCTCCCGCGAGAATCCCTCCGCCGGAAGGATCGAGGATGTCGCCGAATGCGTTGACGGCGCTCAATGCCCCTACCATCAATCCGGGGAGGACCTCCTCGCTCGCGGATCCGAGCCCGCCTTTCATCGCGCGCTCGATTCCGAGGACCTTGCCGACCGTGGCGCCGCAACCGGCGCCGGCGTTTCCCTGCCGGATCGCCTCGCCCCGTTCGGCCTCGATGCAGGCAGCCTCTCCCATCGCTGCGTCGGGCCGCCGATCGGCGCGACCGATCCCGAGATCGAACAAGACAGCGGCGGGGACGATCGGGACGCGCGCGGCGCTGGTCTCGAATCCGATGCCGCGCACCTCGAGCCATCGCGCGACTCCACCTGCGGCGTCGAGCCCGAATGCGCTCCCGCCGGCCAGGAGGATCGCGTGGCAGCGATCGACCAGGTGCAGGGGGCGCAAGGGATCGGTCTCGCGCGTGCCGTGCGCGCCGCCGCGCTGCGCGACGCCACCCACGGCCCCGCCCTCGGGGCAGAGGACGACGGTGCAGCCGGTCGCCGCGGATCGATCCTCGGCGCTGCCGGCCCGGAAGCCGGCGACGTCGGTCAGGTCATCGCGTCGGGCCATCGAGGGCAACATTATAGTGGCGCTTGCGCCGCCGCCACCATCCTGACGCGCCCGTTCCGGCGCTGGCGATCCCAAGGGGAGACTGGTAGCCTTGCCCTATGAACGAACACAAGCCGTCGCGGCGCCGACCGCCGCGCAAGCGCGCGGGCGCATCCTCCGATTCCCAGATCCGTTCCGAACATCCTCGAGGCGACCGGCGCAGCCACGGCGCGCGCTCGCGGCAAGGCGGCTCCTCGGGCGGGAGACGCTCCTACGCCGGGGGGAGGCCGCCCCGACCGTCCGATCTGGAGGATCTCTTCCGCGAACTCCAGCGCACCGTGAGCGTCGATCCTCACGAGCGCATCGTTCTCGAGACGACGCCGGAGGATCTCTCGATGCGCGCCTTCGATCTGATCGCCCCGATCGGAAAAGGGCAGCGCTGCCTCATCACGGCTCCTCCCAAGGCGGGCAAGACGACCTTCCTGATCGACGTCGCCCGCGCCGTCGAACGCAACCACCCGGAGATCGCCGCCTATGTCCTCCTGGTCGACGAGCGGCCCGAGGAGGTGACCCACTTCCGGCGCGGCGTGCGCGCCACCGTCTTCGCCGCCTCATCCGACCTCTCCGCGCAGGAGCACGTCGAGAAGGCCGAAGAGGCGATGACGGTGATCCTTGCGCGGGTCGTCGCGGGGGAGGATGTCCTCCTGCTGCTCGATTCGATCACCCGTCTCGCGAGGGCCTACAACACGACTTTGGAGGGATCGGGCCGCACGTTGACCGGCGGACTCGATGCCGCCACGATGCATGCCCCGCGCCAGGTATTCGGCGCGGCGCGCAAGATCGAGGGCGGGGGAAGCCTCACGATCCTCGGCACCGCCCTCATCGACACCGGATCGCGGATGGACGATGTGATCTTCCACGAGTTCAAGGGCACCGGGAACACCGAGCTCGTCCTCTCGCGCGATCTCTTCGAGAAGCGGATCTTCCCTTGCATCGACATCGCAAAGAGCGGAAGCCGCAAGGAGGAGAAGCTCGTGTCCCCCGAGCTCCTGCCGAAGCTCCACAGCCTGCGGCGGGTCCTCGCCGGCCGAAAGGCCGACGAGGCGATGAGCGGGCTCCTATCGCTCTTGCAGAAGTTCCCGACAAACGAGGCGATGCTCCGAAGTCTCTAGCCGATCAACTCCGAAGCAGACGAATCGCCGGGCCGGATCGCTCCACGAAGCCCCCGACCTCCGCCGCCACCGCGACCCCGCGCCGGGCGAGCGCTTCCAGAAGATCGCCCACACGCTCCCCGGGCACGCTGATCAGAAGCCCCCCAGAGGTCTGCGGGTCGAAGAGCAGATCGAGTAGGGCTGGGTCGTGCCCCTCGCCGGCATCCAGATGAGGGGAGACGAACATCCGGTTCGCATGCAGCCCGCCCGGCTTGTGGTTGGCCCGCGCATGATCGAGCGCTCCGTCGATGAGCGGCAGCGACTCGGGGGCGATCTCCGCGGTGAGATCGGCGGCCTGCGCCATCTCGAGGAGGTGCCCGGCGAATCCGAAGCCGGTGATGTCGGTCGCCGCGTGGACCCCGACTTCCATCATCGCCTCCGCCGCGCCGCGGTTGAGCCGCCGCATCACACCGGTGACGAGCGTCAACAGCTCGGGCTCCAGCTTTCCCCCCTTCAATGCGGTCGTGAGGATTCCCGTGCCGAGCGGCTTGGTGAGCACGAGTCGATCGCCCCTTCGCGCGCCGGCGTTCGTCACAACGCGGTCGGGATGGACCGTCCCGGTCACGGATAGGCCGAAGAAGGGCTCCGGAGACTTGACGCTATGGCCTCCGGCGACGACCGCGTCCGCCTCGTGGACCACCTCGTGGCCTCCGCGGAGGATCTCCGTCAGGAGATCCCAGGGCAGCTCGTCCTGCGGCCATCCGACGATGTTGAGGGCGACGCGGGGCACGCCACCCATGGCGTAGACATCCGAGAGGGAGTTGGCCGCTGCGATCGCGCCATACGCGAAGGGATCGTCCACGACAGGCGTGAAGTAGTCGACCGTCTGGATGAGGGCGATCTCAGGCGTGAGACGAAAAACCCCCGCGTCGTCGTGGGTCTCGGTCCCCACGAGAAGATCCGGATGCGCCGATCGAGGCACCTTCGAAAGAACGAGCTCCAGGTCCCCCGGAGCGATCTTCGAAGCTCAGCCCGAGCAGGCGACCATTTCGGTCAGACGCTTCTGCGTCATGGTCCTTCTCTCCTCCTGGAGTCCACGCTAGCGAGTCCCCGGCTCCGGCGCCAGAAAGAGATCGTCGATGCGGCGAAGCAGCGTGACGAGCTGGAAGTCCCGCGCCCTCGGTCCGAGAATCTCGACGATCGTCTCCTTCGCGCTGTCTCCCGTTCCGGTCAGATAGTAGAAGGAGGCCGCGCGGGCGACGAGAGCGAGCTCCATCGGCCGCAGCGGCTCCACCGGATTGCCCGCCGCGACCCATCCCAGATCCTTTTCGGCCCGACGGAGGGCCTCCATCTGGCTCGAGCGATCGAAGAAGACCGCGTAGCCGCGCTCGTCGGGCCGGATCAGAACCGGGAAGGAGCAGCATTCCTCGCATTCCGCCTCGCCGCGGATCCCGAGACGCGCGATGAATCGACACCCATCGAGCATCTCCGGGGCGACGTCGAGAATCGGGCGCGCGGGATCCTCGCCCGGGCGAATGTCGCGCACACGGAGCGGTCCCACGTCGAGTCCGGCGACCAGACGGGAGGGATCGAGGAGCCGGACTCCGTCCGCGTCGAGGGAGAGAAACGCGATCCCGGAACATTCGCTCGAAGGGCAGCTGCAGACGCGGCGGAGGGCGATCTCGAGCGCGCCATCCTTGTCCAGATCGAAGCCGGCCTGCGCGTCGAGGATCGTGAGGCTGCAGAGATTCGGCCAGCGACCCCAGCGATCCGCCGTGAGCCGGATCGGCACGTTCTCGACCTCGGGATCCTCCGGCGCGAAGACGGCAAGGTCTCGATTGCTCGTGGGCAGGACGACAGCTCGCTTGAGGCTGTCGCGGCCGCGCATCTCCAGCACTCGAAGGCGGGAGGTTGTGACGTCGATCTCGGCGCGTCCGCCAAGGATCGATCCGATCCGCCTTCGCTCGACCAGCAGAACCCAGTCCCCGCCGGAGCGCCCGGCGCCGCTGATGACCTCGCGCTGAAGGGTCTCCCACGGGCCCGGGGAGGCAATCCAGTCGGCCTCCTGGACGGCAGAGGCGTCCGATTCCGCCTCGGCCCGCGCGGAAACGCACCCCGATAAGCCGATCGCCGCCTCCACCAGAAGCAGCCATGCGATTCGCCGGAAGGCCATCGAGGTGATCATCCCGAGCGATTGGGGACAGGTCAACGCGCATCGATCGCGCTGGAATCGCTCGCCGGAATGGGTCCACAATGCGCCGATGCGCTTCCGGTCGATCGCCAGGGCCCTCGCGGTCATCCCTCCCCGGCCCGCTTGCCTCATTGCGGGGCTCGTGTCTCCGTGGCTCGGGCTCGCCGCGCCTCGACGCAGGAGGTCGTGGATCGCGAATCTGCGCGATCTGGGATTCGAGCGCGGGCAGAGCCTCGGGCACTGGCCGCGGCCGTTCTACCATCTGCTGCTCCTGCTCTACGAAGCGCTTGCGCGAATCGGCGGACGGCGGTTTGTGATCCGACTCGAAGGGGAGAAGCATCTTCTCGATGCGATTGGGCGCGATCGCGGGGTCATCGTCGCGAGCTGCCATCTGGGCAACTGGCTTCTCGGCGCTGAAGCCGCGGCGTCACTGACCGGGCGGGCCGTCCATTCCGTGGCGGGAGTGCAGATCCTCCGTGGCTGGACCGCCGATCTCCGTCTCGGCTATCGGGCGCTCGGCGTCCGCATCCACGGCGCCCGCCGTCCCGCCGCGACGCTTCTGCGCGCGCTGCGACGCGGGGAGATCGTCGCCCTCCAGATCGACGGGGACCGGCACGAGGGAAGCGGAAATCTCGCCACGCGCGGCATCCGCACGCTCGCTGCCAGGACCGGCGCCGCGATCATTCCGGCCGCCTGCGTGCGGGAATCGCCTGGGCGCTTCGCCGTCCGCTTCCAGGCGGCGATCTCCGAAAGCCAGACGGCCGCGACGGACCGGCTCCTGCGCGAATCGATGCGCGATGCGGTCTCAGGCGCGCCCCATCAATGGATCCTCTTCCGTAGAGTCGAGGCGGGCGGATGAGGCCGCTCGAGATTCTGCTCGTCAGCCAGTCGTATCGGCCGGTCTGTGGTGGGATCTCGGAGCATGTCCACCATCTCGCCCTCGCGCTGCGCGACCGCGGCCACCGAGTGAGGATCCTGACCTCGCGACCGGGCCCTGAAGCAGAGGAGGAGGGCCTCCGCGTCGTCCGCATCGGACGGCGGTTCCGGATCCCTTCGAACGGCGCGATGGCGAACCTGGCCTTTCATGCGCGATATCGCTCGCTCGTGCGGCGGGCGCTGGATCCGCCTCTCGACTTGATCCATGTCCATTCCCCTCTGGAGCCCTTCCTTCCCTGGGCTGTCCTGAAGGAGGCGGAAGTCCCGTGTGTAGGTACCTTCCACAACGCGGGACGGCCCCACTGGGGCTACCGCATGTTCTCCAGCATTCTCGCGCCTCTCGCGGAGCGCCTGACGCTGCGGACCGCGGTCTCGCTGAGCGCGGCGCGCTTTGCGGGGCGTCACTTTCCCGGCGAGTACCTGATCATCCCAAACGGCGTGGATCGCTCGAGGTTCTATCCCAACGGGCCCCGCCCGCCGGACCGGAGACCGACCTGTCTCTTCGTCGGAAGCCTCGAGCCGCGAAAGGGCCTGGAAACGCTGGTGGCGGCGATGGAGATCGCGGCCAGGCGACTTCCGGCGCGCCCCATCCTGCGCGTCGTCGGCGGAGGGAGCCGGGCGCGAACCCTGCTCCGATGCCGCGGCCACCGCGCCTTTGATCTCGAGTGGGAAGGCGAGGTCCCGGCGCCCGCGCTACCGGAGATCTACCGGCAGGCCGACCTGTTCGCGGCCCCCGCCCTCCACGGAGAGTCGTTCGGAATCGTCCTGCTCGAGGCTCTAGCTTCTGGGCTGCCGGTGGTCGCTTCCCGGATCGAGGGGTACCGGGACCTCCTCGATGGCTGCCCGGCGGCGGTGCTCGTCCGGACGGGGAGCGCCGGAGCGCTCGCGGAGGGAATCCTGCAGGCTTGGGGGGATTTCCGGGGGGAGCGCGAGCGACGGGAGGCCCGGGCGTTCGTGGAACCGTTTGACTGGCAAAGAGTTACGGACATGACCGAGCAGGCCTACCTTGAGGCTGTCGGGGGGCCGCCGACAGAGATGACGCGTTTGAGGATCTCGCATCATCCACGGCCCTGACGGGTTTCTCTCTGGTTCGCCTGTGTCAAATCTCACTTGACAGGCATCCGTAAACGGGTAGCTTGACGGAAGTTTGGGCCGCTCCCTGTGGAACTCGGCGCCAAACGCTTGAATCGAGTTGTCGAAGGAAACCCTTGCGGGAGCGCATGCTTGCCGTATCGAGACGTCGCGGGCGTGTGCATCGGCTCATGGAGGATGGTCATGAAGAAAGCCCTCTTGTTCCTCGGACTTCTGGCCTTCGTGCTGGCCTCGGTCGGCCCTGCCACGGCTGCACCTATTGAAACAAAGGCCGGCACCAAGGCGATGGTCTTCTCGTTCAGCGGATTGAGTGATCTCGACGTCGGGACCTACGCCGGCGGCATCGGGATGCGGTACTACCTCGCCGATGATCTGGCGCTGCGTCCTGGTCTGGAATTCAACATGCTCTCGGGCAAGGACAAGGTCGAGGATCCGGAGTACAAGGAGACCCTCACCGCGTTCGGCGTCAACGTGGCTCTCGAGCAGCACCTGTCCGGTCCGACCGCGATCTCTCCGTATATCGGTGGCAAGGTCGGGTTCAACTATGGGCAGGACAAGGAAGAGCAGGGGGACTCCGAAGCGAAGGAGAAGATGACCTCCTTCGGTCTGGCCGGGATCCTTGGCTTCGAGTGGGGCTTCACGGAGTCTCTCACACTGGGCGGCGAGTACACGCTCGGCCTCGACATCGGCTCGCACAAGGTCGAGGTGACCGAAGACAATCAGACAGTGACGACGGAGGATGATTCCTTCACGCACGTCGGATTCGGAACGGCAGCGGTCTTCCTCTCGGTGCGCTGGTAGTCGCCACTCATCGGCAATCGGCCGGCCATCGCAGGGTTCCTGCGATGGCCGGCCTTCTTCGTCGCGGCGGACCGCCGCCGGATGTCACAAGCTCGCGTCGAGCCGGGCGCTCACGATGACCTCGCTATCGAGATCGATCTCGACGTCTCTCGCCGGAGCGCTCACGTCGTGGTAGAAGAGATCGTCGCTGAAGGAGCGGATCGATACGTCGATGATGCTGCGTAGCGTCTTCGAGTAGGCGTGGGAGAGGCCGCCGATCAGAACCGTCTGGGCCAGTTGATTCTCCGTCTCATTGCCCAAGGTCGGGGTCGTGATCATGACGTCGTCGGTGTCGGTATTGAAGTCGACGGCATCCACGCGGCCGAAGATCTCGATCTTCTCGGTCACGGCGTAACGGGCGAAGCCGCTGATGACCGCGGAGGTCACATCCTCGTCGGCCACCTTCGTGACTCTCGAGTCGTACTGGACTCCGGCGACGAACTTCGGCGCGTCGAAGTACGCGTGGCCGCCGAACCAGAGATCGGAGTTCTCGCCCGATGGGCTGCGCTTCGGGGCGTACTGGGCGTATCCGCCGAAGGCGAGGCCTTTCGCGACTCCCTCCTGGATCGGTCGGAGCAAGACGCGCCCCGCCAAGGTCTTGTACTTGGCGTCCCCGCCGTCCGAGATGTTCTTGTTGGCCGGGACGCGGTTGGCCAGCAGGACGTCGGTCTCGATGATCCCGCCGGCGAGCTTGCTCGCGAGCCCCGCGCCGAGGTAGGTGGTGCTGAGCCCGAGATACCGGTCGGTGGTCGTCTTCGAGACGATCCGGTAGCCCCACGGCTTCTCGAGGAAGGGAGAGACCGCGCCCTCGGTCTGCCCAAAGCGCAGGGTCGAGCTTCCGAGCCCGAACGGCTCGCGAACCGCGATGTCGGCGGTCTTGAGGAAGTTCGTCACGGTGCCGTCGTTGTTGTTCTGGAGCTCCAGCCGCGCACGGCCCGTGTAGCGATCGCCGAGCTTGCTCGCGAAGGTGAGATAGACACGATCGATGGAGAAGCGGTTGAAGTCGAAGTCCTTTCCCTGATTGCCCGTGCTCGCATCCTCGACCACATACTGATAGAAGCCCCATACGACCCCGTCGAAAGTGACCGGGTTATTCTTGCCTTCCATCGACTCGCCGGCATATGCCGGACGAAGGAGGAGACCCAGGGCGAGGACCGCCCAGCCGAAAACGATCGGACGCAGACGCATGACTTAGCCCCCTTTGACTTCGTGATTTCGCCCAGAGAACCTACTCGGAGCATTGAATGCCGCGCGTGTGAAGCGCGTGTGAATGCTCGGTTTGCGTTTCGTTGATCGCGGCGCACGGGACGAGCCTATCCCTCTTTGTTGCCGCGTCAACCCCCACAACCGGGCTTCAGGCTCAGGCGACTTCCCAGGTCTCTCCCTCGTGGATCAGGGATGCCAGGTCGCCCCGCCCCCGTTTCCCCTGAACCTCGCGCATCTGCTCGTGCACGAGCTCCTCGAATGTCGGGTAGCGGATGTCCCGGAAGACTCCGATCGGCACCGGCCAGTCGGGGCGGGACGAAGTGGAGGCAAGCTCGAACGCGAGGGCCGGATCGTTCCGCCTGGAGTCGAAGGTGATGAGGGCCTTGTCGAGGCCGTTGCCGTCGAGATCGGCGATCGCAAGCCCCTCGCCCGCGCGGACGATGCCGCGCTTTCGCTCTTTGCCGAAGGTAAGCGGCTTGCCGTCCTCGATGGCGAGGGTGCGGTCGTCTCGCACTTCGCGATCGGTCCAGGCCTCCCAGGCGCCGTCATTGAAGATGTTGCAGTTCTGGAGGATCTCGATGAAGGCGCTCCCGCGATGGGCGGCGGCCCGACGCAGGACCTCCTTCAGATGTGGGCCGAAGACATCGATCGAGCGCGCGACGAACGTGGCCCCGGCGCCCAGGGCGAGGGAGAGGGGCTCGAAGGGACGGTCGAGCGAGCCGAACGGGGTCGACTTGGTCTTCTTGAACTGCTCGCTGGTGGGAGAATACTGCCCCTTCGTGAGGCCGTAGATCCGATTGTTGAACATGAGGATCTTCAGATCGATGTTGCGGCGCAGAGCGTGAATGATGTGGTTTCCGCCGATCGAGAGGGCATCGCCGTCACCCGTGACGATCCAGACGGAGAGCGCGGGATTGGCCAGCTTGATACCGCTCGCGATGGCCGGAGCGCGTCCATGGATGCCGTGGAACCCGAAGGTGTTCATGTAGTACGGGAAGCGGCTCGAGCAGCCGATCCCCGAGACGACGACGAACTTCTCCTTTGGGACTCCAAGCTCCGGGAAGACGCTCTGCACGGCGTTCAGGATGGCGTAGTCCCCGCAACCGGGGCACCACCGGACCTCCTGGTCGGTCTGGAAATCCTTCTTCGTCATGGTGGGCGTCGTCTTCTCGCTCATCGCTATCGGCTCCCCAGCATCGCGTCGATCTCCGCGACGATTTCGCTCTCGGTGAATGGACGTCCCTGGATCTTGTTCATGCCCACGGCATCAACGAGATACCGGGCGCGCAGGACCATGACGAGCTGCCCCATGTTGAGCTCGGGCACCAGAACCGACTTGTAGCGCCGCAGGATTTCGCCGAGGTCGGGCGGCAAGGGATTCAGGTAGCGCAAGTGGACGTGGCCGATCCTCGCTCCGCCGCGCGCGCGCCGATGGGCGACGGCCGCGTGGATCGCCCCGTAGGTCGATCCCCAGCCGACGACGAGGAGATCCCCTTCGGGATCGCCGTCGATCCTCTGAGGCGGCAACCGGTCGGCGATCCGCGCGACCTTCTCCGCCCGCAAGCGGATCATCCGTTCGTGGTTGGCGGGCTCGTAGCTCACGTTGCCCGTGATGTCGGCCTTTTCCAGCCCGCCGATCCGATGCTCCAGCCCCTTCGTTCCCGGAACCGCCCATGGACGCGCGAGCGTCTTCGCGTCGCGCTCGTAAGGCCGGAATCCCTCCGGATCCTTCTGAAAGCGGACCGCGATCGGCGCGAGCTTCTCCAGATCGGGCAGGCGCCACGGCTCCGCCCCGTTCGCGAGATAGCCGTCGGAGAGGACAAAGACGGGCGTCATCGACTCGATGGCGATCCGGCACGCTTCGTAGGCGGTCTCGAAGCAGTCGGACGGAGTCGCGGCGGCGAGGACCGGAATCGGCGCTTCTCCGTTGCGGCCGAAGAGCGCCTGCAAGAGATCGGCCTGTTCGGTCTTGGTCGGCAGACCGGTCGAGGGCCCGCCGCGCTGGATGTTGACGATCACGAGCGGCAGCTCGGTCATCGTCGCAAGCCCCAGCGTCTCCGTCTTCAGGGCCACCCCGGGCCCGCTGGTTGTCGTCACACCCAGCGAACCGGCGAAGGAAGCGCCCAGGGCGGCGCCGATCGCGGCGATCTCGTCCTCGGCCTGGAAGGTCAGCACGTCGAAGTTCTTGTGGTGGGAGAGTTCGTGCAGGATCTCGCTCGCCGGCGTGATCGGATAGCTGCCGAGGAAGAGATGCAAGCCCGACTTCTCGCTCGCCGCCACGAGTCCGAAGGCGAGGGCGGTGTTGCCTGAGATGTTGCGGTACCGCCCGGGCGCCAAGCGAGCGGGCGGCACGACATAGGAGACATCGAAGAGCTCGGTCGCCTCGGCGAACGTATAGCCCGACTTCAATGCCAAGGCGTTCGCATCGAGGAGTGCCGGCAGCTTGGCGAACTTCTCCTCGATCCACCGGAGGGTCGGATCGAGGGGGCGCGTGTAGAGCCAGTACATCATCCCGAGCGCGAAGAAGTTCTTGCAGCGGTCGATCGAGCGCGTGTCGAGACCCGTCGACTCGAGTGCGACGCGCGTCAGTCGCGAGAGCTCGACTTTGAAGACGCGGAATCCCTCCAGGGTGTGATCGTCCAGCGGACTCGTCTCATACCCCGCCTTCTTGAGATCGGTCGGGGTGAAGGCGTTCGTGTTGACGATGACCACGCCGCCCGGCTTCAAGTCTCGCAGATTCACCTTCAGCGCCGCCGGATTCATCGCCACCAGGACGTCGGGCGCATCGCCGGGCGTGGAGATGTCGTTTGACGAGAAGTGGATCTGGAAGCCGCTCACGCCGGGTAGGGTCCCCGCCGGCGCGCGAATCTCCGCCGGGAAGTCGGGAAGGGTGGCAAGATCGTTGCCGACGACAGCGGAGGTCGCCGTGAACTGCGTGCCCGTGAGCTGCATTCCGTCACCCGAGTCTCCGGCGAATCGGATCACGACGCTTTCGATCGTGCGGGACGGTTTGGGCGGGGGAGAGGGTTTCTGCGTCTGAGTGTCCATGGCCTCATGCGCGATCCGGCTCGCGGCGCGGGGCCTGAGCGGATCCATCCGGGGGTCTAGGATTCGTTTCGTGAACCCGTGAGACTAGCACCGCTTCCGCGCGAGGCGCAACCGGTAACGGACCGCAGACGCGCGCACTGGAGGGTTCCGGGGCGCGGCGGGCTGCGGTAGCATCAGCCCGTTCGCGGCACGCGCCAACGGCGCAGGGGGAGACGGATGAATCTCGGACTGGCGGGCAAGACGGCACTCGTGACGGGGGGCAGCGCGGGGCTCGGGCTCGGGGCGGCGCGAGCGCTGGCTGAGGAAGGGGCGGATCTCGCCATCTGCGCCCGCAACGAGGAGCGCCTCGGCGCGGCCGTCGAAGAGCTCTCGAGGATCGCCTCCGGCAAGGTGATCGGGTTGAGAGCCGATGTCGCCGTTCTCGATGAGCCCGCGCGGGTCGTCCGCGACGCGGAGCGGGCGCTCGGCGGCATCTCGATTCTGATCGCCAACGCGGGGGGCCCGCCCGCCGGATCGATCCTCGATCTCACCGAGGAGCAGTGGCAGACCGGGTACCAGCGGACCCTCATGAGCGCGGTGCGTTTGACGCGTGCCGTCATCCCGGGCATGGTCGCGCGAGGGTGGGGGAGGATCCTCTACATCACCTCGACCACGGTAAAGCAGCCGATCGACGGGCTTCTGCTGAGCAACGTCTTCCGCCCGGGGATCGCGGGACTCGCCAAGACGATCGCCTCCGAGCTGGCGCCACACGGGATCACCGTCAACTCGGTCTGCCCGGGACCGTACGAGACCGACCGGATCACGGAGCTCCTGGCGATCCGCGCGAAGAAGGCGGGAATCACTCTCGAGGAGGAGCGCGGGCGCTACCTGGCCGGCGTCCCGGCGGGTCGATTCGGCCTTCCCATCGAGCTGGGGCGGACGATCGCATTCCTCGCATCGGAGCAGTCGGCCTTCGTCACGGGATGCGCCTGGTCGGTCGATGGCGGGAGCACCCGCGGGATCCACGGATAGGGGGGCGCGATGGGGTGGTCGAGCACTCTGCGGGATGGGGCCGCGCCGATCTGGCGCGCAGTCCACGCCCACCCGTTCCTTGAGGAGCTGGTGGAGGGGTCGCTGCCGGATGACCGTTTCCGCTGCTACATCCTGAACGACTATCCCTACATCAAGGAGTTCTGCCGCATCCTGGCGCTCGCCGTGACGCGCGGGAGAACGGTGGAGGAGATGAGCTTCTACGCCGATCTGATGCAGGCGACAATGACGACCGAGATGACGATGCACCGGGCGCTCTGCGCGGAGATGGGGATCTCGCCGGAAGAGATGGAGCGGACTCGCCTGGCCCCATCGGGATACGCCTACACGCGGCATCTGCTCTCCGTGGGAGCGTTCGGGTCGCAGGCGGAGATGATGGTGGCGCTCCTGCCCTGCATTGTCGGCTATGCGGAGATCGGCCGGCGGCTCGGCGCGCGCCCGCGTCCCGGCAACCCGCGCTACGCGCGATGGATTGACGCCTACGCCTCGGCGGAGTACCAGGAGCTCTCGAGCAAGGCCGAAGCGATGGTCGACCGGCTCGAGGATCGAGTGGGACCCGGGGAACGCGCGCGGTGCCAGTCCCACTACGAGATCTCGGCGCGGTATGAGTGGATGTTCTGGGAGATGGCGTATCGCATGGAGTCGTGGCCGCCGGAGGGGAGCGCGAGATGAGCGAGTCAAGTCCGAAGCCCGGCAAGCCCGAAACGGCGATCCGGCGGATCGCGCCCCCGCACCCGGAGGAGATCTGTCCGGCGTGCGGCGCTGTCGGTGAGAGAATCTCCTGCAAGCTCGTTTGCCCCAACTGCCGCGTTGTCCTGGTCAACTGCAGCGACTCATGAGCGAGGCAAGAGCCGCAGGAGTCGGAGCCTGGGTCGTCGAGCGCCTCGCCGCGAAGCGACGGGCGATGGTCCTGAAGCACGTCCGCGGGAGGCTCCTCGACGTCGGTTGCGGCGACAACAAGCTCGTGCGCTCATACGGGAACGGGGTCGGAGCCGACGTCGTCCAGTGGGGAGATGTGGATGTCGTCGTCGAGGACACGGCCGCGATGCCCTTCGATGCGGCCTCCTTCGACACAGTGACCTTCGTCGCTTGCCTGAATCACATCCCGAATCGCGAGGAAGTCCTCGATGAGGCCCGCCGGCTCCTGCGCCCCGGCGGACGGGTCGTCGCCACGATGATCCCGCCCGGGCTCTCCGCGGTCTGGCACCGGGCGATTCATCCGTGGGATCCGGACCAGCACGGGCGGCATCTCCATGAGGGAGAGGTCTGGGGAATCACGAACGCGGAGATGCGCGCGCTCCTGGGGAGACACGGATTCGCGATCATCCGCCACCAGCGATTCGTCTTCTGGCTGAACAACCTGTTCGTGGGGGAAGCGCGGTAGAGGCGCGGCGAGATCTGCTTCCGCGTTCTCGCCCCCAGTCGAATTCCATACTCCGGTCGTCCGGCCGGGTCTACCATGGTTGGCGGAGCCCAACTCCCCGTGAGGGGTTCGGGTGGGTGACTCCGTTGGGAGGTTCGCCATGGGAACCCGCGGCTTGCACCTTTCGCTTCTCGCGATCGCAGCGATCTTCCAGTTCTCGGTTCTATCCACCTTCGCGTTCGCAGAATCTGTAGACGCTCCAGCGCCATCGGGCGGCCAGTTCAGGTGTCTGACGCCGCCCGACCGGGAATGCGTCTCGGGGACCGGCGTGATCGGACATGGCAGTTCGGACGGTTTCGGAGCGTTCTCGGTTCGCATGGATCTCGAGTCCGTTTACTGGGAGATTGCCCCCCAATGCTCCATCTCCGTCGACTGGCAGGCCCTGCTCGGAAAGCGAGCGCGTCTCCGGGGCTGCACGGTGCTTGTAGCCGGCGGAATCTCGGGGCATACCTTGGGCACAGCGCTCGGCGTGAGCGAGCTCGAGGTTGTCACGCCAGCGAGTCGGACGAGCTGGGGCAATCTCCGCATGCTCTATCGCTAGGAGCGAGGTGGACGCATGTCCCTGCTGCCTGTAGCATCCCGAACGGGAGATACCACGCGCCCGCCAGGGGCGCACTTGCCTGTCTGAACAGAGGAGGTCGAGCGATGGGACTCTTCGGGAAGATCCTCGAGAAGCTCGGTATCGGCGGCGCGAAGGCCGCGCCCCCGCCGGTTCCAGAGACGACGGCCGGACCGACGAGCCCGTACACGCCGCCGACTCCGCCGCCGCCCACTCCGATCGCCGTGGTCGATGTCGTCGCTCAGCTCGAACGACGCGCGGCGCTCAATCCGCAGAAGCTCAACTGGCGCGTCTCGATCGTCGATCTGCTGAAGCTCCTCGACATCGACAGCAGCTTCGCGGCAAGGAAGGAGCTTGCCGTGGAGCTGGGCTGCCCGGCGGAGCTGATGGGGGATTCGGCGAAGATGAACATGTGGTTGCACAAGACCGTGCTCGCCCGCATCGCCGAGAACGGGGGCAACGTGCCGGCGGATCTCCTGGACTGAACCGGTCGAGAGGAGGGGTGAGAAGTGAGCTGGATCATCTCGTTAATCCTGGGAGGTCTCGTCGGCTGGCTCGCGAGCGTCATCATGAAGACAAACGCCCAGATGGGGCTGTTCGCCAACCTGGTCGTGGGCGTGGTCGGCTCTCTGCTGGGCTTCTGGATCGCCGGGGCGATGGGCATCGAGCACTCTGGCGGCATCCTTCGGTTTCTCGTCGCGCTGGGCGGCGCGGTGCTCCTGATCATCATCCTGCGCGCGCTCGGGATGTTCCGGAAGAAGTGACGCCGGCCTGGCCGGTCAACGGATGAGTCGCAGCCACGGCCGGCTGCGATCCGCGCGATCGCAGCCGACGGCGCCGCCGCCGACCCATCCGCACCCTGAGGCGCCCGGCGCGCACGGCGAGTCGGGGTGAATGCGGAAGTCGCCTCCTTCCGGATCGCAGAATCGTGGATCGGCGCTGAAGTTCCCCTGGAAGTGCGCCTGCCCGGCGAACTCGCCCGTCCAGTCCCCGGCCAGATTGCCGTACATGTTCGAGCAGACGAAGGTCGGGAGGTAATCGGAGATGGCGACCGGAGCGGCGCTCAGATCATTTGCGATGATGACCCTTTCCACAGTGAGGAGGCCGTAGTAGAGCTCGAGCGCCCCTCCTTGGTCCGCCTGGTTGTATGCGAAGGTGCAGTTCGTGATCGTCGGCCAGCCGAAGGCGATCAGGATCGCGCCGCCGGAAAGGGCCTGGTTCGCATCGAAGATGCAGCCCTCGATCTGCGCGTCCCCTGACACGGCGAGAGCGCCGCCGGCGCTTGCGTATCCATCCGCCCCGACGGCGAGGTTCTCATGGAAACGACAGTCCTTCACGCGGGATACCGTGTAGATGTTGATCGCGCCGCCCTGCGCGGCCTCGTTGTGCAGGAAGAGGCAATCCTTGGCGGTGAAGGGGCCTCCCATGTCTACGATCGCGCCTCCAAGAGTCTGGGATGAGTTGCCTTCGAAGCGGCAGTGAAGGATTCGGGGACGCGCGCTGAGCTGGGAGTAGATTGCGCCACCCATGTCGGCCGCCCGGTTCGACTCGAAGACGCAGTCGTAGATCGTCGGGGAGACGAGGCCGCTGCAGAGGACGGCCCCACCCCTGCCATTGGAGCCTCCGGCGAGTCCGTTGCGGATCGTCACCCCCTGAACCAGCGATGCCTCTCCCTCGCCCGCGTCGAATCGAAAAGCGCGCCCCGCCGAGCCGCAGTCAATGATGCACGCCCGCGGATTCCCGCTTCGCGACCGCACTGTGATCGCCTTGCCGAAGTAGCGGATTCCCCGATTGCCCTCTCCCTCGTAGACGCCATCTTCTAGCTCGATGATGTCGCCCGACTCGGCGGCGGCGACTGCCGCCAGGAGCGTCGGGTACTCACCGGCGCCGTCCGGCGCGACGCGCAGGATTCTTCCGGCCGACTCCTGCGTGGCGCCGAGAGCGACGTTCGAGATCGAAGCCCAGTTGGGAACGCGGTCTCCGGTCTTCACGGCGAAGAAGTAGAGCGTGTCTGCCGCGAGCCCGACGACCTCGAACCGCTCCGTCGAGCCGGGCTCTCCCGGGCTGGGCAGCCCGACGGCCCCGGCGGCGGAATCCCACGAGCGTTCCGTGACCGGCTCCAGCGCGTAGCGGAGGTCGTAGATCGCAGGATCCCCCGGCTGGCCCGGGGTCTCAGGGGCAGTCCATTCGAGCGTGACCGAGCCGCCGGTGGTTTCGACAGCCCGAAGATCCCCGACGGGTTGCGGAGGCGTGTCGTCTGGGCTGGCGGATGCCAGATTGGAGATCGGCGAGCGATTCCCGCTCTCATCGACCACTCGAATCGCAAACCAGTACTCGTGACTCGGCAGGAGGCCCGTCACCTCGAATCGCTCGATCGTTCCCGGGGGACCCGGCGCTGGAGTCCCTTCCGCAACCGCCGCCGATTCCCAGCTCTCCTCGCTCAGCTCTTCCTGCGCGTAGCGGAGATCGTACCGGTTCGCGATCCCCTGCGCGCCATCGTCGCCGGTGGCGGTCCAACCAAGCGTAACCGAGGAATCGGAAATCGACTCGACCGTGAGATCCACGATCGGCGCGGGGGAGATGGTGTCGGGCAAGGAAGCGGTTCTCGCCATGACGATTTCGGAGAGCGCCGACCAGTTGGAGGCCTCATCGGCCGCGCGCATCGCGAGGTAGTAGGGCGTATCCGCGAGGAGACCCCGTACGGTCAGGCTCTCCGCCTCGCCCGCGCTCCGGGGAAGAGGCGGATCGGGGACCGTCACGGTGCTCGAGTCCCACCAAGAGTCGCCCTGAGGCGCAAGGGAGGAATACCGGATGTCGTAGAGGGCCGCCCTTCCGCTGCCCTGATCATCGCCCGGCGCGATCCAGCGGATCGTCACCGAGGATCTTGTGACCCCAGTGACGCTCAGCTCGGCGGGAGCCTGCGGCGGGGTGGTATCGCCGGGATGCGTCGTGTCGTCCTCGCATCCCGCGACAGCGAAGAATCCCAAGCTCCATGCGGCGCCCATCAGGACTGCGGCCCGCAGGCGAAGTCCGGTTATTGCGGCCATCTCAGGGATCTCCTATAGGGAGGAGCTCAGCGCGCGACGCCTCCCCGGAACCGGTCAAGCTGTCCTTTGAGATACGGATCTTCGGGAGCGAGGGCGATCGCTCGCTCTGCGGTCGCGATCGCCTCCTTCGTCTTGCCCATCCGGAAGTAGACCTCGGCGAGGGTGTCGATGATCGCGGAGTCCTTCGGCTCGATCTCGACCGCGCGCCGGGCGGCCTCCAGCGATTCCTGCAGGTACAGATCATGAATGGCGCAGTACCAGGCCAAAGCGTTCAGGGCCTGGGCGTCTCGCAGGCCGGAGTCCAGCGCGCCCCGCAGCGCCCGGCCGACCCGATCCCGCTCACGAATCGCATCCTCGCGTCTGCCGAGGGAGTCGTAGAGCGCAGCGTATCGAAGGTGGGCCTCGAGCAGGTCGCTCGACTGGGCGATCCGGTAAACGCGCATGAGCTCTTCGATCGGCGTCTTGTGGTCCTCGACTCGCAAGTCGACATAGCGCGTTCGATACTCGGGCCAGCGCTCGCTCGGCCGTCCGACGACGAGCGCCGCCGATTGCTGCCCGCGCTTGTCGCCACCCGCGGCCTGGGCCGCGGCGAGCGCCGCCAGCAGGCGGTCGGCCAGCTCGCCGGTCGTCGATCGATACGCCCGAACCATCTCGGCGACGACCTGCGGTCCCGCGAGGATGTTGCCCTGGATGGCGAGTCCCGTCAGGCTCGAGTCGCCCGCCCAGTCGGAGCACTCGTTCCCGGTGAACGATTCGCTCCCGCCACGGGCATCGACGATTCCAACCTGGCGGCGCTCCCTGTCGGGATCGTTCGCGAGAAGCGCCTTCATTGCCTCCTCGGCGCTCAATCCCTCACGGAGCATGGCGAGTCCCAGCGGCCCGAACGACTCGTTCGTCTGCGACTGTGTCGCGATCGCCCCCACGCCGGCCTCGACCCAGGGGACCGCGGAGCCGACGCTGAAGGCACGCGACTGCACGGCGACGCCGATCTCGCCCGTCTCGGGATCCAGCGCGACGATGGAGAAGGTGCTCGCAGGATCGCTCGCGTGAACGGGGCCGGGACAAACCGATGCCCCGAGACCGAAGGCGAGCAGCGCGATTACGATTCTCATGCGTCCTCCCCGGCCACGGGCCTGGGGTAGTTCCCATTTCGCGCCGCGGCCAAGATCTCCTTCAAAGCGTCGGGGAAGTCCTTGTTCAGGATCCAGTCGATGTAATCGGGATCGCTCTCGACGACATCCTGCAGCGCCCTGCCGACGTGCTTGCCGAAGCTGAAACAGGCGACTCCGTCGCGCCACTCGAGCTTCCGGTCCGGATCGACATATCGGTCATCCCGTCGTTGGGAGGCGGCGGCCAGCGCCGGCACGGTCGGCTCCAGCTCGCCGTAACGCCGGATCTGGGCGAGCAGAACGTCGAGCGTCGCCTCCGCGTCGGCTTCCGCGCCGTGGGCGCCCCGGTGCTCCTTCTCGAGGTAGAAGCGAACGGCCGCCGCGAGATCCCTCGGCTCGAAACGGTGGAAGAGCACCTGGACATCGACGATCCGCCGCTCGTTGACCGCGAAGGCGACGCCACATCGCGAGAGCTCCGATTGCAGGATCCGTAGGTCGAAGGAGTGGATGTTGAAGCCGCAGAGATCCGCCGGACCGATCCAGGCGACAATCTCATCGGCGAGCCTTCGGAATGGCGGGCATCCCTCGACATCGGCGTTCGTGATGCCGTGGATGGCGGTCGCCTCGATGGGGATGCGCGTCTCGGGATTCACGCGCCGCACGTAGCGCTCCCTGCGGCCGTCGGGGTGGAGCTTCACCATCGCGATCTCGACGATGCGGTCCGTGAGAGGGCGGGCCCCGGTCGTCTCCGTGTCGATGACGACCAGGGGGCGCGTCAGATGCAGGACCCGTGCCAGGCTCATGTGTATCCTCCGCCGGGGATCTTAGCAGAAGGGGATCGCCCGCGCAGCGCACGAGAAGGGCCCCGCCGCGACGAAGGCGGCGGGGCCCGTTCCGCAACGACGCGTCGTCGTCTTACTTCACGAGCATCATGCGCGAGCTGAAGGTGCGGCCGCCTGCCTCCAGGCGACAGAAGTAGACACCGGCCGAGAGGGAATGTCCGGCCTGGTCCGTGCCGTCCCAGCGCAGGGAGTAGTCGCCGGCCACCATCGTGCCCTCCGCCAGGCTCTTCACTCGCCGGCCGGTCGCGTCGTAGACCGCGAGCGAGACTGGGCCGGCTTCGGCGAGGCGGAAACGGATGTCGGTCTGCGGTCCGAACGGGTTCGGGGTGTTCGGTCCCAGACCGGCCACGAGGCGGACGTTGAAGTCCTCCGCATCCGCGGTATTGAAGACGGCCGTGAGCGAGAAGTCGTCGACTCCCGCCTCGACGAGGGAGCCGCTGCCGGAGTCCTCGGCGATGAACCGGAACTGGACGACGCCGGGATCCGGGACGTAGGTGAAGAGGTCGAAGACATTCTCGACCCAGGCGTTCGTCGAGGTCAGCGTGTTCTCGATCGGTGTCCAGGTCGCTCCGTCATCGTTCGTCACGCCGACCTGCCAGTAGTCCTGGCCCGGGGCGTTGCCCTTGTCGTTCGTGTAGTACTTCCAGTAGCTGACCTGGACCTGGGTCGCGTCCGTCAGATCAAAGCTCGGCGAGAGAAGCGTCGTCTTTCCGCCGTCGACATCCGCCTCGCCTGCCGCTCCGCCGACCGAGCCGTTCCCGGTGATCCAGCAGATGTGGCCGGGATCGGTCGTGTGGTCGTTCTCCGGCTGGACCTGCTGGCCGTTATAGGTCGTGCCCACGGGATCGGCCTGGACCCACCGGCCCGAGCTGGCGTTGTCGCCGTCCGCTCCGCCTGTCCACGCGGTGACGATCTCCATGTCGTCGGGGAACTCGTCGTTCACCTGGAAGTAGTGCAGGCTCGTCGGCGCATCGATCGGGCTCGTGCCAAGGTTGTTTCCGGTATCCATCGCCGAGATGTAGTACTCGACGATGCTTCCGTACGGCTGCGCCGGGATCACCCCGGAGAACTCGTCCGGATTGCCGGTGGGCGACATGGCCACATCGCTGAAATCTCCGCCATTCACGCGGTAGTGGATCGCCGTCGAGTTGGCGACGATGTCCCACTCGCCGTCCGGCAGAGAGACGGCCGTCATGGTGACGTCATATCCCTGCAAGTTGTCGCCCGTGTACGGATGCGCTGTGTGGTAGATGAAGACGCCCACGAGGATCGCCGGGCACGCGAACCCATGGTTCGTCGCCGCCTGGCAGAAGATCGCATGGTTGGGCGTTCCATCGTCGAGGTTGTCGTTGTCGTCATCCGCGATGAAAGTCGCGAGGACCTGATCCGGCTGCGTATTGGGATGCATCAGGACGCGGCCGAAGTGCCAGCGCTCGGCCGACATGATCGTCCCCTGCTCCATTCCATACTGGAGCTGGAGGCCGACCATGGCGTCCCAGTTGAATCCCGCGATCACCTGCCCGGCGAAGTGGATCTCCTCGCCCACGACGTCGTCCGGGTAGATGTAATTGTTGACGGAGTTGCGGATGCCGCTCACGCAGTTGTCCAGGTAGAAGCCACGGCCAATGATGGGATCCTGGGTGATGAGGTTGCCGTTGATGTCCGAGTTTCCTTCGCCCAGCCCTTGGCTTCCCTGACCGCCGAGGATCGCGTTCTGGATCCCATGGCCGAACTCATGGTGGACGACTTGCTGGAGCTCGCCCGTGTTCGCGCAGCCGCCGCCCTCGCGGTAGAAGTTGATCGTCCCGTCCCAGTATGCGTTGCAGGTCGCGTTGCGGCTCACGTTGGCGGTGATCCGTGTGTTGCAGTAGGAGAATGAGGGGTCGAAGAGCTGGAAGAAGTCGTGAACCTGGTTCACCGCAAGGTACGTGTCACGCTCATCATGCTGGGCATTGGCGTCATCGAAGCGGACGTTGAGCGGGACATTCTCCTGGGCCGTGCCGGCGAACGCCGCCTGGTCCCCGCCCATGTTGTTGACATCCACGTAGAGGCCGTAGAGGTCGCTCGTCACCGCGCGGTCTCCGCCGGAGCCGTTGATCGACCAGTTGCCCGCCACGTCGGAATAGACCGTGCCGACGCCGCTCACATTGATCCGCAGGTATGGCAGGAATGTCTCGGTGATGCCGTCGCAGTACCCGTAGATCTGCACCGGAGCCGAGGTGGTGCCGTTGTATGCGAAGTGGATGTCGTTGTAGCGCCAGATGATCTCGCCGGTGTGGGCGTCGACGTGGGTCATCCACGCGCCGAGAGGATCCTCGGTGCGTACGCGGATGCGCCAGACGAGATGGTGCTCGACCTGGGTCTCCGAGAGCGGCACCGGCAGGACGAGCAGGGTCGCCTCCCCCTCGATCCGGTCGGTGGCCGGGTTGAAGGGGAGCGCCGAGCGCGCGATCTCAGTCGCCTGGGCCGCCGAGTAGACCGGGATCGGGCTCAGCTCGATGCTCGGCTGGAAATCGGAGCCCATGAGCATCAGCTTGCCGCTCTCGCTGAAGAGGACGCGTACGGTCGCGCCGTGGACGTCGATCCCGTTCCAGGTCTGCTGAAAATGGGCGGTCCACTTGCCCATGGCGTGCGGCGTGCTGGTGAGGCGAAGCTCACTGGGATCCGCGCGCAGCACATCGCGATTCTCGGAGATCACCTGACGGGCCAGGCGCTCGACATCGGTCGCGTCGAGGATCCGGTCGGCGACCCGGACGCTCGTGCCATAGACCCAGCGGGGGGCCCCGGTCTGGGAGTTCCATGAATGCACGCGCCAGTTCCCGTTGTACCGATCCTGGAGGATGTTCGAGACTTGCAGGCTTCCGGCCGTCCGCTCGGGGGACTGGTACCCCTCCATGTCGAACTCCGGCAGCGCGATTTCGTAGGTCTCGTTCTGGCTAGCCGGCGAAAAGCCGGCTGCGGGAGGTGCGAGTCCTATCTGAAGGGCCGCGAAGACCATCATGCAGATGATCCCGCCGGCGCGCAGGTTGTGATTCACGTCGGAATCTCCTTTCCTTAGCCCCAATGCAGCGCGGGACGGATGATCGGGCCGCGACGAGCTCGCGGTCCCAGCGGCAGTTCGCGGGTTAATTATAGCGGAACTTCTCCCCTCCAGCCAGCCTCAACGACCTGGGTCAACGACCTGGGTCAGCGGCTCGGGCCAACGCTCGGGGCCGACCCTTGGGGGAGCGCCGAGAGCCATACCGAGACTCGATAGATGACAAGACCGAGGATAATCCCGGCTAATGCATCGACCGCATGGTGGTAGCCGAGGTAGACCGTCGCCGGAGGGACCCCGATCGCGATGGGAGCGATCGAGCGACCCAGTGCGGGTTCGTATCGAGCGCTTGCGAGCGGCCAGAGGATCGCTCCGACCACATGGGATGAGGGAAAGCATCCGCCCCGGATCCCTCCTCCCGACTGGATCCCCCGGGTGATCTCAGCGAACAGGTATCCGCCGTACTCCCGGGTGTGGGCGCCGGCCGTCGCATCGGCCATCCGGGGGCCGAGCGCCGGCAGGAGCAGGTAGAGGAGATCGCAGCTCAGAAGGGCGAAGCAGACGATCGAGATGACGCGGCCGAGCTCCTCGACCCGCCCGCGCAGGAGGAACACGAACACGATGAGAGGCATGAAGAAGTAGTAACCCGAGTAGAAGAGGCTCATCAGCTCGTCCAACACCGGCGAGTAGAGCTGCTGGACCCAGACGGTGGGGGAGATCCCGAAGAGGAATCGGTCGGCGCGCACGATCGGGTCGGTGGCCCAGTAGTTGCCGAAGAGCATCGGGACGATTCGGTCGAGCTCTCCCCATGCGATCGCGATCACCGCGATCGGGTAGATCGCCCGGACCACGGAGAGGCCGCGTATGCCGGGTCGGCGGGCGACGATGAGCGTGAGCGAGGCGATCGCGACAAGAAGGCCCATGTGGAGAAGCGCGTAACGCTCCCATCCGTCAATCCGGTCCCGGAACGCCAGGATTCCGGTTCCCACGAGAGCGACATACATGCCGCATGCTAGATCGACGGATCGAATCGCCCGGCTCATGGCATCCTCTCTAGATCCAACCAGCCCCCTGATACCACGCGAGGGTAGAAGCGACCCCCTCTTCGAGCCCGATCGCGGGTCGGAAGCCAAGCTCCCGGCGCGCCTTCGCGGAGGAGCAGAGCCATGCCTGCTGCACGAGCTCCCACGCCTTCTGACGGTTGAAGAGCGCCGAGCGCCTCGCGAGGCGCGCTGCCACCTCGCTCAGAGCGCCGGCCGCCTGCACGAGCGGTCCGGGCAGGCGCAGCGAGATCGTCCGCGCCCGCATCGCCGTCGCGATCAGGAGCGAGATCTCCTCGGTTGTGCAATCCCGCTCGCCGCTCAAGAAGTAGATCTGGTCCTCGGCGCGGTCGTTCGCGCCTGCGAGGAGGACTCCTTCCGCGAGATCCGCGCAATGGATCAACGAGAGCCGTCCTGGGCGCCACCCGACGATCGGGCGCAGATGATGCTTCACCATCCGGAAGTAGGCGAGAAACTCGCGGTCGCGCGGTCCATAGACCGCCACGGGACGGACGATCGTGATCGGGATCCGATCCCGCACGGCGAGGACCTCAGCCTCTCCAAGGAGCTTGCTGCGCCCGTAATGGGAAACGGGACGGCATGGACTCGCCTCATCGATGGCGCGACCCTCCCGCGCCGGCCCCGCGGCGGCCTGGCTGCTCACGTGGACGAAGCGGCGGAGCCGGGGGCGATGGGCGGCGCAGGCGCGGGCGATGCTTCGGGTGGCCATCACATTCCCCTCGTAGTAGTCGGCTGTCGATCGAGCCCGGGTCACGCCCGCCAGATGAAAGACGACGTCGATTCCATCCAGCGCCATGATCCAGTCGATTCCATGGGTCAGATCGCCTCGGATGAGTTCGACCGAGGCGGATCGCACCGCGTCGGCGTTCATCTCATCCCGCGCCAGGCAGCGCACGTTCCAGCCCCGGTCGACGAGACGCGGAATCAAGTGGCTGCCGATGAATCCGGTGCCTCCGGTCACGAGGGCGTTCATCTCGGCGTCTCCTTTCTCACGAGCCGGAAGGCGGAAGCAGGCAGATCCAGAGATCGAGGATGATCCCGATCCCGAGGTGAAGTAGATACGGCCACAGGACCGATCGCGTGCGAAGCGCCAGCCAGCCGAAGGCGATTCCGGCCGGGATCGCGGCGAGCAGCTCGCCCGATGGCAACCCGATATGCCATAGGCAGGAGGGAATCGTCTGGGCCAGGATCGCTCCACGATCGCCGATCCTGCGGCGCAGGGAGAAGAGGATGAAGCCGCGAAAGAAGAACTCCCAAGCCGGGTAGAACAGCGCGCCTCGCGCGAGCTCCAGCCGGAGGAACGCCTCCGTGGACTGGAGCGCGTCGCGATCGAGCGGATAGATCCCTCGGATCTCCTCCAGCCGCGAGGAGGGCAGGAGGATCGTGACGGCTGCAATCGGCAAGAGGATCCCGACGGCGGTCAAGCCGCGCCTGGCGTCGCCGAGGCCCAGGCCGCAATCGGCGAGCCTCTCGCGCAGGATGAAGCGGATCGTCAAGGCCGGCAGGATCCCGAAGAGCACGGAGGTCGAGAAGAAGAGGGGAAGCAGCGCAGGGAGACCTTCGGACGGTTCGATCGGTCCGGCGCAACGCTGGATCGCGGGAAGGATCGCCGCCAGCAGCAGCGCGACGGCGGCCCGGTCGTCCCGTGTCTGCGCCGGCAGGCCGGTGACGGCAACGCCGAGGTGTCTCATCGCGGGCCTCCTACGGAGCGGGGCAGGGAATCGATCCAGCGGATCGTCCGGTCGAGGGCCTCGTCGAGCGGCGTGGCCCGGTACCCAATCTCGACCGCAGCCTTCGCCGACGAGCAGGCCCAATCGGCCAGGAATGTGCGAACCCACCCAGGAGTGATCACCGGGTGATGGCGGCCGAGGCCGGCGCGAATCGTCTCGATGCCGCTGAAGGCCAAGGCGCACGACCGCGGAATCGGAAGCAGGAGGTGCCGCCGTCGCGAGATTCTACCGACGCGATCGAGAAGCTCACGGAACGACACGTTCGACCCACCAAGGATGTAGTGCTCTCCCGAACGCCCCCGCTCCATTGCGAGGATGAGCCCGCGGACGACATCGTCGACGAACACGTAGTTGCCGACGGCCCGTCCCGATCCCGGCAGCCAATGCCAGCGGCCGCGCAAGTAGCGGAGCAAGAGGAGAGTCGCTGAGTTCGACTCCGTCAGGTTTCCGGGGCCGAATACTCGCGTCGGGTGGGCGACCACCAGATCGAGACCTCGGCGGAACGCCTGGTCGGCGCAGGCGTCGCCCAGGACCTTCGTACGCTCGTAAAGCGTGAAGGGCCCGCGAGCCCGCTGCGAGCCCTCGTCCACGGGAGCGCCGTTGGAGGGGCCGAACGAGACGCTGGAAGAGACGCTCACCACCCGATCGACTCCGTGGATCAGGGCCGCATCGAGAACGTTGCGGACCCCTTCGATGTTGTCGCGGATGAACCGCTCGTTATCCCGCGCCCACCCGCGGGCGCATGCGGCAAGGTGGTAGACGCGGTCGCATCCCGCGATCGCAGCGCGGATCGAAGGGAGGTCTCCGATGTCCCCGCGGCATATGGCCGCCCCATGGGCCTCGAGCCCCGAGGCGTCCGCCTTCGGCCTGCAGAGGAGGCGCAGGTCTTCGCCCCTTTCCGCGAGCGCGGCCACGAGGCGCCGCCCGATGAAACCGCTCGCGCCGGTGACGAGGGTCGTCATCGCGAATCCCCTCCACCGCTGCGTCCCATGCGGCCCGTGAGCAAGGAATCGCCGGGATGGCTGATCTCGCGCGACTTCAGATCGAGCGTGATCGATCCGATCGCGATTCGAATCGAGGCGCGCAGCGGGACCGCGTCCGCGTCATCGCTCAACCAGATCTCGAAGGCGCCGGTCATCCCGGCGCCGGTCTTGAGCTCCCAATCGGCCATGCCCCGGCAGCGGCGAGCGGCGACCGGGTAGGCGTAGGCGTCGGAGTCGATGACGCGCCGCTCGCCGGTGAACTCCAGTCGCGTCCGGCGCACCGCGGAGTCGACGATCGTGGGGACCTCGAACGTTCCGATCGGCGGAGCGAGGCGACGAATCAGGAGGATCATCCCCCCGGCGTCGTACAGCGGCCCGTGGTGGGCGACTCGCTCGACGCGACTCGCGCGACCCGCTTCCGTGACCGCCACGGTCAACTCGTCTGCCCGGTAATCGGTGGTGTAGACTGCCCGTACTCCGTCGGGGCCGCCGCTCTCATAGACGAACCTGCGGTTGGTGGGGTAGTCGCGGATCAGATCGGATCGATTCCTGAACTCACAATGGATGAACGGGAGATGCGGAGCGCTTGCGCCGCTCATCGAGACGATCGCGAGCCCCCGGCCCGCGGAATCGGAGATCTCCTGGGTGATGGAGAGATCGCCCAGATGGATGAAGCCCCAGCGCACCTCATAGCGCAGGCTCTCGCGTTCGAGGATCAAGGCGGCATCGGCGCCAGCGGCGGAGCCGCGGAAGCTCGCGGCGACGGCACAGGCGGCAAGAGCGATCGCGACGATCCGGTTCATGGGAGCCTCCTTGCCCGATCACGGGCGCCTGAGGAGGCCCCATACCACTAACGTGCCAGCCGCGGCGAGGCTCACCGGAGCAGCTCAAGTCGTTCGGCGCGATAGGCTTCGATGTCCGGCGCGACGCCGGGGAACGCCTGCCATCCTCTCGGGCCGTGTAGCCGGCCGCATACCGGGATGTGCGGGTTCGAGCACAGCGCGCGCTCTCTAGGCTTCTGCCTCCGAGCGCCGCTCGCGGCGGATGCGCACGAGCGCTACAACCGCGAGGTAGAGGGCGAGACCCACGAGGGCCAGGGCCGCCAAGCCGTTGACGAGCTCGATGTCGAATCCGCGCGAGCTCCTCAGGTTGGTGTAGGTCAGCCGGCCGAGCGCGGTCAGCGTCACGACCAGCACGAAGATCATCGGCAGCAACGTGAATGCGATCCGCCGCCGAGCGCGATGGAGCCAGACGGTGATCGCCAGCAGGGTGAGTCCGGCGAGAAGCTGGTTCGAAGCGCCGAACAGGGTCCAGAACTTCGACCACATCCCGGCGCCGCTGACCGAGAGAAGATAGAACGGGAGGGCGGCCGTCACGAGAGTCCCGAGCAAGGCCCCCGCCCGTCCGCGCAAGCCGAGGATCTCCTGGATCACGTAGCGGCCCAGACGCATGCAGACGTCAAGGGTGTCGAAGACGAAGGTCGAGAAGGCCATCGCTCCGAAGGTGACCGCGAAGGGCAGATTCTCCTGGCCGATCAGGAGGGTGAGGAATCGCCCGATCCCGTTGCCATAGATCGTTCCCGGGGAGAGCCCCCTCGCGTCGGAGTCAGAGACGATCATGATGGTCACCAGGGCGATCAACGCGACGAATCCCTCGCAGAGCATCGCCCCGTATCCGATCGGCCGCATATGGGCTTCCCGATCGATCTGCTTCGAGGTCGTTCCCGAGCAGACAAGACCGTGGAAGCCGGAGCAGGCGCCGCAGGCGATCGTCACGAAGAGGAATGGAAACATGGAACCGGTCATTCCTCCCACGTTCCAGGAGCGGAAGAACGGCTGCTGCACCTCGTAACCTCCGAAGAGGACGCCAAGGACTCCGACGGCCAGCGCGCTGTAGAGCACGAATCCGCCCAGATAGCCTCGCGGCTGGAGCAGCGACCAGACCGGAACGATCGAAGCCGCGCAGCAATAGAGCAGAATCAGGATCGCCCAGCTCCGCTGCCCCATGATCATCCAGTGGGAGACGGATGTGCCTAGCCAGGCGACGCCGAAAGTCGCAGGCACGAAAAGAAGAGTCACGAACCAGAGGGGAGGCTTCAGAAACCGCTGTACGAAGCCCAGGACGACAGCGAGCGCGAGATACATGACGCTCGCCGCGGCGACCGCGCCGCCCGGATGGAACGAGACTGCACGCTCTCGGAGATCCTCGGTGCCCGCGACGAAGGTGCCGGCGGTGATGTCGGCGAAAGCCACGATCACATAGACGAGGGCGATCCAGATGAAGCACATGATCGCCCTTCCGGCCCCCGTGCCGAGATGTTCGCGCGTGATCTCAGCGATCGAGCGGGCCCCGTGGCGGACCGAGGCGGCGAGGCTGGTGAAGTCGTGGACCGCGCCGATCAACACGACGCCGAGACTGATCCAGAGCAGGCAGGGCAGCCAGCCGAAGGCCTGGCACGCGAGGATAGGTCCCGCGATCGGGCCAGCGGCGGCGATCGCGGAGAAATGCTGCGCGAAGAGATAGAAGGGACGCGTGGGGACGAAGTCGACTCCGTCGTTCACCTTTCGCGCCGGGGTGATTCGATCGTCATCGAGCGTGAGCTGCCGCGCGATCCAGCGGCCGTAGAACCTGTAGGCGAGGATCAGTAGCGTAGCGAATCCGATGGCGAGAATCGGCATCTTCCAGATCTCCGAAGCGGCCGTGGTTCGAGCGCCGGAACCGGCGGCCCGCGCCGGACTGCCGTGCTCCGCTCCCCTCACGCTTGGCGGGGATTATCCGTCCCGCATCGACCCGCGTCTAGTCCAACGGTGGCCGATTCTTCCCCGGGTGGAGGGCTTCATGCGCGTCCGGCGTGGCGGATCCAGCGCTGGACGCGATCCATGACGATGTAGAAGACCGGCGTGACGAAGAGCGTGAAGAACTGGGAGAAGACGAGTCCGCCGACCACGGCGAGCCCGAGCGGCCGGCGCGACTCGGCCCCGGCGCCGAAGCCGATGGCGATCGGCAGGGTACCCATCAGGGCCGCCATCGTCGTCATCATGATCGGCCGGAATCGTACGAGGGAGGCCTCGAAGATCGCATCCCGCGGGGAGCGTCCCTCGTCCCGCTGCGCGTCGAGCGCGAAGTCGACCATCATGATTCCGTTCTTCTTCACCAGGCCCACGAGCATGATGACTCCGACAAAGGAGTAGATGCTCAGATCGACGCCGAAGATCAACAGCGTGACGAGCGCGCCGAATCCGGCGAACGGAAGGGCGGAGAGGATGGTGAGCGGGTGGATGAAACTCTCGTACAGGATGCCCAGAACGAGGTAGATCACCAGGACCGCGACCAGCAGGAGGATCCCCAGCCCCTTCATGGAGGATTGAAAGGCCTGCGCCGCGCCCTGGAAGCTCGTACGGATCGTCGCGGGAAGCTCATCGCGCGCCAGCTTCTCGATGCTCGTGACCGCCGAGCCGAGCGACACGCCCTCGTCCAGATTGAAGGAGATCGTGACCGATGGCATCTGCCCCGAATGGTTCACTGAAAGAGGACCGACCGATTGTTGGATCCCCGCGATCGACTCCAGCGGGACGAGCCTTCCGCTGTCGGAACGGACATAGAGAGCCGCCATGCTCGCGGGTTCTGCCTGGTACTGCGGCGCGAGCTCGAGGATCACGGGAAAGTCGTTCGAGGGAGTGAAGATCGTGGTGATCTCGCGGGATCCATAGGCGTCGTAAAGGGTCCGCTGGATCTGCTCCGCCGAGATTCCGAGCGCCGCGGAGCGCCCCCGGTCGATATCGAGCTCCACCGTGGGGTTCGAGATCTGGAGATCGATGCTCCGGTCGGTGACCTCCGGAAGCTCCCGCATCCTATCGAGGAAGCGGGGGGCCGCGGAGTAAAGCTCCTCGGTGTCCGCCCCCTGAAGGGTGAACTGGTACTGGCTTCTCGACATCCGTCCGCCGACGTTGATCGGAGGGGGGTTCTGCAGGAACACGCGGACACCGGGCACCGCCGCGAGGCGGCGGCGCAGGGACGCGATCAGCTGATCTGCGGATAGCTCGCGCTCGTCACGCGGCTTCAACCGCACGTTCATCCATCCGGTGTTGGAGGCGCCGCGGCCTCCGCCCACGCGGGACATGACCGCCTCTACATTCGGGTCGCCGGCGACGATGTCGGCAAGGACCTTCTGGCGCTCCGCCATCGCGTCATAGGGGATCCCCTCCGCCGCCTCGGAGCTGATGCTGATCATCCCCGTGTCCTCGCTGGGCAGGAATCCCTTGGGGATCGCTCGGAAGAGGATGACGGTCGCCGCGAGGACCAGCGCGGAGAAGACCAGCACAGCGCCCGGCCGGTTGAGGCTCCAGCGCAGGCCGGCGGCGTAGACGCGTTGCATGCCGAGGAATCCGTGCTCGAGGGCCTTCCGGCGACTCCCGACGGGATTCCCGCGCTCGCTCGTCCCCGGCGTATGCCGGAGCAGGCGGCTGCACATCATCGGTGTCAGCGAGAGGGAGACGACCCCGGAGATCAGGATCGCGGCCCCGATGGTGACGGCGAACTCGTGGAAGAGCCGTCCGACGATCCCGCCCATGAACATGACCGGAATGAAGACCGCCGCGAGGGAGATCGTCATGGAGATGATCGTGAACCCGATTTCACGCGAGCCGCGCAGCGCCGCCTGCATCGCGTTCTCGCCCTTCTCCATGTGCCGCACGATGTTCTCGAGCATGACGATCGCGTCGTCCACGACGAATCCCAGGGAGAGCGTGAGCGCCATCAGAGAGAGGTTGTCGAGGGTGTAGCCGGCCAGGTACATCACCGCGAAGGTGCCGACGACCGACATTGGGAGCGCGAGGCTCGGGATCAGAGTCGCCGAGAAGTTGCGCAGGAAGAGGAAGATCACCAGGACCACGAGGCAGAGCGTGAGAAAGAGCGTGAACTTCACGTCGTCGACGGATTCACGGATCGATTCGGATCGGTCGTAGAGGATGTCCATCGTGACGGCGGCGGGCAGCATCGCGCGGAACTCGGGCAGGAGCTCCTTGATCGCGTCGGCCACCTGGACGGTGTTGGCGCCCGGCTGGCGCTGGACCGCGATCGTCATCGACCGCTCGCCGTTGTACCACGAGGCGCTCCGCGTGTTTTCGACGCTGTCGAGAACCTCCGCCACTTCCTCGAGTCGGACGGGGTTGCCGTTCTTGTAGGCGACGGCGAGTCCCCGGTAGGCCTCCGCGCGCCGGAGCTGGCCGGGAGCCTCGATCGTGAAGGTGCCGGTCTTGCCAAAGAGGATGCCGGCGGGGAGATTCGCGTTCTCGCGTTGTACCGCCGAGATCACCTCGTCGATTCCGATCCCCTTCGCGACGAGCGCGGCCGGGTCGATCTGGATGCGAACGGCGTACTTCTGGGATCCCCAGACATTCACCTGCGCCACGCCCGGCACCATCGAGATTCTCTGAACGAGAAGGTTCTCGGCGTATTCGTCCAGATCGCTCAGCGGGATCGTCGGAGAGGTCAGCGTCAGGAAGAGGATCGGCTGATCGGCCGGATTGACCTTCCGGTAGGAGGGAGGCGAGGGCATGTCATTGGGCAGCCTCCGCTGGACCGCCGCGATCGCGGACTGCACGTCCTGGGCCGCCGCGTCGATGTCACGCGAAAGATCGAACTGCAGTGTGATCGACGTCGATCCGAGCGAGCTCGACGAGGTCATCTGCGTGATGCCCGAGATCGTCGTGAACTGCTTTTCGAGCGGGGCGGCGACCGTGGAAGCCATCGTCTCGGGGCTCGCGCCGGGCAGCGACGCGGAGATCGAGATCGTCGGGAAGTCGACATTCGGCAGGTTGCTGACCGGAAGCGCCCGGTACCCGACGATGCCGAAGACGAGGATCCCGAGCATCACCAGTGTGGTCATGACGGGGCGGCGGATGCAGATTTCGGGGATGTTCATCGAGATGCGGGTCCGGCTGCGGGGGAGATTGCGCTGCCGTCTGCGTCGGGTCCGGGCCGGATCGCCACCTTGGCGCCTGGGACGATGCGGAGGTGTCCGTCCGTGACGACGGTTTCACCCGGCACGAGTCCGCTCTCGAGGACTGCTCGATCGTTCAGGCGCATCGCCACCGTCACCGGACGCACCTCCGTCGTCAGATCCTCCTTGATCACCATGCAGTAGTCGCCGCGCTGACCCGTCTGGACGGCCACGGCCGGAACGACGACGGCGCCGATCCGCCGTGTCAGGTGCAGGATCACCTCGACGAACTCGCCAGGCCAGAGGCTGCGGCCGGCATTCGAGAACTCCGCTTTCAGGAGGATCGTCCCACTCTCCGGATCGACGGCGTTGTCGATGAAGACGAGCTTGCCGCGCGCGCGATCCTCCGAGCCTTGCGTATGTGCGGCCTCGACCGTCAGCGGGCCGGCCTCCATCGCGTAGCGCATCACCTCCGGCAGCCGGCGCTCCGGTAGGGAGAAGCCGACGTAGACCGGCTCGATCTGGTTGATCACGACCAGGGGCTCGGTGGCATTGCCCCGGACGAGATTGCCTTCGTGGACGAGCAGGTTGCTCGTGCGTCCCGAGAGCGGCGCCTCGATCGAGCAGTACCCCAGATTGAGGCGCGCGACCTCGACGCTCGCACGGGCCCCGAGCACCGCGGCCGAGTCGGCCGCGGCGGCCGCCGCCACCCGCCGATGCTCCTGCTCGCTCACGAGCCCCTCCCGGACGAGCATCCGCGAGCGCTGCGCGTCGATGGACGATGTCGCCGCCTTCGCCTCGACCTGGGAGAGCTCGGCTTCCGCCGCGCGCACCGCCACCTCATAGGGGCGCGGATCGATCGAGAAGAGCGGATCGCCCTTGCGCACTTCCTGCCCTTCCCGGAAGTGGACGCGAAGCAGAGTGCCCGTGACGCGCGCGCCGACCTCGACGGTTCTGTAGGCCTCGACGGTTCCTACCGCGCGGTAGGTGATCGGAAGGTCTTCCCGCGTGACCTGGGCCGCGAGCACCGGGATCGCTTCGCCGCGGGCTTGGGGACTGCCCGAGACCTTCTTCTCGCACGCCGGGAGAAAGGCGGTTCCGGTGAGAACGAGGCAAATCGCCGCGTGTCGGAGACGGACGGACGTTTCGGGCATGCTAGTCCTCTCTGCGCTCCGGCCAATTGATCGGCCGGATCGCTGGATCCCCAAATCATGGCCTCTGCGGTGGGGGGCTGTCCAGCGCGCCTCGAATCGGACGGACCGGCGCTGCCGCGCAATGCGTTGCGCTCCCGGGCGCGGCCCTGGAAATGCCACGAACGGACGCTTAGGATCCCTGGGATACGGCTCTTGCAGACTTGGAGGTGGCCCTTGGCGGATCGAAGAACACCGCGCGGCAGCTCGAGAGGCGCGCATCCTACGAGCGCGAAGGCAGGCTCGACCGGCCGACCCCCGACGCCGATCGCAGGCACGATTCTCCTTGCCGTCGCGGGCGCGGCCACGGCGATGCTCGTCTACCAGCACTTCGGGGCGCACGTTCCCGGATGCGGGCCAGAGAGCGCCTGCGCCTCCCTCGAGCGAACGGTGTGGGGCAAGGTGCCTGGGCTGGGCTGGCCGGTCTCGTTCCTCGGCCTGGCCTACTTCGCCGGACTTCTTGTGGCGTGGATCGCGGCGCGCGGACGATGGGCCGCCTCCATGCGCCTCGTCTCCGGAGTGGGCGCGGCGGTCTCCCTCCTCTTTCTCGTCGTGATGATCATTTTGGGCAAGCTATGTCCCTACTGCACGATCGCGCATCTCGCGAATCTGGTCTTCGTCTGGATCGTCTATCGCCGAAGGGATCGGGAAACGATCCCGCGATCGGCGATCCCGGCGGCCGCCGCCTTCGCGATCGTCACGATCGCGCTCGCAGTGGGGGAGTCGAGCCATCGGAGCGGGCTGGCCGCCCAGGCGGAACGCGAGCGGACCGAGTCGAGGGATGCGATCCTCGCGCAGACACAGACCCCGGAGTCCGAGGAGCCGGTCGTCCAGCCGGTTCCCGCTCCCATCCCCGAGCCGGCCGCGCCCCTCGACACAGCCGCCGCCGGACCGGAGCCGAGCCGGTCGGCCGGGCAAGGAGGTCTCGAAACCGAACCGGCCCCGGCGGAGCAGGCTGGATTCACCGGCCGCTATCTTCAGGGCCCGGAGAAAGCCGCGATTCGGATCGTCATGCTCACCGACTATCAGTGTCCCGATTGCCGCCGCATCGAGAACGAGATCGAGGCGATTCTCGAGCAGCGCGGCGATGTCTCGCTCTCGACGAAGCACTTCCCCATGTGCAAGGAGGCCGCGCCCGGCGTGCCGTGCAACCGGTACGCGACGATGAACTTGCACCCCAACGCCTGCAATGCCGCGCGCGCCGCGGAGGCGGCCGGCATCCTTGGAGGGGCCGAGACCTTCTGGTCGATGCATCGCTGGCTCTTCGATCGTGAGGGGAAGTTTGACCAGGCGCAGCTCATGGAGCAGGTGCGGTCCCTCGGCCTCGATCCGCCGGCCTTCACCGCGGCGATGACCGGAGCCGAATCCCTGAAGCGAGTCCATGACGACGTCGAGGAAGGCTTCGCCCTGGGCCTCCACTACACGCCGATGATCTTCGTCAATGCCGTGGAGTTCCGCGGATGGCAGACGCCGGGCGCCCTCGCGCGGACGATCGCGGAGGTGGCGGCGACGAACCCGCCCCCGCGAACCGCGGCCGCCGATCATCCGCCCGTCGCGGAGCGCAAGCTCATCGAGGATTGGCTGGCGCAACCGATTCAGGGGATTCCGGCGAGCGCACAGCCCCATTCGCTGGGAGGCGCCGCGGGTTCGGAGATCGAAGCCGAGATCGTGCTCTTCGGCGACTATGAGGAGCCGAACACCGCGAACGTGGATGCCGCGATCCGCGCCTTCGTGGCGAAGCACCCCTCGAGCCGCTATACATTCCGGCACTTCCCGATCTTCTCCGAGTGCAATCCGACTCTGCCTCCGAACGTGCGCAAGGAGGCGATCCACCCCAACGCCTGCGCGATGGCTCGGGCGGCGGAGGCGGCAGGCAGGATCGGTGGGGAGGAAGCCTTCTGGAGAATGCACGCCTGGCTCATGTCGAACCAGGCCGGGTTCACGACGGCCGCGCTCGAAGCGGCGGCGGGCGGGATGGGGATCGATCCCGCGCGGCTCATCACGGAGATGCAGTCGCCCGAGGTGACCGCGGCGATCGCCGCGGATGCGCGCGCGGCGCAGTCGATCCGCCTGACCGCGGTCCCCTGGGTCTTCGTCGACCATCGGTATGTGCCTCGAACATCGAGGGCCGGCAAGGTGGTCGTCGAGGGAATCCTCGAGGAGGCGATGAAACGGTGAACATGACCGCTTCGATCCTCGTCGGTCTCCTGCTCGGCGCGCCGCTTCCGGCGGCAGGGGTCGAGGGAGATCACTTCGCCGGCGATTCGCTCCGCGTCTACCGTCTCGGTGAAGTCCTGGTCACCGCGCCCGCGCCGGGGATTGCGGCGGTTCCCGGCGTGACGACCATTCCCGAGCGCGTCATCGAGTCACGCGACGCCGGAAGCGTCGAGGGGGTCGCCGCCGTGTTGCCGGCCGCGCGGCAGGGAACGAACTCTCGAGGGGAGACTCTCATCTCGATGCGCAACGCCCGCGAGCGGCAGATCGGGATCTTCCACGACGGGATCCCATTGAACGCTCCCTGGGACGAGCGGGTCGACGTCTCCCTCGTCCCGGCGGAGGCGGTGGGAGGCATCCGCGTCACACGCGGCATCGGGAGCGTTCTCGATGGACCCAACCTCCTCGGCGGGACGGTCCACATGCTGTCGCGCGATCTGCCCGCCGATGGGGCGCGGACGCGCCTCGTGCTGCAGGGAGGCGAGGTGCGCGCCTTCCGCGCGAACATCACCCACCTGCGTCGAAGCGGCCCTTGGGGTCTGCTTGCAGGCGCGAGCCGCAGGAGCCAGGAAGGGGCAGTGCTCCCCGCAGGCTTCGAGCCCGCCTACAACCAAGGCGACTCGCGGAAGCGCTCGAACAGCGATCTCGAGGAATCCTCGCTCTTCTTCCGCGCGGTTCGCGACTTCTCCCCGGAGAGCCGCCTCGGGGTGGTCTTCATGGGAAGCGACGCCGAGAAGGGCGTCCCGCCCGAGACCCACATTGAGGATGCCCGCTTCTGGCGCTACCCGGAATGGAGGCGCGGGATCCTCGCCATCCAGGGGGAGACGGCGGCGGGATCGACCGGCGAGTGGCACGTCCAGGGGAGTCTCTCGTACGACCGTCTCGATATGGAGATCGACACCTACGATGGTCCGAGCTTCGCCGAGGTGACGGCCACCGAGGAGGGGGAGGACGGTACGCTGGCAGCGCGCGTCACAGGGTCCCGCCGCCTCGGGAGCGCCGGGGCGATCTCGCTGGCGCTTCTCCACCGGGGCACGCGCCACGAGGAGACCCTGATCGATGATGACGGCTCCGCGACGCAGGAGTATCGCCAGAACCTGGAAAGCGCAGCCCTCGAGTGGCAGGCGGAGATCTCGCGCGCGACTCGCCTGCGGGTCGGCGCGGGCTACGATCGGGCCGGAACTCCGGAGTCGGGCGACAAGCCGGACCGGGGGACGATCGAGGCGCCGGCGCTGAGCTTTCGCTTGAGCCACAGGCTGCGCGACGGCGTGCAGATGCACCTCGGCGGCGGGAGGCGAAGCCGCTTCCCCGCGCTGCGCGAGATGTACTCGGGCGCCCTCGGCCGTTTCGTGCCGAATCCCGCGCTCGACGCGGAGTCGCAGACGACCTTGGAGCTCGGAGGCGGCGTGAGGCGGCCCTCCTTCGAGATCGCAGCGGCCCTCTTCGGCAGCCTTCTCGAGGACGGCATCGTGCGCGAGTCGATCCTCGAGCATGGAGAGAGGAAGTTCCGGCGTGTGAACGACGAGGAGGCTCGCACCGTCGGAGCCGAGATCGCCGGGGCCCTCGTGGACGGGAAGGGCCGTCGTCTCGACGCGCACTACGCGCTCATGCCGACTCGCGTGAAGCAGGATGGCGACTTCAAGGCCCACGCCGAGCGGGCCGCCGAGTACGTCGGCTACATCGGCGCCTCAGGGCCCATCGCGCGGGGGGTCCACCTGCTCCTCGAGGGGCTCTTCACCGGGCCGCAGTGGGCGATCGACGGCGAAGGCAGGATGTCGAGACTGGCCTCCTATCAGACCCTGAACGCGCGCCTCGCCTACGAGGCCCGCTTCTCGGACCGGGGCACAGGAGAGTTCTTCATCAGAGTCAACAATGTCGCGGATACGATCGCCTTCGCGCAGTTCGGACTGCCGGAGCGAGGCCGCGAGGTTTTCGGCGGAGTCTCGGTCGACTTCTGAATCCAGTGAGGGCGGGCTAGTCGATGTGGAGGTTGATTCCCGGCAAGATCCTCAGAAGGGGAGGATTGTTGCCCGCGTAGTTGACGAGACCGATCTGCGCGCCGTTCAGACTCCGCGTGATGTTGACCAGCCCCAAGGTGACTCCGTTCAGACGCTCCTTGATCCTGCAGAGCGCGCCGACCCCGAGCCCGTCCAGCCGGTCGAATCGATTGTAGCCGCCGGCGAGCATCACCCCGCGGGCCCGATCGCCGCCGACTCCGAGTCCGCCGACGGCAAGGCCGTCGAGGGCATCTCCGCCGACTCCGAGTCCTCCCGCCATGAGCCCGGCAAGCGCATCCCCGCCGACTCCGAGTCCGCCGACAGCGATGCCGCGGATCCGGTCGCCTCCGACGCCGAGTCCGCCGACCGCCACCCCGCTCAAATGATCGCCCCCGATCCCGAGCCCGCCGGCATAGATTCCAACGAGCCGATCCGCGCCGAGCCCGAGGCCCCCGATGCCGATCCCCTCCATCCGATCGCCTCCGGCGCCGAGCCCGCCGAGCATGATTCCTCGGAATGCGCCGCCTCCAGCCCCGAGGAGTCCGACCGTGACGCCGTCGACGTGATCGGCGGAGACGCCGACGAGGCCGACGGCGATCCCGTGGACCGCGCCGCGCGACTGGCCCGCCGGCTTCCAGACGGTGAAGCTGAGGCCGTTGGCCACTTCGAGGTCGCGGTCGGCCCAGTTCAGACGGATGCCGTTCCAGCGCTCGGAATCGCCGAAGGAGACGCCGGAGTTCCGGTAGCCCAGGTCAATCGATCCTCCGGCGATCGCCGTCCCGCAGAGGAGAGCTGCGATCGCGCCCGCGGCCAGGATCCTTTTCATTTCTGGTTTCTCCTCCACATCGGGACAGCGGTCAGTGCGCCAGCGCCTCCTCGCCATCGGGCACGGCATCCCCGTCGTGGACGATGAGGCCGTCCTCGATCTTCAGGATGCGCGAGCACGCGCCGGCCAGACGAAGATCGTGGGTGATCAGGACGATCGTGCCCCCTTCATTCCAGAGCTTCACGAAGAGATCCATGATACCGCGTCCCGTGCGCGTGTCGAGGTTCCCGGTCGGCTCGTCGGCCAGGATGACTTTCGGATCGTTGGCCAGGGCACGGGCGACGGCGACGCGCTGCATCTCCCCTCCCGAGAGCTGCGTCGGAAGGTGCTCGGCGCGTTCGGCGAGGCCGACCTTCGCGAGCATCTCGAGGGCTTTCTCGCGCCGGGCGCGGGGCGAGGCGCCCCCGAAGAGCAGGGGCATCTCCACGTTCTCCCGGGCCGTCGCGTAGGGGAGCAGGTGAAACGATTGGAAAACGAAGCCGATCGAGCGATTGCGCAGATCCGCGAGCTCGGTGGAGGTAAGCTTCGCCACATCGCGCCCCTCGAAGCGATACAGCCCGCCGGAGGGCACGTCGAGGCAGCCCATGAGGTTCATCAGCGTGGATTTGCCGGAGCCCGAGGGGCCGATAACGGCGAGCATCTCGTGGGACCGGATCGTCAGGTCGATCCCGCGCAGGGCCTCGAACTCGATCGCCCCCGATCGATAGGTCTTGCGAACGCCTTCCATCCGGATGACTTCGGTGCGGGTCTCATTCATGGCGCAATGCCTCCACAGGATTCAGGCGGGACGCGCGACGCGCGGGCAGCGTGCCGGCGAAGCAACCGATGCCGACGAGGACCAGGACGGTCGCCGCGGCCGTCGGCGCGGAGAGGGTCGGCTTGCCGAGGAACTGGAGCCCCTCGTTGTGAACCGGAACTCTCTGGAGCCCCTCGATGATGAGCCATGCGAGCCCGATCCCCAGATAGCCGCCGACTCCGGCGAGGATCAAGGACTCGCCGATCACCTGGATCGTGACGACGCTGCGGCGGGCGCCGATCGCCATCATGAGGCCGATCTCGCGCGTGCGGCGATGGACCATCACGAAGAGCATGTTCGCGAGGCCGACGCCTGCGACAAGAATCGTCATGCCCCCGACCAGACCCAGGAAGATCTGGATGCCTCCCATGATCTTCTTCGTGTCCTCTCCCATATCCGCCGTGTCCCAGAAGTGCAGGGCGCTCTCGTCGGTCGGATCGAAGCGGTGCCGGCGCGCGAATACTTCGCGCACCTTGGCTTCGACGGCCTCCGTGCCGACTCCGGGCTTCACGCTGTAGACGACATTGTTGTAAGGCCCCTCGCCGAAGATCGTCTCGAAGGTGGACAGGGCGATCGATGCCTTATCGACATCGGGACCCCCGTACATGCCCATCTGGGGCTTGTCGACCATGACGCCGATCACCGTGAAGGGGACGCCTCGCACGAAGGCCGTCTGGCCCACCGCCTCCGCTTCCCCGAAGAGGCGATCCTTGAGCATCGGACCGATGAAGAGGACGCGGCGCGACATCGCCTGGTCGGCGTCGTTCAGGAATCGGCTTCCGCGCTGGGGATGGTGGGATCGGATCTTCTCGAAGCAGGCGGTGACACCGGTCAGCCGGGCAGAGACCGATTTCGAGCCCCATCGCATCTCGACCGCCCAGCGAGCGGTCTCCCCGGAAATTTCCTCGATCTCGGGAATCTCGCGGCGCAACGCGGCCACGTCCTCCTCGGTCAGCGGCACGTCCCGCCCCGCCTTCATTCCGTGCCACGGGCGCGTCGTGTTTCCGCCCCAGAGGATGACGGGCGAGGCGCCGAGGCTCTCCGCGCTCTTGAGCATCTGGATCTTCAACCCTTCGCCGAAAGCCAGCAACATCATCATCGAGAGGGTGCCCCAGGCGACCGCGAAGAGGATGAGCGTGGCCCGCGACCGCCGACGGCTCAGATTCCGCCAGGTGAGGGACAGGCCTTGCGCGAGACTGGACATCGGGGGCTCCTCTGCTGCCTCCTCTAGGTCCTCAGCGCCTCCGCCGGATTGAGGTAGGCCGCGCGGCGCGCGGGGCCCATGCCGGCGATCACTCCGATCGCGCCGATCAACGCCGCCGTCAGGATCGCCGTCTGCATCGAGAAGACCGGAGCGCCCATGTCGCCGAGGGGGAGAAACTGGCATGCGGCGACGATCCCGGCCGCGAAGGCGACTCCGATCCCGCCCCCGACGATCGTGATGAGCAGAGTCTCGAGGAGCACCTGCCCCAGGACCCAGCTGCGACGCGCGCCGAGAGCCATCGAGATCCCGATCTGGGGCGTGCGGTCCTCGACGACCATGCTCATCACGTTGGCGACACCGATTCCCGCGACGGCGAGGGTCAGCACTCCCAGGATCCCGAGGAACGCCTGGAAGCCGATGAAGATCATTCCGATCATCTTGAGCATCTCGCCCACGTCCCAGCTCATCAGCGCCTCGCTGTCGGTCGGGTCGAATCGGTGGATCCGTCCCATCACGCCGAGAACGCCCTTCATCACCTCCTTCCCGTCAGCCTTCGGATCGACCTCGACGACCAGATTGTCGGGGTCGATCTGCCCCAGGGACGCGCGCGCCGCCGTTGTGGTGATGAAGACCTTCTCGTCATCGCGGCCGTTGTAGTTGCTGTCCTGCCTCTTCTGGGCCGCCGTTCCCACCACCGTGAAGGGGACTCCGGAGATCTCGATCGTCTTGCCGATGGGATCCATCTCTCCGAAGAGGTCGACCTTCACCTGGTGGCCGAGGAAGGCGACTCGGCGGCGCTCGGCCTCGTCGCGCTCGCTCAGGAACCGCCCCCCCGGTTGCGGCTCGACCCGGCGCATCGAGCCGAAGCCCGGCCGCACCCCGGAGAGCCCGGCGACGCTCTCGCCCGCCGGCCCCTTGAGATTGACCTGCATGTTGTACTCGGGGCTGGCCTGGGTGACGCCGGGCACGAGACGCGAGATCACATCTGCGTCGCCGTCGCGCAATCGGATGTATCGCCCACGGGGGAGCCCCTCATAAGGGATCGAGGTGCGCGACCCCCAGATGAGGATGATCCGCGATCCCATTCCCCGCATGGTGTCCATCTGCCGGACCCGCACGCCTTCGCCGAAGGAGAGGAGCAGCACCACGCAGAAGGTTCCCCACCCCAGGCCGAAGAGCGTGAGCGCCGTACGGAGTCGTTGAGCCTTCAAGTCGCGCCAGAACTGAGCGAGTACGATTCTGAGCTGCATCGATCGATCCCCGCCCTACTTCTTCGCGATGGGGCTCGGAGGCGGTTCGAGGACCTCCTGGTCGAGTTCGAGGCCCTCCTTGATCTCGACGGTGAGACCGTCGGAGAGTCCGGTCACGATCTCCTTGGTGACCGGCTTCCCATCCGGCCCGGGCATGCGGACCGTCGCCTTGCCGTCCTCGTACTTCACGACGCGCTCGGGAAGCGTCAGAACGCTGTCGGCGCGAGCGATCAGGATCTTCGCGTTCGTGGAATAGCCGGCGCGCAGAACGATGCCGGGGGCGCGTTGGATCTCCGCCTCGACGTCGAAAAGGGTGGCCGATTCCTGCTTCCGCGCCTTGGGCGAGATGCGGCTCAGATTGCCGAGGACCTCCGCGTCCGGAATCGCCCCGACGGTGAACCTCGCCGGGCGGCCGATCTCGAGACGGCCGACGTCGATCTCATCCACTGTCCCGCGGAAGATCAGCCGCTCCATGTCGGCCAAGGTGAGAAGCGCTGTTCCCGCCTGGTAGGAGGTCAGCGGTACCACGGGGTCGCCCGGATGGACATCGAGCGAGAGGACTGTCCCGGTGACGGGGGAGGTGATCCGGTTCGAGACGACGCCGCTCTGGAGCTTCGCCTGCCCGTCCTGGATCAGGTCGAGCCTCTCCTTCTGAAGCTGGGCATGGAGGTGGGCTGAATCGTACTCCCGGCGGGCGTCGTCGAGCTCTTTCTCGGAGAGAAGGCCCTGCCGCGAGAGCTCCTGCGCGCGGTCGAGATCGCGCCTCGCGCCCTCCTCGGCGACCTTTGCCATGTCGAGGTTGCGCTGGGCCTCCGCGCGCTCGAGCGGCGTCGGGTCGGGGCGAATGTCGATCAATGGATCGCCCACGCGCACCTCATCGCCGACGGCGACGTGCACTTCGGCCACGATTCCCGGAATCTTCGATTTCACCGAAACTTCCTGCTCGGGCACGATCGAGCCGATGGCCAGGGCTTCCTGGACGACGCTGCCCCGGGTAACGGTCGTCTTCTGCGGGGTGGCCTCGGCGCGGAGACGGCCCGTTCGCGTGAAGAAGAGCGCGGCCGCGACCGCGACCAAGACGGTGCCAATGATGATCCAGCGCTTCATGGAGCTTGCTCTCCTTCCCAGGAGTCCTTCGGCGACCTCCGAGGACGCAGCGACCATACGCAGAGCGCTGGCGCGAGGTTGCCTCCATTCCTCGGAGGCGCGCTCGCCCCTTGCGGCGGCAGAAATGCGCTGGTAGCCTCCGTTTGCCATGGAGACGCGCGACCCGCAGCAGGATGCGAAGAGGAAGGTCGGGATCGAGGCGGCCCGCTTGGTCGCCTCGGGTCAGGTCGTGGGGCTTGGTACCGGTTCGACGGCGGCGGAGATGATCCGTGAACTGGGGCGCAGAGCGCGCGAGGAGGGACTCTCGATCGCCGGCGTGCCGACCTCGTTTCACGCCGGACTCCTCGCCCGCGAACAGGGGATCGCCGTGGTCGCCCTCGAGGACGTGGAGCGGATCGACATTGCCATCGATGGGGCCGACGAGGTCGATCCCGCCAGGAATCTGATCAAGGGGGGCGGCGCGGCGCACACCCGCGAGAAGGTGATCGCGAGCTACGCGGATCGTTTCGTCGTCGTCGTCGACGAGTCGAAGCTCGTCCCCAGGCTCGGTTCTCGGTTCCCGGTGCCGGTCGAGGCGATTCCGATGGCCCTGCCTCTGGTGATGCGGCGGCTGCGCGACCTGGGAGGCGTTCCCGAGATCCGGATGGGCGTGCGCAAGGACGGGCCGGTCGTCACCGATCAGGGGAATCTCGTCGTTGACGCGCGTTTCGACCGCATCGAGGATCCGGCCGCGCTCGAGGCGAGGATCAATGCCATCCCCGGCGTGCTGGACAACGGCCTCTTCGTTGGTCTGGCCGATCTCGTCCTCGTGGCCACGCCAAGCGGAGTCCTCCGGATCGAATGAGGGCGGGTCGCGCAGTCCCCCGCAGCCCCTCTAGCGCGTGAGGAGGAATCGAGTCGAGGTGCGACGCGCGCCGTCGTTCGCCCGGATCCAGTAGACTCCCGCCGGAATCCTTCGCCCCCCGGCGCCGCGACCGTCCCAGATCCAGAACCGCGAGCCGATCGCCGGCTGCCCCGAGGCGACCCGCCGGCCCGCGACGTCGAAGACCTCCCACCAAACCGCGCCGGGAGCCTCCCGGTCCCAGAGGACGCGGAAGGGTCCGGGACTGGGGACCGGAAAGATCCTGAGCGCGGTCGTCTCCGACGCGCTCTCAGCCGGGTCCCGCAGGAGAGCCAGGATCGATCCGTTCGATAGAGAGATCGAGGATCGATGCCTCACCCATTCGCCGTTCTCAAGGAGCGCGATCGAGGCCTCTCGCGCGATCATCTCGATTCGCAGGCCATCCCGAGAGGCAACCTGAAACGGAGCACCGGCGGCCGTCCATCCCTCGGGCAGCGGCGGGGCTTCGGAATCGAGCGCAAGCAGCGCCGCCGGCTCGCCTGGAGAGCCCTCGAGGGTAAGGAATTCGCCTCCCCAGAAGATCGATTCGACGCCCGTCGGTCCGACGCGCACGAAACGCAGGGGCCGGCTGTCGCCACGCTCGTTGCCGAACCAGTCGCGGCCGGATACGCGCAGGATCTGATCGACTCCCTCCTCCGGAATCACATAGCGGCTGCGGAAGAGGTATCCATCCGCGTCGAACATCTCCGAGGGGATGCTCGCCCCGTCGATCGAGACGTGGAGCGAGTCGCCGCGGAGCCGTTCATGCGCCGTCACGTGGATGTCGAGGTAGTTTCTCAGCAGCGGATTGGCCGAAACGCCGATCCGATAGACCGGACCGCTCCCGTCGGGCAGGAGGCGGATGAGTCGGTTCCCGGCGCCGGTCACGCCATGCTCCGAGTCGAGGAGTCGAACACGGGCGAGCAGAGTGTCGACCGAGGCGAGCTCGAGGCTCAGTCGATAGAGCTGCCAGCTCGCGCCCGAATCGGCCGTGCCGACGATCATCCCGGAGGATCCCACGGCCCAGCCGGAACCGTCCTCCGCCATCGCGATCGAGCGGAGCGTGTCGTCCGAGGCGATCTCGAAGACGCGCGTCCACCCTCCACCGGGATCCGATCGATCGATTCCGCCGCCGACGGCGATCCACCGCTCACCGGCGGCGGGGGCAATCGCGCACACCCCGGCGCCGGGCGTGGATGATTCGAGCCAGGTCACGCCCCCGTCATCCGTCTCCTGGAAGGAAGCCGCGCCAACGAAGGCCGCCCGAAGCGAATCGCGCGCCGCGAATGCGGCGATCCCCTCCGCCGTCCGGCGAACCACGCTCCACTCCCCTCCGCCGTCGCTGCTGCGCATCACCGCGCTGTCGGACCAGGCCCAGAAGAGGCGATCGCCGGACGCCCCCCAGCCGCGCATCCCTCGCAGGATCCCTTCGTCGTCTCTTGCGCCATAGCTCAGGCCTCGGTCGTCGCTGAAGAACGTCCGCGGTCCCGCGGGAGATTCGAAGTGCAGCCAGATCTCATAGTCTCCGCGCGGAAGGATGTGGGTGAGCTCGCCGGATGGCTCCGGAAGGGTCTGCCGGAACCAGCGTGTGCCCTGGTCGAGGCTCAGCAGGAGACCCCGGTCGACCGCCCAGAGGGTCGATCGCGAGGCGGGCGAGACGTCCCCGAAATCGGTTCCCATCAGCTGCTCGAAGCTGTAGCCGCCATCTTCGCTCGCATGGACGCGCGCTCCCGCCGTGACGATCGCGTCGAACTCATCGACGATCGCCGCGTCCTCGAAGAGGCCGTCTCCCGTGGCGGCGAGGCGCCACTGGACTCCCCAGTCGCGGCTCACGAGGAGAGCATCCCCGCAGGCCAGGACCATCGTCCCCAGGGCGCCGACGCGGAAGCGACGGACGCGCTCGATGTAAGGGGAGTAGAGCGAATCGGCGAGCGCGTCGCTCCAGGGCTCCCATGTGAGTCCGGAGTCGATCGAACGCCAGAGCCTGGCGGTGACCGCCTCGATTCCAAAGCAGGTCTGAGCGTCGCCGAAGTCGAACGCGGAGAGGCGGACCGGGGCTTCGACCCAGGCGGTGTCCTGCGCGAAGAACCGGCCGTCCGCCGTCAGAGCGATCCATCGAGCCGCATCGCGCGGCACGAGCGAGGCGACGGGCGTCCCGCCGAAGCCGGCGATGCGCGCATAGACGAGCTCGTCGTCCTGGGTTCGCGTGGCCGCATAGAGCTCGCCGCGATTGTTGCCGAACCAGAACTCATCGGGGGATTCGCCCGCGGCGGCCGTGGGCGTACCAACGCTGTCCGGGATCGCGATCCGCGACCAGGAACCGCCCTCCAGCTTGCCCCACAGCGAGCGCTGCGCGACGAGAAGCTCTCCGCCGGGGGCCGAGGTGGTGATGCTGTCGGCGGGAAACGGGGGGAAGGGACCGTGCAGGGCTCCCGAGATCCCGGCATTGGAGGTCTCCCAGATGTTGCCCCCGATGAAGCGGCCGTAGAGAAACAGCGAGCCCCGCGCCACCGATTCCTCGATTCGGACGGCCTCGCCGGCCGGGAAAGTGCGAATCTGCCATCCGGCGGCGCCGCGCGCGGGACCGACCTGGAGCAGGAGCGTCGAGACTATGAGGAATGCGAGCGTCGTCTTCATCAGACACGCCCCTCGAGCGACTCGAGCGCTGCAAAGAGCTGCTCCCGGAAGTCGTACTCGTCGAAGTCGATCCAAAGATCGGGCATCAGGATGTTCAGCGTGGAGTAGCAGTCCTCGTAACGGAGGAGATGGAACTCGGCGAGCGCGCGAATGTAGAGGAGATCGCGGAAGGTGAACTGCGGGTCGCCGGAGAAGACATACGAAGGATCCTCCACCCGAGCCGCTGCCTCGAGAGCGATTTCATCCCGGCCCAGAGCCGATGCGGCGACCGCCAGTCCGGCGGCCGCGTCGGCTCCGCCGCCGAGACGGTCGGCTTCGAGGAGTGCCGCAAGCGCGGATTCCAGGCGCTGCTCGACGATCTCGCACCAGCCGAATCCCGTGTGCCCCTCCGCCGCGTCGGGAAAGGAGGCGATCAGCTGGTTGAAGATCGCGCGTGCGGAGTCGTAGTCGCCTGAATCGAAGGCCGCCCAAGCCTGCTGGACTAGAGCGTCATAATCGGCCGCCGGTTCCTGAGGAGGACGTTTCGTTTCGTCGGAACAGCCGCTGGCGAGGGTGAAGAGGATGACTGCAAGGATCGTCGCGGTTCTGGCTCGCATGGCTCGGCACTCCCTTCGGGGGGGATCGTACCACCTTCGGGGGCGAACCCTCGTCGCGTTGCCGGAAACGGCGAGGTCTGATAAGGTCACTCCGGAGTGGGAGGAGCGGACGGAGACCCCCGGGCTTGAAGAGTAGAGCCCGATCGGCCCGACCGAAGTCGCGCTTCTGAGGAGGATTTCAAGAGATGATGCGCAGAATCATGTTCGCCGTCGCCCTGAGCGCCCTCGTTGCGGGTAGCGTGGGCGCAGCAGACGAAGCACAGCCGACGCCGGCACCGACGTCGGCTGGGATGAAGGGGAAAGTCGTGGTATTGATGGAGACGACGCTCGGCAACATGAAGATCGAGCTGTACCCGGACAAGGCGCCAAAGACCGTCGAGAACTTCCTTCGCTACGTGAAGGAGGGCTTCTACACCGACACGATCTTCCACCGCGTGATACCGAGCTTCATGGTGCAGGGGGGCGGTTTCACGAAGGACATGAATCAGAAGACGCCGCACGCCGCGATTCCGATCGAGTCGAAGAACGGAGTGAAGAACCTCCGGGGAACGATCGCCATGGCGCGCACCTCGGACCCGAACTCGGCCACCTGCCAGTTCTTCATCAACCACAAGGACAACCCGAACCTCGACTTTCCGAAGCCGGACGGGAACGGCTACACCGTCTTCGGCAAGGTCATCGAGGGGCTCGAGGTCGTCGACAAGATCGCCGCCGTCGAGACCACATCGCGCCCGCCCCACCAGAATGTCCCGGTGGAGCCGGTTCTCATCAAGAGCGTGAAGGCCCTGTAGGCGCAATCGTACGAAGAGCCTGCGCGCCCCGATCGTCTCGGAGATGTCCGATCCAACAAGGACAGCCGCTCCCGGACGATCGGGGCGCGACTCGTTGACGCGCCTCTACGCGACCCTCCGCCGGGATCACGGGACGCTCGGGTGGTGGCCCGGGAAGACGCGCTTCGAGGTGATCGTCGGCGCGATTCTGACTCAGAACACCACATGGAGAAACGTCGAGCGGGCGATCCTCCGCCTCCGGGAGAATGGCTGGCTGCGGCCCGCCGCGATGGCCCGCGCAAGCGAGGAGCAACTGGCCGAGGCGATCCGACCCTCGGGCTACTACCGCCAGAAGGCGCGAAAGCTGCGGGCGCTCCTGGATTACCTGCAGACGAGAGCCGGCGGGCGGCTGGATCGCCTCGCGCGTGCGACGACCGAGGCGTTGCGCGCCGAGCTCCTGGAGATCTGGGGGATCGGGCCGGAGACGGCCGACTCGATCCTTCTCTACGCCTTCGGCCGCCCCGTCTTCGTCGTCGACGCCTACACCCACCGCGTGCTGGAGCGCCACGCTCTCCATCCCGGGGGCGGCTATGAGGATGTGCGCCGATTCCTCGAGGCGAATCTCCCGAGCGATGCAGAGCTGTACAATGACTTCCACGCGCAGCTCGTCTGGGTCGGGCATCGCTACTGCGGAACAAAGCCGCGCTGCGTCGGCTGCCCCCTGGAGGCCCTGCTTCCCGCGGGCGGTCCGCGCGCCGCGCGCAAGGGGAGTGTCGTCTGACCGCGGATCGCTCGAACGGCCCGTTGCTTTCCTTCGAGGAGGCCCTCTCGCGCGTGCTTTCGGCCGCCCCGCGGCGGCATCGGATCCATGCGGTCGATCTGCGGGACTCCCTCGGCAGGATCCTTGCGCGCGACCAGCGCGCGGACCGCGACATTCCGCCCTTCGATCGCGCCGCGCTCGACGGCTATGCCATCCACGCGGAATGCCGGCTCGATGATCCCGCGGGAATTCCGATCGCCGGAGAGATCGCGGCCGGCTCGCGCCCGCCCCGCCGGCTTCCCGCGGGGGTTTGCGTGCGGATCTGGACCGGGGCGCCGGCTCCTCCGGGCGTCGCCGGCATCGTTCCGGTCGAGCGCGCCCGCGAGGAGGGCGGACGCGTCCATCTCGATGCCGATCTTCCCCTCGCGGACGCGCGTCGGCCGGGCATCGCCGATCGGGGCGAGGACGCGCGGAGAGGCGATCTTCTCCTCGAGGCCGGCCGCAGGATCGGGCCGGGCGAGGCGGCCGTGCTGGCCTCGATCGGCAGATCCTCTGTTCCGGTCTACCCGGAGGCCGCGACGGCCATCCTCATGACGGGACGCGAGATTGTTCCGCCGGTCCGGAGGCCCACCCCCGTCCAGATCCGGAGCGTCAACGACGCCGCCCTGGGACTGCTGCTGCGCGCGGCGTTCTCGGTCGAGCCGCGGGCGCTCGGCATCGTCGATGACGATCCAATCCCGCTGCGCCGTGCGATCCGCCGTGGACTGCGGGGCGACGTCCTCGTCATCACAGGCGGCGTCTCTGCGGGAGGCCTGGACCTCGTGCCGGCGGTCCTCGAGGAGATCGGCGTCGAGATCTCCGTGCGCAAAGCGGCGATCCGGCCCGGCAAGCCGTTCCTCTTCGGGACGGTCCGCATGGACCGCCGACGCGTGGCGGTGTTCGGCCTTCCCGGAAACCCCGTCAGCGCGCTCGTCACCGGCCTGGTCTTCCTCCTGCCCTATCTGCGAGCTTTCCGCGGCGAGCCGAGACCCGGACCGCCGAGGATATCGGTGCGACTGGAGGCCGCCGTCCGTAGGGGAGGAGGCATGTTGCACTTCGTCCCTTGCCGATTCGTCGGCGAAGACCGCGTGGCGGAGATCCCGATGAACGGGAGCGGCGACATCGTCTCCGCGTCTCGTGCCGATGCGTTCCTCATGGTTCCGGGTGACGGCGCGGAGCGCCCGGCCGGAACCGCGATGGCGGCGATCCCGATTCCAGGTCGCGAACCTGTGGTGGAGGGGCGATGACGCTCGATCCTGCATTCTCGCATCTCGGCCGATCCGGGGCGCGGATGGTCGATGTATCGGACAAGGATGTCACCTCGCGCGGCGCGATCGCGCGGGCGCGGGTTCGCGTCGGGCCGAAGGTGGCCGAGGCGATCGCCGCCGATTCGGTCGCGAAGGGGAGGGTCCTCGATGTGGCTCGCCTCGCGGGGATCCAGGCTGCGAAGCGGACCGCGGATCTGATCCCCCTGTGCCATCCGATCCCGATCGATCTGGCCTCCGTCGATCTTGCCGTCGAGTCCGGCGTCGTTCTGATCCGCGCGGAGGTCCGCTGCCAGGGACGCACGGGGGTCGAGATGGAGGCGATGACCGCCGCCGCGACCGCCGCGCTCGCCGTTTACGACATGTGCAAGGGGCTCGATCGCGGCATCGTCATCGAGGCGGTCTACCTCGAGGAGAAGTGGGGTGGGCGCGGCGGACCTTACCGCCGGCAGGACGTAGTCTAGAGCCCGGCCGGCGCGAACCCGCAATCAGCGGGAGTCGCCGCCGTCTCGCTCGTGCTCGTGCCGGTGATGAAGGTCGGGCCAGTGCGGATGGCTGTGCGTCACCGGCGAGTGGGAGTGGGCGTGTGAGTGCCCGGCGCGCGCCTCGATCTCTGCGTGGTCGTGATCGTGGTGATCGTCGTCGTGCCGGTGCCAATGATCGTGGGAGACCGCCGCATGGCCGTGTCGATGGGCATGGTTCTCGGCTGTCAGAACCGCGATCGAGGGCACGAGCAGGACGACGGCGAGCGACTGCAAGAGCGAGATCGACTCGCCGAGCGCGAGCGCGGAGAGCAGGACCCCGAAGAAGGGCGCCGAGGAGAAGACGATCTGGCTCCGGGTGGCGCCGAGCCGCTGGGCGGCAGCGATGTAGAGCGTGATGCTGAGCCCGTAAGAGAGCGCCCCGACGACGAGACCGAAGGCGATCGTCGCGGTCGGGACCGTCCATGGGGAAGCGATTGTCCCGATCGCGAGATTCACCGATCCCGCGATGCTCCCCTTCCAGAACGTCGTCTGCGCCGGCGAGAGGCGGTCGATCATGGCCGTGAGGTGATTGTCCACGCCCCAGCAGAGGCAGGCCGCAAACAGGAGAAGGCCGGCCCAAACGCCCGCGGTTCCCTCGGAGACAGAGAGCAGAACGGCGGCCGCGAGGGTTCCCGCGCCCGCAATCGCGCCGCGGGTCGTGAGGGGATCTCGAAAGATGAGGATGCCCAGAAGGATCGTGCAGACGAGCTCCAGATTCAGCCAAAGCGCCACTGAAGCGGAAGAGGCCATGCGCAGGGCAAAGAGAAGAAGCACCGGACCTGCGAGACCGCCGCATGCGACGGCGCCGAGAAGCTGGAGAAGCGTCCGGCGCGGAAGCCTGGATGCTCTCGCCGGGAGTCGGTTCCGGATCACGAAGGGCAGCACCGCGACCGCGGCTCCCAGGTAGAGCAGGCCTGCGAGCTGGAAGGGCGTGACGCCCGCCAGCAGCGCCTTGCTTGCCGGCGTCGCGGCGCCGAAGAGCGCGGCGGCAAGCAGCGCCTGGAGGAGGGGCCCCGTTCCCGGCCCGTTGCGATCCCGACTCACCGCCTGCCCCTCCCGCGAAGTCTCGAGCGCGGATCACTCCTCGCCGTCGATTTGTCTCCGAAGCGCACGCGCGAGGTATGGATTCACCCGCGCGAGTCGCGTGTACATCTCCTCGGCTTCCTCGATGCGTCGCGCGGTGACGTAGATGACTCCCAGATTGTGAAGGGCCATCCCATGGTTCGGGTCGACGCGTAGCGCCTCCTCGAGCACGGCGATCGCCTCCTGTGTCCGCCCCAGGTTGTACAAGGCGCCCGACTTGTTGGTCAACGTGAGCGGATTGTCCGGCTTCACCGCGAGCCCGGCGTCGTACCACTCGATGGCGCGCGCGTATTCCCCGAGCTGATTCGCCGCGGCGCCCGCCATGTGGTAGGCCATCACCCAGTCGGGACGAGTCCCGAAGGCCTTGCGGAATGAGGTTTCGGCATCGGCGAACTTGTGCGTGCGGAACTGATTCTTGCCGACCCAGTAGTGCAGGTCGGCCGAAGTGCTGTCGCGTTTCATCGCCAGGTCGAAAAACGGGATCGCCTCCTCGGGGGAGTCGAACGAGCGAAGAACCGCACGCACGAGGAGTCCATCGAAGGTGTTCGCATCCTGCCAGGAAGGCGGCGGCGGCATCTCGTCCAGCCTTGCCTCGGGACCCTTGGCGAAGATGATCGGGATGATCTCCTCGCTCGAGGTGAGGAACGGAAAGCGTCCGGTCGCATCGTCGATGAGCCCCGTGATCCCGATCCACTTGCCCTGAACGTCCATCACCGCGAGGCCGCCGTCGTGATCTCCGGAAAGGGGGATTACCCGGAGTTTCCCCAGCTCCATCGGCTCGGTCACCGTCTGTTCCGTAGCCTCCTCGCCCCCTCCGGGGCCGGGTACGACATAGACGCGGGCGTTGGCCCGCCAGTGAATCGATACGGCGGGATCGGGAGGCGGGGGAAGCTCCACGCCCGCGTCCAGGACGACGATGTCGAGGGTCGGGTCGAAGGAGACGGCCCGCTCGATGGTCGCGGTGCGCCCGTCGCGGAAGCTCGCCGTCGCGCGCGCCGCTCCGGCGAGCGCGCTCAGCCTTGCCACCAGCCGCGGTGGATCTCCGAGCACGACTCCGTAGGTCGCCGGCATCTCTCCCGCCGGTCCGACGGGAAGGATGCGCGCGACGGCCGCCTTGCCCACCGACAACTCGGGGACGGGATTCGCCGCCGAGGAATCCTGCGCGGCCGCGTCGATCGCCCGGAGGGCGAAGAGCGCGATCAGGAAGGTCGCCAAGCGGATCATCATTCCTCCTCATGGGGATCCCTTGCTCCCCCAACGCCGGCACGACTGACGATCCACGTTCCTCGGGGCCTTTTCAACCCTCTGAAGCGCCGGAGCGAAGGCGGTCTGCTTCCCAGACCCGGGGGGCCGTGATAGGATCGCCCGGAACCGGCGACAGATGGGCCGCCATATCCTCCAAGGAGGAAGGAACCGAATGAGCGTTCGCGTTGGGATCATGGGGTTTGGGCGGATCGGGCGCAACGCCTTCCGCATCATTCAGCAGCATCATCCGGAGATCGATGTCATGGCGATCGTGGACATCGCGGCACCCAATCAACTGGAGTATCTCCTCCGCTTCGACACGGTGCACGGACCCTTCACCGAGCCGTTCTCGGTCAAGGGAGACGCGATGTACGTCCGGGCACGGCAGATTCGAATGATTCAGAAGAAGGAGCCGGGCGAAGTCGACTGGCGGGAGCTTGGCGTCGACATCGTCATCGAGGCGACGGGGAAGTACCGTGTGCGTAGCATGCTGGAGCGCCACCTCGAGGCCGGGGCTCGAAAGGTCATCCTGACCGTCCCTCCGCGGGACGAGATCGACGCGGTCATCGTCACCGGCGTGAACGATCACATCCTGACCTCGCAGCACAAGATCATCTCCGCCGGATCGTGCACATCGAACTGCCTTGCTCCCATCGCCCGCGTCCTGAACGATGCGTTCGGAATCGACAAGGGATTCATGACGACCGTCCATGCATATACGAACGACCAGCGGCTCGCGGACGTTCCACACGAGGACCTTCGCCGAAGCCGCGCCGCGGCGGAGAACATCATCCCCACGGTGACCTGGTCGCCCCAGGCGGTGGAGCGGATCCTGCCGGAGCTGGCCGGCAAGCTGGACGGCATCGCCGTCAACGTCCCGGTGCCGGACGGCTCGACGATCGATCTGGTGACCTTGATGCGCCGGCCGGTGACGGTCGAGGAGGTCAATGAGGTCGTCAAGAGCGCTGCTCAGTCGACCTACAAGAAGGTGATCGAGTACGCGACGGAGCCCATCGTCTCTTCCGATGTGATCGGAAACTCCCACTCCGCGATCTTCGACTCGTTGTCGACCGCTGTCCTGGGGGGGAACCTCCTCAAGACGATCTCGTGGTACGACAACGGATGGGGATACGCCACGCGCGTGGTCGAGCTCGTCGAGAAGCTCGCCAGCCTGAATTGAGGGAGGGGACGATGAAGACGAAGATTGCGATCAACGGGTTCGGCCGGATTGGGCGTTCGATCTACAGGTTGCTGGTCGACGCGAACGATCTCGAGATCGTCGCGATCAACGACATCGCCCCGAATCGCTCACTGGCCTATTTGCTCAAGTACGACACGGTGATGGGACGCTTCAAGGGCGAGGTGAGAGTCGACGGGGACACCCTCTACGCCGGCGGGCACACGGTGAAGATGCTCGAGATCCGCGAGCTGGAGAATCTCCCCTGGAAGAAGCACGGCGTGCAGTTCGTCATCGAGGCGACCGGCAAGTTCCGCGATTCCCAGTCGCTTGCCAAGCACATCGCCTCGGGGGCCGAGGCGGTGATTCTCACCGTGCCCGCCAAGGACGAGATCGACGCCACCATCGTCATGGGCGTCAATGACGGGGATCTCAAGAAGGAGCACCGGATCGTCTCGAACGCCTCCTGCACGACGAACTGCCTTGCGCCGATCGCCAAGGTGCTGCACGAGACCTTCGGCATCGAGAAGGGCTTCATGACCACGGTGCACGCATACACGAACGACCAGCGCCTGGCCGACGTGCCGCACTCCGACATGCGGCGCAGCCGCGCCGCAGCGGAGAACATCATCCCCACGACGACCGGGGCCGCGCGGGCCGTGGGAAAGGTGCTGCCCGATCTCAAGGGGAAGCTCGATGGGATTGCGATGCGTGTGCCGGTTCCGGACGGCTCCACGGTCGATCTGGTGACCCTCATGAAGCGTTCGGTGACCGTCGAGGAGGTCAACGCGGCGATCCGCAAGGCGGCCGAGGGCCCGATGAAGTCGATCATCGAGTGCACCGACGAGCCGATCGTCTCCTCGGATGTGATCGGCAACACCCACTCGGCGATCTTCGACGCTCCGCTGACGCGTGTGGTCGGCGGAAGCTATCTGAAGACGCTCTCATGGTATGACAACGAGTGGGGCTACAGCTGCCGGGTTGTCGATCTCTTGCGCCGGATGGCGGCGCTTCGCAAGTGACATAGCCCCGCGCGGGCGCTCCGGCGGGCGGAACCATACGGGAAAGGAGTCGACAGGACGATGGGCGATCTAAAGAGCACGGCGACGGCGGTCTGGAATGGAGACTTGAGGAGCGGGCGCGGGACGATGTCCGCGACGAGCGGCGTCCTGAAGGACGCGCCTTTCACCTTCGCCACCCGATTCGAGGGGGCCGCCGGGACGAATCCAGAGGAGATGATCGCGGCTGCGCTGGCCGGCTGCTTCAGCATGGCGTTCTCAGCGAGCCTGGCGAAGGGCGGGCACATCCCCGAATCGATCCAGACCCGGGCGACCTGCCACCTCTCGCCGTTGCCGGAAGGCGGCTTCAAGATCACCAAGATGGTGATCCAGACGCAGGGGAAAGTGCCGGGGTTGGACGCGGGGACCTTCAAGAAGATGGCCGCGGAGCAGGAGTGCCCGGTCTCCAACCTCCTCAAGGCCGGGCTGACGATCGAGCGGCTGGAGGCGACGCTGCTCTAGGCGGCCCTTCGCATTTGCAGATAGTCCTCGATCCGGCGCCGGACATCCGACCATCGCTCGAGGAACCGCGCGAGAGGGAGCTCGAAGCCGGAGAGATCTCGGTCCCGACCGAGACTCTCCAGTTCCGCCGCGGCCTCGCCCATCGACTCCGCGCCCAGCATACGAGCGCTCCCCTTGAGCGCGTGGGCTTCCATCTCGACCGCGCCCCCGTCGCCTGATCGGAGCGCGCCCTCCAGCCGCTCGATGCGCTGGGGCGTCGATTCCAGGAACTCGCGCAGCACCTCCCGCTCGGCCTCCTCGTCGAGCCCGTACTCCTCGCGAAGCTTCTCGATCCGTATGGGATCGCCTGGTCCGCCAAGCGCCTGTCCGGCAGGGCCTGCCTCCGATGACCGAGGGCTTCCGCGCCCGCACCACCTCGCGATCGTCTCGAACAACTCGGTGGGGGAGACCGGTTTGGAGACGTAATCGTCCATTCCCGAGGCGATGCAGCGTTCGCGGTCGCCTTCCATCGCGTGGGCGGTCATGGCGATGATCGGAATGCGCTGAGGCGAACCGGAGGCGCGCCTGCGAATCTCGGCCGTGGCCTCGTAGCCGTCCATCTCGGGCATCTGGACGTCCATCAGGACGATGTCGTGCTCGCCCGCCTCGAGCGTCTCGACCGCTTCGCGGCCGTTGGAAACCGCCGTGACGCGGCATCCGCGCTTCTCGAGCACGCGCACGATGAGCTTCTGATTCACCGTGTTGTCCTCGGCGACGACCACGCGCAGCCCGGCCGGGATGACCGAGCGCGAGTCCGAGCGCGAGTCATCCGCGCGCGTCTCGTCGCGGTCAATCCTCATCCCGAGGACCTGCTGAATCGTCCGCAGAAGCTGAGCGGGACGCAGTGGCTTGCTCAGCACGGCGGCGAAGCCTCCCGCGCGGACCTCTTCGGGCTGGCCCTGCAACCCGTGGGAGGAGAGGAGAATGAGCGGCGTCCCGGCGAATCTGGGAGATCGGCGAATCGTCTGAGCCGTGCCCAGGCCGTCGAGTCCTTCCATCCGCATGTCAAGCAGGATCAGATGAGGGATGAAGACGCCGCGACTCAGGATCGAGAGGCATCCATCGCCGGAGGCGGCCGTCTCGACGGCGCACCCCCAGGCGCGTAGCTGCCGGCGGGCGATCCGGAGATTGGTCTCGCTGTCGTCCACCACGAGCACCTTCACGTCCTTCAGGACGCGACCCAAGTCAACCCGTTTGCCGTCCTCTTCGGCGCAGGCCCGGAGGGGCAGCTCGACCCAGAACGTGCTGCCCTTGCCGGGAGCGCTCTCGAGGCCGATGCGACCCCCCATGAGCATCGTCAGATTGCGGCAGATCGCGAGCCCGAGGCCCGTACCTCCGTAACGCCGCGCGGTGGCGCCGTCGGCTTGCGTGAAGCTCTCGAAGATGGCCTTCTGCCGATCTACGGGAATTCCGATTCCGGTATCGCTCACCGCCAGCCGGACCCAGACGGAGGAGTCGTCGCGTTCGTCGAGAGAAGCTTCGATGGAGATCTCTCCGGATTGGGTGAACTTGACCGCATTGCCCGCAAGGTTGGTCAGGATCTGTCGGACGCGGACTGGGTCGCCCAGGAGCGCCTCGGGGAAGTCGGGGGGGACGATGCAGGCGAACTCCACTCCCTTCTCATGGGCGCGCGGCGCGATGAGACTGGCCACCTCTTCGATCGCTTGGCGGAGGCTGAAACGCTCCTCCTCGATCGTCAGCTTGCCCGCCTCGATCTTCGAGTAGTCGAGGATGTCGTTGATGACCGTCAAGAGCGAGTCGGAGCTGCTGCGAATCGTCTCGGCGTAGTCGCGCTGCTCCGCGGTGAGAGGCGTCTCGAGTAGCAGGCCAGTCATCCCGATGATGCCGTTCATCGGAGTTCGGATCTCATGGCTCATGTTGGCCAGAAACTCGGACTTCGCCCGGGTTCCGGCGAGAGCTTGATCCCGGGCGATCTCGAGCTGCGCTGCTTGCTCTCTGAGAAGGAATGTCTGCTGCTCGGCCTGGGTTCGCGCTCCCTCCAGCTGCCTCAGGTAGGTGCGGATCTGCTCCTCGCTCTTGCGCCTCTCGGTGACGTCCCGGAAGGTGACGACCTCCGCATACGGTGTGGTCGCACCGGAGCGATAGAGAGGAATCGCGTTGTAGGAGATGTGGACTACCGAACCATCGGAGCGCTCGATCGTCGCCGATCGAGAATGCATGAAATCGCTCCGGCTCGAGAGCAGCTCCGGGATGTCCTCGGACCTCAGGGCCTCGCCGTCCTCGTGCCGCAGCCGCCAGCGGCGGTCCTCGGGCGCGGATCGAAGGATGCGCTCCACCGTTGAGCCCATCATGAGCGCGGCGGTATCGTTACAGAAGGTGATCCTGCCTCCGACCTCGTGTACGAGGAGTCCCTCGCGCATCGACTGAATGACCGAGCGCAACAGCGATTCGCTCTCGCGCATCGCGTCCATCGCCCGAGTCTTTTCGATCGCCGCCCCGATCGCCTTCGACGCGATCCGCAGCGCCTCCACCTCGCCCTCGGACCAGTCCCGCTCGCGGCGGCACTCGTCGAATCCGATGACTCCCCAGAGAGACGACGCGGCGTGAATCGGCGCCAAGGCGATGGAAAGGATCTGCTGCGCCTCCAGCATGGGGCGTTCCGCCGGGGGAAGGCAACGCACGCGCCCATGGACGACGTGGCCCGAGTCGAAGATCTCGGTCCAGCGGCCGAATCCGGCGCGGTCCAGGTCGAAACCCTGCAGCTCCGGATTGTCGATCTCGACGCTGATCGCCTCGGCGACCCACTCGAATCGTCGGTCGAAAACCGCACTCGGCCGATGCCGGTCGTCGCGCTCGAGGACATAGATGCGGCTGATCCCGGCGGCGCGTCCCAGACGCTCCAGCGCCTCGTCGATCGCCTCCTCCCAACGCTCGGCGGCGAGCAGTTTCTCGACGCCGTATCCAACCGCCTCGAGAATCGCCGCTCTCCTGCGCGCCTCTTCCTGCATGCGCCGCAGTTCCTGGATGTCGCGGATGAAGAGAGCAGCCTGCATGTCCGGGTAGATTTCCGATTTCGAGATGGAGATCTCGACGGGGAGGACGTGTCCGTCCGAGGCGATCGCATCGTGCTCGAAGCGGACCTGCCGCCCCTCGCGGTCGATCCGTCCGAGCTGACGATGCAGCTCCTGATCGGATCGCGCACGCATGCGCGCGGCGACGAAGAGATGGGCGACGACGCCGAGGAAGATGCTGGCAAGGATTCCGCCGACCAAGGTTGCGATCGTCGCGTACTTCTCCCGGGATGAGGAGAGCCGACGCTGATCCCGGACCTCGAAGCTCCAGCGGCATCCTCCGTACTCCAGGTCGAAGGTGGCGGCCGCGATCCCCTCTGCTGGAGCGCGGGCCGAGGGCGGATTCGCCTTCGCGGGGGCCGGACCGCACGATCGGATGAGGACGACCGCCCCCTGGGCGGACGAGAGATTCGCCGTCAGGGTGTGGACGGGGATCCGCGCGACGATCCAGCCGCGGCAGTGCCGCTCGAAGGGCCGGGGCTCAATGGCCCGGTCATCCGGGCTGTAGACGGGCAGGTAGAGCAGCAGCGCCTCGTTGGAATCGGCCGTCGCGGGACATCGGCCCTCGCACGCCAGGAGCGCGCGGTCCTCGAGCCGGGCGAGTTCCATGGCGGCGCGGGAGACTTCCTCGGCGCCGAGGTCGCTTCCGATCTCGACCGGCCAGAGCTCGGGCGGCTCGGCCATGGTGAGCACGAATCGCCGGCCGACCGTTCCCGCCGCACCCGTCGGGCGCATCCCGTGGAGCGGAGCCTGGGCGAGCTGACCGGACTGCTCGAAGGGCGGATCGGGCGAGACGAGCCCGAGCGCGAAAGTCCTTCGGCCGCCGGAGGATCGTCTCATGTCGCCGATGAGCGTCCGCCACTCCTCGGGCTCGACCGACTGGCTGCCGACCACGAGGGCGCGCGCGTGGCGCGCCGCTTCCTCCGCCTCCGTGAGGGATCCGAGGAGATCGCCTCGCGCCTCCTCGATCTGGGCGCGGAGCCGCTCGTTTTCGCGCCCGACTTGGGTCTCGCGAAGCTGGCGCCAGGTGATCACGGTGAGCGCCAGACCGCATGCGGTCAGCAACGCGGGCCCCAGGAAGGCGAACGTTCGAGATCGAGTGACTTGCATCCATCAGTCCTTGTTGAAACCCCGGATCGGTCTCATCGGATGCGCCATTCGCCGGCTCGATCCCCACCGGCGCGAACTGGGCGGGGCGGACGCCGGGATGCCTCGCGCGCCGGGACCGGAATCCGCGGCGCGGCCTGTCCTCATTAGTCTCGGCGGCCCCCTCGGGCGCCTTGAGATAGGGGCAGCTCGTTCGGGGATCGAATGGATGGACCATGCGGGGCTTCCGGTTGGGTAAGATTCCGCTACCCTCGGAAAGGATGGAACACTTGAGACCGAACCTCCCTGAAGGGCGGGGCGTCCGGACGGATTCGGCCGGATCCCATTGGACCCGGATCGCCATCGCCCTGGTCGCGGTGACGATGGCCTACAACCTCCTCGAGGCGGTCGTCGCGATCTGGGCCGGCGCCGCGGCCGATTCGATCGCCTTGCTGGGATTCGGGCTCGACAGCGTGATCGAGTGCGCGGCGGCCGGAGTGGTTCTGTGGCGTCTCGGGGTGGAGACGAGGGGGGCGGACCCGGAGCAGGTGGAGCAAGCCGAGCGCCGGGTGCATCGGTTCGTCGGCTTGACCTTCTTCGCTCTTGCCGCTTACGTCGTCGTGGAGGCGAGTCTGGGCCTCTACCGCCGGGAGCCGCCGGAGGAGAGCCTCGTTGGCATCATCCTGGCCGCGGCGTCATTAATCATCATGCCGATCGTCGCCTACTGGAAGCTGCGCGCGGCGAAACGCATCGGAAGCGGCGCCCTGCGGGCCGAGGCGAAGGAGACCCTCGCTTGCGCCTATCTCTCTTTCGCGCTCCTGTTGGGGCTCACGGCCCATGCAGTCGCCGGCCTCTGGTGGGCCGATCCGATCGCCGCGCTCTGCATGGTGCCATGGCTCATCCGGGAGGGACTCGAAGGGATCCGAGGCGAAGGTTGTTGCGCCTCTTCCTGCGCCGGGGAGACGTGATCGACGGATCGCGCTCCACGACCTTTCGAAGCCGTCAGGATCGATCGTCCGCTTCCAGCACGGTCAGCACGGTCGCATCCGAGCCGCTTCCTCCCTGCAGGATCTCCACCACGATCTCATGCCGTCCCGCGGCGGGCGACCAGTAGAGCCGGTGCGCGGCGCGAGTCCGGCCGATCTCTCTTCCGTCGATCTTCCAGCGGAGGAGGGATCCTGCAGGCGCGCTCGCCTCGAGCGCGAGCTGCTGCTGGAGGGGGGGGATCGTCGGATCGATCGCGAGGACGGTCCCCGCGGCCGGCCGGAGGATCGCGACCTTCGTGACGCGCGCGCGGGGCGCGAGAGATCGATCGCCGTCGAGGATGCGGCAGCCGGGGCGGCCGCAACGGCAGAGAGTCGCCTCCTGGGGGACCGGCGCGATTCCCTCATCCGACTGCCAGAACGCGAATCGCTCGGATAGCTCGACGAAGACTCGGCGTCGCACCAGCTCCGAGGGCGTGCACGCGCGTGCCAGCAAGCCGTTCGTCACATCGATGCGGTAGGCCCGGTGGGCGTCGCAGGGTTCGAGCGGCGGATCGCCCACACGAAACGGCTCGAAGTCGGCATTCGCGCAGTCGGGCCCCGCGGCGCCTCCGCTCACGGGACAGACCGGGCGGCGCTCAACCCCATCGGGAACGGGGAAGGGAGCCGCGGGATCCGCGCCCTCGGCAGCTTCGAGGATCTCGCGCGCCACGAAGGCGGGCCCTTGCGCCCCGGTCACCTCATCCGTGGGAGTTCCGTCGGGATTCCCCATCCAGACGGCGACGGTGTGGCGCGTCGTGTAGAAGATCGCCCACGCATCCCGCCAATCGGAGGAGGTCCCCGTCTTGGCCGCCACCGGCCCGGCCATCTCGAGAGGACCATCGCGGTAGAAGGCGTCGCCCCGCGCTGAGGGATCCGAGAGGATCTCGTTCACCCATGAGCAGCTGATCGCATCGAGGGCCTCCCGTCGCGCTTGGGGCGGACCGGGCCGGACGCGTCCGTCCGGATCCTCGATCTCCTCGATCGCCTTCGGCGCGATCCACAAGCCGCCGCGGGCGAGCGTGGCGTAGGCGGCGGCGAGGTCGAGCAGCGAGACCTCTCCCGCCCCGAGCGTGAGCCCCAGCCCCAGTCGCGACGGATCATCGATCTCGAGGCCGAGCGACTGGAACCCGGCGGCGACCGCCGCGGGGTCGGCGCGCCGGAGGACCTCCACGGCGGGGACGTTCCAGGAGTTGGCGAGCGCGAGCCGGGCAGGGACGGGCCCCGCGAACTTCCCCGAGTAGTTGCGTGGCGCGAAACTCCCGCCGGGCCCCTCGTAGCTCACGGGGACATCGGCCAGGATGGTGGACGGTCGGAGCGACTCCGCGAAGGCGACGGCGTAGGTGAACGGCTTGACGGCGCTGCCGGGCTGGCGCGGCGCGAGCGCGGCGTTGAACTGCCCCGCCTCCGGCGAGCGCCAGTCGGGGGAGCCGACCATCGCGAGGAGCTCCGCGTTTCGCGAGTCGAGGACGACGACGGCGCCTCCAGCGATTCTTCGATGCCGCAACGCGCGAACGCGCCGGCTGAGCGCCTGCTCCGCGATCGCCTGAATCGCCGGCTGGAGCGTCGTTCGAATCCGGGCGATCCCCCCGGGCGATTCCCGCGCGGTTTCTTCAATCCAGGCGGCGAAGTGCGGGGCGCGGTGGACGCGGCTCCGCGCCTCGATCTCCAGATTCGCGGCCCGCGCGCGGCGCGAATCCTCCGCGGAGATCCAGCCGAGCCGCTCCATCCGCGCGAGCACACGGTTGCGCGCCTCTCTCGCTCGCGCTGGGTGTCTCGCCGGATCCAGGCGGCTCGGCGCCGAGGGCAGCGCCGCCAGGAGCGCGGCCTCCGCGGGAGAGAGGACGGCTGGGGGCTTGCCGAGCCAGTATCGAGAGGCCGCGGCGACTCCCGTGATCCCTCGTCCGTACGGCGCGCGATTGAGGTAGCTCTCGAGGATGCGCGACTTCGACCAGTGCGCGTCCAGCACGAGGCTCCACGCGATCTCCCTCAGGCGATCGAGCAGGCCGCCGGGAGCGCCGCGGGCGAGGCGCACCGTCTGCATCGTGATCGTCGAGGCGCCGCGAATCGAGCCGCCGTCGCGAAGGGAACGCAAGACCGCTCGGGCGAGCGCAATCGGATCGACCCCGGGGTGCCTCTCGAAGCGTCGATCCTCGGCCGCGAGCGTCGCCCGGATGAGCAGCGAGTCGCATTCGACGATCGAGGCGCTCTCCCGATGGACCCCGGGCGCGGCGGGGATCTCGGCGAGCCGATCGCCCTGCCGATCGAGGATCACGATTGACGCAGTCGGCTCATCGTTGATCCAAGAGGGCGTCGCGACCCAGCGCGGAAGGAGCAGGACGAGCAAGAGCGCGAGGCCGACCGACACCCCTGCGGCGATCCCCGCGATGCGAGCGAGTCGAATCATCGCTTGCTCCGTTCGATCTTGATCGTCTTCGGCGGGCTGGTGGCGTGCATCTCCGGGCTGTAGAGCATCTCCGCCCGCGCGCCCGGAGTCCGATAGACCCCGGCCGTCGTGGCGATCGCAGGATAGTAGACGTGATAGACGCCGGCTTCCACGTCCTCGGCGAAGAGCCGGACGCTGCGGTCGCGGATCTCACGATGGACGATCCAGAGGCCCGACTCCCTCGCCTCATCCTCCGTCTCGACTTCCTCCATCGAGAGCCGCGGCGCGTTCTGGAAGCGCAGATTCAACGCTTCGATCCCGCCCGGCAGGGGATCCTCCACGAGGAGGTTCTTCGACCACCGCGGGACAACCACCGCCAGATGAACCCAGATCGGATCGCCGGCGGCGATCTTCTCGTCGATCCGTTCTCCCGCCACCGATTGATAGCTCCGCTCCACGATCAGCCCATCCTCGAGCGGAGGCGCATCGAGAGCGGGCCAGGCTTGATCGAGCGTCGCCTGGTAGTAGACCGGGCGCTGGCCGCTCGTCTCGATGCGAAGCGGAACCGATCCGTCGCTTCGATCGGGCAGGAGCAGCGCGGAGATCGGAGCGAACCGGCGGACCGGGGCGGCGCGTCCGGGACCGAAGGCGAACTCCTCTTCCGAGGAGCCGACGCGCACCGTTCCGGTCACGCTCGATGGAGGCCCTTCGAGCGTCGCCACCGTCGTGGCCAGCAGATCGAGCGCCAGGGCGCTCGTATGGTTGTTCGACCACGCGCCGCTCTGCGGGCGCCTCTGGTCGAGCAGCCAGCCCACCATCCCCGGGATTTCCGGGTCGGCAGGATCGATCGAGGCGATCAATCGGAGGAACAGGGCGGTCGCGCGGACGTCCCCGCCGATTCCGTCGCCCCATCGGCCGTGAGATGCGGCGATCCAGTTGAAGCGCCCCGTCCGCTGGCTCGCAGATTCGCGCGTCTCCTCCAGGATCACCTTCGCCAGGGTGGGCCAGGACCGGGAGAATCCCGCGGCGTCCTTGCGCTCCTTGAGGTCGAGTCCCACGAGCCCCGCAACGATGCGCGACTCGAGCGGCGCATCGCGCCTCGATGAGATCAACCCCTCGAGGTCGGCGACGCGGACCGTCGGCTCGATGTTCGGATTCAGCCGCTCGTATTCAGCGCGAACCCAGAGAAGCCACGGCCCCTCGTAGAGAAGCCGTTGCCGCCCCGCTTTCTCCTCCCCCGCGGAGGCGAGCCGGTCGTAGCGTTCGGAGCATTCGTTCGCGAAGCGCTCGATGAGATCGTCCGGCACCTCCAGGCCGACGGCCTTGGCCCGCGCGAGACAATAGAGGGCGTAGCCGACGGTGTAGGAGCTCCCCTCAGCCGATAGCGACGACGGCCAGGAGCGGATGCTCCAGGGATCGACGCACGCGCGGATTCCCGAGAGCGCCTCCTCGAACGGGCGAACGCCGATCGTTCCCGGCTCCTCGCCGAGGTAGGGAGCGAGGAGCTTGCGCGTGCTCATCGCCAGCAGGGAGCTCGAGAGCTGCTCGAGGCAGCCGTACGGATAGTCGATCGTGTATCGGAGGGCATCCTCGAGGCCGGTAAGGAGGGAAGGTCCGACGGTGACGGTCAAGCCGCCCTGTTCGGGCAGGGCGAGCCGGTCGATCTCGATCGGGGTCCGGGCGCTCTGATCGATCCGCCCGCCGGCGAATGCCCGTTTCCAGAGAAGAGGGCGGTCGAGCGGGATCACAACCTCGGCCGCGTCGGTCTGGCCCCCTCCCTCCGCGATGAGGCGTAGCTTGCATTCCGCTCCACGCGCATCGCGGAGCCGGAAGATCGCCCGGCCCGGCTCGCCCGCGGACGTCTTGACCTTCTGCTCCCTCTTTCCGTCGATCGAGGCGCCTTCCGCGGTAGCGCGGATCTTCACCTCGGTCTTCCGGTCGAACTCGGCGCGCACGACCGCGGCCACGTCGATCTCATCGCCGTCGCGGACGAACCGGGGCGCGCCCCACTCGAGCTGCAGGGGACGGCGGACCTCGGTCTTGGACTCGCCGCTTCCGAATCGATCGACTCCAGAGCTCGCCAGGCCCCTCAGCCGGTAGCGGGTGAGATCATCGGCCAGGGTGAAGCGAACAGTCGCGCGACCGTCCTCCCCCACGGCAATCAGGGGCTCCCAGTGCACGGTCGGCAGGAATCTGCGCCTGAATCCCGCGTCTGCGCCCTTGTCCCCGCCGGGAGTGAGCCGCCCCTTCTCGCCGGTGGCGGGGAGGTTGAGGCTCTCGCGGACATCGTCGTAGGAGATCTCCGGCCAGCGCGGGGAGAAGAAGGTCGAGATGGGATCGGGATTCCATTCCCCCGCGAGCTCGAAGATCGCATCGTCGACGACGGCCAGCGAGACCGATCCGGAGAGCGGACGGCCGCCCGCATCGGCGAGCTGGATCAAGACGGTCACCTCTTCGCGGGGCGCGTAGACCGGTCGGTCGGTGGCGATGTCCACCTTCACCCGCCAGTCATCGGGACGGATCTGGAGCATGGTGCGGCCCGCCCCATAGTAGGGAAGCCGGCGGAGGACGGCATCTCCCTGGGGGACGGAGCTCGGACCGACGAGCACCATCTGGACCCAGCGCCCCCAGGGAACCGCATCGTCCAGGGGGATCTCCACGCGCGGGGAGCCCTGCAGCCGGTGCAGGCGCCGCACGCTACGGATCCCATCGTCCATGACGAGGACGATCCCCTCCGTCGGGATGGCCGGCGCGGGGACGAGGACCGCAGCCGTGTCTCCGGGGGCGTACTTCTCCTGATCGGGCTTCAGCTCGATCCAGCCATGATCGTCCCGGTACCAAGCCGCCGGCTCCACGCCCCAGACCCAGATGTCATCGCGCGCCCGGGTCGTGCGTCCCTGGGCGTCGGTCGCCTCCAGCAGAAACGAGTAGTTGCCCGGTCTTGGGGGCTTCCATCTCATGCGCATCGGCTCGCTCGCCGAGATCGAGCTTCCGCGCTCGAGGACCGAGTCGCGGGCGATGTTCTCATAGCCGAAGACTCCGCCGATCCGGCGGATGCGGACAGTCTTCCAATCCCTCCGCTCGATTGTCCAGCGCAGGGGCGCCCCAGCGACGGGGACCCCTGCCGAGTCGAGGCAGACCCCCGAGAGCTCCACCGAACCGTCGCTGGACTCCTGCGGGAACTGCGCGCGAGCGCCGACCCGGACCGATGCGCGGCGCACGTTGAAGCTGCCGACCGCGTATGCGGAACGATCCGTCAGATCCCGCGCGCCGATTTCCACCAGGTAGATCTGGTCCTGCCCGAGATGCGAGATGTCGGGGGTCACCGGCAGGGTGATCCGACCTTCGCGATCGAGGTTCGCCTCGCCGGCGGCGATGCGGCGGGATCCGTCATCCGACCACTCGCCATCGGCGTCCTCCAGGCGGTGGTCGAAGAATGTGTAGTTCCAGTGTCCGGGTGGCATCGACCAGTCCGATTGCCTCGAGATCGTCCAGCGAACCGGGGCACCGCTCAACGCGCCGCCATTCAGGTAGGTGAAGCGTCCGATCACGCTCACCTCCTCGCCGGTCACAACCGGTCCCGCCGGCGTCTCCACGCGGGCCTGAAAGCGGGGAAGCCGGTACTCCTCGACCGAGAATGACGTTCCGCCGCACACGTTCTCGCTGTCGGGCGATTCGGTCAGCTGGAGCGCGTAGTACCCGACGGGCGCGTCCGCCGCGATGGTGAACGATCCTGTTCCCTGGCCCGGCGCCGCGAGATCGATCCGGCCGCGGTCAACGAGGTCGCCGTCGGGTCCGAAGATCCGGTACCCCAGCGCCGCCGTCTTCGCGGCTTCCAGCGAGACGGGACCGAGCGCGCGCGCCAGAGCGACCCACTGCACCTTCTCGCCGGGGCGATAGAGGGGACGATCGGTTTGCGCAAACGCGCGGTGCTCCTCGCGATCCGGTTGCGCGCCTCGCCCGCGCGGCATGGGAGAGGTCTTGGAGACGGCGAGCCAGGCCGCGTCGGTTCCCGCTCGCGCCTCGATCACGGGGTTCACGCCGGGGGAGATCGCCAGCGCCTCCATTCCCGGAGTCCAGACCAGCCCCTCCTCGTCGGTCGTGCCACTCCAGAGCGTCTTCTTCTGTCCCGCATCGTGCATGCGGACCGTCGCCTGCGCGAGGGGCCGGCCGTCCGGCAGGCTCGTCACCCACACGAGGCCACGGTCCTCGCCTGCGAACGCCGAGACTCCCATGTTCGTGATTTGGAGGACTGCTCGATCGCGGTGCAGGCGGCGCTCTCCAGACTTGTCGGCGAAGAGGGAGCGTCCCTCCACGGCGAGGATCAGGAGCTTCGCTCCCGCCGGTGGAGCGCCGAGCCGACTCACGGGAAGGAGCATGGCCCGCGCGCTGTCGGGGCTCTGGGACGGCTCGATCCACGTGCCGATCCTGGGCAGCTCCATCATGTCGGCATAGCGCCCGTTGGCCTGCAACGCATCCGGAACCGAGCGGGCGGGAACCCATCGACCGGACAAGCGAACCGTGTCCACGTTCGCGCCCTCGATCCGGATCGCGAGGTCGGGGACGTCAGGCAGGAACCCGCCTGACGGCTCGATCGAGAGCTGGGCGGCCGCGTGGGGGAATGTGACCTTCGCCGCCTGGCTCGCAAGCAGACGTTCGCCGAGAAGCGACGGCATCCCCTCGCGGAGGCGGATGGCATAGCTTGCCCCCATCCGGAATCGTTCCGAGCGAACAAGGACCTCGGTGCCGCCGGCGGGTTCGACGCGGATGGGCGTCACCGACGGATCGATCTCGAGATAGACGGCGAGCGTTTCGGGATCGACCGGTCCGTCCAGGCGGATTCGGATGTGGTCATACCAGGCGCGGACCGAACGAATCGCGGGAGCGCCGTAGATCCGAAACGGGATCGAGATCGGCTTTGCGATTCCGACGTCGGTACCCTGGAGCGGAATCCCGGCCGCGATCTCGACCGTGTATCCCTCCTCTCGAGGAGGGAGCTTTTCGGGACGCAGGACCAGGAGATGCGCCGCCGTGATGCCCCTTCCCGGTTCGGGGATCAACTCCGCAAGCGCGCTCGAGTCGGGGGCGACCGGGGACAACGCGATCGGTCCGGTCGGACCGATGAGGCGGATCGAGTCGGCCGCGCCCTCCGCCGGCGGGGCGCTGAACAGGAAGTAGAGCGCCTCGTCGGGGGCGAGGACACCGTCCTTCTTGGGAACGCTCGCCAGGAGCTGAGGCCGGCCGACGACGATCTCCCACACATAGTCGATCGAGGTGACCCGGCCGGAGAGAGAACGAACCCCCTTGGGAACGCGGCAGACCAGACGGCGGCCGGGCGGAATCGCCTCTTTCGGGATGAAGCTCAAAGCGCTCGATCCGAGCCAGGAGAAGCTGCCGCGGATCGGCGGGTCGATCTCGAGGGGGGAGCTTCCCGAGGCGATCCCGCGGCGTCCCAAAGGCACCATCGCCTCGTTGAAGACGACGTCGATCGCGTGGATCGCGCCCACCTCCCCGCGCGGCGTGGCGAGCACGACTTCGAGGCCGGGGGGATCCGAGTTCTGGGACGCGCCGCGGAGCAGAGCGATTCCGGCAAGACAACAGGCGGCGGTCACGAGCGAAGCGAGAACGAGGCTGCGTCGGCGGGTCATGGGCTCCTCCAAGGCTCTTGCGGCCGGGGTCCCGTCTCGGCCGCGGACGCGAGCCTACACCCTGGCCCGAGGTCTGTCATCGCGCAGTGGTCCGCGGCAATTGACTTCCGCCGCCCGCGAACCATACGCTGCACGGTCGGCCCTTCACCGGAGGTCCCGTTTGAACACCGAACGCGCAGAAACGAAGCTCATCCGCCTGCTTGCCGGCGTTGCATGGGCCGATGGCGAGGTCACCTCCGAGGAGAGGGGGAAGATCCTCCGGATCGCAGGCGAGATCGGACTCACACCCGCGGAGCGGAGCGCGGTCAGCATCGACCTGGAACGCCCGGCGGGGCTGGAGGCGACGTTGGCGCTCGGACGGGAGCTTCTCGAGTCCCTGCCCCAAGAGCGTCGCTCGGAGCTCTACTCCCACCTCGACGCCCTGGTGGAGGTCGACGGAAAAGTCCATCCGGAGGAGAAGCGCATCGTCGAAGCCCTCCGGGAGGCGCGGAAGTCGGACGCGCCCGCCCTGCTCGCGAAGCTTCGGGGGCTATTCTCGACGCGAGGGAGCGCCGGCGCTCGGTCGAGCCTCTCGTCAGTGGCCGGCTCCTTGCTCGATGCGATCCGGCCGGAGGGGGGCGCGCAGGCCCTCGATGAAGGGCTCCGCGCTCGGGCTGTTCTCTTTGGCTCGATTCTGCGCCGTGTCGCCTTCGCCGACGGCCGCGTCGACCCGGCCGAGATCGCGCAGATCCGCGGAATCCTCGAAGGAACCTTCTCATTCGACGAAGGCACGACCGAGACGATCCTCTCCGCCGTGGAGTCTCAGGCCGCGGATGGCTTCGACCGCCAGAGACTCTGCGCGTCGTTCAACCGCCACTCGACCATGGAGGAGCGGATGCAGCTCCTCGGGTGCCTCTTCGCCGTGGCCAAGGCGGATGGCTCGATCACCGACGAGGAGCTGCGCGAGCTGCGGCTGATCGCCAACTTCCTCTGGATCGATGCGCGCGACTTTCATCAGCTGCGGGCCGAGCGGGGATGACGCCGGGATGAACATCGATTTGTCGATCCTGCCGCCTCGGACGCACGTGGGGACCTCCTCCTTCAGCGCAAGCGATTGGTGCGGCAGTTTCTATCCGAAGGGGCTCGCGCCATCGGAGTTCCTGGGCCACTACGCCCGAACGTTTCGGACCGTCGAGATCGATGCGACCTGGCACTTCATGCCCAACCCGCGCACCGTAGATGGGTGGGCGCACAAAGTCCCCGACGGCTTCGTCTTCGCCGCGAAGGTGCCAAAGGTGATCACCCACGAGAAGCTTCTCGTCGACTGCGCCGACGAGTGGAGCTACTTCATCGAGACGATGTCGAGACTCGGGCCGAAGCTCGGCCCGCTTCTCTTTCAGTTCCAGTACGTCGCGAAGCGAACCGACGCGGCGGAATACGAGACGGGAGACTGCTTCCGGAGCCGCCTGGAGCAATTCCTTCCGTTGCTGCCCGACGGGTATCGCTACGCGGTCGAAATCCGCAATCCGAAGTGGCTCGGCCCCTCGCTCACCGAGCTCTTGCGCTCGCGGGGGATCGCCCTGGCCCTGGTCGACCATGTCCGCATGCCGCGGCCCTCGCGCTGGTTCGATCTGTGCGATCCCCTGACCGCCGATTTCGCCTATATCCGCTTCCTGGGCGACCATCATGCCATGGACAACCTGGTCGCCAAGAAGCGCGAGGCCGGCGAGAAGAAGCGCGACTGGGACGCCCTGGTCGTCGACCGATCGAGAGAGATGCGCGAGTGGATCCCGATCCTGCGCAGGCTCGGCGCGTCCGTGGGGGATGTCTACGCCTACTTCAACAACCACTACGCCGGCTTTGCCCCCGGATCTGTGGAGCTGTTTCTGAAGATCTGGGAGGAGATGGGGGAGCCCGGCACAGCGCCGTCCGAGCCGCGGGAGGCCTAGGTCGCGCAAGATCGCGTCGAAGAAAACCGCCTGTCGCGCGTTTCCAGGATCGGGAGGGCCGGCATGGAGACCCGATCCGGGCTGATCACTGATTCGACCGATGCCGAGCTGATGCTCGCCACCGCCAGGGGCGATCTCGGGGCTTTCGCGACCTTGGTCGAGAAGTACCACCCCCGCGCCGTCGCGTACGCCAGCCGGATGGCTGGCGATCCCGACGAAGCGCGCGACCTCGCTCAAGAGGCGTTCCTGCGTCTGCTGAGGGCCGCCCCGCGATACGAAGCTCGGGCGTCGCTGGTCTCCTATCTCTACACGATCCTGCGCAATCTGCTTCGATCGTCCCGTCGCCGCCGCGAGGATCCCCTCGTTTGGAATCCGGCGACCATGCGCGTCGGCGGCGCGGTCGATCGATCCGATCTGGACGCCCGGGACCCGGAGATCACTCTCGGGGAACGGGAACGACTGGAGAAGATTGAAGGCGCGATCGCTGCGCTGCCGGATCGACTCCGGGAGGTTTTCGTTCTGAGCGAGCTGGAAGGCATGTCGTATCAGGAGATCGGACGGATCTGCCGGTGCCCGATCGGGACCGTCGCCTCGCGCAAGCACGCGGCGGTCGCAAGGCTCCGCGTCGAGCTCGCCTTTCTCCGGAACGGATGATGGAGATGAGCTGCGAAGCGATTCGAAGACGGTTGGTCGCCTATCTCGATGGGGAGCTCGACGCGCGCGCGGCGCAGGAGGTCGATCGGCATCTGCTCGCGTGCGCGCCGTGCCGGGGCGAAGCGGAGAGCCTGCGGGCCATGAGACTCGAGTGGAGGGGGCTTCCCTCTCCCGTTTCGGATCCGAGAGACCGTGAGGCGATCCTCCTCGCGGCTGCCACGATCAAGCCGGCACGCTGGCGCGCGCCGGTTTCTTGGTTCCCCTGGTTTCGCGCGAGCGACTGGGTGACGGTCGGCGCAGCGGCGATGGCACTGCTGCTCGCGTGGGCCTACCGACAAGGGGAGGCGGAAGGCGTGGGCGATCGTCGCTCCTGGCTCGTCTGGTCAATCGCGGACTACGAGGCGCGCGAGGATGCGCGGCCGCCGGAGTCCGGCGGAAACCTCAGGATTCGTTGGTAGGAACGACCCGCTGGGGAATGAGCGGGTCGGGAGGCGTGAAATGAGTGTCCGAAAGATCCTGATGACAATCGCGGTCGCGGCCGCCGGGCTGCTCGCGGCGCTGGTGATCTTCCAGCGTGCGGGCCGCGGATCCGGGGGGGCCACATCGATCGAGATGCGAGGAGGACGAATCATCGATGGGGCGCTTCTCTCTGTCGAACCCGCGCTCTACCTCGCCCAAAGCGACTCGTTCTGCCTTCTCCTCCGCGGAAGCGAGATTGCGAGCGTTGGAGGCAGGAAGATGAACGAGCCGGATCCAGCCGTCACGGGGCGCGTCGACCGAGTCTACGAGACACTGGAGACGGTTCTTTCCTCCGGGGACGTTGAGGTTCGCTCCACGATCCGAGTCGCCAACGATGGATCGCGGCCGATCGACTCGGTCGATTGGGGGATTGCCTCGCACGAGTTCGAGTTGCTCGACAGTTACAGGGTCCTCGACGCGTTCGCCAACGAGCTCCCCTTCCGGATCGAGGAAGACGCCTCGATCCATGGCAAGCGGATCCGGGTGGAGCTATTGCGCCCCGTTCTTCCGGGCGAGGATCTGAGGCTGACGACGGTCTTCATCGAGCGCGCTCGGGTGAGCCGGGAGGGGGAATCCTGGGTCTACCGGCTGGCGGGGGACTATCCCGAGGCCCGACTGGTGACCCGCACGATCCGTCTCCCTGAGGGCACGGCGCTCGAATCGCTTGTTCCAGAACCGCTCCACGTGCAAGCGGATGGCGCTCCTATCGTGATGTGGCGCAGGTACTTCCTGCCCGGGGAACGGCGCTCCTGGGAGATCCGATACAGCCTCCAGGGGCCTCGGTAGCCTGCCCCGGGATGCAACCCAGGCCTACCCGGCCGCGTATTAGCGTTCGGCCGTCCGCACGACTCGATTCTGAACAGGAGGTGGATCATGGCGAAGTTCCGCGGGCTCCTTCTTCCGCTCCTTGCGTGCCTCGTCCTGCCGGTCGCATCGCAGGCGGAGCAGCGATGGCTCCACATCCGAGTCGACGAGAGCGGCCCGGAAGGGGAGAAGGTTCGCATCAACGTCCCGATCGAGCTCGCCGAGGCGATCATGCCGACGATCGAGTCGGAAGGCTTTCGCAAGGGGATCATCCGACTGTATGGGTTGAGCGAGTCGGAAGTCGACTTGCCCAAGCTGATCGCGGCGCTTCGCGATGCGCGGGATGGGGAATACGTCCGCGTCGACAGCCAAGATGAGAAGGTCCGCATCCGCAAGGAGGACGGACGGCTCCTGATCGACGTTGACGAGAGCGGCGCAGCGGCGGAGAAAGTCCACATATCCATCCGGATGGAGGTTCTCCAAGCCATGTTGACGGAGCGAAACAACGAGCTCGACGCGCTCGCGGCCCTCCAGGTCATCGGCGAAGAGGATGGGATGCTCGTCACCGTCGATTCCGAAGACGAGACGGTCCGCATCTGGGTCGATGACGAGAGTGGAGAAGAAGAAGAGGACAACCGATGAGCCCCAGGGAACGCCGCCTGCTGATCGCCTCCTGCGCGATCCTCCTGTTCGTTGCGACCCCGATCGTCGTGGCCGGAGTCCTGATCGCTCACTCGGGGGTCCTCGTCGTTCAAGTCGACGAGTTTGGGCCGGGAGGCGATCATGTTCGCCTCCGCATCCCGTGCGTTCTCGTGGATGTCGCCTGCCGTCTGGCGCCCCGCGAGGTCTTCGCCGATGCGAGGCTTGAAGGGGCGCAATGGATCCCGGCGGTGCGCGCCGCGCTGACTCAGCTGGCCAAGAGCCCCGACTGCGTCCTCGTGCAGGTCGATTCCTCCGATGAGAAGGTCCGGATCGAGAAGCGCAATCGCACCCTTCTGGTGAAGGTCGATTCCCTCGGGGAGCGGATTCGTATCGAGATGCCGCTGCGCTCGGCGTCCATGGTCCTCTCCCGTATCGAGAAGGCCGCCCTCTCCTAGGCCGCGCCTCGCCTTCCCCGCGCTGGACACAAGCGATTGCGGGGCCGATCATTTGAGCCGGAGGGGGGGTGGACATGGTCGCGAATCGCAGTGTGCTCGAGGATCCCGAGATCTACCGCCGGTCGTTCGAGGACAGCGCCGAGGCAATCGTCATCACCGATGTCGACGGCCGCATCATCGCGGTCAACAGGGCCTGGCTCGATCTCTACGGCTATACGCGCGAGGAGGTCCTCGGCCGGACGACGAGCCTCATCAAGAGCCCGCACACGACGCCGGAAGTCTATCGGTACATGTGGGAGCGGATTCAGGATCCTGCGATCGGGTCCTGGCGCGGCGAGATCATCAACTGCGCCAAGGGAGGCGCGGAGATCCCGGTCCTCCTCACCATCAGCCCCATACGCCGCGACGGGGAGATCATCGCCTATCTTGGGCTCGGGCTCGACCTGCGAGAGCGCAGGCAGGCCGAGGAGATGAAGGCGCTCTACGACCTCATCATGCGGCATGACCTCAAGTCGCCTCTCAGCGGGATGATGGGCCTGTTGGGGGTGATGCACGACGGGCTCGCCGGGGACCTGACCGTGAAGCAGAAGGATTTGCTTCAGCGAGCGATGCGCTCCGGAGATCGAATGGCCGCGATCATCGCGACCTCCCTCGACTTGGAGAAGCTGCGTCGCGGTACGTTGCGGCTGGACCTCTCCGACGTCGATCTCTACTCCGTCGTGCGGGAGAGTTTCGAGACTCTGGCCGATCAGGCCCGCCGCGCGGAAGTGTCCCTGAAGCTTCGATCGGGTGTTCGGCCCGCGTCCGCGGAGGACCTTCTCGTCCTGCAACTCGATCCAATCCATCTCCAGCGCGCGGTCGACAACCTGGTCAAGAACGCGATCGAGGCGGCCCCCGCCGGGACGGATGTGCTCGTCACCATCGAGGAGACCGACGGTTCCGCCTCGATCCGCGTGCAGAACGGCGGCGATCCGATCCCGCCGCCCGTCCGCGCGACCCTCTTCCATCCCTTCAGCACCTACGGCAAGCGGGGCGGAACGGGGCTCGGGATCTACGGCGTCAAGCTCGCCGTCGAGGCGATGGGCGGCTCGATCCGCTACGAGACGGGCGAGGCCGGGACGCTCTTCGAGATTGCGTTCCCGCGCGGGCGCGGTTCATCCGGATCCGCATCACCGGCCGCGTAGGGGATCGGCGCGCCGCCTCCTCGAAGCCCGCTGCGCGGAAGGCGGAGGCGAGCCCGGTGTAGGCGAAGACATCGGCGATCTTCCCGGCCCGCGGCTCCACAGGGTACCCCTCCACGATTCGCGCGCCGGCTTTCCGGGCGTGGTCCACCGCGGCCTTCAGAAGCTGCACGGTGAGCCCGCGCCTGCGGTGCGATCGGGCGACGAAGAAGCAGACGATCGACCAGACCGGCTCATCGTCGAGCGGTTTGAGGACCCGGGAGCGCTCGAGGCGGGGGTAGCTCGCCCGGGGGGCGACGGCGCACCAGCCGACCGGTGTCCCGCCATCGTAGGCGAGTATGCCCGGAACCTCGCCTCGGCTCACGCGACGGCGCATCGCCGCCCGGGTGCCGGAGCCCCGCATCCGGTTGTAGTCAGCGCTGGACAAGCTCCAGAACATGCACCAGCAGCCGGCGCATGCCCCTCGGGGGCCGAAGAGCCGGACGAAGTCGTCCCATCGCTCCGGCGTGAGAGCTCGAAAAACGATCTTCGAAGCTGCGGCGGGTTGGCTCATGGCTTGCCCTCCCACGACCACAATAGCGTCGCGCCATCGCGATGGGAACACTTGGACGTCAGTGTCCGCTTCCCTAGGATGGGCAAGGAGCATGGCCGCCGATTGGGGGATACGATGGCGCTGACAGGCCTGTGCGAGGTCATCCTCTTTGTGAGAGACATGGATCGGATGGTCCGCTTCTATCGGGATCGGCTGGGACTTCGCGTGACGTACCCCGGGGAGCGCGCCTCCTACGAAGGGGAGTTCTGGGTCACCCTGGAGACGGGAGCCTGCGCCCTTGCCCTTCACGGCGGCGGGGCCGGTCGCATCGGCGAGGATTCGCCGAAGTTCGTTCTCGAATCGACCGACATCGCGGCCGACCGCGAGGTCCTGCTCGCCCGAGGCGTTCCCATGAGCGAGGTCCGATCGCCGGCCCCGGGGATTCAGGTGTGCGACGGCGCCGATCTGGAGGGCAACCGATTCTCCATCGAGTCCCGATCCTGAACGACTGAGTCCTTGATCTCTCGCGGGGGAGCGTCCAACCTCCTCCCTGGATCGATCCGTCGAGCCATGAGACCGATTCACTGCCGAGGTGTCCCATGAGTCGGGAGAGCGGATTCTCTTTCCTCTATGTTTCCGAGGTCCTGGGCCGGCGCGTCGTCGATCCCTCCGGGTCGTCGCTGGGGAAGGTCGACGACTTGCTCGCCGCCACCGGGGAGATGTACCCGATCGTCCGCGGGCTGGTGATCCGTGGCAAGGAGATCGGGCGCAAGCTCGTCCCGATCCCGGCGCAGGAGCTTCGTGGGCTCCGCCGTGGCTCGACTCTGACCGTCGATTCCAATGGGCTGGAGGAAGTGGCCCTGGGCCCGCATGACTTCCTCGTGCGCGAGCTGTTGCTCGATCAGCAGATCGTCGATGTCCAGGGAGCGAAAGTCGAGCGCGTCAACGACGTGCATCTCCTCGCCACCGACCGGGTCTGGATCGTCCACGTGGATGTCGGCTTCACGGGCCTTCTGCGCCGTCTGGGGGCGGAAGGGACCGTCCGGCGGGCCTGGCGGCTGAGCGGCCGGGAGCTCAAGGATGAGCTGATTGCGTGGAAGTTCGTCCAGCCTCTGGTCGAGTTGGAGGAGCCAGGCCGACCGATCCGCTTGAAGGTCGAGCACGCGCAGATCCGGGATCTCCACCCCGGAGAGATCGCCGACATCTTGGAGGATCTCGGCAAGGACGAGCAGGCGATGATCCTGGGAAGCCTCGGGCCTGAAGCCGCCGCCGACGCGCTCGAAGAGGCGGAGGAGGAGACGCAGGCGGCGGTCATCGCGCAGCTCGAGCCGTCGGTGGCGGCGGACATCCTCGAGGAGATGGATCCGAGCGAGGCGGCGGATATCTTGACCAGCCTGCCCGAGGCCCACACCGAGGAGATCATCGCCGAGCTCGAGGCGACCGAGCGGGAGCAGATCGAGCAGCTGATCGCCTACGAGGAGAGAACCGCCGCCGGGCTCATGACGCCCGAGTTCGTCTCGGTTCCGCGGCAGGCGAACGTCGCGCGGGCGATGGCCGAAGTCCGTCGGATGGCCCCGGAGATCGAGTCCATCTATTACGCATACGTCCTCGAGGAAGGCGGAAAGCTCGTCGGCGTGACGACCTTGCGAACCCTCCTGCGCAATGAGCCGGAGACCGAGATCGGCGAGATCATGGAGACGCGCCTCGTCACGGTGCGCCCGGAGACGAAACCGAAGGATATCGCCGACATCTTCCAGAAGTACAACTTCCTCGCCTGCCCCGTGGTCGACGAGGAGATGCGAATGATGGGCGTGATCCTGCTCAAGCACGCCTTCGATGAGCTTCTGCCTGAGTTCAGGCGCGAGGCGCGCGCGTGAGGGTTCCCATCCGGGGGAGGCTGGGGCGATTCGGCCTGCGCCTGCGCCTCTTCCTTGCCATCCTGGGCCCCGGGATCATCACGGCCAACGTCGACAACGACGCCGGCGGGATCACGACCTACTCCCAGGCGGGCGCGCGCTTCGGGCTGGCGACCCTGTGGATCTTCGTGCCGCTTTGCATCGCTCTGATCGTCGTGCAGGAGATGTCCAACCGCATGGGGGTCGTCTCGGGCAAGGGGCTCTCCGATCTCATTCGGGAGCGGTTCGGCGTGAAGGCCACCTTCTATCTGATGTTGGGGCTGCTCGTCACAAACCTGGGCAACATCCTCGCCGAGTTCGCGGGTGTTGCGGCCGCGAGCGGTATCTTCGGGATACCGCGGTGGGTCGCCGTGCCGATTGCGGCCTTCTTTGTCTGGGGGGTCGTCCTGCGGGCGAGCTACCGGACCGTGGAGAAAGTCTTTCTCGTCGCCTGCCTCTTCTACGTGAGCTATATCATCGCCGGATTCGTGAGCCATCCCCCAGCGGGGGAGGTTCTTCACGCGCTCGCCGTGCCCAAGTTCGATGCCGATTCCGCCTACCTCATCATGCTGATCGCCCTGGTCGGCACGACCGTGGCGCCGTGGATGCAGTTTTATCAGCAAGCATCGGTCGTGGAGAAGAACATCCGCGTTGAGGACTATTCCCTCTCGAGGATCGACACAATCGTCGGGTGCGTCGTGGTCATGATCGTGGCGCTCTTCATCGTCGTCGTCTGCTCGGTGAACCTCCACGGCCAGGGGATCACGATCGAATCGGCGGGGGACGCCGCCCGAAGCCTCGTCCCGGTCGCGGGGCGCTACGCCGCCGGCCTCTTCGCCTTTGGCCTCCTGAACGCCTCGGTCTTCGCGGCAAGTATCCTGCCCCTCTCGACCTCCTATTCGATCTGCGAGGGATTCGGATGGGAGTCGGGGATCGACAAGAGCTTCGGCGAGGCGCGCCAGTTCTATGTTCTCTACACCGCCCTGATCGCGATCGGCGCCGGGATCGTCCTGTTTCCGCGGATTTCGCTGCTTGGGGTCATGTACGTGAGTCAGGTGGTGAATGGGATCCTTCTGCCGATCGTTCTGGTCTTCATGCTGATTCTCATCAACGATAAGACGATCATGGGCGAGCACACGAACTCGAAGGTCTACAACGTGGTCAGCATCGCCCTCTGTGTCGCCCTCGCAGGGCTCGCGGCGGGATCGGCCGTCCTGCTGCTCGCGGGCCGCTGAGCGAGACGCAGTCTGGGCAGTAGCGGAGAACGGCCCCGCCGGGGCTGGAGAGAAGGAAAGAGACGATGGCGAATGCCCCCATGATCTTGGTTGCACTGATGTGGCTGGCTCGTTGCGGCGCCTGCCCACGGCTCAGGTGATCATCTTCCCGACCCACCTCTCCACTCCCCCTCGCACAAGATCAGGGCAGGATCTCGATCTCGGCGATCCTGGTCCAGTCCTCGCCGAGTGATAGACTCCACTGCTCGCTCAGCTCGATGACCGGCGCGTACGGTTCCTCCCGCAGGCGGGCGTATACGGCGTAGCGGCCGGGGCGCGCGTGCGGCGGGATCGGGAGGGCGAGACGGTCGCGATACGTTTCTCCCGGAGCCCACAGGAAGTCGGGGTAGAGATCGACGAGGGGGCGGAAGGACCGGCCGAACCGGATCGTCCGGCCGCTGCTTCGCTCCTCGATGAGGGCGCGGAGTCGGCCCACGATCGGCGCCCCGTATCCCGCCGGCAGATCGGCGGCCTGGACCTTGATGTCGCAGACGACCGGGAGACGGTAGGGAGCCGCCGTTCGCCGCCAGACCGTGTCGAACTCGAGCGTGTCGCCCGCGCGTTCGGCGCTTCGCGTAGGTTGAATCTCCAACAGCGCGCTCGGTCCCGCCACGAAGAGCGCCTGGGTGCCGAGATCCCCGATCCTCTCGGGCACCGGCGCGTCGCCTCCAAGAGGCGTCGCGGGGCCCGGATCGTTGATCTGATAGATCCGGATCCCGTCACGGTCGTAGACAGCCTCGAAGAGATCGGGCCGCGAGTCGAACTTCGAACGCTGCTCCTCGTAGGCGAGCGGAGAGAGGCGGATATAGTAGGCAGACGCGTAGCGTTTGTAGCTCTGGTTCAGGAGGATCAGATCCGCGTGGTAGCGTCGGATGATCCTGAAAGTGCGCTCGAGCCCGATGCGCCCGTTCAGCGCCTCCTGCACGTCACGGATGCGATCATCGACACTCCCGTCGGTCGGCGAGGAGTGCTGGTGGTAGGGCGCCACCGCGTCGTGTCGCGTGTAGGCGGGAATCGCATAGGAGGAGATGGGATCCGTGAGGATCGTCCGTGACTTCGGGAATCGCTCCTCGAGAAACGCCATGGCATGGACGAGCGGCTCGCTCTCGCGATAATCCGCGCGATACTTCTCCGGCACCGCCCACGAAGAGCGCGTCGATGAGATCTGAAGGACGATGCCCGCGGCGATGACTCCGAGGACGATCGCTCCGCCCGCGCGGCGGCCGGCAGCGGCGCGGCGCAGCATCGGAATCGCGAGCGCCGCGGCATAGGCGAGACTGCCGGCGAAGGGGATCGTGAGGATCACGCGGAAGAGCATGCTGTGGGCGTGGGCGTCGACGACGATCCGGACGATCGGCGGCAGGAAGAGGATCGCGAGCGGCACGAGAGTCGAGACGCCGAGAAAGCCGGCGGCGCGGTCCGTTCGCGCGCGGAGCAGGAGCCAGAGGCCGAGGATCGCCCCGGCGATTCCCGCCGGGCCGAAGCGCTCGCTCACATAGCTGGGCAAGAGCACCGGCCATCCGGGCGCTACGAGCATCACGCCGTAGAGATGGTCGAAGAGGGGATTGGCCACGCCGGTCGAGCCGCCGACGCGCAGGAGCGCGGCGGGCGCCAAGAGCAGAGTCGCGGCCGCGAGCATGATGAAGAGCCTGCGCCGTTCCACGGTCTCGGTGTCGCGGCTGCACCAGAGCGCCAGCGCCGCGCATCCGATCGCGAGCAGAGTCTGGAAACCGCTCAGGAGATGGACGCTCACGAGGAGCAAGGGACCGAGCGCAGCGACGGCGAGAAGCGCGCGCGTCTCCGCCCGTGCGGAGGCGTGTCGCATCTCAGAGGCTCTTCCGAGCGCGAGGAGGGCTCCCCAGCCGCAGATCCATCCGAAGCGGCTCGCGTATCCCAGATGATGGAGGAACCGGTCGTAGCTGAAAAAGGTCGTCGCGGCGAAGAGGATCGTGGCGAGGATCGCCGCGCCGCCTCCGATCCAGGCGCGCAGCATCGCCGCCAGCGCGATCAAGGCCAGCGGCGCCAGCAGCCGTGGCGACCAGCGCCACGCGTCGGTGGGTTCGACCCCTGTCAGCCAGCAGAGGGCGGCGATCTCGGTGTGGAAACTGCCGCGCCGCATGTCGGGCGGCACATCCTCATCCACCCGGTAGATCGGCGAACGAGGAGCGAGGTCGCCCGTCTCGATTGTTTCGCGGACGAATGCGACGAAGTCGAGCGAGTCGTGCACCGGGCCGAGCGAGCCGCCGCTCGGCAGCATCAAGACGAAGACGAGAGCCGCGAGGAGGAAGGGGACGGCCCTCCAGCGGCCGAATCCACCATGCGGTGGGCGGGCCTCGCGCACGGCGCGCATGCGGAGGATCCCGGCGACGGCGAGGCCGAGGCTGATCACGAGCAACAGGACCGACCAGGCGCCGATCTCGAGTCCCGCGAGGCGGCCGGCCGCGGCGAGAAGGCCGGCCAGCCCGCTCGAGAGAAGCAGGGAGACGGCGATCGTGTCGCTGCGCGAGAGGCAGCGGCGAAGCGGCCCGACGAGGCCCACGATCCCGAAACCCGAGCCGAGGAGCAGGACGGCTCCCACGGCGAGAAATGCGAGCGCTTGGATCCAACCCTCCACTCGTTCGAGTCCAACCAGCCACCGCAAGCTACCATGCCGGGCTTACCCCCGCCAGAGCGCGGTTGCCCCTGCCCAGGAGCCCATCTACACTGCTGCTGCCGATGCGTTCCGATTCGACACCGCCGCTCGTCGCCTTCCTCCTCTGCGGGGGGGCGGGCTCGCGTCTTCGCGGGGTCACCGATCTTCCGAAGGGGCTGATCGAGGTGGCCGGCCGGCCGTTTCTCTTCTATCCCGTCTCCGCGGCCCTCGAGGCGGGAGCCGATCGGATCGTCTTCTTGACGGGTCATCGCGGGGAGGAGATCGAACGCGCCTTCGGCCCGATGACGGAGAAGCGCATCTTCGCGCGGGAGGATCGTCCCCTGGGCACCGCCGGAGCGTTGCGCGCCGCGCGCGTTCACGCCGGACGCGCGAACCTGATCCTGAATGGCGACTCCTACGTCGATCTTCCCCTGGCCCCCTTCGTCGCCGCCGCGCGACCCCAAGCGGCGACGATCCTCTCCGTCCGCATGGAGGATTGCTCCGACTACGGCGTCCTGGATCTCGATCCCGACGGACGGGTGCGCGGATTCTCCGAGAAGGCGAGCGGCGCGGGGGGCTGGATCAACGCGGGCGTCTACCTCTTGCCGGGCTCGATGATCGAGGATCTGAGCGAGGGGCCGGGCAGTCTCGAGCGCGAGGTCTTCCCCCGATGGGCGGCCGACGGCCGGCTCTACGCCCGTCGGGAGGAGGCCTTCTTCCGCGACATCGGCACGCCCGAGCGGCTCGAGGCGGCGCAAGTCGAGCTGGCCCCGATCCGGGAACGGATCGAGCGGGAGCATGGGGGTACGCGTTGACACTCCTTCCCGCCTCCCGGAATATGGGGAAGCCATGATCCTGCGAGCGAAAGCCCCGTTGCGGATATCCTTTTGCGGGGGAGGGACCGATGTCTCCCCGTATGTGGAGCAAAAGGGGGGCGTGGTCCTCTCGACGACGATCGACAAGTACGTGTATGCGACCCTGCGGCCGCGCGCGGACCGGAAGACATGTCTGACAAGCCTCGACTATGGCGAGACGGAGACGTACTCGATCGACTCTCGCATCCCCCTCGGCGGGCGGCTCGATCTCCTCAAGGGAGTCGTGAATCACTTCGGAAGCGCGGGAGCTGCCGGGCGCGGCTATCCCTCCGGCTTCGATCTCTGGGTCCACTCCGACGCTCCGCCCGGCAGCGGGCTCGGGGCGTCCTCGACCCTCGTCGCGACCCTGGTGGGCCTCTTGCGCGAATGGCTGCGCGAGCCGCTCACGAACTACGAGATCGCAGAGCTGACCTACCGCATCGAGCGCGAGGATCTGGCGATCGCGGGCGGTAGACAGGACCAGTACGCGGCTGTCTTCGGGGGCTTCAACTTCATCGAGTTCCACGCCGATCACACGATCGTCAATCCCCTGCGCATCCGGCGGGATGTCGTCAACGAGCTCGAGTACTCGATGATCCTCTGCTATACCGGCTCGACGCGGACATCGGCGCGCATCGTCGAGAACCAGATGCGCTCCTACGTCCAGGGGAAGGAGACGGTCGTCCGAAGCCTCGATCGGATGAAGGAGCTCACGCTCGAGATGAAGGCGGCGCTCCTGCGCGATCGCGTACAGCGATTCGGCGGGTTGCTGCACGAAGCCTGGGTCGCGAAGAAAGATCTCGATCCGGCGATCACGACGGATGCGATCGACCGGCTCTACGAGGCCTCGCGGCGCGAGGGGGCGATCGGGGGCAAGATCCTCGGAGCCGGCGGCGGGGGGCATCTGCTGGTCTTCTGCCCCTTCGAGAGGAAGGTCGCCATCTCCCGCGCGCTGGTGGAAGCGGGCGGCACGCTGGTCTCCTTCGCCCTTGAGGGGCGGGGCCTGCAGGCATGGACCGTGCCGGAAGAGAACGGGGCAGCGGGGGAGCGTTGAGATTCGCCTTCGTCGGGACGGCCTACCCGATGCGCGGCGGCATCGCCCAGTTCAATGCGCTGCTGGCCCGGGAGCTCGCAAAGCGCCACACGGTCGACTTCTACTCATTCACGCGCCAGTATCCCTCGCTCTTCTTCCCGGGCAAGACCCAGATGGAGAGCGGGCCCGACCCCGCGCCGGTCGGCGCGCGAGCGATGGTCGACTCGATCGGGCCCTGGAGCTGGCACAGGACCGCGCGGGAGATCGCCTCGCGGAAGCCCGACGCCCTTCTCTTCAAGTACTGGATCCCCTTCTTCGCCCCGTGCTTCGCGACAATCGCGCGCCGGGCGAGAGCGCGGTGCGGCTGCCGCGTGATCCTGATCTGCGACAACGTGATTCCCCACGAGACGCGTCTCTTCGATGAGGCGCTCACGCGCCTCATGCTCTCCTCGGCCGATGGCTTCATCGTGATGACGAAGAGCGTGCTGGCCGATCTGCGGCGCTTCCGCCCCGATGCGCCGGCCGAGCTCGTCCATCATCCGCTCTACACCCACTTCGGCGAGCCGATGCCGAAGGAGGAAGCGCGACGGCGGTTGGGCTGGCGTCCGGATGAGAGGGTGCTGCTCTTCTTCGGCTACATTCGCAGATACAAGGGGCTCGATCTCCTTCTGCGGGCAATGCCGGAGATCCACCGCGCGACCGGGGCGCGGCTCGTTGTGCTGGGCGAGTTCTATGAGGACCGCGCGCCGTATGACCGGATCGTCGAAGAAGTGGGACTTGGAGAGATCGTGACGATGCGCGGCGACTATGCGCCAAACGAGGATGTCGCCGTCCATTTCAACGCGAGCGATCTGACCGTTCTGCCGTATCGCTCGGCGACGCAGAGCGGGATCGTCCAGGTGGCCTACCAGCTCGAGCGGCCCGTCCTCTGTACGCGCGTCGGCGGGCTCGAGGAGATGATCCAGGACGGCGCGACGGGGCTTCTGGCCGCGCCGGAGGATGTGGCGGGGATCGCTCGTGCGGTATCGCGTTACTTCGAGGAGAATCTGGAAGGGCGGCTGGTGGAGGGGTTGCGTCTCGAGAAGGCGAAGATGGGCTGGGATGTCATGGCCGCCGCGGTCGAGCGGCTGGCGAAGGAGAAGGGATGATCCGAAACGAAGAGATCGTCGAGCGCATCCGGGAGAGCATTCGGGTCAAGACCTCCCTCGAGGAACAAGCCGACCTTCTGCGCCGGATCGCCGAGCGCTGGATCGCCTCGCTCCAGTCGAGGGGGAAGATCCTCTTCTTCGGCAACGGGGGATCGGCCGCCGACGCGCAGCACATGGCCGCGGAGCTCTCGGGGCGGTTCTACAAGGACCGCGCGGGGCTCGCCGCGGTCTCCCTCACCGTCAACGCCTCCGCCCTCACCGCGATCGCGAACGACTATGGCTTTGGCGAGGTCTTCGCCCGCCAGCTCGACGGCCTAGCCCATGCGGGAGACGTCGCCGTCGGAATCTCGACCAGCGGGCGTTCCGAGAGCGTGCTTGCCGCGCTGCGCAAGGCCCGCGCCTTGGGCCTGGCGACGGTCGGGTTCACCGGTCGTGGCGGAGGCGAGATGCCCGGCGTCGCTGAGCTCTGCCTGCGGATCGACTCCGATGAGACCCCGAGAATCCAAGAAGGGCATATCCTGGCCGGCCACATCGTCTGCGAGCTGGTCGAGAGGGAGATCTTCCGATGAGCGGTGAGACGCCCGCCTCGCAACGCCTGACATCGAAGGATCGTCGCAACATCCTCCTTCTACTCCTCCTCGGCGCCGCCACCCTCGCCCTCGGACTCCATCTCTACCCGAGCGTCTTCCCGGAGGCGACGATCCGCTTCGAGCTCGACCGCGGGGCCTCGAAGGAGCGGGCCGTCTCGTTCCTGCGAGACCAGGGGATCGACCTCGCGGGCTTTCGCCACGCTTCCGCCTTCGTCTTCGACGACTCGGCCAAAGTCTTCCTCGAGAGGACGCAGGGGCTCGAGAGGATGAACGAGGCGGTCGCGCAGACCGCGCGGATCTGGCGCTGGTCGCATCGGTGGTTTCGGCCGCTGCAGAAAGAGGAGTACCGGGTCGAGATCGCGCCGAGCGGGGAGCTCGTCCGTTTCGAGCATCTCCTGGCCGAGGACGCGCCGGGGGAGAACCTGCAGGAGGCGGCCGCGCTTCAGGCGGCCGAGGCGTACCTGGCGAAGCTGCGGCCCGCCGAGACGCGGGATCTGCGTTACCTCGGCGCGCAGCGGACGGTTCTTCCCAATCGCACGGACCATCGCTTCACCTGGGAGAGGGAAGGGGTCGCCTGGGGCGAGGGGCGCTACCGCCACGAGGTGACGATTCGAGGGGATACGCCCTCGGGCTACGCCGAGTTCGTGAAGGTGCCGGAGGCGTGGGCGCGCGATTACGAGGCGCTGCGCTCGAAGAACACCTCGGCCGGAGCGGTGGATAGCGTCTTCTTCATTTTGACCTTCATCGCGATGCTCGTGGTTCTTGCGACGCGGATCCGCTCGGGCGGGATCCGCTGGCATTTCGCCATTGTCTTCGGCGCGATCGGAGCCGTGCTCATCTTCCTCTCCTCGCTGAACTCGATGCCGACCGCGTTTCACGAGTACGACACGGCTGGATCGATGGGCGGCTTCGTGAGCGACCTCCTGCTCCAGGCCCTCATGCAGGCGCTCCTCCTCGGCGCGGCGATCTTCATCATGGTGGCCGCCGGCGAGTCGCTCTATCGAAGCGCTTACCCCAGGAAGCTCTCCCTGCCGCGCGTATTCTCCTGGCAGGGGCTTCGGACGAAGGAGTTCTTCTACTCGAGCCTGGGCGGCCTGGTGATGACTTGCGTCTTTCTGGCCTACCAGACGGTCTTCTACCGCATCGCCTCCTCCCTCGGGGCCTGGTCGCCGGCCGAGGTGCCGTACGACGATCTCCTGAACAGCGCCGTCCCATGGGTCTTCCTGCTCTTTATCGGTTTCATGCCGTCGGTGACCGAGGAGTTCACCTCGCGGGCCTTCTCCATTCCCCTGCTCGATCGATTGCTGCGTCCCCTGGGCCGTCGGGCGAGCCTGGTTCTGGCTCTCGTCCTCGCGGGCTTCATCTGGGGGTTCGGCCACGCGGCCTACCCGAATCAACCCTTCTACATCCGCGGCCTCGAGGTGGGCCTGGCCGGCGTCCTGATCGGCGCTCTCATGATCCGCTTCAACATCCTCTACGCGCTTGTCTGGCACTACACGGTCGATGCGCTCTATTCGGGATACCTGCTCCTGCGATCGGGCAATCCCTACTATGTCGTGAGCGCCGCGCTGGCGGGCGGCGTGCTCGTTCTGCCCTTCGTCGTCGCGCTCATCGCTTATCTGCGGACGCGCCGATTCCGCGATCCCGAGGATCTGCGCCACGAGTCCGAGCCCATCCGCGCGCCGGAGGGTCCGATCGAGGAGAGCGTCCCTGAGCCCGCCGTGTCGACGGCGACATCCGCGGCGGTCCTGCCGGTGGTTCGTTTCTCGTTGCGGCCGCTCGCGGTTCCGATTCTCGTGACCGCGGTCGTGCTCGCCGGGATCCTTGCCGCGAGCGCGCGATTCAAGGAGCCCGATTCCTCCATCCGTGTGGGACGTTCCGAGGCGGGCGAGGCGGCCGAAGCGTTTCTGCGGCGCATGAACATCGAGACGGCCGGCCATCGATCCGCGATCGACTTCCGCGCCGAGGCATCGAGCGATGAGGCGCGCTACATCATGGAGGAAGGCGGCCTCGACGCGCTGCGCTCGATCCGTCCCGGAGCGCTGCCCGCGCGAACCTGGGGCATCCGCTACTTCAAGCCGCTCGACGCCGGGGAGATCCGGGTGCGGGTCGATGCGGGAAGCGGGAGCGTGGTCGGCTTCTCTCGCCGGATCGCCGAGGGGGAGAGCCTACGCACGGTTCCGCCCGAAGAAGCGGAGCGGATTGCCGCGGAGTTCCTGGCCGCGATTCCTCTCTCGATCGAGGGGCTGGAACGCAAGGAAGCCTCGGAGGAGGTCCGCCCGAAACGCACGGATCACACCCTGGCGTGGGAGGCGCCGCCCGGCGATCCCAGGAGCGTCGGAGAGGCGCGCTACCGCGTCGAAGCGACGGTGACGGGGGACCGGCCGGGCTCTGGGATCGCGCGGATCCGGCTCCCGGAGGCCTACGAGCGGCAGCGCGAGCGGCGCACGTTCGCGACGGGCGTGGTCCTCGCGCTCATGATCCTGGGCATGGTCGGGAGCGTCGGCATCGTGCTCCACGACGCGGCGCGAGCGCACATGAGAGGGACGATTCCGTGGCGCCGTCTCCTGCCGGTGGGAGCGATCGCGGCGGCGATCTCCCTCATCGCCACGGCCAATTCCTGGAATCGATTCAACTACGCCTACGTCACCACCGTCCCATGGTCGAACTACATGATCCTCTTCGTCGTGGGGTTGCTGACGGCGCTCGTGATCTATTTCTTCTTGGGGTGGGCGGGAACGGCGGTGGCTCACGGGCTGCAGCCTTCAATCGGCTGGATCGCCGACGCCCGGGCCCGGCGCCGGCTCTGGCCCGGCGCTCTGACGGCCTTGGTCTTCGTCGTGGCCTGGGGCGAGATCCTCTCCCGTCTCGATCGTCTGCTCGCCGGGATGTTTCCCGGATCGGCGGATCCGCCGCTGCCCGGCGCCGGCGGCGTGCTCGACATGAGCTCCCCCGCGCTGGCCGCGGTGCTGAGCTCCTGGGTCTGGACCTTCGTCGGGGGCATCGTCGCGGCCGCGGCCCTGCGCAGCCTGCCCTCGCGCGACTGGCCGGGGCGAGGCGCGCGCTTCGGCTTCGCGGCGGCCACGTTGATCGGCATCTCTCTCTCGCCCGCGCGGGAGACCGGCGAGGCTCTGCTGAACCTCCTTCAGGTAGGCGTTGCCGTCGCTGTCGCGTGGGGCCTCGTGCGGTGGGTCTTGCGATCGAATCCCCTCGCCTATCTGCTTTCGATCTACGCGCTCTTCGCCATCCGGCAGGCGGCCGAGCTGATATCGCAGCCGAGCGGATGGGTGAGCGGCCAGGGTCTGGTAGCGCTCGCGGCTCTTCTGCTCCCATGGGTGTGGCTCGGCATCCGCGATCTGCGCCTCGGGCGCGCGGCCGCGGAACTGGATGGAAGTTAGGGAGCCGCCAACCGAACGCCGATCTCGAAGCTGCGGGGAGCGCCGGGGAAGTATAGCGGCAGCTCCCGGCCTCTCTCGTCGATCGTAAGATACGCGGCCGAGGCGTATTCCTCGTCGAAGAGGTTTCGCATCGCGGCAAAGAGCGTCAACGCCCCCTGCGTGTGGTAGATCGCGGCATCGACGACCGTGGACGGATCGATTTCGTAGGCGTTCCCCTCATCGAGCCACTGGTCGCGCAAGTGGTTCCCATCGATCGTGAGGACGCTTCCCAGGACCGGCCCGAGCCTCATCGACGCATGAATCCGGTGGATGGGCACGCCGTTGATCTGCTTCCCGTCATACTTTCCGCCGTCGAAGAGCGCTCTGGTCCATGTGTAACCCAGCTCCGCGCGTAGGGGATCGAGCGGCGAGTATGTCGCCCGTCCTTCGAATCCATAGTGGATGCTCTTCTCGATGTTGTCGTAGCGGAAGTTCGCCAGATCGAAGCCGATCTCATCCTCCGACTTCGCGTAGTAGCCGGATCCTTCGATCTGCAGCTCGCGGACGGGCGAGAGGCGCGTGCCGAGATCGAAGTGGGTGCCGCGCTGCGGCTCGAGCGCCGAGCTCGAGAGGTGAAGGATGAACGGGGGGTTGCCGCCGGGGCCGTCGTCGTCGACAAAGTAGGGGCGCCGGTCGTAGAGCTGCTCCAGGGTCGGATTCTTGAACGATCGGGCGACCGAAGCAAAGATCTGCCCCATCCCGGGAAGCTCATAGCTCAAGCCGATCGAGGGGCTGAGAGAGGAGCGCTCCTGGGCTTCGGGAGCCGGTTCCTCGCCCAGCGGCAGCTCGACCTCGGAGCGGGTCCAGTCGACGCGTAACGCGCCCGTCGCGGAGAGCCGCCGGCTCAGCTGGAAGCGCCCCGCGACGAAGGCGGCGGCCGTCGCGCGGTCGACGTCGGATGCCCCTTGAAGGGCGCCCTCTCCGCTGGGGTCGGGATCGCGGTAGCGCGATTCGAGTCGCCCCATCGATGTCGAGGCGCCGAGAAGCCCCTGGCGCAACGGGCTCGAGACAGGGTTCCAGCGCAGCCGCGCCTCCGCTTGGGCCCCGCGCGTTCGGCTCTCGCGATCCATCGCGCCGGAGGGGATGACCGACTCGGTCGCCTCGAGATCCCGGATCTCGCCGCGGGCGATCGCCGTCAGCTCCGTCGACGCGCCCAGCCGGTGGGCGAGCTCGAGCGCCGGCTGGAAGTAGTCCTGATCCACGCGGTCCTCCGGCGTCAACGAACGACTGCGATCGGATCGCATGAGCGAATCGGGGAGCGGCCCCGGGATCTCGGCGCTCGAGTGTCGCGCGATGAGGCGCGCGCGCATCGATGTGGATGGCGAAAAGGGAAATCGCACCGTGCCGACGCCGCCGGTGGCGCGGGCGCCGGAATGCTCGCGGTTGCCATCCACGCTCCGGCGGACCACCGAGATCGATCCCTCGCTCTTCGCCCCCGACCAGGCCGCACCCGCGGCGGCGCGGAACCAGTCGTCGTCCCCGCCGCGGGTCTCGATCCAGCCCTCCGCGCCGCGACTCGGTCCCCGGGTGACGATGTTGACGACACCGCCCATCGCGGCATCGCCGTAGAGCGATGCGACGGGGCCGCGCATCACCTCGACCCGCTCGATCTGCTCCGGCGATACGATCCCCCAGTCGACTCGATCGGCCTCGATCTCTGCGATCGGCAACCCGTCCACCAGGACCTGGAGGTAGCTCGTCTGGCCGAACGAAGTGAAGCCTCTCGATTCCACCACGCCCTGCTGGCCGTTGCCCGAGGGATCATAGACATGGAGGCCGGGCACCGCGGCGAGGATCTCCGCGGTCTCGCGCGAGGCGCTCATCCGGATCCGTCCCGGTGGAAGAACGGCTGCCGAGCTGGCGAGATCGCTCAGGCGGAAGCCGAGGCGCGAGCTCTCGACCCTCACGGTGTCCGGAAGAATGTAGGGGAGAGTGGGCTCTTCCTCGGCGGCCACGGCGAATCCGGCAACCGCTGGCATCGCGATCATCGTCAGCAGCGCGATCACCCCGCGCCGGCGCGCGCCAGCGCGCGAAGCGACATCCTTCAATCGAATCACCTCCGCGTATCGGCGCGGGGAATCTCGAGCGCGGCGCAGATCCGCTCGACGCCCGGGAAGGCCGAGCCGGGCAGTCGCGAGATGAGATCCCTCCAGCGTGGATTGCGCAGGATCGACTGGCGAACGTCCTCGATCGCCCCGGCTTCGTCGCCGATTCCCATCTTCATCGATCCGCGCCAGAAGAGGATCTCGTCGTTTCCCGGGGCAAGCGTCAGGGCCGCATCGTAGAGGCGCATGGCCGCGGCGAAGTCCTTGCGCGCGAAGGCGCCGTCTCCCTCATCCGCAAGGGCGTAGGCGCGCTGCAGGACGATGAGCCGCCGCATCTCGGCGATCGGCTCGGGGTGATCCTCGACCCGCAGATCGACCGTCCGGTTCTTCCACGGCCGCTCGGGATCGACCATGCGCACGATAAGGATCGCCGCCGACTGACCTCCCCGCGCATCTCCTCCGGCCGCCTGGCCCGCCTCGAGCGCCGCGAGGATGCGCTCGGCAAGCGTGCCCTTGGCGCCCTCGAACGCCTCGGACATCCGATCCCACACATCGGGGGAGGCAAGGAGGTTGCCCGCGCAGACATGGTCAGAGCCGAGATGATGTCCCGCATAGGGAATGCATTCATCGCCCGTGTGGACGCCGAGGTTTCCCCTGGCGTCCAGGACGAGCACCTGCCGGACCGTCGAGAGCGAGTCGGCCTGGAGCTCCTCGACGAGCGCGGTCGTCGCGCGCGCGCCGTTACGGATCCGCTCGAGCACCCGCGGTCCGTATGCCGGCTCGACGAAGGATTGCGTCGCGACCGCTCCCACGTCCGCCTCGGCCCACGGCACGGTCGAACCGACGGAGAACCAGTGCGACTGGACGCCCACGCCCATCTCGCCGGTCGTCGAGTCCCGCGCGACGATCGAGAAGGTGGCGCACAAATCCGGCCCTGGGCCGGTCGCCCAAGCCGAGGCAACGGTTCCCGCGCAAAAGATGAGGCATGCGGCGATCAGACGCATCGTCAGCCCAAGCTCTGGATCGTGCCCATGATCCAGCGGATGATGAGATAGTTGAGTCGGCCGATCAGAAGCGAGACGCGCCCCATGACGGTGTAGCCGAATGCCGCGCCGAAGCCGAGCATCAGGAACCACACGCCGATCCGGCTCGCCCCGCCCACGATTCCCTTGTGTTCCAGCGAGAAGAAGAAATAGACGAGGACCGTGAGGACGCCCACGAAGAGGATCGCGCTGTTCACGAGCCCCAGCCAGCCTCCCGCGAGGCTGAAGGGGACGATCGTGCTCTGCATCTGGGGCAGCACCTCGCCGTGAAGCTTCTGCACCATGTTCACGCCGACGTAATAGCCGACGTAGATGGCGAGCGACCAGCGCGCCCACCAGTTGGTTTTCGGGACATAGCGGGTGTAGAGGTTCACGCCGATCAGGAGCGGAATCAGCAGATCCCAGTTTCCTGCGAAGTCGCTCGCGAGCGGCTCGACCAGATTCGGCCGGATCGTTTGATTCGCCTCCTGGCCGATGTAGTAGCCGAGCGAGACGCCGGCGAAGAGCGATTCGGCGAAGCGGAAGAAGGGATTGTCCTTGTAGAGGAAGGAGAAGATGCAGAGGGTCAGAAACGAGGCCACCCAGACGCCGAGCAGTTCCATCGTCGTTCCCCTACCGCTTCCCGCGCCCGGCGAGGAAGGCCACGTTGCCCAGGATGATGAAGACGAGGATCACCGTGTGAATCACCGTCTGCGCGTCCATTCCCTTGATCGCCGTGTAAAGCCCCGCGCGGTCGTAGGTCGCGCGGGCGTCCGGATAGTGGTCGATCAAGAGCTTCTCGTATTCCGATGCTCCCTTGAGGCCGCCCAGCAGGCCGATCATCTGCCCCGAGTTGAGATAGGCGTAGTACTTCGGCGCGGAGACCGCCGTGCACCCCACCGCTATCGGCACGTGGAACTGGGCGTTGATCAGATTCGCCCACCACTCGCCGATGATTCCCGTGGCGAAGCTCACGACGAGCCTCATGTCGTCGTAGTTGCGCACGCGCTTCATCAGCGGGATCTCCTCCAGCGGCGTGCCGTAGCGGTCGGTAGGGAAGACGGCCGCCATGCTCTCGCCCATCTGCTTCATCGTCGCCTGGCTGCCCGACTTGTAGCCCAGATGGACGTAGTCGATGCCGCGCCGGACCTGTGGGAAGTCGGCAAGGACACGGCTCAACGATTGATCCGCCATCGTGACTCCGCCCACGGGATACAGGGCGATCACGATCACCTTGATCCCTCTCGAGAGGCAATGACGGAGCGTCGCGTCGGCCATCGGGTCGTTCTCGGGGGAGGTGGATGGGCCGTAGTCGAAGGAGAACATGACCACGTCCTCAGGACCGAGCGACTCGACCTTGTCGTAGATGTTCCGCACGGGGGGCGTGATGGAGACCTTGAAGCCGATCGGGAAGAGGATCGGAAGCGCGGTGCCGATCGCCACGAACAGGAAGATATAGCGCCGGTCGAGCGACATCAGCTTGGTGAGCCAATCCATCGCGGCGCCCCCCTACTCGTTCTTCTCGAGACCGAGGAAGGAACGCTCGATCCCGACGATGACCCGAAGAGAGAGGCTCGCCGCGCCCAGCGCGGCGCCGATCATGATCCCGCGCTGCGCTGCGGCGTTCGGCCAGTCCATGAGCCACTCGGTGAACTTCGCGAGGTAGGGCCGGCCTCCCAAGATGCTCTCTCCGAACGGGATGCGCCCGAGCATCACGACCCCGGCCGCGACCAGGAGGATCGTCGCCTCGAGATTGCGCGCGCGGAAGGCGCGGAAGGCCGCCGAGGCCATGAAGAAGGCGAGCAGCGCGAACATCGTCGCCTGCAGCGGGCTGAATACGAACTCCGCGCCCCACTGGAAGGGCGTGCGGCCGCCGTCGGGCGTATAGCCGATCCCCTGGAATGGCCCGACGCGGAAGCTGCCCAGGATTCCGATGGTCGCCATCGCGAGCATGCCGAAGAGGAGGGTTGCGCCATACGGCCATCCCTTCTGCCTGCGCTCGATCTTCCTCACGTTGGACTGCACGACGTTCACCACGCCGAGCAGGATCGCGAAGGAGGCGATGATCACCATGTAGCGTTCGAGTCGATCCTTCAGCCATTGCGACCACTCGACGTCGGGGCTCATGAAGAAGGCGACGATCGGGATCAACCCGGCGAGGGCCGTGAGCATCAGGGGCATCTGGAGTCTCAGAAATCGCATCGTTCACCTACTCGATCTTCAGAAGGTCTTGCATGTGGCTGGAACCGAAGAGAAGCAGGATCGTGGCGATCACGATGTAGAGCCCCACGATCGCCTTGGTGATGTCCTGCCCCTTGATGCTCCCGAGCTGCGCCGGCTCGCGCGAGAGATAAGCGCCCGCGGCGTAGAGCTCCTCGCCGATCAATGTGTAGTCGCAAGCGCACACGAAGAAGGGGAGCTGGGCGATCTCGGCGGTCCCGGCGATCTGGATCGCCTTCGTCGTCTGTCCCGTCTCGGCGAGAAGCAGGCTCTCCGCGTAGAAGGAACCGATCAGGAAGTTCGCGGCCGGCTTCTCTCGCACCATGATTCCCGACACCGAGGCGGTGTAGGCGAACTGGTCGTAGGTCACGTAGTGGACCATCGCTTCGGTATAGAGATCGGGCCGTCCCTCCTCGAGGTAGGCTTCCTTGACGGTCTCGCGGGCTGCCGCGAAGGTGAGAGGGTCCTTGTTCGGCACGTCCAGATCCGTGTTGTACCGCGCCGTCATGCGCGCCACATGCCCCAGAACCGCGAGGCTCGCAATCGTCTGGTTCTCGTCGAGGCTCATGATCCCTGGAACGTAGAGGACCTTCTTGCCCAGTTCCGTCGCGCGACCCACCGCCTCGTCGATCGCGTTCAGCCCGGCGATCCGCCGGATGAAGAGGCTTCCACCGCGGCGGGCTTTGCCGATGAAGATGAGAACGGTCGTGCAGAAGAGGATGAAGAGAAGCAGGGCGTTCGCGCGCGTGAGATTCAGTAGATCCATTCGATCTCCTTGGTGCGGCCTAGACTTCGATCCGGGGGAACAGGGGCCCGCCCGGGCGCACCGGCGTGCCCGCGGCCAGCAGCCCCCATCGCAGCTGGTCGGACGACAGCGGCGTCTCGATCAAGGCGCCGGCCGACTCGATGACTCCGAGGCGATGCAGGATTTCCCCGCACTTGGCCGGCATCACTGGGGAGAGGAGAGCCGCCGCCAGCCGCAGCGCTTCCGCGGATGTCCACAGCGTCGTCGCAATGCCCGCGGGCCCCTCGGTCCGCACCGCCTTCCACGGCGATTTCTCCTCGAGGTAGCGGTTCGTCGCCCGCACCATCTGGAGCGTCTCCTCGATCGCCGCGTGCAGTTTGAGCTCCGCGATGAGCCCGGGCACGCCCTCCGCCGTCCCGCGCGCGACCGCCTCGAGGCGCCTCTCCGCCTCGCCCGGATCGCCGGGCAGGGGAATCGCGTTCGCGAAGTGGCTGTCGAGCATCTTCTGCACGCGGTTCAGGCAGTTGCCGAGGTCGTTGGCGAGATCCGAGTTGATCCGTCCGATCAGCGCCGGCTCGCTGAAGGTCGCGTCCTGCCCCAGGACCATGTCGCGCATGAGGAAATAGCGGAAGGCGTCGTGGCCGTAGCGCTCGGCCATCTCGATCGGCCGCACGACGTTTCCGAGGCTCTTCGACATCTTCGTCTCGGCGACGAGCCACCAGCCGTGCGCGAAGATCGTCAGCGGCAGCGGCAGATCCGCGCTCATGAGCATCGTCGGCCAGTAGACGGCGTGCGTCGTCAAGATGTCCTTGCCGATCAGGTGCAGATCGGCCGGCCACCAGGGCCTCCCTTCGGGGCGCTTGCGATCGATCACCGCGCTGTAGTAGTTCACGAGCGCATCGAGCCAGACGTAAGTCACGTACTCCGGGTCGAACGGCAATGGGATGCCCCACTCGAGCCTGCTCCTCGGGCGGCTGATGCAGAGGTCCTCGAGCGGCCTTCTGAGGAAGCCCAGCACCTCGTTGCGCCGGGTCTCCGGCTGGATGAAGCGCGGGTTCTTCTCGATGTGGCCGATCAATCGATCCTGGTACTTCGACATCCGGAAGAAGTAGTTGCGCTCTGAGATCTGCGAAGTCGGCCGGTTGCAGAGAGGGCAGCAGTTGCCCGGCAGGAGGTCCTTCTCGGTCCAGAACCTCTCGCAGGGGGTGCAGTACCACCCCTCGTAGATGCTGTCATAGATGTCGTCCGACTTCTGGAGGCGCGCGACGAACTCGTGGACGACCTTCTTGTGCCGCTCCTCGGTCGTGCGGATGAAGTCGTCATTTCGGATCTCGAGCCTCTTCCAGAGCGACTGGTAGCGCACCACCATCTCGTCGCAATGAGTCTGGGGATCAATCCCGCGCTGGCGGGCCGCCTCCTGGACCTTCTGTCCGTGCTCGTCGACGCCGGTCAGGAAGAAGGTCTTCTGACCGGTCAGCTGGTGAAATCGCGCGAGGATGTCGGCCAGGACGGTCGTGTAGGCGTGGCCGATGTGCGGTTCGTCGTTGACGTAGTAGATCGGGGTCGTGACATAGAACGATGATTCTGGCGCCATGCGTGGAGGGTACACTCCGGCCGCGGGAGCGATCAAGGACGGCGGGTCGCGGAGAGGGCTCGCTGGACCGCATCCGCCGCATCGCGGGCGCGCTCCGGCGCGGCTCCGAGGGAGGAATCGGGCGGATCGAGAGGCCAGGAGCCGAGGAGCACGACGGGGCGGCGGGTCTTCATCGCAAGAGCGATCTCCGAGAGGGTGCCCCAACCTCCGCCGATCGCGATCACGGCATCCGCGGTGAGCGCGAGGATCGCGTTGCGGGCATCGCCCATCCCCGTGAAGACCGCGTGATCGACATAGGCGTTGGGGGGCGACTCGAGGGCGTCCCGGCCGGGCAGGACGGCCAATGTGACTCCGCCCGCCTGGCGCGCCCCGCGGCTCGCCGCCTCCATGACCCCCGCGCCGCCGCCGGTCAGGACCACCGCTCCGGCCCCGGCGATGCGGCGGCCGACCTCTTCGGCCGCTTCGAGATCCCGCCTCCGCGGCCTGGAGGCGCCGGAGACGAGTATCAGGGGAGCGTGCGCGGCGATCGTCATGGCGCGACTCTACCCCAGATCGGGGCGTCCGAAAACGGCGGACGATCCGGGCCGCCCTCGTCTATGCTCCCTCGTTATGTCCATCGCTCCACATAAGGCGAAGGCCCCGCGGGCGCAGCTCATGCTCGCCTTTGTCTCGGTCTACCTGATCTGGGGATCGACTTATCTCGCCATCCGCTTCGCGGTCGAGTCGATGCCGCCCTTCCTGATGGCCGGCGCGCGTTTTCTCGTCGCGGGTGTCGCCCTCTATGTCTGGGCGCGGAGCCGGGGGGCGGCGCCCGCGACTGCGGTCCAGTGGCGCGATGGCGCGATCGTCGGGACCCTCATGCTCCTGGGAGGCAACGGGCTCGTCTCTTGGGCGGAGCAATGGGTTCCATCAGGACTCACGGCCCTCATCATCTCCTCGGTGCCCCTGTGGATGGGGCTCATGCACTGGATGATCGAGCCCTCGGGTCGGCCGGGCCGGCGCGGTATCGCAGGGCTCATCCTGGGATTCGCGGGCGTGGCGCTTCTGATCCGTCCGGACGGAGCCTCCTCCGGCGACACGCGCATTCTGGTCGGCGGGATCGCCCTCGTCCTCGCCTCGGCCTTCTGGGCGGCGGGTTCGCTGTACTCGCGACGGGGCTCTTCACCAAAGGATCCGATCTTCACGACTTCGCTCCAGCTCATCGCGGGGAGCGTTTCGCTTCTGATCGCGGGGGTGATCTCGGGAGAGCTGGGCCGCCTCGACGTCGGAGCGATCACGCCCCGGTCGGGGTGGGCGCTGGCTTATCTCATCGTCTTTGGCTCGATCGTGGCGTTCAACGCCTACATCTGGCTCCTGCGCGCCACGACACCCGCGAAGGCGGCGACCTACGCCTATGTGAATCCCATTGTCGCGATGCTCCTGGGAGCCGGGCTCGCAGGGGAGGATCTATCATCGCGGACCATGATCGCCGCCACCATCGTGATTGGCGCGGTCGTCATGATCACGACCGAGAGGCGGTGAGCGACGTCGCCGGCAGTCGGGGAGAGGCGACGCCCTGCCTTCCAAACGGCGAGCATGCTAAGCTCCGGATGCGCCCACCGATGTCGGGCCGAGGGAGGAGCATGCTCGAACGAGTCCACGAGTCGCGTCTTGAGAACGGCCTCAAGGTCCTCACGATCGAAAACCCGGTGAGCCCCACCGCGAGCCTGCAAGTCTGGTACCGTGTAGGGTCCCGCAACGAGTCGACCGGGATCACGGGGGTCTCCCACATCTTCGAGCACATGATGTTCAAGGGGACGGAGAAGCATCCGACCGGCGTCTTCGATCGGATCATCCAGGAAAACGGGATGTCGAACAACGCCTTCACGAGCCACGACTTCACCGCCTACTTCGAGAACATGGCGAGCGACCGGCTCGAGATTGCCTTCGACCTCGAATCGGACCGGATGCAGGGGCTCAGGCTCGATTCCGAGGAGTTCGAGAGCGAGATCTCGGTCATCCGAAACGAGCGTCGCCAGACGGTCGAGGATCCTCCCTTCGGGCTGATCACGGAGGAGGTCGAGTCCGCGGTCTACCGGGTGCATCCCTACCGCTGGCCCGTGATCGGATGGATGAGCGACCTGGAGTCGATAAGCCTGGAGCAGGTGAAGCGCTATTACGGCGTTTACTATCGACCCAACAACGCCACGCTCGTCGTGGCGGGCGATGTCACGCACGACCACGTTCTCGACCTCGCGGGACGTTATTTCGGAGCGATCCCGGCCGGACCCGCGGTGCCCGAGGTAGCGGTCGCGGAGCCCGAGCAGCGGGGGGAGCGGATCGTCAAGGTGCGAAAGGATGTCCAGCTTCCGGGGGTCATCGTGGCCTATCGCGTGCCGGAATCGACACACGGCGATTCTCCGGCATTGAACGTCGCTGAATACGTTCTCTTCCGCGGGAGGTCGAGCCGGCTCTACCAGAGGCTCATCTACCGCGAATCGCTCGCGACCGATCTCACGGGCGGTTTCTACATCCGCCGCGATCCATCGATCTTCTTCGTGCGCTCGGCGGCCCAGCCGGGCGTCGCGGTCGAGCGGTTGCGGGCGGCGATCGTCGAGACCCTCGAGGGGCTCGCGAGCGCTCCTCCCACGGAGAGGGAGTTGGAGAAGGCGCGAAACCAGCTCGAGGCCGACTTCGTCTTCGCCCAGGAGCACAACTTCGAGCTCGGCCAGCAACTCGGCGCCGAGGAGTGCCGATCTTCCTGGCGCGACGCCTTCCGCTTCCACGACGCCTGCCTCGCCGCGACGGCGGAGGATGTGGCGCGCGCCGCGGGGGCGCACTTCCAGGAGCGAGGGCGCACCACCGGCTATCTCATCCCCGAAGGAGGCGCGGCGTGAAGCCCCGGAATGCAGTCGACGACTTCGCCAGCGCCCGCCGCGTCCTGCCCAACGGGCTCACCGTGCTCGCCCTCGACCGCCCGCATCTGCCGATCGTCTCGGCTACGCTGCTCGTTCCCGCGGGCATCGCCGACGAGCCGGCGGACCGGGCGGGCCTGGCCTTCTTCACCTCGCAGATGCTCGCGCTGGGGACGAGGAAGCGCTCCGCGGTCGAGCTCGCCGAGGAGATCGACGGTCTGGGGGGGACCCTCTCGGTCGGTTGCGACTTCGACTACGCGACCGTCGATCTCACGGGACTCGCGCGCGACGCGGGGCGCTTGATCGAGTTGCTGGCGGAGATCACGCTGGAGCCTGCCTTCGCGCCCGACGAAATCGAGCGCAAGCGGAGCCAGATCCTGGGCCTTCTCGACCGGCGCCGCGACGATCACGTCGACGTCGTGCGCAATCGATTCTTCGAGACGATCTATGGAGATCATCCGTACCGACGGACGAAGGAGGGCGCGCCGGAGTCGGTCCGGGCGATCCGGGCTGAAGATCTCGCGCGCCATTTCGAGGCGCGGTTCAAGCCGGAGGGCTCGATTCTCGCGGTGTGCGGCGACATCCGGGCGGAGGATGTCTTTCGCTGGACGGGCGAGCGCTTCGCCGCATGGACCGGAGGGCCGAAAGCGGGAGCGTCGAGGCCGGCGATGCCGGTCGCGGTCGGGCGGTCGGTCGTCACGGTGCAGCATGATGTGAGCCAGGCCACGATTCGGATGGGGAACGTAGGCATCCCTCGGGATCACGGCGACTACCACGCCGCCGTGCTCTTGAACTACATCCTCGGCGGGGCCGGCTTCGGCAGCCGGCTCATGAAGGCGCTGCGCGAGGATCGGGGCCTCACCTATGGGGCCTTCTCGAACTTCTGGCCGCGCAAGGATCCGGGCTACTTCTTCGCCGCCACCCAGACGCGGCTCGATACGATGAACGAGGCGATCGCGGTGATGCTGACCGAGATCGAGCGGTTCCTCGACGGGGGAGCGACCGAGGAGGAGCTCGCGTGGGCGAAGAGGTATTTCACCGGGAGCCTCCCGCTCACGCTCGAGACGAACGACCAGATCGCCGTGAAGCTGCTCGAGCAGGAGTTCTACGGCCTGGCGGATCGCTTCTGGCTGCGCGACCTCGAACGAATGGCTTCGGTGACGACGAAGGAAGTTCTCGAAGTTGCCCGCAGGCACATCCACCCGGAGTGCTTTGCCGTCGTGGTTCTCGCGGACTTCCGGGGCCGCGAGCTAGCGATTCCTTAGGCGAACTCCGCCACGTCGAGACCCGTCCTCCCCGAAACCCCCAATGCTGCGCCCGGGAACCGCGAGGATCGTCGGGGGATCGCCGCGTCACGTGGAGTCCGGGCAGTCGCGTCGCGTTCTCGACGGCGTCACTTCCGACGAGTGTCGGAGGATCGACGGCGGCCGGAGGCTGCCTTCTTGCCTGCGCGCCGTTCCCGTCTCCATTTCGACTTCAGCCACTCGTACGCGCCTGGGGTCGAGCGCCAGGCCTTCACGATGTCGGGATAGAGCTCCACTTGCGGATCGGTGCGCCGCTTCTCCAGGATCGCGCCAGCGAGACCGGGAGTCTCCTGGATTGCCGACTTCAAGAGACCGTCCGACGTTTCGCCGGCTCCATCGCGCCGGAATGAGAGGAGCGCCTGCGACATCGCTCCCTCCGCGAAGCTCTCCGGAGGGTAGCGCTCGAGGAGAGCCCGAGCATCCGAGTCCCTCTGAAGCAGGATCAGGAGAGGGAGAAGCCGATCCCGCACATTCATGTGATCCATGAGATCCTCGTCGAGCATCTCTGCGAACTCTCCCGCGGCCTCGACGAGTCTGCCGGACCGGTAGAGCGTATGGCCGAGGATCCAGCGGGTGTCCAGGTAGGCGGCAAAGATCCTCGGTTTCTCATTCGCGTTTCTTTCGTTCGAGAGCGCGCGCCTTCCGGCGTCCTTCGCCTGCCGCATCGTCTCGATCTTCTTCTCGATCCTGTTCTGGCGCGATGCGAGCGTGACTCGCGCCTCCACGCAGTCGGGGTCGATCGCCAACGCCTGGCGGAGCAGCTTGAGCTTTCTCCTGCCGTACGCCTCGTAGGCGGCATCCGCAAGGAGCCGTGCCCGCGCCACGGGGGAGCCTTCCGGCATCGCCCGCACGCACGGATACGCCTCAAGAAAGGCCGGCTCGTCCCAGGAAAGGGGGGAGAGATCCCCATCGGGATTCAAGAGGTTCGGCAGCTCGAAGGAGAAGCTCATCGGCCCGCTAGCCGTCTCGACGGTCACTCTCCAGCGCCCCGAGTCGAGATCGTCATCCGTCGCCTCCGCCAGCGCGCGCAGGAGTCCTTCGAAGTAGGCGAGCTGTCGGGCGTCGGGTCTTCGAATGCGTTTTCCGGGTCCCAGCGCCATTGGGATCGGATAGGCGTCGGGCGCCGCGAGGGGAAGATCGAGATCGATCCAGAGATCGTGCTCCACGGTCGGCATGTCGTGGGGTCGATCGAAGGAGATCCCCCAGTAACCGGAGAGGCGCATGATCCGATCCGGATGCTCCTCCTCTTCGATGATGGAGAGATACTGCTCTTCCGACTCCATGAAGACGAGACCGAAACTCTCCCCGGCCGATCCGATCACCACCGCCAGACGCATGCCGGGTTCGGCCTGCGGCGAATCGATCAGGATGGGATCTTCGTCATCGAGGCGATCCCAAGGATCGGTTCGATGGAACGCGGCGGCCGCCTCGGCGAAGAGGGCGATCCGCTCCGGCGTGACGCCGGGTCGATCCAGCATGGTCGGCAACGGCTCGCGGCGCCGCAACTCGCGGAGCAACTCCTCGCGGAAGTAGTCGAAGTTCGGCAGAGACTCGACCAACTCCACTTCGACGCCCTCCGGAACGAGCGCCTCTCGCAGGATCTCCGCCGCTTCCGGATCTTTGACCTGGAGACGCGCGGGCGGGCCGACGAGGCGTCTCCGACCTGCGAGTGTGGACCGATACGCCACGAGGAGAAGACTCGGGTCCCGGCCCCCAGACTTGCTCATGGCCGGGTTGAATGCGTATCGGCTTTGCGCGTGGACCCAGGACGCGATCCAGGGGCGGAACGGCTCTGTCCCGTCATCAGGCATGATCCACGATGGGAACAGGAAGAGCCCGCCCTGCCATGTTTCGGCGACGCTCGCGGGACGGTGGAGAAGCAGGGGAGGCTTCGGTTCCGGCGTCATTGCCATCCTCCGCGGGGGGCTGGATCGATTGTGAGGGTCATGCTCCTCTGGATTGCGGGCATGGGCGTGCCAGGCGGATCATCCGGGCTCTCTCCCGACGCCAAGCCCGCGAGAGCTTCCATGGGATGGAGCACAATGGATCGTCCTCGACGGGATTCCGTCAGGCATATCTGCGGAGATCGATCGCCCTGGTCCGTGAACCTCCCCCCGGCGCTCGACCCCAATCCAGGGCGTCCGAACGGGCGGATTCGGCCAATCCTTCTCTCTTTCATTCGCGCTTCCTTGATCATGGAACGAGGGCGGATCTCACCTCGACCCGGCCGTTAGGCACCTTGAGCGGTCTCATTCAGGTCGCCACGAACCGACTCGACTCCTGGGAATGAGATCCCCCTCGACGATCCGGAGAAGCAGGAACTGGACCACCGCACCCAATCCATGCGTCGCTGAGGGGCCGGTCCTGCCTCCGGTCACGACTCATCGTCGCGGCTATCACTGAGTGGACATCACCTTATCACCAGGCCAATTCCTTCATAGCAAAGTGCGACTGCCGGTGTCATTCTCCTTATTCTCCCTCCCGCCTCGGGCCTTGGTCTCCCATTCCCGGGGTTCACGATGTCGGGGTGGCCCGCAACGGGTCGCCGGGTGAATCCCGACGGCGCCTCATGCGTATGATGTATACTCGAGCTCCGCAGAGACAGGCGAGTATCCGCCAGGGAGGCCGTGTCATGCTCCTCGCACCGGGGGAGTCCCTATTGCACTACCGCCTCGTCGAGAAGGTCGGAGAGGGAGGGATGGGGCATGTGTGGAGGGCGACCGATACCCATCTCGACCGAGACGTCGCGATCAAGTTCCTTTCGGATGAACTCGCCGCGGATCCCGAGAGGCTGGCGAGGTTCTCGCACGAGGCCAGGATCGTCGCCGCCCTGAGCCACGCCAATATCGTCACAATCCATGCGATCGAGGAGATCGAGGGGCGTCGCTTCCTGGTCATGGAGATGCTTCCGGGGCGAACGCTCGATCAGATCATTCCGCCCGACGGCATGCCCTGGATGGAGTATGTGGGAATCGCGCTCGGCGTGGCGGATGCGATCGTGGCGGCCCATGGCCACGGGGTGATTCATCGCGATCTCAAGCCACGCAACATCATGGTCGACGAACGCGGCTGGCCGAAGGTCCTGGACTTTGGCCTCGCGCGCGCCGTCTGCCCAGTGACGGCTCCCGCGCTGGATGTCGGGACACCGACTGAAGTGATCATAAGCGACGAGCGTCTGGAAGGGACCCTGTCCTACATGTCTCCGGAGCAGCTCCGAGGAAATCCCGTGGACCCGCGCTCGGACCTCTTCTCCCTCGGGGTCGTCCTCTTCGAGATGGCGACTGGGAAGCGCCCCTTCGCGGGGGACACGCCTGCCGAACTGATCGCGACGATTCTGCGAGACGAGCCACAGCCGGCCCCCATGCTCCGGTCCGACCTGCCGCCGCGACTCGGACGCATTCTGAGGCGGAGTCTGCAGAAGGATCCCGCGATGCGGTACCAGACCGCGACGGAGCTTCGACGGGAGCTGGAATACATGGCGGAGGACTGCAGGGCAGGCGATCCATCGGGAACGATTCGATCCATCGCCGTACTTCCCCTGGAGGACTTCTCTGGCGATCCCGATAACGCGTTCTTCTCTGACGGGATGACGGAGGTCTTGCTCAGTAATCTCTCGCGGATCCGGGCTCTCAAGGTGATCTCGCGCACGTCGGCCATGCGTTATCGGGGGGTGAATAGGCCGCTCACGGAGATCGCCGGCGAGCTCGGAGTCGACGCGATCGTCGAGGGGTCCATTCTCCAGGTCGGCCGGCGTGTGCGGATCGTCGTGCGACTCATCGACGCGATCCGCGACCGGCAGATCTGGTCGGAGACCTATGAGAGGGATCTCGGCGACATTCTCGCCCTGCAGAGCGACGTCGCCCACATGATCGCCCAGCAAATCGAGGTAGAGCTGACCCCGCAGGAACGGGCCCACCTCTTCCACGCGAGGCAGCGGGTCGATCCGGAGGTCTACGAGGCATACCTCCGCGGGCGTTACTTCTGGCACAGGCGCACGGCGGAGAGCGTCCGTAGGGGACTCGCCTATTTCGAGCAGGCGGTCCAGCTCGATCCCGACTATGCCCCCGCCTACGCCGGCATCGCCGATTCCTACATCGTCGACGGAGGTCGCTACCTCGATGTCGAGCCGAAGGTCGCCTATGACCGCGCAGGGGCCGCTGCCCTGAGAGCGGTGCAGCTCGACGACAGCCTTGCCGAGGCGCACACCTCACTCGCTGCGGTTCTCACCGACTTCAACTGGGACTGGCGGGGGGCCGACCGGGAGTATCGTCGCGCGATCGAGCTGAATCCCAACTACGCGACCGCCCATAGCTGGTACGCGGAGCAGCTCAGCCGCATGGGCCGGCACGACGAGGCTGTTGCGGAGGCCCGCCGGGCCCTCGAGCTCGATCCCGTTTCCACATTCGGGAACATGCTCGTAGCCTGGATCCTCTACTTCGCCCGGCGCTATCTGGAGGCGATCGCCCAGGCGAAGCGCACCTTGGAACTGGATCCGGACTATGCCACGGCCTTGCGAATCCTCGGGTGGGCTTGCGAAGAGACGGGGAGCCATGATGAGGCGATCCGGGCTCACGCGCGCGCGAGCGAGCTAACCGGGGGGCGTCCGAATTTCACTGCCCAGCTCGGTCGGGCCTATGCGCTTGCGGGCCAGCCCGCGGAGGCGCGGGCGATCCTCAGCACGCTGATGGAGACCGCGAGGGAGAGCTATGTGTCGGCCCTGGACATCGCGATCATCCATGCCGCCCTTGGCGAGACCGAGATCGCCCTCGACTGGATGGATCGGGCGTATGAGGAACGGTCCGATCATTTGCCCTACATCCGCGTGAATCCGCGACTCGACGTCTTGCGAAATCTTCCCCGCTTCGTGGACCTGCTGAGGCGCATGGGGTTGGAGACCGATCCCACGTCCACCTAGATATCCTGCGCACGTAATCCGCAGATCGCGTCTGGCGGAAGATCTCCCTGGGGCGATTCCGTCGGTTGATCTCGTTCAGCGAGATCGCCGAACTTGATGTGGCCGACCGGACCCTGAAACGCAACAGGGAGGCCGGCGGACGAGATCCATTCGCGGAGGGACCGTAATCCAGCGATGGAGAGGGTGGATCCAGTGTCCAAGGCTCCCCTATGCTCCATCAGTGCTCTCAGGGAAGGAGGTCGTCCGTGCGAGGTCAAGCTGAGAGCGGAGCATGGGTCGACGGGATTGTGTTTCGTGACCAGCCCTGGGTCGTCTGGCGAGAAGGCACGCGGACGGCCTATTGTGAGCGCTGCGGCGAACGAAGTGAGATTGTAATTGCTTCGCTTTACATGCGGTTGTCGCGAAGGCTGCTGGAGTTTTGGCGGCGGCATAGTGCGTGTGGAGAAGAGGGACGGCCTGTGGCAGTGCATCCTTACATCTACGGGGAAGTGCCCAATAAGCTGATGTTCCGGGCGGGCAATCGGATCGTCTATCTGATGGAGGCCGAACATGCAGATGGTGGGGTATATGTAGAAAGAAAGGTGGGGGTGCCTGCGGGGATCCTCTTCGAGGTGCGGGAACACGATGCCTCGGGCTGCATTTTGTATGCCCCCGGTTTCGGCATGGAGCCGTATGGCGCCGGGCCGCTGCATCTGCTATGGCAAATCGATGTGGACGGCGGGCCCGACGAGATGGGGGACTATCCGGATCAGGATTGAGGAGACCGCCGCGAGTTCTCCGGAGTCGCGAATGGCAGCAGCCTGAACCAGAAGCTCGTTGCCGCGCCCCGAGCGCGGACTCGACGGAACCTTCGCGGTGGAGATCCGCCATTCGCGACGCATGATTCAAGCTTGCGATCCGCTTAGATTCGCCTCCATTCCATGCGTCCCAACAGCGGACGGGTCTCGCCAGTCTTCTCTCCGTCGCGGATGCGGCGCCCTGGCGATCGTCTCCGCGAGACTCGCCGATTTCCATCGCTCGATCCGATCCATCCGGGCGGCCAACCAGGAGGGAACGGTCATCAAGCTCAGAACCGCGGCAGGAGTCGCAGTCACCGCCATCGCCGTGGCCTGCGCGCATGCGTCAGCGCAGACGTCGAGACAGAACGACGCCGGGAGAGGGGGAGCGACCGACCTCTCCCCTCGCTCGTCTTGTGCCCCGCATTCGGAGCGATCGGCTCAGGTCGGTAGCCGGCGAGTCGCTCCGCGCGATGAGGTGGCCGTGGCTGAAGCAGTGGGATGATCGAGTCGAATGTGGGCTCTTGGCACCGCAATTGCTTCCGACTCGTCTGCGAGGCAGTGTGTCAGATCTCGTCAACCCTCCTGAGCGAGCGATGTGCAATCGTGAGTACGGGTAGCATTTATGCATCTTTTGTGTAGACAAAGCGTACAATTGTTCGTTATCTTCCAGCATTTCGGGTGGGCGACGAGCGCTCGGAAGTGGAAGCAGCGCACCGGCAAGTGTTCGCCGCGAGGGTGGGCGACGAGCACTCGGAAGTGGAAGCAGCGCACCGGCAAATGTTCGCCGCGAGGGTGGACAACGAGCGCCCGGGAGTGGAAGCAGCGCACCGGCAAGTGTTCGCCGCGACGGTGGGCGACGAGCGCCCGGGGGTGGAAGCAGCGCACCGGCAAGCGTTCGCCGCGGCTCGCACCACGGGCGCTAAGGAAGCAGGGCGTCGCAGAACAGACGCCTCCCCTTGACCCTTGCCGGCTCGCCGGCCCGATCAGCGCAGCTCCACACCTCGGACGGGTCGCCCGGCGAGCGAGATCTCTGCAGGACCCGGCGCCTCCGTCATTCCTCCAGGTCGAGCAGCCCGATCAATGTGTCGCTCGTCTCGGTGAACTGCGTCTGGCGAATCTTGTTCTCCTTTGTGATCTGGGTTTGCCGGAATCGGAATGTCCGCAGAGCCGGATTCTGGATCGCAAGGCGGAACGAAATCGGATCGACCTTTTCCCCGGGGATCGTCAATCGCTCGCGCCGCTCGTAGCTCGATGCGGCGTCGATGTACTCGATCTCCACGAAGACCTGCCGCGTCGCGGCCGGATCCCACAGCGGCATGAAGTCGATCTCGATCGCGATGGGGAACGGATCGTCCACCGTCAAGGCGCTGGCACGCGAGAGGACGGGCTCCGTCACCCGCGTCTGCCCGTCCTTCAGGTGGTGCGTGAAGCGGTGGAGGAACCCGGTTGCGTTGGGCCGGTCCACACGGAATTGCCAGTGCTGCGGCGGTGAGCCGGGAGTGACGCGCAGCACCGTTTCCTGTTCCTCGGTCCCGCCTTCCGGGCGCAGATGCACGTCGGTCGAGTCGATCAGGCCGGCGTCGATGCGGCCGGGAATGACTTCGACGTCGATGAAGCTCAGGTGTTCGAAGGGATTCAAGACCAGCGTCCGGTCTTCGGTTCTCCTCTCCGGCAGCTCATAGCTGAAGCGATCCGCCTTCCATCCCGAATCGGGGCTGAAGTGGAACTGAATCGCATGCCGGTAGGAGGCGTCGAGGCTCTTGGCCAAGGTCGTCTCGAATGCCTGGGGGCCCGGACTGGCTGCTTCGAAGACGAAATCGGCGTGCTTCGCGGTCGCCGGGTCGGCCGGGTTGCCGTAGTCGATGGAAACCTGGGCCGAAGCGAGGCCGATCCTGGCGAAGTCGAATGGCGTCTCCGCCTCGATTCGCAGAACACGGAAGAACGGATCGTCGAGATCCACCTCGACGAAGTGCCTTTCGCCATCCGCCAGATCTGCGGCCAGCATCCCGAAGAATCCTTGCGGGGCATAGCTCCGCTGCGTTGCCTCGGAGCGGTCGTAGACCACCTTCACGGTCTTGCGCTCCTCCTGGCGGATCGCCCGCAGCTTGAATGAGACCAAGGCCGCTGGCTCCTCCTTCTTGGCCGGTGGCGGCGGGGGCGGTGGCGGAGGAGGAGGTGGTGGCGGTGGAGGTGGCGGGGGCACCGAGCCTTTGCCTCGAGTCAGGCGCCCCTGGATAAAGACCCGCGGCGCATCGCCGGCGACCTTGCCTACGATTTTCGCGACGCGATCGACCGATCCGGGGTCGAGTAACGGGCCGGCCGGCGGGACGGCGACGCGATTCTCCCGCTCCGCGACCTCCTGGCCATGCTGGCCGCCCCCGGTGACTCGAGCGAGGTTTCCGATGATCCCGGTCGCGACCTGGCGGCGGCGTCCGGACAGATCGATGTTGTAGCGGCGCTTCTCGTCGTTGCGGTGTCCCTCGAAGGAGGCATGAGCGTCGACGACGACCTCCTTCGGGTCGATCAGGCGCTTCTGGATCCAGTCGCGCAGCGCATCCGCGCCGTGAAGCCCTGGTGTGACCTGCGGACTCGGGGGAGCCGTGGAACCCGAGAAGCGCGTGTCGGCGGGCGAGGGGGAGTTCGAGAGGTAGCTCTGGTACTTGGCGCTCGGCGGATCGGCGCTGAACCCAGGCTTCGTCGGCTTGTCGTAGTCGAAGAAGAGCTCGAAAGTCTCCTGCTTCGTCGCGCCTGCCGGGTGCTCGACCTCGATCACGACCTCCCCATTCTCCGGGACCTCGACGCGAACCTGCCGCATCGGATCCAGAGCGGCGACCTTGCCGTCGACCTTCACGGTCGGCGGCGTGGTCCCGCCGGTCACCGTGAGTGTTTCGGTCGTCCCGGCGGGACTCGGGACATGGATGATCGCATAGCCGGCGGGAGGAGGAGCAGGCTCGGTCCGATCGACGGTGAATACGGCGAGGGGGCGGGCGCCGGGAACGGCCGGGGTCGACGGGGGAGTCGTCGTGCCGGGGGTCGATCCGGGCGCGGGCGCCGGGGGTGCGGGCTGCCCGGGGCGCGCCGGCTGCCCCGGCGCTGCGGGCGTGGTGGCGCCGGGCGTCGGCGTCGGATGCATCGCGCGCTCGCGCTCGAGCACTTTGTCGAGGCTTTCGGCTTGCGGCATCCCTCCCGCGATCTGCCCAGGGGTCAGGGTCGGCTCGAACCATTTCGCGAGCAAGTTGTCCTTGAAGAAGTCGAGAGCCCACTGCTCCTTCTGCTTCTGGTCCGCATCGCCTGTGAAGTCGAGGACCTTGATCTTGATCGATCCGTCCTGAACGAGCTTCTCGAATGCCGCGTCGATGCCGCCGCGCACGAAGTAGACCTGCGCCTCGAGACTCGCGGAGAACTGGTTGTAGACTCTCTCCAGATCCGCGGTGATCTCGACATGCAGGGCCGGGCGCATGCCGGTGTACTTGAGGTCGTAGATCACGCCCACCGGCTCGGTTCCCCGCTGAAGGGCCTTCTCGATGATGATCGTTCCCTCCTGGCTCAGGGTCAGGCTGAATGCGGCCAGGTTGTCGCCCGCCAGGGATGGGACGGCAGCCCCGAGCACCTTCTCCACCGCGCGAAACGCGCCCGGGGGAGCGCTCGATGCGGTGCCGCCGGCTCCTTGGAGATCCAGCGCGACGACCTGAACCGATCCCTCGTCGAACGGGACGGCTGCGAGGCGCGGCCGGCGCGAGAACCCCCGGAGCTTCGAGAGCACGCGCCGCTCCAGCTCGGGCGAGAGCTTGAGCGCCGTCTCGAACATCAGGAAGCCGCCTCCCTTCGCGCCACCGGCGACCGCAGCCGGTTTGTACTTGATGAAGGTGAGCGCGGCGCGGTCGTCCTTCCGTCGGTTGACCGCGACGGGGCCGGGCAAGTACCAGAACTGATCAGGATCTGCGTGGTCCGGATAGACCGTGATTCCCTCGACCGTGACGGTCCGATTACCGAGCAAGAGCATCGCACACTCCCTCTTTGTATGAGTCAGCGGCCGTATCGATCGCAGGTGGGCGCACGCCGATTCGGAGCGAGATCCCGCCGAGATCGGCGCAGAACGCCACGATTCCATGGCAGGTCCGCGGTCCGCGCGCGCCTGCGAGCGGGCGCGTGACCGCGTCGTAGGCCGAGAAGCCCCATCCGCGGCGCCTGGCGGTCTCCAGCAATCGCGCGCGGATCGCGCCGTCCGGCCCGATGAAGGACCGAGCGATCCCGAAGACGCTCAGCCCAGGGACTCCCGGCCGAATGCTGAATCCCACCTTGCTCCAGGGCAGAGTCGCGGGATTGCCGCGCCCGGTGATCTCGGCGACGAGGTCGACCAGCTCAGCGGCGCGATCGGCGATGCCGGCTTCTGCCGCGAGGGGCTCGATCTCCCAGGTATCCATCCGGCCGGCGCGGAAGTAGAGCTCCGCGCGCCCGTCCCGAAGTCCGACTCCGATCATCCGCAAGATGGACCGACCCAGGAGGCCCCCGCAGGGCCTCCCGAGGATCTCGCGCGCCAGGGCGCGGCCGTCGAGACCGCGCGGGACTTCCGCGTAGATCTTGTGCGCGTCGGCGTCATCCGCGTGTCGTCCCCCGGCCCAGGCGCCGTAGGCGAGAGGCCGGGCAGCCTGGATCCTCGTCAATCGATCGAGCCACTCGGCGGCCCGATCCGACTTCCGATCGAAGGCGAAGGCAATCCCCAGACGGCGCGACTCGGCGATCTCGGGGGCCGCAACCTCTCCCGCCCACCGGATCGAAGCGTCGTTCGCGGCGAAGGTCAACTCGAGCGGGAAACCGTCCGCCGTGAGAGAGCTATACGACCAGGCGACCTCCGGCCAGGCGCTTTCCTCGTGGGCGCGCAGGATCCGCTCGATCGCAGCGGCCGCGCGTCCCGCCGCGATCGGCGACGACTCCCCGCACGCGCGGAGCGCCGCTTCTACCTGCAGTCGCGCCATCCGAGCAGGAAGTCCTCTTCCATCCGATTCGCTTGGCCGCGAAGCTGGACGGTCTGCGAGTTGCCCGAGAGCTTGTTGGTCCGCTCGAGCAGCTTCTGGTGCATGGCGTGATGATCGATGGTGAAGTTGCTCGCATTGACCGTGTCCAGGATCGCCTGCGTGAAGTAGCCGTGGCCGGCTTTCTCTCCGGCGGTCTGGTCCCACCGGCAAGCGGCGAGAAGGGTCGACTTGGCGAGCGTGGTGAACTGCTTGTTCGGGTCCTCGTCCGCGAGCACTCCCTTGCCGGTCGACGTCGCGCGGACATTGCTCACATTGCCGCGATAGGCCTGATCCACGGGAGCGGTCACTCCGAAGGGCATCAGGTTCTTCATCGCCTGCACGATCCGCTGGACCATCTCATTCGCGAAACGGATGCCCCGCACCGCCCCCGCCGACTCGCTCTCCTCGTGCATCCCGCCCGAGTGGCAGCTGTCGAGGATCACGGTGAAGTTCACCACCGACTGCTGGAGTTGCTCCGCGGCCATGAAGAGGTCCCAGTCCGTGATGAAGCGCCCTGAGTACGGGATGATGGTCTGGTAGTAGGTGTCGGCCGCGACCGGATGGAGTCCGCCGTGCCCCGCGAAGTAGAAGCAGGCCACATCCCCCGGCTCCGCGATCTGCAGGATGTAGTTGATGCAGCGGCGGATGTTCTCGGACGTGGCCTTCTTGTCGGTGTAGAGCCAGACTTGATTGGGATCGAAGAGAAACGCGTCGATCAACAGGTGGTACACCGATTGGGCGTCGTTGACGCAGCCGCCCAGGTTGTTGAACCCCTGCACGGAGTAGTCGTTGACGCCGACGACGACAGCTCGTTTTACCATTCAGCAACCTCCGGGTCGTTACGCGACCGGTACCGAATCTTCCGAGATGGGGATCAGGGTTTCCTTGGTCGCCACGAATGGGCCGCGGCGCATCGAGTTGTCCGCCCCGACCAAGGTGACCCGGAACCTGAACTCCTTGAGGGATGGATCCATGAGCGCGATCATCTGGCGCACCGGATCGACGGAGGCGGGCGTCAGCGTGATCCTCTCCTCGCGCCTGTAGTTGTTCGGCTCGTCCGCATACTGGATGTCGACGAATGCGGTGCGCGTCCTGGCGGCATCGAGCAGGGGCAGGAAGTCGATCTCGAGCGCGCTCGGGAACGGATCGTCGATCGGAATGATGGACGCGCGCGAGGAAAAGGGGCCCTGCTCCCGAGTCGTGCCGTCCTTCAGGTGGTGCTTGAGCGAGAAGGTGTAGTCGCGAGCCTGCCGGTCCTCGATTCGGGCCCGGAACACCTGGGCCGGTGTGTCCTTCGTGAAGGTCAGGAACTTCTCGATGAGCGCGGCGCCTTCGCCTTGGCGGATCTGCACATCGATGGAGTCGACGATCTGCCAATCGACTCGCGTCGGCTCCACCTGGATCTCGAGGAAGCCGAGATGCTCGTGCGGGTTCAGGATCAACGTGCGATCCTCGGTCCGACTCGCCGGCAGCTCATACGAGAAACGGGCGGCCTGCCACCCGGATTGGGGATCGAAGTGGAACTGCACTCCCTTCCGATAATCCGTGTCCAGACGCTTGTTCATGAAGACCTCGAAGCGCTTCGGCCCCTTGTCGGCGCGATCGAGAATGAGGTCGCCGTGCTTGAGCGTCGCGGGATCCGCGGGATCCCCGTAGTCCAGGGCGACATGGGCCGATGTGAGTCCGATGCGCTCGAAGTCGAAAGGAGCCTCGACGGAGACGGCGAAGGCGCGGAAGAACGGATCGTCGAGGTCGACCTCGACGAAGTGGCGGTCGCGCGCGAGATCGGCGACCAGGAGGCCGAAGAAACCTTGAGGCGCGTAGGTTCTCTGAACCGCTTCCGAACGGTCGTAGACGACCTTGATGGTCTTGCGCTCCTCCTGGTGGACGGCCCGGAGCTTGAACGAGAGTCCGAATGGGCTCGATGCGCCCGCCGCCTGCCCCCCTCCGGCGGGAGTTCCGATGCCGGCCGGGAGATTTGCCTTCTGCGCGGGCGTCTTCGGCGCCGCCGCGCCGACGGGCGGCGTGGCGGCCGGGGGAAAACCGGTCCCTTCGGTAGGGCTGCCCGTCCCCGGCGCGGCCGGCGGGGCGAGGTTGAGCCCCTGCGCGACCGCCGCTCCTTGCCCGGTCCCCTCGGTGGGGGAGGCCGGCGGTTTCTTGACGGCGCCGGCCACGGCCCCGGCGGTCGCGCCCGGGTCCGGCTTGGGTGGCGCGGGGGGAAGGGGCGGCTTCAGCGCGGTGCCGCGCTTCAGGACCGCGTCGAGATCCTCCGCCTTCGGCATGCCGCCCTGGATCTGCCCGGGATTCAGGGTCGGCTCGAACCACTTGGTCAGGAGGTTGTTCTTGAAGAAGTCGAGCGCCCACTGCTCCTTCTCCTTCTCATCGGCCTCGCCCGTGAAGTCGAGGACCTTGATCTTGATCGCGCCGTCCTGGACCAGCTTCTCGAAGGCGGCGTCGATTCCGGCCCGCACGAAGTAGACCTGAGCCTCCACATTGGCGGCGAACTGGTTGTAGATGCGTTCCATCTCCGCCGTGATCTCGACGTGCAGGGCCGGGCGCATGCCGGTGTACTTGAGGTCGTAGATGACTCCGACCGGCTCCGTTCCCTGCTGGAACGCCTTCTCGATGATGATCGCTCCCTCCTGGCTCAGCGTGAGGCTGAAGGCGGCGTTGTTGTCGCCCGCGAGGGATGGAATCGTCGCGCCGAGCACCTTCTCCACGGCGCGGAACGTCCCGGGCGCGGCGGTCGATGCGGTGCCCCCCGACCCCTGCAGATCGAGGGCGATCACCTGCACGGTTCCCTCGTCGAACGGGGCCGCGGCGAGGCGCGGCTTGCGCGCGATCGACCGGAGCTTCGAGAGGATGCGACGCTCGATCTCGGGGGTGAGCCTCAGCGCGGTCTCGAACATCAGGAAGCCGCCCCCCTTGGCGCCCCCCGCGACCGCCGCGGGCTTGAACTTGATGAAGGTGAATGCGGCGTGCCCGTCCTTCCGCCGGTTCAAGGCGACGGGACCAGGCAGATACCAGAACTGATCGGGATCGGCGTGATCCGGATAGACCGTGATCCCCTCGACGGTGATCGTTCGGCTCCCTAGCAACAGCATGAATCGCTCCTCCGTGTCCGTTCCACGCGCTCTCCGTCAGCCGGCGGCGACGCGGATCACCAGATCTTCCTCGTTGCTCGGCGTCCAGGGGGTCTCGCGAGCGAGCCCATTCGTGGCCCGCCGGCTCACCTGGAACTCGAACCCCTCCGGGCCGCCGTTGACATAGTCGTACTCGAAGCTCGCAGTGTCGCCCGCCGCGCGAAAAACGAACGCATCCGCGAAGGAGAGTCCGTTGGCCGCATCGACATACCGGGCGTTGACGGTGATCTCGCGAATCTGGGCCGCCGCGAAGTCGGCGGTCTCCGCGCGGAATGTGATGATCCGGTGCCCCTTCATGTCGCCGCGCACCGTGATCCGGCGCTCGAGAGTCGACGAGGTCGGGATCTCGGTCAGGGTCCCGTCCTTGCCGATCACCGTCACGCGGAAGTTGACGATCCGCTTCTGCGGATCCTGCAACGCGACTCGGAAGGTCTGGCTCGCCTTGGCGGTTTCACTGAACTCGAACGACGTCTCCTCGAGGATCCCATTGTCGTCATCGCGATAGGAGACATCAACGAAGGCCCGGTCGACCTTCGTCCAGTCGAAGGCCGGGACGACCATGAGGTCGCGGATCGATGGAAACGGATCCCGCAAGACGATCCTCTCCTCATCCGTCTCGACGAAGTTCCGCTCGATGTCGTGATGGTTGACGCCCCGGAAGATCAGCTTGTAGGCGAACCGGGTCCGGTCCGGGTCCCGGACGAAGAGCTTCAGCAAGCTCTCCGGATGGTCCTTGTCGATGAGGAAGTTGTCGTCCTGCTTGATCTTGTTCTCCGGATCGACATAGCGCGTCTGGACTTCGACGTGGGAGTAGCGGTCGAAGGGGAAGTTGAGCGCCAGGATCGGCACCTGGATAATCGTGTACAGCTCACGGGGCACGATCTCCAGATTGTCGACGGTGACGATCTCCTCCGGCGAGGTGAGCGAGATCGGGCGCTCGGTTCCATCGACTTCCTTGAAGTTGACCGTGAAGCGCCGCTTAACCTCCCGCCGCATGGCGCCGTTTTCCACGACGCTGGCCCACTCGATGTCTCCCTCGACGCGCGAGGGGTCGAGGATGAGGTTCTTCGGCTCGTTCTTGTAGTCGAGGCTCACGTTCAGCGATGCGATCGAGTCCGCCGCGAAATCGGCGCGGGAGATCAGATGGATCTTCCGCTTCTGGAACCATGGATCGTCGGTGTCGACCGAGAGGACGAAGCGTTCCATGTCCGTCCCGCTGTCGCGGAGGAGCCTGAAGAAGCCGGAGAGATGCCCTTGGGGGTAGATCGTGCGCTTGACCGTCGTGCGCTCCCGCATGTTCACATCGAGGCGCTTCCTGTCGATCCGCGTGATGTCGGCCTTGCTGTAGCTGAAGGCCTTGCTCTCGCTCAAGCCTCCGGATGCGATGAGCTGGATGATCCGTCCGGCGGTCTGGACCCCGCTGGATCGGCTGTCCTCGCGGGGCATCGGCTCGAGGCTGGGCTTGAAGAAGGTTTCGGTGATCATGTCCTGCACATCCGCGACCGCCTGGTCGCGGCGGCCGAGGACGCCGCTGGCATCCTCGCCTTCGGGGACGAAGGTGTCGACCTCGATCACGATCGCCTGGTCCTCGATCAGCTTGTCCACGATCTTGTCGATCTGCGATTGGAAGATCAGGGGGATGCGGGCGGAGAAGTGCTCCTCCAGGTGCTTCTGGACGCGATCCCAATCCGCCTGGACGCGGACGTTGTAGGCGGGGCGCAGGGCGAGGAAGTCGAGGGAGTAGACGATCCCGATGGGGGCGATCTCCCCGCGCATCGCGGCCTCGAGGATCGTCACGCCGCGCTGGGAGAGCTGAACGGAGAAGGCGGCGCGATTGTCGCCGTAAAGGGAAGGTTTCGCGGCTTGCTCGGCCTTGAGCACGAACTTCTCCATGGCGGCGCCCTCGCCCGGCGGGGGAGGCGCGGGGGATCCGGGGCCGGGCGGCGGAGGCGGCTCGGCGTGATCGAACAGCAGCAGCCGCACCGTGCCGTCGATGAGCGGCACCGGGGCGAGGCGCGGCCTCTCGGGAAGCGACTCCCGCGACTTGAGCTGGCGGGTCACATCGTCCAGGAGATCGGGGTCGATCCCCAGGTCGACGTCGAAGTTGAGGAAGCCCCCGTTCCCGGCGCTTCCGCGGAACTTGATCACCTGGAGCTGCGGAACGCGGATGTTCCCGGCGCCGGGATCGACGACCGTCGTGAGTCGAGGCCCCAGGGGCAGGTAATACCACTGGAGAGGGTCTGCGTGATCCCGGAAGACCGAGACGCCCTCGATCATGTGGAGAGGTGGTTCGAGATAGAGCATCGAGTCGCCTTCCTCTCTACGCCGGCTTCGCCGGGAGGACGATCGTCTCCTCGGTCGTCGTGGCGGGGGCGATCTTGCCGCTCGATCCGTCCGCCATGAAGTAGGAGGCGCTCCACTCGTAGCCCTTCTTCGTCTTGTCCTTGTACGGGAAGTTCCAGGTTTGCGCTCCCGCCGCATCCTGCTTGAAGACCAGGTCCCCGGACTCCTCGATTCCGTTCGCTTCGTCCCGATAGCGGAGCATCACCTTGACGAGCTTCACGGCGGTGAAGTCGATCAGGTCAGCCATCACCTGGACCGGCTGTGCGAGGAGCACGTCCCCGAGCATGATCGTGTCCTTCTTTGCCTCGGTCTCCGGGACCTCCTGGACGGTTCCGTCCTTGAAGGTGATGTTCGCCGAGTACGTCAGCTTCCCGCCCGCCGCGTCGATGACGGGAAAGACCCAATCGAAGAAAGTGCTCCCGGCATTCAGGGCGACGGAGTGGCTCTGGGTGTAGTTGTTCTTCTCGTCGTGGTACTTCAAGTCGACGAAGATCGCCTCGATCCGGTTCGCGAAGTCGCCGAAGCCGCGGATGCCCACCGTCCGCGTCGCGCTGAACGGGTCGTTGATGAAGATCCTCGGCGAGAGGGTCGATTGCCAGTCGGTGACGAACTCCCGTCCGTCCGCCATGAAGTACTTCACCTGGTAGCGCACGGGTTCGGACTTGGGGTGGAAGATCACCTGCACCCAGCGATGGGAGGTGTGATCCTTGTCCAGGCGGAAGACCTGCTCCGCGGGCGGGATCTGACGGCCGGGGTCCTCGTACTTCAGGGTCACCTGCGCTTCCTTGACCTGCGTGAAGTTCAGATCCCCCGTGGAGACTTCCAGGAGGAGGATCCCGGTGTCGCCGACGTTGATCGTGAGAAACCGCTCGTCCGTCTCGACTGGCTTGGACTCGAAGCGCTGGGACGATCCCTTGTAGTTCACCTGGTAGGAGTAGGTGTACTTGTAGCTGTCGTTGGCGATGAAGGTGGTGAACTTGTCGACGTCCTCGGGCTTGCGCAGGCTGCTCTCCTTCACGGCGTGCTCGGTGCCCTGCTTGTACTCGAGCTTCACCTCGATGGAGTCGAGGGGGAGGCTCTCGAAATCGGCGTTCGCGCGGATGTTCACGGTCAACTGCCGGAAGAACGGATCGTTCAGATCGACCGTCTTCGCGAAGTCGGCCCACTTGACTCCCGGAAGCGATGTGATGTTTGGGAGAGTCCCGCGCGGCGCGGGGTTCCACTCCATCACCATCCCTTCGCGGTAGTGGCGGTTGATGTCGACAATGCGCTCCGAGCGTATGTCCCGCTCGATGTTCTCGAAATCGTGCTCGGTGTAGAGCTTCTGGGCTTCCTTCGGATCCTGGGCCGCAATCTCGCCCAGGACATTTCGGGCGATGGCGGCCTCCAGACTGGACCACGCCCAATCCCGCACCGCGTCGATGATCTTTCGATCGGTGACGGCGCCTGGGTCGATGTTGACGCCCATCATGTCGGTCTGGGTCATCTTCTCCCGCACGGTCTCGCGGTAGTCGTCCTCGCTCCAGAACCGCTCCTCGACATTGATCGTCTGGCGGAACTCCATCACCTTGGAGGCATGGAACCAGGCGTGGACGGTGACCGGCGGGAGCTTCACCGGGAGCCAGAGGTCGTAGTTCACCTGCACGACGCCCCCCTTGTCCTGGAGCGCCTGCTCCGCCAGCGTGGCGCCCTCGGGGGAAAGCTCGACGGTGAACGGGGTCACCATCTTCCCGTAGAGGGACGGCGCGCCGGGGTTCTGGACCTTCTCGACCAACGCGCCGCCGCTGTCCAGGAACTGGAGGCTCGAGGTCCCGCGGAGGAAGTTGAACTGGCCGATCTTCGCCTCGGGCGCCGGCGTCGTCTGCCCCGCGCGGCGCCACTGGTCGGTGATCCGCTTCTGGAGCTGCTCCTTGATCGATCCCAGCTTGTCGTCCGGCACGACGAACTCGACGTCGAAGATCAGGAAGCCGCCCCCCTTCTTTCCGTCGGGACGATCGACGGGGAATCTGTACTTCAGGAACTTGAAGACCGGCATATTGTTGTCGTCCATGCGGAAGCGCGGCTGAGCCGGCAGCACATAGAACATCGTCCAGTCCCGTTCGTCACGATATGTCGTGAGGCCCTCGAGGACCTCCGGCTTGTCCCACAGAAGCATCTCCGGTCTCCTTTCTTGCGAGCGGATCTATCCGAGGGGATGGATGTGGTCGGTGGCGGCGCGGCCGGCGAACCAATCGGCAATGTCGCACCGGATCTGGAATGGAAGGTCTTCCCGGTGATCGTGGCGTATGCCCGCGTCGAACCGCGCGGCCGCGAGGTCGCGGTCCGGCGGCGTCGACTGGGCGAGCTTCAGCAGCAATGAGGCGGCGGCGCGGTCCAGGCTCGTGAGGAGCTCGGCGCGATCCTCGGGTCCGAGTCGATCGAGTTGCGACTCGTCGAGCTTCAGGTGTCCCGACTCCAGAGCGCGGGCGATCATGCGGATGGCGGCATCGAGATCGGCGGAGGGCGACTCCGCCAGGCTCCGCGTCTCCTCTCGAAGATCCCCGCCCAGGGAGACGGTGATCCGGCGCACCTGCGGTCTCGTGCCCGCATAGGTCAAGAACAGACGCCCCTTGTTTCCGTTCAGGGCCGCGACGACGGGAGGCGTTTGCCGCGCGTCGAGCTTCACGTTGAAGATCGCGGCGTAGGGGGGCGCGCCCGCCGACTTTGCGCTCGCCAGCAAAGCGGGCTCCGCCCGCTCCTCTCCCGCGTGGAGGTGGACCGCGTCGATCGTGACCGGGGCGGGGAGGAGGCGGAGCGCCGATGGTTGCGCGGCGACCGCCGGATCTCGTTCGGCGAGCAGCTTTCGTATCCGCTCGAGGGTCGGCTCCGGCACGGACCAATGGGCGCCGAGCTGCAGGATCCCGCTCTCGGCGGCGAGCCAGAGCTGGACCGACGGCCGGCCTTGCGGATCGGTCTCCGGAAGCGGGGAGCCCGGGACATAGAGATACGAGCCCGGCTGCTCGGGATCCGGGGCGATGGAGACCCCATCGATCGCTTCTTCCATTCCGGCGATGCCGATGCCGCTCATCCCTTGCCTCCTCCTCCCGCCGCGACGCGGGCGTCGACTTGCAGCGGGGCGAACGGCGACTGAGGATCGGACCAGGGGAGCGACTCGCCTTCCGAGCGGACACGGAAGCGGTAGCCGGGGCGGAATGGGGAGGTGGCGATGTATCGCCACTCCTTGCGCGACTGATTCCGCGTGAGCGCGACCGTCCCCGCGGCTCCGGCTTCCGCCTCCCTCCCCTCCGGGACGAGGTCGATGGCGACGATCTCAGCGGCGCCGGGGGCGTCGAATCCGCAGACGACCTCGATCGCGTGCGGTCCGTACTCCGGGAAGGAGGGGAGACCCAAGCGGATCGAGCGGGCCGGCAGCGGCCCCAGCGTGAGCGGAATCCCCGCCTCCCGGGGACGAGCCTGGATCTCGAGGAGCGGTTCCGCCGCCTCGCGCGGGAGGGGGACCGCCGCGTCGCGGTCCGACGGGCCGATGGTGAAGCGGACTTCGCCCGTGGACCAGCGGCAGCTCCCGGCGATCTCCGCGAGCTCGAGGAGATCGCGTTCCGCCTCGATCACGAGAAGGCGAATCGGGAAGTCGTCGACCGAGAGGCGCAGCCGTTCGTCGCTGGAATCGATCTCATCGCCGTCGATGCGACGGGGGCCGGAGGTCTCTTCGATCATGACGAAGGTCCTGTACCGATAACGGAGCGGCTCCGCCGGCGAAAGCCGCAGCAGGACCGTCGCCGCGTCGTCCGGAGGATTGAGCTCCGCCGATGCGACCTGCGCCTGGGGTCGCGCGGGGGGCGCGGCCGGCGCGTGAAGGCTCACTCCGGCGACGGGCACCATCGCGCGATTCTCCGGCAGGTTGGCGGTGATCCGGATCGCGTGCACTCCGCTTGCGATCGGCGGCACGATCACCGGCGGCGGGACGATCGCCTGGAGCCCCGCCGTGGCGATCGCCTGGCGAGCAGCGTCGAGCGGGTTCATGCCGAGCACGAGCGGCCGGAATGTCATCTCGGGTTCCGCCAGGTCCCAGATCGATTGGCCCGATGCGGTCTCAGCCGCACTCTGCCGGAGCGCGAGGTAGGTGGACGCGACGGCTTGCGGGTCGGCGGGAGTCTGCTCCGCCGGCGCGGGGACGAACGCGGCCATTCGCGAGCGGATCCGATCGAGGATGGCCAGCGCATACTGCCGGCGCTCCCCCGGGTCTCCGTCGGGAACGAGGCCCAGCGATGTGGGGTCGATCTCGAGCATTCCGAGGATCCTCTCCCGGGGGATCCTCCCCTCAGCATCCGCGTGCGCCGCGAGGGCCTTCGCGAGGACGGATGGATCGAACCGGACGCGGAGGGCGACGCGCTGGGCCACACCGAGGACTTCCATTTCCGCCCTGGCGGAGACAGGCAGCGATCGCTCCGTGAGCAGGCTCTGAACAAAGGCCGCCCCCTCGAGGGTGAGGCGCGCGTCGTAGCGCGCGCCGTCCAGGCCGTTCCACGCCAGCGGGACCGGCGATGCGAGGGCGCCTGGGAATCCGGCGGCTTCCGCTTGCGGCGTCATGCGGAGATAGCCCGAATGGAATGCGACCGGCTCGAGCCTGCCCTGCGGGACACGGGAGCGGAGAACTTCGAGTCCGTGGGCGAAGTCGTAGACCGGTTTGAGCCGCAACTCGAAGATCGCGAAGGGCTCGGGGGGAAGCATGGGGTTCACTGGCCTCGTCACGCGGAGACACACCTGGGGGATCCCGTTCGAATCCCGCGCGAGGTCGAGACTCGACGGCGCCATGTAGGCCGGCGCGTCCGGCCGCTGAAACGCGGGCAGGACCAGGAAGGCCCCATCGGGCATCGCGGATGAGAAGTCGGGCGCGCCGATGGGGTTCATTGGGGTCTTACCGTCGCACATCCGGAAAGAGGATCGTGGTCGTGTCGGAGATCCAATCCGTCAGCGTGGTCTGTCCGTTGTTGCGGATGACGCGGACGCGGTACTGGTACACCCCGGCGTCGGCGTGACGCAGGACCAAATCGGCGATCGGCAGGCGCAGCGACGCGACAGCGGAGAGCTGGCCCGCGTTCACCTCGACGGTCTCACCTCCCTGGAACTCGACGGTCATGGCGCCGATCGCGTCATCGGGACGATCCGGGGGCGGCTGGAAGAGGGCGGGCAGGGCGCGCACCGTGATCGACTTCGCGTAGGTCGCGGGAGTCGCCGGGTCGAGCAGGACGTTCCAGAGTGCGGCCGGATCCGGACGGGTCCGGACATCCGAGAGATCGAAGACCGCGTCGGCGGGGCCGTCTCCGCCCAGCGGCGCGGCGGGTAGCACGGTAAAGGCGATCTCGCCGCCCGGAGCGATTGTGACGGGAGAGGAGAGGTCGAGTCCCTGAATCGTCCCCTCGACCCGCTCCTGGCCTCGATCCAGCGCGGCGCGCAGGGCGGTGATCTCAACGTCGCTTTCCGTCACATTTCGCAGGACCGTCGCGACTCCTCCGCTCTCCTGGATGTAGGTTTCGCTCGATTCCAGCGGGTCGCCGGCGAGGTGGTCCATCCGGGCATTGAAGGGAACGATCTCGTCGGGTCCATCCCCCAGATCGATGACGACCTCGCCTTGGAGGAGCACCGAGGAGGAGCCGAAGAGCGCATCGTAAACGGATTGAAAAGATGCGAGCGGAAGGCGGATCAGGTCGACAATCCCGCGCGTGAGATCGACCCGCGCGTCGGGCCGATCCTGGAACGCCGCCGCCCCAGGCAATCCAAGGCGGAACCTGACGCCATCGGTCGCCTGCAGCGGCGCGAACTGCGGCTCCTGTTCCGGACAGAACTGCGCGAGTTCCTTGCCGGCCGACTCGATGCGCTCGGGGTCGGTGACAGGCGTCGCCACCACCTCCATCGCCGCCTGAATGTCCTCCGGTTTCCCGTCCGTCGCCTCGAACCGAATCGAGAGCATCGGCGATCGGGGCGGATCCTCCGACCGCGCGATCCGGATCTCGTCCGGCAGGTAGAAGAAGACATCCCGCTGGAGCTGATCCTGGTAGTAGTTGTGATGCCGGTCTCCGTGGCGAAGGGTTCGGCGGATGAGTCCCGGTTTCTCCCGCGACGGGGCGATTCCCTCGAAGGCGGGATAGTCGGCGGGGAACAGGAACGGACGCGGCTCGATCGGGTTGTCGAGCGAGATGGTCGTCTGGCGGTAGAGCTGCACGCCCGCCATCAGAGCCGCGGGCACCGCGACGTTGGCGGTGCGCGTGACCACGAGTTCCGGCCGAAAATCGGGATTCGTCAACGCCATCAGGACGATCCCGCTATCTGCCAGGCGCGGAAGCTCGAGGTCGGCGCGGCAAGTGCCGTCCGCCTCCTCCGTCCAGCTCGTGAACGCGAGCCGGTCCTCGACGGCGCCGCTCGTCCCGAGCGGGCGATAGAAGCGGAGGTAGACGGCGATCTCATGTTGGATCGGTTGCGCGCCGGTCACGTCCACTCCGCCTGGGGAGACCCGAAGCAGGTGGATCGACAAGCCGCCGGGTTTCTCCCCCGCAGGCGCGGCGAGCTTGAACCGGTACCGGAGGGAATCGCCCGCAGCGCCGAGCACGCTCTCCTCGGCGAGCGTATAGGATGGAATGTAAAACCTCCGTGCCGGGTCCTGGGCCACCTCGAAGATCATCCGGTCATTCACATCGGCCGCTGGAGCCACGGGAACCGACAGCTCCTCGCGCTTCTTGTGGGGAGTCTTCGGCCGGATTCGGCCGAGCAGTTCCGGGTCAAGGGCGACCCAGCGAAGCGCCCCCGCATGCCTGGCCGGTGTCGCGATCCTGGCGCGGGTCCGGTGGTCCCGGATGCGCACTCGGGAGCGCCCCGCCGCCGGAGTGGTCCTGGCAGCGGACACCGGGGTCGAGGCTGCGGCCCGGGTGATTGTGGAGGGCCGGACAGAACTCAGACGCGTGAATCTGGCGAACCGCGGACTGGCCATTCGACATCTCCGAGTCTGCGCCCCTGGGAGGGGCCACGACGGAGTCCGATCGATTGCGAACGCGGCCGTACAGTGATTACCGCCAGCATCGTGAGCAAACGAATCCGATCACGTTTGTTGACGAGTCTTTGTAAAGACCGGGTAACGTAATACTCGCCGCGCCAATTGTCAATGACACTCCATCGTCATTGGATTGTGATTGGTTTCTCCAGCGCGGAACAGAATGTGTACGTGAGCGCCGAATAGATTAGGAGCGGGGATCTCCGGGTAAGAACTTTCCAGTGACCTTGCGAAATGCCTCGGATGTCCTCATGCCGGGGACCCCATCGACTTTCACGAACACTCCGGGAAAAGTGTTGAGCCACTTCTGCAATTCGACGACCCTGCGGAGATGCTCCTGATCTGCTGGTTTCTTCATGCTATAGGGGACCACCAGGGGCGGCGCCTCGGGTGGCGGGGGAGGTTGATCCACGAAAGAAGCCGCACCCATCTCGGCGAGCCGTCGAAGCAGCACAGCGGCTCCGCATTGCTTTGAGACCGCCGTATCCGACCAGGTCCCATCCGCGACATACTTGCCGCTCTTGTAGTGAACGGAGTAGCTCCATAGGTAAGGAGAGAGGACATGGGGGTGTTGAAGACGATAGCCGAATCCGTTGTAGCGCTCGAACTGGTAGAGGATCCCGGCGAGACTCCAGTCGGCCGCGCCGTTGAGACCCATCAATCCGAGGGCGTCGGCGGCGCTGGTCTCCCACTGGAACGGTGGCGTTCCCTGCTTGGGCCTGCCGGCCGGGACGTGGACTGTCCTGGCGGATAGGGGATCGCCATTGTGGAGGTGCAGGGCGAAGTTCAGGCCGGATTCCATGTTGTGGACGATACCGACGAAATACCAGGGGATTTCAAGCCCATCCGCGACGGCTGCGTACCTCGCGCGCTGGGAAGTGATCAAGCCAACGATGCGTTGGACCTCGGCGATGCGGTCGGGACGAATTGTGCAGCTATTGAATAGGCGCTCATATTCCTGACGGAGGCTGGTGGTGAGGGAGACGGTGGGCATCGGTGCGATTCTCCATCGGCCGGGGACATGGGACCGTAGGGGATCGCGGACTCGTCGGCCAGTGAAATGTTGACCAGAAGCGCGAGAGATCGTAGGGTCCTCCGTTCTGGAACGCGATCGGCCGGATCGGGAGACGGAGTTGCGATGAGCAGTAGTCCGAGCACAGCTTCCAGGGGAGGCGCGATGAACGCGGCCGCGTCCTGGATCTTCGGGACCATCGTGCTGGGGGTGATCGTCGCGGTGATCTTCATCCTCCCGGAGCCGACTCAGTCGCAACGAGTGGCGATCCGTTTTCTGATGGCGCTCGCGGCGGCGTTTCTTTCCTACTTCTTCCTGGGACGCGTGCTGCTCAAGGGAAAGGTCCTGGGACAGGCGATCGGCAGCAGCGGCGGATTCGCACTCTTCGTCATCATTCAGTTCCTCGCCGATCCGTATGACGCGCGGACCATGGTGGCCGATATCGCGCCCGACTTGCTCCCGCAGGACGAGTCGGTCGTAGCCGCGCAGGAGGCGCTGAAGGCGGAGGGGATCTACGAGGGGTCGGTTACGGGGGTGGCGGACACGAAGACGCGCGAGGCGATCAAGATCTGGCAAGAGCGTAACCAGCTGCGCCCCGACGGATACCTGAGCGTCGCGACTCGGCGGACGTTGAGGAGAGTTCCCTGACCTGACGGCTGCGCGCTGGCAGGCCGCTGTCGATCTGATCAACGCGATGAAGTCCAGGCGGAGCGCGAGGGGATGCGGCGGGACTGATCCTGGAGACCGCCTACGTGAGCGGACTCGGGCCCAGCGCATGCCGCCGGCCGTGGCTCCGCTTTCGTCTTGATGCGGAGCGCCTCCATTCTCGGTGCCGCGCGACCGGGCCGTACGGGGAAATGTGCCACGCGGCCCCGTCAGTGAGTCTGTCGCTTGCGTTGGACGAAGGAACATAGGAAGACCAAGAATGCATCGCTTTCGGACGATCCTTGTATCGGGTGGGAAACGCCCTTATGCGTCATGGACATTCCTTGTGATCCCGTCGGAAGTGGCGAAGGATTGGGGACCAGGACCGAAGGCTGTTCGAGGGACTCTCTCCGGGTACCCATTCCAGGGAACCGCATCCAGAGGCGAGGGCGTCTTGCGCGTACCGATCCCCCGAGACCTCCGCGAAGCAGCGGGACTCGAGTGCGGAGATGCCGTCGAGGTCGCGCTGGACCTGGATGCCGCTCCTCCGCCCATTCACCTCCCTGCTGAGCTACGGTCGGTCTTCGAGGATGATCCCGGGGTTGCGGCATTGTATGACACACTTCCGCCGTCCCACCGACGCGCTTGGGCCAAGTACGTCGCGGAGGCCAAGCGCGCGGAGACCCGGGCAAGTCGCGCCCAACGAGCACGAGATGGAATCCGCGCCCGGGAGTTCCCGAGATGAGAACTCCGACGGCTGTATGTGGATCAGATCGGTTGTGGCACGCAAACTGAAGGAGATGGTGCTTCCATCCCTACCGCCGCAACACGAGCGAGTGCCGCCCGATCTCCCGATGCCCCGAGAGCAGGCGGACGTAGTAGATGCCGCTCGGCACCTCGGCTCCGCGGTAGTCGCGGCCGGACCAACGCAGCTGCCCGGCCTCGGCCGGCTGATCTTGTGACCACACCCGTCTCCCATCGACGCTGGCGATCTCCGCCCTGATGGGTTCGCTCCGCGGGGTGGCTTCCCAACGAATCCACGCCCCCTCGCGCGCGGGATTTGGGAAGACGTTGAGCGCCGCGGGGTGCCGCGCTTGGGGCGCGGAGTCCACGCTCGATGCCCATTCTCTGCCGATGCCCCAGAAGTAGAGGTCATCGACCGCGACGGCGCTATAGCTGGCGCCTGGCATCAGATTCAGACGAACGTACACGAACTCCTCGGCTTCCGCTGGCCCGGTGTAGACGTGCGCCCCATCGATCAGGATCGACCAGGTGTCCTCTTGCATGTTCATGGCCATCAGCACCTGGACGGGGGTGCCCCACTGGTAGTAGCCGAGCAAGCCGACGTTCTCCGGACCATGGATCGTGCCGTCTCCGTGGAAGGCCACGTAATGGACCGAAGGGGAATCGAAGTAGATGACGAAGACGTCGCCCACGCCGAGGGTATGGACCAGCACCTCGATGGACAAGACATACTCGTCGTAGCGATCCGGAAAGCCATGCGGGTAAGAAGGGGAGACGCAGAACCTGAGCTGGTCGTAGCCTTCTGTGCCGTTTCCAAACCTGCACGGCTGCTGGTTGAGCGCGCCCAGGGCGGACACGACCGTCGGGTCTCCAAAGACGATAGTGGTGGGCACCTTGCGCGGCGCGGGGCCGGCGCCCACGACGGGCGGCTGCGCGACGTGGTGAGGCGGCCATCCGTAGTCGACGTCGTAGAGCAGGTCCGTGAAGGGCGGAAGAGCGCCGCCGTAGAGCCTGAGATCGTCGACGGCCACGCGATTCGCGACATTCACGCCGTCCAGATTCAGGCGGATGGTTCGCAAGTAGGTACCGGTCAATGGGCCCGTGTGAACGAGACTCCCATCCAGCCAGATGCTCCATGCCGCGGCGTCGAAGTCCAGTTCCGCTTCCAGGTGGACCGGCATTCCCGGATCGTATTGGCCAATCGTCTCTTCCGTGGGATGGAGCCGGATGTCTCCCGATGGATAGAACTCGACGACGTTGACCGTCGGGCAGTCGAAGAACACCCTGAACAGATCCGAGGCGGACATCGACTCGATGAGCACGTCCATCTCGGCGAAATAGACTGAGTAGGCGGTGGGAAAGCCGTCGGGCTCGCTCGGGTCGACGGCGAACCTGAGCTGGTCGTATCCCGTCGTTCCGTTGCCGAATTCGCACGGCTGCTGCGTCATGACGCCCAAGGCGGCCACGACCGTCGGATCGCCCTGGGGGATGCTCGTGGGAGTCTTGCGCGGAGCCGGCGCCGCGCCGAGGGCCGGAGCGCTCCCGGCCACGTGGGGCGGCTGGCCGAAGTCCACGTCATAAAGGAGTCTGATCTGCGCCTCAGCGTCGCTTGCCACCAGCAGCGCGGCTGCGAGTCCCGCCAGCAAGAACAAGTGGCGTTTCATCGGGAACCCTCCTGCAAGTGTTGACGATGCCCCTAGCTCTTGACGAAGCCGCATGCTCGCCTGTGCGGACGGCCCTCCTCCCTACCTTCCCCTCACAGGCTTCTCCGTCCGCGCGAGGGAGCCGGCCTCGCGCGACGACCGCTCACCGTCGCAGGCACGATTGAGATGCCCGCGCCCGATGATACTCCTCTTGGCGGCTCACGACCAGGCATCGTTCCCGCAGAAGGTGTCCTCGATCAAGGCGCGCCCGGCGGATCGATCCGATGTTCGGATCGACTCGCGATGGAAAAATCCACCAATGACGGCGCTTGGTCGGGCATCCTCAGGCCCTGCCTCAGAACTCCACGCGGCAGTCTTGCGCCCGCTCGAGGAAGCAGACGAGCAGCCTCACCGTCGCTTCGAGATCCGCCTTGTGGATCATCTCGTTCGGCGAATGAACATAGCGCGTCGGCACGGACAAGGTGCAAACCGGTCCCTGACCGAACTGCTGCATGCCCATCGCGTCTGTGCCTCCGAATGGCAGGATCTCCATCTGGTGCTTGATCTTGTTCTTCACGGCAAGCTGCTTCATGAACCGGACAATCCCATGATTGGAGATCGATGCGGCATCGTTGATCTTGATCGCCACGCCACCGCCCAGCTTGGTCACGTTCTGGTGTTCCGCAACGCCGGGCGTGTCGAAAGCGCCGGTCACGTCGATCGCGATCCCCAGATCGGGATCGACGCCCCGCGCGGCGCCACGGGAACCACGCACCCCCACCTCTTCCTGCGCGCTGCCGACGGCGTACACATCGACGGAATGTCTTCTGAGACGACGAGTCGCTTCCAGCACGGCGTAACATCCAACGCGGTTGTCGAAGGCCTTCGAGATATAGCAGTCCCCTTGTGCAAGAAAGCCGCGTTCGAGCACGATCGGATCGCCGACCTCGACGAGCTTCCGCAGCGCAGCGGTACGCAGCCCAGTATCGATGAAGCAGTTCTTGATCTCCGCGGCCTTCTGCATCTCATCCGGCTGTCCGATGAAGGCTGGCGGGCCCTCCACGATGCCGGTCACATCCTGTCTTCCGAGGATGCGCACGCGCTGCGAGTAGAGCACCTTCGGCACATGCCCACCTCGAGGGGCAAGCCGCAGGAATCCATTCTTGTCGATGTGGCTGACGACGAAACCGATCTCGTCCATATGCCCGACAATCATGACCTTCAAAACTGGCCCCCTCTTGGCGGGAGCCTTCGCCGCGCGTTTGACGCCGATCACGTTGCCGAATCCGTCGACACGCACTTCGTCGCAGCTCTTCCGTAGTTCCTGCTCCATCAGGTTGATCAATGGCTGCTCGCGTCCAGAAATCGCGGGCGTTTCACAGAGCTCCTTGAGCAATGCCGTCCCGGTCAAGCTCTTCATAAACCCTCCAGTGTCACGGTTTGAAAGGTCCGGCCGTGCCTGCGGCCGGATGTGGCGCAGTTTGACCGATATGAGAGTATCCGGTCCCGTCCCATTGTGAAGCGAATAATCATGGACCATGCGCGCCGGCGCGCGTGTCCAGGGAGTCGGGATGCAGTCATGCTACAGGCGCCGAATGATGGATGGACTCGCTCAGCTTTGCTCCGTCAGCGGCGGATCACGAAGGCCCGGGCCTCGCGGCCGGCGGCAGACTCGCACCGCAAGAAGTAGATCCCGCTCGCGAGCCGCGCCCGGAACTCCTCGCTAGGCTGCCACTCCTGAATAGCGACGCCGGCTCTGAGATCGCGATCGAGGATCACCGCCACCTGACGGCCTCCCGCGTCCACGACCGAGACGCGGACTCTCCCGGGCCGGCTCAACCGGATGTCGTACCGTATCGCCCCCGAAGCGGGGTTCGGCCATGGAGCGCCGAGCACTCCAGTGCCGGCGCTGATCTCATGGACTTCCGCCGGATCGAGGACATGGATCGTCACCGGAATGCAGTTAGACCGCGTACAGCAGCCTCCGTGCGCCCAGATCTTGCCCGCGTGCACCCCCGGCCCTAGCTCGCCTGCATCGATCTCGGCCCGATACCAGATCTGCTGCCACCCCTGGTCCGGTGGGTACCCGAAGAGATCGACATGAATCCAGGCTGGCTCGGCCGAGAGTCCACCGAATCCGGCGCCATAGGGGGGACAGCATTCCGGCAGGCCGGGGCAATAGGGTCCGGTGTGACCAAAGACTCCGAGCGTGTCGGACCAGACTTCGTTCGGAAGCAGGGTCAGATCGACAGATCCGGGCTGGAAGCTCCCCGCCGCGTCCAGGTACTGGCAGAGATCGCAGTGCCCATGCGGCGCGGCGCCGCACCAATCCCCGATGTCGACATAGAGCCCCATGTACTCATCCGTGTCGTACCCCCAGCATGTGCGCAGAAGCCGAGGCTCCGCCCGGAACGTTCCGGGGACCGGGCAATCCATCCAGACGCGGAGGAACGTCTGATCCTCCGGGCAACCCTCGAATGTGAATCGCAGCGTCGATCCCGGACTGCTCGGATCGCCCGACACGAGCGTCCCTGCGCACGACTCCCAACCGAGGAAGCTCCAGGCGGCAGGCCAGTGGAGTCGCACCTCGACGATGTCCGTGGGATCCATCCACGGCACGCGCGCGAGGACGAACTCGTGCAACCCGAGATCGAGATCCCAGGTCTCACCGGAGCATGCGCCGGGGGCATTCGCGCAGGTGTTGTCGGGCGACCAGTCGCGCTCGCCGAGCGAGAGGATCGGGACCGGCATCTGGGCGGAAGCCACGGCAGGAAACGCGAGGAGCAGCGCAACGAAGATCGTGATTGAGCGAGAAGTCGCTTCATGTGCGAACGGGCGACGGGACATCCCTCACCTCCATCCGATGGGTCGATTCACGCCGCGGAGACAGTCCACCCTCGCGATATCAAGGGCAACGACTCCGCCCACCCGTCGACCCTCTTCCACTGAACTCGCACCTATCGCACCTGGACGAATCGGCCGGTGCCCGGCGATCCCTCGAGACGGCAGTAGTAGACTCCGGTTCGAACCGGTTCGCCTGTCGGGCCGCATCCATCCCACTCGATCGCGCCGTCCATCCCACGATCGACGGGCAGCGCACGAACGAGCCGGCCGGATGCGTCGAAGATCCGCAATAGCCCCGACGCCCCACCCAGAAACCGGAATGTCAGGCGGCCCCGCGCGGGGTTCGGGGCACAGGTGAGCCGGCCGGGCTGAACCGGCCCGAGCCCTTCCACCGCAGCGGGAGAGGTGATCCCCGATCGATGGTAGACGCCTTGCATGAAGGGGCTCTCCCGGTTGTCGCGCCAGACCACGTCGATATTGCAGATCGGATCCACGGCGACGGCTGGAGCGACCGCATCTCCTTCGCCGGTCGTGACCGTCTCCGGATCGCCGAAGAGCGTCCCGTGGATGTTTCTGTAGACGATGATCCAGCGTTGAGGCGGAGAGGCGTATTCCTGCCAGACGATGTGCAGGTCGGAGTACGGCCCTTCGCAGCGGCTCCCCGCGATCTTGGGACAGCTGGAAGGATTCTCCGTAAGGGAGACGGGCTCCGACCAGGCCGTTCCATTCAGCCTGGAGTAGCAGATCAACCCCAGGGAGCTCTGCCGCTCCATCACGGCGTGCACGCCTCCCGATGGCGTCACCGCGATGTCCGGATGGCCCATTGGCGTGGAGCCGTCGCCGACCATCACTTCGGGCGACCAGGCTCCCGACACGCATCGACGATGATAGACGCGATCCGTTCCCGTTCGGTCGTCTTGCCAGAGCACATGGACATCGCCGTTCGGCGCGACCGCCATCGCGGGCTCAACGGAGTTGACGGCGTTTGCGGTCAACGGCTCCTGTTCCGACCAGCCGGTGCCATCCCAGCGCGCATAGAAGATCTCCCGGAAGGCAGGCGGAGGGTAGGAGTCGCCCTGGTCCCAGACGATGTGCACGGCTCCGTCCGGGCCGGCCGCAAGGCGCGGGTGGTTCGCAAGGCGCCCTTCGTAATCGTTCAAACGGATGGCGGGAGTCCAGGCGCCCGAGTCATACCGCCGGTAGAAGATTCCTTGTTGCCCGTCGTCGTCATCGGCCCATGCGACATGGATTCGCTCCTCGGCGTCGATGGCGATCGTCGGATTCGCCGTTCCCCAGGAATCGGAGAGCTGAACGATGGGATCCCAATCGGTGCCGTGGCCGGCCCGGTAGAAGAGCTGATCCCCTTGGTCTTCCCCGATCTGCTCGGACCAGACGATGTGCGTTCTTCCGTCGTCTCCCGTTGCGGCGGCAGGCCCCGTCAACGACCACATGGGGAACTCGGTGATCGTTGTCTCTTCCAGCCAGTCCACTGCGCCGGCGATACGAGGGGCTTGTGCGAGGAGGACCATGCAGCAGAGCGCGGAAGCGGCGGGAGGGAGAGAGCGGCTCAAGTGACGGAACGCCTGGGTCCATCGCGTCATCAGCGGCCTCCTCGGGAGTGCCCGAAGAATCATCCCACGAAAGTATACGCCCGGCGCGAACCGACCTCAATCATGCGCTAGGCCCGGGTCAGGACGAGCCGAGCCATATTCAGGCCCAACATCGGGATCGTCCCCGCCCAGGGATCAACGGTGCGCGGCTCGAGCGAGGACCGTCTGCCCCTTGAGCCCTCAGACGGGAGGGCGAGGTTCTGCCATCGATAGCCCCGATCCCGAGATCTCGCCGGCCATGCGTCCGGATGTGGTGGCCGTTGTGCGAGTGATGACCGAGCCGATTCCCTGGGGACGCGTCAAAAAAACCCACTCCGGATATCCCTTCCTGCTAGGATCCTGGGTTTCTTTGCGGCAGAGCCGCGTGGGGAGGAGATCGGCGCCGCCGGCCTGGCCGTGCGCGCAGACCGCTACGCCCCGCGGATCGCGCATTCTCCAACACGCAACCATGACTTGGACGACCAAGTTCGTGCATCGATAGGAGGCTCGAACCATGAAGGCACTCATTCGAACGGCGGTCCTTGCCCTGGCCCTGCTGGCTGGCGTGAGCGTCGCCCACGGGCAGACATGGAACATCCAGGTCGTCGACGACGCGGGCGATACGGGTTACGACTCCCAGACCGTCGTCGACGGCGCCGGCATCCCCTACATCTTCTACAAATCGAGCGGCAGCCAGATGTACCTCGCCTACTGGGTCCCCGGTGAGGGCGGCGCGGGCGGATGGCAGTACATGACCCTGGAGAGCAGTGTCCCCGTGGGCTACACGTATGACGTCCTGGTCGATCCTGACGGCCGCTTCCGCATCGCCTACGCCCGGGTCAACGCTGTCCGCTATGGCATCTTCGATCCGGTTGCCAAGACCTGGGTGCTGGGGCCGGAGACGGTCACGGGCGCGCTCGCCTACTCCCACGTCGATCTGGTCCTCACGACGATCGGGCAGGATGTGATTCCTGTTCTCTCGGTCAACCAGGAAAACAGCAAGGTCTATGTCTATCGTCGCGATCCGGGAAGCGGCGTCTGGACGAGCACCCAGGTTGATCCTCTCCACAATGCGAGTCGGGCGAGCTCCATCGCCATCGACTCGACCCAGAACATGCATGTGAGCTTCTACGAGCCGACGGGAGCGAATCTGATGTACGCCACCAAGGCGTGGGATGACACCATCTGGCAGATCGGCACTGTCGACATCGCGGGAAACGTCGGCGACTACAGCTCGATCGCCGTCACGCCCGACGACCAGGTCCATATCATTTACTACGACGCGACCAATGGGGACCTGAAGTACGCGGCCCTGAACCCATAGCCGGGCTCGACCCGATACTTGGAGAGAATCAATGTTGAGACGACGATGCATCCTAGTGGGTCTGGCAGGGTTTGCGGTTGCCGCGGCATTCTGGTGCGCATGCGCCTCGGCGCAGACGTGGACCATCAGCACCCTCGACGCGGACGGCGATGTGGGCCGTTACGCCGACCTTCAGGTCGACTCGGACGGGGATCTCCACGTCCTCTATCTCCGGACCGCCAATCCGACGATCAAGATCATCTCTGAGCAGAACGGAGTCTGGGGCGCTCCGCAGGTGGTCGACGCCTCAGGGGCGGCGACCGGGCCCTTCTCCCTCGCGCTGAACGCCTCTGACGAGGGCAAGGTCTCGTTCAGGCGGACCGATCACGGCGCGCTCGGCTACGCGGGGCCGGAGGAGTCCCGATCGTGGTCAGCCTCCGCGGTCGTGCAGCAGGACGACGTGGGGCGTTCTCTCACGCTTCTCATGCTTCCGGACGGGGAGATCGCGGCCGCCTATCGCAACCAGACCGCGGGGAGTCTGCACACCATCCGCCGCTCCGGCGGAGTTTGGGGCGCCCCCGAAGTGGTCGACCCAGGTCCGGGCAGAGGCACCTACGCCGACATCGCGCACCGCCCCGGCGTGGGCTACGCGTTCAGCGAGTATTCCCCCCAGGACGGGGCCCAGCTCTTCCTCGATCCGGCGATCGAAGCCCGTTCGTGGAGCATCGCGCCCGCGACGGCGGAGGTGGATGATGTCGGGCAGAATCTCGCGATCTTCTCGGCGTCCGACGGAACGATAGGGGCCTCATACCGCAATGCCACTCAGGGCACCCTCCAGCACATCCGCCGGGAGGGGAGCGCATGGACGGCCCCCGTAACCATCGATGGCGGCGTGAATCGGGGCTGCTACAGCGATCTGGCGCGCATGCCGGACGGAAGGTACTGCTTCTCGGAGTACGATGTAGGGCATGGCTCTCTCCTCCTCGCCCATCCGGACTTCCAGGCGCGACACTTCAGCACGCTCCTCGTCGATGGCTTGCTGAAGTCCGGGAGGCAGCTTTCGGTCTTTCAGAACGCCAATGGTCGCCTTGACTGCGCGTACGTGACCGAGGAGGCGGATGGGCGCCAAAAGCTGAAGGCCGCGGAAATTGTCCCCGGCTACGCCTACATCGTTCGCACGGTCGCTGACTCCATCAGTCCCGCGCTGGACGCGACGATCAAACCGGACGTGGCCGTGTCGGGGGATCTCGACTGGCACATCTCCTATCGAATGACGGTACCGAACCACCTGTACGAGGCATCCACGAGCAACTTCCAGCTCCTGCCCGCGGACGCTCCGGAGGCGCCTCAGGAAGGGGAACCGCAGGTGGCGGGTGGCTCGTTCTTGCGGAACACATATCCGAATCCGGCGCCATCGGGCTTCCGGGTGCAGCTTGCAGCCGCCCGCGCGGGCGAGGGGACGATCGCCGTCTATGACATCCAGGGTCGCTGCGTACGCCGCATGGCCATGCGCTGCGCCCAGGGAGAGAACACGGTTCCCTTCGACGGACGGACCGACTCCGGCGCGCCCCTCGCTCCGGGGGTCTACTTCGTCCGGGTCCATGTCGGCGATGAAGACCTCGGCCAGGTGAAGCTCGTCATCCTCGACCCCAAGAGCTGATCGCGCGAAGCCTCTCTCGGGAGCCCCTGGTCGAACCGGGGGCTCCCGGGGAATCGTCTTCGGCATCACCCGCGCGCTGGTCGGAACGTCACAGAGCAGATTGGTCCACGCCGTGGAGGTCCCACCCCTCCGCCACCAGCTCCTTTCGTCGCGCCACAACCCATGGAATCCTGTACGATCGCCTGTCCGTCTGGATCACCTCCGCCCGGGGAGACCCGCTGGAAGTTCCTGCGACAAATGACCCAAAGCGAAGGAGCCGGTCATGAGAAGCCCCCTGGATTCGCTGATGACGGGCCGCGCCCGGCCGTGGAGCGCCCGCGCGGCGCTCGCTTGCGCCACGCTGGTGGTTGGCCTGCAATCCGCCTCAATCGATGCGCATGCCTCCGGTCTATGCGGACCGTGGGATCTCGTGGCCACGCCGAACATCGGCAACAGCGTCACCCGGCTCACGGCCGTGACCCGTCTCTCGCCGATCGATGCCTGGTCGGTTGGATACTGGCGCAGCGAGCCCAGCGGGAGGGGCCCGCTCGTCATGCGTTGGGACGGATCGGCCTGGGTCCTGATCGATCTGCCGGAGACGGGCCATCTGGGGACCTTGCCGGAGACCGCGGGCGTCGCCGCGGCGCCCGCGGGCGACGTCTGGGTCGCCGGGAATGTCACGACGACTTACCCGACCAACAATCTTCCCCTCGTCCTCCGCTGGCGCGACGGATCCTGGGATTACGTGGAGACGGTCACGCTGCGTCCGCAGACGGTCTATCCATACGCGGCGCGCGGCGGGTTGGCGTATGAGGTGGATGCGCTCGCCGCCGACGACGTGTGGGCCGTGGGTCTCGCAAACGGTTTCGGAGATGGCGAGGCCACCTCGGTCCCGATGGCGCTTCACTGGAACGGATCGAGCTGGACGGACGTGGATGTACCACGCGTGGCGAACCGGCATCATGAGCTGAATGACCTCGTGGCGATCTCCGATGACGATGTCTGGGCCGTGGGCGATTACCGGAACATCGGGGGCACCTTCCGGGGAGTCACCTATCACTGGGACGGGCAGGAGTGGTCCCACGTCTACAGCCCCATCGAAGAGGTCTCCCAAAGTGGATTGGAGGACATCGCCGCGACGGGGCCGGACGATGTCTGGGCAATCGGCGGCGGAGACTCAGGCGTCATCTTGATGCACTGGGACGGCACGCAGTGGAGTCTGGCCGAACCTCCTCCCGACTCCGGCGGCTCACTGATCGCGGTGGGCCCGAATGACTTGTGGGCGTCCGGCTGGAACGGATTCTGGCATTGGGACGGCGCGAGCTGGACGGAGGTCTCATCGAACGTGCCCGGGGCGACCTATGTCATCCGAAACGGCGGGATGGAGATCGTCGGGGATTGCGACATCTGGTCCGTCGGCTTCTGGACGCTCGCGGACGGCATCACGAGCTTCACGCTCGCTGAGCGGCTGCAACTCCCTCCAACTGCCGTGGCCGAGATCGAAGGGACGTCCATTCCGATCGCCTTCCCCAATCCATTCAGGCCGGGGGATGAGATTCGGCTCTCCCTGCCATCGGCGGGTAGAGCGAGCCTGACCGTACACGACCTTCAAGGAGGGCTCATCCGCAGACTCGATCTCGATCCCAATGCGAGTGGCGATCGAGTGTTGAGCTGGGATGGACGGCGAGAGATGGGGGGGAGCCTGCCTACGGGGGTCTACTTCCTGCGACTCCAGGCCGGAGTCGCGACGATCGAACGCAAGATCCTCCTCCTGGGAAGGACCCGGTAGGGATCGGCCGGCCTCGACGGCGCGTCGATCGCTGAGCTCGATCGTTCCGCGAATCTCCACGATCTCGCCGGCATTCACGCTTGCTCGTCGGCGTGCGCTTGGAGGATGACGACTCACTCCCCGATATCGACGAATTCCGCTTACAGCCTCGACGACGATGCGCGGCTCTGCTATCCTACTCGGTGCTCGCCCGATACCTTGGGACCGTCTCCCCGCTGTACGCCTCCGGCCGCATTGCCGCGCGGGAAGAATTTTGAGGAAAGGAGATCATGTCATGTCTCGGAAGATGCTCTCCATCGCGGCCAAGGTTCATCTGATTGCAGCGATGTTCCTCGCGCCAACGTTGTTCTCCGTGCCGCTCGCGACCGTCGCGCCCTGGCTGGGGGTCCCATCTGCTCTGGCCGATGACGGATTCGTCGATGACTTCGAGGACGGCATCATCGATCCGTCGCACTGGACCTACGGCGGGACCATCACGGAATCCGATGGCGTCCTGCATCTGGATCGCGAAGACCCCGACGACTTCATTCAGACGAACGCGACTTTCAGCGGCGATTGGACGCTCGAGATGGACATCAGACTCGACGAGATCGTATGGAATGACATGTTTCACGGTATCTCGCTCACCGACGAGACCGGCCTCGGCATCAGCTTCGGCTACTCCATGTACGGAAAGCTCTTTCTTGCCGTGCATGACGGGCAGGGCGGATCAGGCTACTACTACGCCGCGAACGGCACGAACCAGCCGGGGCAGTGGCTCAACTGGAAGTTCGTCCGCAGCGGAGGCACGGTCACGGTCCTGGTCAACGACTCCGAGCCGATCCCCGGCGCTTGGATCGTGCCCGAGGATGCGCGCATCCGCATGCCGGGAATCTATGAGGATGGCGACGGCGGACCGCATAGCGGCGTCACCTCCTCGAGCGTGGACTTTTTCTCGATCGTCGCCGTGCCCTCGTCGGTGCCTGATCTGACGCCACGCGTAGAGCTCGGAAGCTGGGGAGAGGTTAAAGCGGCCTATCGCTAGAATCTTGGGCCGTCGACTCTGCCGGATCCCTCCGGAGGCCGAGAGGACGCCGCTCTCGAGGCGCTTCGTCACGGAGCCTGAATTCGAAGAAGGCCGAGACTTTGCGACGCGCCTGCCCCCAGGTCGGACCACTGCTCGACTCGCCACGGCTCGCCGTCGGCGCCTCGCCGGAGCCACACTCGCGCGCGCCCCTGTCGGACGCGCAGCGTGTCGGGCCCTCCGATCGCGAGATCAAACTCCAGCCCCGTGATTTCGGCCTGCGACCAATCGCCTCCGGGAAGTCGGACCTCCCGGATCACGGGCCGCTCCCATTCGAAGCGCGCGACCGCGATCCCCGGCTTCTCGCGCAATGATCGAGCGAACCGCTCCTCCTCCGCGCGCTCCCAAGCGACCGGCATCTCCGGATCCTCCCGCCGGTCGGCGGGGCAGAAGACGAATCGGAACCCGTCGGCCAGAAGATCCGCATAACGACCGAAGTCGCCCGCGAGCCATGCGTGGCGCAGATCCTCGATCGTCCCCTCGGCCGTGTTCCCGTCGCCGTAGTCGAAGGCGACGAGCCGCCGTTCGGCCGACGCCGCGCGGCCCCACCGGTCGCGCGCGCGGGCGCCGATCGCGTGATTCCCGGCGAGAAGGGCCTCGGTCGGGAGAGCGCCACCGACTCCCAGGAACCCCTGCCGATCCGAGAACCACTCGATCGAGTTGCCGGGCAGACGTCCCTCCTCCGGATCGATCGCCTCCACGCGCAGCGAATCGATCGATGATCGCGCAACTCCGGGCCAGGCGATCGCGCCGATCCAACTCATCTCAGGCGGTCGATTGGGCGACCAGTGCACGCGAGTCGTCGATCGATCGACGCTCCTGCCTGCCTGCTCGACGGTCTCCGCCGCCAGCGTCATCGATCTCGCGCCCCCGCCAGGGAGCCACACGCATCGCCACGGCGGAGTCTGGACGCGGGCCAAGGTCGAGTCTTCGACGCTGAACCGGATCGCCGCCGCGCCGGCGTGCGTGACCTCCATCCGTAGACTGTCCGAGAGCGAATCGCCCTCGGCGGGAGAAATCCATACGATCCGCGGCGCCGGCTCTTCGGACGGCTCGATTCCTCCCTCCCTCCCGCATCCCAATGCCGCGATCGCGATCACGATCCATCGGCGCGCGACAATCCCCATGCGGAGTCCTCCCCTTGCTCCGGCGGTCGGGAGGAGCAGGAATCGATCCGCGCGCGGGAGGGAGGTGCCAATCAGCGCCGCGAGCGCCGATCGAGCGAATCGATGAGCGCGCGGACTTGCGGCGCCTCGGGCGCGGACGGGAAGCGGACGAGGAAATCGTCGGCGACTCGTCGCGCGACCCCCGGGTCGGGATGGTCCAAAACGAGCAGCGTCAGGAGATTCACCCGGGCGGGACGGTACTCGGGCTCCTGCGCGATCGCCGCTTCGAACTCGCTTCGCGCCTCGTCGAACCGGCCGAGGAGCCTCAGGGCAATCCCGCGATTGTTCCGCATCCCCGCCGTGGGGGTCATTGCGCGGGAGGCCTCGTCGAGAGTCGCGAGTCCCTCGTTCAGCCTGCCCTGCCGCAACTGCGCATTCGCGAGATTCGAGAGAAGCCCGGGCGTGCGTCTCCAACCCCGAAGCAGGTCCGTGAAGATCGCCTCCGCCTCTTCGAGCCTGCCGTCGTTCATGAGGACGATCCCGCGCTGGTAGCGCACGCGCGGGTGATCCGGAAGGAGCCGTTCCGTCTCATCGATCACCGGCCGCGCTTCGGCGAGCCGCCCCGATCCGATCAGGTGGCCCGCCCAGTTCAGGCGCGCCCGGATGCTCTCGGGTTGCCGCGCGAACTCCCTGGAGAAGAGCGACTCATCCGATCGCCATTCGGTCGCGCGCGCTGCGCTGCGGATCCCCAGGACGACGCAGAGAATCGTCAGCGCGATCGCGGTCGCGCGTTTCGGCTCCGCCCCCTTCCCGCCGACCGCCAGGCCGATTCCTGCCGCCAGCCCCGCCACCGGAAGGTAGAGGAAGCGTCCCCCATAGAGATCGCTCGTCGGGACGATCTGCAGAACCGGTAGCAAGCCAGCCATCAGAAGCAGGTACCCCGCCGCGAACGCGCGCGCCCGCGGAGCACCCGCTCGACGAAGGAGCGCAACCGCCGCGAGGGTAACCCCGCCGATGCCTGCAACGAGCCCGAGGATCGTCGCAGCTCCCGCGGGTCCCGAGATCGCCCATGCCGGCGGTTCAAGGGTGAGTCGAATCGGCAGGAAGACGCGAAGGAGATTCAACGCCAGCAGCCGGCCCATCAGATCGATCCCGGATGCGCTCAGCTCAGGCGGGCGCTCCGGCGCAAGCGCATCGAACCCCACCGCCTGCGCGCGCAGGGCGAACGCCACCGCCGTCGCCGCAACAAACCAGGCGACCGCGCGCCGGCTCGGCCGCGGGAACTTCCCGCCGCTCTCGAGAAGGGGCAGGACGGCGAACCAGACGATCCCGGTCACCGCCGACTCCTTCGACAGCAGCGCGAGAAGCCAGAAGATCGCCGCGACCGCAAGTCGAGGAGTTGCGGCGGTCGCGCTCGCCACCGAGACGATCACGAAGAGCGCCGCCATCAGATCGGGCGCTGCCGAGCACCAACCGAACGCATCGGCGAGGGCCGGATGCGCGGCGAAGATGCAGGCCCCCCATGCGGCCGCCTGCCCACGCCGCGCCAGCAATCGCGCCAGCGCGAGAGTCGCGCCGGCATGGAGCAGCATGTTCAGCAGTCGAAATGGCAGAGGATTCGCTCCGAAGAGCAGCAAGAGGATCCCATGGATCAGGCCCGGCAAGGGACGGTAGTAGCCGACGCCCTCCTCGGGTACAACCATCGTGCCCCACCCATGCCCCTCGGTCACGACTCTCCAGAGCAGGACGGGCTTCGAGAGCAGAGGGCTCTGGGCGATCGTCCAGTGATCGTCCCAGACGAAATCGCCGGTCAGGGCCACGACCGCAACCGCGATGGCGAAGGCGACCGCGACCCAGACGATCGGGCCGCTGTTTCGCGCTCCCCCGCGGTCCGTCCCCACGGCGGCCGGCGTCGCGGCGCGCCTCCCACCCCGATCCGCCATGGGGGCATCCTAGTCCACCCGCGAGTCCCTGTCGCCCCTCTGGGCTCCGGGCGATGTATACTGCCAGGTTACTTGTCCGCCGCGTTCCGAAGAGGCGGCGATGGGGCGAGAGGCGAAAGGAGAGCGCTCATGAGTCGCAGGTGGTCACCGTTGGGATGGATTGCGCCCTGGGTTCTGGTCATCGCGATCGGCTGCACGGGCGGGCAGAATCAGGAGTCGATCAAGTCGGACGACTCCCAGGCGTCCCGGACGACGCCCGGACAGGAGTCCTCGCCGCAGACCACCGCCAAGGCTCCCGCTCTCGAGAAGGGGATGGATGGCGCTCACGGTCTCGTTTGGCGCATGCCGGAGGGATTCGAGCGCGAGATTCCCATCAACACGATGCGGATGGCGCAGTACAAGATCCCCTCGGGAATCGAGGGAACCAAGGACGGCGAACTGGTCGCCTTCTTCTTCGGCGCGGGGCAGGGGGGCGCTGTCCAGGCGAACATCGAGCGCTGGGCGAGCCAGTTCAAGCAGGACGACGGCTCCGACCCGATGAAGCGCGCGAAGATCGACACCTTGAAGAGCGCGGGCGGCCTGAACGTGACCACGGTGGAGCTGCCCGGCCACTATGTCTCCTCGATGATGGGAAGCGGTCCGAGCTACGACGAGCCGGGCTGGCGGCTGTACGGAGCCGTCGTCGAGGGGCCGGGCGGGCCTTGGTTCTTCAAGGCGGCAGGGCCCGAGGCGGTCATCCAGAAGTACCATGACGCGCTGACGATGCTCTACCAGGGGTTCCGGACCCACTCCTGATCCGGCCCTACCCGCGCGTCCCGCGCGGGATCAGGGGATGTCGAATCGCCCGCGCAGCGAGACGAGGGCGTCGTCGAGGCGCGACTGCTTGACCACGCAGGTGACCGATGATACCGAGGTCGAGATCGCAAGGATGTTGATGCCGGCCTCGGCCAGCGCGATGAAGACCTGGGATGCGATGTTCGGGATCTCCCGGAAGTGAGGCCCGAAGACGGCCACCGCGCAGAGATCCTCTGTCGTGACGATCTTCTGCGCCTCGACCTCTGCCTTCACCTCCTCGACCAGGTCGAGCGCCTCGTCGAAGCGCGACATCTCGACGCAGACGGAGATCGTCGCGCCGCCGCCAAGATCGGGGCAGCAGGAGATGAACTCGACGCTGATTCCCGCGGCGCCAAGCTCCTCGAGCACCTTTCCCGCGATTCCAGGGGTGTTCGGCGCTCCTTCGACCGAGATCATCCCGAGCATCTTGGTTGTGAGCACCCCGCCGATCTTCATCCTCCGGGCCATCGAAGTCCGATCCTCTCACCCCCGTCTACTCCGGAGGCAGCAACACCTCGAAGAGGCTTCCTTTGTCGACCACGCTGTCGACGCGGATGCGGCCTCCGTACTTTCGCACGATCTTCTGAACAAGGGCCAGGCCGAGTCCCGTCCCGTGCCGCTCCATGCTCTTCGCGTTCGGCGCCCGGAAGTACTCCTTGAAGAGCCGCGCAAGCGCATCACGCGGTATGCCGATCCCCGTATCCTTCACGCGGAAGACCACCCCGCCCGGCGAATCCTCGAGCCGCGCGTCGATGCGCCCTCCGGGGGGCGTGTACTTGACGGCGTTGGAGAGCAGATTGCTCATCACCTTCTCGAGGTCGCCCTTCGCCGCGGTCCGCTTGATCGCTCCTTCGGGACGGTGGAAGGTGAGGGTGATCGACTTCGTCTCGCACGCGGGCCGGATCGTCGCGATCTGCGCGTCGAAGATCCCGGTGAGGGAGACTTCGACCATCTCCCGCATCTTGCCGGGCTCCTGCCCCTCCGCCGCAAGGGTCAAGAGGTCCGAGAGCAGATCGAGCATGTGAGTCGCCTGATCGTGGATCTTATCGACCAACTCGCGCGGCTTCCCTCCGAGATCCCCCGCGTACCCCTCCCTCATGACTTGCGTCAGCTGCTCGATCGTAGCGACGGGGGCGCGTAGATCATGAGTCGTCGCAAGGATGAAGCGACTCTTGTCCTCCTCCGCGATCTCGATCATCCGCTGCTGGATCCGGTACTGCGCCGTGATCGCCACCAACTGCGCCAGAAGCCGCGCGATCTGGACTTCCCGCAGCGAGAGCGATTTGCCCGGCGACTCTGCGAGGCGGAACTCTCCGAGCAGGCGATCGCCCAGGCGGATCGGGATTGAGAGGATCGAACCAAAGCCGCGCACCGAGCCCGATTCGACCGGACGCGTGACATCGCCCATGCCCTCGGGAACCCGGCCCCAGCAGAGGCCGGTCGGATCGTCTTCTCCCTCAGGCGGACGGACCAGGATGCAGACGCCCTCGATGCCCAGGACATCCACCGCCTCGCGGGCGATCTTCTCGATCGTCCCGGCCAGCTCGCCGGGCATGAGGATTCTGGATGCCGCCTCCTGGGACAGGATCAGGCCCTGGAGCATGCGGGTCTGCTCCGCCTCGAGCCTGCGCTGCTCGGCAAGGACGGAGACCACCCTCCGCCTGCTCCGGATCTGAGCGAACGCCAAGAAGCCGATCGCGACGAGGAGACCCGCCGCGATCACCCATCCGAGGGTCGGCATTGGATCAGGAGGCGCTCCGCCCCCCCTTGACCTTGCTCAAGAGGAGCTCGACTTTGGCGAGAAGCTCCTTCGGTTGCACCGGCTTCTCCAAGAACTCCTCCACGGGGAGGTACTCCTGGTCCGTCTCCAGGTCGAACTTCATTCCAGTCCTCTGGCCGATCGCCGTCAGCATGATGATCGGCATGCGCTGGAACGCCTCGAGACCGGGCTCCGGCTTGCGGATCTTGTAGGCGACGTGAAAGCCCTCCGTGAGATCGTCCATCATCACATCGAGGACCATCAGATCGGGCCGCTCTTTGGGTACCGCCTCGAGGGCCCGCGTCCCGTTCGAGGCGTGGACGCACTCGTAGCCGTTTCCCTCGAGGACCAGACGCATCGCCTCGACGAGGTCCGGATCGTCGTCGACCAGCAGAATCTTCCCCTTGCTCATGTCGGGTATGATTTCCTCCCTCGGCCCAGCGAAGGGCCGGTCGATATGAGGTAGTCCCGGAGACCGAGACCCGGGCGATGGCGTTCCGGCTGAAGCCGCCTCATTTTAGATCGGCCGCCCGGGTCCGTAAAGCGAGGGTTGTGGCTCGAGGGTCAGTGCTCGCCGCGGCGCGGGAGGCTCGCTTGCAGCGCCGCCTGGCCGCGGAAGTCCCGGCCGGCCCCCGGTCCCCGGGGTCATTGACACGTTCGGACCCCTGCCGTAGAGTCGCGCTAACTACCTGGAAACTCAGATCGTGCTCGCGGAATCCCACCGATTTGCCCGATCTGCTAAGACTTGTTTCTAATGAGGATTCAATGAACACATTTCTCATCGCGACCCTGGTCGTCTCGGGCGCGATCGAGCTGCTCGTGGGGTTGGGAGCCCTGTCCGGCAGCTTCGGCGCATCCGTGCCAGGTCTCACGAAACTGCTAGGCACAGAACAGATTGCAGGACCAGGTCTGCTGCTCCTCTTCCTCGTGGGTCTCGGTTCGCTCGCCCTCGCCGCCCTCCATGTCCTTGCCATTCGCTGGGTCCGGACGGAGAAGCCCGAAGGGCACCACCTCGCCATCGCATTGGGGGCCGCCGCCACGGTTGTGGGCCTGGGCGCCTTCATTCACAGCCAGAGCGCCGCCGTGCCGCTTCTGATCGTCGACACTCTCCGGGGACTGGTTGTCGGGATCGCCGGAATCGCGGCGATGAACGCCCCCTCCGTGATCCGGGATCTCCGGATCCCCGCGAGACGGGAGGCGGAGCGGGGAAGCGCTCGTCGCGCCCTCCCGAACGACGCCCGGCGTGGAACGCGCCGGGATCGGGACAGCGAACGCCGTCGCGGCGGAAGGGGAGAACGAGGAGAGAGAGGGAGTGGCCGGCGTGGCGGGCCCGACTCGGAACGAGTCGGAGCGCCCCGCGCCCGGCGTGAAAGTCCCGATGGCGGCGCCCGCGCCGGCCGGCCGGACCTGAGAGAGCGTCGCGATCGCCGGGCCCCCGCCCCAGCGGCGCCGGACTCGGTCGACTCGAGGGATCTCAGCGTCGTGGTCTCCGGCAGACCGCCTGTCAAGGCGACCCCGCCGGCGGCAAGCGATCGCCCTCAGCCGCGGCCCGAGCCGCCCCGCGACGCGGAAGACCGAGTCCAGATGCCCAGGGCTCCCATGGTTCCCAGGGTTCGCGCGGAGATCCCTCCGATTCGACCTTTGCGCGATGACGAAGAACCGCCTCGTGGGGGAGAGATGCGCCGTTCCGAGGATGGGCAGGATCGTGTCTCTCGCAAGCGGCGCCGTCGTTCCGGGTCCCGTTCCTCGCGCGGCGATGATCGCGTCCGGCCTCTGCCGGATCGCTCAGAGCCGATGTCCGATTCGGGAGAAGAAGAGATCGCGCCCCACCGCGCGCGCGGCGAATACCGCCCCGAGCCGGGGCGCGAACCTCGGTCGGAACCTCGTCCCGAGCCCCGTCCCGAGCCACGATTCGAGCCGTCCCGCGACGAATACGCGGCCACCGAGTCGCGATCGAGTCATCCGGAGCCTCACCCACAGCCGGCTCAGCCGCCGATCGATCGGATCTCCGCGTTCAGTCGGGAGGGCGAAGGGGGAGATGAGCCTCGGGCGGCGACGCCCCCTGAGTTCGGACGAACCCGGAGGCCGTTCTCGCAGCACCGGAAGGGTCGTCAGGTCAAGCCGCGAGAGAATCGGGTCCACCGCACGCTCGGAGGAGACCTCGAGCGGGGCGATGCCGAAGAGCCGAAGGAGAAGGAGACGCGCCGGGTTGCTCCGGAGGGACGGATCGGGATGGCTGACGGAATCGGCCCGATCGATTTGACCGACCGGGAGCCGCCCACGGACGACTGAGTCTCGACGCCGCAGGGTTGCCCGATCGAGAGTCGAACGACGCCGGTTGACGGCGCCGGCCGGGGAGTTACATCCGGTCCGGCGCCGTGACCGTCAGGATCGAGAGCCCGCGGCGCAGAACCTGGGCGACCGCAAGCGAGAGCGAGAGCCGCGCGCGCATCGTCTGCGCGTCCGGAGCTTCCAGGACGCGATGCTGGTGGTAGAACCGGGCGTAGGATCGCGTGAGATCGAGCAGGAAGTTCGCCACCGGCGCGGCCGAGAGCTGACGGACCCCGAGCGCGAGCACCAGAGGGAACTCCAGGAGCCTCAGGGCGAGGTCGCGTTCCTCCTGTGAGCCGAGACGGCCGAAATCTCCGGGGTCCTCGCGGAGACCCGAGTAGACGCCTTCGGGCGCGTCAGCGGCGGGAATCATATCTTCAGCCCGCAAGATTCCACGCTCGATCCCCTTGCGCACGATTCCGCAGATCCTCGCGTGGCTGTACTGGATCGCCGGGCCCGTATCGCCTTCGAACGCGAGCCGCTCCTCAGGATCGAAGACGATGCTCTTGTCGTTGCCGACCTGGAGCAAGTAGACCTTGAGAGCCCCTTGTCCGATCGCCTCCGCGGTGGCGTCGACCCGTTCGGGATCATCGCCGCAATAGCCGCCTTCGACGATTCTTCTCCGCGCCTCGTCGCGCAGGAGATCGAGGAGATCGTCGGCATCCACTTTGGTGCCCTCGCGCGACTTGAGCTTCCCCATTCCGCGGGGGAGTGTGATCAGGCCGTAGGCCACGTGATGGCAGCCATCGGCCCATGGATAGCCGAGGAGCTTCAGAATGGCGAAGAGATTCTTGAAATGGAGGACCTGCTCCGCTCCCACGACATAGAGAGAGCGCTCCATCTCGAAGTCGGCGAACTTCGCCAAGGCTGTTCCGATATCCTGGGTGATGTAAACCGAGGTTCCATCCGACCGCAGCAACAGCTTGTCCTGCAGGCCCATCGAATCCAGCCGCGCCCAGACCGATCCGTCCTCCTTGCGGTAGAAGACGCCCAGCTCGAGTCCACGTTCGACCTCGGATTTCCCGCGCGTCCAGGTCTCGCTCTCGAAGTACCAGCGGTCGAAGCGGCAGCCCAGGCGCGCGTAGGTCTCGCGGAAGCCCTCGTAAACCCAGCCGTTCATCCGCTCCCAGAGCGCGCGCGTTTCCGGCTCACCCTCCTCCCAGCGTTGAAGCATCCTTTGCGCTTGCCGCTGCAGACCCGACCAGGCCAGGAACTGCTGCTCTGCCTGTTCGGCCGCCTCGCGATCGAGACGGCCGGGATCGATTCCTTGCCGCTGGTAGAACTCGGCGCGCTCCTCTTTGAGCGCCGTGTCGAAGCGCACGTAATAGCGACCGACGAAATGGTCCCCCTTCTCGCCTGTCGATTGGGGCGTCTCGCCGTTTCCCCAGGCGGCATAAGCGAGCATCGACTTGCAGATATGGATGCCGCGGTCATTGACCAGATTCGCCCGGATGACGTCATAGCCGGCCGCCTCGAGGAGGTTGGAGAGGCTCATGCCGACGACGTTGTTCCGCACATGCCCCAGGTGGAGGGGTTTGTTCGTGTTGGGGCTCGAGTACTCGACCATCGCCCGGACCCCGGTTCCCAGACCGAGCCGCCCGTAACCGGACCCCTCGGCGACGACCGCGGAGCAGACGAGACGGATGAGCGCCGCCGCGTCGAATCGCAGGTTCAGGAATCCGCCGGCGGGTCGCGCCTCCAGGACCACGAGTCCCGGCGCCAGCTCCTCCCCGGCGGGAATACGTTCCGCCCACAGACGGGCGATCTCCTGCGGCGGTTTGCCGGAGGCCTTGGCCAGCGGGAAGACCGCCACCGCCAGGTCGCCCAGCTCCGGATTCGGGGGACGGGTAAGGGCCGGCTCGAGATCGGACGCGTCGACCGGGGCAAGGGCCTTAAGCCTGTCCTTGAGATCCTGTATGGTTCGCTCGATCGGCTGCATCTTCGGAACCGTCCTCCCCGTATGGGCGTGGGCGCTGGGCCAATATAACAGCCCCGGCCGAGCCATGGTTGCGGAAACAAGGAGGATCGTACATGAGGGGGGCATCCTATGCCTTGGCGCTCCTGGTCCTGCTGGCGACGGCGGGCGAGGCTCTCGCGGAACCCAAGGCCGGCAGGGGCGGCTTCGCCGCGCTGGAGGGGCAGGTCCGCGAGTTCACGCTGCCGAACGGCCTGAAGTTCATCGTGCTGGAGCGGCACGACGTCCCGATCTTCAGCTACCAGACGATCGTCAATGCCGGGGCGGTCGACGAAGTTGCGGGCGTCACGGGCATCGCCCACATGTTCGAGCACATGGCATTCAAGGGGACGACCCACGTCGGCGCTACCGACATCGAGAAGGAGAGCGAGGTTCTCGATGCGGTCGATGCCGCCTACGCGGCTTTGCGCGCCGAGCGCTGGAAGCGGCGCGACGCGGATCCCGCGCGGCTCGAGGATCTCGAGGCCGCCTTCAAGGCGGCGCAGGCCGAGGCCGATGGTTTCGTGGTCTCCAATGAGTTCTCGAAAGTCCTCGAGGAGCAGGGCGCGCAGAACCTGAATGCGGGAACGGCGGCGGATGTGACGATGTACGCCTACAACCTGCCGTCGAATCGTCTCGAGCTCTGGGCCCTGACGGAGTCGGATCGACTCGTGAATCCCGTCCTGCGCGAGTTCTACAAGGAACGCGACGTCGTGATCGAGGAGAGGAGCATGCGAATCGAATCGACCCCTTCCGGACGTCTCTTCGAGAACTTCGTCCAGACCGCCTTCGTCGCCCACCCCTACGGCAATGGACTGGTGGGCCATCGCTCCGACCTGGAGAGCTTTAGCCGCAGCCAGGCCGAGGCGTTCCGCAAGGAGCACTACGTCGCGAAGAACATGACGATCGCCGTCGTGGGGGATGTCGACGCGAAGCAGGTGGAAGCCCTCGCGCAGAAGTACTTCTCTGCCGTCTCCGCCGCGCCGGCCCCGCCGCCGGTCGAGACCGTGGAGCCGCCGCAGGCAGCGGAGCGGAGGATCGTGATGGAGGACGAAGCGCAGCCGCTGGTCTTCTTCGGCTATCACATGCCTGATCTGAACGACCCGGACTTCCAATCGTACAAGGCCCTCGCCGACATCGTGGGCTCAGGCCGCAGCGGACGACTCTACACCTCGCTCGTCAAGGAGAAGAAGATCGCGGTCCAGACCTTCATGACGGCAGGATTCCCCGGAGAGAAGTATCCGAACCTGATGTTCGGTGTCCTGGTCCCCTCGGCCGGCGTCGATCCCGACTCGGCCCTCGCCCTCTACGACGCGGAGATCGCGCGCTTGCTGGCCGATAAGCCAATCACTGCCGAGGAGCTCGACGGATTCAAGACGCGCGCGCAGGCCGACTTCTGGAAGAAGATCGGATCGAACGGCGGCATGGCCGAGCAGCTCTCCTACTACCAGATGATGACCGGGGATTGGCGCAACCTCTTCCGCGAGGTCGACGAGGTCCAGGCCGTCACGACCGAGAAAGTGATGGAAGTGGCGCGCGAGACTCTGCGCAAGGACAACCGGACGGTCGCGGTCCTCAGGAATCGCGCCGGCTCGGCGTCTTGAGGAGGTGGGGGATGAGACGTTACGTTTCCATGGCTCAGATCGCGGGCGCGCTGGTTCTCCTCGCCGCTGCCGCGGGTATCGCCGCCGCTCAGGATCTCTGGGATCACGGGCGGCTGAGCTATCCGGAGCTCGGCGAGATCCGCATCCCCAAGGTCGAGCCGGTCCGACTGCAGAACGGAATGGTCCTCTACATCCTTGAAGATCACGATTTCCCCACGGTTCGAGGCAACCTCCTCGTCCGCGTCGGGGGGATGGTCGATCCCGCCGACAAAGTCGGCCTCGCCCGCCTGACGGGAGAGGTGTTGCGTAGCGGCGGCAGCGCAAAGACCCCGGGCGACGATCTCGACCGTATGCTCGAGAGCAGGGGCGCTTCGATCGAGTTCTCGATCGGATCGAGCGAAGGCAACGGCAGCCTCTGGAGCCTCAAGGAAGACGCGGCGAAGATCATCTCCCTCTTGGCGGAGCTCCTGCGAGCGCCCGCGTTTCCGGAAGACAAGCTGGAGCTCGCGAAGACGGAGATCCGCAGGGAGATCGCGGGGCGAAATGACGAGCCGATGGGGATCGTCTTTCGCGAGATGAGCGAGATCGTTTACGGCTCCGACCATCCGTACGCCCGCGAGCCGGAGTACGCGACGATCGGTGCGATCACCCGCGAGGATCTCGTCGCCTTCCACAAGGAGCACTTCCACCCGGATCGGATGTATCTCACCCTGGTGGGGGACTTCGATGCCAAGGCGATGCGGAAGACCGTGGAGCGTTACTTCTCCGACTGGCCCGCCTCGGGCAAGGCGGCTCCCACGGAGCCGCCGGTCGCAGTGAAACCCGCGGGCAAGCTCTACTATGCGGAGAAGACCGGGATGACCAACGCCTGGGTCGTCGCAGGGGAGCTCGGCATCCGCGCCGATCATCCCGACTACGCGGCGATGGACGTCCTGGGAGAGATCCTGGGAGGCAGCTTCTCCTCTCGCCTCTTCAACGAGATCCGCACCAAGCGGGGGCTCGCTTACGCCGCGGGCTCGAGCCCGGGGATCGACTTCGCGAGGCGAGGCGTCTTCGTTGCCTTCGCAGGCACGAGGACCGACTCGGCCCTCGTCGTGCTCGACTTGATGCGCCGCGAGATCAAGAGGATCACGGAGGAGCCGGTGACCGATGCCGAGCTCGAGACGGCACGGAGCGCGATCCTCAACCGGGATGTCTTCAAGTACGCGACGAAGGGTCAGATCGTCTCGCGGATGGCCTATCTCGACTTCCACGGCTATCCGGTCGACTTCACGGCGCGCTACCCCGAGAAGGTGCGCGGCTTGACGACCTCCCTGCTGCTTGAGGCAGCGAAGCGAAACATCCATCCCGAAACGCTCGATTTCCTCCTCGTCGGCGAGCAGGGCCAGTTCGCGCAGCCGCTCTCTTCTCTCGGCGCCTATGAGACGATCGATCTCACGATCCCCGAGCCCAAGGCGAGCGTGGATGCCCCGGAGGCGACCCCCGAGGCGCTCGCCCAGGGGATGAAGCTCCTGGAGAAGGCGGCGGCCGCCACGGGCGGAACGGCGGCCTGGGCTAAGATCCGGAGCATCCAGCAGGAAGCCGACCTCGCCGTGACGGTCCAGGGCATGAACCTCTCGATCGCCTTGAGGTCGGTGCGGACGGCCGACGGGAAGGACTTCGTCAGCCAGAAGCTCCCGTTCGGTGAAGTCGTTCTCGTGCGCGACGGGCAGTCCGGCTGGAAGAGCACTCCGCAGGGAAGCGGAGATCTCACGCCGGATGAGATCTCAGAGATCCTCGAGGATCGCGCGCGCGACTTCTGGAGCCTCTTCGGCAATCCCGGCGCGTACACCGCGCAAGCGCTTCCTCCCGAGGAGGTCGAGGGCAGGCTGTGCGATCGGATCCTCATTTCGGGCGGGGGTCTCGATCAGGCCATCCTCTATGTCGATGCGGAGAGCGGTGAGCCGGTGCAGATGCGATACCAGGGGCAGGCTCCGCAGGGAGGCCCGACCGAGGTGACCGAGGTCTTCGACGACTTCCGCGCCGAGGGGCCGGTGAAGGTGCCCCACTCGACGCGGACGCTGCACAACGGACAGCCATTCGCCACCGGTACGGTGAAGAGCGTGAGCATCGACGGCACGATCGATCCCAAGCTCTTCACCCGGCCGGGATCTTGAGGCGTCGTCTCTGACATGCGCGGGGCCGGGCGTGGGCCCGGCCCCACCGAGGCCAGCATGCGCCGGACCAAGATCGTCGCGACGATCGGACCCGCCTGCCGCTCGCCCGAGCTTCTCGCGGCGCTCATCGGCGCCGGAGCCGACGTTCTCCGCCTGAACTTCTCGCATGCCTCGCGCGAGGAGCATGGCGAGACGATCCACCGCGTCCGTGGACTCGACTTGCCGGCGGGCCGGACGGTCGCGATCCTCCAGGATCTCGCCGGGCCGAAGGTGCGGATCGGAGAGATCAAGGGCGGGAGCGCCCTTCTCGAATCCGGACGCGAGCTCGTGCTCACGACGCGGCGCGTCCCGGGAGACTCCGGGGCGGTCTCGATCTCCCATCCCGAGCTGCGGGCGGCCGTCCACCCCGGGGATCCGATCCTTCTCGCGGACGGGACAATCGAGCTGCGCGTGAAGGCGACCAACGCGACCGACGTGGTGGCCGAGGTCGTGGTTGGCGGACAGCTCGCCTCGCGCAAGGGGATCAATCTGCCGACCCGGTCCTTCCACGCCTCGGGTCTCACCGAGAAGGACCGCGAGGATCTCCGCTTTGGGATCGAGAGAGGCGTCGATCTCGCCGCCCTCTCCTTCGTGAGGAGTCCCGAGGACCTCGAGAGCGCGCGGGATCTCATCCGTTCCGTCGGGACTGAGCTTCCCCTCATCGCGAAGATCGAGAAGCACGAGGCCCTCGGCGCGATCGACGCGATCCTCCGGAGCTCGGACGGGATCATGGTCGCCCGCGGGGATCTCGGCGTGGAGATCCCCCTGGAACGAGTGCCGCGCGTGCAGAAGTCGCTCATCGAGCAGTCGAATGACGCGGCGCGTCCGGTCATCACGGCGACCCAGATGCTCCGCTCCATGGTGGAGAGCCCCCGTCCCACCCGCGCCGAAGTGGCCGACGTGGCGAACGCGGTCCTCGACGGGGCCGACGCCCTCATGCTCTCCGAGGAGACCGCAGTGGGCCGTTACCCTGTCGAGGCGGTGGCGATGATGGCGCGAATCATCGAGGAGACCGAGCGCGATTTCCCGCACGAGCGGTGGCTTCGAGCCAAGTCGTGCGGAGGCTCCGCGGACGCGCCCGAGGCGGTCGCGCACGCTGCCTGCATGCTCGCCGAGGAGATCGGCGCGGCAGCGATCCTCGGTTGCACCCGGTCGGGACGCACGGCGCGACTCATGGCGAAGTTCCGGCCGAGGCAACCGATCGTGGCCGCCACGCCGAGCGCGCGGACGGCTCGGACCTTGGCGGTGAGCTGGGGAGTGGCGTGCGTCCAGGTGCAGGGCGGTGAAGACTTGCGGGCGATCAGCGAGGAGGCCGTGGATGCCGCGCTCTCGATCGGCCTCTTGAAGCCCGGGGAGACGGCGGTTCTGACCGCGGGAGTCCCAGACGGCGAGGCGGGCTCGACGAGTCTGATCCGCGTCATCCAGGCCTGAGTCGCGAAGTGACCAAGGTCATTTCGACCCGCTCTCCAGAGGTCCCAGACTCCTGGGAGGTGGCAGGGGAGGAGGAGGCTCGGATGGCCATACGCAGGATCATCGAGATCGACGAAGAGAAATGCGACGGTTGCGGGCTCTGCATCCCATCCTGCGCCGAAGGGGCGCTCGCGATCGTGGGCGGCAAGGCCCGCCTCGTCCGGGACAGCCTCTGTGACGGCATCGGCAACTGCCTCGGCGAGTGCCCGCGTAGAGCGATCCGCGTCGTCGAGCGGGAGGCGGACGCGTTCATCGATCCCCATGCGGCGATCCGGACAGCGCCGGCCGCGTGCCCATCCGCGCGGGTCCATGCCTTTCCCGCCGGGAATCGCCAGTCGGTTGCAGGGGGGGCGTCGGCGCTGCGGCAGTGGCCGGTTCAGCTCGCCCTCGTGCCGGCCTCCGCTCCGTATCTCTCCGGCGCCGATCTGCTCATCACGGCCGATTGCGTCCCTTTCGCCTACGGCGACTACCATCGTGAGTTCCTCGACGGCCGCCGGGTCCTCGTCGGCTGCCCCAAGCTCGACGACCTGCGCGCTCATCTGGAGAAGCTGACGGTGATCTTTCGATCGGCCGCGCCCCGCAGCGTGACGGTCCTCATGATGGAGGTCCCCTGCTGCCGCGGGATCGCCCAGGCGGCACGGATGGCGATGGAGGCGGCGGGACATGATTCGCCGTTGCGAGTCGTCACGATCGGGATCGACGGCTCCGTGATGGCCGACTCGGCCCTCGGAAACGCCTAGCGCGCCCGCTTCGACGCCTCGATCAGCGAGTCGATCGTTCGAGCGGGTAGCGAGGTCTCGCCGTCCGGATCGACCACGAGCACGAATCCGGGCAGATAGATCCTTACACGCTCGCCGGCTGCGAGCCACGCCCGCATCGAGGGGCTCGCCGAGGCGAGCTTGAAATAGGCTTCGCCGAAGGGCGCGACCCGGATGGACCGCGTGCCGCTCGGGAGCGGGTCGGGGATCGATTGATCGACCCAGACTTCGTTCTCGAGCGCGAAGAGCCGCCCCTCGATCCGCTTCTCGGTCGCCGACTCCTCGCGTGGGGCAGCGAGGATCTCGCTTCCCTCGCGCAGGTTCCACACCTTGGCGGAGAGATCGACATCCCTCGCGCGCCCGACGGCCGCCGTCCCGCCGCCCATCGCGGAGGTGGGCGCGGGCGTCGAATGCAGTCGAAGCTGTCCCCATTGCTGGTCTGCGAGCGGTTCGTCCTCCCGCGCGAGGAGGGCGACCTCCTCGTTCAGGATGCCGTAGCGCTTCGAGAGCTCCACGAGCTCCTCGACGGCCCGCCGGTCGTGTCCCTCGCGACGGATTCGGTCGATCAGCTCCGCGGCTTTGCGCGAGGCCCACAGGACGGGAACCGAACGGCTCTCGTCGGAAGGATCGTTCCACGCCGGAGTGAAGCTCTCCCGCAGCCTGCGCCCGTCCGGAGCGGTGCCGGTCACCGTGATCCGCGCCGACCGCGAGATGTCTCGGATCCGGCCCGCGAAGAGAAGCGGCTCTCCGGCGAAGAGAACCTGCGGCCCGGATGGGAAGATCTCGCGGGTGCGAGCCCCGGCGATCTCGATCAACACATCGGTGGCGCAGGGGTAACCGACGCGCCTCCAAAGGGAGGCCACCGCCTCGTCGATCCGCTCGCCGGGGCGCACATAGGAAACCGATCCCGTACCCTGCTTCGCGAGGTCGTCCAGCAGGTGCGCATCGACGTCGTAGCCGACCCCGAAGGCGTAGAAGCGAAGCGAGCCGCCGTGGCGCGCGGCTCCGCGCAAGATCCGCGCGGGATTCGTCTCGCCGACCGTCGGCAAACCGTCCGTGAGCAGGAGAACGATCCCATCCTCCGGCATCAGGGAGCAGCCGGTCTCGATCGCCTCGGCGAGAGCGGTTCCGCCCGTCGCCTCGAGGTCATCGAGCCACTCGAGCGCTCGAACCCGCGCGCGCCCATCGGCTCTGTGGACCCCGTCGCCGAAGAGGGGCTCCACCCGGCTCGAGAACGCGATCAGGTTGAATCGATCTCTGGAAGTGAGCTCCTCGATCAGGCGCTCGAGCGCGTCGCGCGCCTGCTCGAACTTCTCCCCCTCCATGCTGCCCGAGGTGTCGAGGATGAAAGTGATCGTCTCTCCAGTCCGCTGCCGCCCCCGCTGGAGGTCCCAACCCGGCGAGAGGGCGACGAGGAAGTAGTCGTCCTCGTCGAAGCCGCGGGCGAGGCGCAGGTCGCAGGCGAGCTCGCCGGCGGCGCGCACGACGATCAGCTCCAGCATCTCGTGGGGATCGGGACGGTCGGCTCCGAATCGGGCCCGGGCGGTGTGGGCGTCGTCGCGCTCGATCTCGAGGTCGTGGCTCGGCGAGTAGACGCTCGTCAGCCGGTCCCGTCCGCCGATCGCGACGCGCAGATCGAGCGGGCCGGGCTCATCGATGCCGCAGAGCGCCGCCACCGGGAAGAGCAGGCGCATGCGGCCGCCCGGCGCGGCGACCGTCTGGTGGTAGCGGTAGCTCACCTTCCGCTCCCCGCCGGGGGGGATCGGGAAGGCGGAGAGGCGGATAAGGCCGTGTCCCGCGTACTCGAGGAGGGCGGGATCGCGTCGCGCTCGCACGATCGATTCATAGATCGCGCGCGCTTCGTCGGCCGGGAGCACCTCGGCCGGATACTCGCGCCCGTCGGCCAGGAGCAGGCCGTCGGTCACCACCGCATCGGCGGGAATCGGCAGCAGAACCTCGATCTCCTGCGCGCCGCGACCGTGATTGCGGTAGGTCTGCTCGACTTGAACCTCGAGGATCGCGCCATCCAGCCGGGCGCTCACCTCCGCCGAGCGCTCGATCAGCTCGGGGGGCAGCGGGCGGGGGATCATGGGCGTCGGGCGCACCGGGGGCATCGGGGGGTACGGCTCGATCGGGAAGGGATTCGAGTAGCCCCGGATCGGGGCGAGGGCGGCGCACAGGAACAGGATGGACAGGGCGGTGGCTCGGGTGCTCATCGCTTCACCTCCTCGGCTCGGCTCGGGATCGGCCCGAGCGCGGCGACGGGGGTACTACCCGCGTCGGAGTCGGAGGATTCCCGCCTCGATCTCGCCACGGAGGTTCGCTACGATCCGGGCGCTTGGCTTCGGCCGGAACGGCGGGGAGGCTCGGACGGTGTCCGATCATCTAAGGTGTGGTGGAGGGGAAGCGGTTCGGACCCGCGCCTGGGGAATCCTCGCGCTCACGGCCGGGGTCGGTCTCACATGCCTTCTCTCTCTCACGCCGGCGCTGGACCACGACCTCTGGTGGCATTTGGCGACGGGCCGGTGGATCGCATCCGGCCATGGCATCCCGCGCAGCGATCCGTTCACCTTCACCGCGTTCGGGCGCCCGTGGGTCACGCACGAATGGCTGAGCGGACTGCTGTTCTATCGGCTGCATCAGCTTGGCGGGATCGATCTGCTCATCGCCATGAAGTCGGCCGCCGCGGGGATGGCGATTCTGCTCAGCGCCCTTGCCGCTCTGGCCGGCCGCGGCCGGGCGTCGGATCGCGTGGCCGGCGCCGCGATCGGAGCGCTCCTCGCGGCGCCCCTCATCGCGCCGCGCGCATTCGTCCGGCCCCACATGCTGACCGCCCTCTTCCTGGGTGCGCTGTTGCTCTTCCTGCGCCTCGAGTCGGCGACCGGAAAGCGGATCTGGCGATATCTCCCGGCGCCGATGTTTCTGCTGTGGGCGAATCTGCACTCCGGCTTCGTGCTGGGCTTCGCATGCTGGCTCCTCTACTGGATCGGCGAGCGGATCGCGCCTCGTCTTGGCGGCGGAGCGACCGATCCGGCGCCGGCCTGGCGTGAGCGCGCCGCGGCGCTCCTTCTCGCTCTCGCGGCGAGCCTCGTGAATCCCCACTTCGTTCAGGCGCACTTCTATCCCTTCCACCTCGTGGCGCGCGAAGAGGTGCGCGGATCGATCGTCGAGCTGCGGAGCCTGTTCCATCCCGCATACGCGGATGCCCTCTTCCCGAAGGTGGCCGCGCTTGCTGGACTCGCGGCCGCGCTCTTCGCCATCGACTCGCGGCGTCGGATGGTATGGCCGGTTCTCCTCCCCGGATTTTTCTTCGCGGCGCTCGCCGTCGCCTCGGTGCGCGGGCTCTCCGAGCTCGCGGTTCTCCTTCCGGCTCTGATCGGCGCCCACTCCGACCGTTTCGGCGCGCGACGGCGGCTCGCCCCGGTGGCCTGCATCGCCGTGATGGCCGCAGCCGTCGCGGGCGGTGCTGCCGGCTTGGTCCGTGGCACGCCGATGGGAGGCGGATCGACCCAGAGGATCGGGTTCGACCTCGAACCGGGCAGCCGCCCGGAGTCGGCGGTCGCGCTTCTGCGGGAAGCGGGTTCGGGGGCGAGAGTCTTCAACCTCCTCTCCTACGGCGGTTACCTGATCCACGAGCTGGGCCCGGAGACGAAGGTGTACATCGACGGTCGCCTCGACATCTATCCGGCGGGCTTCCTCGAGTCGTACACGCGGATGCTCTCGAGCGGCGAGGGGTGGAGCGAGACCGTGCGGAAGTACGGAATCGAGATCGCCGTTGTGAACCATGTGCCGGAGCCGGAGCGGGACCGCGGCTTGCGGGCGCTTCTCCGAAACGACCCGGAGTGGGTGTGCGTGATGGCGGGCGACTACACTCTCGTCTACGCGCGTCGCGGCCCTTCCAATCCGGCGGTCATCGACCGCTACGGGATTCCGTTCGATCCGAGCGCGCGGCACCGCGACTTCATCGGCGACTTCCTCGCCCACGCCGAGCAGGCCGACGTCGAGCGCGCGATCGGCGCTCTGGATGCGATGCGCGCGATCGGGCCGGGTGAGATCGCGCCCTCCCTCTTCGTCGCGCAGATCTTGGATCGGAGTGGCCGCAGCGCGGAAGCGGTCGCCCACGCCCGGCGCGCGCTGGTGCTGGAACCCTCCTCCGATCCGTTGCGGCTCTTCCTCGTCGAGACGCTGCAGCGCTCGGATTCGCTCGACGCGGCGCGGATGATGCTGGAGCCGATGCTCAGGGGCGATCGCGCCCCCGCGGAGGCTCTCTCGCTCCGCGGGCTCATCGAGCGCGCGGCTGGGGACCCTGAATCGGCGATGGACTTCCTGCAGCGGGCGGCCGACGCGGATCCGATGGATCCCGCGATCCAGATCCGCCTCGGCGTCGTTCAAGCCGAAGCCGGCCGCGCTGCCGAGGCCAGACGGCATCTCGAGCGCGCCCTCGTTCTCCGGCCGGGAGATCCATCAGCTCTCCGGAATCTTCGCGCGCTCGAAGCGCTCGAGGCGCGCGAGACCCCGCCGGAGCCGCGCGGTCGCGCAACCCCTTGACGCGTCGTCGCGCTTCGGTCGCGCGCGCGTGGCGGGAGGGGTATGATGCGCGGGGCCAGGGGTAGTCAGCCGACCCCGGCCCTCCGCGCCATGGAAATCAAACAGAATGAAAGCCCCGAGATCGTGTGCGTCACCGATGTCGGGAGCACGACGACGAAGGCGTGCCTCTTCCGCCGTCGGGGGGAGGGCGAGGCCGCCGAGTGGACGATGCTCCGTCGCGAGGCGGCCACGACCGTCGAGAAGCCGGACGAAGATGTCACCATCGGCGTCCTGCGCGCCCTCGAATCGCTCGGCGAGGAGGCGGGACTCGATCTGATTGACGACGCCGGCCGGCCCGCGGTCGCCTATCTCTCGACCTCGAGCGCGGGAGGCGGGCTCGCGATGGTGGTCACCGGCCTCGTGCGGGAGATCACCTCGCGCAGCGCCGAGCGCGTCGCCCTGGGAGCGGGAGCGATCGTCCTGGATGTGATCGCCCTGGACGATCGACGATCCGCCTACAAGAAGATCCATGACCTGGAGGCGCTTCGTCCGGACATGGTGCTTCTGGCGGGGGGATTCGACGGGGAGGCGATCTCGGGGCCGGTCTTCCTGGCGGAGATCCTGAACGAGGCCGCGCTTCATCCCAAGCGCAACCCGACCGCCCCGCTTCCGGTCATCTACGCGGGCAATCGAAACGCCCTTCCCTTCGTGACCGAGACTCTCGGAATGCGCTTCCAGCTCCACCCGGTGGAGAACATCCGTCCCTCCGCGGTTCAGGAGCGCTTGCGCCCCGCCCGTGAGGCGATCCACCGGATCTTCATGGAACACGTGATGTCCCAGGCGCCGGGATACGAGAAGCTCCTCTCGTGGGTGAGCGCTCCCGTCTTGCCCACGCCCTCCGCCTTCGGCGACCTCCTCGCGCTCGCCTCGAGGGAATGGGGGGAGCGGATTCTCGCGGTCGACGTGGGTGGGGCTACGACCGACGTCTTCACCGCTCATCGAGGAGAGGTTCAGCGCACGGTGAGCGCCAACCTTGGGATGAGCTACAGCATCCTCGAAGTCGTGCGCGCGGGCGGGCTCGCCGAGTTGCTCTCTCTGCTCGACTCCTCGATGGACGAGACCGAGGCGCTCAATCGCATCGGCGAGAAGCACCTCGAGCCGACCCGACTGGCGCGCGATGAGCTCGACGCGGAGATCGAGCGGGCGGTCGCCACGCTCGCCGTCCGCGAGGCGGTGCGGGCGCACCTGCACGTGCTGTCCGGACGGTCGGACGACCGGGGCGCCGAGGACTTCGACCTGCACTCTCCGCTCCGGCAGCAGCGCAAGGCGCAGGCCAAGCGCATGGAGATCGATCTGGGAAGCTACGATCTCCTGATCGGAAGCGGCGGGATCCTCTCGCACACGCCAAGGGATGTGGCGGCGCGGATCCTCGTCGACGCCCTCAACCCGCCCCGCAAGACGGAGCTCGCCGTCGACACCGCCTTTATCTTCCCCCACCTGGGCGTTCTCGCCTCCGTCGATTCGCGGAGCGCCGCGCAGATCCTTCGATCGCTCGGGATGGTCCGCTTGGGCAAGGTGTCCGACCATCGCGGCGACGCGCATTCGCGCTGGGTCCCTTCCTCGGCCGGGCGGTTGGCCGCGCGACGCGAGGAGCGGATCGTGCGGGGGACGATTCCAGTGAATCGCGAGCTTGCGATCCCGGGCGATGTGCGGGTCCGGCTGGGGGAGAGTGTGGAGGCCGATGAGGTGATCGCCCGCAGCACCCGGCTCTTCCTGCGGCCGTTCTTTCTACCCGTCGCCGCCTCGATCCAGGTCGAGCCGCAAGAGATGTCCGGGCATCTCTTGAAGCGGCCGGGCGATGCGGTCGAGTCAGGCGAGCTGATCGCGCAACGCCGCTTGGTGCTGCGCACGAAGGAGTACCGTTCCCCGGTCACCGGCCAGATCGAGAAGATGCTTCCCGACGGAAGTCTCCTGGTGCGCGAAGCTCCGTTTCTGGCTCGAGAGGTCGCCACGGTGCGCGTCGCCGACGAGCTTGGCGTGGCGCCCAAGAAGCTCGCGCCCTACATGCGATGCGTCGTGGGGCAGGAGGTGGAGAGAGGGCATCCGCTCGCATCGATTCTCACGCCCGGGAAGATCCGTGCCGCGCTCTCGCCCCTGCGCGGAAAGGTGGTCGAGATCGACGCGGAGGCCGGCGTGGTGCGCGTCGAGCCGCTGCGCGAGGAGCTCGAGATCCGCGCGTGGGTCCCGGGCGTCGTGCGGGAGCGCAGCGAGCGGGGGGTCGTGCTCGAGACATCGGGGATCGAGATCACTGGAGTCTGGGGAAAGGGAGGCGAGTCTTCCGGCCGCCTCGGGGGATCTGCGGAGAGCGGCGGAATCGCCCGTCTCGATCACCTGTCGCTGGACGACCTGGAACGCCTGCGGATCGCCGGCGTCGCCGGCGCGATCGCGCCTGGGGCCGACCTCGGCGCGCTGCTCGACCGGGAGTGGCCATTCACGATCGTGCTCCTCGAGGGATTCGGCCGCCACGCGCTGGGCGATCGGCTCGGCGAGATCCTCGACGCCGCCGATGGAAGAATGATCTACCTCGATGGGACGACCGAGCTTCGCGTCGGAGTGCGGCGTCCGAGACTCATCTTGCCCGACGAGCCGGCGAACCGCGGGGCCGCCTAGTTCCCCCCCGCGCGCGCTCTTCGGAGGCGAACCGAGTCGACTTGCGCCGCGGACCGGTCGAGCTCCATGGCGAGGCGGTAGAGCCGCGTGGCTCGTTCGAACGAGGAAGGCGAGGCCTCGCGGCGGCCGATCGACTCCCAGAGATCGCCGAGCGCGCGCGCGGAACGAGCGAGATCGGGCCGCGCTTCCCGAGGGGTCTTCTCCATGGTGTAACGCTCCATGAAGTCGGAAAAAGCTTCGAGCTGGGAGCGGCGCGTCGAGAGGACAGCCGTCGTTTCGGTGGGAGCGACGGTGAGATACCAATCGGAATCATCGGGCGCGACCCCGAGAGTCAAGCCCTTCTCGTCGAGCTCGCGCGGCGGCGCCGCTTTGTAGTTGGACGTGATTCGACCCCACTCCGAGCCGCCTGCGGGAGCCTCGATCTCGACGGGCGGCTCGTCGGAACGGACCACGGGCTCCTGCGGCTCATCGAAGCGACTCGCCTCGTCGCCGTCAGCGGCCCGGACTTCGAGCTCGCGCGGCTCCTGTGTCTCGGCTGTGAGATCCAGCGCTTCCGGCTCCGTTCCCGGAGGCTCGGCCGGCTCGGCCGGGACGCTCGCCGCCGGCGGTTGGGGTGGAGGGGCGCCCTCCGCGAGATGATCCTGCGCGAGCGTCGGCGCCGGCTCGGCCCGCGTCCCGCCTTCGGTTTCGGGTGCCTTCACCGCGCGATCCATGGGTGGAGCCGGGATCGGCTCCTGTTGCGCGCTCGGAATCGGTCGCGCGACGCGTTGTTCCGGGGCGGTCGGAGTCGGCGCGATGCGCAACGCCAGGAGCAGGGCGGCCGTCGCCGCGGCCATCCCGACGGCCCATCGCCACGACAGATTCCAGCGGGCCCGCCGTGCTCGGACGCTCCGCGGCCGTTCCCAGGCCGGCTCCGGCTCTTCGCGCAATCTCTCGAGGGTGCGTGCGAGCGAGGCTTCCTCGCGCGCCGAGTCGATTGGCTCCTCGGCAATCGAACGCCGAAGGGCCCGATCGACGGCGGTGAGCGCCTCGCGCGCGCGGCGGCACTCCTCGCAGGTCGCGAGGTGGGCGTCGATCACGGATCGCTCCGCCGCATCGAGCTCGCCGTCGATGTAGGCGCCAAGGCGTTCGATCACGGACTCGCATCGAGAGCTCACTCGCCCGCCCTCCTCCGGCTTCCGTCCTGACTCAGCCGCCCCCGGAGGCGGAGCCGCGCGCGGAAGAGGCGCGACATCACCGTCCCCTTCGGAATGCCCAGGATCTCGCTGATCTCATCGTACGATCGCTCCTCCACCACGCGCAGAATGAGGGCGGCGCGCTGGTCGGGATCGAGCGCCTCGAGCGCCTTCTCGAGATCGATCCGGGTGAGGCGCTCCTCGATCTCTTCGATCGGGCGCCGGTCGGCGAGCCACCCCCCCTCGTGTCGCGCGCTCTGAGCATCCTCGGGATCCCCGCTGTCGAGTCGCGCGTGTTTCCTGTCCTTCCGGGAGATCGCGTGCAGCGCCAGCCGGATTCCGATCGTCCAGAGCCATGGTCGGAACGGCCGTTCCAGATCGAAGCGGTCGAGGGCACGGTAGGCCCGCAAGAAAGCCTCCTGGGTCAGGTCCTCCGCGTCCTCCAGGCTCCGCGTGATTCGACGCAATGCGCGTTGGAGGTCTGAGTGGTATCGGCGAACGAGCCCCTCGAAGGCGTTGCGATCGCCGGCGATCGTCCGCCGGATCAGCTCGGCGTCCTCGACTCCCTCGCCCACCGGGGGCCTCCGGGGACTATCCTCGGGGGCCGTCGGGATTCCCCCCATCGCGGGCGTGGAGCCAACCCTGGACGAGGAGCCGGGCCGCGAGATCGACGGATTCGGCGCTCGAGGCGTGTCCCAAGCTCAGCCGGACCGATCCAAGGGCATCCTCTTCGGAGATTCCGAGAGCCAGAATCGCTGCCGGGGCTCGGTCGATTCCCGAGTGGCAGGCCGATCCGGTCGAGGCGGCCACTCCCGGCGTGGCCGCCAGGACCGCATTCCCGCTCGCTCCGGGAAAGCGGACGTGGAGGGTGTTGGGCAGAACCGAAGCGCCTTCGGCAGTCCGGCGGATTCCGGGGATCGCCATGCGCAGCGCCGACCAGAGCCTCTCCCGAAGCAGGCTCAACCGGTCGGGCTCGCCTTCGCGGAGCTGGCGCGCGGCGAGGTTGCAGGCGGCGCCGAGGCCGACGATTCCGGGGACATTCTCCGTGCCGCCGCGCAAGCCCTTCTCCTGTCCCGCGCCGGGGATCGGGGGGAGAATCTCGGTGCCGTCCCGGATGTAGAGCGCGCCCACTCCCTTGGGAGCGTAGAGCTTATGGCCGGCCACAGTCAGCAGATCGCAGCCGAGCCGCTCGACGTCGACCGGCAGCTTGCCCACGGCCTGGGCTGCGTCGACGTGGAAGAGGCATCGCCGGGCGCGCGCGGCGACGCCGACCGCCTCGACCGGCTGCAGGACGCCGGTCTCGTTGTGCGCGAGCATGAGGCTCACGAGGGCGGCGGATGGGGGACCGCCGATGGCCTCGACCATCGCAGCGCAGTCCGCGGATCCGCTCGCGTCGGATTCGACGAGGATGAGATCGTCGCCCCGCTCCGCGAGCCGCTCGAGCGGGCGAATCGTCGCGGGGTGCTCGTGGCGAAAGGAGACCAGCCGGAGACGTCCGCCGCCCTGGCGCATGCGGATCGCCTCGACGCTTCCGAGGATCGCGATCAGGCTCGCCTCGGTGCCGCCCGAGGTGAAGACGATCTCCTCCGGGCGAGCCCCGATCAACTCCGCGACCTGCGACCGCGCCCGCTCGACCGCGGCGCGGGCCCGCCGGCCGTACGCGTGGCTGCTCGAGGGATTGCCGAACTCCTCCGCGAGGTAGGGCAGCATCGCCGCGCGGACCTCCGGATCGATCGGCGTCGTGGCATTGTGATCGAGATAGACCGGTTCCATCGCACCTCCCGGCCGAGAGCGGCAAGGTCTAGAATAGCGAGGTGAGCCGGAATGACAAGATCCGTCAGATCGCTGGGGCGCTGGAGGATATACTTGCCGGCGGAACGCTGCCCCGGGATCTCGCAGCCGATTGGCTCATCGATGGCCGAGAGGAAACGGCCCGGGCGCTCCGCGATGCCGCGGCGCGTCTGACCCGAACCGTCCACGGAGCCAGGGTCCGCATCTTCGCCCCTCTGTATTACTCGAATCTCTGCGCCAACAACTGCCTCTATTGCGGATTCCGGCGGGACAACAAGGACGCCCGAAGGCGGGTTCTCACGCCGGAGGAGATCGAGGTCGAGACTCAGGCTTTGCTTGCGCGAGGACAGCGTCGGATCCTCCTGGTCGCATCGGAGGATCCCAGTCCGCATGGGCGCGCCCTCGCCATCGAGGCCGTCCACCGCGCCCGCGCGGCCCACGTGGGCGATTCCCGGGTGGAGCATCTCGCCGCGGAGATCGCCCCCGGCGGCGTCGAGGACTTCCGCGCGCTCGCCGGCGCCGGCCTCGACGCTTACGTGCTCTTCCAGGAGACCTATGACAGGAGCGTCTACCGGCGCGTCCATCCGGACGGCTCGAAGCGGGACTTCGACTGGCGCCTGGAGGCGCCGCTGCGGGCCATCTCGGGAGGGATCCGAAACGTCGGACTGGGTGTTCTTCTTGGCTTGGGGGAACCGATGTCCGAGATGCTGAGCCTGATCGACCATGCCCGCCGAATCGAGGCGACCTTCGGCGATCCTCCCCGGACCGTCTCCTTGCCTCGGATCGAGCCGGCGGAGGGCTCGCCGCTCTCTCGCGACCCCTACCGGCGCGTCAGCGACGCGGAGCTCTTGCGATTGATCGCGGTGTTGCGGCTTGCCCTTCCCCGCTGCGGAGTCGTGCTCTCCACACGGGAATCGGCCGCCTTTCGGGATCTCGCGCTCGAGTGGGGAGTGACCGAGATGTCGGTTGGCTCGCGCACCGATCCGGGCGGATACACCGCGGAGAACGACGGCTGTCTCGAGCAGTTCGAGCTTCACGACCGCCGCGCCCTTCCGGAGATGCTCGCTTCCCTCGCGTCCCGTGGATATGAGCCATTCACCGGAGCGGAACCATCGATCGTCTCGGGTTCGGCGCACCGTCGATGAACGTCGCCCCTCCACCCGTTCCTCCCCGTAGGCCGCGCCGGTTGCGCGTGTGGCTCTATCTTGCCGGGGCGGTCGCGGTCGTCCTCGCGGTATCCCTCGGCGTGGCGATCCTTCAAGCCAAGATCCCGCGCAGCGGATCGCGTCACGCGACGCTCTTCTACGCGGCCGCGACCGACCTGCGCCCGGGGGCGCGCATCGGGTCAGGCGAGCTGGAGGAGCGGCTGCGCGCGGTCGGCTACCGTCCGGGGGAGGAACCGCTGGCGCCGGGACGCTACCGGATGCGCGGGGAGAGCGCCGAGATCCACCTGCTGCCGTTCCGATACCCGGACGTCGCCTCGCCGGGCGGAATCCTCCGCTTGAGGATTGTCCGGGGCATGGTCGCCGAGGCCGGTCTCGAGGGCAGCGACGATCCCTCTCTCTTGAGGCTCGATCCGGAGCGGATCGCGGGATACACCGGACAGACCGGGGCGATCCTCGACCCACTGCGTCTCGACGAGGCTCCTCCCCTGCTCGTCGAAGCGCTGCTGAGCGTGGAGGATCGTCGGTTCTACAGCCATCCGGGGATCGATCCGGTCGGGACGCTCCGCGCTCTTTGGGCCGATCTGCGCCATCGGGAAGCGGCGCAGGGGGGCTCGACCCTGACGCAGCAGCTCGCGCGTTCCCTCTTCCTGCACAACAGGAAGACTGTCTTGCGAAAGGCGCAGGAGGCGTTTCTCGCGCTCGGGCTCGAGATCCGTTACTCGAAGCGGGAGATCCTCGAGGCGTATTTGAATGCCGTCTACTGGGGGACCTGGGGGCCGATGGAGATCCGCGGCGCGCGGGAGGCCTCGCGCTATTACCTCGACTGCGAGCTCGAGGAGGCCGATGCGGCCGGTTTGGCTCTTCTGGTGGGACTCCTGAAGGCGCCGAACGCCTACTCGCCCTACGCCTCTCCCGAGCGGGCGAAGAAGCGTCGCGATCTCGTCCTGCGTGTTCTGTCCGAGAAGGGAGTGCTCGACGAGGGGCAGACGCGCGCGGCCTTGTCACGTCCTTTGCCCTCGGCGAAGCCTCCGAGGCGGCTCGTCGACGCGGCCTACTTCCTCGACGCCGCGCGCAAGGAGATCGAGAAACGCGCCCCCAAGGGAACGCTCGACCGTCCCGGGCTCGCCGTGTTCACGACCCTCGATCCGAGGCAGCAATCGGCGGCGGAACGGGCGCTCAGCGACGGGATCGCCCGCCTCGAGAAGGAGCACCGGAAGCTCCGGAAGAGCGGCGCCCCGCTGCAGGGAGCCGTCGTGACGATCGATCCGGCGAACGGAGAGATCCGGGCGCTGATCGGAGGGCGGGACTTCCTTCGCTGGCCTTTCAACCGGGCGCTCGATCCGAACCGCCAGGCGGGGTCGGTCTTCAAGCCGTTCGTCTACCTCACCGCCTTCCTGCACCCCAAGAGGAAGGGAGGCGGATACTGGACCCCCGCCTCGATCCTGAGGGATGAGCCGCTATCGATCAAAAGCGGCCGCAAGACCTGGCACGTGCACAACTACGACCGCGCGTATCGCGGGGAGGTGACCCTCCGCGAGGCGCTCGAGCAATCGCTGAACGTGCCGACGGCGGCGCTCGGCAGGGACGTCGGAATCGGAAAGCTGGCGGAGGCGGCGCGCGCGATGGGGATCACGAGCAAGCTGGATGAAGTCCCCTCCCTCGCGATCGGCACCTCGGGCGTGAGCCTCGTGGAGATCACCGCGGCTTACGCCGGTTTCGCGGCCGAGGGGCGGGTCCATCGACCGCGCTGCTTGCGGGGCCTGGTCGCCGCGAACGGAAAGCCGATCGAGCTCTCGCCGCTCGAGGATCCGCCCGGCATCGGATCGCAAGAGGCCTACATGGTCACGCGGTTGCTGCGCGGGGTGATCGACGGCGAGAACGGAACCGGTCGCTCGGCGCGATCGATGGGAGTGCGTGGAAGCGTCGCGGGGAAGACCGGGACGACCGACGACTACCGCGACGCCTGGTTCGTCGGTTACACGCCGCGCAGGTCGATCGGCGTCTGGGTGGGATTCGACCGGCGTGAGCTGATCGGTCTCTCGGGCGCCGCGGCCGCGCTGCCGATCTGGGCCGCGGCGATGCGCAAGTCGATCGATCCCGGAGGAGATGGCAGTTTCCGCCGGCCGGGCGGGATCGTCACCTCGCCGATCTGCCTGGAGACGGGGCTGCTGGCGACGGGCTCCTGCCCCGACTTCCGCGAGGAGGAGTTCATCAAGGGGACCGAACCGCAGGATTCTTGCGACCGCCACGGAGGCGGCATCATCGGGACGATCCGTCGCTGGCTGAATCTCTGAGGCTCGTGGAGAGCCGCGACCGCGCCCTCTAGCGGCGGGGTCCCCGGCGCCGGTCGCGTCCCCCGCGGCTCGAGGGTCCGCGCCGCCCGGCGCCACGCTCGTCGCGCTCATCGCGGTAAGACGATCGGTGAGGCTCCTCCTCGGGCTCACGAATGCGAGGCGGAATCTGCCGGACGACGACCCGACGCACCCAGCCGCTCGTGTCGACGGGAGGTTGGCCGGTCCTCTCCCGGCGGATCCGATCCTCTTCCAGGGTCCAGCGCAACTCGATCTCGGCCAGATCCGGCAGGGGATCGGGAGCCTGACCGTCGCCGGCCAAGGCATGCGCGCGGGAGAGGACGAGGTCGTAGGCGCGAAGGCCCTCCTTCCACCGGGAGGGGATGGCGTCGATCCCCTGGTAGGAACCGCACATCGCCCCGAGGATCGCGCCGACGGTGTCGACGTCGCCGCCCCAGTTGATCGCATCCTCCATCGCGGGCTCGAAGTCACCGCGGTAATGGAGGAAAAAGTAGAAGGCGGTGACCACGCCGGCGGGGGCGAAGCCGCGGCACGGGTGCTCGATCGTGTACCCGGCGAGGGCGGAGGCGCGCTCCGCGATTCCCGGCAGGACCTCCGTGGGTGGGGCCGCGAGATGGGGGCCGATGCCGGAGAGCGCTTCGCTCATGTGATGCAGGATCGGGCGGCTCTCCCTCGCGAGATGGCGGCCATGCGCGTCGATCAGCCAAGCCTCGGAGCGTCGCACGAACGAGGTCACGTCGTGGTGGAACGTCTCCGGGACGAAGCTCGAGGGGGGCATCCAAACCATCCGGCCGACGACATAGGCGACCATGAAGGCCGCAGCGACCGCGCGGGGGTCGTTGTGGGTGACCAGCGCCTGGAGGGCGGTGTTCGCGCGGACCGCGGCATCGTCGATTCCCAAGGCCAATCCGATCGGGGCGACCCGCATGCTGGCCCCGACTCCGGCCGTATGGCGCGAGCCCATGTTCCAGGGGGCGCCGGCCTGCAGGGTCTGGATCGTATAGCGGAAGTTCCGGCCCGCGCCTCGATGGGCGCCGAGCGGAAGATGAGGCGGCCCCTCGGCGAGCTCGAGGAACTTCTGGCAGAGCGCGTCGGGATCGGCGTGCCCCTCGCTCAGCAGGACGTCGGCCAGCGCCAACGCTTGTTGTGTGTCATCGGAGTGGAGGCCCTTCAGCCGCCACCTCTCGGGAGGCTCGAGAGGGGATTCCACGAAATCGCGCAACCGTCCGTACCGGTTGGAGATCTGCTCACCGGTCCATCCTTCGACTGGGTATCCGAGGGCGTCGCCGACGGCGAGTCCGATCATCGTCCCTAACATGCGATCTGTTCTTGACATCGGTCGATTGTTCCTCCTGGCGGCGATTTGCGGACTCGCAAGCCTTTCGGTGGGGCAGGGTAGTCGATCGCAGGCGGGAAGGAAAGATGGGAGGCGCGCCGACGGCGCAGGCGGTAAGATTGAAAACCTGTCCGGGGGGAGAATCTCTTCTGGTCGGGAGTCGCCGGAAGAGTCGGGGGGAGCGAGCGTGGCAGAACGATCCAGATCGATCGAAACCCGGCAGCGACCCCTGCCGGGCGGCTATGGATGGTATTACTTCGACGCCATCAGCCTGGACGGCCGCTACGTGCTCGTCGCGAACTGGCATAGCGGCTTCCTCTTCTCGCCCGACTACTACGACGAGGTCCTGGAGCTGCGCGATCGGGGCTGGGAGCCTCCGGAGGACGGAAGCGACCTGGCCGATCCGACGAACTATGGCTCTTTCTGTCTTGGCCTCTATGACCGGAAGCGGACCGAAGCTTATGTGCTCGTCGAGGCTCCTCTCGTCCGGGGCGGCTCCGATCCCTGGTTTCCGAATCTCCACTCCGGAGAAAGCGGTCTCGGGGCCGAGCCCCCTCCGGCAGGAATGACGCTCGGAGTTGGCGAGAACAGGCTGATGCTCGAGCCCGACGGGACCTACGCGCTCGAGTTCTCCGACCGCTCGAAGTGGCTGCGCACGATCGTCCACGGGAAGATCCGCGTCCGCCCGCTAACCATGCCGGGTCCCGTGGTCGTGCTCGCGCAAGAGGGGGCCCCTGGGATGGAAGTCCCCCATGAGTGGCAGATCCTCGCTCCCCGGGCCGAGTTCACCGGCACCATTCACTGGACCGGCGCACTGGCGCGCAAGGAGAAGCGGCTCGAATTCCAGGGACTTGGCTACGTCGACCGCAACGTGGGGCGGCTTCCGGTGAGCCCGCACGTCGGACGATGGCTCTGGGGACGGTTCCAGGGTTCCGAGAAGACGGTGGTCTACTACCGGCTGGACCCGGCCGACGCTCCTCTCGACGGACGAAGCGGCGCGAAGCGGGACGGCAACCGGGTCGCGCGCGAGTTCCTGTATCTGGGCGATCGCTCGGGCGGGGAACTCGTGGACGGCGGCGAAGTCGAGGCCGGCCATATCCGGCGCAACCGGTGGGGGATGCCGCATCCGCTCGAGGTCTCCCTGCGCGGCCGCGGGGAGTCGTGGCGCGCAATCGTCGCGCGCGACATCGATCGCGGACCGTTCAACGTCCGCTCGCTGAGCCGGCTCTCGTGCGTGGACCCGGCCATGAACGGGATGATCGGGATCACCGAGTGCTTTGTCCCCGCCCGCTGGGACGTGCCGCTCTACCGGCTCTTCTCGAAGGGACGGATCCGTCGAGGGCCGTGAGCATGCCTTCGCCGCGGGACCTGCCGCTCCTGGTCATCTTCGACAACGACGGCACCTTGGTGCCGTCCCACGAGGTCGCCAATCCGGCGATCCAGCGCGCGTTCGCCCGCTACTGCGCCGCGCATGGGATCGACGCGGGGGCGCCCACCGATGAGCGCATCCGGGAGCTGACGGGGCTTCCCGGCAAGGAGTTCTACGCGGCGCTCCTTCCTGATGCGCATCAAGCCCACGCGGAGAGCCTGAGGGCGAACTGCCTCGATGAGGAAGTCGAGGCCGTGCTGCTCGAGGCGCGCTTCTACCCGGGCCTGGATCGCATGCTCCGCGATCTCAAGCGCGCGGGCGCGCGGCTCGCCCTCGCAAGCCACGGCGGGGAGCGTTACATCGCGGCGATGGCGCGACGGCTGGGCTATCCCGAGATCTTCGACCGGGTCTTTCACCATGGGATGGACGGTCTCACCTCCAAGGCCGCCATGGCGGCGAGGGCGCTTGCGGACCTGGGACCGTCGCGGGGCCTCTTCGTTGGCGACCGTCGCGCCGATCGCGACGCGGCCCGGGAGGTGGGCATTCCGTTCATCGGCTGTCTCTACGGTTACGGCTCAGCGGAAGAGCTCGAAGGATCGGACCTTTTCGCCGCCTCACCGGAGGACCTCGCGGCCATCCTCCTGGACGGCGCGCTCCCGGCCTGAATGAGACGGGGGGCCAAGATCGCCCGGCCCCGGCCGCCCTGGAGGTTCTATGTCCCTGCAGATGGGAATCGTCGGTCTGCCGAATGTAGGCAAGTCGACTCTCCTGAACGCGCTGACCCACGCCCACGCCGAATCCTCCAACTACCCCTTCTGCACGATCGACAAGAACGTCGGCGTCGCCGTGATCGATGATCCCCGCCTCGCGCGCCTGGCGGAGCTGCTGCGCCCCGAGGAGACGATTCCCTCCTCCATCCAGTTCGTCGACATCGCGGGACTTGTCCGCGGAGCGAGCCGCGGGGAGGGGCTGGGCAATCAGTTCCTCGGTCACATCCGGGAGGTCGACGCGATCGTCCATGTCGTCCGATGCTTCGACGCCGAGCGGATCGTCCATGTGGACGGCGGGGTCGATCCACTGCGCGACGTCGAGACGGTGGAGACCGAGCTGATGCTCGCGGATCTGGCGGCGGCGGAGAAGCACCGGAAGAAGGTCGAGCATCGGGCGAAGGGGAATCCGAAGGAAGCGGCCTTGGAGATCGCGGCGTGTGATCATCTGATCCCCTTCCTCCGCCGGGGAGAGCCGCTGCGCGGGGTCGAACTGCCCGAAGACGCCCTCGAGATGGCGCGGGAGCTCTTCCTCTTGTCGATCAAGCCGCTCGTGGTCGTGGCGAATGTCTCGGAGGACGATCCGGGGGGAGAGTCGGCGGAGGTCGGGAGGCTCCGCTCGGCGCTGGGGAAGACGCCGGTGCTTCCCCTGGCGGTGAGCCTCGAGGAGGAGATCGCCCAGCTCGACGCGGGGGAGAGGGAGCCGATGCTCCACGACCTCGGGCTGCCTGCCCGAGGGATTGACCGGCTCCTGGAGATCTCGCGAGGGCTGCTGCATCTCATCACCTTCTATACGACGGCAAACGAGAAGCTTCAGGCATGGCTCATCCCGGAGGGGACCAAGGCGCCTGCCGCAGCCGGCAGGATCCACACCGACATGGAGCGTGGATTCATCCGCATGGAGGTCTTCCGCCTGGAGGACCTGGAGGCGCATGGCTCGAGGGGGGAGCTCCACAAGCACGGCAAGCTGCGCACCGAAGGAAAGGACTACGTCGTCCGAGACGGCGACATCTGCCATATCCTGTTCCAGGCCCACTGATATCCACCAGCAGTTCTAATATACCAGCGCACTTCGATACAGTTTTTCTTCTCGACTGGATCGGGCCCGTTGGTATACTTCATCTGCCGCTCGGGCTGTGAGTCATGAGCAGCGACGGGAGGAGAGGATGCCCGATCTGTCGCGGAGCGCCGCGTTCGACCGCTGCGTGGATAGGATCATCCAGACCTATCTCGACTTCCATCCGATCGATGCCACCTGGCTCGGCATGCACGGCCGCAGGGACGCCCTCCTGCCCGACCGGTCGCCCGACTGCGCCGAGCGCGAGATCGCGGCGATCCAGGAGATGCTCCATGAGATCGCGGAGTTCAGGGACCGGGATCTCTCCCTCGACCGGATGGTCGATGCGAAGCTCGCGAGAAGCGAGCTGACCGCGCGACTCCTGCTGTTGCAGCGCCATCCCGAGGGGCGTGAGTCGCCGGTCTGCTACATGGAGGATGTGATCCTCGGCGCCTACTCTTTGATGATTCGCGAGACGCAGCCGATGGCCGACCGAGTCCGGTGCCTCGTCTCGAGGCTCGAGGCCGTGCCGAGACATCTCGATCTCGCGCGGAGCAATCTCGTCAACCCGCCCTCCGTCTACACGGAGACCGCCGCGCTGAGCGCGCGCGGAGGAGTCGAGCTGTTCGGTTCGGGGATCCGGGAGTTCAGCGCGGGAGTCGAGGACCCGCGCGCGCGCGAGGCGCTCCTGGCGGCCGGCGAGAAGGCGCGCGATGCGCTCGACTCATTCCGCGAATGGCTCGAGGGCAGTCTCATGCCACTGAGCGCGGGTGATTTCACAATCGGACGCCATCTTTACGAGAAGCTGCTCGTGGAGCGACACCACCTGCCCTGGAGCGCGGAGCAGTTGATCGGGATCGGCCAGAAGCTCTACCAGCAGACGATGCGCGAGATAAAGAGGATCTCGATGCGGATCGACCGGACGAGGCCCTGGAGCAAGGTCGTCGAGAATCTCAAGGGCCACCATCCCATGGAAGGCGAAATCCTCGCGACATACGCGGCCGAGATGAAGCGGGCGCAGAGTTTCGCGCACCAGGCCGACCTCGTCACCTTCCCGGATACGCAGCCGATCGATGTGATCGCCACTCCTGCCTTCGCGCGTCCGATGGTCCCTTACGCCTACTACTTGCCTCCCGCGCCGTTCGCCGACGGCCAGCGGGGGACCATGTGGGTGACCACGGTCGATCCCGCGCTGCCCGAGGCGAAGCGCGAGACGCTCCTGAAAGGTCACGCGCGCTTCGGCATCGTCGTCGCGGCTCTCCACGAGGTGTGTCCCGGCCATCACCTGCAGTACGTCAAGTCGAACCAGCTCAAGGGCCATCCGCTGCGCCATATCTTCCGATCCAGCACCCTCACCGAAGGCTGGGCCTTCTACTGCGAGGAGATGATGCACCGGCTCGGCTTCTACACGGACGACCGGATCCGGCTCCTGCAGTTGAAAGACACGCTCTGGCGCGCCTGCAGAGTGATCATCGATGTCGAGCTGCAGACCGGAAGGATGGGCTTCAACGACGCAGCCACCTTCCTCGTGCGGAAGGCCAGGCTGGAGCGGCCGAACGCGGTCGCGGAGGTGCGCCGTTACTGCGGACGCCCGACCGAGCCGATGAGCTATGTCGCCGGCAAGGTCCTGATCCAGGAGCTCCTGGAGGACTATCGCGCGATCCGCGGCGATCGCTTCAGCCTCAAGGAGTTTCATGACGAGCTCCTGAGTCATGGAGCCCTCCCCGTGGAGCTGATCCGGTTGGAGATGGGGATCCCGCATTTGCGGCCGCGTAGCGCCGGTCGCAGGGGCGGACCGGTGTCGCGCGCCGCGCAGGCGATCGATCCGATCGAGGCCGGCTCCCCTTAGAACCGCACGCTCCCATCCGCTCTCAAGGAGGCTTCCCGGAGTGCCGAACTCTGGAAGGTGGGGCGTCTTCGCGTCCCCGGGAGGGACCCTTGGAGCAACGCGAGCGGAGCGTGCGACCCGTCGCCGTCGTCGCGATGGGCAATCCCCAGATGTCCGACGATGGAGTGGCGATTCGCGTCATGGGCCGGGTCCGGCCGATCCTGGGCGAGATCGCGCTGCTGGGCTCGCGGGATCCCGTGACCAAACGCTCGCTGCCGAGGGGAGGGGTGAGCCTCTTCGATGACGAGCCGCGGGCGTGGCTCCGCTCCGCTCTGCGGCCGGCCGCGCAAGCCGCGCTCGCCTCGCCCTCGCCTCGCCGCCTCAGCGCGATCGTGGAGTGGGTCGAGGGGAGGACCGACAACGCGCTGCTTCGCTCCGCGCTTCAAGACCGCCAGCGGGTCGTCCTGCTCGACACGGTCTGTCACGGCGCGAGCCCCGGCCACGTGCAGCACTGGCACATGCGACGGGACGCCGGACACGACCTCAATCTCGTCGAGTTCTACCAGCCGATCATGGAGGAGACCCTCGAGGGTCTCCCGTTCTGGCTGGAAGACGACGTCCCCAACCATGGCACCGACCTGATCGCCATCGAGCCCTACCGCATCGAGCCGGGACCCGACCTCACACCGGTGATCCGTTCCCGATTGGCGGCGATCACCTCGCAGGTCGCGGGACTCCTCCTGCGGATCCTCGAGGAGGAAGGATGGCGGTTCGAGGCGAAGCCCGCCCGCAGGCGCGGCGGGAAGGCCGCCGATCCCTCCTGAGCCGCTCGCTCGGAGTCCCGAGCGTCAGCCGATTCACGACGGTTCACCTCGCTTCGATCTTGCGCTGCTCGCTCTGCTTGTATACAATATGGTATACAAAGAGGGACGGTCATGCCGGTCATCGAAGTCGATTGGAGTTCTTCGGAGGCGATCTACGAACAGATCGCCCGACAGATCCGTTCGAGGATCATCGCGGGAGATCTTCCCCCAGGACAAGGACTCCCGACCGTGCGAAGACTCTCCTCCGACCTTGGGGTCAGCCTGAACACGGTCGCCCGAGCCTATCGAATCCTCGAGGAGGACGGATTCCTCCGCATCCGCGAACGGGCCGGGGCCATCGTCGCCGACCCTGCGCCCCGGGCATCTGCCGCGGTCCGCGCGAGCTTCCGCGCAGAGCTGCAGGACCTCGTGGGACGGATGCGCCAGGCTGGAGTCGGACCGGAGGAGATCCGGAAGCTCCTCGTCCAGGAAGTCGGGAACTCGGAGACCGTGCACCGTCGGGGAGGTGACTGATGGAAGAGAGACTGGTGGCGCTCGTTCTGAGCGTGGAGATCCTGATCGTGGGCGGGATGTTCCTCTTTCTGCCGAGGTTCAACCGCAGCGGGCTGCTCTTCGGAGTCTATGTCGGACCGGAGCAGGGATCGGGCGAGAGGGCGCGTGAGATCGAGGCCGCTTGGCGCCGGACGATGGCCTTCGTGGTCATGGGGACCTTGCTGCTGAGCATGGGGATCGGCGTGGGGGTCGGTCGGCCGGAGGCCTCGATCGTTGCGATTCTGCTCCTGCTCGTTGGATTCTGCGTCGCCTACCTCACCGCCTACAAGAGCGCCAGGCCGCTCGGCCGGAGCGGTCCGGCCGGGGCGGTCGCGAGCCTTGCGCCGGACGATCCCCGCGCGACGCTCCTTCCTCTGGCCGCCCTGATCGTCGGGATGGCAGGAGGGCTCTATGCGGTCGCCTACGCGGCGAGCCGATATGCCGGACTGCCCGATCGCATCCCGGTCCACTTCGGCCTGAGTGGTCGCCCCGACGCCTGGGCAAGCCGCTCCTTCGGGTCGGTCATGCTGATGCCGATCGGCACGATCTTCTTGGGCGTCGCCCTTGCCGGGGTCGCCTGGTTCACAGCGCACGCGAAGCGCGCGCTCCGTCGCAGCGACGACCCGCGCGTTCTCGAGGCGCAGATCCGGTTCCGCACGGCCAGCGCCGTTCTGATCAGCGCGATCTCGATCCTCGTGACCGTGCAGTTTCTCCTGGGGTCGATCTCCACGGTGAAGGTCGCCGCCGGGGAATGGGAGCGGCTCCATCCGGCCTTCATGATCGCCAGCGGCCTGCTCGTCGTCGTCGGTCTCCTCGGTAGCGTCTATCTCATGGTCCGGATGGGCCAGGGAGGCGCCCGGCTCGAGCAGGGCGCCGACGGCGCCCCCCTCACGAACGGCCTCGCCGACAACGCGAGGTGGAAGCTCGGCGCCTTCTACTACAACCCCGACGATCCATCCTTCTTCGTGGAGCATCGTTTCGGGATCGGCTACACGATCAACTTCGGAAACCGGTGGGCGGTGCTGATGGTCCTGGTCTTCTTCGCGGGCATCGCGGCCTTCATCACCCTCGCCCTCACGGCGGCGCGCTCCTAACCCCGCCCGGAGGTCGCAATGTCGAATCGCCTTCGCGCATGGCTCTCCGCCGCGGCTTTCTGGGCCGTTGTCGCGGGCGGCGCGTCGGCGGAGGGGCAGGGGGCGCAGGAATACGAGCGGATCGACGCGCACGCCCTGGCCGCGCCGCCGGAGGCCGAGCGCTCGGTGGAGGGGCTGGCGGATTATCTCGTCTCAGGCTCGATCGGGGAGCGAGAGAGATGCCGCGCGATCTTCCGGTGGATGACCGATCGCATCGAGTACGACGTCGAGCGTCTCCGAGCCCACAGGATCGATTCGATGGCGCCCGAGGATGTCCTGCGCGCGCGGCGGTCGGTCTGCTCCGGATACGCCGAGCTCTTCTCGAGCCTCGCCGCGGCGATGGGGATCGAGTCGGTGGTGATCGCCGGGAACGCAAAGGGGGCTGGCTACGAGGTCGGCTCGCGAATCCCAGGACCGACTGATCACGCCTGGAACGCGGTCCGGATCGATGGTCTCTGGCGTCTGATCGACTGCACGTGGGGAGCGGGGATGATCACCCCGGAGTTGAGCTTCGAGCGCCGGTTCCGCTCCTACTACTTCCTCGCGCCGCCCGAAGAGCTCATCTACACGCACTTCCCGTCCGATCCGCGGTGGCAGCTCCTGCCCGAGCCGGTCACGCTCGACGAGTTCGAGCGCATGGTCCACATGCGCGAGACCGCCTTCTCGCTGGGCCTCCGGGCGCTCGATCCCGAAGAGGGATGGCTCGGGGCCGGGGAGGATGGAGCCCTGAGCGTGCGGATTCCACGGGGCGTCCATCTGGCCGCCGCGCTCGTCCGCGACGGGAAGGATCTCGACGCCTCCATCGTCTGGATCCAGGAGGGTGACGAAACCGCGTCGATCGCGTGCATCTTCCCCGAGGCCGGCCGCTACCGGCTCGATCTCTACGCGAGGAAGGACGGTGATCCGGCGGGGCGCTACGCGCTGGCGATGAGCTACGCGATCGACGCGGGGGCAGGCGCCGGAGATCGACGGCGGTTTCCGATCCAGTTCGACCGCTATGGCTCCTCGGGGGCGGAGCTATTCGCGCCGAGAGGGGGAGTCCTCGAGGCGGGAGCGGAGATTCGATTCTCGATCCGTGTGCCCGGAGCGCGGTCGGTCGCGGTCGTGATCGGCGATGACTTCCACGACCTGCGGCCGTCGGGAGATCTCTTCGAGGGAGTCGTCGCGGCGCGGCGGGGAAAGATGGGGATCTTCGCCGCATTCGCCGAAGGATCGAGCTATGAGGAGATCCTGGAGTATGAGGCGCGCTAGCCTCTTCGTCTGGATCCTTCTCGTTCAGGCGAGCTCGACGGCGCTGGCCGGGACGGAGTATCGGATCACGATCCCGACCAGTCTGGGAGACACCACGGAGACCTTCTGGCTTCAGATACCCGAGGGGTACGAGCCTGGATCGCCGCGTCCGCTTCTCGTCGGATGGCACCAGCTCGGCGGCGACGAGATGGAGTTCCAGGCAGCGACCGATTTTCCGGAGATCGCCGACGGATTGGGGTGGATCGCCGCGTCCCATCACGGGCCGACACCGACGCACTGGAGCAATCAGGCCGCGCAGTCGCACGTCGTGGATGTGATCCGCTGGATCGAGGAGCGATACGCGGTGGATACGGATCGGATCTACATGGTCGGATCCTCGATGGGCGGCGCGGCGGGGATGGTCTTCTCGAACAACCACCTCGACCCCCGGGGAGTGCGAGTCGCCGCCGCGGCGTCGATCTCCGGGATCCAGGACTGCGACCGGCGCTTCCACGAGCAGGGGTACAACAACTCGATGGTCGGCGCCTTCGGCGGGACGCCCGAGGAGGTTCCCTTCGAGTACCACCGCAACTCGGCGATCTTCTTCGCCGATTCGCTTGAGAGCATGCACAGGAATGGGACCCACCTTCCCCTCTGGCTCACCTTTGGGTCGGGGATCTCCGACTCGATCTGGCGCGCGCACTCCGAGGACCTCTACGCCGTGATGGAGGCTTACGCCGATACGGTAATCCTGCGGGAATCGCCGCTCGCGGGACACGGTTGGGTCTGCGCGGAGGAAGAAGCGATCTGCGGGTTCCTCTCCGCGTTTCGAGCCGATCGACACCCCGCGAGCTTCGCGGTCCAGGCCGACGAGGAAGGAGCCTGGTACGCGTGCGCTCTGCGCGCGCGACGGGATGCCGGACGCTTCGCCCGCTTCGATGCGGCCATCGATGCCGGCGCCGCGCGGTTCGAGATCGCATTCCTTGCGAATGTCGAGGCCGCCGACATCGATCCCGGGCCGGTCGGATTCCCGCTCGATGGACGGCCCTTCTCGTTTCGGTGGGAGATCCGGGATCCGGGAAGATCAGAGCTCGGCATCCTCGGCGTCCCGATGGCGCCCGCTGCGATCCTTCGCGACGGATCGGCCTTCCTCGACTGGAGCTACGAGGAAGCCTCCGCGCGCCTGCGGCTCGATTCCCAGGGCGCGGCCGATTACCTCGTCCAGTTCGATCCCTCTGGAGTCCCCGCGAGCGCGGCCGATGCCGGGGCGATCCGCGTCTGGGTCGCCGGAGGCGAGATCCGGATCACAGCAAGCTTTACCGGCGCCCGCGCCTGGACGCTCCACGACCTCGCCGGGCGCCGGATCGCCTCGGGGAAGCTCGCCGACGCATCAAGAAGGATCCCGGTTCCGAGCGGGATCGCGCGCGGCGTCTACTTCATCACCCTCGCGCCCGACGGCGCGCCCGCGTGCGCTCCCGCCTGGAGAGTCCTCCTCCCATCGACGCCCTGAACGCCTCGCCGCGCTCGGTTCAACGAATCCGGATCGCCTTGCGCACGATCCTCTCTCGGCCGGCCTCCAGCCGCAGGAAGTAGACGCCCGGGGGCGCGACATGGCCGGCGCGGTCGCGTCCATCCCAGACGACCCGATGCGTGCCCGCGCCTGGGACCGCCGGATCCAGCTCGCGGACGAGCCGGCCGGATGCGTCGAAGACGCTCAGGCGCGCCTCGGTCGCGCGCGCGAAGCGATAGGCGATCCCCACCTCCGGATCGAATGGGTTGGGCGAGGGAGGCGACATCTCGATCAGGCTGGCGATCGGCGCCGGCTCCGCCGCGCCGCTCGCGGGATCGAGGATGTCCGAGAGCCCGCAGTAGGCGAGGTAGTTCGAAACCCAGGTCTGATCCATCTGATCGGTGTCGGCGGGCTTCGCGGGCACGCCTCCGTCCTCATCCCCGTCCTCGAACATCAGGGTGTCGGTCAGAGCGATGTGGATGCCGAGGTGATACGGGTCCGCGATCGCGCGTCCGGTCGCGCGATGCCCGAGCGCGTACCATCCGTTCCACGCGTTCGTGAAGTCGCCCGGACTCGCGTAGGTGTCGAGGAACCCCTTGTTGCGGTCAAGCCAGGGGAAAGCGCTGTCCGGATAGGCGGGGAAGTACCCCTCGACCATTCCCCAGATCGTCGCTCCGCCCGACATGGCCCAAGTCTCGTTGGCGAGAATCGCCGATTCCCCATCGACCCAGAACTTCACCTTGTCCCGGAGCTCCGCCGCGGCGGCATCCCGCCAGACCGCGTTGTCCTCGTGGACGCCGGCGAAGTAGAGGTTTCCCATGGCCCACGCGAGGACGGGGGGATTCACATAGTCGTAGAAGCCGCTGCCGAACCGGCTCAGGGTGTGGTGGCGGATGTAGCTCGCGCAGGAGTCGCCGTAACTCTTGTACGTGGGATCGCCGTAGACGTCACGGTACTTGAGCTCGGCGCGCACGGCCCAACCGCAGTTATACATCCGGTAGTAGCCGGTCGTGGGCAGAGAACCGCCTTCCTCGAGATAGGCGGGATGGTTCATCGAGTAGGCGAGGGCCAGCGCGATGTTTGGCGCGTATTGGTTGTCGCCCGTGAGCTCGAAGTAGCGCGACCAGACCCAGATCGCCTCGGATGTGTTGTCGGTCTGGATGATGTTCGGGAGATGCTCCCCCTCGCGGATCCCGCCGGAGTCGGCAAGCGGTGGAGCGACCTGCCACGTTCGCAGGAACGCCGCGATCCGGGCGAGCTCCTCCTCGTAAGTGAGGATGGGCCGGTCTAGCGATTTCGGGGAAATCGGAGTCGCTTCGATCGACGGTTGCGCTGCGCCCCGTTCGAGCCAATCCCGGACCTCGTCAGGACCCCAGTAGGGGGCGGCCTGGACATCCGGCGTGGTGAGGACGGCGGTCGCGGCAAGCAGAAGGACGAAGCTGAGAAGTCTCATGGAGCGCTCCTCTCTTCGATCGCCGCCGCCGACGCGTCGAGATCGACCCATCCGCGCGCGGGGAGGCGATCGTTGGATGGATGCCCAAGTCTAGCCTCATCCCGCGACCGGGGCAACCTCCGATCAGGCGGCGAGCGCGCGGGAGGCGGCGCCGATGAGCGCCGTCTTGCGATCGAGGATCACGCGCACGGGAAGCGCGCTCAGGAAGTCAGCGAAACGCCCCTTGGCCGTGAACGCTTCCATGAAGAGCCCGGACTCGAGGGCCGGCAGGATCTTCGGCGCGATCCCGCCCGCGACGAGCACGCCGCCGACGGCGAGGGAGCGGAGGGCGATGTTGCCCGCCTCGGCGCCGTAGATCGAGACGAAGAGCGAGAGCGCCTCGATGCAGAGGGGATCCTCGCCCGCGAGGGCCGCCTCGGAGATGGCCGCGCTCGGATCGATGCGCGACATCCGTTCCGCGAGCCATGCGGGGATGACCGTTCCCGCGCGTTGGGACAGAAAGCCGTGGATCGCCGTGAGACCGGGTCCCGAGAGGATCCGCTCGAGGCTCACGCGCCCGTGGATTCGGTCGGCGACCCACCGGCGCAGCTCCCACTCCCGCTCGTCGCGCGCGGCGAAGTCGGCGTGACCTCCCTCGGTGGCGAGCGCCGTGTGGCGTCGGCCGTCCCAGTGGAGGATCGCCTCGCCGAGCCCCGTGCCGGCGGCGATGAGAGCGATGTTGCCGGCGCGCGGCGGCCCGCCTTCGTTCAGGGGCGCGAAGTCCCCGGGAGTGAGACAGAGCGCGCCGTAGGCGGTCGCCTCCAGGTCGTTCAGGAATGCGACTCGAGGGATTCCGATCGCCCGCGCCAAGCCTTCCTCGGAAGTCCGCCACCCGAGGTTCGTCAGATCGCAGCGCCCATCGATGACCGGTCCCGCCAGGCCGAGGCAGGCGCGATCGGGGCGGACGCCGCGATCCGCGAGGTAGACGGCGATGAGCTCTTCGGGGGAGCCGAAGGCGGCGCTCTCGATCTCGGCGTCGTGCAGGCGGCGAGGCGCGCCCGGATCCCCCTCGAAGAGGCCGAGCAGGCTCTTCGTGCCCCCGATGTCTCCGGCGAGGATCATCCTCGCTCTATCCCAGCGCCGCCCGGACGGCGGAATCGAGCGTCTCGAGACCCGCGCCCAAATCGCCGTGGATGTGGGCGCGGATGATCCTGCGGCCGCGCGACGCGAGAACTGCCAGATCGCCTCGCGCCTGCGCGGCTTTCACGGCGCTGAATGTGATCCCCTCTCCCGGCACCGGGAGATCGAGGGCGTCGTCGCAGGTCACCATCAGGAAGAGCCCCGTGTTCGGCCCGCCTTTGTGCGCCTGTCCGGTCGAGTGGAGATAGCGGGGTCCGAAGCCCAGGCTCGTCGCGATGCGGCGCCGATCCCGCACGGCGTGGCGCATCGCCTGAAGCATGCGCCAGGTCCTGCCGTTCATCTCGAGAAACGCGAGGATCGCGAAATAGTCGCCCGGCGCGATCCGGCCGAGGTGAGCGCGCATCCATGAGGCGAGATCGGGCGCGCTGGACATCGCGATCCCCGGATCGACGTAGAGGTCGATCGACCCCTGGGAGAAGGCGGGCGTCTCATCGGGGAATGCGCCGGTCTTCTCGAACTCGGCGGTGAGCTCGCGGGCGGCCACCTTGGCCGCTTCCACGTCGGGCTGGTCGAACGGATCGATCCCCATGATCGAGCCGGCCACGGCGGCGGCGACCTCCCAGCGAAGGAACTCCGCCCCGAGATCCTCTCGGTCGCGCAGGGTGAGTGAGATCACGGGATGCCCGGCGTTCTCGAGCGCCGCGAGCGCCGGGTCTTCTCCGGCCGGCGGGTCCGTCCCGAGCCGAAGGTCGACGAAGACGCGGTCGGCCTGATAGAGGATCGCCGGGGCGAGGCTCTCATCCTCGATCGGAAGGATCGCCCGTCCCTGCTTGCCCGTCGATTCGGCCAGCAACTGCTCCAGCCATGCGCCGAGCCCCGTGAGCTCGTGGGATGTGACGATCGTCACCTTGTCGCGTCCGTCCAGCGCGAGGCGGCCGAGGGTGGCGCCCAGGAGGACCCCAGGGTTTCGATCGTCCGGGACGCCGGGTCCACAGCTTTCCAGCATCTCCTCGGCGCGCGCCAGGAGACGGTCGATGTCGATTCCCATCACGGCGGCGGGAACCAGTCCGAAGGGGGAGAGCGCGGAGAACCGTCCGCCGATCGTCGCGACCCCGAAGAAGAGCTTGCGAAATCCATTCGCGCGGGCGGTCGCCTCGAGCTTCGATCCGGGATCGGTGATGGCGATGAAGTGGCGGCCGGCCTCGGCCGCCCCGAGCGCGGCGACCGCGCGCGACCAGAAGTGCTCCATCAGGATCCTCGACTCGAGGGTCGTCCCCGATTTGCTCGAGACGATGAAGATCGTGCGGCCGACCTCGATCCTCGAGGAGAAGGACTCGATCTGTGCGGGATCGACGGAGTCGAGGATGAGCAGCTCCGGCGAGCCGTCGAGACGGCCGAACAGCTTGCGCAGCACCTCGGGAGCGAGGCTCGATCCCCCCATGCCCAGCAGGAGGATGTGCGTGAAGCCGTCCTTGCGGAGGTCCGCGGCGAAGCTCGCGAGCTCGATGACCGTCTCGCGAGCCGAGTCGAGCGCTCCGAGCCAGCCGAGCCACCGGTTCTCGCGCCTGCCGGTCCAGAGGGAAGGATCGCGCTTCCAGAGCTGCGTCGTTCCGCCCCGCGCCTGCCACTCGGCGATTCCGCGCGATGCGGCCTCGACCGCGGATTCGCTCAGATCGCCCGATCGCATCGGCTCGGCCGGCGAGGATCGCATCGCCTTCCTCTTCCAGCGGACGCCGCTCAGCAGCTTGTCGAAGGCGTCGACGAAGAGGAAGATGCCGTCCTCCAAGAGCTGTGCCGCGACCTCGTCCATGTCGATCCCGATCTCCGCGAGCTTCTCGATCGTCGAGCGCGCCTGATCCGTTCCCTCCTCGAGCGAGGACCGCAGCCTGCCGTGATCGCGATAGGCGCTCCAGGTCGCCTCGGGGATCGTGGTCACCGTATCGGGGCCGATCAGCTCCTCGACGTAGAGCACGTCGCTATAGGCGGGGTCCTTCGTGCCGGTGCTCGCCCAGAGCAGGCGCTGGGGGCGTGCGCCCCGGCGCGCCAGGGCCTCCCAGCGGGGGGAGGCGATCCTCTCCCGGTAGCCGGCGTATGCGATCCGGGCGTTGGCGATCGCCGCGCGCCCCATCAGGCTTCGGAGGGGGGCGTTTCCGGCCCCGCTCTTGAATCGGTCGATGTGCCCTTGAAGGAGGCGATCGACCAATGTGTCGATCCGGCTGACGAAGAAGCTCGCGACGCTCGCGACGCGTGAGAGATCGCCGCCGCGCCCGGCGATCTCCTCGAGGGCCTCCATGTGGGCGCGGGCGACGGCTTCGTACGCTCCGATGCCGAAGAGGAGAGTCACATTGACGTTGATCCCCTCGGCGAGCAGACGCCGGACGGCCGGCACTCCCTCGGGAGTCCCGGGGACCTTGATCATCAGATTTGGCCGTCCGACCGCCTTCCAGAGGCGGCGCGCCTCGCGCATGGTTCCTTCCGTATCGCGCGCGAGGTAGGGCGAGACCTCGAGACTCACGTAGCCGTCGACTCCGTTCGTCGAGCGGTAGACCGGCTCGAGATGATCGGCCACGTTCTGGATGTCCCGGATGGCAAGCGCCTCGTAGATTCCCTTCACGTCGAGATCGTCGCGGGCGGAGAGCTCGCGGATCTGCGCGTCGTATTCGGCGCCGGAGACGATCGCCTTCTCGAAGATCGCCGGATTGGACGTCACTCCCCGGAGGCCATCTTCGCGGATCATCCGGTCGATCCCTTCCGGCGCGATCCAGCCCCGGCGGACGTTGTCGAACCACACGCTCTGCGAGAAGTCGGCGAGCTTCGCCAGGGGATTGCTCATAGTTCTCTCCCGTCGGTTTTCGAGTCGTCGATGCGCGTGAACGGCCGAATGGTCGCATAGATCGGCACCAGAGGAAACCGGGCCGCGGAGGGGGACTCCGCGGCCCGGCGGCACGCAGGGGCCGGGTTTCCGATGCTGCAGCTCAGTGGAGTAAGACGAGCTTTCGGACCTCGGACCTCCCACATGCCTGGAGCCGCACGAAGTAGATCCCGGCGGGGATCGGCCGCCCCGCGGAGTCACGGCCTTCCCAGGCGAGACGGTGGACGCCCGCCGGCAGGGCGGTCTCCGCGAGAGTCGATGCGAGGGCGCCGCGGACATCGTAGAGGCGCAGGACGACAGGTCCCGCCTCGGGCACGGCAAACTCGATGGCCGCAGGGCTGCCGGCGCCGATCAGGATCGGGTTGGGGGAGAGCCGATCGATCCCGAAGCGCGGCTTCCAGCCGATGGGCTCCTCGATTGCCCCCGCCGCCGGAAGGCTCTCGATCGAGAGATCGTCGATCGCCGCTTCGACGAGGGAGTCGAATGCGAGGTCGCTCGCGATGAAGCGGAAGCGGACGGCGGCGCTGAGCTGGATATGCTCGGCCAGGACGAACTCCATGCGCAGCCATTGGTTCGCGCTCTCGGAGGTGCGCTCGAGATCCACCCAGCTCACCCCGCCGTTGGAGCTCGCCTGGACCAGCCATGTCTCCTCGTCGGGCCACTGCGCCAGGTTGTTCGTGTACCAGCGCCAGTAGACGAGGCGGGGCTCGATGGCATCGGTGAGATCGAAGAGCGGGGATGTGAGAGTCGTCTGCCCCCCGTCGACGTCACTGAAGTTCGCGGTGCCGCCGACCACCCCCTGGCCCGTCACGAAACAGGCGGACCCCTCCGGAGTGTGGTCGTCCTCTGTTTGCACCGGCAGGCCGTTGCGCCAGGTTCCGATGGGATCATCGCGCACCCAGACCCCCTGCGTGGCCGTATCGCCGGGACCTCCCACGGTCCATCCCGAGTCGGTCTCGAAGATCTCCTCCACGAACGAGTCGATGCGCACGTCGAAGCCGGCCGCGAAGGCCTGGCCGCACCAGGTCGTTGCGGAGAGGTCGAAATGGACGATCGACTCGGTCGGCATCCGGATGTCGAGCGTGCCGAGGAAGGGGGGAGAGAGCTCCTCCTGGCCTCCGGGAGGCAGGAGGGGATCGCCCGAGGCGCTCCCATGGAGGCCGAGCATCGGCTCGGTCGTGGAGAGCACCGCCTCGATCTCGCGGCCTCCATCGGAGCCGGAGTTGGAGAGCATGACCCGGATGGCGAACGCCTCGCCTGGATCACACCGGCCGTCGCCGTTTCCGAACTCCTCGTCGTCGATCGACCAGGAGTGGAGCGCGAGGACCGGCGCGTGGAGGGTGATGTCGAAGTCATCCTCCCACGGCTCGTGCCCGTCGCACGCCATCCCCATGTGGAATCGCACGGTCTCGAGATCGACGATGTCGAGAGGCACCTGGATGATGAAATCGTCGAGGTTCGTCCCGACGCTCTGGGCCGGAATCGTGCCGTAGCTGGCCGCGCCGTCGACGACCACGATCCGCGGGTCCGCGCAGGTCAGAGTGGCGCAGGCGTTCGAGGCCGGGATGTGGCCGATGTTCTCCAGACCGATCCGCAGCTGGGCGGTCTCTCCCATGTCGGCCTGGCCGTCGGCGTCGCCGATGCTGGCGTCGTCCGCCGTGTCGTCGTCGATCACGGTGGCCGACCATACGAGCCAGGGCTGCTGTCCCGGATCGACGGCGATCGTCCCTGTGCCGGGCAGGTAGTCCTTCTTGACGGCCTTGACGAAGAGGGGCGCCGGAGTCGTGGCGGCGGGATCGAGGGCCACCCGTCCGAGGAGGTCCGTCGTCGCCGTCACGCAGACGGAGAGGTCCTCGGAGTAGATCGTGACCGTGGCCAGGGCGACCGGGAGGGTCCCGGACTTCACGGTGACGATGTAGGCGCCCTGTCCCATCACGTACGAGCCGGAGTGGACCAGGCTCAGCTGCCCGAGGAGGCGGTTCCACTGCGGCATCGCCGGATCGCCGAGCAGGCAAAGCTCGTAATGGCACCAGCGGTTCCACGGGTCCATCTGCCAGACGACGTCGGCCTTCGAGTCGACGTTCGCCTCTCCGGCGAGGACGATGCCCTCGCCGTAGACGGCGTCGACGAACTCTCTGTCGTAGTGCTGCGAGGGGCCGATGTCGTAGCCGGGGCAATACCAGCCGTAGCGGGTGCATCCCAGGAATGCGACGGCGCAGTTGTCGTCGAGGGTGAAGGCTTCGGAGAGAGCCTGCGAGCTGGTGTTGTCGAAGTTGTTCGAGTAGCAGCCCTGCGTCGACATGAAGATGTAGCTGTGGGTGAGGCCGTCGTTGGTGAAGTTGACGACGTCGGGATTCGACATCTTCATCCCGTAAGTCGTGTTCGAGTGTCCCAGATGATGGCTTGACGGAATGCCGGAGTTGAACATCGCGATCGCGTCGGCGCCGGTCCATTCGTATCCCGGGGCGTCGCAGAGCATCAGCTTTTCGTAGCCGTTCGGATAGCCGGAGGTGCAGTAGCCCCAGTCGCAGCAGTAATCCTTCACATCGTCCATGTAGATGCAGGAGTAGGTCGGGATGTCGTCCATCCTCTCGCCCAAGAAGAGAGCGCGTTGCAGCTCGGAGACGACCGGCTGCTCGACGTACATGGAGTTCTTGTGCATCCACTGCGCCAGCTCCGTCGGGTTCGAGGCGGTGATTCTCCCGGCCGCAAGCTCCCCGAGGAAGTCCTCCTCGCCCGGCTCGCCCCAGCGGTCGTCCCCGTCTGCGTTCCAGTCGCCATCGAGCGCCTCGAAGTAGCAGTCCCCCGGGAAGGCGTCGATCGTCCCGCCGGCGTCGACATAAAGGTTGCGCACCGGAATCGCGTTCGAGTCGCCGCCCAGCATGAGATAGCGCGTGTTCCAGTTGTTGTAGGCGTCGATGACGAAGTTGCGCAGCCGCTCGGCCGAGTCTCGGCCCGTGTAGAGCCCCTCGATTTCGTCGATCAGCATGATCTTGGCGCGCAGACCGCGGCTCGACTCGTAGGTGGCGAGCGCCTTGTAGGCATCGGCCATCGCCGAGGTCGTGACGATCACATACGGGTAGTTGTCCGGATCCAGCCGGCCGCCGAGCGCGGGGGCGGCATGCGCCGAGGCGTAGAGGTCGAGCGCATCTGGATTCGCGACCATCTCCCGGAGCCGGTCGATCGTCGCCTCATCGCGTCTGAGGTTTGCGATCTCCGTGCGGCTCGCCCCCGCGATCGGCTGCGTCTCGACCTCCAGCCGGACCCGGTCGCTCCACGCGATCCGTCCCGAGAGGGGCCGAATCGTGACGGGGTAGACGCGAATGTAGGCGATCCGATGCCCCCACGCCGTCTGCTCGGAAACCAGGCGGGCCGCCTCCGGCGGGTAGGCGAGATCGCTTCCGTAGATCGCCGGATCGGGGAAGGTCGGAGGAAACGGACCCGGCTCGCTGATGGGTCGCGGCGTCGGCGCATGCGCGATCGCATAGGCGCCTTCGATCTCGCGGGGCGTCGCGGGGAATGCCCGGAAAGCGATGACCTGCTGCCCGGGCGGCACCAGAATCGCCGCTTGGCGCGCCGGGATCAAGGGAAGCCCCGGTTCGTTGAAGGTCGCGCATTGAGGGATCTGGATGATTGCGGTTCGATCGGGCGTTTCGGAGATTTCCGGTTCCTCGAAAGCGAACTCCACGACGATCCGATCCGCGAGCGCCGCGGATGCGGCGGCTACGATCCAAAGCGCGGCGACGGCTCCGACGAACCAAGAAGTCCTGCTGATGCGCATCGTGGGTCTCCCTTCTACTCCCATTGCCTTCCTCCCTGCACACAAACCCCGAACAATTCTAGCAGATTCGAGATTCGGATGCTCGATCTTTGCTCGATCCTTGCCTGATCTTTGCTTGGTCGATGCGGGGAGGCAGGGTTTATCATGGCGCGATCTGCCGGCGATGGACGGGCCGCGTCGGCCAGGCGGGAGGCACGATGGCGCTTGAGGAAAGTGCGAAGAGGGAGGAGCCGACATCCGTGAGGCGGAGGAAGCGTTGGGGAATGGCGGCCGACAGCGACAAGCATCTCCTCTATGAGGAGGCGGTTCAGACCCCCGATGCGGATCTCGACCTGATCGAGCGGATCTATCGCGGGAAGCGGGGCCGGGCGTTCCGCAGCCTCCGTGAGGACTTCTGCGGGACCGCCGCCCTCGCCTGCGCGTGGGTGGCGCGTCGCGCCGACAACACCGCCATCGGAATCGATCTCCACCGCCCGACGCTCGAATGGGCCCGCCGAAACCATGTGCGCGGCTTGGGCGACGCGGCCGCGCGCGTGACCCTCGTCTGCGGCGATGTCCGCTCGTCCCACCGCCCGGCGGTCGATGTCGCGGTCGCCCTGAACTACTCCTACCAGGTCTTCAAGGACCGGAGAACGCTCGAACGCTACTTCCGAAACGTTCATCGCTCCCTCGCGCCCGGAGGGATCTTCGTCCTGGACGCCTTCGGCGGGACCGACGCGATGGGCACGATCGAGGAGAAGCGCGCGAATGGGGCGATCATCCGCTCCGACGGGCGCCGCGTCCCGCGGTTCGTCTATATCTGGGAGCAGGCCTCGTTCAATCCGATCGACCACAGGATCCTGTGCAAGATCCACTTCCGCTTCCCGGACGGATCCGAGTGGCGCAACGCCTTCGTCTACGACTGGAGGCTCTGGACGCTTCCGGAACTCCACGAGCTCCTGGCAGAGGCGGGTTTCCACGGCGTCGAGGTCTACACCGAGGGCTGGAAGGACGACACCGAGGTGCCGGACGGGGTCTACCGGCGGCGCCGGCGCTTCGAAAACGACGCGGGCTGGCTCGCCTACCTGGTGGCCTCGAAGTAGCCCGATCCCCCCCGCCGCGGCGCGAACCAGACCTCGGCTGCCGGTAGCTCAGAAGAGGACGACCACCGAGCGTGCGCTGCGCCCCTCCGGCGTCACGACCCGGATCCAGTAAACGCCTGTTCCGGCGGTGGCTGCGGCGGGCCACCGGAACGAGCGGACCCCTGCGGGGAGCGGCCCCTCGTGCAGGATCGCCGACCGCCTCCCCGCGACGTCGAAGATCTCGATCGTCGCCACGACCGGCGCGGGAATGCTCACGCGGATCTCCCCGGACTCGGTAAACGGATTCGGCAAGTCGATCCGGACATCGGAGGCGGCGGATTCCGGGCCCGCCGGAGGAGGCGGCGCGACCTCGATGCGCGCCTCCGAGAGCGCGATCTCGGTTCGGTCCAGCCTGACGCCCTGCCCATCCGAGGCCTCGATCCACGAGGCGCCCTCATCGTGGCGAAGGCGCAGGAATCGAATCTCCGCGATCGCCGCGACACCCGCGGGGATCGACCGCTCGAGCGTCAAGTCGGGGATGCAGCCGATCCGGATCCGCCCGTCGGCGGATGCGCGCGCCCGCAGGAAGTCCGCCCCTTGGAGCGAGGGCGCGAAGCCCAGGAACGCGAGTCGCGACGGATCGTGGCGAATCTCGCACTGCAGGGCGGTCAGCGGGTCCGATGTCTCGCAGCCGATCGCCACGCGGATCGTGTCGGGTCCGGTTCCTTCCGCCTCTCGCAGGACGATCCGGCCTCCCCCCTCGGCGGCGTGGGCGAGCGATGCGCGGGGCAGACCGTCGCACGCGGCAAAGGAGGCGCAATCGAGCGGATCGCCGGCGGTCGCATCGACGGCGCAGTCGAGAGGCAGGGGTGGGCAGTCTCCGAACTGGGCGCAAAGGCTCGCGAGGCAGTCGGCGATGTCGATGCGACCCGAATCGTCGGTGTCGGCGGCATCGAGGCAGGCGGGAGCTTCCCCGCCGGAGAACTGGTGGGAGAGGCAGGCGATGACATCGGCGATGTCGATCCCGGCGTCGCCATCGGTATCGCCCCGGATGAAGGATCGCAGGGAGATCTCGATCGCGCCGTCGATGAGCGTGGGTCGATACTCGAGGCCGTCGCAGGAGGTCATCGTGTTGACCGGCGGCGTGGCCTCGATCAGATCGAGCAAGCTCGCTCCGAGCGGCGCATCGGCAGCCACATCGACGATCATCCGCAGGATCGGGCCGTCGCCCGCCTCGAGTTGCGGCGGGCAGCTTGCGCCGAAGTCGATCGTCGCCGCGGCGCAGCCGGCGGCGCAGCTCTTGGTGAAGCCGACGGCGTCGGAGGCGCGGGTCCCGTCGATCGAGAGATCAGTGCACTGGAGGATCGCCGGGTCGAAGCAGAACTCGAGCGAGAGCGATCGTAGCGGCTGATCGTTTCGCGCCATCAGGGGGATTTCGAATCCGGTCGCGCCCTGGACGACCCGCAGGCTGTCCGGGAAGTAGTACTTCTCCCCGCATCCGATGCAGAAGACCGCGTCGCTCTCGTCGGCCACTTGCGTCACGAGGTCGCGGATCCGGATCCGATAGCCGGTCTTCGATCCGTCGCACATCTCCGCCGTCCACGGATGGGATCCGTCATTCGGAGTCGACTCGGCGATCACCTCGCAGAGGAGGCCGTTTCGCAAGAGCTGGATCTTCACCGGCCCCTCGCAGCTCGCCGAGCTCCACTGGATCGTCTGCGCGCTGCCCGGAGGGATCTCCTCTCCGCCGTTCGGGAAGACGACCGTGGGCCGGCACGCGACGATCGCGAAGGGAGAGTCGCTCTCGTCGAAGCCGCCCAGCTCCAGGTCGGTGACGCGAATGCGGTATTCGTCCGAGAAACCGCCGCACCGGCTCGCGGTCCACGTATAGCGGCCGTCGTTCGTCGTGCTGGAGCTGATCACGGCGCAGACCGTTCCGGCGCGCACGAGCTCGAGCTTGACCGTCTCGCCGCAGAAGCGCGAGCTCCATGTGATCTCGCGCGGAGTCGATTCCACCCATTCCTCTCCGCCGTTGGGGGAGACGACGGTTAGCTGGCAGGACGGGTCGGGGATCGAGAAGGCGGCGTCGCTCGCATCCGACGTTCCGGTCGCGAGGTCCGTGATACGAATCTTGTAGCCGCTCGTCGCCCCGGAGCATTGCTGCACGACCCACGAGAACGCGCCGTCGTTGGGCGTGCCCGCGCTGATCGTCGAGCAGAGCGTCCCGTTCCGCAGAAGCTCGATCTTCGCCTCCCCGCCGCAGTCGGAGGGGCTCCAGAGAATCTCCCGAACGGATTCGCGCGGCCAGCTCTCTCCGCCGTTGGGCGCTTCGACATCGAGCCGGCAGATCGGGATCTCGAAGGGCGCGTCGCTCTCGTCGCACTCTCCGCTGGCGAGATCGCAAACGCGCACGGCGTATCCGTCGCTCGAGCCCCCGCAAGACTGGACGATCCATGGATGCGAACCGTCGTTCGGCGTCTCCGTGGCGATCGTCGCGCAGACGGAGCCGGCGCGCACGAGCTCGAGCCGGACGAGATCCCCGCACTCGGGGGCATCCCAGAGGATGGTGCGTTCCGTCGCCTCCAGCCAGGATTCCCCGCCGTTGGGCGCCGAAAGCAAGGGCGCGCAGGGATCGATGCAGAACGTGCCGTTCGTCTCGCCGGCGAGACCCGAGGCGGCGTCGGTGACGCGGAGCTTGTAGCCGCACTCGCCTCCGCAGGGTTGCGCGATCCACTCGAACGAACCGTCGTTCTCGGTCCCGGAGGCGATCGTCCGGCAAACCCCGCCGTCCCGGACGAGCTCGATCGTCACGCTGGAGCCGCAGTTCGTGCTGCCCCAGAGGATCGAGACGGGGCTTCCCTGATCGAATCGGTCCTCGCCGTTCGGGCTCTCGACGAAAAGCTGGCAGCTTCCCGTGGGGATCGAGAAGGCCGCGTTGCTCTCGTCGGTTCGTCCACCCCCGAGGTCGGTGAGCCGGATGCGATATCCGCTCAGCGCGCCGTTGCACTGCTGGGGGATCCATCCGAACGAGCCCGTGTTCGGCGCCGCCGCGGCGATCGTGTTACAGAGAATCCCCTCGCGAAGCAGATCGATCCGCATCGGGCCGTCGCACTGAGAGGAGCCCCAGGTGATCGTCTGCAGGGACCCCTGCTCCCAGCTCTCCCCGCCGTTCGGCGACGTGACGGTGATCACGCAGTTGCTCACGGGAGGGCAGTCGTTCTCGCCCGGCGCGCCCCAGCGGACGACGCCGAAACGGGCGCAGTAGTCCTCCACGGGCGGGCTGGAGCCGTCGACGAACTTCGCCTCTCCAGTGCTCGGATACGCGCCGCTGCCGAATCTCGATTGTGGCCCCTCTCCGATCACAGCGAACCAGTAGAAGGGGAAGACCTTCTGCGTGGATGGGATCGAGAAGCTCACGAGGTTCCCCGATACTCCGTCGCCGCCGCCTTCGGGCCAGTCGAGATCGGGCAACTCGAGTATGCCGGGGCCGCAGGCGGCGTAGTCCTCGAGGTATCCCTGGCCGGCGGGGAGGTCGTGGTCGACGCCGAACTGGATCGTGGCGACGGAAGGATCGGCCTCGGGACGGAAGGCGGCGAGGAACCAGACGATGGCGATCTCCTCCTCGGGGAGCTTGCTCGTCGTGGGGTTGAGCTGCTCGCAGATCTGCGGGAGCGCGCTCGCGCAGTAGTCGGCGCTGCTCGTGTAGATGATCGCATTGTCGGTGTGGACCACGAGGGCGCCGTTGGCGTTGCGCCCCGCGCGCGCCGCGCCGACGGCGAGACAGGCGAGAAGTCCGCAGAAGATGACGGCTCTCATCGTCCGGATCCTCCGCAGATCTCGATCGAGCCGGGAACGCAAAGCGGATCGACCGTGCCGCCCCCGCACGGGGCCATCGTGTTATAGGTCGGGTCGAGATCCTCGAACGATAGCGGCGTGGGCCCAAGCGGCGCATCGGCTCTGACCCTCAGGATCAAGACGAGGACCGGCCCGTCGCCGGGCTCGAGCGCGGGGGAGCAGTCGGGACTCACGATCACTCCCGCCGCGGCGCAGGAGCCCGCGCACGCGCCATCGAAGTGCTCGTGCGCTTCCCCGCGCGTGCCCTCGAGGCTCAGCCCGAGGCACTCGAAGACCAGCGGGTCGTAGCAGAGCCTGATCCCGTAGGCGCCGATCGCCTGCGAGTTGCGCGCGCGGATCGCAAGACGGAGGTCTGTCTCGCCGCGGCAGGCGAGTCTCCCCGATTCGATCGCGTAGAGATCCTGCGCCGTCTCGATCGTGAAGGGGATTGGATTCTCGTCGAGGGCGCCCGACGCGACATCGGTGACTCGCACGGAGTATCCCGTTCCGGCCGGCTCGCATGCGAGCGCGGTCCAGAGGAAGCTTCCATCGTTGGCTGTCCCGGGGTGGATCGTCGAGCAGATCCCGCCGTCGCGAACGAGCTCGATGCGGACCGTTGAGCCGCAGTCGCCTTCCGCGCTCCAGCGGATCTCGTGCGGGGAGGCTTCCATCCATGTCTCGCCGCCCGCGGGGGAGAGCAGCTCGATCCGACAGGGCGGCTCGGGGATCTCGAACGCTCCCTCGCTCTCGTCCGAGGCGCCCGTGGTCGCATCGGTGATCCGGATGGAGTAGCCGCCGGTCTCGGTTCCGCAGTTCTGGACGAGCCATGGATGGACGCCGTCATTCGGCGTGTACCCGATGATGGTCCGGCAGACCTCCCCCTCGCGGACGAGCTCCAGCCGCACGTGCTCCCCGCAGGCCACATCGGCGGTCCACTGGATCTGCTCGATCGTTCCTTCCTGCCAGCTCTCGCCGCCCGCGGGTCGCGTGAGCTCCATCCTGCAGATCGGGATCGAAAAGGCGGGATCGGTCTCGTCGGAGGCGCCGCTCGCGAGATCGATCACGCGGACCGCGTAACCCTCCTCGAACTCCTCGCACGGCTCGGCGATCCAGGGATAGGACCCGTCGTTCGATGTGCTTGCGCTGATCGTCTTGCAGAGAACGCCTTCGCGAAGGAGCTCGATTCGCGCCGATCCGCCGCAGTCGCCTTCCGCGGTCCAGGCGATCGTCCGCGGGGTGCCGGCTTCCCAGATCTCGCCGCCCGCCGGGGAGCGCAGGTCGATCTCGCACGGGGGTAGCGGAATCGAGAACTCGGCGTCGCTCACGTCGCTCTGGCCGCAGGTGAGCCCCGTGACGCGAACCCGGTAGCGGCTCGTGGCGGCGCATCTCTTCGCGTTCCACGAGAAGCTGCCGTCGTTGGGCGTCGAGTCGGCGATCGTGAGGCAGGGCAGCCCATCCTCCAGAAGCTCGATCCGGACGGATGCGTCGCAGGTCCCATTCGCGGTCCACGCGATCTCCTGGACGCTTCCTTCCTCCCACTCCTCACCGCCGTTCGGGGAGACGACAAGCTGCGGGCAGTCGGCGCAGATGCAGAATCCGGCGTCGCTCTCGTCACTCCGCCCCGTGGCGGGATCGAGGATCCGAATCGTGTAGCCGCAACCGGGATCCCCACAGGGCTCTGCCGTCCAATCGAAGGCGCCGTCGTTCTCCGTGCCGCCCGCGATCTCGGCGCACGCGATCCCGTCCTTCAGCAGCTCGATTCGCAAGCTCTCACCGCACGGCCCGGTGGAGGTCCAAGCGATCGTGCGCAGGCTTCCCGGGGGGATCGTCTCGTTTCCGTTGGGCGAGGTGATCGCGAGGGCGCATTCGGGAATCGAGAAGACGCCATCGCTCTCGCCTTGCTCGCCGCAGCCGCCGCTGACGCGGATCGCGTAGCCGTCGGGGGCGCCGCCGCAGTTCTCGGCGATCCAGGAGAAGCTCCCCGTGTTGGGCGCCTCCTCCGCGATCGCAAGGCAGACCTCCCCGTCTCTCAAGAGGTCGATGCGAACCATGCCGCCGCACTCGCCCGAGGTCCAGGCGATGGTCTGCTCGCTGCCCTCGACCCAGCTCTCCCCGCCGTCGGGTGAGACGACGTCGAACGCGCACGGAACGCAGATGCAGAAGGGACCGCTGGTCGCTGAGCCGCCGGAGAGGGGATCGCGGAGGCGGACCGCATGGAGGCACCCCTCGTCGCAGCAGGGGGAGACGGTCCACTCGAAGCTCCCGTCGTTCTCGGTATCCTCGGCGATGCTCGAGCAAACCCCCGAGTCGCAAAGCAACTCGATGCTCACGCGATCGCCGCATGTCCCCGAGGCGGTCCATGCGATCGTCGCCGCCGAGCCGGCGTGGAGCGAATCTCCTTCGGCCGGAAACGTGACGGTGATGTCGCAAGGCGGCGCGGCGGGGATCGAGAAGCTCGCCCCGCTCGTGTCGGCCGCCCCGCTCTCCGGATCGACGATCCGGACGCGGTAGCCCTCCACCGCGTCCCCGCATCCCGCCGCGGTCCACTCGTACGCGCCGGTGTTGGGCGCCGCGCCGGCGATCTCGGAGCAGATCGACCCTTCGAGGAGCAGATCGATTCTCACTGCCTCCCCGCAGGCTGCGGAGGTCCACTCGATCGAGTGTAGCGTGCCGGCGGGCCAGCTCTCGCCGCCGGCGGGGGCGTCGATGTCGATCGCGCAGGTGTCGGTCGCGGGAATCCGGAAGATACCGCTCTCTGCGCTGCCGCCGGAGTCGAGATCGAGGATCCGCACGGTGTAGCCGTCCTCCTCTCCGGAGCATCCGGCGACGGTCCAGAGGTAGCTCCCCGTATTCTCCGCCGATGCGGCGATCAAAGCGCAGAGCGAGCCCTCGCGCCGGAGCTCGATCCGCACCCGCTCGCCGCATTCCGATGAGCTCCACGCGATCTCGCGCTCGGACCCTTCCGTCCACTCGTCGGAGGCGGACGGGGCCGCGACATCGAGGCGGCAGTCGAAGATGCAGGTATCGCCGTCGCTCGTATCCGAAGAGCCGGTCGAGGGATCGGTGATGCGGATCGAATAGCCGCAGACCGAGGCGCAGCACGGCGCGGCGATCCAATCATAGGATCCGTCGTTGGCCGTGCTCCCGGCGATCGTGTCGCAGACGACGCCGTTGCATAGGAGCTCGATCCGGACCGAAGAGCCGCAGTCGAGCGCCGTCCAGGCGATCGCAGCGGCTTCACCGGCGCGCCAGATCGCTCCCGGAGCCGGCGTCGAGATCTCGAGCTCGCACGGCGGTGGCGGGACCCTCGCGATCGTGAAGACGCCTCCCGCGGCCGACTCTCCGGTCTCCAGATCGGTGACGCGGATCGCGTGTCCATCAGTCTCATCGCCGCACGCCTCGACGGTCCATGCTTGCGCGCCGTCGTTCTCGACCGCCTCGAACAGCGTCCGGCACGCCTCGCCGTTCAGAAGAAGCTCGATCCGCACACTGCTCCCGCATCCCTCGCCGCTCCAGAGGATCTCGTGCTCGGTTCCCTCCTGCCAGATCTCGCCGGCGGCGGGAGATGTCACCTCGATCGCGCAGGGACTCTCCAATGGAACGATCACGAAGCTCGAGTCGCTCTCATCTCCGGCTTCCGATCCCAGGTCGCTGACGCGGATCCGGTAGGGTCCGCCCGCCCCCCCGCAGCCCGCGACCGCCCACTCGAAGAGACCGTCGTTCTCTGTCTCATCGGCGATCCGATCGCAGACCGAACCTTCGAGGAGAAGCTCGAGCCGCACGCGTTCCCCGCAGCCCTCGCTCCACCAGGCGATCGCCGCCGCTTCCCCCTCCATCAGCTCCTCGCCGCCGTTGGGAGTGAGGATCCGGATGGCGCATGGGGGGATGGGCTCGATCGCGAATGCGGCATCGCTCGCGTCGCTCGCATCACTCTCGAGGTCGGTCACGCGGACTCCGTACCCGTCTCTCAAGAAGTCGCATGGGGCGCAGACCCAGTCGAAGGCGCCGTCGTTTTCGGTCTCCTCGGAAATCGTCCGGCAGGGCGCGCCCTCGGCGAGAAGCTCGATCCTGACCGTCGCGCCGCAAGCCTGGCTCGACCATTGGATCTCATGGACCGTTGCGGCAGTCCATGTCTCCCCGCCGTTTGGCGAGAGGACTGCGAGACTGCACGCCAAGACCCTGTACTGGCCGGTCGCGATCTCGCTGGGCAAGTAGCCGTCCCGCATCGCCTTCGCCTTCAATGTGGAGGTCGAGTCGATCGGGACCGGCGATGCGTAGAGGGGCGATGCGTCATCGGGATCGGAACCGTCAAGCGTCCAGCGGATCTCTGCGCCGGGAGTCGAAGTCTGGATCGCGACGGCGATCTCGCCGGCAAAGTCGCCGGGCGGCGGGTCGAAGACAGGCATGGCGCAGCGCTCCTGCCCGCCCGGCCGTGACGGATCATCGCCGCAACCCCACGGCGCGACCGAGAGGAGGCCCAGCACGGATAAGCCGAGGAGCCGGGCGATCGCTCCGCGATAGCGTGTCATTCATTCATCCTGTCGGCGCCCCCGATTCGATCCCCGTCATCTCCAACCGGCCATCGGGACGCCGGTCGATGTTGGCAAGCGGATCGCCCGCGCGCAACCCCCCTCTGGGGACGAGGCTCTGATTCGGATCGATCGTTCGCCTGGCTCATCGCTCGCTCCCCTTCTGGGAAATCGGTCGAGGGCGATGGAATAGGTAGAGCAAGAGGATCGCAGCCAGCAGGGAGCTTGCGATCGTGAGTTCCGCGGCGCGGGCGTGCAGGAGGAGCAGGAGACACACCGCGAAACCAGCGAGCGGGACGGCCATCGGCACCTCAAACCGGCCCGTGGGCTCGCCGCGCCGCAGCTTGACCGCGACGAGCGCGGCATGCATCGCCATGAAGACGAGGAGCAAGAGAACCGAAGTCGCGCGGGCGAGATCCGGGATCGTTCCCGCCAAGGCGAGCGCCAGGGCGACACCCGTGAGGATCAGGATCGCCACATGGGGGGTCCGAAGCTTCGGGTGGACCGCGCTCAACGAGCGCGGGAGAAGCCCCTGGCAGGCCATGCCGAATACGAGTCGGGAGCCCATGATCGAGTTCAGCAGCGCGGTGTTCGCCACCGCGAAGAGAGTGATCGCTCCAAAGACCCAGCCGCCGAGCCAAGGGGCGGCGCGGCGCGTGATCTGCGAGAGGGGCGCTCCCAGATCCCGATTCGCGAGATCCGCATACGGCACGACCGAGACGGCGCTCACGCTGACGGCGACATAGAGAATCGACGCGACGAGAAGCGCGGTCACGATCGCGCGCGGCATCGCGCGTTCGGGTTCCCTCACCTCCTCGGCGACGTTGATCATGTCCTCGAATCCGACGAAGGAGTAGAAGGTCAGCACCGCCCCCGAGAGGAGCAGCCGGATGTCGAATCGGCCTGCAAGCGAACCGGGCGGCATCTCGAGGTAGTCGACCTTTCCCCAGTGGCTGGCCGAGACGACGACGATGAAGATGAGCCCTGCCACCTCGATCAGGGTGCAGGCGAGATTCGCGAGCATCGACTCGCGGATTCCCCAGAGATTGACCGCCATGAGCAGGACGAGGAAGCCCGCGATCCACAAGCGGACGGCCCCGAAACCGGCGAGGAACGAGATGTTCTCTGCGAAGACGTTCGAGGCCGTCGCGATCGAGGTCAGCCCCGAGGCGAGGACGGCGAGGCCAACCGCGTAGGAGAGAGCGGGCAGGCGGAAGGCCCGATGCGCCACATAGGCGGCCCCCGCCGCCCGCGGGTAGCGCGAGGAGATCGACGCGTAGGTGAGGCCGGTCAGCATCGCGGCGACCATCGAGGCGGCGAAGGCGAGCCAGACCGCGTTTCCCATCACCCCGGCGGCCACGCCGATCGTCCCATAGATGCCCGACCCGACGATGTCGCCGACGCCATAGATCGCGAGAAGCGGGAACCCGACGCGCCGGGCGAGGGTGGGCGCGGAGCGCGCTTGAGGACTGCCGGTGGGGAAGGTCGGGGCGCTCATTGCGCCCCATTGAAACAGGATCGCCTCCGCGGGGGAAGCGAAAGGCTCGGCTCGCGAACCTGCTAAGATCGCCTCGTGATCCCCATGACGCGGGGCGTTCGCTCCGCCTTGAGGCCGGGCCGTTCGGAAAGGAGCGCGCACGCGTGCAGAAGAGACGGCTGGGCGCGTCTGGACTCGAGCTCACGACCGTGGGATTCGGCGCGTGGGCGATCGGCGGGGGAGGATGGGCCTTTGGTTGGGGGCCGCAGGACGACACCGATTCGATTCTGGCGATCCGTCACGCGCTCGATCGCGGGGTCAACTGGATCGACACGGCTGCCGCATACGGCCTCGGCCACTCCGAGGAGGTTGTGGGGCGCGCGATCCAGGGGCGGCGCGACAGTGTGTACCTGGCGACGAAGTGCGGGCTGGTCTGGGATCCCGGGACCACGACCCCGTACGGCCGGTTGAAGGCGTCGAGCGTGCGCCGCGAAGCCGAGGAGTCGCTGCGACGTCTGAGGACCGATCGCATCGATCTCTACCAGATCCACTGGCCGGATCCGGAGGCCGATATCGAGGAGGCCTGGAGCGAGATCGCGCGCATGGTCGGCGAGGGGAAGATCCGCTTCGCCGGAGTCTCGAACTTCGACACGGCTCAAATCGACCGCGTCCGGGCGATCCATCCGGTCGCATCCCTGCAGCCTCCCTACAGCATGCTGCGCCGCGGCGTGGAGAAGGAGCTTCTCGCCTACTGCGCGAAGCAGGGGATCGGCGTGGTGGCGTACAGCCCCATGCAGGCGGGGCTCCTGACGGGCGGGATCACGCGCGAGCGGATGGCCGCGCTGCCCGAGGAGGACTGGAGGCGGAAGAGCCGGGAGTTCAACGACCCGAACCTCACGGCGAATCTCGAGCTGGTCGAGTCGCTCAAGGCCTTGGCCGCTCGCCACGGCAGGACCGTTGCCCAGCTTGCGATCGCCTGGGTCCTGCGCCGGAGCGAGGTCACCGCCGCGATCGTCGGGGCGCGGAGCCCGAAGCAGATCGAGGAGACGGCGGGCGCCGCGGACTGGCGTCTCCCCGTCCCGCTCGTGGATCAGGTCGAATCCCTGCTCGCGCAGCGCGAGCGGAGGCTCGCGGCCTAGCCGCTCTGCGCGCGCGCGAGGCCCTCTTCCATGGCCGCGTCCTGCTCGCCATCGGCCGTCTCGTCCTCGACGTGACGGTGGACCTTGGTGAAGCGAGCGAGCAGGGTGTAGACGACGGGCACGATCACCAGGGTCAGGAACGTCGAGAAGACCATCCCGCCGACGACGGCGATGCCCAGCGGTTGCCTCGACTCCCCACCGGCGCCGATCCCGAGCGCGATCGGAATGACGCCGAAGATCGTCGCGAAGGAGGTCATGAGGATCGGCCGCAACCGGATCCGGGCCGCCTCGAGCGCCGCCTCGCCCACGGCCAAGCCCTTGTCCCGCAGTTGGTTCGCATACTCGACGATCAGAATCGAGTTCTTCGTCACGAGCCCGATCAGCATGATGAGCCCGATCTGCGAGTAGATGTTGAGGCTCTGGCGGAGCACGAACAGGGAGATCAGAGCCCCCACGACGGCCAGAGGAACCGAAAGCAGGATCGTGAAGGGGTGAACGAAGCTCTCGAACTGCGCGGCGAGGACAAGGAAGATGAAGAGCACCGCGATCAGGAAGAAGAAGTAGAGGCTGGTGCTCGACTCGCGGAACTCGAGCGACTGCCCGGCCAGCTCGCGCTTGATTCCCGCGGGCAGATCCGTCTCGGCGATCCGGTCGAGGTCCGCCAGGGCGGTTCCCAGATCGACCCCGGGAACGATGTTCGCCGTGATGGTGGCGGAGCGGACCCGGTTGTAGTGGTTCAGCTCCTTGGGAGCCACCGTCTCGCGGATGCGGACCACGTTCGCGAGTCGCGTGAGCCCGCCGTTTGCGCGAACATAGATCCCCTCGATCGCTTCCGGAGTGGATCGATCGGCCGGACGGAGCTGGGCGATCACGTCGTACTGCTTCGTGCCGCGCTTGAATTGGCTTGTGACGCGCCCGCCAAGCAGGGTCTCGAGCGTCGTTCCGATGTCGGTCACCGAGACGCCGAGACTCGCCGCCCGTTCCCGATCGATCTCGATGTCAAGCTGCGGCTTGTTCAGGCGCAGGTCGGTGTCGAGGTTGACGAGGTATCCGAGCTCCGTGGCCTTCGCCATCATCACTCCGACCGCGGCGCTCAGCTCCTCGTAGCTGTCGGCCTGCAAGACATACTCGACCGGGCTCGTCGAGAAGCGTCCCGAAAGGCTCGGGGGATTCACGAGGAACGCGAGAACACCGGGGATCGAGAGCATCTGGGGGAACATCTCCTGGACGATTTGCTGCTGCGACTTCTTCCGTTCTTCCCTGGGCCCCAGGTTCAGGAAGACGAAACCGTCCGTCGGCCGCCCGGGCCCGCCGAAGCCAAGCCCGATGGCGGCGAAGAGCCCCGCCCGCTCAGGCAGCGGCAGCAATCGCTCCTCGACCATCCGCATGTAACGGTCGGTGTACTCGAGAGTCGATCCCTCGGGGGCGAGGACGATCCCGAAGGCCGTCCCGCGATCCTCGATCGGCACGAGCTCATTGGGCAGCATGCGGAAGACCACGGCGCTCGCCGAGATCAGCAGCGCGGCGCCCGCGATGACGAGGAAGCGCCGCCGCAGACAGAACCGGAGCGTGCCCGCATAGAAACGATCGAGCCAGGCGAAGAAGGCGTCGAATGATCGCGTGGCCCAGCTTCGATCGCCTCCGTGCAGGGGGCGGAGCATGCGCGAGCAGAGCATCGGGCTCAAGGTGAGCGCCACGAACCCCGAGAGCAGCACCGCCACGGCCACCATGATCCCGAACTCCCGGAACAGGCGGCCGACCGAGCCGGTCAGGAAGGCCACGGGGACGAAGACCGCGACGAGAGCGATCGTGGTCGCGACGATGGCGAAGCCAATCTCCTTCGAGCCGTCGAACGCCGCGCGCCGTCGGCTCTTTCCCATCTCCATGTGCCGGAAAATGTTCTCGAGGACGATGATCGCGTCGTCCACGACAAGGCCGATCGCGAGCACGAGGGCCAGTAGGGTCAGGATGTTGACGGTGAATCCGAGCGCGAGCGCGACCGCGAAACTGCCGACGATCGAGACGGGGATCGCCAGGGTGGGGATCACCGTCGCGCGAAGGCTCTTCAGGAAGACGAGAATCACCAGGACGACCAGGAAGACGGCGATCAGGATCGTCTCGCGCACTTCGTGGATCGAGTCGTCGATGAAGACCGACGAGTCATAGGCGATGGAAAGCTGCATCCCGTCGGGGATCACTTTCTTCAGCTCGGGCAACGCCTCGCGGATCTCCCGCGCGACATCGAGCGTGCTCGCCTTCGATTGCTTCACGATTCCGAGGCCCACCGCCGGCAGGCCGTTGTAGCGGGCGACGCTGCGCTCGTTCTCGGCGCCGACGGCGACATCCGCCACGTCGCCCAGCCGGACCGGGGCGTTCTCCGTTTGCGAGATGATGATCGCCGCGAACTCCTCGGCGGTCGCCAGATCGCCTCGAGTCCGGACGGCGAACTCGCGCTGGTCGCCCTCGACCCGCCCACCTGGGATCTCGGCGTTCTCCCTCTGGATGGCCGACTCGATATCCTGCGTGGTCAACCCGTGCGCAGCCATCCGCTGGGGGTCGAGCCAGATCCGCATGGCGTAGCGGCGCTCGCCGCCGATGAAGACGGAGCCCACTCCCGGCAGCCTCTGGATCCGCTCCTTCAGGTCCCGCTCGGCCACGTCGGAAAGCTCCAGGCCGCTGAACCGCTCGCTCGAGAGCGCCATCCAGATGATCGGCTGAGCGTTCACGTCGACCTTGCTGATGATCGGATCGTCGGCTTCACGCGGCAGCCGTCCGCTGATGCGCGAGACCTTGTCGCGCACGTCGTTCGCCGCCTCGTCGACGTCGCGCGAGAGCTCGAACTCGATCGTGATGACCGAGCCCTGCTCCTGACTCGAGGATGTGAGGGTTCTCACCCCCTCGATCGTCGCCAGCTCGTCCTCGAGGACGTTCGTGATCTCCGTCTCGACGACGCTGGCGCTTGCGCCGCGGTAAAAGGTCGCGATCGAAACGATCGGCGGCTCGATGTCCGGGTACTCGCGCACGGGTAGGCGCAGGAAGCTGATCGCTCCGAAGAGGACGATCGTCAGGCTCATCACCGTCGCGAAGACGGGGCGACGGATCGAGATCTCCGAGAGCTTCATCGGACGCCTCCCTGGGCTGCGGCGTTCCCGGGCTGGCTCACGATCGGGATCACCCGCGCGCCCGGGAAGAGCTTCTGGTGGCCGGCGCGGACGATGCGAGCGCCGGGATCGACCCCGGCGAGGATCTCGACGGCATCGGGGCGGCGGGCCCCGATCGTGACCGGTGTGCGGATGACCGTGCTGTCGGGCGCCACGGTGTAGATGAGAGCCTGGTCGCCCTCGGCGAAGATCGCCTCCGCCGGAATCGTGATGGCGTCCGGACGCTCGCGGAGGATCGCGGTCACGTCGGCCGACATCCCGGGCCGGAAGCGTCCTTCGGGGTTTTTCGCCCGGGCCATGATCCTTGCGCTGCGCGTGGAAGGATCGAGCACTGGCTCGATCACATCGATCGTCCCCTCGAGCACGATGCCGGGGAAGGCGGTCGTGGAGATGGCGACGCGCGCTCCGCGCGTCAGGATGCCGAGGTGTCGCTCGGGCGCCGCGAAGTGGACGCGGATCTCATGGATCGAGGCGAGGTCGGTGATCGCATCCCCCGCCCGCAGGAACGCGCCCGGGCTGACGCGCCGCGCCCCGATGATCCCGTCGAACGGAGCTGTGATTCTCGTCTTGGCGAGCAGGGCCCGGGCCACCGCAAGATTCGCCTCCGCGACCTTGAGCGCCGCGGAAGCGTCGTCCAGATCCTGGGGCGCGCCGGCGCCCTGTTCGACGACGCGGCGAACCCGCTCGTAGCTCGCCTGGCTCTGGGCGAGGACCGCCTCCGCGCGAGCCGCCTCGGCCGCCGCCTGGGCGTCGTCGAGCTGGGCGATCAGAGCATCCTTCGCGATCGCTCCTCCCTCGCGGAAGGGAAGCGACTTGACGATGGCGTCGATTTCCGAGACGACGGTGATCGCCTCGCCCGCCTCCACGGTGCCAACGGCCTCGAAGCTGTCGAGCATCGGCCCCTGCGCGGCCTGCACGATCTCCACGGGCATGGGGGGCATCGAGAAGCCGCCTTGGGCTTCGTTGCGCTTCGCGCATGCGCCTGTGAGGGCGATCAGCGCCGCCCCGCAGGCGAGAAGAACCGTATCGATCTCTATCGTCCTCTTCATCCGTGTGCTCCTCAAATCGCGCCGGGGTAGGCGCCCGACGTCAGGTAGCGAATTTCTGCGGCGGCCTTCGCCGCGCGTACGAGGGCCTGGGAATAGCGTTGCTGCGCGGCGGCGAAGTCGGCGCCGAGCCTCACCAGCTCGAAGGCGGTCGTCCGGCCGTTGCGATACTCGATCACGCCGATTCGAACCTGCTCCTGGGAGGCGTCGACTCCCGCCTGAGCTGCCTCGAGGCGGCGCAGGTTGTTCGACATCTCCCGGTGGGACGCCCGCACCCGCTCCTCGAGGGAGCGCTCGGCGGCGATCGTCGCCTGCTCGAGCCGGGCGATCTCCGCCTCGAGCCGGTCGCGCTCGCCACCTCTCTCCCTGAAGGTGATCGGCAGCGTCACGCGCACGCCGGCGCTCCAGGTTCCGTAGTCCCGGCTGCTCGCCTGGGAGAGGGCGTCTCCGAGATCGCCGGATATCCTCGTTCGGAGCGTGTCCGAGCCGAAGATGACGTCGCGCGGCGTTCCGACGAGTCCGTTGCCTCCGATCGAGCCGAACAGGTCGAGTTGGGGCAGCGCGTTCCATCGCGCGGCGGCATGGCGGGCCCGCAACGCCTCGACGCTCTCGCGCAGGGCGCGAATCGCGTGGTTCTGCTCGAATGCGACCTCCACGAGTCGATCGCCCGAGACCTCGCCCGGGATCTCCGGCGGCGAGTCGACAGGGCGGAATCGGAACATCCCCGCGCCGGGGCGCCGCCCGATGAGCGAGGCCAGGGCGTCGGAGATGCCGTCAAGCCGTTCCTCGCGATCGAGCAGCGCCTGCTCCTGCTCCGCGACGAAGACCCGCGCGTTCGCGACCTCGCTCGGCCCCACCAGGCCCGCGCGGGCGCGCAGCTCGGCCTCGGAGAGAAACGATCTCGCCCGTTCGAGGATCAGCTGGGCCACGGCGTAGTCGCGCTCCGCGGCGTAGAGGTCCCAGTAGGTCCACTCGAGGTTCGCCTCGAGGGCGAGGCGGGCATCCTCGTACGATTCCTCCGCAGCCTCGTAGAGGTTCCGCGCGGCGCCGAGATCTCCGCCGGCGGCCGGCCCGAAGCCGGCGAGCAGCGGTTGAACGAGCGAGATCCTGCCGCCGGCGTCGTACTGCGGATCGAGAGCCGAAAACGTCGAGTTGGTCGACGTTCGCGTGGCATCCAGAGAGACCTCGAGCTCGGTCCCGAGCGGCAGCCGGATGCGCGCCCCCGCCGAGCCGGTCGCGGCCTCGGTCTCGAGGACGCTCGCGCCGGCGAAGGGAGTGGCGGTCGGGCTCTCGTCGCTCGAGCGGACGAACTCGCCGAAGAGCTCGGGATCGAAACGGCCCCTCGCGCTGCGCAACGCGCCCCGCGCGGCGGCGAGCGCGGCTTCCGCTTCGCGGAGACTTGTGGCGTTGGCTCGCGCGGATGCGCGCGCTTCCTCGAGCGAGAGGGGAGTCCCGTCGATTCCGGCAAGCGCCCTCACGAGGGAGCTGTCGGGCGACTCGAATGACGCCTGCGCGACGGATCGCGTGTGGATGGCGCTGAGCGCGCAGGATGCGGCCAACGCAGTGAGCAGATGATTCCGCCACGAAAGGCGGGGAAGAAGACCGGCCAATCGAAACCTCCTTGGGCATTCCAGAGCAACTGACGATTGTAGCCGCATCGACCCGTCATGAAGGGGGCGATTCGTCGCCTCAGTCCGAAAGAGAGTCCGCCGGGCGGAGGAGCGGCGTCGCCGCTTACGAGACTCAGTTCGCACGGAAGGGCCGTCCCATGGGCGGATTGAGGACGTCGCCGTCCGTGCCTCGGGTGGAGGCTTTAGAAGTCAGAGCGATCCGTCCCGATTCTTTCTTGATAAGATCTGATAATTCATTCTCCGCGTCCGAGGACCATTGCCGAATCGGGCCGAGTTGGCGTAGGGTTCTGCGTTCGATTCGTTCGGTCATTCCAGCCTGGTCATTCGCCCACCCCGGTCGCGGGCGAGGACGATTCGGCTCAAACATGCGATCACCATGTAATGGATGGGGGTATTCCGACGATGAAACCTATCGGTTCTGATCCACGCAACCGAGACGGGATCCCATACAGGGGAGTTCTTTTCGCGCTCGCCGTCCTGGCGCTTGTCGCCGCGACCCTCGTCGCAGCGGGGCGCAGCGGGCAAATGCTTCCACTGGTCGCGAAGGCCGCCCCTTCCGAGGGCGCGTCACGGAGCGCGATCGAGCGCGGCCGCTACCTCGTCGCGATCGGCGGGTGCAACGACTGCCACACGCCTTACAAGATGGGTCCCAACGGGCCGGAGCCCGACATGAGCCGCGCGCTCTCCGGACATCCGGCCGAGCTCGCGGTCCCGACGCCGAAGCTCGAGGCGCCCTGGATCTGGGCCGGCGTCGCGACGAACACGGCCTTCGCGGGTCCGTGGGGGATCACCTACGCGCCGAATCTCACACCCGATCTCGAGACGGGCTTTGGGGTCTACACCGAGGAGATGTTCATCCAGGCGATGCGCACGGGCAAGCACATGGGGGCCGGCCGGCCGATCATGCCGCCGATGCCCTGGCAGGGGGTCGGGCAGATGACCGACGAGGACCTGAAATCGGTCTTCGCCTACCTGCAGGATATCCCGGCGATCAAGAACCAGGCCCCTAGCTACCAATCCCCTCAGGCGCGCTAGTCGTCCGCGACGCGCCCCGGCCCCCCCCGGCCCCCCCGGCACCTCGGCTCCGCGGGGGGCCTTTCCGTACCCCGCAGAAGGCGTGATAGACTGTTGCGCGGCCTCCCCCGCCCGGGACGGTCGCGCGGGTCGAGCGCGGGGACGAAAGTGGAAGGGGGGAGATGGGGCGGTGAGTCCGCAGCTACGCTTTCTCGAAAACTCACTCGTCGTGAAGATCCTCGACGAGGCTCGAGATCTGCTCGACACTCTGGGAGTCGAGATCCACAACGACGGCGCGAGCGCCCTTCTTCTCGAGCACGGCGCGCGCCGCGAGACGGACGGACGCATCCGGATCCCGGGGGCGATGATCGACAGCGCGCTCGCCTCGGCTCCCGCGGCATTCAAGCTCTACGACGTCCTCGGCAACGAGACCCATGATTTCTCCGGAGATCGAATCCACTTCACGCCCGGTTCCGCGGCGATCCACATCCTCGATCCCGACACCGGGATCATGCGGAAGCCGACGACATCCGACTATGTTCGCCACGTGAAGCTCGTCGAGCGTCTGCCGCACATCGCTGCCCAGAGCACATCGTTCATCCCCGCCGACGTGCACGAACGGATCTCCGACAGCTATCGCCTCTTCTTGAGTCTTCTCTACGGCGAGAAGCCGGTCGTGACCGGCGCCTTCACGATCCAGGCCTTCGACCTCATGCTCGATCTGCAGCTCGCGGTGCGGGGCGACCGCGGCGCGCTCGAGGCGAAGCCGCTGACGATCTTTTCCTGCTGTCCCACCGCGCCGCTGAAGTGGAGCGACGTGACATCGCAGAACCTCATCGATTGCGCGCGATCGATGATCCCCGTCGAGTTCATCTCGATGCCGCTCTCGGGATTCATGGCGCCGGTCACCCTCGTCGGCAGCCTCGTCCAGCATTCGGCCGAGACGCTGAGCGGCCTCGTCATGAGCCAGATCGCGCGCCCCGGCGCGCCCGTCTTGTGGGGCGGCTCTCCGGCGATCTTCGACGTTCGCTACGAGACGACGCCGATGGGGGCGCCCGAGACGATGATGATCGACTGCGCCGCCTCGGAGATCGGGAAGCGGCTGGGTCTGCCGACTCAGGCGTACATCTCGCTCTCCGACGCGAAGCAGCTCGATGCGCAGGCCGGCATCGAGACCTCGATGGGGGCGACCCTCGCCGCGCTCTCCGGGATCAACTCGATCTCGGGGCCCGGCATGCTCGATTTCGAGAGCTGCCAGAGCCTGGAGAAGCTCGTGGTCGACAACGAGATCTGCGGGATGGCGCTGCGTCTCGCACAGGGAATCCGGCCGAAGGAGGATTTCCCGGCGCGCCCGATCTTCGAGGAGCTGCTCCGGGAGGGACACATGCTGATCGCCGGCCACACTCGCCGGCACCTCCGGCGGGAGCACTACTTTCCGGGGCAGGTCATTGATCGCGCGAACCGCTCGCGCTGGAGCGAAGAGGGTGGGCGCAGCCTCCTGGAGCGCGCCCGCGACGAGACCGAGCGGCTGATCTCGGCCTCGACCCCCTCGCGTCTCGACGATCAGGCCAAGGCCGCGCTGGTCGAGCGGATGGAGCACGCCGCCCGCGCCTGCGGGATGGAGTCGCTGCCCGTGCGGTTGGGATGAGAAGCGAGGTCGCGATCGGAAGGGCGCGCGTGGAGCCGCAGGTCGATGGAATCCTGCGTCTGCTCGAGATGCCGGAGGCCAATCCCAGGACGCGTGGCCTCATCGAGCGCGCCGTCGAGATGGTCGAAAAGCTCGCCCGGCCGCGCGGGATCTTTCAATTGGTGGGTACCGAGCGCTTCCGGACGATCTATCGAGGGCAGGGCCACAACGAGCCGGTGACGCCGCTCGATTCGATTCTCGATCGATCCGAACGCATGGCCCTCTTCGCGGTGACCTTGGGCGAAGGGGTGGAGCGGGAGATCTCCTCCCTCTTTGCGGCCTACGATCCCGCGCTGGCGTGCCTGCTGGATGCGGCGGCCTCGGAGGCGGCCGAGCAGGCGGCGGACGCTGTGGAGGAGGCTTTTGCCTCGACCCTCGCGGAGCCCGATCGATCGCTCGCCCTGCGCTACAGCCCCGGATACTGCGGCTGGCACGTGACGGGGCAGAGGGCGCTCTTCGAGGAGCTCCGGCCCGAGACGATCGGAATCCGGCTGCGCGAGAGCTGTCTCATGGAGCCTTTGAAGTCGATCTCGGGAGTGATCATCGCCGGGCCGCCTGAGATCCATGAGGTCGAGGCGATCTACCCATTCTGCGCGCGATGCGCGACGAAGGGTTGCGGGGAGCGGGCGCGCCGGACGCCTCGCGCTTAGGGGAGGATGGGGATGGAGAATCTCTTGCGCATCTCGGCCGAGGTCGAGCGGGGGGAGGCGGAGAGCGTCGCCTCACTCACCCGGGAGGCGCTCGCGGCGGGAATCTCGCCGAAGGCGATCCTGGACGATGGGTTGATCCGCGGGATGACCATCGTTGGGGAGAAGTTTCGCGTCCACGAGATCTTCTTGCCCGACGTGCTGATGGCCGCGAGGGCGATGTACCAAGGGCTGGATCTCGTGAGGCCTCTGCTCGAGAGCTCTGACGCGGCGGGACGGGGACGGGTCGTCATCGGCACCGTCCAGGGGGATCTTCACGACATCGGGAAGAACCTCGTCGGGATCATGCTGCGCGGGGCCGGGTTCGATGTGATCGACCTCGGAAACGACGTCCCGCCCCAGCGATTCGTCGAGACGGCGAGGCAGAAAGGCGCCGCGGTGATCGGCCTCTCCGCGCTCCTGACGACCACGATGGTCGCCATGCGCGAGGTCGTCGACCTTCTCCGGCGGGAGGGGCTCGCCGGACGGATCCGAGTCATCGTGGGCGGGGCGCCCGTCTCGGCCGAGTTCGCGCGCGAGATCGGGGCCGACGCTTACGGGTACGACGCCGCCAACGCCGTCGATCGCGTGAAGGAGCTGATCGGGTGAGATCGGCGAGGGAGAGGATCAGCGCGCGGGAGATCCTCGTCTGCGACGGCGCGACGGGGACTCTCCTCATCGAGCGCGGCCTGCGCCCCGGGCAGTGTCCGGAGGCCTGGGGCGCCGATCACCCCGCGATTCTCCGGGAGATCGCGCGCCTCTACCTCGATGCGGGCGCCGAGGTCCTGCACGCGAGCACCTTCGGCGGCTCATCTTTGCGCCTCGAGCGTCACGGCCTCGACGGCCGCGTGAAGGAGCTGAACGCGCTGGCCGTGCGGGCGGTTTGCGAGGTCGCGCAAGGACGCGCGATCGTCGCAGCTTCGGTCGGCCCGACGGGCCGAATCCTCGAGCCCTACGGCGACGCGGAACCGGAGCGCGTGCGCGTGAGCTTCGCCGAGCAGTTCGCGATCCTGCGCGATGCAGGCGCGGAGCTCCTGACGATCGAGACGATGACCGATCTGCGGGAGGCGACGCTGGCGATCGATGCGGCGCGGACGGTCGCGCCGGAGCTGCCGATCGTCGCCACGATGAGCTTCGATTCAACGCCGCGCGGGTTTCGCACGATCATGGGAACGACGATCCGCCAGGCGGCAGAGGGCCTCGAGGCCGCGGGCGCGGATGCGATCGGGTCAAACTGCGGCGCCGGTAGCGAGACGATGGTGGCGATCGCGGCCGAGCTACGTCGCTCGAGCGAGCTGCCGATCGCGATCCAATCGAACGCGGGGCTGCCCGCGTTCGAGGGAGGGCGCGCGATCTACGCCGAGACCCCCGAGCTCATGGCCGCCCGTGTCCGGGAGATGCTCGATATTGGCGTCACCATCGTCGGGGGCTGCTGCGGGACGACGCCCGCCCACATCGCCGTGATCCGCGCCGTGGTCGACGCGCGCCGCCGCGGGGAGATCTGAATCTCGGCCATGGGATCTGCTAATCTAGTCGTTCGGCCCGGCCGGCCGGCGATCCATCCGTTCGAACACGGCGTCCTAGGGGGTATCCTTATGAGAGCTCGTCTCGCCAGCTTGATCCTTGCAGCGTCAATCCTCGCCACCGGCGTCGCCGCCTCCGCGAGTCTTGTCGATCCGTCGCGGCTGCCCGGCGGAGTCCGGTCGGTCGCCTCGGTCGAAGGGATCCACGAGTACGCCCTGCCGAATGGACTGCGCGTGATCCTCTTCCCCGATCCCTCGAAGCAGACCACCACGGTCTGCGTCACCTACATCGTTGGATCGCGGCACGAGGCCTACGGCGAGACGGGAATGGCCCATCTCCTCGAGCACCTGATGTTCAAGGGGAGCGCGAATCATCCGGACATACCGGGAGAGCTGACGGCCCACGGCTGCCGCCCCAATGGGTCGACATGGTTCGATCGCACGAACTACTTCGAGACCTTCGCCGCCACCGAGGAGAACCTCTCCTGGGCCTTGGAGATGGAGGCCGACCGGATGGTCAACAGCTTCATCGCGCAGAAGGATCTCGACAGCGAGATGACCGTCGTTCGAAACGAGTTCGAGTCGGGCGAGAACGACCCGACGGCGGTCCTCGAGGAGCGGGTCTTCTCGACCGCCTATCTCTGGCACAACTACGGCAACTCGACCATCGGCTGCCGCGCCGACATCGAGAACGTGCCGATCGAGCGGCTCCAGGCCTTCTACAGGAAGTGGTATCAGCCCGACAACGCCGTTCTCGTCATCGCCGGGAAGTTCGATGCCGAGAAGACCCTCGGACTGGTCCAGTCGAGCTTCGGGAAGATTCCGCGCCCCCAGCGCTCGATCGAGCGCACCTACACCGCGGAGCCGCCCCAGGACGGGGAACGGACGGTGACGCTCCGCCGGGTTGGCGACACCCAGGCGGTGGCCGTGGCCTACCATGTCCCGGCCGGATCCCACCCCGACTTCGCGGCGATCGAGGTCCTCGCCTCGATCCTGAACGAGGAACCTTCGGGTCGTCTCTACAAGGATCTCGTCGAGACGAAGAAGGCCGTGGACGTGCGCGCGACGGCCTATCAGCTTGCGGAGCCAGGGATGCTCGTCGCCAGCGCCGAGGTTCGCTCCGATCGCCCGCTGGAGGAGGCGCGCCGCTCGATGCTCGATGCGGTCGAAGGCGTCGCGGAGGGCGGGGTGACAGCGGCGGAGCTGGCGCGCGCCCAAGAGGGGCTCCTGAAAGACTGGGAGATGGCGATGCTCAACTCCCAGCGCGCCGCGATCGGCCTGTCGGAGTGGGCGGCGATGGGGGATTGGAGGCTGCTCTTCCTCCACCGTGACCGGCTTCGCGCCGTCACGGCGGAGGACGTCCAGCGGGTCGCGCGGACCTACCTGGTCGAGAACAACCGCACCGTCGGGACCTTCATACCCACCGAGGCGCCGGAACGGGCCGAAGTCCCGCCGACGACCGACGTCGCCGCGATGGTGAAGGACTACCGGGGCGGGGAGGAGATCGTCCAGGGCGAGGAGTTCGATACCTCCCCGGAGGCGATCGAGCGCCAGGTGATCCGCCGCACGCTCCCGAGCGGTCTGCGTCTCGTCATGCTTCCCAAGAAGACTCGGGGAGGCGCCGTCCAGGCGAACCTGAACCTCCGTTTCGGGGACGAATCGAGCCTCCGCGGCACGGCGCGCGTCGCCGAACTGACGGGCTCGATGCTGATGCGCGGAACGCTGAAGCGCACGCGCCAGGAGATCCAGGACGAAACCGACCGGCTCCGCGCGCGGCTCTTCGCCGGGGGAGGAGCCGGATACGCCTTCGCGAACCTGCAGACGACCCGCGAGAATCTCGCGGAGGCGATGGGGCTCGCCGTGGAGATCCTCCGGGAACCTGCGTTCCCGGACTCGGAGTTCGACACGATGAAGCAGGAGCGGCTCCTCCGCCTGGAAGAGGCGAAGACCGACCCGGGGGCCAAGGCGTTCACCGCGCTGCAGCGCCACTTGAGGCCGTACCCGAAGGACGATGTGCGTTACACGCCCACGCCGGAGGAATCGATCGTCGAGGTCGAGGCGGTGACTCTGCAGGAAGCCCGCGAGTTCCATGGATCCTTCTACGGGGCCTCCGATGGCTCGCTCGTGATCGTGGGCGACTTCGATCCCGGCGACGTGGAGCCGCTTGCCGCAAGGATTCTCGGCGACTGGAAGTCGCCACGTCCCTATGCGCGGATCCAGGATCCCTTCGAGGCCCGGCCGGTGATCGATGAGCGGATCGAGACGCCCGACAAGGAGAGCGCCGTCATGGCGGCAGGGCTTCGAATGGAGCTGCGCGACGACGATCCCGACTATCCGGCCCTCGCTCTGGCGAACTTCATGACAGGCGGAGGCTTTCTGAACTCCCGCCTCGCGACGCGGATCCGCCAGAAGGATGGGTTGAGCTACGGTGTCGGCTCGATGCTCTTCGCCAGCGCATTCGACCGCAACGCCGGCTTCGTCACCCGCGCGATCTGCGCGCCGCAGAACGCCGAGCGGTTGGTCGCCGCCTTCAAGGAGGAGATCGACAGGATCGTTCGCGCGGGGTTCACGGACGAGGAGATCGCCGAAGCCAAGTCGGGCTATCTGCAGCAGCGTGTGGTCTCTCGCTCCCAGGACCGCGAGGTCGCCGAGACGCTCGCCGGCCGGGAGGAGGAAGAACGCGATCTCCTCTGGGACGCCGGGGTCGAGGAGCGGATTCGAAATCTCACGGGGGAGGAGATCCACGCGGCGTTCAAGCGCCACATCGACGCGGGAAAGATCAGCATCGTGCTCGCCGGCGATTTCGCGCGGGTCGGCAAAGCGGAGATGGAGACGGAGTAGGGTTGTCGGACGGACTGCGCCTCGACGGGCGCGTGATCGAGGCGATCCTGCTCGACCTCGACGACACAATCCTGGACGAGCGTCCCGGACGCGCCGCAGGGAATGCCGCGGGGATCGCTTCGATCCTCGAGTCGCATCCCGGCCTCGACCACTCGACGCTCGCCGAACGGCTCGATCGCTGTTCGCGCGAGTTCTGGTCGGACCCGCGCCTCGCCCTGCCGGGCCGGCTCGACATGCGCGCCTCCAGGATAAGGATCCATGAGGCCCTCCTGGAATCGGTGGGGATCAGCGATCCAGGGCTTGCGCGGCGATCCGCCGATGCCTACTGGGTGGCGCGCGACGCGGCGCTGGCCCCGTTTCCGGGCGCGGTCGACGCTCTCGCCTCGCTTCGGGGCGCGGCGCGGCGCATGGCCCTGGTCACGAACGGCGCCGGCGCGTCGCAGCGCGCGAAGATCGAACGCTTCGATCTGGCCCGCTACTTCGACCATCTGCAGATCGAGGGGGAGTTCGGGCTCGGCAAGCCGGAAGGCGCGGTCTTCCGCAATGCCTTGGATCGGATCGGCGCCGAGCCGGAGACGAGCCTCATGGCGGGAGACAACTTCGAGATCGACATCGTGGGCGCCATCGATGCCGGGCTCGCCGCCGTCTGGATCGACAAGAATGGCGAGGGGGCTCCTCCGCGGGGAGCTCCTCGCCCGCACGGAATCCTGCTCACGATCGCCACGCTGCCGGATTTGCTGAAAAACGGAAGCGGGGGATGATCGCCACCGACTCCAGGATCTGGAAGAGCCTGGGTTGTCCGAAGGGGATCGTTCGGATCGTGGCGCACCGCTGGGAGTGGGCATGGCTCTTCGAAGCGCTCGCCGCTGAGATCCGCGCTGCTTGCGCCGGCAGGATCTCGGCTCTGGAGCACATCGGGAGCACCGCGGTTCCGGGCCTGGCTGCCAAGCCGATCCTCGATGTCATGCCCGGAATCGACCATCCGGCTGACGGGGAGGCGATGATCGCCCCGATGACGCGGCTCGGCTTCGAGTACCGTGGGGAGCAGGGGATTCCGGGGCGGTTCTTCTTCGTGCTCGATCGCGCAGAGGAACGCCTTGTCCACGCGCACACCTTCATCGTCGGCTCAACCGATTGGAGTCGCCACCTCGCGTTCCGTGACCTGCTGCGCCGCAATCCGGTGGAAGCGCGGGCCTACGAGGCCCTGAAGCGGGAGCTGGCCCGCCAGTTCCCGAGTGATCGCAACGCCTACACCGACGCGAAAAGCCCCTTCATCGAGGGTCATCTTCCCCGAGATCCAGGCCGACCGCGCGCATGAGCGCCAGGGCGTTGCTCTTGTCCACAACGCCGGGCCGCAACAGATAGTCGAAGGCGATCCGTCCCTCCTCCATCCGATCCTCGAAGTGGACGTTTGCGGCCGCGGGATGCAGGTCGGTGGCGATCTGCGTGATCGCAAGGTCGTGAGTCGTGACGATGCCGATCGAGCCGCGCCTGATGAAGCCGCGGAGGACCCCCTCGGCCCCTACTCTTCGGTCATGGGAGTTCGTGCCGTTGAAGATCTCGTCGATCAGAAAGATCAATCGCCCGCTCTGATCGGCGACCGTCATGAGCTCGCGAAGCCGCTGGATCTCGGCGTAGAAGCGGGAGGTCCCGTCCTGGAGGGAGTCCTGCCGGCGAATGGAGGCGCCCACGGCGAGCGGGGAGATCCGAAGGCGCACGGCCCGAACAGGGGCTCCCGCGAGCGCGAGAAGCGCGTTGACGCCGACCGCGCGCAGGAGCGTGCTCTTGCCGGACATGTTCGATCCGCTGACCACAAGCAGTCGGAGGGTCGCATCCAGGCGAAGGTCGTTTCGCACACAGCGCCGCGCGGGCAGGAGAGGATGGCCGATTCCCTGCGCCTCGAAGAGCGGCGCCTCATCCGCGCAGATCTCGGGAAACGGATCGTCGGGATTCTCGAATGCGTAACCTCCGAGGGATGCCAGAGCCTCCATCTCGCCCAGGATGCGCAGCCAATCGGCCACCCGCGCGCCATGGCGTCGCCGCCATCGATCGATCCCCCAGGCGTGCAGCGGCATCCACATCAGCACGAAGGCGATCGGGGCGAAGAGGGTATTGCGGCCCCACTCGAGGCGATCGCTCATCCGAGCCAGATCCGCGATGCGACGCGACGGTGGGGACCCTCCGGTCTCGAGGCCTGATTGCAGCGAGCGGAGTCGGGGCGAGACGAACGTCGCCTCCTCGATGCGCGCCAGAATCCCCGCCAGCAGGCGCAGCTCCTGCGCCGGGCGGTCAGCGCGTCCGATGACGTCCTCGACTCTCCGGTGAAGGAGCGCGGAGACGCCCGCTTGGACGAGCAGCAGCGCGACAAGCGGCATGGGGCCGAAGCCCGCGAGGAGCCATCCGGCGAGGCACACCAGACTGGCGAGGGCCAGGCCGCCTGAGATCCATGGCAGCGCCGGGGAGCTCATCGCTGGTGGCGCTGCGACCCAGCGCCTCAAGCTCTCGGGGTCGAGTCTGCGGGAAAGGTCTGTGCCGAGGGTCGCGAGATCCTCCCGGAGGTCGAGGGAGTCGCGCAGTTCCGCGACGGCCCCCTGTCGGTCGAGGATCTCCTCGCGCGTGGCGTCCCGGAGCAGCCATCGCGCAAGAGTCTCGCGGCCGATCGAGGTTCTCGCGGCCGAGATCCGCTCGAAGACCGACCCCTTGCCGAACAGGTCGAGATCATCCGCGTAGCCGTGACCCGGGTCGGTGAACTCGATCCCCGGATCGCCTTTGCCGATCCAGACGTCATTGATGCGATCGAGAGTGGAGGCCCAGTAGGCGACGGCGCGTTCGGCGCGGGTGCGCCTTCGGATCACGGAATCGTGGAGGCCGACCAGCACGATGAAGAGCAGCAGTACGGGAGCTGTCAGCCACGCATCGACGGCGCGCGAGACGAAAGCCAGCCATGCGAGCACGGTGGCCGCGAGAAAGACGGCGAGCCGGGTGTTCGCCAGGAGCGCGTCGCTCCGCGAGAGGCTCAATGCGGCGCCGCGCCAACGGGCCAGTCGCGACCCAGTCTCCTCCCGAGGACTCCGTTCGCTCGAATGAGCAGGAGGCATGGGCGATTGGTATCAGGTCACCCGGCCGCGGTCCAGTGCTCGAGATCCGCCTAACGCGGGAGAAATTGGCCAGACGCGGAAGCCGACTCGTCTATCCGCGTCTGGTCGCCCCTCATTTGCTGCTTACGCGCGCAATCCCACGGAACGGTCGATCGAACCACAGTCGCTCGGAGAAGCTTTGTCGAACTCGCTGCTCTTGTCGCTCTCGCCGGGGCCTTTTGGACCGCTCGGCGGGTAGCCCCCCCTAGAAGTCCTCGAGCACCGAAGTCGGTGTGCAGCAGTTTGCGGATCCTGGCCCGCGTGAGTAAGAATGCAGGTTTTGTGACAGGTTTCTCAATCAGGCGTTTCCTGACTGTCAGGGTCGAAAAACCTGAGATAAGCAGGACGAAGGGACCGGTTTGCCCGGCAAAATTGCACCGCAGGGGGTCAGAGCTGCGTGAGCCCTTCACGAATGGCGTATTTCGTCAATGTTGCGATATTATCCGCGTGTAGTTTCTCCATGATCTGGCGGCGGTGCGTCTCGACCGTCTTGCCGCTGATTCCGAGGCGCAAGGCGACCTCCTTTGTCGAGTGCCCCTCGGCGATCAATTGCAGAACCTCCCGCTCCCGGCTCGTCAGAGTCGGGAATCCCGTGGCTCCTTCCGAAGTCAGCCCCCTCAGGAACTCCCCGACGACCACCCCCGCGATCGCGGGGGAGAGATATGCCTGGCCGTCCATGACAGTCCGGATCGCACGCGCCAGCTCCTCGCCGGCGCAATCCTTCAAGAGGTAGCCGGAGGCGCCGGCCTTGAACATCTGATGGACGAACCTGCGATCGGAGTACATCGAGAGAGCGATGATTCGCACGGACGAATCGGCGGCCCGTACCTGGATTGTGGCGTCGATGCCATTCAGCTCGGGCATCGACACATCCATGATGACGACATCGGGGTGCAGCTCACGGGCCATCTGGACCGCCTCTCTGCCGTTTCCCGCTTCGCCCACGACGCTCATCCCAGGCAGCGCCGAGATGAGGGACCGGAGGCCCTGTCGCAAGATCGTGTGATCGTCCGCGAGCAGAATGCGGATCATCGGAGAGCCTCCTTGCCGGACGGCGCGTCGGGACCGTGAGCCACCGTGATCGTGGCGGTCGTTCCCCCCCCCGGACGTGATGCGATCGTCAACCGGCAGCCGAAGAGCTCGAGACGTTCCCGGATGTTGAACAGGCCGAAGCCGGCCGACTCATGCTCCGGAGAACCGAGCCCCTCGGGGTCGAATCCGATGCCGTTGTCCTCGACGGAGATCGAGCATCCTCCTTCGTAGCTGAGCGTTCGGATCACGGCCCGAGTCGATCGAGAGTGCTTGACGACGTTCAAGAGCAGTTCTTGCACCGCACGGAACACGATCACCCGCAGGTCCAACTGTAAGGGCACCCATTGTCCCTCGGCCTCGACCACGACTTGGACCCCGTACTTGCCCTGGAATCTCTCTGCCAGCCACTCGATTGCCGGCAACAGGCCGAGATCGTAGAGGATCGGGGGGCTGATGTCGAAGGTGAGTGAACGAGCGTCCTGAAGTGTCTGATCCACCAGGCTCAGGACCTCATCGAGCTTCGAGCACTGCTCCGGGGCCGATGTGGATCGCAGGCCACTCAAGAGGAGCTTAGAGAGGACCAGCGATTGTCCGATCCGGTCGTGCAGCTCGGATGCGATTCTGCGCCGCTCCCTCTGCTCCGCCAGGGTCAGTTCCGAAGCGAGGCTTCGCAGGCGGTTCTGATAGCGGAGGATCTCCTCCTCGGCCTCCCTTCGATCGGTGATGTCGCGCAGCATCACGAGGGCCGATTCGCACTGCCCGCTCGTGTCGATCAACGGCTGGATATGGATCTCGGACCAGTGGGTTCCCGCCCTGGCCTCCTCGCTCTGCTCGAGCGAGGCCGCCTTCCGGGCGTCGATCGCCTGTCCGAGGGCGGAGATCAGAGCGCCGGGCGCCGCACGGGGGAAGAAGTCGGTCACGAAATGTCTGGAAGCCTCGTCCGGCTCGATGCCAAGGCGAACCGCGGCGCTGCGGTTTGCGAAACGGAGGACTCCCTGACGGTCGACCTGCACGATCGCGTCGTTGAACCCCTCCACCAGTCCCCGGTACCGGTCCTCGCTCTTCCTCAGATCGACCTCGACAAGGCGCCTTCGGACGATCCCTCCGAGGATTCCGGCGGCGGATCGAACCGCTGCGACTTCCAGCGGTGACCAAGTCCGACCCGAGCGATGATCGGTGATTCCCAGCACCCCCCACCAGCGCTCTCCGTTGAAGATCGGCACGAGCAGAAGAGATCGAATCCCGCTGGCGTCCAGGATCTTCCGCGTCGGCCCCGGCCACCGATCGATGGAAGACTGGAACGATTCGTTGCGACGCAGGGCCTCCGCGATCATGGCGGCGCCGGGTTGGTTCAGTGGAATCGCCCGAAGTCCCGGGGAGTCCTGCGGGAGGCCCCCATCGGGATCGACCCAACGGAAGCGTTGGACGGTGCGCTCGTTTCTGCCGCCCGGGTCCTGGATTTCATTGAGCCCGACGGAGCTGGCGCCCATCGTACGCCCCAGGCGCTCAAGAATTGTCCCGATCCCATCCTCCCACACCTCGCCCGCAAGTGCGAGATCCGCCGTGAATCCGACCGCCTCGAGGATTCGATCGCGGCGGTCGACTTCCTCCTGAGCGCGTACCCTCTCAGTCACGTCGCGCATGATGCCCTGGAATCGCCCGTCGCTCAGCCGGGTCTTGCTGATCTCGACGAAAGCGACGCTGCCGTCGCCTCGAAGAATCTTGCGTTCGACGTGGAGAGCTTCTCCCCGGTCGAGAGCCGCGAAGTCCTTGTCGATCGAAGTTCGCTCTTCGGGAGCGGTGATTTCATAGAGGTTTGACCGAGTCAGCTCCTCCTGCGTGCATCGCAGAATCTCGGAGGCGCGGCGGTTGGCATCGAGGATCGCTCCTGCACGATCGACGAGCAGGATGCCATCGGCGGCCTGCTCCACCGCGATCCGGAGCCGTTCCTCGCTGCCTCTGAAAGCGTCCTCCGCCCGGCGCTTCCGGATGATCGCCCCGAGCGTGGAGGCGATCAGCCTCAGCGAGTGGACCTCGATCGGCCCCCAGCTCCGCTCGTTGAGGCAGTCGGCGAACTCCACGACGCCGTACCACTCCTCTCCCACAAAAATCGGAGCCAGAGCGATCGCGCGCGGCCCCAGGACTCCCAACCGCTCTCGGAGACGTGGGGGGTAGTCGCTCAGGGAGGCCGCGACATGACCCCCACGACGGAGGATCTCGACCCAGATGTGAAATCCGCCGGCGATCAGCGGCTCTGGCTCGCGATCGTAGAAGGGACCCTGTTCGCTCCGTTCCGGCGACATCCAGCTCGCCACGGCCACCGGAAGGATCTCCCCGTCCGCTTGGCGATCGACGCGCCAAACAATCGTGCTATCGATCCCGACCGCCGTTGCGATCGCGCCTAGTGCAGCGCCGGCCGCATCCTCCCAGAGGGGGGCCGCGACCAGGTCCTCGACGGCCTGCGTCACCGTCTGCAGAACCGATCGCGGGCGGCTCAGCTCCGCGGTAAAGCGATGGCGCTCCGAGATGTCATGCAGGAATACGATGTCGACGGAAGCCCCATTCAATCGAGTCGGGACTGCGCGGACCTCGACGGGTAGCTCTCCCGTCGGGTGGGTGAGCGTTGTCTCGTAGATTCGCGGAACCGAATCCCCCCGATGGCGGGCTGCTCGGATGGTCTCGACCAAAGCCAGGTCCGAAGGCGCCAGGACCTCGCGCAGGTGATGGCCGAGCATTGCCTCCGCGCTGGCGAACCCGGTCATCTCGGCGGCGCGCTCGTTCGCGAACAGGGCGATGCCATCCTCTGATAGGACCGTAATCCCCGCCGGTGAGGCGGCGATGATCTCCCGCCAGAGCGATTCCGCCAGCGTGGGAATCGGCTCGTCTGGCACTCCGGGCGGTTTCAGGAAGCCTCCAATCCCGTTGCTCCGGAGTCGATGGTCGCTCCGGCGCTGCAATTCTCGGCTCTTCGGCGGGTCAATGTCAATTGGCTCCGGAGCGGCCGAGCCGTGGTTGTCCGTTCGGGTTGGATTATGGCTCGCAGAATGGCGGTCGCGGGAAAGGATCGCCGCGGGACCGAGATGACCGGAGAGATGGGGCCTCATCCATGGCCAAGGGCTTGCCGACAATTAGTAGATGAAGTGGGTCCGGAACCGGCGAATCCCCGAGCATGGGACGCCACGCCGCACTTTCGAGCTGGACCCGGGGGGTCCGGCATTCCGAAGGTCGTCCGGGCTCGAACTGAATGAGGTGGACTGAAATGGCGCTCAAGATGATCGTTCTTGTGATCGCTCTCCTGTTCGTGACCGATGGATTCCTGCCCGCGATCGCCGCGGCGGAGGATGAAGGCAGGGCGATGCGCGTGACGGCAACGAGCCTCAACGTCCGCAGCGGACCGGAGACGGCGAAAGCCGTCGTCCGGTCGGTGCCCGAGGGCACGATCGTCACCATCGTGGAGGACCAGGGTGAGTGGCGTCGGATCCGGTTCAGCGACGGACTGGAAGGATGGGCGCTGGCGAAGTACCTCGCGCCCGTTGGCGAGGGGGGGGCGCCTGGACGTGCCGTGCCGCCGCCGCGCGGGAAGCTCCGGGCCGAGTCTCCGCGTTATGAGAGAATCGGGGCGGACGATGGTGGCGGAGGCTCCGTGCTCGGGCCGATCCTCAAGTGGACCACCCTCGCTGGAGCGGTCGTTGCAGGTGGGCTCGCCTACTCCGAGAAACTGGAGGGCGACGACGCCTATGAGGAGTACAAGGATCTCTTCGCGGTGGGCAAGGTCGACGATGCCGAGGTGAAGTGGATCGAGACCGGCGACCACGACGAAGAGGCGCACCTCTACGCCATCGCCGGGGGGAGCCTGTTCGGGCTCTTCCTGCTCCAGCAGTTCGTTTTCGCAGCTCGGGCCGATGACGACCGCTCGCGAGCCGAGCGGGCCACTGAGTTGCCGTTCGCCTGGGAGCTGGAACGCGGAGATGTGCGCGTCGGACTCACGATCGCGCGATTCTGAGGCGAGCGGGGGTGTGGGCAGTTTCTGACCGTCCTCACACGTCCGTCGGCGGGGTGAAGGGGGAGTTATGCAACCCCGATCAACTTCCTCAGGATCATGTCCCGGCCGGCTAGAATAGCGGCGTTCCCTCAATGAGCCGCTCGACGAGCTGCTCAAGGGCGACCTCATAGCCCTCGTGGTAGAAGTCCGCATAGTGGCGATCGCGAATCAGCTGTGGCAGCTCAGGAACGTCCTCGATCAAGATCGGGATGATCGTAATCTGTTTCTTCTCGATCTCCCGCCAGGATGCAGTGGCAAGCTCACCCTTCACCCACTCCGAGACCAGGGACGCCTTGGATATCAACACGCCGAAGTATTCGCACTCTGCGATTCCTTCGAGGATCTTCTCGCGGACCACATCACCAATCCCGAGCTCCATCTTGTCCAACCAGACGGGGATTCCGCGCTCCATCAGATCCCGCGCGAGCTTGTTCGCGTACTCCCTGTCCCGTCCGGAGTAGGAGAGAAAGAGCTTTCGATTGCGGACGCTCTCCGGCAGGGCCGGAGCCGTCCATGGCTCCCGGTCGCCCACGACCACATCATTGCTGATCCGTGCTCGAGGGTCACCGCCGATCAGCGAGTTCAGGATCGGATGAATGAGATAGAAGTCGGTCTGCAGTTGACTGGCGCGCGGGAGGATCCCCTTCTCGAGGGGGCCCAACTCGCCCGGCGCCCGGAATTCCTGCCGGTACTGCTTCCTGAGATCATGGAACTTGACGATCCCGATGAGCCCGAGGCGGTACAGCTCGCAGAACGGATGCTGCCGGTCACACCCGCTGCATACGAGCTGATCGCATCCACCGTTGAAGTCGGCGCAGATCCTCCGCAGGGTCTGATAGTCGAGGATGTTGTGCGGGATCCGCTGAAGAAAGCCCATCAGCTCCGATTCGTCCGCGAAAGATGTGTGCGGGAGGCAGAGCTGGATGTAATCGCGCCCGATCAACTGCGCCTCCTCGTCGATGACATCCTTGACTCGTTCGGGCGTACGATCTCCCTTGTCGAGCAGCACGATTCTTAATCCCAGGCGGATCACATCGCGCGGGCGCTTGAGCGTGTGGCGGTACAGGTAGCCGAAGAGCGACTCCTCGCGGTCGATGTGCTCATGCCGGATCACGTCGAAGTCGCAGAGGCTGCGGATCGGATTCTCGTCGCGGAGCGCCGGATTGACCAGGAATGATGGGCTTGTCCGGCGAATATTCCTCTCGAAGATCTCCTTCAGCTTCGCCTTGGAGAACTGGAGATCATCGATACATGAGCCCCGCATGTTCTCGAGAGTCGTGCTCTCGATCTTTTCGTAGGCCTCCTTCCGGATCGATGCAAAGATGTCCAGATGGTGATTGCTGCGGCAGAGTGTGCGGACGGCAAACATGAGGCCCTGCTGGGCAAGGTGCCATATCTTGATGTCAAAGACGCCGCGGACCGATGGGTTGTAATCGGCACTACGCTTCTCGAGGTGCTCTTCAAAGTACTCGTCGACATTGTCGATGAAGATGGCGATCGGGGTGTGGAACGACTTGACGACATGGTCCAGGTAGTCCTGCTCCTGGATGAGCCCGCGGTACTGATGCGGCTTGAGCTTCGTGAGAATCCAGTTCAAGAAGTCGAGGGGCGTGTCCAGGGTCGACTCGCTCAGAAGCTGACCCAGGATCGGGAACTCCGTCTCGCTCTGGCGGACGGGGACGGCGAGGACGCGGGCGAGCCTTGGATCGGTGTCGGGCAGCGCGCCGTTACGTCTCATGGTCTGGATGATCGAGAGCGATATGCAGGCGCGCCAGATGCCTTCCCAGTTGCGGCGGTCCGAGAAGAAGGCGATCGTCCTCTTTCCCAAGTCGAGGTTCCCCGCGCCGGTGATCGGGACGTCAACGAGGAGGCCGCCACCCGGGATCAGGAGAAACCCCTCGTGACCGCCGTTGTGATACTGCAGGCGCTTGAGAATGAGGAGTAGCGTCTTGCCGAAGCCTTTTGGCGCGACCACGAAGCTGACGAGGTCGGACTCGAGGAAGAGATCGATGCGCTGGTTGGTGACGACATCGGCCGGGGAGAGCTCCTCGGCCTTGCCACTGGTGAGGATTCTCGCGGCGTCGACAGTCCAGGCCTGCATGGTTCCTCCGTCAGACGGCGAATGGCGCCGATGTGAGCACGATCAATGCAATCATGGTCGAACGACGATCGTTGGACTTCCGGAACACCAGGTAGAGAGTGTACCGGAAGCACGCTAGGTTGACCATAGGTCCTGAAAGAGGGTCCTGTGGGTGGGGGTGCGGATCATGACAGGCTCGGCGGTGGGTATCGGCGTTCCGCCCAGAGAAGACTCTCCCTGATAGTCTCTGACGCTCAGGTGAATGAGAGGGGGAGATCGCGATCGCGCGAAGGCACATGTTTGCCGTTCTGGGACTGTTTCCGCGTGTCACCGCGGCTCTGACACTGCTGGCGCGCATAAGATGGCAGCCGCCGCGGCGAGGACGCCTCTCATCACTGCACGACGAGAGGCCGGTCGATGAAGATCACCCGCCAATCCAGCACTTCATCCAGCATCAGTTGGGCGACATTGAGGGCATGAGGGGTGATCTGCTTGAGCTTGATGCCGCCGGAAGACTGTGCGAGGTGTCCGAGCTCATCCGAGAGGATGCGCAACCTTTCCTCCATCGCTCGGGAGCGCTTCTCCAGACGCGCGAACTCACCCTGGTTGTTGATTCCGGCGAATGCGGCGCCGAGCGCGGGGAAGAACGCGCAGCACAGAGCGACCCATGGTCTCAGGTGATGTCCGGCTGTCCGGTCCCCAACGGCCAGAGGGACAAGATGAATGACCATCGCGGCCACGGTGGCGATCAACAGCAGGATCGCCAATCGATGCAGGCGCCGCTCGATCTTGTCGGAGCGCGCCCTGTTTGTCTTGTGGAATCGAAGTTGATCGTCGACGGTGCCACGGAGGTAGTCCAGGCACTCGCGCACGTAACGCTGATCGACGATGGCGCTCGGAAGCCCGACGGCGCGGACGATCGCCCGGCTGTGCCATGCCATCCATGTCTGGGACGGCCCCCCATACGTCTTGAGATGGGATGGCAAGCGTGAGATGGGGCGCCCGCCCCCGAGCGGGATGAGGATGCGCACCTGGCGAATGGACTCGGCAAGGATGCGATAGTCGAGCCAACGGTCGTGCCAGCCGCGGTGTCGTGCCCACTGGATCAGGTAGATGATCCATATGATCGCGCTGAACTCGAGCAGGACCAGAACCATCTCGAAGAACCTCTGATGGGCCCCCACATCGAACAGGCCGGAGAGCAGGGCGAAGAGAACCGCGAGCGCGGCCAGCGGAAAAGCGAGGACCGCGGCGCTTCGATGGTGGTCCGCATAGTAGTCGGCCAGCTTGTCGCTCCACGCGTAATGTTCCCGCAGCCGCTCGTTCACCCAGGCCGCGGCGCCACCGCCGGCGGTCGACCATTCCCCGGCGACAGACTGTTCGAAGTCGGGAACGCGTGGACTCTGGAGCCGGAGCCGTCCCTCGCCCAGGTGCCCCCGGAAGAGCTTCCATGCAAAGGCGAGGTTGAACCTCGGCTTGGACTCGGCAAAGAACTGGGCCTGCCCCTCCTTGTCGCCGCCGGGCAACTCCAGCGCGTCCCGAACGACCTTGTGCAGCCGGGCGATTTCCGCGGATCCTTCCGAGTGTGGGACGCAACGTCCCTCGCCCTCAAGGCAGCGCAGGTCGGGCTCATCCCCGAGCACACACCAGACACTGGGGGCCATGGCATCGATCCACACAATGGGGACCCGATATGCGACCGCCTCGCGGAGCGTGTCGACCGTTCCACCGCGCCCCTCGGGCTTCTCGCCGTCCCAGACGACAACGAGAAGATCCGACTGGTTGAGAACGACCCGCCCCGCCGCCCCGTACGCGTCTCCCACATCGGCGCGATCGCCATCAAGCTCGAAGGTGACAAGGCCGGGCCCCTTGCTCGCGCGCGCCAAGAAATCGCGAAAGCGCGAGAGGGATCCGTCCTCGAGGGCATGGTCGGGGACGAAGTCACGCTCGTACTCGGCCTGATGGAAGGGCATGGGGCAGCAGATCGCGTACTGGAGATCGAGCGCGGCCTCGGCGAATAGCCTGTCGGTGCCTTCTGCTAACGGAGTGATGGCCCTCAGAACGGGTGCCGTCGCGTAGAGGCTTGGATTGTCACGATGGAACTCGGTCGCGCTGGTTCTGATCTCGGAGAGAACGGCCTTGATGGTTGCGCGCAGAACGTCCAGCTTCTCCATTTGGAGGCGGTTCGGCCGGTGGCCGACAATCCCGACCCTAAAGGCAAGGGGGACCCGCGGGGGCGTCGAGTTCGTCACGAGAGCATCCTTTCTCGATGTCTCCGAGGTCATGAGTGGGCATGCGATCCCGTTGATGCAAGTGGCCCAACCAGATGACGGGTAGCAGCGTAGGGTCGGATCAATGGGGGTGTCAATAGGATCGCGTGGAAGAACGCCCTGCATGACGGGATTCGCCCGTGCAACTCCTACCGTCGACGCATGGCGTTCCCAGGAGGATTCGCCCTGGATCCCTCGCCCGCCAACTGACGCCCCAACTCGGCTCCCCGTGGTCTGCGCCCTGGCGAACGGCCCCGCGAAACTCGATTGGAGCGATATGCGCAGCTCCTCGGCGATGTCGTTGAGCTTCGTGTCGGTACGGAATCCTGCGGACTGCGCGGCCCCGACCATGATCGTGCAGGCGGTCTTCTGCAGGACCTCGAGCCACTGCGCGACCTAGAGGATCACGGCTCCTTCCGCATCCATGAGCACCCCACCGACGAGCGCCACGATGCGCACGACCGTCTCGTGTTCCCGTTTGAACGGGTTGTGGCGGATGAGGTCGATCAGCTCGTCCACGGCGCATTCAAGTTCGTCGTCGCAGAGAAGCGTGCCGTCGGCGGGGGATCTGTCACGCTTCGCCTTCTCGTGGACTTTGAGCATTGTCTGGCCGCGGCGTCCATGCATGCGGAGCTTCGCCCGCTACCTCCGCGCGATTCCCTTCGGTCGCTGGTCTCGATATCACGGGCCTTCTCCGAGTGGACGAGTTCATGAACGAGGATCTGCCGGCGCTAGCGCTGTCATCGTCCTCCGGTGGGCGCTCCACGTGGACGCGCTCTCTTGCCCCCGGTGCTCGAGCGGCATTCGAAGGGTTCCGATGCTCGTGTTCGCCTCTCTGGCCGATCCCGGGGTCATCCCGCGACGGCGCGCGTCGGGTGCCGGGTACCCGGCGCGATAGGGGAGTCCGGTCTTCCGGGCGAGCGAGAGGGCGGCGGGCATCGGAGGAGGTGCCATTCTCGGCACTCGCGGGCCCCTTCTCACCATCGAGGTCCTACTATGTATGATCGTTGGCGCCGCAACGTCGAGCCGGTTGTATGCAAACTCCAGTGGCGGAAAGGGGGTAGCTATGTCATATGGGCCGTGTCGTCTTGTGACGAGGTCAATGAAGAATCGACGGGGTGGCTGGTGCTGGCATACCACCTGACGGGCGAGGCCGGGCCGTCGTAAGAAGCCCCTGGACACGACTTGCGAGGGCGAGCCGAGCCGGTGATTGCAGGTCGGTGGCCAACCGCGATGCCGCTGTGCCTCAAGGTAAAGCGGACTTGCTTCGGGTCAAGAAAACTCCTGATCTGCGTCCAATGGCTACTAGAGATCATGTGACAGGCAGTTGCGGGCCAGTGCCTGGTCAACGACAGGTCTATCGGTACGGCCACAACCCAGATGGGTTGGTGAGGTTCATGGGCCCGACCCCACTGGTTCCGTTCGGTCTTGCCAGGACTTCCGGTCGAAAGGAGTTTGCCCGTGGGAGGTGGAAACAGTGTCAAGTGCGCCGATTGTGGTGGGCGGGATGCCGTGTACCGCTGCGCTCACTGCGCATATCCAATCTGTGCATCGTGCGCCGAGCGCAACGGAGGTGGAGCCTGGTCGCACCCTAAGTGTCCCCGGTGTGGCAAGAAGGACTGGAAGCCTGTTTAGAGGACCTGGACCCAAGGAGGAATCCCAAGTCCACCCTTGCCCGTAGGATCAATAGGTGCGGTTGCCACTGAGGAGAGGTGGCCCGGATGGTGGTGCTTGCCCCTCTTGCCGAGGCTACCGACGCAGAAGTCGCATTCTTGATCGCACTTCTGACCGGACCAGGTGGCGCCTATGTTCATCGACAGTCATGGTTCCCGGATGATGTGCGGAACCTGGCGCGGCACGCTAGCCCTGATTCTCTGTTGATTCGACAGCACGGAAGAGCCAGAGGCTACGTGAGCATTACTGCCGATGCCGCCTCGAGTCATTGGTTCGAGATTGCCATGGCACCGGGACCCGGGCTCGATGTCTGCGGTTTCCTGGCCGCGAGCCTAGTCATTTCTGGCTTTCACTGGCGACAACCATTCGTTCGCGTGTTGAAGACGTGGATTCACGACGCGAATTCAAAGTCCTTACGATCCGCGCAGAAGATGGGCTGGGTTCGTGAGGGTCGAGAGGGCCCATGGGGGTTGTTCGCCCTGGAGATTCTGGTATTCCTGAGATCTGGAGTCTTTAAGGCGATCATGGCTCGCAGCCGAGGAGAGCGCGCGCCGCTGCTGGTAGCGCCTCCCGCTTAGAGCGAGGGGATCTCGGTTGGGGTCGCCTCTCCTTCTTCCACGGAGATCCGGATCCGTCGGGTAGGCGAGATCGATCGCGCGGGGGAAGCCGGCCTGCGTGTGCCGCTGCCGTCGACCGGAAGTCGGGGGCATGACGCCGAGGAATGACCGGTCACAGCAGTACGCGTCAACGATTGAATCTTCCACTCGAAGGCTCTGAGCATCCGCCGCACGATGACGCAGGCCCACGCCGAGCATGGACCTCGTCGAGTCGTCGCGTGCGACGCTGATACCGGGGCAACATCCGGCTAGGCCAGGGCCAAGGCTAACGAGGCTTCGCCTCAGACCGACGAGCTGTACTTTGCTGAGCGGCGACTTGGTGAGAGAGTTGGCCCGGCAGTGTTTTCGCGGGGACGCGAGGCCCCCGCCAACGCCTCTTGAGCGCCCAACAACTCGGCCAGAATTGCTGGATAGAGGAAGACGCGCCCGCCAAGGCGCATCGTCCCCAGGTGATCCAGGGACAATGAGCGCCGGCCTTGCGCTTCGGAGATTCCCGCGTAGTTGCGTTGCTCTGTGCGCTCGTGGTCTTCCGTCTCTTGCCACAGAGCTTTGCGAACGCGGACCTGAAGGAGCTGACTGCACCATTGCTCGGCCTGTCGCCGAGCGTGTTCTCCTCCGGACGAAAGACCTTCGATGTGAGGAAGCTCCGTCCTGGGGGGGGCATCGAACGCGTTCCCGGCTCACATCGTTCCCGCGTAACCGAAGTCGGGATGAGGCATGCCGTCTTCCCCAGCCGAGCCTACGCGCGGTTGCTTCGACCCGGAACGGCCGCCACTGCGGACGGCACGCACCGCGATGCTCTCCCGCCGCACCTGCTCCACGGAGCGCTCGGTCAAGGCTGAGCCGAGTTCTCGGGAACCCCCCACTCGAGCGGTCCGGACTCCACCCTCCCGGTTCGCGTTTCGACTCCGTGACGTTGGCTGTTGCGTCCTTGTGACCATAACAGCTGAGACCGGAAGAAACTCGGGCCTCGCGCAGATAGCGGAGATTCATGCTCTGCGCTTCCGGAACGCGTCCCAGCCGGGAAGAGCTCTTGATCGGATCTCAGCCCGCGTGACCGGAGACACCCGGCTGTGGTGAAGGTTTGGCGCGCGAACGACCTGCCCCGGCCCCGCTCGGCACGGCAACTGGATCTACCTGGGACCTGTCGACAGCGGCACGAGCGGATCCGTAAGCTTCCCCTCCAAGATGACCACCCAGAAGTGGAGGATTCTGGCAAGATTGGGGCGCCAGGTGGAATCCATGAAGCAGTCACGATTCAGCGAGGAGCAGATCTTCGCGATCCTGAAGGAGGCCGATGCCGGGGAATCGGTGAAGGACGTCTGCCGGCGTCACGGCGTCAGCCCGGCCACCTTCTACCAGTGGAAGGCGAAGTATGGTGGGCTTGAGCCATCGGACCTGAAGCGATTGAAGGACCTCGAGCGGGAGAATTCACGACTGACGCAGTTGTATGCCGACGTGTCGCTCGAGAGTCAGGCACTGAAGGATCTGATTCACCGAAAGCTCTGACGCCACCTGAGAAGCGCCAGGCAATAGCGATTCTGGTGGCGGAGCATGAGATGAGCGTACGGCGAGCCTGTGCCGCCGTCGGCCTTTCCCGGACGAGCTACTACCGTGGTTGTGAACGGGAAGGAACGCGAGACGAGCCGGTCATCGGTGCCCTGAACGAGCTGGTCGAAAGGCACCAGCGATGGGGATTCTGGAAGTGCTTTGACAGGTTGCGGCTGGATGGCAAGCCTTGGAATCACAAGCGCGTCTGGCGCGTGTACTGCCGGATGCGCCTGAATCTCCCGCGGCGGACGAAGCGACGAATCCCGACCCGGGAGCCCCAAACGTTGGAGGTGGCGGCAGCGGTGAATGAGATCTGGGCAATGGACTTCATGACAGACACGCTCTACAACGGACGGCGGTTCCGGACGCTGAACATCCTCGACGAGGGTGTCCGGGAGGCCCTCGACATCGTCATCGACACCTCGATTCCCTCGGGCCGGGTCGTCCGAGTCTTGGAGCAACTGAAGGACTGGCGCGGGTTACCGCGGGCAATTCGTGTCGACAACGGGCCGGAGCTCATTTCTGATGTGTTCTTCGACTGGTGCAAGGCGCATGACATCGACGTGCGCTACATTGAACCCGGGAAACCGGACCAAAACGCATACATTGAGCGATTCAATCGAAGCTACCGAGAGGAGGTCTTGGACGCCTACCTGTTCGCTGACCTGGACCAGGTAAGGAGCATCACTCGACCATGGCTGAGGACGCACAACGACGAACGCCCCCATGATGCCCTTGGTCGGATCCCGCCAACCGCGTTCCGGCGGGCAATCGAGGAGGCCGAACTCTCTAGTTCTGAGTTGTCCACTTGACGGGGGAGCTTACGGTTAAGCGGGAGACATGAAGGACAGCCGGAACACACTTCGCCTGTACGACGACCTCGCTTGGCTGTGGCCGATCTGGGGCGACCCAGAGGACTACACCGACTACTGCAACCACGTGACTCATGTCATCCGTGAGCACGCAGGTATCCCCGTCAACTCCCTGTTGGATATTGGGTGCGGCGGCGGGAAGAACGTCTTCAATCTCAAGCGCAACTACCATGTCACTGGCCTCGATCTGAGTCCACCCATGCTGGAGTTGGCGCGGCAGCTGAACCCCGAATGCGAGTTCGTGCATGCCGACATGCGCACCTTCGACCTGGGTCGGACATTTGATGCCGTGCTACTGGATGACGCGATCACGTACATGACGACAAGAGCGGACCTGCGATCGGCGTTTGCGTCAGCCTGGCGGCATCTGAATCCCGGCGGGGTCATGGTCGTCAATCCGGACGAGACGAAGGAGACGTTCCTCCAGAATCGGACGGTGGTGACTCCAGCCGGAGGCGCGAGGCCGGCCCACGTCGATGTCGTCTTCGTGGAGAATAGCTTCGATCCCGATAGGGAGGATGATCACTATGAGGGAACGATGGTCTACCTGATACGAGAACACGGACAGCTGCGAGTGGAGGTCGACCGTCACATCCTCGGTCTCTTTGCCATCGATGCTTGGCGCGCAGCGCTGGCAGAGGTCGGTTTCGAGATTCGTGAGGAGACGTATGCGGAGCGGGGCAAGAGGTATGTGACGTTTGTCTGCCTGAAGCCGCGGTGAGATGGAAGCTGGACTACTGCATTCACCAGACGGGGCAGGCTGCGAGCGGCCCGGTTGGGCCGAGTCCGCTGGGGTCATCCCGCCCCGCTGGTGATGCGTTCGTTCGGCGCCAGAAAGCGAGAGGAACAAACATGTCCGACGACTCCGTTCGCCCTTGGCGGTACCTCCTGCTGGGAATCGCGACCTTTCTGCTGCTGGGCGCTGACCTGGCATCCGTTGTCGTGGCGAAGTTGCTCGATGGGCGGACGGCCTCCGATCCCCGGCTCTGGAGCACGAACTGGTATGCGACCGTGGGGGGATTCGTCTGCTCGATCGCGATCTGGTCGGCGTGGGTGAGCGTGGTGCTGGGATGGAGCAGGAGACGTCGAGTGCTTGAGTCGCTCGTTCGCACGCGGTCCGGGTCGAAGGCATGGGCAGTCGTGCTTGCCGGCGCGGTGGTGTTGGGGTTCATCGGATGGGCTGAGGCGCGGGCGTCGGGCAGCGGCTTCCCGAGCATCGTGGCGGAGCACGGAGGTTTCGTTGGGCTCTACGGTGATCGAGGGACGGCAGTCACGGTGTTCCAGTACCTGTATTATCTTCTCGAATCGGCGATGGTTCTGGCGCTTGTCTCTTTGTTCCAGCGCGCGGGGGAGAAGTGGACGCGTCACGCGCTGATTCCCTGGGGTGGCATCGCGCTCTCGCTCTCTTGGGGGTCAGCTCACCTGGGCACGCATCCCGAAGGCGCCGCTATTGTGATGCTGATCGCCCTGATCTACGGTGTCGCATTCGTTCTGGCCGAGAAGAGCGCGCCCGCCACACTGGCGCTCGTGTATCTGGGCTTCGTCTTGTGACCTGGGCAGAGAGACGCTGCGATGATCGGTAGCGCCTGACTAGAGCATGCAGCGGATGGCGCTGCGGGTCCCCGCTGATGCTCAGCGTTCGACCCAAATGTGGCGCAGCACCGGATGGAGCGCGTGTCTCATTGGCGGACGAAGACGAAGCGCGCGGTCGCGGCGGGGTAGTCCACGGTCACCCGAAAGAACGATAGAGCGTTGCCGCCGAGGGCGCCGTCCACGCGGCGATCCATGAACTGCGACATGTACTGATGGAAGTTGGCATCGGGACGCTCGGTGAACCACACCGGGCCGACGGTGAAGCCGGCGATGTCGATCCGCGGCACCTCGATCACTCGGATGCCGGGGACGATCTGGTCGGCATTGTCGATCACCCGCCAGTCGGGATGGCGCTCGCGCCAGCGGTCCAGAACCTCCTTCGTGATGAAGCTGGTCGCCCTGACGGCGGGCGCCGAGTCGCCGATGGCCGCGAGGGCCGAGGCGCTCAGGTTGCCCGTGGCCCCGGTGTCGAAGAGGAGTTGAAGGGTGTCGCCCTCGACCACGGCTACGATGCGAGGGAACGAGGATTCCCGCTTCCCGCTCGAGTCGGTGCGGAAGCCCAGTGGCGCGGTGTGCGCTCCGGGTTCGGGTGGCGGGGCCGCTTCGTGGAGCAGCAGCTTGCGCGCTGGATAGTCGAAGGTCCACACGCGGTCGGCGAACCACGCCTGGCCGAGCATCCCCTCGAAGGGGATGCCGCCGCCCGGAGGCGGCTGCACGATCGGTACCCGGCGGTCGGGCATGCCGAGGGGTTCCGGGAAGGTCGTGTCGGCCGCGATCTCGCGTAGCGCGACGCTGCTCGAATCCTCGATGCCTGCGCGCTGCGCGACCTCGCGCAGGAGGAGCAGCCCTCCGCCGGTGTCGGTGTACAGGTGCAGCGTGTCACCGCCGCGCGTAGCGACGTCCACAAAGATGCGATCGGCGACGAACCGGGCCGGGAGCTCCACCGCCGGGCGACTCGGCAGGGCCATGACGCTGCTCCACAGCGCAACCCCTGCGATGAGACTCGCTATGGCCACCCTGGTGAAGATGCGGGCGATCAGCTTGTCGACGCTGTAGCCGTGGCGGCTCTCGCGCGGGGAGAGCGGCACGAGATGCGCCTCGAGTTTCTCGATGAGGTCCCGGGCATCGGCGGTGTCGGGGCGCTCGGGTGCGATGACGGTGGCCATGGGATCGGATGGTACCGTTCGCCAGGGGCACGGTCATTCAGCCTTTGTTCCGGGCTACTGCCGGGTTTCCTTCAGCAAACAGGAATTTCGTCGTGCACAAGAGAAAAGGCTCGACAAAAGGGCAAGACGGTTCGAATTGACGTGATTTCCGCCGGGAAATCGAATATAATTGATGCTGCTAACGGCTGCCGGCGCGCGTGAGACTCGCGCCGGGCTTGCATCGTCTGTTGCTCCAAGGAAAAAAGGAGGCAACCAGTGCGGAAGCAAGTCTTCCTCTGCGTCATTGTCATCTCCCTGCTGGGCCTTGCCCTCGAATCAACGCATGCTCGGGTCGTTGACCTTGAGGCATACCGATTCGACGCCGCGATTGGAGAACCGGTCCTGCCCGCGAACCTGACGGTGGCGCCGGGTGGAGCCGACTATGGCTACTTCATCGTGCAGACGAACACGCCAATTGCAGCGGCATGGCGGGGAAGTCTGGAAGCCGCCGGAGCCACGATCTACGGCTACGTGCCCGAGTTCGCATTTCTGGTGGGGATGGACGCTGTCGCGCAGGCGCGCGTGGCCTCCCTGACCGGAACGAGCTGGGTCGGGGCGTTTCATCCCGCCTACAAGATTGCCCCGGGAATCGGCACGCGCGCGTTCGTTTCTCCGGAGCGGCAGGCGGATCCGAACGTTCGCTTGATCGTGCGGGTCTTCCGCAACCTGGATGACGTCGCCACCCAGATCGAGGCGCTCGGCGGCCGCATCCTCGATCGCACGGACGATGGTTTCTCGCGCCGCCTGGTGGTGGGCGCCGCGCCAGCCAGCGTCCCTGACATTGCGCGGATTCTGGATGTCTGGTGGATCGAGGAGCTGCCGGAGTTCCGGACGCAGAACAACACGACCAAGTGGGTCGTTCAGTCGAACGTGAGCGGCCAGACCCCGATCTGGGACCAGGGAATCCACGGAGAGAACCAGATCGTGACCATGATGGACACTGGCCTCGACTACAACAGCTGCTGGTTCCGTGAGATCGGCAACGCCGTGCCGGGCCCGGCGCACCGAAAGGTGATCGATTACACGCTCTATGGCGGCAGCACATACGATGGCTGCGACACCGGGCACGGCTCCCATGTCGCAGGCACCGTCTGTGGCGATCAGTCCTACATCAACGCCGGCAACTACAACTACAACGGCATGGCCTACAAGGCGAAGATCACGGTGCAGGACGTCGGCTCGGATGACTGGACCGCCTGCAACCTGGGCACACTGAACGTGCCGAGCAGCCTCACCGCGGCGTTCAACGCCAGCTACGGTCTGAACGCCCGCGTCCATACGAACTCCTGGGGGAGCACGGCAAACGCCTACGACAGCTTCTGCGTGGACGTCGACAACGCGAGCTGGAACCATAAGGATTTCCTGATCTGCTTCGCAAACGGCAACTCCGGCCCAAACGGCAGCACCGTCGGCTCGCCGGCGACTGCGAAGGACTGCGTGAGCGTCGGCGCGACCCGGCAAGCGTCGCAGCAGGATGTGATGGCGAGCTACTCGAGCCGGGGACCCACCGCGGACAACCGATACAAGCCGACGGTGACTGCGCCTGGCGGTGAGGACCCGACCTTCATCACCTCTGTCGACAACGATCCGGGTAGTCCTCCGAACGCGACCTGCGCTACCGCCTCGAACCCGTTCCAGGGCACCTCGATGGCGACTCCGGCGGTGGCGGGCTCCGCCTTGAATGTTCGCCAGTACTATGTCGACGGCTTCTACCCGCAAGGGGTGACCGGAGGCGATCCGCTCGCCCCGAGCGCGGCCCTCGTGAAAGCGACGCTCGTTTCCAGTACGGATGACATGAGCACCTCTGACATCCCGAACAACAACGAGGGCTGGGGCCGCATCTTCCTTGACAACACGCTCTACTTCGAAGGCGACACGCGCGAGCTGATCGCGGAGGACGTGACGCCGGGCTTGAGTACGGGCGGCGTCTGGACGCGGGACTTCGAAGTCGACGCATCGAGCGAGCCCCTGGTCGTGACACTGGTCTGGAGCGACTACCCGGGCACGCAAGGGTCTGGGATCAAGCTCGTGAACGACCTTGACCTGGTCGTCATCCCGCCCGGGGGCACGCAGTATCTGGGGAATGTCTTCAGCGGTGGATTCTCAACCACTGGAGGCTCCGCGGACCGGCTGAATGTCGAGGAGTGTGTGCGCGTCAACAGCCCGCCGACCGGGGCCTGGCGCGTGCGCGTGAGCGGCTACAACGTCCCGCATGGGCCGCAGCCCTTCGCGGTCGTGGTCAACGGCGCCTTTCTCCACTGGCCCCCGGACGGCGGCGCCTCGGCGGAAGATCTTCCGGTCTTGGCGAGCGGCGCATTCATCGCGGCCGCACCGAATCCGGTGACCGGCGTGACGAAGCTGCATTACGCGCTGCCTGCAGACTATGTCGGACGCGTGCAGGTCGTCGTGGTCGACGTTGCGGGTCGCACAGTGCGTGAACTCGTCGACAAGGGTCAGCGATCCGGTTCGTACCGCGTCACCTGGGACGGGCGGGATGATCTCGGCCGGCCCGTCCCGGCAGGGACCTATTTCGGAAAGCTCGTGTCGGAAACCGGGTCCGCGACCGCCAAGATCATCGTGCTGCGGTAACGCCATCGAGCTCGGCGCTACGTCACGCGCCCCGCGTCATTGACGGCGGTCGTCCTCTGGAAAGGGGACGTCCGCCGTTTCCCTCCGGACGGGCGGGCAATCGCGCGATGGTGGCAGCCGCTGGCATCGGGTAGGATGCCGCCGAGTCCGGGAGGGGGGATGGACGCGACGCCAAGGCCGCGCACGAACGGGATCCGCGCGATCGAGGAATCGACGACGAGCGGTTGGGCGTGGGCTGCGCTGCTCTTCGGCTGGATCCTGGCCCGCAATCTCCTCGAAGGCGTCCTGGAGCGGCCGCATCAACTCGGGTTCGATGGACGGCAGGATCTCTCCTTCGCGATGGTCTTCCTGCACTTCCCGCTCTTCTATCTCGCGGTCTTCCTTGGTCTCGTGCTCTGGCTCCATTGCCTCACTCGCCGGCCGGTCGCCGGCGTCGCCCGTGTCGTCACCATCGGATACGCGATCCTGCCGATCGCGCCGATCGCCGACGCGATCATCTCGGGGGGACGAGGCTACGATCTGAAATACCTGCTCGGCTTCGGCTCGGTCTTGGTCCGTTTCTGGGACCCGGCTGCGCCGATGAGCGAGGTCTCGCCCGGACAGCGCGTCGAGATCGCGCTAGCCGTCCTTCTCTGCGGCGCCTATGCGTGGATCGCGATGCGGCGCACTGGCCCGAGGGCTGAAGCTGGCCGCCGCGCATGGAGCCGACCGGTAGTTGCGCTCCTCGCCGCGACGGGCGCGTTTATGATCATGGCCCTTGCCGGCGCCTGGCCCTCTCTGTTCGCCAAGCTGGGGGCGGCGGGATCCTACGGGAACGAAGGATCCTACCTGGCTGCGTTTCGGCTCCGCGGCCTGGTGGTGGAAGAGAGCCGCCGCCTCGCGGTCGTCATGGCTCTGCCGTTCCTCGTCGGCGCAGTTGCCTTCGCATGGCGTCTGAACGCGTCTCGGTTTGTCGCCTTCCTGCGCGCAGTCAGCTGGTTACGGCTGGCCTACTACTCCGGACTCGTTCTGGCGGGATATTGGCTGGGCCGATTGAGTTACCGCGCGTATCTGGGCGACTCAGGCAACCCGACGGATGCGGCGGCGGTCGCCATCCTCTGGGCATCCATGGCTGCCGCATACCTGGCCGCACTCGTCTGGAACGACCTCCATGATCGCGAGGCGGACCGGATTAACGAGCCTCACCGGCGGCGTGCCGTAGGCGTGCTCTCGGAGGCGACGGCGCGTGGGCTGGCCGTCATCGCCGCGGCGCTCGCGCTCTTTCTCGCGCTCTGCGTCGGCTACGTGCCGTTTCTTCTGATGACGGCGGTGCTGCTGCTGGCGTGGCTCTACTCCGCGCCCCCGGTTCGCGCGAAGCGCTGGCCGGGCGTTGCGACCCTCACACTGGGATTCCTCTCGACTCTGTCTCTCGCATCCGGCTACTCGCTCTTCGCCCAGGAGATGACGCTGTCCGTCTTGCCCTGGCGCGTCGCGGGGTATCTGCTGGTTGGTGTGACGCTTGGATTCACCGCCAAGGATCTCAAGGACACAGTGGGAGATCGCGCCACGGGGGTCATGACCCTGAGCACACTGCTGCCCGAGGGGACCGCGCGCGGGGTGATGGGGGCGCTGGTCGCAGTCGGATATCTGCTCGGTCCCGCATTTGTGCCACTCGGTCCGGGGTTCACGATCACGGCGATCCTCTTCGCGGCGGGGAGCGCCTGGGTGACGATGCGCCGGCGGCGACCCGAGGCGCTCCTGCTTGCCGGGTTCATGATCTTCGCTGTGTTGTGCCTGGGATTCCTGACGATGCGGCCGGAGATCTTGCGCGACCTGCGCGTGCCAACCGAGCTCCGCGACGGGCACGCGCAGATTCGTGCCGCCGAGGAGGATTTGCGGATTGCGCGGCTGTGCGAAGAGGATGCCGCCGCCGCGCTGTGCGTCGGCGATGACGCGCGAGAGGTGGCGGCGCGCGCATTGGCCACGGTCGATCGCCTCCTGGCGCGGATGCCGGTTTCGGGCGCCATCTCGGCGGAGCCAGCGGGGGAGCGCGTGCGCTTGGTGCGCGCGCAAGCCGCCGGGTGGCCGATCGCGCGCGAGGATCTCGAGGCTCTGATTCGCTTCCGTCCCCTGCGCGGTGAGTATCGGGATATCGCGCTACGCGCGGCGACGCGCGCCGTTGACATCGACGCGGCGCGCGCGACCTGCGATGGAACGATCGATCGCTGGGTGCGCCCGGGAGATTTCCTCCGCAATCGCGCCTCGCTTGCCATCGCCTCCGGAGAGGTCGGGGCATCCGCGGCGCGCGACCTGGCCGCCGCGTTCCGCTTTGGGCAGCGCGAGCCGCTCTGCTGGGTGCTCCTGGGCGATCTTGCTCTGCGCCGCGGCGAGCCGTCGCCGGCGATCGAAGCCTATTCCCGCGCAGCCCGGTGCGATCCCGAGCTGGCCGAAGCATGGGCCGGCCTTGGGGAGGCGCAGCACGCGCGCGGAGATCTGGCGGCCGCGTTGGAGGCCTTCGCGCGGGCGCGCACGCTCGCCCCCCGCGATCCCTGGGTGATCAACAACGAAGGCGTGGCGCTACGCGAAGTGGGCCGCATTGACGAAGCGTTGCGGCGCTTCGAACAGGCCCACGCCCTGGCGCCGGATCTGTTCGAACCGCTCTTCAATCTCGGGATCACCTGCGAGCGCCTGAAGCGGCCAGCGGAGGCCCGTCGTTGGTATGCCTTGGCGCGAGGCCTGCGGCCGGGATTCCCTCCGCTCGAGGAGGCCATGGGGCGTCTGAACCCGGATCGACCTCGCCGTCCTTGAGTTAGGCGACCCCCCAGACTTCCGCACCTGCCCCCCGGTGAACTGCCCGCATTTCAGCGGGTCGCCGGCCCAACCTCCCTTCGGGGCGACGGCCGGCTCCCCGATCAGCCCAGTAGGGGCACCATCCGTTCCAGATCCTGCAGGGGGTAGCTACGCCCCTTGATGTCCAGCGCGTGGTTGAGGTCCAGCACGCGGCTGTTGTGCGGCAGCCAGTCCAGGATCGCCGTGGTCAACACCTCGTCGCCGGGCAGGATCTCCGGCCAGTCCTTGGTCCCCTTGTTCGTCGTGATCTGGATAGGATGCTGCCCCGCTGGTCGCGGTAGCTCAACAGGCGGAAGAACCGGCGGGCCTCGTGCCGCGACAGTGGCGCGAAGTCCACCTCGTCGACGATCAGCGGCGAGGTCGACAGGTACTTCTTGCCCGCAGCCGACCCGGCGGCAGCTCGGCGTCACATCGCAGCGTCGAGCCGGTCCCTGGGGTCCCGAGGCATGAAGGGCGTTCAAGTGTCTTATGGGCTTGAGCCCGACCGACGTTTGCGCCTCGCGGCCGAGACGAAGATTCCCGGGCGCGCCCGGCTCGAATTCGAGGTCCTTTGGCCGCCGCCGATCGACGCGCGGTCTTCGCTCACGTCGGTCCGCCGCTGTGAGGTTCGCGGGAGCCCTCTGATTGCGAGACGCGACGGCTTGTAAGCCTGCCAGGGATCGGCCACCATCTCCGCGACGACCTGAAGCGAGGAGGCACAGATGAACCACATGCGTGGGGCGAGCCGCATCCTTCGGCCTTTATCGATGGGGATCGCTGTGGCGATCTTGTCGTCGTTGGCGGCGATGCCCGCCGCGGCCGCCGCGATCTCCGCCGATCTTGAGACGGGCGCCGTCTTCTCCAGCTACAACGACGTCCGCATCCCTGGGGAGGGAGGAACGCGAATCTCCCTGACGGACGAGCTTTCGACGGATCCGGCGGCGTTTGCGCGCCTGCGCGTTTCCTATCGATGGAACGACAAGCACGATCTGAGCCTGCTCATCGCCCCACTGCGTCTGGAGGGCTCCGGCTCGGTGGACCATCCTGTCACTTTCACCGAAGCGGTGTTCCCGGCGCGCACGCCGCTTTCATCGCGATACCGTTTCGACTCCTACCGCCTCTCGTACCGCAGGGACTTTCACAGGACGGAGCGGCTCAGGATCGGGATCGGCTTGACCGCGAAGCTGCGCGACGCGGCCATCGAGTTGCGTGGCGGCGGAATCACGGCAAAGAAGTCCAACACCGGCTTCGTCCCGCTCCTCAACTTCGCCCTCCGGTGGGACGTACGCCCTCCGGTGAGCGTGATCTTCGAAGGCGACGCGGCGGCTGCGCCGCAGGGGCGTGCCGAGGATGTTTTCCTCGGACTGGGCCTTCCCCTCGGGAGCCGCTGGGCGTTCCGGGGTGGCTACCGCCTCCTCGAAGGAGGGGTCGACGTCGATGAGGTCTACAACTTCAGCTTGATTCACTACGTGGTCTTCGGCGTGACGGCGCATTTCCAGGACACGCGGCCCGGGAGGAGCGGCTAGCGCGCCGGAAACCTCCCGACGAGCGCGACTGAGAACGGGTAGATCTGGGCGCTGAAGACCCCGGCGGCAACTGCGGGGTCCTGTTCCATGATGATCCGGGCGGCCTCATCCGATTGCGACACGAAGACGACGATCCCGAAGGTCGAGGCATCGTCGTTTGTCGTCCGTCCCGCCAGTTGCACGACCCCGATCTCCGTCAGGTTCTTCAGGTAAGCGAAGTGCTCGCCGATGAGCCGCTCCTCCTGGTCGGTCGCGCCCTCGGTGAGCATCGCGGGACGGGTCGGCTGGATCCTATAGAGGTATTGGCTGGGCATGCGGTCCTCCCCCCGGACGGATCATACCTTCCCCCCGAGGTTCAGACCAACAACGCCGGCCCGCCGAGCGTGATCATCTCCTGAACCACATCGAGCGTCGCCTCGCCGACGCATACGACGACGCAGACGGTGGCGACGACCGCGCGGAGGACCGCGGAGGCGACGATCGCTCCATGCTGCAGCACCTTTTCTACGCGTTGCGACGTCGAACGGACCTTCTGCGCATCTCCGGAAGCCGCGGATCCATCCGCCCCCGCCGTGCTCGAGTCCTCCACCACCGGTTGATCTCCCCTCCCCAGACCGATCGGCAGATCGATCGCGATTCCCACCGAGATCGTGACTGCCTCGGCGGCGGACGCGGCGGCGCAGGCGCCGATGATGAGTAGCGCGATCAGCATCGAGGCGAGCTTCCTGGTCATGGTCTGGATCTCCTCTGGGGATTGCTTCCCTCGCCTGCTAGGACGCCGGGGAGGGGGGGATTGTTCACTCGTTTCCACTTCGCCTGCGTCCCGGATGGTCGCTGCCCTGTCGATAGAGACCTAAAGTAAAGCGATACAACAAAATATGCCGGAGCGACCCCGAGGCGGTCACTCCCGCCGTCCGAGGCTCGCCCGACTGGCCTCTGGCTTGTGCTTTTCTGAACTTGTCCATTGACAGTGCTTCTAGTCGCAGGGAGAATGCTTTGTTCATGGGTTGCCGCGGGTTTGCCTTCCCGCCGACTCGCTGGACCCCCGTCTGGGACTCCCGAGCACAGAGCAGGTGATTCTTGCCGGACAACCGGAAGGGCCGCGGGGGAGAGTCGAACACACGGTACTATCGGGCCGCGCTGATGCTGGCGACGATTCCCATCTACATGGGAGTCGCCCCGGCGGTGGGCTGGTGGCTCGGTCGATGGGTCGATGGCAAACTCGGTACCGATTGGGTCTTCCAGGCGCTGGGAGTGGCGCTGGGGTTCGTCTCCGCCATCCGGGAGACGGTGCACCTGATCCGGCGCGTCCAGAAGGATCTCGACCGATAGCAGCCTGAGGCTGCGGGGAGGTTTCGGGGGGTGGCAAGCGATCAAGCCCGCCACTGGCTCGATCTCGGGCCCGACTTCATCCGCCGCGTGCTGGTCACGACCGCCTGGGTGGGGGGGCTCGGATTCCTTTGCCTCGCGGTCTATCTCGGGATTCGGCAGGCGGCGTCGTGGGGGGCCGGAGCGGCGCTCGGCGCCGCGGATCTCTATCTCCTCGACGCGCTCATCCGCGAAGCGATCCGCGGGCGGCGTCGCGGGGTCCTCGTCCTTCTGGGTTTCTTGAAATTCGCGGGCGTCTACGCCGTCGGCGCTCTCCTGCTCTTCGCGCTCCATCTGGCGCCTTGGTTTCTCCTGGCTGGATTCTCGCTCTTCCTGGTCGTGGCCCTGCTGAAAGTCCTCGGCCGCCTGCTGCTCGCGACGCCGGCGATGCAGCGCGAGCGGCAGGGGGCGGGGGGACCGCTCCTTCGCAAGAGCCCGGGCGCCGATCGGAGAGCCCGATGACGCGACGGATCCTGCTGCTCTGCGCGGTTCTCATCGCGATGGGCTTTGGCGGCGCCTTCGCCGAATCGGAGGCGCCCCACGGGACCCCGCCCGCCGCCACGCACGAAGCCGCGCCCCCCGGCGAGCACGGCGTCACGCCAGGCGATGCTCACCCCGCGGAAGAAGGAGGCGGCGCCCTCCTCGAGCTCCCCGACCTGATCCACAACCTGAAGGTCTACTTCGGCGGCCCCGGTGAGCGTCCCGAGAACCTCATCGACTATCTTTTCGCCTGGCGGGGGAACATCTTCGCCCTGCTCGTCCTCATCGTGATCTCGATCGTCCTGCTCCGGGGCGCTGCGAAGAAGGAGATGATCCCCGGGCCATTCCAGAACGCGGTCGAGACCGTGGTGGAGGCGTTCTACAACTTCATCCACGGGATCCTGGGTCGCCATGCCCGCGAGTTCGCTCCGTTCCTGGGCACACTGTTCCTATACATCTGGTTCATGAACCTCTCGGGACTCGTGCCGCTCTTGAAGGCGCCCACCTCGCTATTCGAGACGACGCTCGCCCTGGCGCTCTGCGTCTTTGTCTATGTCCAGATCACCGGTTTCCGGAAGCTCGGCGTCCTCGGCTACTTCTATCACCTGGTGGGCTCGCCCACCGATGTGATGGGTTGGGCCCTCGTGCCGCTGATGCTCCCTCTCCATGTCATCGGCGAGATCGCCAAGCCCGTGAGCCTCTCGCTGCGACTCTTCGGCAACATCATGGGGGAGGACGTGCTGATCGCCGTCTTCACCTCGCTCGGCGTCGCCTGCCTGGCGTGGCTCGGCTCGCCGGTCGGCATTCCGCTCGAGTTCCCGTTCATCTTCCTGGGCCTGCTGCTCTCGACGATCCAGGCCCTCGTCTTCACGCTGCTCTCGACGATCTACTTCTCTCAGATGCTCCCTCACGAGGAGGAGCACGGACATTGATGTCACGGATGTCACCGCAAACGGACCACCAATAACCGGAGGAATCGCGAAATGACTGGGAGTCTGCTTCATCTGGCGTTGCCCCTGGGCCTCGGAATCGCGGCGTTCGGCTCGGCCCTGGGCCTTGGCAGCGCCGTCGGCAAGGCGATGGAGGCGATGGGCCGCCAGCCCGAGGCCGCCGGAAAGATCCAGGTCGGAATGGTGATCGGCTGCGCGTTCATCGAGGCCTTGACGATCTACGCGCTCGTCACCGTCTTCGTTCTCCAGGGCAAGCTCTAGACCGACCGCCCCGACGAGGGGACCTGAGGGGAACCGAATGTCTGCGGAAGTCAACGTTCTCAGTCCGCATTGGCGGGAGGTCTTGACCCACGCCGTCGCCTTCGGGGGCGCCGTGTGGGTGTTGCGCCGTTACGCCTGGCGGCCCATCTTGAACCTCCTCGATGAGCGACGCGACAGGATCAAGAGCGAGTTCGACTCGATCGAGGTGGGCAAACGGGCGAATCTCGATGCGGAGAGCCACTACAAGTCGCTCCTGAGCGAGATCGACGCCAAGGCGCGCGCCGAGCTGAACAAGAAGGTCGCGGAGGGAAAAGCCGCCGCCGATGAGATCATCGACGAGGCGCGAAGCGAGGCGATGGAGCTCAAGCGCCATGCGCAGGATGACATCTCCATGCGCCTCGATCAGGCCGAGCTCGCGCTGAAGGAGGACATGGTCCGGATGGCGATCGGCGCCGCGGAGAAGGCGATCCGCCAAAAGCTCGACGACGCCACGCACCGCCGGCTCATCACGGAGGCAATCGACGAGCTGAGAAGGGCGCGCGTGTCGTGATCGACAAGGGAGTGGCGAGGCGCTACGCGGTCGCGCTCTTCGCAGCGGCGGAGAAGCGGGGGATCGTCGATGCGGTCCTCGAGGATCTCGAGAACCTCGAGGCGATCGTGCACGCCCCCAATCCCCGGCTCGTGCGCTTCCTGAGCTCGCCCCAGGAGCTCGACGAGAAGAAGTACATTCTCGTGGAAACACTCTTCCGCGGGAAGGCGACCGATCTCTTCGTGGAGCTCATCCGTCTTCTCCTGCGCAAGAGACGCATCCTCTACCTCCTCGCGATCGCCGCGGCCTACCGCAAGCAGGTCGAGGAGGCCAGAGGAATCGCGGAGGCGATCGTCACCACCGCCGTCCGGCTGCCCGAGGATCTCTCCGATGGGCTCGTCGAGGAGCTCGAGCGGATGTTCGACAAGAAAGTGAAGCTGCGGCCGCGGATCGATCCGAAGATCATCGGCGGGATCGTCGTCACCATCGAAGGGCAGATCATCGATCGTAGCGTGCGGAGCGAGCTCGAGAAGATCCGCGACGAGTTGCTGTCCGTTCCCGTCCACCAAAGTCGCTAGAGAGGAAGAACCATGTCGTTTCGACCCGAAGAAGTCAGCAAGGTCCTCCAGGCGGAGCTCGAGAAGTTCGAGTCGAAGCTGGATATCGCCTCGGTCGGCGCGGTCCTCCAGGTCGGAGATGGAATCGCGCGCGTCTGGGGTCTCACGGAGGCCATGGCCGGCGAGCTGCTGAAGTTCCCCAACGACGTGACCGGCATGGTCTTCAACCTCGAGGAGGACAACGTGGGCGTGGTCCTCTTCGGCTCCGACGAGCAGGTGAAGGACGGCGATCCGGTCCACCGCACCGGCGCCGTTGCGCGGGTGCCGGTCGGACCCGCCCTCGTGGGGCGCGTCGTCAATCCCCTCGGCGAGCCGCTCGACGGCAAGGGGCCCATCGCCACCCAGACCTACTATCCCCTGGAGGGGAAGGTGCCGAACGTCGTCCAGCGACAACCCGTGAACGAGCCGGTGCAGACGGGTCTGAAGGCGATCGACTCGATGATCCCGATCGGGCGCGGGCAGCGCGAGCTCATCATCGGCGACCGCCAGACCGGGAAGACGGCGATCGCGGTCGACACGATCATCAACCAGAAGGGAAAGAACCTCTACTGCATCTACGTCGCGATCGGCCAGAAGGAGTCCTCCGTCGCGCGCGTCGTGGCGACCCTCGAAGAGCATGGCGCGATGGAGTTCACGACCGTCGTCTCGGCCACGGCCTCGACGGCGGCCCCGCTTCAGTACATCGCCCCGTACGCGGGGGCGGCGATGGGCGAGTACTTCCGCGACAACAAGAAGCACGCCCTCTGCATCTACGACGATCTGTCGAAGCATGCGGTGGCCTACCGGCAGCTCTCGCTCCTTCTGCGCCGCCCGCCGGGGCGCGAGGCCTACCCCGGAGATGTCTTCTATCTCCACAGCCGGCTCCTCGAGCGCGCCGCGAAGCTGAACGACGATCTCGGCGCGGGTTCGCTGACCGCCATTCCGATCATCGAGACGCAGGCGGGGGATGTCTCGGCCTACATCCCGACGAACGTGATCTCGATCACCGACGGCCAGATCTTCCTGGAGACGGATCTCTTCTATGCGGGCGTCCGACCGGCCATCAACGTCGGAATCTCCGTCTCCCGTGTGGGAGGGAAGGCCCAGACGAAGGCGATGCGCCGCGTGGCGGGCCGGCTGCGCCTCGATCTCGCGCAGTACCGGGAGCTCGCCGCATTCGCGCAGTTCGGCAGCGACCTCGACAAGGCGACTCAGTCGCAGCTCACGCGCGGCGAGAAGACGGTGGAGATCCTGAAGCAGGGGCAGTACGTCCCTCTGGCGCTGGAGCGTCAGGTGGCGATCATCTTCGCCGCTGTGAACGGCTATCTTGACGATCTTCCGACCTCATCCCTCGCGCGGTTCGAGCCGGAGTGCTTCGCCTATCTCGACAAGGAGTACCCCGAGCTGATGCACGCGATTGCGAGCACGAAGCTCCTCGACGAGGCGAACGAGAAGAAGCTCCACGAGGCGATCGGGCGATTCAAGGCCGAGTTCCAGAAGTCGGTGGAGTCGAGGTAGGGCCGAATGGCGACGCTCAAGGACATCCGCCGGAGGATTCGCTCGGTCCAGAGCACCCAGCAGATCACCAAGGCGATGCAGATGGTGGCGGCGGCCAAGCTCCGTCGCTCCCAGGCCCGAGCCATGGCCACCCGGCCGTATGCGAAGACGATGACCGGAATCCTCGAGAATCTCGCCGGGGCGGCGACCGAGCGCACCCACGTCCTTCTGGAGGCGCGCGAGGTGCGGCGGCGGAGTCTCGTCGTGATCACATCGGACAAGGGGCTCTGCGGCGCGTTCAACTCCAACGTCCTCAGGCACGCGGAGCAGGAGTTGAGGGGGGCCGACCGCTCATCGGTCGACCTGATCCCGATCGGCAGGCGGGCGAGCGACTACTTTGGCAAGCGGGGATGGAGCGGCAGCATGCGAATCCACGAGCTGGGGGATCAGCTCGATCTCTTCAAGGCGCAGAGACTCGCCCGACATCTGGTGGACTCCTACGGCCGCGGAGATACCGACAAGGTCGACTTCGTCTACACCCGGTTCATCACGACCGGACGGCGCGAGGTCGTCGTCGATGCGATGCTGCCGATCCGGGCCGAGGCGGGGGAGGGCGGAATCCAGAAGGACTATATCTTCGAGCCGTCGCCCAAGGAGATCTACGGAGAGCTGCTGCCGCGCTACATCTTGACGCGGGTCGTGTCGATCATGGCCGACTCCCTCGCGAGCGAGCACGCGGCGCGTCTCACCTCGATGTCGGCGGCGACGAAGAACGCGGGTGAGATGATCCTGGCGCTGACCCTGATTCGCAACAAGCTGCGCCAGGCGGCGATCACGAAGGAAATCTCGGAGCTGGTGGGCGGCGCGGAAGCGCTGAGGTAAGGCGGCCCGGTCCGGAGCCGAAGGAGAAGGAATACGATGGCGAACGAGCCCAATATCGGAAAGGTCCTGCAGGTGATCGGCCCCACGGTGGATCTCGAGTTTCCCTCGGATCGGTTGCCGAAGATCCTGAACGCGATCCGGATCGACGATGAGAAGGCCGGCATCCACCTCACGGTCGAGGTGGCGCTTCACATCGGCGACAACGTCGTGCGGTGCATCGCCATGGGGTCGACCGACGGACTCGTGCGCGGGATGGACGCCATGGACACGGGCGAGTCAATCTCGGTGCCCGTGGGGGAGCAGGTCCTCGGCCGCGTCATCAACCTCCTGGGCGATCCGATCGACGATCGCGGGACCCTGCCGGATCCCGGGAAGCGGCTGCCGATCCACCGTCATGCCCCGAGCCTCATCGAACAGTCGACGAAGTCCGAGATCCTCGAGACGGGGATCAAGGTCATCGATCTTCTCGAGCCGTATCCCAAGGGCGGAAAGGTGGGCCTTTTCGGAGGCGCGGGCGTCGGCAAGACCGTCATCATCATGGAGCTCATCCGCAACATCGCCACCGAGCACGGCGGTTACTCCGTCTTCGCCGGAGTAGGGGAGCGCACCCGCGAGGGGAACGACCTGTGGCTGGAGATGAACGAGTCGGGCGTCATCTCGAAGACAGCCCTGATCTACGGACAGATGAACGAGCCTCCGGGCTCGCGCCTGCGCGTCGGGCTCTCCGGCGTGACGGTCGCCGAGCATTTCCGCGACGAAGAGGGCCAGGACGTCCTTCTCTTCATCGACAACATCTTCCGCTTCACGCAGGCCGGATCGGAGGTCTCAGCGCTCCTCGGACGCATGCCGAGCGCCGTGGGCTACCAACCGACCCTCGCCACCGAGATGGGCGAGCTGCAGGAACGGATCTGCTCCACCCGAAAGGGTTCGATCACATCGGTGCAGGCGATCTATGTCCCCGCCGACGACCTGACCGACCCGGCCCCGGCGACCACCTTCACGCACCTGGATGCGTTCATCGTTCTGGCTCGTGGAATCAGCGAGAAGGGCATCTAT
>JAXDAY010000020.1:0-15280 GCA_034679345.1 Candidatus Eiseniibacteriota bacterium
AGTTTTATTTTCGGACGACGGATGTGACGGGCGTGTGCAAGATCATGGACGAGCGGGAGATGGTGATGCCCGGGGACAACGTGAACCTCGAGGTGGAGCTGATCACCCCGATCGCGATGGAGAAGGAATTGCGCTTCGCCATTCGCGAGGGCGGCCGGACGGTGGGCGCCGGCGTCGTCGTCGAGATCCTCGAGTAGACCCGAGGCGCGGAGGCTTTAACGATGCGGGACAGGATCACGTTGGCGTGCGGCGAATGCAAGCGTCGCAACTACAACGGAGACAAAAACAAGAAGACGCACTCGGACCGTGTGGAGTTCAAGAAGTATTGCTCCCACTGCAGGAAGCACACGCTCCACAAGGAGACGCGCTAACGGTTTCGAGGGCGGCGACCGTGCACGAAGCGCCAAGTCGCATCACCTCTTGGGCCTATGGGAGGACCCATGGCATCGATTGTGGATCGAACTCGTAAGTACATCGGTGAGGTCAAGGTCGAGATGACCAAGGTGACCTGGCCGACTCGAGAGGAGCTGCGGGAGTCGACGACGGTCGTGCTCATCGCCGTCTTCATCATCTCCGTGTTCATCTACGCCGTCGATCTCGTGGTCAACTGGGGCGTCCGGGCGATCCTCTAGGCCAGGCGGGAGAACGGGGACACAGCCGAATGGCGAAGAAGTGGTATGTGATCCACACCTACTCGGGTCACGAGAACAAGGTGAAAGTGAATCTGGAGCGGGCGATTCAGTACGCGCAGCTCCAGGAGAGTTTTGGCGAAATCCTCGTCGCAACTGACAATTTCGCCGTTTTGAAGAACGGCAAGAAGCAGATCACGCGTCGTAAGACTTTCCCCGGTTACGTGCTGGTCGAGATGGAGCTGGATGAGGAAACCAAGAACCTGGTCACGAACATCCCCGGTGTGACCCACTTCTTGGGCGACGAGAGGAATCCGATACCGCTCTCGGAGGCCGACATCGCGAGGATTCGCGGACAGGCGATTCCCGAGAGGGAGCGGGTGACGGCGGAAGTGCCGTTCAAGGTAGGGGAGAGCGTCAAGGTGATCGACGGGCCGTTCTGCGATTTCGTGGGCACCGTCGACGAAATCAACACCGATCGCGGCAAGGTCCGCGTGATGGTCAGCATCTTCGGGCGGGCCACCCCCGTGGAGCTGGATTTCCTGCAGGTGCAAACCATCTAGCTATCCCTGGGGAGGGACCGGCACGGGCGGCCCCGTGAACACCCGGGTGGCAGGAGGCGTACATGGCGAAGAAGCAGGTTGCGGCGATGGTGAAACTCCAGATTCCGGCGGGCAACGCGAACCCCGCGCCCCCGGTCGGACCGGCCCTGGGACAGCACCAGGTCAACATCATGGAGTTCTGCAAGCAGTTCAACGCCGCGACCCAGAACCAGCCGGGGATGATCATCCCGGTGGTCATCACGATTTACAAGGATCGGTCGTTCACCTTCATTCTCAAGACGCCGCCGGCCGCGGTCCTTCTCAAGAAGGCCGCGGGCGTCGCGTCCGGTTCGGGTGAGCCGAACAAGACGAAGGTGGGCACCGTCACGATGCAGCAGGTTCGGGAGATCGCTCAGTTGAAGATGCCCGACCTGAACGCCAACGATCTCGACGCCGCAGTTTTGATGGTCGCCGGTACGGCCCGGAGCATGGGGATCGTTGTTCAAGACTGACGCCGGAGGGGATGCGGCCCCCGCTATGAGGAGGGATGGATGGGACGACCGAAAGGAAAGAGGCTTCGAAAGGTGCGTGAAGAGGCGGCCAAGATCCAAGGCGGAGTTCTCGCCGAGGCCGTCACATTCGTAAAGACGCACGCGACCGCGAAATTCGATGAGTCGATCGAGGTTGCCGCCCGGCTGGGCGTCGACCCGAAGTACGCCGATCAGATGGTCCGCGGAACAGTCGTTCTGCCTCACGGGACCGGCCGCAGCGTTCGGGTCCTCGTTCTCGCGAAGGGCGAGAAGCTGAAGGAAGCGGAACGGGCCGGGGCGGACTTTTCCGGCGCCGAAGACCAGATCGCCAGGATTCGGGAGGGATGGCTCGACTTCGATCAGGTCATCACCACCCCGGACATGATGGGCGAGGTCGGAAAGCTCGGGAAGGTCCTCGGCCCTCGGGGCTTGATGCCGAACGCCAAGGCCGGCACGGTCACTTTCGACATAGAGAAGGCCGTGCGCGAGGCGAAGGCGGGCAAGATCGAGTTCCGCGTCGACAAGGCGGGCAACCTCCATGTCGCGGTCGGGAAGGCGTCCTTCTCGCCCGAACAGCTCGAGGAGAACATCCGCTCGTTCCTTGCCGAAGTCGTGCGGCTGAAGCCGGCGGCCTCGAAGGGGCAATACATCAAGAGCCTCACGGTCAGCTCGACCATGGGCGCGGGAATCCGCGTGGATGTGGCCTCGGCCACGACTGTGGCGCGGTAGGGGGAGCGCGATGAGAAAGAGCGAGAAAGCCGACCGCGTCAACGCCATGACCGCGCACATCGCCGGCGCGAAGGGTGTCTATTTGGCCGACTTTTCCGGTCTCACCGTGGAGAAGGCGAGTCTTCTCCGCCGGGAGATGCGAAAGGCCGGCGTCCACGTCGAGGTGATCAAGAACACGCTGCTCCGGCTCGCGATGCGCGAGACGGGCTATGATGTGCTCCTTCCGTACCTCAAGGGGCCGACCGCAATTCTCCTCCCGACTCAGGAAGAGATCGCGCCGGCCAAGATCCTCGAGGCGTTCATCAAGGAGCACAAGCTCCCCGCCGTGAAGGTGGCCTGTCTGTCGGGCAAGCTCTATGGCGAGGACGACGTCAAGGAGCTCGCAAAACTGCCCCCGCGGGAAATCCTGCTGGGCATGCTGCTGCGCGCTCTCCAGGGCCCCCTTTCCCAGTTCGTCGGCGTCTTGAACGCGTCGGCGCGAGATCTGGCGAACGTCCTGGACCAGGTATCCAAGAAGAAGGGGGCTTAGTGCCCCGGCACCGCCGGAGAGCGGCGGCATATCCAGTGAGGGAGGAACTCAACAATGCCTGAGACGATCAGCAAGGATCAGGTTCTGGACTGGGTCCGGAACGCGACAATGGTGGAGATCTCGAATCTCGTGAAGGAGATCGAGACCGAGTTCGGCGTGACAGCCGCGGCTCCCGTGATGGCGATGGCCGGAGTCCCGGGCGCCGCCGCCGCCGCCGAGGTCGAGGAGAAGACCGAGTTCGACGTCATCATTCAGAGCGCCGGAGCCCAGAAGCTGCAGGTCATCAAGATCGCCCGCGAGCTGACCGGCCTGGGCCTCAAGGAAGCCAAGGACCTCGTCGACAACGCGCCGAAGGTCCTCAAGGAGAAGGTCTCCAAGCAGGAGGCGGAGAACATCAAGGCGAAGCTGACGGAGGCTGGCGCCACTATCGAAATCAAGTAAATAGACCCAAGGGGGAAAATCCTTCATGGAGACAGTCGGGAGGCCGACGCGTAGCTTCAGCAAGATCTCGGATCGCTGGGCGGCCCCGATCCCGCACCTCTTGGACGTGCAGCTCAACTCGTTCCAGAAGTTCCTTCAGGTGAACATTCCGCCCGAGGAGCGGAGGAACGAGGGGCTGCAAGAGGTGTTTAACTCCGTCTTTCCGATCACCGATGCGCGGGAGACGTACTCGCTCGAGTATGTCTCCTATCACCTCGGCGATCCGAAGTACTCCGTCGAGGAGTGCGGAGAGCGCGACCTCACCTTCTCCGTTCCGTTGAAGGTGAAGCTCCGGCTCCGCGTCCGCGAGGAGGTCGATGGAGTCAAGCGGGACAAGTCGATCCAGGAGACGGAGGTCTATCTCGGCGAGCTGCCAATGATCACCGAGAAGGGCACCTTCATCATCAACGGCGCCGAGCGGGTCATCGTCAGTCAGCTGCACCGCTCGCCCGGGGTGTTCTTCGACCACATGGTCCACCCCAACGGCAAGAAGCTCTACTCCGCTCGGATCATCCCCTATCGGGGCTCCTGGGTGGAGTTCTCGATCGATGTGAAGGACATCATGTACGTCCACATCGATCGGAAGCGGAAGCTGCCGGCGACGGTGCTTTTGAAGGCGCTCGGGATCGTGAGCGATCAGGACATCCTCGACTTCTTCTATTCGAAGGAGGAGGAGAAGGTGCCCAGCGCGCAGTCGAAGAAGCTGCAGGCGCTGATCGGCCGCGTCGCGGCCGAGGATCTTGTCGATACGGAGACTGGTGAAGTGCTCCTCGAATGTAACGAGGAGCTGACCGAAGAGAAGCTGAAGAACATCGCCAAGGCGGGAATCGAGTCTCTCCGGTTGTACGTGATTCCCCTCCAGGAGGACGCGGACATCCTCCGCAACACCCTGAAGCGGGACAACTGCAAGACGGAAGAGGACGCCCTCACGAAGATCTACGGGCTCATCCGCCCGGGCGAGCCTTCCAGGGCCGAGACGGCGCGCGAGATTCTCAATCGGCTGTTCTTCAACCCGAAGCGCTACGACCTCGGCAAGGTGGGCCGCTACAAGCTCAACCAGAAGCTCAATCACATGCAGCTGCTGGGCAAGGAGCTGATGAAGCGGTGGAGTCTCACCGTGCCCGACATCGAGACGGCTACCCTCTGCAAGGAGGACTTCATCGCGATCCTGAAGTACCTCCTCATGCTTCGCCTGGGCGAGGAGGAGGGCGGCATCGCCGAGACCGACGACATCGACCATCTCGGAAACCGCCGCGTCCGCGCGGTGGGCGAGCTCCTCTGCAACCAGTTCAACACAGGTCTGGCGCGGATGGCCCGAATCATCCGGGAGCGCATGTCGTTGCAGGAGCCCGAGACGGTCACCGCATACGACTTCATCAACGCGCGAACGATCTCGGCGGTGATCCAGTCGTTCTTCGGCTCCTCTCAGCTCTCCCAGTTCATGGACCAGACCAACCCGCTGGCGGAGCTCACGCACAAGCGGCGGCTCTCCGCCCTCGGGCCGGGCGGATTGACGCGGGACCGGGCCGGGTTCGAGGTGCGCGACGTCCACCACACGCACTACGGCCGGATGTGCCCCATCGAGACGCCCGAAGGTCCGAACATCGGGCTCATCTCCTCGCTATCGACGTACGCGAGAGTCAACGAGCTCGGCTTCCTGGAGACGCCGTACCGCAAGGTGAAGGACGGCGTCGTGCAGAAGAGCCAGATCGAGTACCTCTCGGCGGATCACGAGGAGCTCTACATCATCGCCCAGGCGAACGCGCCCCTCGACAAGCGCGGCGCCTTCGCCAAGGACAGGGTGGCCTGTCGCTTCAAGGGTGAGTTCCCGATCGTTCCGCCCGACCAGGTCCACTTCATGGATGTGGCTCCAATGCAGCTCGTCAGTCCCGCCGCCGCGCTGATCCCATTCCTGGAGCACGATGACGCAAACCGCGCCCTGATGGGTTCCAACATGCAGCGCCAGGCGGTGCCGCTGATGATCAGCGATCCTCCTCTTGTCGGAACCGGGATCGAACGGAAGGTCGCCGTCGATTCCGGCGCGATGGCCATCGCCAAACGCGCCGGCACGGTGGAGTCGGTCACGGGCGACTCGATCGTCATCCGTCCCGATGGAGCCGACTTCCAGGTGCAGGACTTCACGGACTTCTCCGGATTCGACGTCTACCACCTCGTGAAGTTCAAGCGGTCGAACCAGGACACCTGCATCAACCAGAAGCCGATCGTCAAGGAGGGCCAGCGGGTCGAGGCGGGTCAAGTCCTCGCCGACGGGCCCGCGACGGGCAAGGGAACGCTCGCCCTCGGGGCGAACGTCCTGGTCGCCTTCATGCCCTGGTGCGGATACAACTTCGAGGACGCCATCGTCGTCAGTGAAGGCCTGATCAAGCGCGACATCTTCACCTCGATCCACATCGAGCAATTCGAGCTGACGGTCCGGGACACCAAACGCGGCATGGAAGAGATCACCCGCGAAATCCCCAACGTCGGCGACGACGCGGTCCGCTATCTCGACGAGGAGGGGATCATCCGCGTCGGAGCTCCTGTCAAGGCCGGCGACATCCTCGTGGGCAAGGTCACTCCGAAGGGGGAGACCGACCTGACACCCGAGGAACGGCTTCTGCGGGCCATCTTCGGAGACAAGGCCGGCGACGTGCGCGACGCTTCCCTCAAGGCTCCTCCCGGGATGGAGGGCGTCGTCATCGACATCAAGGTCTTCTCGCGCAAGGAGAAGGACGACTCCACGAAGAAGCAGGAGCGGTTGAAGATCGACCGGCTGAAGCGTGTCGCCCGGAAGGAGAGGCTGCGGCTCACGGAGGCCCGTGACGACGAGCTGAAGCGGATCCTCGAGGGCCAGATGCTCGAGCGGCTCGAGTCGGCATCGACGGGGAAGATGATCTTCCGCGCCGGACGCAAGGGAAGCTTCCAGTCACTCGAGGACGTGGACTTCGACGACTTGCCCTGGCGATCCCCCATCGCCCGCGATCCACACGTCAACGAGCGCTTCTGGCTCCAGATGGAGGCCGCGCGCTCGGCGATTGGCCGGCTCGACAAGCAGCTCGAGAAGGACATGGACAAGGTGATGCGGGGCGACGAGCTCCCGCCTGGAGTGGTCAAGCTCGTCAAGGTGTTCATCGCCAAGAAGCGGCGCCTCTCGGTCGGCGACAAGATGGCGGGCCGCCACGGAAACAAGGGCGTCGTCGCAAAGATCGTCCCCGAGGAGGACATGCCCTACCTGCCGGACGGCACTCCGGTCGACATCGTCCTGAATCCGCTGGGCGTGCCCTCGCGCATGAACATCGGCCAGATCCTCGAGACCCACCTCGGGTGGTCGGCCCAGGTGCTCGGCTTCGACGCCGAGACGCCGGTCTTCGCGGGCGCCACGGTCGAGGAGATCAAGGGCTGCCTGCGCGAGGCCAATCTCTCCGAGGACGGCAAGACGGATCTCTACGACGGCCGCACGGGCCAGCCATTCGATCATCGGATCACCGTCGGCTACATCTACATGATGAAGCTGTCCCACCTCGTCGACGACAAGATCCATGCGCGCTCCATCGGACCGTACTCTCTCGTCACGCAGCAGCCGCTCGGCGGCAAGGCGCAGTTCGGCGGGCAGCGTTTCGGGGAGATGGAGGTCTGGGCGCTGGAGGCGTACGGAGCGGCCTATACCCTACAGGAGCTGCTCACTGTCAAGAGCGACGACGTGCAAGGTCGCTCGCGCATCTATGAAGCGATCGTCAAAGGCGAGAACCCACCCGAGCCGGGAATTCCCGAGTCGTTCAACGTTCTCGTCAAGGAATTGAAGAGCCTCTGTCTCGACGTCATGTGCGAGTAAGGAGGACGATATACCGTGTTTGAAACCCCTGAAGACCAGTTGCAGCCGGATCGGGAGACCGCGGAGATCAACCTGAAGCTGCCGCCGTTGGGCGGAGCGGAGATGCTTCCCTTGAGCGCGATCCGCGGGGAGCGGGACGGCCGTCGCCGCTTCAACTTCAGCTCGATCCGGATCCGTCTGTCCGCCCCGGAGACCATTCTCGAATGGTCCCACGGGGAGGTCACCAAGCCGGAGACGATCAATTACCGGACATTCAAGCCCGAGAAGGATGGCCTCTTCTGCGAGCGGATCTTCGGTCCGGTCAAGGATTGGCAGTGTTCCTGCGGCCGGTACAAGATGATCCGGTATCGCGGCGTGATCTGCGACAAGTGCGGCGTCGAGGTCACGCAGGCGAACGTGCGCCGGGACCGGATGGGGCACATCAAGCTCGCAGTCCCCGTCTCCCACATCTGGTATTTCAAGGGCGTGCCGAGCCGCATCGGCCACCTCCTCGACATGACAGTCCGCAATCTGGAGCGGATCCTCTACTACGAATCGTATGTGGTGATCAATCCGGGCAACAGCCCCTATCGGAAGCATGAGCTCTTGAGCGAGGACCAGTACCAGGAGCTCAGGAGCGACGCGGCAATCCGATTCGATGCCGACATGGGCGCCGGGGCGATCCGCAAACTCCTCGAAAACCTCGACCTCGACGAGCTCTCGGCCGAGCTGCGGACCCAGGTCCGGATCGAAACCTCTGTCCAGCGGCGCAAGGACATCCTCAAGCGGCTGAAGATCGTCGAGGCCTTCCGCCAGAGCGGCAACAAGCCCGAGTGGATGATCCTGATCGTCCTGCCCGTGCTCCCGCCGGATCTCCGCCCGCTGGTCCCGCTAGAGGGGGGGCGCTTCGCGACCTCGGACTTGAACGATCTCTACCGCCGCGTGATCAACCGGAACAACCGGTTGAAGAAGCTGATCGAGATCCGCGCTCCGGAGGTGATTCTCCGCAACGAGAAGCGAATGCTGCAGGAGGCGGTGGACGCCCTTTTCGACAACGGCCGGCGCACCCGGGCGGTCCGGGGCCAGGGGAATCGGCCTCTGAAGTCCCTCTCGGACATGCTGAAGGGCAAGCAGGGGCGCTTCCGTCAGAACCTCCTGGGGAAGCGGGTCGATTACTCGGGCCGGTCGGTGATCGTTGTGGGGCCGGAGCTGAAGCTCCACCAGTGCGGCCTGCCTCAGAACATGGCCCTCGAGCTGTTCAAGCCCTTCATCATCAAGAAGCTCGAGGATCGTGGCGAATCGGTGAAGAAGGCCAAAAAGCTCGTCGAACGGGAGCGCCCCGAGGTCTGGGAGATCCTGGGCGAGATCATTCGGGACCATCCAGTCCTGTTGAACCGCGCGCCGACCCTCCACCGTCTCGGGATCCAGGCCTTCGAGCCGGTCCTGGTCGAAGGCAAGGCGATCCGCATCCATCCGCTTGTCTGCACCGCCTTCAACGCCGACTTCGACGGCGACCAGATGGCCGTCCACGTTCCTCTGTCGTTCATCGCGCAGATCGAGACGCGCAAGCTGATGCTCTCGACGAACAACATCCTGCTGCCCGCCAGCGGGCGGCCGGTCGCGACCCCGAGCCAGGACATCGTCCTGGGATGCAACTACCTCACGAAGCCCAGGTCGACGGGGAGAGGCGTGGGGAAGGTCCTGGCGAGCGCCGACGAAGTCCGCCTCGCGTACGCCCACGGAATGATCGATCTCCACTCCCCGATCCGCGTCCGAATCCGCGGCGAGCTGACCGACACGACCGCCGGACGCATCTTCTTCAATGAAGCCTTGCCGCCCGAGCTGGGCTTCATGAACAAGACGTTCGACCGCAAGGCGCTCGAGGAACTGGTCGCCAGCTGCTTCAGTCGCTTCGGATCCGAGAGGACCGCGATGTTCCTCGACCAGCTCAAGGATCTCGGATTCCAGTACGCCACGAGCGCCGGAATCACCGTGGGGATCGACGATCTGGTCGTCCCGTCCGAGAAGCCCGACATCATCGGGCGCGCGAACGTGGAGGTCGAGGAGATCAATCGCCAGCACCGGGAGCTGGTGATCACCGAGAACGAGCGCTACAACAAGATCATCGGCACCTGGACGCGCGTCCGCAACGAGATCGAGGAAGTGACGATGAACGGCCTCCGAAGGATCGAGGAGGGGTTCAATCCGATTTTCTTGATGGCCGATTCCGGCTCCCGCGGTTCGCGGGAGCAGATCCGGCAGCTCTGCGGGATGCGCGGCCTCATGGCCAAGCCGCAGAAGCGCGTCACAGGCGGAGGAGCCACGATCGAGCAGCCGATCCTCTCCAACTTCAAGGAGGGGCTCACCGTGCTCGAGTACTTCATTTCCACCCACGGAGCCAGGAAGGGTCTCGCGGACACCGCCCTCAAGACGGCGGACGCGGGCTACCTCACCCGCCGTCTCGTCGATGTCGCGCAGGACGCGATCATCAGCGAAGACGACTGCGGGACGATTCTCGGGCTCGAGAAGGGCGCGCTGAAGGACGGCGAGGAGATCGTCGAGCCTCTCGAGGACCGCGTCCTCGGCCGCGTCACGGCCGAAGACGTCTGGGACCGCAGGGCGAGCCAGGTGATCATCCCCGAAGGGACGATCATCTCCGAGCGCGAGGCGGAGATGCTCGACGTGGCGGGCGTCGATCGAGTGAAGATCCGCTCGGTCCTCACCTGCGAGTCGCGGCGCGGAGTCTGCGCGAAGTGCTACGGGCGCGACCTCTCGACCGGCAACCTGGTCGACATTGGAGAGGCCGTGGGAGTCGTCGCGGCCCAATCGATCGGGGAGCCGGGAACGCAGCTCACGCTGAGGACCTTCCACATCGGAGGAACCGCGAGCCTCATTGTCGAGGAGTCGACGATCACGGCCACGGGCGACGGGATTCTCGAGTACGGCAATCTCGCGGTCGTCCAGCGCCGTGACGGGAAGTTCGTCAATGTCGGGCACCGCGGCGATCTCGTCGTCCGGGCGAGGAACTTCTCGACGCGCTTCGCCGAGCAGGAAGGGATCGTTCGGATCCCCTCCACGCTGGAGACCGCGGAGGTAGAGGATCCAGAGACGCACGAGAAGGTCCGCCAGGTCACCGGCATCTCCGACCGAACCGGTTACGCGCGTATCCTGATCACCGACAAGCAGGAGAACGAGATCGAGTCCCGCGAGCTGGAGAAGGGAATGCTCCTGCTCGTCGCCGAAGGCGACCGCGTGACTCCCGGGAAGCCGCTCTACCGCTATCGGCCGGTGATGGACCGGCACGCGCCCCGCTATGGGACGATCATCTTCTTCCCGAGCGGATCCGAAGTGGCGAGCGGGCAAGTCCTGTTCCAGTGGGACACCTACAACATCCCCATCGTCACGCAGGAGGAAGGCACCGTCCACTTGGTCGACATCAAGGAGAAGGTGACCCTGCGCGACGAGATCGACGAGACCAGCCGCAAACGCGTTCCGGTCATCGTCGAAGATCGCGAGAAGCGGTTGCAGCCCGCGGTGGCGATCCTGGACTCGAAAGGCGAGACGATCACGAGCTATCCGCTCCCCACGGGGTCGATGCTCGTGGTCCGGGAGGGACAGCCGGTCACGCGGGGAGAAGTCCTAGCGAAGATCCGCCGCGAATCGTCCAAGACCCGGGACATCACGGGCGGTCTGCCCCGAGTGGCGGAGCTCTTCGAGGCGCGCAAGCCGAAGGACGCCGCCGTGATCAGCGAGATCGACGGAGTTGTACGTCTCGGCAAGGTGAGCCGCGGAATGAAGAAGGTGCGCGTCGAGGCCGAGAATGGCGAGTCCCGGGAGTATCAGATCCCCCAGGGGCGCCACCTCTACATTCAGGACGGCTACGAAGTCCGCGCAGGCGATCGCCTGACCGAAGGCCCGATCAATCCTCATGACATCCTGAGAGTGAAGGGGATCAACGAGGTGCAGGAGTACCTGGTGGATCAGATCCAGGAGGTCTATCGGATCCAGGGCGTGCGAATCGACGACAAGCACATCGAGGTGATCGTCCGACAGATGCTCCAGAAGGTGACGATCGACGACCCGGGAGACACGAGCTTCCTCTCGAACGAACCCGTCGACAAGGTCGTGCTTCGCGAGGAGCTCGAGCGGGTCAAGGCGGAGGGAGGAAAGCCGGCGACGTATCAGCCGCTCCTTCTCGGGATCACGAAGGCGTCGCTCTCGACGCGCAGCTTCGTGTCGGCGGCCTCCTTCCAGGAAACGACGCGGATTCTGACGGAGGCCTCGATCATGGGCAGCGTCGATCCGCTCCGGGGGCTCAAGGAGAACGTCGCGATCGGGCACCTGATTCCGGCGGGAACCGGGTTGCCGGAGTACCGCAGCATCAAGACCGTTCCGACGGACCTGCTCGATGAGGAAATCTCCGAAGGGCCGGATGAGGAAACCGTCAAAAGCGCTTAGGACAACAAGTTGCGCCCTCGGCCGGCTGGCGCGGGCGCATCCAAAACCGGTTGACGATCGACCTGGGAGCATGTAATATCGCAAATCTGCGCCGCTTCCTTGCTGGACGGGTCCGCAGCTAACCCATTGAATAGGAATGGTGGTTCGAAGGTGCCAACGCTCAATCAGTTGATTCGAAAAGGACGTGTCCGGATCCGGCAGAAGACGGCCGCTCCGGCGCTCAAGAGCTGCCCGCAGAAGCGCGGCTTCTGCACTCGCGTCTACACGTCCACGCCGAAGAAGCCGAATTCCGCCCTTCGGAAGGTGGCGCGCGTGCGCCTGACCAACAATATCGAGGTCACAGCGTACATTCCGGGGGAAGGGCACAATCTCCAGGAGCACTCGATCGTGCTCATCCGGGGCGGCCGCGTGAAGGATCTGCCTGGCGTCCGCTACCACATCATCCGGGGGACCCTGGATGCCAGCGGAGTGGAGAAGCGGAACCAGAGCCGCTCGAAGTACGGCACCAAGCGGAAGAAGAAGTAGGACGGAGACGATATGCCGCGTAGAGGATCATTTTCCCGTCTCGAGCTCGCTCCCGATCCCAAGTTCGGAAACGTGCTCGTCACGCGTTTTGTCAACGTGTTGATGCGCCAGGGGAAGCGAAGCACCGCCGAGCGCATCCTGTACAACGCGGTCGATATCATCGAAAAGAAGACCGGGCAGGACGGGCTTTCCGTGCTCAAGCAGGCAATCAACAACGTGAAGCCGAATCTAGAGGTGAAGAGCCGCCGTGTCGGTGGCGCCACCTATCAGGTCCCGGTCGAGATCAAGCCCGAACGCCGGACCGCCCTGGCGCTGCGCTGGGTGATCCAGTATTCGAAGGCGAGACCCGACAAGTCGATGCAGGAGAAGCTTGCGGCCGAGCTGATGGCCGCCGCGCGCAACGACGGCGGGTCGATCAAGAAGAGAGACGACACGCACCGCATGGCGGAGGCCAACAAGGCCTTCGCGCACTACCGCTGGTAGGACATACCTGCGGACGGCCGTCCGATGGACGGCCGAGACAACGGCGCCGCGAGCCACCCATCCATCCCCGCGCTTCATTCGGTCGGGTCGGGGGGGGCAAGCAGATATCGGACCGTCCGGTTGCCGGATCCCGGCAATCGGTGATCTCGCGGCGCAGCTGACCCGGAAGGGTCGAACGGTCCGGCAAAGCTTGAGGTCTGAATCGCCTCGAGTCGGAACAGAGTGAAGATCGAGCCAGGGCGGAGGCCGTCGAGCGCTCCGTACCTGTTAAACGGGTCCTTCGACAGGAGAGGTCTGTGTCGAGTCGTGTGCCTTTGAATCGCCTACGCAATATCGGCATCATGGCCCATATTGACGCGGGCAAGACAACGCTCAGCGAGCGGATCCTGTACTTCACGGGCAGGGTCCACCGCATGGGCGAGGTCCACGACGGCGCGGCCACCCTCGACTGGATGGAGCAGGAGCGCGAACGGGGGATCACGATCACTTCCGCCGCGACTACCTGTGACTGGGCGGATCACCAGATCACTCTCATCGACACTCCGGGCCACGTGGACTTCACCGTGGAGGTGGAGCGCTCCCTGCGTGTGCTCGACGGAGCGGTTGCCGTCTTCTGCGGCGTCGGCGGAGTCGAGCCACAGAGCGAGACGGTCTGGCGGCAGGCGGACAAGTATCGGGTTCCTCGCATCGCGTTCATCAACAAGATGGATCGCGTCGGCTCCGACTTCTTCAGCGCCGTGCAGATGATCCGCGATCGCCTCGGCGCCCATCCGGTGCCGATCCAGGTTCCCGTCATGGTTGGCGACGTCTTCCACAGCATCATCGATCTCGTCGAGATGGTCGAGGTCAACTACGTCGAGGAGCACGGTTTGCCGGTGTTCACGGAACACCCCATCGACGCCGACCTGTTGAGCTTCGCCGAGGAGCACCGGGTCCACATGCTGGAGGCCCTGGCCGAGTACAACGACGAGCTGCTGCATCGCTATCTCGAGAGCCACGACCTGCCTGTCGATCTGATCAAGTCGGCCATCCGCCAGGGGACGCTCGAGGATCGGATCACGCCCGTCCTGTGCGGGTCGGCCTACAAGAACAAGGGCGTCCGCCTGCTCCTGGATGCCGTCATCGACTACCTGCCCTCGCCCATCGACATGCCTCCGGTGACCGGCGAGAATCCCGACACCCTCGAGCCCGAGGAGCGCGCCCCGTCCGTGGACGAGCCGTTCAGCGCCGTCGTCTTCAAGATCGTGAGCGACCCGTTCGCGGGCAAGCTCGCCTTCTTCCGTAACTACTCGGGGCGTGTGGCGTCCGGCGACACGATCGTCAATGTCAACAAGGGGACGACAGAGAGGGTGGGGCGCATCGTTCGCCTGCATGCCAACCAGCGCGAGGAATGCACGGAACTGGCGGCGGGCGAAATCGGCGCTCTGGTTGGCCTGAAGCGCGCCACGACCGGAGACACCCTGGCCTCGCCGGCCCGGCCGCTCGTCCTCGAGCGGATCCGTTTTCCGGAGCCGGTCCTCTCCGTCGCGATCGAACCGACGAGCAAGGTGGATGAGGACCGTCTCTCGATCGCCTTGGACCGGCTGGCGGAAGAGGACCCGACCTTCCGGGTCCGATCGGACGGCGACACGGGCCAGACGCTCATCTCGGGGATGGGCGAGCTGCATCTCGACATCCTGGTCGACAGGATGAGGCGAGAGTGCAATGTGTCCGCCAACGTCGGCAGGCCGCAGGTCAGCTACAAGGAGACGATCACCAAGGTCGCGGAGGCGCGAGGGCGCTTCGTGAAGCAGTCGGGCGGCCGGGGCCAGTACGGCGATGTGCAGATCCGTATCGAGCCGGCGCCGGGGCAGGGATTCGTCTGGGAGAACGCGATCATCGGGGGCGCGATTCCTCGCGAGTACGTCGCCCCCACCGAGCACGGCGTCAAGGACTCGATGGAACAGGGCATCGTCGCCGGATATCCGATGGTCGACGTCAAGGTCACGCTTCTGGACGGTTCGTTCCATGAAGTCGACTCCTCGGAGATGGCCTTCAAGATCGCCGGATCGATGGCGTTCAAGGAAGCGGCGAGCAAGGCGAAGCCGCGACTCCTCGAGCCGGTGATGGACGTGGAAGTCGTTGTCCCCGAGACCTACGTCGGCGAGGTCATGGGTGAGCTCACCGCCCGCAGGGGGAAGGTCGGAGGGATGTTCGAGCGCGGGCAGGGACGGGTCGTCGCCGCCCACGTTCCGCTTTCGGAGATGTTCGGCTATGCCACGAAGCTTCGGTCGATGACCCAGGGGCGGGGCATCTACACCATGCAGTTCGCCCGTTATGACTTCATGCCCGATTCCTTGGCCGAGGAAGTGATCAAGAAGGTCAAGGGGTAGGGGGCGACGAGTCGTCTTGCAGCGAGTGGGCCTTGGCGAGGTCCGAATGGGAGGAATGAAGGACGATGAGCAAGCAGAAGTTTGAGCGCACGAAGCCGCACGTGAACGTCGGGACGATCGGGCACGTGGACCATGGCAAGACGACGTTGACGGCGGCGATCACGATGGTGTTGTCCCAGGACGGGTTTGCGT
>JAXDAY010000021.1:0-61354 GCA_034679345.1 Candidatus Eiseniibacteriota bacterium
GAACGTCCCCACCACCAGATCCGGCTTCGTGTACAGGACGAAATGATCCTGGCCCGGGAAGATCGCGAGCTGTGAGTTCGGGATCATGCGCATCATCTCGACCGCGTGCTCGGCCTTCACCGCGTCATGGTCGCCCTGCATGATGAGAGTCGGCGCCTTGATCGACCTCACCTCCGCCTCGGAGTAGCCCGGAAAGTCCATGCCCAGGCTCTTGATCTTCGCGACCAGCATGGGCCATCGCGACTTGTCGGGCGCCACCCGGTCATAGGGCTCCTTGAGGATGGGCGGGGCGAAGTCATCCGGCAGCGCCTGGAACTGCTCGTATGTGGCCGCATCGTACGTCTGGGCGAGACGTCCTGTGTTCGCTCCCAGGACGGCCAGCCTCCCGACCAGCTCGGGATCCTTCATCGCGAGCCGAAGTCCCACGACCCCTCCGTCGCTGTAGCCGAAGATGTCGGCGCCCTGCACCCCAATCTGCCGCAGGAGGGCCGCCGTATCGTCGGCCATCTGATCATAGGTCAGGGGCGCGTCCCGGTCCGGCGTGTGCCCGTGGCCCTGTTGCTCGATGATGATGACCTTGCGGGTCTTGACGAGCCCCGGCAGAACGTGGCCCCAGCCTTCGGCCGTTCCGAATCCGCCATGGAGGAGAACGAGGGGCTTCCCTTCGCCGTGAACCTCGTAGTAGATCCTGAGGCCGTTCACCTCGGCTTGGCGTCCTCGATCGGCTTCGGCTCCCTGATCGGCTCGCGCGCGCGCTCCGATCATCACCAGGACTCCCAGGAAAAAGAGCGTCACTGCATTGCTTCGCAACATGGATTCAGCTCCTGCATTCATCGTCGAAGGCGGGCCAGTGGATGATTGACGGACCGGCCATGGTGCCCGACGCGGCGCGCTGGGTCAAGCCGCCCGGGTTTCCGTCGTTGGAGAACCTCGGACTGCCTCGCACTGCCAAAGGGCGCGCGCTCTTCCGCATCCTGTCATCTTTCGTCCACGGGTCGAGGGAGGCGCACACACGCACGTTGCCATGGAAGTGCGTAAAGGCGCGCCGAGGTCCGATGAAGGCTGCCGTTGCCGTCGCCGCCTCCATCCTCACCGCGGCCTACTTCATCTTGCATGACGGCCTGGAGTGTCGGGATCTGGGCCCCGATTTCTTCGTCCGCCGAGACAAGGCCCGGATGGCCCATCGGCGAATGTGCGCCAGGAGTTGAGGCCGTTCTTCACCAGCGGCTCTTCAAGGCAATGCTTCCAGGCCTTGCTGGCGTGACATTCGCGCCATGTCGCGGGGGATGCCCACTCCTGGGGTTTATCTACCGGAGGCAGGAAAGGAACGTCAGTAGGCGGGATGATTGGGTTGGGGAAGATTGCACCGCATCCAGGAGTATCCCTTCACGCTCATGGCCACAACCGGGTATACTTATTACCGCATGATCGCAAAACTGGAAAGACTTATGACCAGGAGCGACCCTATGAGGGCAGCCTGCCTTGTTCTCGCGATGATGGGCATCTCCTCCCTGTGCTCGGAGGGGAGCGCCTCCAGCTATCTCAGTTTCCGAACCTACTATCCTGAACCGAGATTGGGCACGCAGATCGCCGGCACGCCGGAACCTCTGTGTACCGCGGTTCGGACGGTCCAGGAATGGAAGCGGCTATGGACCAAGATGGACTTCTTGTCTGCTCGACGCGCCGAGCCGCCGCGTGTCGACTTTCAACGCAACACGCTGTTGATGGTCTCGCTCGGGCGGCAGGAGGGCGACTGCCCCGAAGTCTGTATCGAGTCGGTCATCGACAACCCAGACTCTATTGTCGTGATTGCACTCCGGCTGCACGCGGAACCTGCGCCGTGTCCGAGCGACCCATTTCAACCCGCTGCCATCGTTCTCATAGAGCGAACAGACAAGCCCGTCACCTTCCGGATGATCCGCGCCGTACGGCGGACGTTCGAAGGGTGTCCGTGAGAGAACGGGCCGCGAGGCCATGGGGACCTTGCTCACCCTCCTGGTCCTTGCGGCACCCGCGGACAGCTGCCTGACGCAGCACGCAGAGTTCGAGGCGGCGGTGGGCTTGCTGTCACATTGAGGTGGAGCACCCGCCGCCGATCGTTGCCTGGCACCAGAAAGACGAAGAGCACGCCGAAGCTCGCTCTCGGGACCGTGAGGAAGTCGATCGAGACGATGTCCTGAGAGTGGTTCCGCAGAAAGATCCGCCAACTCCGCGATGGTGGCCTGCAGTATCGAGGCCGTAGTTCAAGACCGATTGCTGGCCGATGTCGATCCCTAGCTTCAGCAGTTCCCCATGGATCCGCGGTGCTCCCCATGTCACATTGGCTTCCAACATCTGACGGATCAGATCACGGATCTCCTCTGAGACTTTGGGTCTTCCCGGCCTCCATGGTCGGCACTTCCATCTCCAGTGCAGTCGGAATCCCTCGCGATGCCAGCGGATAACGGTCTCGGGCTGGACGATCGTCAGGCCAGCCCGCCAGTCCTCCTGAGCCGGGAAAGCAGAGCCCAGAGGAGGGGATCCATCTTCTTCAGGCGAGCCCTCTTGGCAGTCCGTCGCAGGACCCAGAGTTGATGCCGAAGGGCGAGGTCCGCCATGGCAAGCTCGCTGGGACTGAAAGGCGGAGATCAGGGTGGGGAGCAATGTGAAAGGCATGACAAGAAGCCTATCGCGGGCTCGGCTGGGAGAATGCACTGCAGGCGGAGGATCCCCCTGGCGAGAAGCGGCGCGATCTCGCGGGGGCGTTGGTCCGGGGCCAAGTTGGACGGGTCATCCGGCGACGGCATCATGAGCCTCCGGATCGGCTGCGCCCACAACGACTTCCGCTCGGCGGCAGGCTCGCTGACAGGCTGAACGGGATCCTCGCTAGTGTTCATCTACCCGGCCGGTGTTCGAACCGTCGGTTCGGCTCGCGGTGGAGCAGCGGCGGTCGGAGCGACCGGTCAGAGGAGAACTGAGCGAAGCGCGTGGAGACGCACAGCCCACAGCTGCGGCAGGTAGACAGCAGGATGATCGGAGTGCTCGACCGAAGGCGCGGGACATGCTACGCTCGTTGGTCATCCGAAACGGGCAGGCGTGCCTCGGCGACCCGTGCACGAGTCCCATTAGACCGGCTGACACAGAGATTCTGCTGGAGTGGGCTGATGAGCCTTCGGGAGTGAATTTGGCGCATTGTCAATGTTTGCCATAGAAGATCGGCGGGAACGGCCGCTTTCCCCGGCGCGCATTCGCGACAAGCCGGGATCGCCGCAGAGAAAGGGGCCTCCGTCATGTCCGCAAGTTCAGATCTGCATCCAGTGAACGTCAGCATCACGGCCGGCAGGGTACGACGACTGCGGGCTCCCGCGGTCATCTTGAGCATGCTGGGCATCGCGGTGGTCGTGCCGGCAATGCGGCCCGAGGATCCCATCGACCCCGCGGCCACGCCTGCCCCGCTCTCGTCCAACCTTCGTCAGGTGGAAGCAGACGCGTCGTGGTGGCAGGCGGTCAGGCGGGATCTCGCGGACCGCGAGCACGCAGCGACCGTGCTTCCCGCAAGTCTGCAGGCGCCCAATCGCGCACAGAATTTCCGGACGACGTTCGACGAGCGGGGCTTCGAGGTCGTGCCGCACACGGAGAAGACTCGCGAGGTCCCGTCGGGCGAAGCGCAGGAGGGCCTGCCCGCCGGAGTCGAGGAAGGATGGTCCAGCGCAGTGCAGCGGGACATCGCGGAGTCCGAGTACGACGTCACCTGGCAGGACTGCACGCTCCTCCCCGGCGTGGCCGGGGCGTACCACGCGCCGAACCGCGCACAGAATTTCCGCACGTACTTCACCGGGGACGGCATCCGGGTCCTCCCGCGGACGACGCATCGGGACGATGCGCCGGCTTGGGAGTGGGGGCTGAGCCTGATCGGATGGAGACGCGACGGCGCGACCACCAAGATACCGCCGGCCCCTCCCGCGCAGGTGCGCGTGGAGGGCCATCGGATCGAGTACGACCGCGGCGATGTGGTGGAGTGGTACGTGAACGACGCGCGTGGGCTCGAGCAGGGGTTCACGATCGCGCGGCGGCCCGGGGGCCCAGCGGCGTGGCCGCCACGGGGGGAGAGCGCGGCGTGGCCGCCGTCGTGGGCGACTCTGTCGCGGGGCCGCCCGGATGGGCCGGTTCCTCTGCGCCTCGAGACGGCCATCGCGGGAACCGTCAGGCCGGTGTTCGACTCGGACCGCGACGGAGTGGACTTTCTCACACCCGCAGGGGCCTGCGTGATCCGCTTCGACCACCTCGTCGTGGCGGACGCCCGGGGGCGCGAAGTGCCGGCCTGGTTCGAGATGGGCGAAGACGCCGGCTCGGCCACGCTGGCCCTCGTCATCGATGATCGCGACGCTGAGTATCCAATTGCGATCGACCCTCTCGCCACCAACCCTTCCTGGACGGCCGAGAGCGACCAAGGTGGTGCCCAACTCGGCACCTCGGTGGCGACCGCGGGAGACGTGAATGGAGATGGGTTCAGCGATGTCATCGTCGGGGCCTTTGCCTTCGACAACGGCGAAACCGACGAGGGCCGGGTATTCGTCTATCACGGCTCGGCGGGCGGCTTGAGTCTCGTCCCGAACTGGACGGCCGAGAGCGACCAGGCAAACGCCGAGTTCGGATACTCCGTGGCGACGGCGGGAGACGTCAACGGCGACAGGTTCAGCGACGTGATCGTCGGAGCCCGGCACTTCGACAACGGCCAGACCAACGAGGGCCGGGCATTCGTCTATCACGGCTCGGCGGGCGGCTTGAGTCTCGTCCCGAACTGGACGGCCGAGAGCGACCAGGCCTTCGCCCGGTTCGGGTTCTCGGTGGCGACGGCGGGGGACGTGGACGACGACGGGTTCAGCGACGTGATCGTTGGCGCCCGGCTGTTCGACAACGGCCAGACTGACGAGGGCGGAGCTTTCGTCTATCACGGCTCGGCGGGCGGCTTGAGTCTCGTCCCGAACTGGACGGCCGAGAGCGACCAGGCAAGCGCCGAGTTCGGGTTCTCGGTGGCGACGGCGGGGGACGTGAACGGGGACGGGTTCAGTGACGTCATCGTCGGCGCCTATTTGTTCGACAACGGCCAGACCAACGAGGGTCGGGCGTTCGCCTATCACGGCTCGGCCGAAGGCCTGAGCCTCGTTGCCGACTGGACGGCCGAGAGCAACCAGGCAGACGCCGATTTCGGGATCTCCGTGGCCACGGCGGGGGACGTGAACGGGGATGGGTTCAGCGACGTGATCGTAGGAGCCATGCAGTTCGACAACGACCTGACCGACCAAGGTCGGGCGTTCGTTTACCACGGCTCGGCGAGCGGCTTGAGCCTTGCCGCCGACTGGACGGAGGATGGCGTCGGCGTCGGGACGGGCGATTGGTTCGGATGGCCCGTAGCCACAGCTGGAGATGTGAACGGGGACGGATTCAGCGACGTGATCGTGGGAGCCCTGCTGTACGGCTTGACCGACGCGGGCAGGGTGTTTGTCTACCTCGGCTCGGCGGGCAGCTTGAACCTTCACCCCAGCTGGGAGGCCGGGGGCAACCAGGCGGGCGCCAATTTCGGGAACTCCGTGGCGACGGCGGGGGACGTGAACGGGGATGGGTTCAGCGACGTGATCGTCGGCGCCTCCTTGTTCGACAATGGCCAGACAAACGAGGGTCAAGCGCGCGTCTATCAAGGCTCGGCGTACGGCTTGAGGGGTGACCCCACCTGGACGGACGGGAGCGACCAGGCAGACGCCCGCTTTGGGATTTCCGTGGCGACGGCGGGGGACGTGAACGGGGATGGGTTCAGCGACGTGATCGTCGGCGCGCATTCGTTCGACAACGGTCAGGTCGATGAGGGCTTGGCGTTGGTCTATCACGGCTCCGCGAGCGGCTTGCGCCTTTTCCCCAGCTGGACGGCCGAGAGCGACCAGGCCAACGCCCACTTGGGGATCTCCGTGGCCACAGCGGGGGACGTGAACGGAGACGGGTTCAGCGACGTGGTCGTCGGCGCCCGGCGATTCGACAACGGCCAGAACGACGAGGGCCGGGCGTTCGTCTATCACGGCTCGGCGGGCGGGCTGAGTCTCGTCCCGAACTGGACGGCCGAGAGCGACCAGGCAAGCGCCGAGTTCGGATACTCCGTGGCGACGGCGGGAGACGTGAACGGAGACGGGTTCAGCGACGTGGCCGTCGACGCCCCTTGGTTCGAAGACGGCCTGACTGACGAGGGCCGGGCGTTCGTCTATCACGGCTCGGCGGGCGGCTTGAGCCTTGTCCCCAACTGGACCGCCGAGAGCGACCAGGCAAGCGTCGAGTTCGGATACTCCGTGGCGACGGCCGGAGATGTGAACGGCGACGGGTTCAGCGACGTGGCCGTCGGCGCCCGGCGATTCGACAACGGCCAGAACGACGAGGGCCGGGCGTTCGTCTATCACGGCCCGGCGGGCGGGCTGAGTCTCGTCCCGAACTGGACCGCCGAGAGCGACCAGGTGAGCGCCGAGTTCGGATACTCCGTGGCGACGGCGGGAGACGTGAACGGCGACGGGTTCAGCGACGTGATCGTCGGCGCCCCTCGGTTCGAAGACGGCCTGCCTGACGAGGGCCGGGCTTTCGTCTATCACGGCTCGGCGAGCGGCTTGAGCCCTGTCCCCAACTGGACGGCCGAGAGCAACCAGGTCCTCGCTCAGTTGGGGAAGTCCGTGGCGACGGCCGGGGACGTGAACGGGGACGGGTTCAGCGACGTGATCGTTGGCGCTCCTCTGTTCGAAGACGGCCCGACTAACGAGGGCCGGGCTTTCGTCTATCACGGCTCGGCGGGTGGCTTGGATCTCTTCCCGAGCTGGGCGGCAGATGGCACCCAAGACGGTGCCGATTTCGGAATCTCCGTGGCGATGGCGGGAGACGTGAACGGGGATGGGTTCAGCGACGTGATCGTCGGCGCCGACCGGGCCAACCTTGGGGGCCGGGCCTTCGTCTACTACGGCAACGCCGGGACGGGCCGCATAACCCTCCTCCGCCAGCAGCGCACCGATGGCGCGACCCCCATCGCGCCGCTCGGGCTTTCTGACAGCCAGACCGAGTTCCGGATCCGAGCCGTCATGCCCTCGATCTATGGCCGCACGCGCCTGCAGATTGAACACGAGGTGAAGCCACTCGGGACGCTCTTCGACGCGTTGGATACAGTGACCGGTGACTACCTCGATGTCGGGGACGATGGCGAGGTCGAGGTGGATCAACTCGTGACTGCCTTATCACCCGACACGCAGTACCACTGGCGCGTACGGGCCAAGTACGACCTCGCGAAGTCCCCCTTCCAACCCCACGGTCCCTGGGTGCACATGCCGTTGAATGGCTGGAACGAAGCTGACCTCCGCACCGCCGCAACGCCGTCGAGTGTGGACGGAGCAGACCTGACATCGAACGCCGCGCTCCTTCTCTTGTCGCCTCGTCCGAACCCATCCGCAGGCGTGACCGAGATGGATTACAGCTTGCCGGGCTCGGTCAGCGTGCGACTTACCGTGGTCGATGTGACCGGGCGGGAACGCACCGTTCTGGTCGACGAGATGCAGCAGGGCGGCTGGCACCGTGTCACGTGGGATGGCCGAGGCAGGGATGACAATAGGCTTCCCGCAGGCGTCTACTTCGCGCGGCTCTCTGCGGCCGGCCGTGTCGCGTCGCGAAGACTGATTCTCACCTCGCGATGAGTGCACGCACCGCCGACCCGGCGCCTCCCAGGAAGGCCGACAACGCTCGCCCGTGATGGAGGCGAGGATCTTGCCATCCTCGAGCGCGCTCGACTCCGTGGTCCGGTGTCGTGGGCGGCTGGATGCATGGCGGGAGCGGCACACGGCTCTCGATTCGGCGCTGGAGGGAACTCGTGGCGCATACGAAACGACGGAGAGGCCCGTACGCGCACGGAGTAGTCCTCCTCGCCGGGGCCATCCTCGGCGCGTGGCCGTGGAGCAACGACTCCGCCCGGGCCGCCTCGCCACAGCCTCCCGGCGGCACCGTCACGGTTCACTCCGATTCCACGATGACGATCGCCTCGGGAGCCACGTTCACGGCTCCTAGAGGCTGGACGGTGAGGACCCGTGACGACGGCCTGGTGATCCTGGAGGCTCCGGATCGCGCGGTCTCCGTGACGATCATCGAGCGCGGGGAGCAAGACGGGGAGGCCGCGATCGCCGCCGCCTGGGCGCAGGTCCTGCCGGGCTTCTCGCGCCCGATCGTCCACGCTTCGACGCCCCCCGGACGGGACGGCTGGGATGCGGCCGCGACCGTCTCCTACGAGAACGAGACGACCCCGGCGGGACGGCGTGTCACCTGGGCTCAGGCAGGCCGCAAGGGGGACACCTGGTACGTCCTGCTCTGCGACGGCACCGACGACGGGTGGGTAGCGCGTGCGCCCGGCGCCAGGATCGCGATCGAGAGCTTCAGGGCGAGGGGGGTGGAGGCGGAATCGTTCCGCGGGCGGACTGCCCACATCCTGGACGAGGAGCGACTCCGAGACCTCGAGGCGTTCCTCGTCGAGGGACAGCGGGCGGGGAAGATCCCGGGCCTCGCCGTTGCGATCGTCCAGGGAGGGAAGGTCGTCTTCGAGAAGGGTTTCGGCGTCCGGGAGCTGGGGATGGAAGATCCCGTCACGCCGAACACGCTGTTCCGCATCGGGTCGACGACGAAGGCTCTCACGTCGCTGCTGGTCGCGGCGCTCGTCGACGATGGGCGATTCGGCTGGGAAACTCCCGCGATCGACATCCTCCCGTCTTTTGCCCTGGGCAGCGCCGACCTCACGAAGCGGATGACGATGAGCGGCCTCCTGTGCGCGTGCAGTGGCATCCCCTATGACAACCTGGGCGTGGAGTTCGACTACGATCGCCTGACGCCCGAGGGGGTGCTGTTGCGACTGAAGGAAGTGAAGCCGGTCACCGGCTTCGGGGAAACCTACCAGTACTCGAATGCGATGATCGCGGCGGCCGGCTACCTCGCCGCCCATGCCATGAACACCAGGGAGCCGATGGGCGACGCGTACCGCGAGGCGCTGCGAACCAGGATCCTCCTCCCTCTGGGGATGACCTCGACGGTGTTCACCGCCGAGGCGGCGCGGCGCGCGGACCGCGCCTCCCCCCACGACCGCTCCCCGCACGGCGAGCTCATCACGACGCCGGTCGCTGCATCGGCCTGGACTGAGCCCCTCGACCCGGCATGGGGAGCATGGTCCAGCGTCCGGGACCTCTCTCGGTACGTCCTGATGGAGCTGGCAAGAGGAAAGACGCCCGAAGGAAAGCGCGTCGTCTCGGAGGCAAACCTCCTGAAGCGACGCGAGCCGCAAGGACGGGCGGGAGAGACGTCGAGCTACGGGCTCGGCCTCGTGATTGAGGACGAACATGGCGTCGAAGTCCTCGGGCATCATGGCGGAGTCTGGGGATTCTCCTCCGAGGTCTTCTTCCTGCCCGAGCACGATGTGGGCGCGGTCTTCCTCAAGAACGTGGACTATGCGAACCCTTTCGACCGCTCAGTCTTCCGCCGCAAGCTTCTCGAGCTCCTCTTCGACGGCCGCGACGAGGCGCGGGAGGATCTCGCGTTCCGCGCCAGGACGCAGGAAGAGGAGTTCGCCGCGAAGATCCGGGACATCGATCTCGATCCGGACCCGTCCTGGCTCGATCCCTTCGCCGGCAGCTACGAGCATCCTTGGTTCGGCCGGGTGACGCTGGGAGTCGAGGGGGGCGCGGCCTTCATCGACGTCGGAGAATGGAGGAGCCGCCTCGGGCGCAGGATCGCGGAGGACGGGTCGTTGAGGATCGCCTTGACGAGCGCGCCGTGGGTCGGCTGGGGAGAGTTCGTGCCCGAGGAGCTGAAAGGACGGATGCGCCTCCATCTCGATGCAATGTCCGGCCCGATCGTCGTTTTCGAGCCGGTGAAGTGATCGTCATGGGTCAACCGGCGCACCGGTTCTCAAACGCGAAACCCCCTGTACCCGCAAGGGGTGCAGAGGGACTCAAGAGTGGCTGCCCGGTCGTAGCAGTCTTCGGAACACTCTCTGCCCGCGGGCCCGTATCAGTCCGCCGCCCATAGTCTCCCCTCCTGGTCTCTGGCTCGGGCACACTTGGATCGCGCTCGAGGACGTCGCCACGGACTTTTCGCGGAGTACGGGGCCCACCGCCATCCTTCATGAAGCATGGCCTCTGTCAGTCGGTCAGTGCGACCTACTTTCAGTGCCGTCGTTGCACACTTTCGGTGCGGACAAGGAGCAAACGGTCAAGGCGTGATGGTCCTGGCGGCGCGGAAACCGACATCGTTGTCGCAGCCGGACGGGCTGTCGTAGTCCCGACCCGCGCATCGCAGGGCGTCGCCGCCGTAGCAGTCCCAGGAGCCCCCGCGAATGATGCGGTACGATCCGCTTGTCGGGCCCGGGGGATCCGTCACCGGACTTGTCCCCAATTCGCATTCCCACCAGTCGTTGCACCATTCCCACACATTGCCCGGCATGTCCGAGAGCCCCAACGCCGCCGGCGCATCGGGATAGCTCCCCACTGGAGATGTCCAGCCCACGCAGTAGTATCGGTTGTAGAAGTTCGCCCAATAGCAGTCCGGAGTCGCGTTCCCCCATGGGTAGATCCGCTCGTCGTCCCATTGCGCCGCGTACTCCCACTCCGCATCCGTTGGGAGGCGGTATCCCGCAGCCCCGTATGGGTCGCCCCCATTGCACTGCCAAGTCGAGTGGTTGTAGGCGCGCGGCAGGCCCCCCCGCAGACTCAGCCAGTCGCAGTATGCTGCCGCCCCGTACCAGGTGACCTCCTTGACCGGATGGTCCGGGTTGATCCCGTGGCCGGCATCGCGCAGGCTGAACACCCCGCCGCTGAATGCGATCTCGCAGCTCGCATCCAGATCCAGCAGCTCCTGCGTGCTTCCATCCAGATTGTCCTGCACGGAGGTCGTCGTGGCCGTGACGTATTCATGGTCATACGCCCACCGCACCGCCCCAAGATACTCCAGGTTCGTCACCTCGTGTAGACCCAGATGGAAGGCCCGCGTCAGGGTCACCTCGCGCTCATCGGCCCCGCAGTAGGCTTCTCCGTCGCCCATGGTGAAGACCCCGGCCACGACCGCCACCATCCCCGGTACGTTGAGCGTGTCATTGCTGAACGTCAGGCTGTCAATGCCCGACACCGGAAAACCCGTGACGCTAGTCCCTTGGTGAACCCACATCGTCCACTCGCCTTGGCTCGTGCCAACGCCAAGAAGTAGCACAAGACCCATCATCACCATGATGCGCCGTTTCATTGCTCTATCCCCTTCTCATGGATCCTGCCGGTCTCCTCGCATCGATCACTGCAGCAGGATCATCCGGCGGCTCTCCGCGATTCCGGGCGCGGTCAGCTTGTAGAAGTAGACTCCCCCGGGCATCTTCTTCCCTTCAGCATCGCAGCCATCCCAAGTCACTTCGTGGCCCCCGGCCAAGCGCTCCTCGTCTACGAGCGTGCGGATCAGCCGGCCATCTACGCTGTAGATTCCCAGCTCCACCCGACCGACCTCCGCGAGCTCGAAGCAGATCCGTGTCGCGGGAGCGAAGGGATTGGGCCGATTCTGGAACAGGCGCATGGCCTTCAGCAAACCAGCGGCGTCCTCCGGAGTCTGGATGCCAGAGACGTCCCAGACAAACTCGATCCGTATGATGGATGCCAGTGCGTAGCTGTCTGCACCATCGGCCTGATGTACGAGCAACGAGTCGCCCTCGAACGCCACTTGGTCGATCCCGCTCACGGCGTAGATCGCATCCTCGCCTCCGGCCATCCGGATGGCCAGCAGCGGTTCCTCGGCGCTGACCGCCGAGGGCAATACCAGCCAGGCAAGCAGGGCTACGGAAACCAACATCAGGCAGAGGAGGCGGGCAGCAGACTCTCCGCGCATACATACCCCCTTGCTCTCAAGTCACTTGGGGCGAGAAGTCTGAATGGGCATTATACCATGGAGCCGCGTGCATTGACATGCACTGAGTCTGTCCCTACCGAAAACCCGAACGGCCAACCATCTTGCCAGTCGCGGTCGTCACCGGGGCTGCGTCAATCACGCCAGCAACGTAGGTTCGTACACCGGCACATGTGGCTCCCCGGGACGGACGGTTTTCGAACAACCCCACGTCCTCTACCGCGAGAGCCCGGGACGAAGTAAGAGATCCTCGTCTACGGCGAGCTCGGCACGCTGGTCCACACGGAGGCCGGGCCTGACCGGCACCGTCTGGACGTACCTCGAGGCCGACAAGATCGCCGAGTCAGCACTCGGCCGGCTCAACAGCCACCTGGCGCGCAGCACGACTGTCGGCTCGTCGCCTTGACCTCAGCTTGGCCGCGGGATCTGCCCTTCGACCGCTCCTCACTGCGCTCCGCGCGCACGCGGCCCGGCCCCGTGATTGCGGCACTCGCGAGCAGCAGGAAGATCCAGTCGACAGGCTGGCGATACCGCGGCATATAGGCCACGAGGTAGTACACGAGTGGGAACATCACCAGCGGGATCACCAGCACGGCCCGGCCGCTCACCCCCAGCGCAGTCCAGTTCCGGACTAGGCCGGCAGCGGCCAGCAGTCCGATGACGATGACCAGCGCCGCCCCCCGCGCGTCGTACAGCGGCCCGCACCACCAGAGCGCCACACGCTCCGCGGTCAGCTTCGCGGCGGCACCGGGATGCGCGCGGATCCAGTCCATGGCCTCCGCCCTTGCCTCGCGCATGTAACGCACTTCGCCCACCTCCTGCAGCCTGCGAGCTTCGGCTTCTTGCGTCCGGGGATGCCGGTGCTCCTGCGTCCGGTCCATCACCTCCATCGATGCTACGGCTCCGGGATGGTGACCCATGCGCAGCTCGAGCCCGAAGTTGCTGCGCACGAAGAACACGGCATCGAACGTCCGATAGTTGCGCCAGGTCCAGGGTGCGCAGGCCACCACGAAGCCGAGCAAGATCATCCCGGCCGAGCCCCACGCCTGACGGGCACGATGCCGCCACAACTCGAAGGCGAGGAGCCCGGCGACCACGGTCAGGATGGCCGGCTGCGCATGACAAGCTCCGCCGCACAGAAGGCCGAGGCCGAACGACCGAAGGGGCTTGCGCCGCTCCGACGTCCGGCGCGCCGCGAAGACCGCGACGATCAGCGCGAGCCCGAGTGCCGCCAGGTGCTCCCCGTGCCCGGGGCCCCGGGGGAACAAGGCTCCAGCCACGCCGGCCAGCAGCCCTGCCCGCCGGCCGAGGCCGACCCGCTCGGCCACCCACGGCATCAGGCCGCAGAGGATGGCCCAGATCACCCCGGTCACGATCCACACCATGTAGCCGCCCGCCATCGTCACACCGACCAACGCGTAGATCATGCCATTGATCGCCGGCGTGAGCGGCGGCAGATGCGCCGTCGGCCCGGTCGGCAGCGCATACGGATCTGCAAACGTCCCCGTGCGGGCTAGTGAGATCGCGACGGCGGGCTCTTCCCACCGGGTCGTCGGTTCGACGACCTCGCGCGGGAGCTTAGCCAGCAGGAATAGATAGAGCAGGAGCGACAGACCGAACGGCGCGAGCCCCCAGGCCCACACCGAGCGCCCGGTCACCGTCTTCCCCGCGCGACGAGATTCGCACAGATGTGCTGGCCGCCCGCGAAACCGATGCTGTGGAGGGTCATACTCTGAATACCCCGCAACGCCGGGCCCGTATGGATCTGCTGCGATCCATGATAGTCCCCGCGGTCTCACGGGAACACTCCCTTCCGCCCTGCTCGGAACTTCCCTAGCCACATCTCCCTCATACGGAGTCCCGATCGGCGGGTTGGTTCCCGCCACGGTCGCGACCGTTTCAGATCTGATAGTTCAGTTCTGCCGGTAACTCTGGTCAGGTAGGCACGCCGAGGGATCAATGGGACGGGGAGCAGCCGCCCCCCGCCCTGCCTGAATGGGCAAGGGGGCGTCAGATGAAATCGTCCCGGGTGTGGGTGAACCAACAGATCCGCGAGGCGACCGTGGAGGACCGAAGTCCTCGCTTCCTCGTCCATTACAGCAGCGGCATCCTCGGCCAGTGTGGCAGGCCATTCGCCTTTGAGGAGAACGATCGCAGGCGCAGTTACCGGTGCCACCTGGATCTCTGGATCGATGATGCAAGGGAATCGAGGGGTTACCGATCCCCTACGGTGCGCCCGATGCATCGCCGCACATCGAGAGGTTCATGCGGGACCTGCGACAGGAGGCGCTCGACCACTTCATCTTCCTCGATAAAGACCTCATCCGTCGGGTCCTCGGCGAGTACGTCCGGTACTACAACGACGCACGTCCCTCGCAGGCGATCCATGGGATTCCTGATCCCTATCCGGAACTGAGGGAGCCTCCCCCCACGACTGGGCACCTGATGGCACTGCCCGTCCTGGGTGGCATCCAGCACGATTACCGACTCGTAGCGTGAGGCAACGTCTGCCTACGAGCCTGACATCCTCCTCAACACCAGCACCACTCCGCTCAGCGGGACGGATCCACAGATCTTGCGCCTGTCGTCGACACACGAGAGTGACCTCAGCCCCGTCTCGCTCGCGGCCTCCGTGACCCGACACCGACTTGGGAAGGCCCAGATCAGGCTGGCAGACGCAACGATGGACTTTCCGCGGAGTACGGTGCCTGACCCAGGGTTGTTAACCAGATTCCGGATGGAGAACCGAGAGTCAGAGAGTCTCGGGCATCGGACGGCCCGAATCGGAGGGTCAGCCTTGGTCACGACCGCAACCCACCGCGTACAGAGAGTCCGCAGCGGCGCGAGCTACATCGCAAACCGCTCGCATTTCTGCGCATAGCGAGAGCCCCGGCAGCTCGTGCCACCGGGGCCTCCGTCAACCACTCTCGCCACGTTTGGCTCGTGGCTTGCGATGATGGCTCCCCAAACGTAACCCTCTGCGTAACCATCGCACGGGCCCTCGTCAGGTCACCCCCGGGTCGTCCACGCATCCACGGGGCGCCCAAGTCGAGATCCCTCTGCATCTTGCAGGATTCACGAATCCTGGTGGTCAGACCAGTACTCCTCATAGCGCTTGAAAGCCACCTGTCCACCGAACCGGATGTTATCCTCCACGTCGATGACCAAGCACTCTTCTGTGCCGCCGAATCGCGGTCCTCGCATACCGCGCCCTATCATCTGCTCGTAGAGGACTGGACTCGCCGTCGGACGGGCAACAACGAGCGCACGGACTCTCGGGGCATCGAAGCCCGTCGTGAGCACGCCGTAGTTGCAGAGGACGGATACCCTGCCCGCCCGGAACTCCTCGACGAGGAACCGTCGGGTTGCCGCCCGGGTTTCACCAGTAACGGTCGCTGCAGATCGTCCACGCCTCCGGAGGAGCACCGACATCGCCGTCGCCTGCTCGACAGAGCATCCAAAGAAGAGTGTAGGCCAGCTAGCAGGAAGAGTGCAGAGCGCCTCCAGTACCCGTCCGTTGCGCGCTCGCTGCTGGCCGAGCGTGGCCAGGAGATCAGGGTGGAAGTCACTGAAACGATCGAAGTAGGCCCTGTACTTTTGCACGTCGTCGATCGAGATGACCTGGCCATCGTGCTGCAGCACTTGGTGCGTAGGCCGCGACAAGACCTCCCTGGCTCGGAGGGCGGATACCGGGTCCTCGCCCAGCCCGGAAGGTGCAAGCAGTCGTCCGTGAAACCTGTTCGCCAGCCGGCGTGTCTCATCCAGCTGGCTCCGGAATGGTGTGGCGGTCAGGCCCACAAGCGGGATCCGGCTCTGCCCGCCGCGGGCAAGGTCTAGGCCGAGAATGCCCAAGACCTCCGTGTAACTGGGCGCGAGCATCCTGTGTGCCTCATCAACGACAACCGCTCCGATCTGCTCGGCCATGAGCTGGAACTCGGTGAACCGCTCTAGGGCGCCCCCGTCGGCCTCGTTTCGACCCCGGCAGATCGCGTGCAACTCCTGGATGCTTGCCACAACCACACCCGGACATACAGGAATCATCCGGCCGCTTCCCCACAGCCGGTTCACGGTCAGCGTCTCCCTGACCGAGGAGCGGTGGCCCAAGTCTATCCACACCTCGCGGAATGCCTGAACGGCCTGCTCGCATAGTTCCTCGCTCTGCGCGATCCAGAGGATTCCGGGCCCACTCTCGTGCGCGAGACGCCACTCCACCAGCCCTTCGACCGCCGTCCGTGTCTTGCCTGCCCCCGTGGGAAGCGTGAGAATCCCGCGGTTCCGGCCAGGGCCGCCATCGAGCATCTCAAGCAGCTGCTGCTTGAGATCGCTCTGGAAGTCCTCAAGGTCCGGAAGCGGCACGAAGGGCTCTACGTCCACGCTGTCAGGCTCCGACGGGATCCCTTCGAGCCCGGCAAACACCACAGGGAACCCTAGGACCCTAACGAAGTGCGCGGGCCAGCCCTTCCCGGCGTGCCATGGCCTGGCAGCGATTGCCTCCACCTGGCTCTCACGTCCCTCTCGGCCGCGACACTGCGACGGATGCTCGTGCAGCTGGTCGAGCTCGTCGGCCGACGCGCTCCTTGCCAGGCGAAGACGCAGTTCCCTCCCCCGGTCCGGTCCAAAGGACAGAAGCTCGGGTCCGGCAAGATCGACGAGGAAGCGGGCGAGGTCCCCGTCGGGAAGCCGCGATGGCAGTCGCCCCCCGCCAGGGTGCTCTGTTTCCGCGACAATCCACTCGACCGACTTCCGTCGCCCCCTGCGTACTTGGACCGCGTGGAGCACGTCGCGGAGATCAGTGGGGGAGAGGCGCCTACCCAGCAGGATAATCGCTGCGTCGCGGTCAATTGCCGTCAGGTCAGCATGCACCGACATTGCCACGGTCTCCCGGATCCGGAATGCCGTCAACGTCCGTGGATCGTGGCCCGTGAGCGCTTCCGGGGAAGGAGGATGCGGAGGTTCGCTCCCGTCCGGCGCCGGTCGGTCAGCAGCTCGATGGCCCCGCCATGAAGCGTGACGATGTGCCTGGCGATGGTCAGCCCCATACCCCGCCCCCCCTCCTTGCACGAGAACAGTGGTTCGAACACGCGCTGGGCTATCTCCGCCGGGATCCCGGGTCCATTGTCCGAAAAGAGGATCTCGCACCGCTCTTCCGTGGCGTTCACGGCCACGCGGATTCTGGGACGATCGACCCCGTGTAACCAGTCCAGTGCGTTCATGGTCAGGATGTGAATGAGGCGTGCGAACGACTCGGGCCTCATCTCGACTCGGAGGACGCCACGCCTGGGAGCGTCGATCATCATCTCCACGGACGCAGCACGCAGGACAGGCTCGAGGAGGTTCCGGCACGTCTCGACCTCACTGGGGACATCAATGGCCCGCCGGCGCCGCGCCGCCCCCGTCTCCATGGCGGCGAGCATGGCAATGCGCGCAGTGATCGTCCCGGCGAGGTCTTCGACCGACCTCAGAGACGAGACCAGGGGGCGCGACCCCTTCCCGTTCAGCTGCATCCGAACGTCGCTGCACTGCGCGACGATCTCCTCAAGCAGTGGCTTGACGGCGAGGTGAAGACCGATCGCTGCCTGGCCAAGGGCAGCTAGGTCGGAGTACCCCTCGACGAACCTGCGCTGCTGTGTAGCGTCGGCATCGAAGGCCTCCCGTGTCCTGGCTGCTACGCGTCTGAGATCCGCTGCGATGTCCTCGTTCGCGCGACCCGCCAGTCGTTCGAGGGTCTCCGGGATGGCGTCGCGATCGCCCACGCTGCCGTTTCCGCTTCCAATGCTAGAGCCTGATGACCCTCGCCTGCACCCTGGATGCCGGATCGCCTGTCGCTCCGCCTCGAGGATCTGTAGCACGAAGTGAATGAGCCGGCGGAGGTCCGCGAAGGCACGGTTGTGGATCAGGCCCTCCCGGTTGGTCTGGTCCTTCAGCTCGGGATTCCTGTCGTTACCGATCTCGACGAACCCGACTATCTGGTTGTTGCTGAGCCGGACCACCGGGTTATTGACGCGTCGCTGATCGAGCCGGAGCCAGTCGTCGTGAGGCTCTCCATACGGCCAGATCCTGAAGCCGTCCCGGTAGACGCTGACACCCGACCACTCCCTCAGCCAAGCCCGCACCTCGATCCTGGGTCCTATGCGCGCGATCGCGTCGGTTTCCAGGTCAAATGCGTAGATGCGGGTCCGCACCGGGCCGCACTGGAGCTCGCCCTGTCCGTTCCAGTGATGCTCGACTTGTGACCGACCGTTCACCGAGATTACAATCCCCTCCCGCCCGTCGAAGAAGGCCTCCACCCGATAGGGAGCCCGGTCGAGGAGGTCCGGACGCAGCTCGCCGGCATATCGGGGGAACTCGTCGGACTCGATGCGGATCGTGAAGTGGGAGAGGCCGTCGAACGGGGACACCAGCCGGCCGAGCCGTGTGCAGAGCCGCCTGAACATCCGCTCGGTCCAGGTGGTCCGTAGGCCCGTCATTCTGAGGAGGGTTCCGTGTTCAGGGATCTGCCTCGCGGGCACCATCTCCCATGGAATCTCGATCTCCGAGAGCATCGCGCTGGTGCTGTCGAACGCGTCCCAGTCGAACACGGCACGGATCTCATCCTTCTCACCCACGACACGGGAGACGAGCTCGAGTCCGCGAGCGAGCTTGTCCGTCGCAAAGCGTCCCACGCCCTTCTCTCCGAGAACACGCCGCCCACGGAGTGTCTTGCGCTCCCCGGGCTGCGTCTTGGCAGGACTGGCCGGCTCCATCCACCGCTTGAACAGCGTCTCAAGATCCAGTCCGCAGCCATCGTCCTCCACGATGATCTCACCGCCCTCCCCCGTGACGCCGCGGAAATGGAGAGTGACCGAGGAGGCGTCGGCATCATGAGCGTTCTTGACGAGTTCCATCACCGCCACTACCTCGTCACTGATCAGCTCCTCACCGATCAACTTCAACAGGCGAGCCCGCGGGCGGAAGATGACGTTACCCAAGCGGCCTCCTTCCGTCATGTCGTGCCTCCCTTCTTCAGCAACCGGACGAAGGACCGGGCGATCGCTTCGGCCATCACGGGGGGAACAGCATTGCCGAGCTGGATCCACTGGTCCGAGGCGGATCCACAGAAGGCGTAGCCGTCGTGAAACGACTGGACTCTCGCGGCCTCTCGAAGCGTGATGGATCTCGGTTGTGTCGGATGGATGTACCCGTTACCGTCCTTGGCGAGGTGGGCGACGATCGTCTTGCAGGGGCGATCCCCCCGCAAGCGTGCGTACTTGTCGTCAAAGACATCGCGCCGGTATCGCATGAGATCGGGACGGCCGTACCGCTCGATCGCGTGGATGCTATCTTCGCCCGGTCTCAGCAGGTTGTAGAGTTCCAGGTCACGCTCGTTGTGGTACCTGACCGTGTGGTTGAACAGCAGGCACGACTCCCGGACGAGGTTGAACTTGGCGAGATACCTCCGGAACCTCGGGTCAGCCGATGCCGCGCGCGGTTCCCATAGCGACACAACCTCACCAGAATCGGCCTCGCGCGGCGGCAGGTCATAGATCGCTTCCTCGAGGGTCACGGGAGGCAAGGCGTCGACATCGAAATCCTGACGTTGCTGATCTTGGTACTCCTCGACCGGCGCCGAAGGCAGCGCCCCAGCCTTCGAGGCCACGAGAAAGTAGCGGATACGATCCTGGGGGATGCCGAAGGCCGCTGCATTTAGACGCCAGATTCGTGTACGGTACTTCCCCCGCTGTTCGAGCATGCGTGCCGCGGCTTCAAGGAACGACAGGTTCTGTCGCCTTGCCGACTCCATGCCAGGCACGTTCTCCATGAGGAACAGCCTGGGGGAGAGCTCGAGCGCCGCAGCGACCATGTACTCGTACAGATAGTTCCGGTCATCTCCCGTGACCCGGTAGCCAGTCCGCGTGCTCTTCGATCTGAAGCCCACGTGCGAGAATCCCTGGCAGGGAGGCGCGCCGATCAGGATGTCAACCTTCTTCCTGCCCACCAGCCTTCTGAGCTCACCAGGCTTGAGCTCCCGGATGTCCCTTCTGGCAAGGCGACTCTCCGGTACCGCGGGATGGTTGAGCCGGTACGTCTTGAGGGCCGCGGCGTCCTGGTCCAGCGCGAGGAGCACCCTGCCACCAGCAGTCTCGAAGCCCTCCGAGAGGCCTCCGGCGCCGCAGAATAGGTCCACGATCGTGGGTCCACCTTGCTGTTCCACGCGAAGGGCCTCGGTGCGGCGGAAGTAGCTGCAGAAGTTGCGGATGTCGCAACGCTCGCACAGGGGCCGGGGTGACCTGCAGACTTCACGCCCGTGCGAGACGAGATTCACGTGCAGGGAATGCCGGAGGTTCGGCGGGATCAGATCGTCGAGGATGACCTGCAGCTTCTTGTGGTCCAGTCCCTCTAGGTTCAGGCCGAGCTCGCGGTAGGGCCCTAGACGTGCGAGGCACCTCCCCACGTGAGTGTCCACGGGGAAGACCTTCCGACCGAGCGAGTACAGCATGATGCAGTAGGCGCTCTTCCTCTGGATCTCGGGCAGGGAGCACAGGAATCCGGCCAGCATCTCGTCGCTCCAGCCCCGGGCTGGCTCGAGCGTGCAGCGGCCGAACTCCTTGCACAGCACCTCGAGGGCGCCGAAGAGACTTGCTGTCTTCTTTCCCGAGAGTCCGCCCGACCGTACGAGCTGCTCCACACGCTCCCGCGGGGCGTCGAGGAGGTCATCCCACGAGGGAAACACGCTCTTCAGGGTCTCGTAAGTCCGCTGGTACGCCTCCTCCCGCGTCTTCCTCGCGAGAATGATGTAGACCAGCTCATCGACCGGATCCTCCTTGTTGCCCAGCGATGGGCTCCCATAGAGGAGCGCGAGCATGCGAGCCAGTTCGCGCAGGTAGCTGAGACCCTCGTCCACGAGCGCTCGGACGACCTGGTGCGAGCCATCGTGGGAGACGGCGGGGAACATCTTGGGCATGTTGATAACGTGCTCGACCATCCTGCTGCGCCAAGCCTGGACCTCCGGCGGGAAGCACCGGATCCGATGGTGGAAGTCCCGACGCTCGCGCGGTTCCCAAGGCCAGCCAGATGCCCGACCGTCGAGATCCAGACGCGGGTCGGCATCAGTGAGGCGTGTTGACACGGTACTGGCGATCGCCCTGCTCAACGGCGCTCCCCCTTCCTGACCAGGGACGAGAGGACCAGACGGTCGATGCTCCCGGCGACGAGGGCGGCGCTTGGACCACGGAGGATCGCTGCCATCTCGTGAGCTCCGACCATCCCCCGGAAGCTCAGGTTGGCCGATCCAATGAGAGCAACCCGGCGATCCACGACGACGGCTTTCGCGTGAAGCCCCTCGGTGTTCTGATCACTCCTGAAGTCGTACACCTCGACGTTTCCGGCGTGCTCACGCATGAGACGCCCCAAGAGCGCTTGCGTCTCCGCAGGCTGGTCCCGCAGCTGGTTGAGAACGAACCTGCAGCGCACACCCGTCACGACAGCCCGCTCCAGCTCATCCCAGATTCGGCCCGAGCCAGGCGTCATGGTGTAGGCCGTGACGAGGATCTCGCGCTCGGCGGACGTGAGCATCTCGGCAAGAACCCGCTCTACGGCCGGAACTCCTCCCCCGAGCCAGGCCTCCCCGGTCACGGCCAAGGCGACCCTGTCGATGGTCTGCGAGAAGTCCCGCACGCCCATGGCGAGCAGGCCGGCCAGTGCGCTCTCCCCGCGAGCACTCAATGCTCTCGCCAGCATTGCCGAAAGGCGCCGTGCCCACTCGGGGGGATCCTGTCCTTCGCTCGCAGTCCCGTGGCCTTGCGCCCATCTGAAACCTTCCTCGAGGCATGCGCACACGATCGCCACGGGGTCCGTCATGGCAGGCTTTCCAGCAACAGCAACCTGTCCAGGCCGCGGTTGCGGTGTTCGCAAGAGGTCTCCGAGACGAGGAGACACGAGTAGCACGCGGCACCCTCGGCCCCGACGGAAGGCGATTCTGCGCAGAGAGGGTCGTTGGAGCACGTCCCGAGATCCTGAAGGGCTCGCGCGATGACGTGGCCCATCGAGTTGGCAAGGGCAATGAGCCCGCCCAGCGTGCCATCACCGCCGGGCTGGACCGTGTAGAGGAGGATGCCACCCCTCGCCCTTCCGATCCCGTCGAAGGTCAGATAGGTACGTTCACGGATTGCCGTGGACGAGTAGCCCGAGTCCACAGCGAGCCTGGTCAGCAGCCGGTGTGACAGGGAATGCCACCATACGTGCACTGGATGGTTGATCAGAACGGGATCACCCGGGCCCGCGAACTGTCGCTGCCACTCCCCCGCCCGGGTCCCCTGCAGGTCCAGAATCGCGTCCTCGAGGTCGATGAAGATGCCTTCTCCGAATAGCTCCACGCCGGGAAACCATGTGCGACCTCCCCAGCTAAACGCAACGGGAACGACAGCTCCCATCTGCGGGTCCACCCGCTGGTACCCCCTCTGCACCATCACCATACGGAGGCGGCTCACTGGCGTGACGCGGAACTGAAGACGTCCCGTCGGCCCCTGGAACCTCCTGACATCCGCAAGCCTCACCTCGAAGAGCGGTGGTGCGCCCGGCGTTGCCGGTGGCACCGGCGGCGCGCCCTCGGTTGCTGCTCGAACCAGCCTGTGGAATTCCTCTTCCCTGACCGGACGCGTCGCGCCTTGCTCCTGGTCGAGGAGCTGCTCAAGCGCCTGCTGGATCCCGTCCCAGGGAGAGCTCCGGAGGAACTCGACGGTCGCTTGCGGAAGTCCCGGGAGATTCTCGACCTCCTCGCTGAAGTTCATCCGGTCGAGCAAACCGCGTCTCCGAAGCATCCTCCCTATCGACAGGATCTCCCTGTCCTTCAGCACCGCATACAGCCGCGTGGGCATGTCGAGGATAGTCAGTGCGCTGGTCACGAGTGGCATGTGAAGATTGGCGGCGCCGCGCTGCATGATCCTGGCCACGGCCGTGCAGCCAGGTGTGCGACCCTGACCGATCTCAGGCTGTCTCCCCGAGCAAGCCCACGGGCGACCATAGGCCCGTCCGAAGTTCTCACGTCGGTTGCATTCGGGGCACTCCAGCATCACATGCCTGAGCGCGCGTCCCCCCCCGTGCCAGATGAAGTGATCGGGCCGACAGCTGCCGCCGCCGGGATGCACGATGTGGTTCCAGCTCACCTCATCGATGTGCCCCGCGCTGCATGCCAGTACAAAACGGATAGCCGACGCCCCGGAAGCACTGCGCGGACGCCCCGGCGGACAGCGCGGACATCCGTTCTGGACGGGGTACAGGATCTGCACTGGAACGTGCCGAGTGCAGAGGGCCCAGTACGGAAATCGCTCGGTTGGATAGATCGCCTCGTCGGCCGGAAGCCCGAGCTCCGCGTTGGTGGGAACACGCGCGATTCGAGCTGCCCCAAGCTCGGCCTGCGATAGCCTATCGTCGACGATCTCGAACTCCTGGGGATCTCGACCGATCTCCTGAAACAGCCGCTCCATCGACTTCACGATCACCGGGCCGGAGCGCGTTTCCACCATGCTCCCTGGTCCATACGTGATGATGAACTGCGACGGACGCACCTCCTGGTGAGGACGACTCATCGGTTCACCTCCAGCCCCGGATGGTGATCGTCGGCTCGACATCCCTCAGCGAGTTGGGCGCATCCTCGTAAGCGACTCCCGTCCTGGCGACCTCGTGCGCTAGGTCTCCGAGCACGACGGGGCGCTGAGGCAGATTGATGAGGGTCGACTCGTAGTAAACGAGCCTCCCGCCCGTGCGTGCCGCGAGCTGCTGCCAGCAGTCGAGTTCCGAGCCCGAGTGATCTTGCGTGTCCATGGGCAGCGGCCTTCTGGACGACGGTTGAGCACGAGATCTTTCCTCGAAAAGGAGTGGGATGGCGTCTACGTCGGCGTTGCGTCGCACGGTTGCCATCTCGTGAGCGAGGCAGTGGATTCCACGCTGGATCCTCTGCTGAACCCGCCATCTATCATGAACCGGGATGCACCCCCCCGCTCCCTCGAGCCAGGCCGCCTGCCGCAAGAGGGCCACCGCGACCGGGCCGAGCGCCCTGTCGCGCGCTCGGGGGGCAAACGGGTTCACAGTGATCGGCTCAACAAAGCTATAGAGCAGGTTGTGGTAGGTCGCGAAGAACTCGTAATGGTTCAGGTCCCTGGGGCGCGATGCGCGGAAGAACGTGACGATGAGCCCTCCCCGACTGCGACCCACTCGGCCAGTGGCCTGAATGTAGGCTGACGTGGTCTTTGGCTGTCCATGAACGACCATGAGTCCCAGCCGATCCACGTCCACACCTGTCCCAAACATCGACGTCGCCACGACCACGTTGACAGGTGCAGTCGCCCCCCCGAGCGATGCTTGAAGCTGGCCAAGCAGCGCGGGGAGGAGCATCGGGTCCTGACCGCTCCGCAACTCGAGCGGTTCGTCCTCTTCCAGGACTCGTGACGGCGTACCGATCGCGGCAAGACGCTGCGGGATGTCCTGCCTCGTCAGGGCGACAGCCCCCCTGAGCTCGCGGATCGCGTTGAAGTAGCCCACCAGCGTCCAGAAGGGATCCAGATCGACGTCCGGGATCCCGGCGCTTCGCCTTTCGGCAACATGCTCCAGCAGCCGCGACCAGATCCGCACGATTGGTGTCTGAGCTCCGCGCCCGGGAGCGCAAACACCCACGTAAAGGCGACCCGGCGGATCAGCGTCCAGGGGGTGAATCCGCCCTGTCCTCGCGAAGAATGTGTCATCCACGCTGAGGCCCGGAGGGGGGAAGACGGCTAGCTCGCGGACATAGAGCGACTGGACCTGCGATGCGGCGTTCCGGACGGTCGCTGTTGACGCGATGTACTTCGGTCGGGACCAACCATCCCCGTGAACCGCCGAGGCAAGCAGATCCACGGCTGTCTCGTACAGGCCCACCATGCTGCCCAGCGGGCCTTCGATCAGGTGAAGCTCGTCCTGGAGGATGAGATCGGGGGGCGCGAAGGGCGGCACAGGCATGTTCCTGCCCGACCCAGGGTTCTGGAGTGGCGCGGATGGAAGTGCCGCAGGACCGAGGGGGGGACACCAGTTCCTGTGATAGCCCAGATGCTCGTTGTAGCTCTCCACATTCCCAAAGAGGGAGGCCGCTCTCGGCTCGAACGATAGCCGCGCGAATTTGTCTACTGTCGCGACAACTATCGACGGACACCACTGGTAGATCTGCTCGTCGACCGTCCAGGCGGGGATCGGACACCGGGTCATCGCACCGGCCGCACCCAAGAAGGCCGGGATGACGGGCCACGGCCCAGTCGGGCGCGTCTCGCTCCACGCCATGTCCCGGTTCAGATCACAGGACGGATTCGGACAGAAGATCTCGAAATCGATCGGCTTGTTTGAACGACTCCTCCCCCAGCGCATGGACCGCAGGAAGTAGCCAGGTCTACTTGCCCGGGCAGCCACGAGCCAGGTCTCGGGTCCCATCGCCCGGCGCACATGCTCCCTGAACCACGCGTCGACTGTCTCTGGCTTCGCTTGATCGGACAGGCTGAAGTGGATCGACAGCGTGCAGAACTGAGGGTCCTGATGTATGTCAATTTGGCGGTAAGCAACGTCGAATGGAGGAGAGGAAAACTCTGCTTCTGATGGTGGTGTCGAGGCCCTGGCAGCGTCACCGAGCACAAAATGCAAGGTCACCGACTCGCCGCGCTGAAATCCATCAGGAGAGATCGCGAGGTGACTCGAACAGGCCGGGCAGGTGAGGACCTGCGCTGGCTCACCCTCTCCCGCTCCACGCCCTTCGAGTGTGGAAAGGGCACCGTGGACAGGGATCAGGCGACCAGCGCGATCCCTGTATGTGAAGTCCTGAAGGTTGTTGGGCGTCACGGCGCCGCCAACCCAGAGTCCGGTGGAGAACCGCAAACCGCCCCAGATGTCCTCGGCCCGATCCGGGCAAGCAGACGGACGCCAGCCCCGGGCGCCGGAGCTGCGATCGACCCGCAGCATCTCGCAGGCGGTGATGAGTGCAAGGGCACGACGGAACTGCTGGATCGTGAGGAGTCGAAGCGTGTAGCGAGACAGGACGGCAACGCCGGCTCCGCCGTGCCCCTCGCCGTCCCTGAGAGCTTTCAGGCGACGGTAGGCCATGGTGAAGGCCGCCAGCCCCAAGTAGGCCTCGGTCTTCCCCCCGCCAGTCGGGAACCACAGGAGATCACAGACCGACCGGTCGCCGTGGCCGCGGTCCGCAATCGCAGGAAGATTGAGCAGCTGGAAGGCGAGCTGGAACGGCCACCAGCTGTTGACCCGCCCCTTTGTCCATCGTGACTGTATGGCGATTGCCCTGTTTGCGAAGCAGAAGGCGAGGCGGACGTCGTCGTCGCGTGCGAGGAGATCGATGCCGGCCCGGATCCGGCCCAGGACAGCTCGGCAGCCATGGAGGTGCCGGCGCGCAGTCTCCTGCTCGTCCGGACCAAGAGCCGCGATATCGGCCTCTCTCACCTGTATCCACGTCTCGTACCCCGCCGCTAGCGGGTCGAGGCCGGTCCGCATCTGCGTGGGATCCCACGCCTCGGAAACCCACTCCGGCGAGAATTGCGGTTCATGCAAGTCCGCGGGCCACGTCTTGTCCGGGGCGTTGACCGGGACAACCGGCACGTACTCCGTGCGGACATCCGGGGGCGAGAACCGACTGGCCGCCGGCTGGCCGAGGACCTCCTGGCCGTCCAGCCATGTGAACGGGACGTCCGACGGGGAAGTCAAAGTGGGGTGCGCCCGCTCCGGGTCGATCTCGGACCATGTCGTGGAGCACAGGTGGCCGCGGGCAAACGAGCGCCGCTCCCGGTACTGAAGCGCGAGAGACTGCTGATCCTCGTCATCGCTCGTTCCCCGTCCCTCGTCCAGCGAGACCACCTGCGTTCCGGGCCGGCATCGGACCCGGATCTGGGGCTGGAAGAGGTGCTCCTCAGTCCCGGGCCTCCCCTCGCAGCTCGTCACGTTGACCAGGAACACGGAAACACGCCAGCGTCCCTCGTGCCACCTCGATCGGACATGGACACGGATACCGGCGTCGGAGGCCGGTGTGAGCTGATGACCTCGCGTGCAGCTGATCTCTTCCCAGACCTGCACATCGGGATGACGCTCCCAACCGCCCCCGGCCACCTGCCGGTACCTCGCCCAAGAGCAGCACAGATCGACCGCAGGCCCGTCACCGTCCAGGCAGAAGGACAGGCCGAGCGATGCGGGACGAGAACGTGGATCGAGAGCTGGCGACGGCAGTGCGGTAGGATCGAAGCAAGGTGACGCGACGCCTGGTCCCGGGTCCATCTGGTCGTCAGGCATGAAACCTTGGTCACCTACCAGATCATCGTCCGCGTCGAGCTCGACGGAACCGGGTCGGTGTGGCGCCAGCACTCCCGCGATGTACTCGTCCACCGGGTCCTCGTCGGAGCGAAGAGTCTCCCTCGCACCTCCCCGCGGCCCGAGGATCTCGCGAACCAGTGCGCTCAGGACGAGCTCTCTCTCAGCCATCGACGTCTCCCTCAGAACCGTCCTCCGGCACGATGCATGCACGATCCAGGTCGAGGACAAAGGCCGCGCCGCATGCCCAGTCGGGCACGAGATCCTCCTCGTCCGCGCCAGCGAGCCGTAGAGATCCGCCGATGCTGCCGGCAAGCTCGGAGGAGATGTACAGCCCGAGCCCCTTGCCACCGGCCTTCATGGTGAAGAACGGATCGAAGATGTGAGACTCCGCCTCCCGGTCAACACCCGGGCCGCTGTCCACCACGAGGATCCGCGAGGTCTCCGCGGAGAGCACGATTGCCACCCGCCGGAGCTGTCCCTCTTGGACGGTGGGAACCCAGGAGCAGGCGTTGTGAACGAGGTTATCCAGGATCTGGAGGAGCGGGGTCGGCTTCACCTTCGACGTGAAGTTCGCGCCCTCGACGCACGCCTCGATCTGGCCGGCTGAAAGATGGACTCTGTTCAGCTCGATAGCTAGCTCAGCATACTCCCTCGTGCTGATCTTCCGAGCCTTCTGGGCTCGCCCGGTCATCTCATAGGGAGCGAGCACCCGGAACTCGCTCTTGAGCGTTTCCAAGCTCGCCTGGAGAGCTCTAAGGGAAGCATGTGCCTGTTCATCGCCACGGAGAACTCTCTCGATGACCTTCATCGCCTCGGCGGCCGCGGCGACATTCCTGCCGAACTCATGAACCACCCGCTCGGCGGCGAGACCCGTCCCCGCCAGATGGAGGAACATCTCGCTCTTGCTGTCGCGCTCCCGGATTGACTCCTCGGTGCCATTGATGTGCTCGATGATCAGCTCGACCGCCCGCCTCTGGGACACGGTTTGGAGCTCAGGCTGAACATCTGCAGACTCAGATCCCGACTCCCCGCCAGCAATAATCTCACTCGGAACCGAGACCTCGATGTCCTCCCGGGCTGTCTCTCGAACAGCGGTGGCAATGACACGAGCGCCCTCGATATCGCCATCAATCCTTCGAGGGCGCTTCCTCCCCCCTTCGGGACGGTCGTTCTTCCAGTACTTTGTAAACTGGCGAATCGCAGCTCGAACGAGGGCACGCATGTCCAGGAAAGCCTCGTTCTCGATGAGGCCCTCGCGGTTGGTCTTGTCCCGCAGCAGGAGATTCGAAGACTGGTCGAACTGAACGAGACCGATGACCTGGTTGTTGCCAATCCGATCCGCTGGTGCCTGGATGCGTTCTTGGTCGAGGAGCAGCCAGTCGTCGCCCGGCTCACCGTAGGGAAGAATTCGCAGCCCGTCCCGGAAGAGGGATACACCGCACAATGCGTCGAGTTCTCGCTTGGAGACCTGGCTCTCCTGCAGATGGTCCTTCGTCCGGTCCCAGACATAGAGGTTGATGTAGAAAGGGCCGCACCGGGGCGACTCTCCCTGCATCTCATCTCGTGCGAGGGAAACCAGGTCCACGCTCTCGGCTTCCTCGCGACGGGCAACGGCCGGATGCTTGCACGTATACTCCAAGTCGCACCTGCCGCGCTCGTCCACCAAGGCTCGGAACTCGTAGTGCGCCTTGGGCAGGATATCCGTCGGGTCGATGTTCTCCAGCTCGGGGAACTCTGGACAGATCAGGCGGACCCTGAAACGATGCTCCTCCTCCATGAGCGGGCTCTGGAGGCGCCGGAGCGTGCGATGCACCTTCTTCAGGAGCTTCTCACTCCACGGCAATCGGGTACGCGTGACCGTGATCTCGGTACCGGTTCTGTTCTCGGGGAAGGTCTGCGGCCCCCGCTCCACGACTTGCACGCGCAACCCATCCAGGTAGTTCTCGCCTTGATCGAATGCGTCCCAGTCCACGCTGAGCGCAATCTCCGGTTGATCGCTGGCCCGCGTCACCATCTCTAGCTGCCGGCCAAGCTGGTGCACCGCGAAGCGACCGACTCCCTTCTCGCCGATGGGAAGGCGACCTAGGGCGGTGCGCCTGTTCTCCCTCTTGTCCCTCTCCTTATGGTCTGCCGCCGGACTGAGCCACTTCAGCCGGATGTCCTCCAAGGTCATCCCGCAACCGTTGTCCCGGATCGTGACGCGGGTTCTCTCGGCGTCGCCGGTGTCCGCGATCTTCACGATCACCTCGGTCGCGTCAGCGTCGTAGGAGTTCTTGACGAGCTCGATGAGGCCCACGGCGTGGTCACTGATGAGGTGTTCACCGAGTATTGAAACCAATCTCGCGCGGGGTCTGAACGCGAGCTCGTATTCCTTGCCATCGCTCACGGTGCTCCTCCTCCCAGCGAGCCACGCGGAATCCCGCTGGACTTCTTCCCCGCGGTGGTGTCATGCGGATCCGGGCTACGCAAGGATCAACCCCCGCTTCGACTCTGCTTGGCTCGTTGCGATTCACGAAGTCGCACGTTCTTGTTTCTATCCAGACACTCGTCGACATCCTCTCTGCGGAAGCGCCACTGGCTCCCGACCTTCGAGGCAGGGAGTGTCCCGTTGTTGGCCATCCGGTACACTGTGTCCTTGCTAAGGCGCAGGTACTCGGCCACCTCCCCCAATGTCATGAGCGCTGCGGGTGCGGCCTTCGAGCTCATCTTGCGACGGGTCATAAGCATTGCCGAGGATTGCCGAATGCTGCAGGCCTGTCAAGAGCTCTTGGGGAGCCACCCTGGGGCTACAATCCACTAATTGGCAGGGAGTTACAGTATAGGCGTGCAGGCTGGCTTGGACTGGCAGGATGATCGAGAGGCTGCCGACGTTCCGGATGCTCAGCCCTTCCGCATCGATTCGACGATTCCCGGAAGCACCTTCTCCGCCGACCGTCCGATGACGTACCCGCCGAGGCCGATCTCCACGATGTCCCAGAGCTTGAGGGCCTCGGTCTCGGCCAGGTTCGGCGCCGACCAGCCGAGCCAGCGGAAGACGATCAGGGCCACGAAGACAAGCATCGTGATGGGGCGCCAGGTGCGCTGGAGCCAGCTCTGGCCCTGCGCCTCGGTCTTGACGACCTCCGCCGCGGCCTTTTCAATCTCGGCGGTTCGCTCCAGGACGGCAGCCTGGAGGGCCTGCTGGAGTTCAAGCCGCTTCAACTCGTGCTCGGGGTCCGGGAAGATGCGCTCGGCGACCGTGCCGGCGATCTTCCCGAGGATTCCGAGGATCTCTCCGACCATGGTTCCTTCCTCCTCAGGAATACGCCCGGTTGAGCCACCCGTCCCGGAACGCGGCCTGGCTCGCGTCGCGCGCCACCCGGAGTCGGTACTCCCCGGCGGCTTCCGAACGGATCGCCGCTGTCAGCGCGGCCACGTCCGACCGCCCGGCGGCTCCGCAGGTCTCCGGCCCCAGGAGGCCATCGACCTTGATCCGGATCCCGCAAGCCCGCAGCGCCCGCTGGAGGCAGAGGATCGCCATCTGGTCGCCGAGGTTCACGGCCAGGTCGAAGACCTTGATGGCCACTGGCTCCGGCAGTCGCTCGTAGCCGCGGCTGAGCCAGTAGCGCTGCCAGTAGATCTCGATCGCCTGCTCGCGCGTCAGCTCCCGCACGTTGACCTCGGGGTTCCAACGCTGCGAGATCCCGAACTTGGTGGGTCCGCCTCGGTCGTCCGGGTGTTCGGTGAAGACCTCCCCCTCGTGTGCGAGAACGACCTCGATCGCCTTCTCGAATAGCTCGCGGTTCGTCACGGTCACCCCTCCCTTCTCGCGAGCTCCAGCCGGAGCGCGCTCAGGACGTCATAGAGGTGACGGCCCTGCTCTTTCATGTCTGTCTCGATCCCCTTCTGCGTCTCGTTCAGCCGTTCCATCCCGGTGCGGATCTGGATCAGAACCTCGTGGACGTCGTCGAGGGAGTGGTTCCGGGGAGCGAGGGGGCAAACGAGCCGCAGCTCGTCGAGTGCGATCTTCGATCCCCCGTTCCCATTGCGCCGCTGCTGCTGCGTTCGCAGGATCTCGACCACCTGGACAGCCAACTTCACCGAGAGGACCGCAGCCAGAAGCCCAAGCCCTCCGAGCCCCAGGCTCCGTGCGATCTCGAGCGCCTCATTCATCGCGTGGTTCCTCCCGGTTCATGTGGTCCCCTCCGTGACGTCGGGCGTGAGCTGGATCGTGCCCTTTTCAATCGTGTAGACCTTCCCGGTCACGAGCTTGATCTGGACGTCGTGGACGAGGCGCTTCGACCCAAATTCCGACGTGTCCGCTCCCGTGAGGTCGAAGCGGAGATCGCCATCCGTCCCGGGCCCGCCAGCCGCGACGATCTGCCCCGTCCCGGGGACGTCCGTGGTTGTGATCCGCTTCTGAAGCTTGGCCTCGTCATCCGGCTGTCTGTGGTGGCGCTTTACGGTGAGCCAAGCGACGGTGATCGCCGCCGGCAGGTCCGTAACCGTCCGCCGGATCTCCAGATCATCCCCGGCCACGAACCCGGTGATCTCGACCGCAAGGTCGGACATCAGTTGAGCCTCCTTGCCCCGCAGAGCCGCTCGTCCTCAGTGGTGCAGCGCCGCGTCGCCGCATGCACGCGAGAGACGGAGCGAACCCCGGCGCTGCTGGCCCGCACGGTCCTGTTTCCAAAGTGACGAGCCAGGGGGTCGAAGCGGACTTCGGTGAGGTGACACCATGCGAGGCCGCGTCCAGTCGCCGTGACGGACGCCGTTCCCTCCGCAACGAAGGCTTCGCAGAATGCGGTCCCGTATCCAGTGGCACTGGCGACTGCGATCGTTTCGACGGCGGCGATGATCTCCATGGCCCCGCGCCCCGTGGCGACTCCGGCGCCGAGCACGATGACGGCTGCAACCAGATCGACGGAACCACTGCCGGTAGCTGTCGCGGAGCCGATCGACCCAACCACGGCCCGGAGCTGCACGCTCCCGCGGCCAGTCGACGTGGAGGCCGCGACGGCCGTCACGACCGCGGCCAGCTGCGCCGTGCCTCTGCCGGTCATAGTGGAAACGCCGGCCGCTCGGACCGTCGCCGCGCCCTGACTCGTTCCACGCCCCGTCGCGGTCGCACTGCCCGCCGCCGTCACCTTGCCCGCACCGCTCGCGATCCCGCGCCCCGTCGCGGTCGCCGACGGCACGGTGTAGGTGATCCGGAGCTTGCACTTCGCCTTGCTCGTGTTGAAGTTCAAGCCCCACGAGGCATCCCCGCCCCCGCGGACGCTGTCGTCCCAGACCTTGATGTCGGTGTCACCCGCCCGATTGACGTATGACTCCGGACTGCCGAGGTCCTGGTTGAGGTCCAGCCATGTGTTGTCGTAGGGCTCCGCGGTCAACGTCACCATCAAGGTTCCGCCGTTGAACTCATCCGGCGTCCCGTTCAGGGCTGCTCCGATGAAGGTCCCGATCGAGAACTTGATGTAGGTGTTCTCGGGCTCGCCGCTGGGTTGCCCCGTGTTCAGGCGAACGAGGAACTCGACCTTCTGGATGAGCGCGTTGTCCGGGAGGCTGGACGTGTCGAAGCTGAAGAAGGCCCGCCACTTCTGTCCAAGCGTCGTGTTCTGGCCCGTCTGGCAGCTCGCGTATCCGGTCGCTGCCATGTAGAAGGTCGGTGGGGTGTAGGTGATCTTCCCGCTCTTGCCGTCGACGAAGTTGAACTCGACCACGCTAGGCATGGCACTCGTGCTCCCGGCAGATGCGTGGCCGAACCTCGTAGACCGTGCAGAGCCTCGTCACGGGGTCGAAGCAGCAGCAGCGAGAGACGATCACCTCCGGCGGGCTTGGGATTCGTTTCCCGCGCGTGAAGGTCCCGGCGTTCGTGGTCACGAAGTAGTCGTCGAAGGACCCCCCTGCCACCGCGATGATCCGCTCAGCCTCTTCGGCGGTCACGGGGACCGTGCAGCAGCACTCGCCCCCGCATGCGCACGGCGCGGCGCCAGCAGTCGACATGGGTCGGGCCACGCCGACTACTCCATCCGCAACTTCAGCGCTCCGGCCGCGATCCTGAAGACGCCGCCGGTCCCCACGACCTGCGCTTCATCGAGAGCGCCGTGATGGAGGAGATTGCCTCCGCTGGCCGCGTCCTTGGCTCCGAAGTGCGTGATGGTCCCCCACGGTGCCGTCGCGGTCGGGAAGACGAAGTCCTGGGCGTTGGTGACCATCTTCCCTACACCGTCGGTCACGGCGAGGCCGAACGCCGGCGATCCTCCCCCGTTGCCGTAGACGCGCGCCCGGGCGTAGGAGCCGCCCGACACCTCCGTTCCCGCGTCGGCATCGGTCGGGTCGGAGGTGTAGAGGGAGATGTAGATCCCGGCGGGCGGGGTGACGGCCACGCCGTTGTAGGTGTGGTCGAGGTACTTCGCCTCAAGATAGTCGGACAGCGCGCTCATGGTTCTTCTCCTCCTTTGGCCCACACTCGGCGGGCCGCGTCGTTGATCAGCGACTCAAGACGGGCATACGGCCGCGGAGCCGATTCATGCCCAGAGGGCGCATCGCCTTCTTCCCGTTGCCGTTCTCACCCGCGCCCTGCTCGTCCGGCGCGTCGGTGTCCTCGTCGTCGGGCTTGCTCGCGGTCTGCGGAATGTCGCCCGAGACCGACACGCCATACGTCTCGGCGAGCGCCTGCTCTCGCGCTAGCTCGGCGAAGACGTCTTCCAGATCCTCGCCCTTCTCAGCGAGGAATCCGGTCCGCGTGCCGAGCCCGTTCTGGATGGAGATGACCGCGGCCCTGGCCTCCTTCTCGGGATCGATCCACTGCCATCCGCGCGGGCGGTGGCGGACGGCCAGGTAACGGGAGGGATCGCGCGAGGGGAGCGTCCGCTCGGCGGCAGGCTCGCTGTCTGGCTGGACGGGGTTCTCTGCTTGTGTTTACATACCCGGCGGGAGTTCGAAGTGTCGAGCGGACTCCCGTTAGGACAGCCTGGCTGAAGGAGTACCAGATCTCTCCTCGCACTCTCGAGGGGGTCCGCAGATCAAACCGCTTGCAGGAGGATAGGTGTGGGCGACGACGAACGCGAGTTTGAGGATGAAGTCAGACGCATCGCCCGCCAACTCTGGCCGGAAGCTGAACATGATGGGGCGGCGATGGTGCAGGGCCGGGAGCGCGATGGCATCTTCGAGACCGAGGACTGCGTTCACTGCGTTGAATGCACCGTGTCACGCCAGAAGGACAAAGCCAAGACTGATCGAAACAAGCTCGAGCAGTTGATACGGCAGATTGGCCCCGGACATCGGACCAAACACATTCAAGGCTGGTTCATAACCCGCGATGAACCGACTGCCGACCAACGCACCGAGATCAACAAGAGCCAGGTCCGGATCATCGCCTGCTCGTTCGACCAGCTCCGCAGCAAGCTCGTCGACGCCCGATCTTACCTCACCCTCCGAGGAAGGTATCCCTTCGGCAGCGTCAGAGATCCCGCGACGGGCAAGGCCATACACGAGCTCGACTATGTACCCCTTGACATCACCGATGACGAGAACAGGGCGTGGACTGTCAGCAAGATCGCCGCTGCACTCCTCGCCGGGGATCACATTGTCCTCACTGGGGATTACGGGGCCGGCAAGAGCGCGACATTGCGAGAAATCTACCACTCGCTCGCATGCCTGTTTGACAACCGAAAGACGCTGCGCTTTCCGATCTTCATCAATCTCCGTGACCACCACGGCCAGTCGGACCCGGTGGAGATGCTAGAGCGACATGCGCGAAAGATCGGGTTTCCGTCGCCACACTCATTGGTGCGTGCATGGAGAGCCGGGTATACCACACTGCTTCTCGACGGCTTCGACGAGATCGCCGCGGCGGGGTGGGCAGGCCTCACCAAGAGCCTCAAGGATCTCCGGTGGCATTCGATGGAACTCCTCCGGACTATTGAGAGGGACACTCCACCAGGGTCTGGTCTGCTTGTGGCCGGACGTGCACACTTCTTCAACTCCGAGAGGGAGATGATCGGCGCGCTTGGCCTTATTGCGCGCGTGCCGCGGCTCCAGCTGAGTGAGTTTTCGGTGGAACAGGTGGCCGTCTTCCTGGAACGCCAAGGATGGAATTCGACCGTGCCAGAGTGGCTTCCGACACGACCGCTCCTGATTGCCTACCTCGCTCGCAAGCAACTCCTTGATCCCGCCACCATCGGACACGATGGACCGTCTCCGGCAGCAGGATGGCATCATCTTCTTGATCGAATCGCGGAGAGAGAGTCGGAGATCGAGGCAGGCATAGACCCTGCCACCGTACGGAGGCTTGTCGAAACGTTAGCCTCCATTGCGCGAAATACTCTGGACGGCATTGGCCCACTGAGCCCTGACCAGATTCAGGATGCCTTCAAGAAAGTATGTGGATACGCCCCCGATGATCGCGGGGCAGTTCTTCTGCAGAGACTCCCTGGCCTCGGGGGCACGAGTGGCGAGGATGGTTCCCGTGTCTTTGTTGATCGAGATTTTGTAGACGCGGCTCGTGCAGGTGACGTCTTCCGGTACATGCAAGCCCCCTACGGGGACACCGCCATCGACGCATCCGGCTGGGAAGTCACCATGCGACCTTTGGGCGTCCAGATGACCGCCTACCGGTGCTCCGAAGAGCGGGTGGAAGCAGGAAGGATGAATGCCGCTCTCAGAAAGGCTTGCTCCGACGGACTGTTTGCGCTTGGCGCGGACATCTTAGCGACGGTCGCAGCGTCGGGGGTCTCATTCGAAGGCGAACCTGTCTACGTCAAAGAGGTCGTCGTCGAGGGGCTAGTGCTCGAGGGCAGCGCGGACCTCCATGGCGTCGAGTTTCAAGACTCGGTCTTCGGCAGACTCGAGATCTCCGCCGATGCTTCGGAAAGGTCGATCCCGATGTTCCGGCGGTGTCACTTCGCGTTGGTGGCTGGTCGAACCAGCGAACGCGACTTGCCGGATGGCAGATTCGCTGATTGCGACTACGAGGAGTTCGAACTGGATGCGAGCACGACGAGGGCGCTTCTGTCACTACCTCTCCCTGTCAGCTGCAGAGTGCTGTTGACGGTTCTGAAGAAGATCTACGTGCAGAAGGGGGCAGGCCGGAAGGAAGGTGCCCTCTCCCGTGGGCTCGACGCAAACGCGCGCGCGGTTGTTGCTGAGGTGCTTGCGCTACTTCGGCGCGAGGGGTTCCTTGTTCGCACGCGGCAAGGTACCGACACCGTTTGGCTCCCATCGAAGGACCCCGAGAAGCGTCGCCGAGCTCTCGCGATGTTGGCGGCGCCTCTTTCGGCGTGTGACGGGCTACTCGATCAGGCCAAAGAACTGACGTGAGCGATGCGGCCTCGCGGGTTCGCACCATTTCGATTGGGTCGCGGTGGGAACAGTCTTGTTAAGCGCGAGAGCTGCGTTGAACGGAGACTTTGGGAGTTTTCTGGTGGTTCTTCGGGCCGCGGTGGGAAACCCCATATTTCCCCCCGGACCCCAGTCGCTCTCTCTCGAAACGGAGAACCCCGGCGTCCGATGACCACCGCGCGAAACCCCTTGCGCCAAGCCGAATACGAAGAAACCCCGGAAGCTCTCGCTCTCGGGGCTCTCCGCTAACAGGAACGTCGCGCGAAGTACGCGACTTCAAGATGGCTCCCCGGGTAGGATTCGAACCTACAACCTACCGGTTAACAGCCGGTTGCTCTACCGTTGAGCTACCGAGGAATGAATCGTGGCGGGTTCACCGCTCAGAAAGAGAAGCTTACGCACCGGGCTCAACCGGGTCAACCCTCCGGATCGCACCCGGATCACCCCTCCGTATCGCTCCCGGGTCAACCCCTCCGCATCGCACCCGGATCACCCCTCCGGATCGCCTTCGTATCACCCCTCAGCATGGCCTCCGGATCACCCCTCGGATCACCCCTTCTGAAGCCGTAGAACCGGCCATCGCCGGCCGCTCGACTGGGCCGGCTCGCATATGCGGTCGACGGCCACGAGACCCGCCTCCTCCGCGGCCGCCCGGAACCGATCCTCCTGATCGGCCAGGATGCCGGCAGCGACCAGGCTCCCGCCCCCGCGCAGCGCTCTGCTCATGCGCGGCATCAATCGCACAAGGGTCGACAGGAAGATGTTGGCGAGCAAGAGGTCATAGGGTCCGGCCCCGGCAGTCGGCAGCGTGCCCGACCAGACGGTGACCTGCCCGCCGGCGCCGTTTCGCTCCGCATTCTCGCGCGTGGCCCGGACGGCGTCCTCCTCGGTGTCGAACGCCTCGACCGGCCCGAGCCCCAGCTGCACGGCCCGCACGGCCAGAATCCCCGTCCCCGCGCCCAGATCGGCCGTGGGATACGCCGCGCGCCTCTCCAGGCTCCGCGGGTCAATCCGCTCCAGCATCTCGAGACACCCCCGCGTCGTCGGATGATCCCCCAGGCCGAAGGACATCCCTGGGTCGAGGCGGATGATCTCCTTCGCTTCCTCGGGCGCATCCTCCCAGCTCGGCACGATCCAGAGCCGGCTCGTCACGCGAATCGGGTGGAAATGTCGCTTCCAGGACTCGGCCCAGTCCTCGGCGTGGACCTGGAGCAACCTCACTTCCGCGGGACCGACCGGCAGGCCATGACCGCGCATCTCTGCGAACTTCGCGTGGACCCAGTCGATCGGCGCCTCGACTTGCGGTGGAAAGTAGGCCTGAAGTCGGACCAATCGCGCTCCACGCCGTCTCTCAATGGCCGAGCCGAGGGCCCCCTGATCTTCGAGGAGGATCTCCAATGCCTCAGCCGCGACCGAGGTCGTCCGGATGACGAGAAGCTGGAGGGGTGCGGTGCCATCCGCCATGGGGTCAAGATAGGGCCGTTCAGCACCTCGCGCCACTGGCTTCAGCCAAGCGCGCCGCGCACCGGACGGTCTGCGATGCGAAGGACCGCGGTGGCTCCCAACACCAATCTTCGCTCCACAACTAATGCACCAGGACAATCCCTCGAGTCTGCTTCACCCCACCCGCCAGCAGCCGGATGAAATAGGCGCCTGCCGGGACCTTCCTGCCCCGCCCGTCCCGTCCATCCCAGATCACATCATTGACGCCGATGGCTACATCACCATCAATGAGCGTCCGCACCAGCCTTCCGGCAGCGTCGAAGATGCTGAGATGCACCGTTTCTTTTCCCCTCCCACCTGCGCCAAGTCTGTAGATGATCCTCGTTGCGCTCGCCGATGGATTCGGCCTGCACGGCTCAAGATATGGCGGGGCCCCACGGGCGCCGCCTTCATCCACCGACGCGATTGCGCAGCCAACAGGATAGGCGCCGACCAGATCGCACGTGGGGTTCTCCGCGGAGAAGGGTGCGCACGGCGAGATGTCTCCAAGCCTGTAATCTCCGTCGGGTGAATCACAGAACACGGGATCCAAGCTGATGTTGCCATTGGTTCCGTTCTGACCCGCCGCGCAACCGATCCAATCCCCCGCCTCGTTTCCGTAGATGTCGCAACAACCGAACGTGACGCTCCCCTCATAGCAGCACACGGGCGGCGAGCCTGTGTTGAACGCGAGAATGGAGTTGACGATCGTCAAGTCGGTAGATGCCGAGGCGACGCACGCTCCGTCGACATCAGCCGCATTCCCAACGAATGTGCAGTTGCGGACGACGGGGTCCGAACGGTGGGTGAAGAGCGCTCCCCCGTTGACGGCACGGTTCTCGAAGAAGCCGCAATAGGCCAGCGTCGGTCGTGCTCCCTTGGAGCACCACACCCCGCCCCCGCTCGCCTCGCTTTCGTTGTGGCGGAACACGCAATTGGTGATCGAGGGAGAGGTACCATCGCCACACCAAATTGCGCCGCCGCTGTAGCCACGCATGTAACCTTTGACAATCGCGATGCCATCGAGTCGCGAGTTCGCGATCTCCCCCGAGGTGAAGCGGAATCCCCGATGGGGATCGGCCGCCGACCCCTCGCAATCGATCACACAGGAATCCGGATTCCCATTCTGCGACCGAACCGTGATCCGCCGGCCGCCGAAGTCGAGATCTCGATTCCCATCCCCCCTGTAGACGCCGTCGGCCAGCTCGATGAAATCGCTCTCTCCCGCCGCGTCGATCGCGGCCTGAATTGTGGGGAAGTCCCCGGTTCCATCGGGGAGGACGAGATGGTGGCGACAACCGACGGGCACAGCCCCGATGAGGCCGCACGCAGGGTTGGCGTCCGGACTGCAGGGAGACTCTGGCAAGATGTGGAAGTCCCCGCCCGCCTGGTCGCAGAAGAGTGGATCCGCGGAGATATTCCCGTTCGATCCAAGCTGATCGGCGATGTTGCCCACCCAGTCGCCGCCCGCGTTGCCGTAAAGATCGCAGCACGCCAGAGCCGGGGCGCCGGAGCCTGCGTCGCAGTCCACCGCTGCCCCGCCCGCGCCCCAGGCGATGATCGAGTTCTCCACGGTGATGGTGGAGGCCGAGGAGATCCAGATGCCGGCGCCACCGCCCTCTTCAGAGGTGTTGCCGAAGATGGTGCAGCCGTTCACGGACGGCTGAGCATTGTCGGCGATCATGATTGCGCCCCCCGTGCCATCCGTGACGTTTTGCGAGAGAACGCAATCCTGCACGAGCGGAGCCGAGCCGGAACAGGAGATGCCGCCGCCGCCGCCCGACGCGTAGCTGTTCCGGACGACGCAATTCCGGATCGTCGGCGATGTGCCGGCGCCGCAGAGGATCCCTCCGCCCCGTCCCCCGCCGGCGATATGGCCGCCGGTGATCGTGACGCCTTCCAGAACAGAACCCGGGCCCTCACCGGACACGAAGAGGAAGCCGCGGTGCTCGTCTGGGCCTCCACCGCAATCGACGGTGCAGATGGCAGGGTCCAGCCCCTCCGACCTCACGGTGATCGCCTTGCCACGGAAGCTGATGTCGCGATTGCCCGATCCAGTATAGGTCCCGCTGACCAGCTCGATGATATCTCCGCTCAGAACGTGGTCGATCCCGGCCTGGATCGTCGCGTAGTCGCCGAGCCCGTCGGGTCGAACGCGGAAGAGATAGCCTGTCCCGGGCATGATCTGCAGGTCCATCAGCTCGACCATCGGGTCGTACGTGTTGTAGATCTCGTCGATCGCATACCAGGCGGTGTACGAGCCACCCCATCCATAGTTGATGTGATAGCGGTACTCTCCCGCTTCATCGCTCCATCCGTCGCAGACGACCGCGTGCCCGATCCCATTTTCATAGACCTGGAAGTAATAGGCGATCGGACGGCCGGAGTTGATCTCGCCCTGGATCAACGCGAACCAGCTCTCGACCGAGTGATCCATCCGCCGCTCCCGGACGATCGATGCCGCATAGCGGAAGTACGCGTGCATGATGGTCGCCAGGTCGCTGTCCATGGGACCCGAGCCGCAGTATCCGTAGTCCATCTCGAGGGCGACGCCGACCTCATAGTTCAACTCGGCCAGGGCCGCCTCCTGTTCCTCGGTACAGGAGGGCGGCTCGCAGTCATCCGGCATGTTCCCCCAGTCATACGGGTCGGAGAAGTCCGCCGAGAGCCAGTCCCCTTGCGTGGAGCCCTCGCAGGAGTCATCGCCCCACCAGTAGTATGCTTTGGCGCCGATGCCGGAGGGTGGCCACTGATGGTATCGCATGATCTGCGCGACGGCCGTCGCCATGCATCCAACCTTGCAGATTCCGCCGTCCCCCATCGGACACTGGCCGTTATACGGCTCCCGCTGATGCCAGTTCGTCGTCAGGAGCGGTCCGACTTCCGCCCGCGGTCGCTGAGCCTGCTCGTCCAGTCCGATCGAGAACGCCGAGGGATCGACCCCCAGTCGGTCCCATTGGCGCCGGTGCGCAGCTCCGAAGGGAGACGGTTCACCTCGAGAAGAGGTCGCATCCAGACTCCCGTATGTCTGGATGTACTGCCGGACATAACGACCCAGGACCTCCCGCAGGAGCCTGGCGGATCCATCGGGCTCGTCCGGGTCGAGCCCGCAATTCTCTGAGTAGACCTTGATCGGGGGGAGCTCCTTGAGGACCGGGACCACCACGTGGCCCCGCGGGGAGATTGCGTAGCAGCGGGCCACCACGATGCCATCGGCGCGCAGATCGCGGACTTCCTGGATGCTGGGATCGACCGCACCCGCCCAGCCTCCCTGCCGATGGACAACTGACGAGAGCCAGTTGCGGCAAACGGCGTCCATCTCGGAAGGGGTGGCCCTTTCGGCGAGGGTTTCATCAGGCAGCAATGCGCTCAGCCCGAGGGCGACGAAGCACCACACGAGCCGGGTCCGTTCCGGAGAACTGCGGCGAAACATGGGTCGGGCTCCTTCCCCAACCCCGGCGGTCCTGATGGCCGGTTCTCACTTCCCCGTGTATAAGAGTAGTCCTGGAGCGCCGCCGTCGGCAAGGGTCACCGATGAAGCTGGACATGCGGGCAGGCCACGCGCTCGGGCCCTACCCCCCGATCGACATCATGTGCCCGGATGTGATCCGGATGCGTTCGATCGGTTTCATCCCGACGGCCGTCGTCACCGCCTCGTCGAAGGCCGCCTCGTCCACAGCGCCCTCCGCGCGCATCGCCGCCCGCACGTCCGGCCCGTCCTCGAGCATGATGCACCCGAGGAACTTCCCCTTCGCCGTCAGCCGCAGACGGCGACAAGAGGAGCAGAACGGCTCCGTCTCGGGCGAGATGAAGCCCACGACTCCCGCGCGGCCATCGATCTCGATCCTCCACGACCGCGCGGGCGCGCCCGGCTCTCCCTCGATCGGCTCCATGCGGAATCGCGCCTGCAGCCGCTCCCGCACTTCCCGCGTCGGGACGAACATCACCTCGTGATAGCTCGGCGCGCATCCGATCGCCATCAGCTCGAGAAAGCGCATCTCGTAGCCGCGCTCGACCGCCCAGACGGTCAACGGCTCAATGTCCTGCTCGTTTCCCTTGATGATGACGCTGTTTAGCTTGAGCGGCCGCAAGCCGGATCGGTCGGCGGCGGCGATCCCCTCGAGCGTGCGATCCAGGTCGCCGCCCGTGATCTGCCGGAAACGCCCCGGGTCGAGGCTGTCGAGGCTCACGTTCACGCGTCGGAGACCGGCGCGGGCGAGGGCCTCCATCGAACGCGCCAGGGTCTGCCCGTTCGTCGTGAGGGAGATCTCCTCGAGGCCGATCCGCGAGAGCATCTCCACCAGGATTTCCAGGCGCGGTCGGACGAGAGGCTCCCCGCCAGTCAAGCGCACGCGGCTCAAGCCGAATCGGTCGCGCAGGCGGCGGACGATTCCGGCGATCTCCTCGTAGGTGAGGATCTCCTCGCGCGGGGCGTGCGGCGGCTCGCCGTGGGGCATGCAGTAGGTGCAGCGCAGGCCGCAGCGATCGGTGACCGAGATGCGGAGATGATCGATCCGGCGCCCGAAGGAATCGGTCAGCACTTCCGCTCCTTTCCGAACCGTGGACCGCGCGATCCACCGAAGGGGCCGAGCGCGGTGCGACCAGACTCCCGAGGATATCGAGAGATGACCCGCGCACCAAGGACGACCGCCCAGTGAGGGCGAATCGCATCCCGCGCGTTTTTCTAATGCATGCGCGACGGTGCTGAAGTGGTGCTTCTGCAATCTGAGCCGCCGGGCGCCGCCTCTCCTCCCCCTTCATCCACGCCCCTCATGTTTGACCTTCCCGCGCGCGGTCGACTACCCTCAGAGAGGAGATTGTTCGTGCGGGATGCGAGCGCCACCGGCCGCGGAGGTATCCAGATCAGGATGTCGTTGCGAGAGGAAATCGAACAGTCGCGGCCATTCTCCTCGGTTCAGGAGGAGGCGCTGCTCTCGATCTTCGTCACCGGCGATCTGCTCTCTCGAGGCATCAACGCGATGCTCCGGGATTACGATCTCACCCTCCCTCAGTACAACGTCCTTCGCATTCTGCGGGGAGCGGGGCCCGAGGGGTTGCCCCTCATGACCGTGGCCCGCAGGATGCTCGTCCGCTTTCCGAACGTCACCCGCCTCACCGATCGACTCGAGACCGAGGGGCTGATGCGCCGCGAGCGAAGCACGAAGGATCGGCGCGTGGTGCGCGCCTACATCACCCGGGAGGGCTTGAAGGTTCTCGCGCGGATCAACGGGAAGATCGAACGGACAACGATGGAGCTGATGCGTGGCGCCGACCCCGGCACGTTGACCGAGCTGGTCCGCATCCTCGGCGCCCTTCGCGCGCCGCTTCGAAACGGCCACGGCAATGGAGACTCCCCCCCCGGCCCGGAGGAGAACGGCAAGTGATCTAGGACGGGATCTCCGTCCCGCTTTCCTCGGGGATTCTCGCTCCCAACACCAGGTAGGCCGCGCCCCAGCGCCCTCCCCAGCAGTAGAACGCCGCGAGCTCGTCGACCCCGACCGGGATGCGGACGGCTGCGCCGGGATCGGTCTGAGCGCGGGCGGCGAAGGCGTAGTAGGCGTTCCATGCGCTCTCCGGGGCATGGAAGGAGAAGAGGGTCTCGTAGCCGTGCAGGGCCAGGAGTTGCCGGTATGAATGCTCCGTCTCGAAGCGGAAGAGCCCTTCTTCATAGACGGCCCGCACCGCCGGCTCCAGGAAGAGAGATCGGATCGCGCAGTCGGGAGCCTGGTCTCTGATGAAGCGCTCGACCTCCTCCGGCGCCGGCGAGTCCAGGTAGATGAGATCGGAGAGGAGAAGCGCGCCGCCGGGCCTCAGGAGAAGCCGGATGCGCTCGAGCCCTTCGCCGCGCCCTATGTAGGTCAGGCTCCCCCCCAATGCGAGGACAAGATCGAAGCTTGCGCTGGGCAGATCCACATGGCGGGCATCGGCCTCGATGAACTCGACTTCTTCCTGGAATCCCTGCGCCAGGGAGGCCTCGCGCGCCGTGCGGACCAACGTCTCGCTCCTGTCGACCCCGGTGCAGACGGCTTGGTATTCGCGCGCCATGAGGAGGCTGGCGGCGCCGGTCCCGCAGCAGAGATCGGCGACGCGCGGGCGCGCCGGCAACGCGAGGCCCCGCAGGGCCAGGCGGAGCAGATCGTCGGTCATCGGCGCGAGGTGGGACATGCTCTCGCTCATCTCAAGCCTCCCCGCTCAGTCGGCGCCGACACGGGCCGACTCCCGGACGAATCGACGGATCGCGGCGCGCGCCTGGCTGCTCGCCAGGAGCTCGACGTCGGAGAAGATCGCCAAGTCCCGCCGGCTCCGCTCGCGCAGCACGCGAAGCTGCGGATCCACGGTCGATCCGTGGGCCTTGTGCAGACCGATCCCGGGCACGATCCGGCCGCGATCGGCGACTTCCGCCTCCGCGATCCGGATCCAGAAATCGAATCGATCCTCGGACACGCAGTAGGCCATCGTGAGGACCCGGTCGACCGATCCCTCGTGGATCCACCCCGGCCAGTCCTGCATGCAGCTTCGCCGGGCGTCGACGGGATCGGGCAGAACCGCAGCCGAGACTTCGATGCCCGGCCGCGCCGCCCGGACCGCCGCCGCGATCTCCCGCACCGCGGCGCTCACCTGCGCCTGCCTCCAGTCGTCCCAGCCCTCTCCCTGCGGCCGGCCGCCGGGGCGCGCCCTGCGATACGCCGCGAGGCTCGCCTCGTCGTAGCCGGCGTCCAGATACGGGTAGCGGACATAGTCGAGGTGGATGCCGTCGACGGCGTAGCGCTGGGCGATCTCCGCGGCGACTCCCGCGAGGTAGTCCCGAACCGCGGGATTGCCGGGGCTCAGGTAGACGCCTTCGATCGGGAGCTCCGAGCGCCGGGACTTCGCATATTCGTCGAATGCCTTGCCGTCCCGGGCGCGGATCCTCCAGTCGGGGTGGCGGGAAATCACGTGCGCCTGCCCCGGGCGCCTCCAATCCCCGGAGAGGAAGACGTTCATCCACGCATGGACGCGCATCCCTCGGTCGCGGGCGGCGCGCATGGCGGATGCGAGCGGATCGAAGCGCAGGACGACCTCCGATGGACGGTCTCCCGCCTGGGCTCCGCGGGAAGCGTCGATCTCGAGGGCGCGCGGCGCGGGCTCCGTCGCGGAGCGGTAGTACGCTTCGCCGCGCCCACGGACCTGGACCACGAGATCCGTGATTCCTACGGCATGGGCGGAGTCCGCAAGCGCGGCGAAGCGCACGGAGTCGTCGAGGGCGTCGCGGACGACCCAGAGGTAGGCGCGCGGGCCGTCCCCCGTGTCCGCGGCATACGCCGCGCCGGCCAGAAACGCTCCGAGGAAAAAAGCCCGAAACCCAGCGAGCCGACCTCGCCCGAAGAGGGCGGGGAATCGATTCAAGGCTTGCCGGGTTTGGGCAAATCCGCCGTCGGCGGAACGCACCTCTGGCTCCGTTCGCTCTAGGACTCGGAGTCCTCCTTCTTCTTCCGCATGCGTCCGAGGAGACCGCCGCCCTTCTTCTTCGGCTCTTCCTTCTTCTTGGCCTCGTCCTTCTTCTTGGGCGCCTCGGCCTTCTTCGGCTCTTCCACCTTCTCGGCCTTCACCGGCTTCTCGGCCTTCGCCGGCTTCTCCGCCTTCTCTGGCTTCTCCGCCTTGGCAGCCTTGGCCTTCGACTTCTTCTCCTCGGCCTCCGCGGCCTTCTCCTCGGCCTGCTCCTTCTCCTTGCCCTTCGCTTCCTTCGCGGCTTCCCTCGCTGCGGCCCGCTCGGCCCGCTTCTTGCGATCGGCGTCCTTCTGCTCGTCGGTCTTCACGAGCTCGAGGATGCCCATCTCGCCGGCGTCGCCCAGTCGCCTGCGGGTCTTCAGGATGCGGGTATATCCCCCCTGCCGCGCAGTGTACCAGGGCGCGATCGTGTCGAAGAGCTTCTTCGCCACGTCCTCGTCCTGGACGACGCGCGCCACCAGCCGGCGAGAGTGGATGTTGTTGCGCTTCGCGTAGGTGATCATCCGCTCGGCGAGCCGGCGGGTCTCCTTCGCCTTGGCGACGGTCGTCTCGATCCGCTCGTGCTCGAACAGCGCGGTGACAAGGCTCCGAAGCAGGGCGCGGCGATGCTCGGCCGTTCGGCTGAGCTTGCGATGGTCGCGATGGTGTCTCATGGACTGATCCTCTTCTCCTTGGGGACCGGGCGGCTAGCGCTCCGCCTCCTCCTCTTCCATCTCGGTATGGTCGTCCTCGGGCTCCTCTTCCTCGATGTCTCTCGGCTTCGCCGTCCCAAGGTAGCGGGAAACGTCCATGCCAAAGTGGAAGCCCATCGTCGCGATGAGATCCTGGATCTCCTTGAGCGACTTCTTGCCGAAGTTTCGATACTGGAGCATCTCCGCCTCGCTCTTCTGCACGAGATCGCCGATGCTCCGGATCTGCGCCGCCCTGAGGCAGTTGCTCGCGCGCACCGAGAGCTCGAGCTCGTCGACGGTCCGCTCGAGAAGCTCCTTGATCCGGTTGTACTCCTCGTCGACGACCTCCTCCACCTCTTCCTCGAAGGTCTCCTCGAAGCGGACGAAGAGGTTGAAGTGATCCCGAAGGAGCTTCGCCGACATGGAGAGGGCGTCATTCGGGGTGATCGACCCATCGGTCCAGATGTCGATCGTGAGTTTGTCGAAGTCGATCCGTTGGCCGATCCGGGTATTCTCCACGTTGAAGTTGACCTTCGTCACGGGCGAGAAGACCGAATCGACCGGAATCCACCCGAAGCGGTCGAGGACGGCGTTGTGCTGTTCGTCGGAGACGTACCCCCGCCCCGACGAAACCTCGACCTCCATCAGGAACTCGCCGTCTTTGTTGACGGTGGCGATGTGCTGATCCGGGTTCAGGATCTTGATGTCCGTCGAAATCTCGAGCAATCCCGCTTTCACCTCGGTCTTCCCCTTCGCGCGGAAGGTGCCCCGCCGCGTGCCGTCGCCGAGATGCTTGAAGCGGATCTGCTTCAAGTTGAGGACGATGTCCGTGACATCCTCGAGAACGCCCGGGATCGTCGCGAACTCGTGCCGCACCCGGTCGTCCATGATCCTGACCGCCGTTACCGCAACGCCTTGCAGCGATGAGAGCAGAACCCGACGCAGCGCATTTCCGAGCGTGACACCGAATCCACGCTCGAGCGGCTCCACGACGAAGCGTCCATACCGGTCGGACGTCACCGATTCCTCGGTCGTGATCCGCTCCGGCATCTGAAGGGCCTTCCACTTCATCCTCTAAGCTCCTCCTGTCTCCAGGGAACCGTCCCCTACCGCGCCGCTCTACTTCGAGTAGAGCTCGACGATGAGCTGTTCCTGAATCGGAACGGGGATGTTTTCCCTCGAGGGAATCTGGTTCAGGCGCCCTTCCATCTTCTTGTCATCGAAGTCCAACCAGGCCTGCATTTCCGTTCGGCGCCGGTTCTCCACCGCCTGCTTGATCGTCGCCACGGCGCGGCTCTTCTCCCGCACCCGGACCGTATCCCCGACGCGGACCTGGAAGGACGCGATGTCCACGCAACGGCCGTTCACCTCGATGTGGCCGTGGCGAACGAGCTGCCGGGCCGCCGGCCGCGAGGTCGCCACGCCGAGGCGGTAGACGATGTTGTCCAACCTCGTCTCCAGCAGCTGAAGGAGGATCTCGCCCGTCACGCCCTTCTTCCGTTCTGCCTTGTGGAAGTAGTTGCGGAACTGGCCTTCCAGGATGCCGTAGATCCGGCGCGCCTTCTGCTTCTCTCGAAGCTGCGTCCCGTACGGCGTCTCCTTCATCCTACGATCCCGGCCGTGCTCGCCGGGGACATAGGCGCGACGCTCGATGGCGCACTTCTCGGTGTAGCAGCGATCGCCCTTGAGATACAGGCGGATCCCCTCGCGCCTGCAGAGTCTGCACTTCGGGCCCGTATACTTGGCCATCTGCTTACGAATCCTCCTCCGAAAACGTCTTGTCGACTAAACGCGACGGCGCTTGGGCGGACGGCAACCGTTGTGCGGAATCGGGGTGACATCCCGAATCGCAACGATCTCCATCCCAGCCGCCTGAAGCGAACGGATTGCCGCCTCCCGGCCCGCCCCCGGGCCCTTCACCCAGACCTCGACGCGGCGCATCCCCAACGACATCGCCTCCTTCGCCGCGTTCTCGGCGGCGAGCTGCGCGGCGAACGGCGTCGACTTGCGAGAGCCTTTGAAGGCGACCTTCCCGGCGCTCGCCCAGGTCACGACGCCGCCATCCATGTCGGTGATGGAGATGATCGTGTTGTTGAAGCTGGAATGGACATGCACCACTCCCATGAGCGGCACCTTCCGATCCTTACGCTTGGTGGTCTTCTTCTCTTTCGCCACGATTCCCTACCTTCCGTTCCGGTTGGACGGCTAACCCTTCTTGCCCGGCTTCACCTTCTTGCGGACAGCGCCGGCCGTCTTCTTCGGTCCCTTGCGGGTCCGAGCATTCGTCCGCGTCCTCTGTCCGTGGACCGGGAGACTCCGCCGGTGTCTGAGGCCCCGATAGCATCCGATGTCCATCAATCGCTTGATGTTCATTCCGACCTCGGTGTGCAGGGAGCCCTCGACCCGGTAGTTCGACTCGATCTCGTTACGGAGTCGGGCCGCCTCCTCGTCCGTCAGGTTCTTGACCCTCTTGTCGGGATCGACCTTCGTCGTCGCCAGGATCTTCCTCGCGGTCGCGCCACCGATCCCGAAGATGTAGGTCAGGGCGACCTCGATCCTCTTCTCGTTAGGCAAATCCACTCCAGCGATACGCGCCAAGCGACTACCTCCTCTTACGGCCTCTCGGCCCTGCTACTTCTGCCGCTGCTTGTGGCGTGGATTCTTCTTGCAGATGATCCGCAGCACGCCATCCCGGCGGATCAACTTGCAGTCTTCGCAGATCTTCTTGACGGACGTCCGGACCTTCATGACTCACCTCTGTCAGGACCTGCCTCGGTCAGCACAACCGGGCCGTCCTCCGTGATCGCCACTGTGTGCTCGAAGTGCGCCGACAACGCGTGATCCTGCGTGACGACGGTCCACTCGTCATCGAGCGTGTACACCTCGTGGGTGCCCGCGTTGATCATCGGCTCGATCGCGAGCACCATGCCGGGACGGAGCTTCGGCCCCTTTCCCGGCTCACCGAAGTTCGGGACCTGCGGCTCCTCATGGAGCGCCCGGCCGATCCCATGTCCGACGAGTTGCCGGACGACGCCGAACCCGTTCGATTCCGCGTGGGTCTGAACCGCCGAGGAGATGTCGCCCACCCGGTTTCCGGGGAGCGCCATTTCGATCGCCTTCTGGAGACACTCCCGCGTCACGCGCATCAGACGAAGCGCCTCCTCCGGAACCTCCCCGACGGGGAACGTCCGGGCCCCATCGCCGTGGTAGTGCTCCAGATACGCCCCTACGTCGACGCTGACGATGTCTCCTTCCCGGAGCGCGCGATCCCCGGGGATTCCGTGGACCACCTGGTCGTTCAAGGAAATGCAGGTGCTCGCCGGAAATCCATAGTAACCCTTGAAGGAGGGCTGCGCTCCGCGCGCGCGGATGAGCTCCTCGATCTTCGCGTCGATCTCCCGGGTCGTGATGCCGGGGCGAATCAACCGGCCGGCAAGGTCGAGCGCATCGGCGACGATCTCAGCCGCCTTGGCGATCTTCCCGATCTCGACCGGTCCCTTGATGTAGATCAACGCTTCTCTCCGATCCGCTTTCAATGCTTCGGGATCCCGCGTTCCGCGAGCCCCGCCTCGATCCGGGCCCCGACCTCGTCGAGCGGCCCCTCTCCATCGACGATCATCAGCAGGCCGCGGCTATCGTAAAAGTCGATCAAGGGAGCAGTGGACGCTTCGTATACGTTCAGCCGCTTCTTGACCGTGTCCTCCGTGTCGTCTTCTCTTTGCACCAGGCGTCCCGAGCACCGATCGCATATTCCCTCGCGTTTCGGCGGGTTGGAGTTGAGGTTGAACACCGCTCCGCATCCGCTCCCGCACACCCGGCGCCCGGTCATCCTCTCGAGCAACGTCCGCTTCGAGACATCCAGCTTGATGACCGCATCCAGATCGGCGGCGAAAGCCGCCAGAATCACCGCGAGCCCTTCGGCCTGCGGGATCGAGCGGGGGAAGCCGTCGAGGACGAATCCGTCCTTCGCATCCGCTTTCTTCAGCCGCTCCTTCATCATCGAGAGGACCAGGTCATCCGAGACGAGCAGGCCCTTTCCAACGAACTCCGTCGCCTTCTTCCCCAATGGCGACCCGGCCGCGATCTCCGCCCGGAGGATGTCCCCGCTCGAGATCAAGGGAATCGAATGGTTGCGGGCGATCTGCATCCCTTGCGTTCCCTTCCCCGATCCCGGGGCTCCAAGCAGGACCAGGCGCATTCGCCCCTCCTATCAGAACCGTCGTCCCCTGATGTGGCCCTTCTTCATGAACCCGTCATAGTGGCGCATCAGGAGGTGCGACTCGATTTGCGACAGCGTGTCCAGCGCCACTCCTACGATGATCAGGAGGCTCGTCCCGCCGAAGTAGAACGGCACGTTTCCATACCGGAGCAGCAGATCCGGCAGCACCGCGATGAGCGCCAGGAAGATCGCCCCCGGGAGGGTGATCCGCTGAAGGATACGTTCGATGTAGTCCGATGTGTGCTTGCCCGGACGTATCCCCGGGATGAATCCTCCGAACTTCTTCATGTTCTCCGCCAGGTCGACCGGATTCAGCACGATGGCGGTGTAGAAGTAAGTGAAGAAGACGATCATCAAGCTGTAGAGCAAGATGTAGAGCGGCGCGCCCGGCCGGAAGATGTTCACGATCTGCGCCATCAAGTCGTTGTTCGGGAAGAAACTCGCAATGGTCGACGGAAAGACGATGATCGACTGAGCGAAGATGATCGGGATCACGCCGGCCGTGTTCACTCGAAGCGGGATGTGGGTGCTCTGTCCCCCATACATCTTCCGGCCCACGATACGCTTCGCGTACTGAACCGGGACCTTGCGCTGCGCCTGCGTCATGAGGACCACGAAGGCGGTGACGAGAACCATGCCGATCCCCAGAACCGCCATCAGGAAGATGTTCAGCGTGCCCTGGCTGACCGCCTGGATCGTCTGGAGCACCTCGACCGGGAACCGTGCCACGATTCCGATGAAGATCAAGAGCGACATGCCGTTTCCGATCCCCTTCTCGGAGATCAGCTCGCCTAGCCACATGACGAAGATCGATCCGGTCGTCATCGTCAACATGGTGAGCAGGCGGAATCCGAAGCCGGGATTCGGAACAACCGGCACGCTGAACTGGTTGTTCAGGCTCTCCAGGAAGATCGCGATCCCGAAGGACTGGATCACCGAGAGGATCACCGTCCCGTAACGGGTGTACTGGGTGATCTTCCGGCGGCCCTCCTCGCCCTCCTTCTGGAGGCGCTCGAAATACGGCACGACGGCGCCGAAGAGCTGGAGGATGATCGAGGCGCTGATGTAGGGCATGATCCCAAGCGCGAAGATCGTCGCCTTCTGGAAATTCCCGCCCGCAAACAGGTCGTAGAGCATGAACAGGGTGTTCTGGCCCTGGTTCTGGAAGAAGCTCGTCAGGGCTCCGCCGTCGACGCCCGGGGTCGGGATGTGCCCTCCCAGGCGATAGACGATCAGAAGCCCGGCAGTCATGAGGAGCCGCCTCTTCAACTCGGGGATCTTGAAGATCGACTGGATTTGCTCGATCATTCTCCTCGCCTCAATCCGACACCGGGGTCAGGATTTCCACACGACCACCCGCCGCCTCGACTTTGCCCTTCGCAGCCGCGCTCGCCGCGTGGACGCGGAGGGTGATCGGACGATCCAGCGTCCCATCCGCCAGGAGCTTGACCAGCGCTTTGCGCTTGAGCAGCCCCGCCTTGGCCAGCTCCGCGGGTCCGACGACCGCGCCGGAGTCGAAGCAACTCAGAGAGCCCACGTTGACGACCTGGTAACTGGTCCTGAAGATGTTTGTGAATCCCCGCTTCGGGATCCGCCGCTGTAGCGGCATCTGCCCACCCTCGAACCAGATGGGGCTGTTCCCCCCCGCGCGGGCCTTGTGTCCCTTGTGCCCGCGGCAGGAAGTGCCGCCGTGACCGGATCCGGTCCCACAGCCGACCCTCTTGCGCTTCTTCGTCGCGCCCTTCGCGGGTCTCAGATCATTCAGCTTCATCGCAAATCGTCCCCTTCTAGGAGCGGTCCGTTACTGCTCGATCTCCTGGACCTTGACCAGGTGCTTGACCTGGAAGACCATCCCGCGGATCTGCGGGTTGTCCGGCTGGAGGACCACGCTTCGAATGCCGCGAAGGCCGAGAGCGCGGAGCGTCCTCTTCTGGACATCCAGCCGCTTGATGCCGCTGTGGACTTGCTCAATTCTGAGCAGCTTCGACATTCGTCCCTCCAGCTTCACGCGGCTTGAAGCCGAGCAACTGCGCCACCGTCATTTCGCGGGCGCGGGCCACGGAAGCCGCTCGCTTCAGCTGCATCAATCCGTCCATCGTCGCCTTGACGAGGTTGTGGGGGTTCGAACTGCCCAGGCTCTTCGTCAGCAGATCGTTCACCCCGGCGACCTCGAGCACGGCGCGGACGCCTCCGCCGGCAATGAGCCCCGTCCCCTGCGAAGCCGGCTTCAGCATCACGCGGCCAGCGCCGAAGCGGCCCACGACATGGTGCGGGATCGAAGTGCCCAGGAGCGGGACCTCGATCAGGCTCTTCTTGGCGGCGTCGCCGGCCTTTCGGATGGCCTCCGAGACTTCGTTGGCCTTGCCCAGACCGACTCCGACCTTCCCCTTTTGATTCCCCACCGCGACGATCGCGTTGAAGCTGAAGCGACGGCCGCCCTTCACGACCTTTGCGACGCGGTTGACGTGAATCACCCGCTCGATGTACTCGGGCTCGCTTCCCCACTCTCCGCGCTCGTGGCGGTCCGATCGATCTCCTCTCAAGGCATCTCCCTCACTCTAGGCGCGATCCGCCCTAGAACTTCAGCCCGCCCTCGCGCGCGCCCTCGGCCAGGGCCCGGACGCGTCCGTGGTACAGGTAACCCCCGCGATCGAATGCGACGGCCGATACACCCTTAACCTGCGCCAGCCGGGCGATCAGAAGCCCAACCCGGCGGCTCTTCTCGGATTTCTTGAGCCCAGCGAGCTCCCCGCGGATCTCGGGACTGAGCGTCGATGCGCCGCAGATCGAGCGGCCGCTCGCATCGTCGACGAGCTGCGCGTAGATGTGCACCGAGCTCCGGAAGACGCAGAGGCGCGGGACATTCGGAGTCCCGCTCAGCTTCTTGCGGATCCGGCGGTGCCGCTTCAGCCGCGCTGCCGACTTCTTGCTGGTTGCCTTCGCCATCGTCGAAACCTCCTCCACGCTCTCCTAGCCGGCCGACTTGCCCGCCTTGCGCCGGAGCTTCTCATCCGCGTATTTCACACCCTTCCCCTTGTAGGGCTCGGGGCGCTGCAGATCGCGGATATTCGACGCCGTCTGGCCGACGAGATACTTGTCGATCCCCTTGAGGGTCACGCGGGGCGGGCGGTCCGCAACCTCGGCGTTGATGCCATCAGGCAGGGGAAAGGCGATCGGGTGGTCGTAGTTCAGCTTGAAAACCAGCTTCCGTCCCTCGAGCGTCACCCGGTATCCCGTCCCGACGATCTCGAGTTGGCGGGAGTATCCAGTGCTCACCCCCTCCACGAGATTGGCGACCATCGCCCTCGAAACGCCATGGAGCGCCCCGGCCCGCCGCTCGGTGAGCTCGCAATCGACATGGGCGGCATCGCCGGATAGGCGAACGACCATGCCGGGCTGGAGTCTGCAATGAAGCTCGCCCAACGGCCCCTTGGCCCGTACCATCTCCCCGTCCTGGACGAGGGTGACCCCCTTCGGGATCGGAATCATCTTCTTACCTACGCGCGACATACCTGTTCTCCCGCGAATACGGACTACCAAACCCTCGCGATGACTTCGCCGCCCAGCCCCGCCTCTCTGGCTTCCTTGTCGGTGAGGACCCCGCGGGTCGTCGACAGGATCGCGACGCCCATCCCGCCGCGGACCCTCGGCACGTCATCCTTGCCGACGTAGGACCGCCGTCCCGGCCGGCTGACGCGCTGGATGCCGGTGATCACCGGAGCGCTCCCCTCGTCGTACTTTAGGTAGACGCGGAGCACGCCCTGCTTCTGGTCCTCGATCCGCTTGTAGCTCTGGATGAAGTGCTCCCGAAGAAGCGCCTCGGCGATCGCGACCTTCAAGTTCGACGCGGGTATGTCGACCCGGCGGTGTCCCGCATGGATCGCGTTCCGGATGCAGGTCAACATGTCCGCGATTGGATCGGTCTGGCTCATCTCTTCTCGACTCCAGCTCGGCCCGGGCGCGAGCCCGAGGCCGATTCCTTCCCTACCAGCTTGCCTTCACCACGCCCGGGAGTTCCCCGTTCAGGGCCAACATCCGGAAGCAGATGCGACACATGGCGAACTTCCTCATGTAGGCCCGCGGCCTTCCGCATCGCCTGCAGCGGGAGTACGTCCGGACCTCAAACTTGGGCTTGCGTCTCGACTTCTCGATCAAGCACTTCTTAGCCACGCCTGCCTCCCGCGCGCCTCGCGCGCGCGATTACCGCTCCCGGAAAGGCCACTTGAGCGCCTTCAACAGCTCGAAACCCTCTTCATCCGTCGGCGCAGTGGTCACCACCGTGATGTCCATCCCCCGGACCTTCTCGACCTTGTCGTACTTGATCTCAGGGAAGATCACCTGCTCCTTGACTCCAAAGGTGTAGTTCCCGCGGCCATCGAAGCTCTTCGGCGACAGCCCGCGGAAGTCGCGGATCGTGGGGATCGAGACGCCGAGCAACCGATCGAGGAACTCCCACATCCTCGGACCGCGCAGGGTCACCATCGCGCCGATGGGCACGCCTGTCCGAAGCTTGAAGTTCGCGATCGATTTCTTGGCTCGACGAATCGAGGCCTTCTGGCCGGTGATCGCCTGCAGATCTCCCACGGCCGCATCGAGCAGCTTGATGTTCTGCAGCGAGTCACCGACGCCCATGTTGACCACGACCTTCTCGACGCGTGGAACCTGCATGACGCTCGTATAGGCGAAGCGCTTCATCAACTGCGGAACCACATCCTTCAGATAGAGCTCCCGAGTCCTCGACGGCGGCGCCGGATCGATGACCCCGGTCTTGCCGGCCGGAGCTGCCTGATCGCCCTTCTTCTTTGCCTTCTCGCTCATGGAATCTCCACTCCACCGTCCGGCGGACTAGCCCTTGATCGCCGGGCGTTCGATTTCGACATTCGAACGAACGCTTCGCCTCACCTTGCCGCGGCGCGCGTCCACGCGGCTCGAGTCCTTCTCGGACGGAACCTCCAGCCGGACGCGGGTCGGCTTGCTCGTCTTGGGATCGATCAGCGCCACATTCGAGATGGAAATCGGCAGTTCCTTCTCGATGATCCCCTGGCGGATGTTCTGCTTCCTGCCGGGCTTCTGGTGGCGCTTCACCAGCCGCACGCGCTGGACGACGACGAGCCCCTTGTCAGGATCGACCGAGAGAACCCGGCCCGTCTGGCCCTTGTCGTCGCCTCGGATGACGACAACCGTGTCACCTTTGCGAATACTCACAGCGTCACCTCCGCCTGCCTGTCTAGATCACCTCAGGAGCGAGGGAGATGATCTTCATGAACTCCCTCTCCCGAAGCTCTCGCGCGACGGGCCCGAAGATTCGGGTTCCGCGCGGTTCCTTCGTCTTGTCGATCAGCACCGCGGCGTTCTGGTCGAACCGGATGTAGGATCCGTCCTTACGACGGACTTCCTTCCTCGTCCGGATGATCACCGCTCGCGCCTTCTCGCCCTTCTTGACGGTCCCGTTCGGGATCGCGTCCTTGATCGACACGACGATGATGTCTCCGACGCCCGCGTATCGCCTGCGCGTCCCGCCGAGGACCTTGATGCACATCGCGCGGCGCGCGCCCGTGTTATCCGAAATCGTCAACATCGTCTGCTGTTGGATCATCGCCTCACCTCATCGCCTGCGAGAGGTCCTCCGTAACCTTACCGCCGCGTCTTCTCGATGACTTCGACAACCCGCCAGCGCTTCATCTTGCTTAGCGGCCGGGTCTCCATGATCCGGACGAAATCGCCGACCTGACATTCGTTCTTCTCGTCATGCGCGTAGTACTTCTTCGTCAGCGTGATGTAGCGCTTGTAGATGGGGTGCGGCACGCGCCGCCTCTGCTCGATCACTACCGTCTTCTCCATCTTGTTGCTGACGACGGTGCCTTCACGTACCTTGCGCCCAGCCCTCTCAGTCATTTCCATCCTCACTTCGTCGCGCCGCCGTGCTGCACGCCAACCGAACGGACGCCCTTCTCGTGCTCTCGGATCAACGTCAGCATCCGGGCCAGATTCCGCCGGACTTCACGGATCTTGAGCGGATTGTCCAACTGCTTGACTGAGTTCCGAAAGCGCAGGTTGAACAGCTCCTCGCGCTGCTCGCGGATCTTCTGGCGGAGGTCATCGATCGTGTGCTCTCGAAGCTGGCTCGGCCGATTCTCTTTCATGGCCCTGACCCCCTACAGCCCGACCCGGCGGACGATCTTCGTCCGGATCGGTAGCTTTGAAGCGCCGAGCCGGAGCGCCTCGCTGGCGAGCTCCGACGTGATCCCCTCCAACTCGAATAGGATCCTTCCCGGCTTGATCACGGCCACCCAAGACTCCGGGTTCCCCTTGCCGCTGCCCATCCGCGTCTCGGCCGGCTTCGCCGTGATGGGCTTGTCCGGGAAGATGCGAATCCACATCTTGCCGCCACGCTTGACATGTCGGTTGATCGCGACACGGGCCGCCTCGATCTGGGTGTTCGTGATCCAGCCCGGATCGAGCGCCTTGAGACCAAACTCGCCGAAAGCGAGCTCGGCTCCGCGGGTAGCCTGCCCCCTTCGGTTGCCGCGCTGCTGCTTGCGGTGCTTGACCCGCTTTGGCATCAACATCGCTTGCTACTCCTTACATGAGCCCCTGGGCCCGTCCTAGGACCGGGCTCCCCTGCGGGGTTGCCCCTCGTGCGGGGAGGAAGCTCCGGTGATCGCCTCGGTCGCGTCCAGGATCTCGCCGTGGAAGATCCAGACCTTCACTCCGACGGCGCCAAAGGTCGTCACGGCCGTCGCAGTGGCATAGTCGATATCCGCGCGCAGCGTGTGAAGGGGAACGCGTCCCTCGCGGTACCCTTCCGTCCGCGCCATTTCCGCTCCGCCGATGCGGCCCGATGCGACGACGCGAACGCCCTTCGCCCCCGCGCGCATCGCCTGGGAGACGGCCCGCTTCAGGACCCGGCGGAACCCGACGCGCTGCTCGAGCTGCTTGGCGATCTGCTCGGCGACGAGCGCGGAGCAGGCTTCGGGATTATCCACCGACCTGATGTCAATGAAGACTTCCTTCTTGGTGAGGTGCTGGAGCTCGTCCCTGAGCTGGTTCACTTGAGCCCCGCTCTTGCCGATCACGACCCCTGGTTTTGCGGTGTGAATCGTCACATCGATCTTGTTCGTCGCCCGCTCGATGACCAGCTTCGAAACGCCGCTATTCGGGAGGCGTCTGCGGAGATACCGCTTGACCATGAGGTCCTCCTCGAGAAGCGTGGCGTACTCTTTCCGGGCGAACCAACGCGAGTCCCAGGTCTTGATGATCCCAAGCCTCAAACCAATCGGATGCGTCTTCTGTCCCAAGTTCTCCTCCGAATGCCCGACTAATCGCCGTTGGAAACAACGATCGTGATATGACTCGTCCGCTTCCAGAATCTGGTGGCCCGACCGTGGGCCCTCGGCAAGAACCGCTTGAGGATCGGGCCGGCGCCGGCCACCGCGGTCTTGACGAAGAGCTCGTCGGACTTCAGCTTCTCTTCCTTGCGCGTCGCGTTCGCCACGGCCGACTTGAGGACCTTGCCGATCTGCTTGGCGATCGGCCGGGGCGTGAAGGCCAGGACTTCTTCGGCGCGGTCGACCTGCATGCCACGGATCAGGCGCAGCACGCGATCCGCCTTGCGCGGTGAAACCCTCACATAGCGCGCAATCGATCTCGCTTCCATCGCGTTGCCTCCCATCTCCCTTACTTCCCGGGCGCCGTCGTCTTGTCGGAGTGGGCGTGCCCGCGGAATTGGCGGGTCGGCGCGAACTCGCCGAGCTTGTGCCCGACCATGTTCTCCGTGACGTAGATCGGGATGAACTTGTTCCCGTTATGCACCGCGAGGGTGTGGCCGACGAACTCGGGGATGACGGTCGTCCGCCGTGCCCAGGTCCGGACGACCTTCTTCTCCTTCGCGCGGTTCATCTCGTCGATCTTCTTGGCCAACTTCGAGTCCACCCAGGGACCCTTCTTGAGAGACCTCGTCATCTCGATTTCTCCGGTTCCTGCATCCTACTTCCGCCGGCGGACGATCATCTTGTCCGATGGCTTCTTCTTCCTCGTCTTGTAACCCTTGGTGGGCTTGCCCCACGGAGTGCACGGATGACGTCCTCCGGAGCTTTTGCCCTCGCCACCGCCCATCGGATGATCGTGCGGGTTCATGACAACCCCGCGGTTGCTCGACCGGCGACCGAGCCAGCGATTCCGCCCCGCCTTGCCGATGATCACGTTCTCGTGGTCGAGATTGCCGACCTTGCCGATCGTGCAATAGCAGTCCAGATCGAAGCTCCGGACCTCTCCGGACGGAAGTCGGATCTGGGCGAGACGCCCTTCCTTCGCCATGATCTGGCACTCGCTGCCGGCCCCGCGCGCGACCTGCCCCCCCCTGCCCGGGATCATCTCGATGTTGTGAATCGGTGTGCCCGGGGGAACGTTCCGCAGCGGAAGCGCGTTTCCGTCCCGGATCTCCGCGTCCGGACCCGAGAGCAGGACGTCTCCCACCGCGACCCCCATCGGCGCTATGATGTAGCGCTTCTCACCGTCCACGTAGTGGAGAAGCGCGATGCGGGAGGATCGGTTCGGGTCGTACTCGATCGCCGCGACCTTCGCCGGGATCCCATGCTTGTTCCGCCGGAAATCGATGATCCGGTACTTCCGCTTGTGCCCTCCGCCCCGGCACCAAGCGGTGACATGCCCGTGGCTGTTCCGTCCCCCCGTCGACTTCTTGGGACGGGTCAGAGCCTTCTCGGGCTTCGACTTCGTGATCTCGCTGAAGTCCGCGACCGTCATGAACCTTAGGCTCGGGGTCGTGGGCTTGAACTTCTTGACAGCCATTCTGATCGCTCCTTGAGACCTGGAGTTAGATCGTGTCGAACAACTCGATCGTCTGGCCTTCCTTTAGCTTGACTATCGCCTTCTTCCAGGAGGATCGCCGTCCTTCCCAACGTCCCTGTCGCTTGGGCTTGCCCATGACATTGACCGTCCGGACTTCGACAACGTCGACCTTGAAGATCGTCTGGATCGCCGTGCGGATCTCGAGCTTGTTGGCCTCCGGGTCGACGTCGAAATAGTACCGGTTCTCCGTCTCCCGGATCTTCGAACCCTTCTCCGTGATCAGCGCGCGTCGAATGATGCTCCGAGGATCCTTCATGACTGCACCTCTGCCTGGATCATCCGATCCACCGTGCTCTTCAGCAGGACCAGCCGATCGCTGTGCAGAACATGGTAGGTGTTCAGATCCGTGAACGTCGCCGTCCTCACCCTCGGCAGATTCCGCGTGGCGCGGAGAACCTTCTCGTCGTGCTCCGCGAGGACGATGAGGGTCTTGCGCTCATTGAGACCCAGATTGCGGAGCACCTGGTAGACCTCCCGCGTCTTGATCTCGCCAAGAGGCATTTCGGTCAGAACCGCGACCTGTTCCTGGCGCGCCTTCAGAGAGAGGGCCGAACGGACCGCCAAGCGCCGGATCTTCTTCGGAAGCTCGTACTTGTGATTCTGGTGCTGGCCGCCGAAGGCCCGGGCGCCGCCCACCCACAGGGGAGAGCGCGTCGTTCCGGCCCGTGCGCGACCGGTCTTCTTCTGCGCCCAGGGTTTCTTGCCGCCGCCGCTGACCAGCTTGCGGTTCTTCACCATGCGCGTCCCCAGGCGTTGGTTGGCCAGGAAGTTCTTCACCGCCTCCCACATCACGTGTCGGTTGATCGGGGAGTCGAACGCCCAGCCCGGGAGGTCGACGGTCCCCTTCTCTTCGCCGGAGGGCGTGTACAGTCTCGCAGTCGCCATCGCGCTATCCCTCCTTCCGGCCCTTGCCGACGAGCCGAACCATCACGAGGGAGTTCACCGCGCCGGGAACCGATCCGCGGAGCACGACAAGGTTCCGGTCCTTGTCGATGCGAACGACCGACAGGTTCCTCACCGTGATCCGCTTGTTGCCCATCTGACCGGGCAAGAGCTTCCCCTTGATGACCCGCGAGGGCCAGGCGGAAGCGCCGACCGATCCCGGCATGTCCTTGGTCTTGCAGCCGTGGCTCTCCGGCCCGCCGCGGAAGTGGTGGCGCTTGACCACGCCCTGGAAACCACGGCCGATGCTCGTGCCGATGACGTCCACTTTTGCGCCGACCTCGAAGAGCTCGACCGTGAGCGTCTCGCCCTGCTTGAGATCGTCCCGCGTGGTTCGGAACTCCCGAAGATGGCGCAGAAGTCCGACGCCGCGCGCCTTCAGGTGCCCGGTCTCGGGCTTCGAGAGCCGTCTCTCCTTCACCTCGCCCCAGCCGAGCTGAACCGCCGCGTAGCCGTTCTTTTCGGCGGTCCGCACATCGACGATCGGGCAGGGTCCCGCCTCGATGACGGTCACGGGGACCGCCCCGCCGTTATCGAGATAGATCTGCGTCATCCCGATCTTCCTGCCAATCAAACCCAACATCTCGCCTCTCCTTGAAGGAGCCTCCGAAGACTAGAGCTTCACCTCGATGTCCACGCCCGCCGGCATCTCGAGCTTCATGAGCGCCTCGATGAGCTGGGGCGAGGACTGGGTGATGTCGATCAACCTCTTGTGCACCCGGATCTCGAACTGCTCCCGCGACTTCTTGTCGACATGGGGCGAACGAAGGACGGTGTAAATCGTCTTCTTCGTCGGAAGCGGGATCGGCCCCGCCGTGATCGCCCCGGTCTTGCGGGCGGTCTGAACGATCTGCCCGGCCGACTTGTCCAGGATCCGATGGTCGTATGACCTCAGCTTGATCCGGATCTTCTGCGTAACCACCTGACAGCTCCTTCCGCTTCCGTTACTCGAGGATCTCGACGACGACGCCGGCGCCCACCGTCCGGCCGCCCTCGCGAATGGCGAAGCGCAACTCCTTCTCCATCGCGATCGGGGTGATCAGCTCCACCTCGAGGTTCACGTTGTCCCCGGGCATCACCATCTCCCGCTCGTCCATGATCTTGCACACGCCCGTCACATCCGTCGTCCGAAAATAAAACT
>JAXDAY010000022.1:0-90476 GCA_034679345.1 Candidatus Eiseniibacteriota bacterium
GAGCCTCCGGGCCGCGCGCTCGAAGTAGAGATTGAAAGGAGCCGAAGCCATGCGAATTCTCGTCTCCGGATCGACGGGTCTCATCGGGTCGGCGCTCGTTCCTCGCCTCGCGACGGCTGGCCATGCCGTGGTCCGGCTCGTCCGGAGGGATCCGGGAGAGGATCGGATCGAGTGGGATCCCGATCGCGGCGCGATCGATGCGGCGCGCATCGGGGGATTCGACTGCGTCATCCATCTGGCGGCGGAACCCATCTCGGGACGGTGGACCGGCGAGAAGAAGCGCCGGATTCGGGAGAGCCGGACGAAGGGAACGCAGCTCTTGAGCGAGACGCTCTCCCGGTGCGCGCAACCGCCGCGGCTTCTCATCTGCGCATCGGCGGTCGGCTACTACGGGAACCGTGGCGAGGAGGTCCTGCGCGAGGATAGCCGGCCGGGCGAGGGTTTTCTCGCCGAAGTGGCGCGATCATGGGAAGAGGCCGCCGCCCCCGCGCGGGCGGCCGGAATCCGGGTGGTGAATCTGAGGACCGGGGTCGTCATCGCCCGATCGGGAGGGGCCCTGGCGAGAATGCTTCCCCCTTTCCGGCTCGGCCTCGGCGGATCGATCGGCTCCGGACGGCAGTTCTGGAGCTGGATCGACATCGAGGACTTGCTGGAGATCATCCTGACGGTCGCGTCGCATGAATCGCTGGAAGGCGCGATCAATGCGGTCTCCCCGAATCCGATCACGAACCGGGAGTTTGCGAAGACGCTTGCCCGCGTTCTCCGGAGGCCCTGCCTCTTTCGAGTCCCCGCCACGGCCCTGCGCCTGGCTCTGGGCGAGGCCGCCTTCGACATGGTCCTCTCGAGCGCCCGGGTCTTGCCGGCGCGGCTGCTCGCCGTGGGGTACCGCTTCCGGCATCCCGATCTGGAAGGGGCGTTGCGTCATCACCTTGAGGTGGTGTGATCCGCGGGACGATCGGGTAGGATCCTCGAATCCGCGGGATCTCCGTCCGGGCCGGAGTCCGGCCGTGAGCCGCCCGCCCACCCGTCGAGGAGGGTCGAAGATGGATTTCCAGCTCAGCGAGGATCAGAGGCTCGTCCGAGATACCGCCCGCGCGTTCGCCGAGGAGCAGGTCCGGCCTCTCGCGGCAAAGATCGACGCGGAAGCCCGCTTCCCCACGGAGACGATGGGAAAGCTCGCGGAGCTTGGTTTTCTTGGGATCTTCGCTCCGCCCGAGTATGGGGGCGCGGGACTGGACTACCTCTCCTACACCCTGGTCGTGGAGGAGATCTCGCGCGTCTGCGCGGCCACCGGCGTGATCGTCAGCGCGCACAACAGCCTCGCCTGCTTCCCGCTCATGCAGTTCGGGACCGAGCAGCAGAAGGAGCGCTTCCTGCTCCCACTGGCCAAGGGAGAGGCCCTGGGGGCGTTCGCCCTGACCGAGCCCGAGGCGGGCTCGGACGCGGCGAGCCAGAAGACGGTCGCCGTTGATGACGGAGACGCGTTTGTCCTGAACGGCTCGAAGATCTTCATCACCAACGCGACCGTGGCGAAGGTCTTCCTCGTCTTCTGCCTCACCGACCCACCGGCCGGAGTGCGCGGGATCACCTGTCTCATCGTCGAACGCGACGCGCCCGGATTCAGCATCGGCAAGAAGGAGGAGACCCTGGGCATCCGGGGCTCGGGCGCGTGCTCCCTTCACTTCGATTCCGTGCGCGTCCCCAAGGATCAAGTGCTCGGGGAGCCGAATCGCGGATTTCGCGTCGCGATGACGACTCTGGACGCCGGGAGGATCGGCATCGCCGCTCAGGCGGTCGGGATCATTCAGGCCGCTCTCGACGAGTCGGTCCGCTATTCCAAGGAGAGAAAGCAGTTCGGCAAGTCGATCTCGAGCTTCCAGGCGCTTCAGTGGATGATCGCCGACACTTCGACCGAGCTCGCCGCGGCTCGCTGGCTCACTTACCGGGCGGCCGCGCTCAAGGATGCCGGCGAGGCGTACACGCTCGAGGCGGCGCAGGCGAAGCTCTTTGCGAGCGAGATGGCGACCCGCGCGGCGCACCGCGCGATGCAGATCCACGGCGGCTACGGCTATACGCGCGAGTTCGTCGTGGAGCGGCTCTACCGCGATGCGAGGATCACGGAGATCTACGAGGGGACGAGCGAGATCCAGCGGCTCGTCATCGCGAGTCAGGTACTGAAGTAGAGATCGACCAGTTGGAGGTGTCGGGATGAGATCATCGATGGCGGCGAACGGTTGGGCCGCGGCGCTCGTCTTCTGCGTCTTTGCGCTGTCGCTCGTTTCACAGGCGGGCGCATGGGGCGGAGGGGAGGGATTCCTCCACGGCGGCGGAAACGGCGAGAGATCCTCGGGGCCGAAGGAAGACGGCCTCAAGCCCTTTGAGGACCTCGTCAAGGAATGCCAGCGGATCGAGGGGCTCTTCGTCTTCCACTGGAACCGCGATCGCGGCGAGCTGTGGATGGAGATCGGCAAGGACCAGCTCGAGCACCCCTATATTCTCGCCCTCACCCGGGAGGCCGCCGAGGGGTACTTCTTCGACAACGCGGCGCTCCTTGACGAGTCGATCGTTCTCCTGCGACGTGAGGGAAAGAAGCTGCACTGGCTCAAGCCGAACCTCCTCTTCACGGCGCCGGGCGACTCGGCCTTCGCGCGGGCGCTCGAGCGCGGCGTCTCGCCCAGCCTGCTCGCGGCGCTCGACATCGCGAGCCGCCCTCATCCCGAAACGGGCGCCATCCTGGTCGATCCCCGCCCGCTCTTCGTCCAGGACCACGCGGGCGTGGTGGCGAGCCTCAAGTCGATCAAGTCGGGTTACTCCCTCGATCGCGACGGCAGCTTCGTCGACCGGATCCAGGGCTTCCCGGAGAACGTGGAGATCGAGGTGGTCCTGAACTTCAAGACGGACGCTCCGGAGGTCCATGTTCCCATCCTGCCCGATTCGAGGAGTTTCCTGCACCGCTACCACTGGAGCCTCGTCGAGCGACCCGGTCCGGGCTACCGGCCGCGGCTTGCCGACGATCGTGTGGGCCATTTCATCACGATGCTGGCCGACTACTCCAACACGCGCTCGGAAGATCCGTACGTCCGCTACGTGAATCGCTGGCGGCTGGAGAAGAAGGATCCCTCCGCCGTCATCTCGGAGCCGAAGGAGCCGATCGTCTACTGGATCGAGAATCGGGTGCCCCCGGAGTACCGAGATGCGGTTCGCCGCGGACTGCTCAACTGGAACCGCGCGTTCGAGGCGGCGGGGTTCCGCGACGCGATCCGTGTCGAGCAGATGCCCGATACGGCGAGCTGGGATCCGGCGGATGTCCGATACCACGTCGTGCGCTGGTTCTTGCAGCCGGGGGGCACCTACGCGGTGGGCCCGAGCCGCACCGATCCGCTCACGGGGGAGATCCTCGACGCCGACATCCGGATCTCGGCCGACATCGCGCGCGTCGTCTACGCGGAGTGGCAGGATCAGGTCACGCCGCTCGTCCAGGCGGGTCGAGACGGAATGGAGCGGGGAGAGTGCCACCTCGGCGAAGGTCTCGTGGGGGAGGCCGCCTTCGGACTCCATCTATCGATGGCGCGCGGGCAGTTCGATCCCGAGAGCCCCGAGGGCCGGCGCTACCTCGAGCAGTACATCGAGGGGCTCGTCTGTCATGAGGTCGGACACACGCTGGGTCTGCGCCACAACTTCAAATCGAGCGTGATCCACTCCCTCGACCAGCTTCAGGATGCCGCCCGCACGAAGGAGCTGGGGATCACCGGCTCGATCATGGACTACACCCCCGTGAACCTCGCCCGGGAGGGCGAGACGCAAGGGGAGTACTGGCAGCTCGGGCCCGGCGTCTACGACCGGTGGGCGATCGAGTACGCCTACAAGCCGATCGACGCGGCGAGCCCGGCTGAGGAGCTGCCGGCTCTGGAGGCGATCGCCTCACGCTGCGCCGATCCCCTGCTCGCTTACGCGACCGACGAGGATGTGCGGGGGATGTCGTACACGGCGATCGATCCGACGGTGAATCTCTTCGATCTGAGCTCGGATCCGATCGGCTGGTGCGAGGCGCGGATGGATCTGACCGACGAGCTCTGGTCGAAGATGGACTCCTACCTCGACGAACCGGGCCTGCGCTATCCGCGCTACCGCTCGGTCTTCGGCCAGGGGCTTCGGGAGTATTTCACCGCGGCGCGCGTCGTGCCCAGATTCATCGGCGGCATCTACCACCGCCGCGATCATGTGGGCGATCCGAACGGGCGAGCGCCTTTCGAGCCCGTCTCTGCGGAGACCCAGCGCAAGGCGCTCGCTGTCCTGAAGGAGAGGATCTTCGCCGAGGACGCCTTCCGCTTCCCTCCGGATCTCCTGAACAAGCTCGCGCCCGAGCGCTTCCCGACCTTCGGAGGCGGACCCTGGAGCGCGCAGCGGATCGACCCCGCGGTGCACGGCCTCGTCTTGGCGATCCAGTCGACGCCGCTCGATCACCTCTACCACCCGATCACGCTCTCGCGACTTCAGGACTCGGAGCTGCGTTTCCGACAAGGGGAAAAGGCTTTCACCATGATCGAGATGTTCTCGGGCCTTCGCTCCGCGGTGTGGAGCGAGCTCGAGTCGGGAGCGACGATCGGAAGCATGCGACGCGGACTGCAGCGGGCGCACCTGAACCGGCTGATCCGGATCGCGGTCTCCCCCGAGACGGGGACCCCGGAAGACGCCATCACATGCGCTCGGGCCGATCTGAAGTGGATTCAGAAGGCAAGCCAGGCGGCGCAGGCGCGCGCCGGGCTCGACGCGATGAGCCGGGCGCACCTGGACGAGACGCGGGAGCGAATCGCCGCCGCGCTCGAATCGCCCCTGCCGCGTCCGCTGCCCGATCCCGCCTCGGGCCCCAGGATGTAGCGCCGCTCGCTCGCGACGGCGACGGAGCGGGCGCCGCTAGCGGGCGATGAGCCGCGTCAGACGAACGACCAGGGCCGCGGCGATGAACCGCGGCACGGTGATCCAGAGCGTGTTCGCCCCGAGGGCCGCGAGCAGCGCGGTGTCCTCGACGACCGAGTGATTGACCGCGATCGACACGTTCAGATCGCGCATATCGGCTGGACGGTAGCGGCCCGGCTCCTTCGCTTCCTCCATGAGGAGGCCGGAGCCGTAGGCGAGCCCCAAGACCATCGCCGTCACCCAGAGGAATGCCACCGACTGCTGCAATCCCATCGCGGCGAGGAACGGCCGCAGCGGGCGGGCAAGCCTGTGGTAGATGTCCTTCTCGCGCATCCACTCGGTGAGGAGCATGAGCCCCATCAGGATCACGACGATCTTCCAGACGAGCCCGCCCGCTCCGCGGAGCCAATGGAGGAGGAATCCCGCGAATGGCGCGTGCGCCTCGGCGGCGGCAGTCGCAATAGGCGCGACCGCGGCGCGCTGGACTGCCGGTATGAGGAACTGGGCCGCGACCCACCCCAACGCCACGGCGGTCGTGACGCGGACCGTCAAGGTCATCCACCAGGGCGTGCCGGTCTTGTGCTGGACCATGCACTCCACCGGGAGGTTGTGCGCCGTGAGCAGCATCAGGGAGAGAATCGTCACCTGCGGCGAGGAGAAGGGCAGGATCGTCATCGCGGCCACTCCGCCATAGATCCCCACGAGGAAGCCGGAGACGAGCACGACGGCCGCCTCGCCGGGCAGGCCGAAGACCCCCATCGCGGGGGCGAGCAGATCCCCGATCCGCGCGAGGATTCCAAGCCAATCGGCGAGGCTCACGACGAAGGAGAGCGGCAGGATGACGCGCAGCAGGAAGAGCGAAGTCCTCAGGGCGCGGATCGCAGCGCCCCTATAGTCGCCCTTCTCGGGGGTGATGCGCCGCAAGAGATTCAGTCGTCCCTCCTCGGATGGATCGCGGCACGCGCGTGTCGTCGGCGCAGTCTAGCCGCTCGACTCCCGCCGGTCCATGCCCTATAGCTTAGGTCCGTGGATGCACCCAGAGGAGGCGATCGATGAGCGACACGGTCGATGCGAGGTTCCTGGAGTCGGTGCGATCTTCATTCGGTTGGGGGGACGCGGGATCGCTGATCCTCGGCGCGCCGGTTCACGCGGGCCTCTGCGTTCCCGAGCCCCTGGTCCGTATCCCGCTTGCGATGGCGAATCGCCACGGCCTCATCGCGGGAGCGACCGGGACCGGCAAGACGCGCACCCTGCAGCTTCTCGCCGAGCAGTTCTCCGCGTCGGGCGTGCCGGTCTTCCTTGCCGACATCAAGGGCGATCTCACCGGGCTCGCCGCGGAAGCCGCTTTGAACGATCGCATCGCGGAGCGCTCCCGGCAGACCGGGCACGCCTGGAAGCCCCTCTCGTGTCCGGTCGAGCTCCTGAGCCTGAGCGGGCGCAGCGGAGCGCAGGTGCGCGCGACGGTCTCATCCTTCGGCCCGCTGCTCCTCTCGAAGGTCCTCTCCCTGAACGACGCGCAATCGGGCGCCCTGAGCCTCGTCTTCAAGCTCTGCGACGATCGCAAGCTCCCGCTGCTCGACTTCACCGATCTGCGCGCCGTCCTGCAGTACCTCACGGGGGATGGAGCGGCCGAGCTGAAGGACTATGGCGGAATCGCGAAGGTGACCGCCGGGGTGCTCCTGCGCAAGATGGTGGAGCTGGAACAGCAGGGAGGGGAGGTCTTCTTCGGCGAACCCGAGTTCGACCTCGACGACCTGATGGTCACCCGCGACGGACGTGGACTCGTGAGCATCCTGGAGCTCTCCGACTTCCACGATCGCCCCGCCCTCTTCTCGACCTTCATGATGTGGTTCCTCGCCCGGCTCTACCACGAGTTGCCGGAGGTAGGAGATCTCGAGAAGCCGAAGCTCGTCTTCTTCTTCGATGAGGCCCACCTGCTCTTCGAGGATGCGCGCAAGGCGTTCCTCGAGTCGGTCGACAAGGTGGTCCGGCTGATTCGCTCGAAGGGAGTCGGCGTCTACTTCGTCACGCAGAGTCCGAAGGATGTGCCCGCGGAGATCCTTGGCCAACTCGGCCACCGCGTGCAACACGCCCTTCGAGCCTACACCCCGGAGGATGACGCGGCCCTGCGCGCGGCCGCGCGCACCTTTCCGAAGACCGAGCACTACGACATCGAGGAGACCCTCACCGTGCTGGGCACCGGCGAGGCGCTGGTGACGGTGCTCTCTCCCAAGGGTGTGCCGACGGCGCCGGTCGCCACGAAACTGATCGCGCCAGGCGCGCTCATGACGCCATTGCCCGACGGCGAGCTCGCCCGGCTCCTCGCATCCTCCGATCAAGTCCGCGACTACGCCGAGGCGATCGATCGCGAGAGCGCGCGCGAGATCCTCGCGGCGCGCATGGCTCGGGAGGCGCCGGTGGAGAAGGGGCCGGCCGGTCGGGGAGGCGGACGACGCAAGAGGGAGCGCAGCACTCTCGAGGAGATTCTGCGCGCCCCGACCACGCGCACCGTCGCCGGCCAGGTGGTGCGAGGATTGATGGGGGCCCTCCTCGGGGGTTCCTCGCGCCGGCGGCGCTAGTCGGGAGGGGGGCCTTCGAAGGATCAGGGCACCGCCACGAGCGGGCCGTGAGTCGACGCGCCGTGGATCAGATACCCGGTGTAGCCGGCGTAGGCCAACAGCAGCAAGGCTCCCTCGGCGCGGCTGATCTTCCTGCCCGTGATGAAGATCGGAATGCAGATGGCGGCGACGACGATCATGAACGGGATGTCGGCGCGGATCGCCGCCGCGGGAACGCTCAGCCCCCCGGGGGCGGCGAGGCCGGCCGCCCCGAGGACCGCCAGGATGTTGAAGATGTTGCTCCCCACGACGTTGCCGACGGCGATGTCCCGCTCGCCACGAATCGCCGCGAGAATCGAGGTCGCCACCTCGGGAAGCGAGGTGCCTATCGCGACGATCGTCAGGCCGATCACCAGCTCGCTTACTCCGAGCTCCCTTGCGAGCGTGACCGCTCCCTGAACGAGCCAGCGCGAGCCCAGGACGAGGATGGCCAAGCCTGCCGCCACCAGGAGCGCGTTGACCGCAAGGCCGTGGGAGCGGGCCGGCGGAGCCGATGAATTCGTTGCCGAGCGGTTGGACGCGCGCTCCCGTCGCGCGAGACGGACGGCGAATGCCGTGTAGGACGTGATTCCAGCCAGAAGGAGGACCCCCTCCCAGGCCGTGATTCTCCCGTCGATCGCGATCAGCCCCAGGAGCAGGGAGACGCCCAGCATGATCGGCAGGTCGCGCCTGAGGATCTGCCGCGCTACGGCCAGCGGGACGATCAGCGCCGAGATCCCCAGGATGAAGAGGATGTTGGCGATGTTGCTGCCGACGACGTTGCCGACCGCGATGCTGCCGTCGCCGCGCAGGGCGGCGATCAGACTCACTGCGAGCTCGGGAGAGCTCGTGCCGAGAGCGACGACGGTCAGACCGATCACGAGCGAGGAGATGCCGAGCCGGGCGGCAATGCGCGACGCTCCGCGCACGAGCAGCTCGGCGCCCGCTACGAGCGCAACGAGTCCGGCCGCGATGAGAAGGAGACTCGGGCCGTCCATTGGCGGCTCAGCCGCCCATGATTTCGTCGGGCGTGGGGAACGCCTCCCTGACCGGAATCGGGCTGAAGATCCTGCCGCGATCGACGACTCGCGCGACCGACCGTCCGGCCCTCTGGAGCGTCCGATCCACGAGCGCGCGCAGATCCATGTCTCGATCCTCCAGATGGATCTCGCCGATCTCGTCGCCCCGGATCGTCAATCGGCAGATCAGATCCGGCCCACCCTTTGGCCCGTTCTCGTCATCGATCCGCACGCGGATCGAGCGGATCCGATCGGAGAATCGTCCCAGAGCGAAGCCGATCCTCCGCTCGATGTATCCCCGGGATCGCTCGTCCACCTTGGCTGCGGAACTCTGGATTCCAATGCGCATCTCGCACCTCCTTCCTGACCTCGAGCGAATCATCGGTCGGATCCCAAATGTCGACAATATGGAAGAATCGTTGCAATCATTCGAAATAATCGACAGTATGACCCGCATGGAGTGGATCAACTACCACCATCTCCTGTACTTCTACGTCGCGGCCAGGGACGGCGGGATCTCCAAGGCGGCCGGAGTCCTGCATCTGTCTCGCCCGACGATCAGCGGACAGATCCGGCGCCTGGAGCAGGCGCTCGGGGAGAAGCTGTTCGAGAGATCGGGGCGCAGGCTGATCCTGACCGAGATGGGCAGGGTCGTCTACCGCTACGCCTCGGAGATCTTCGGGCTGGGGCAGGAGATGGTCGATACCCTCCGGGGGCGGCCCGGCGCCGGGCCCTCGCCGCTGGTCGTGGGCGTGGCCGACGTCCTCCCGAAGATCATCGTGCGTCGGATGCTCGCTCCTGCGCTGCGCATCCCCGAGCCGATCCGCCTCGTCTGCCGCGAGGACAAGCCTGCGCGGCTCCTGGCCGATCTCGTCTCCCACTCCCTCGACGTGGTCCTGACGGACGCTCCCGTCGGGGCGGAGAGCGGAATCCGGGCGTACAACCACTTCCTCGGCGAGTGCGGGACGGTCCTGCTCGGATCGCCGCGGCTGGCGGCGCGGCTGCGGCCCGGGTTCCCGCGATCGCTCCACGGGGCGCCGCTGCTCATCCCCCTGGAGCACACGGCCATCCGTCGCTCCCTCGAGACGTGGCTCGACGCTCGCGGGATCCGCCCCGAGGTTGTCGGAGAGTTCGATGACAGCGCTCTCATGAAGGCCTTCGGTCAAGACGGACTCGGGGTTCTGATCGCCCCGAAGGTGATCGAGGCGGAGATCTGCAGGCAATACCGACTGCGCCGGATCGGAGTCCCGCGCGGAGTGAGGGGACGATTCTACGCGATCTCGGTGGAGAGGCGCATTCGCCACCCCGCGGTCGCGGCCATCACCGAGGGGGCGCGCCGGAAGCTCTTTGCCTGATCGCGACCTGCGCCGCCGCGACGTCTCAGCGCCCGGAGGGCCCGGCTCCTCGAATCGTCCGAATCGCCTGATCCTCCGCCGAGTAATCGAATCGCGCGGGATCGATCGACGCGGGGGGATTCGCCCGCTCCCACTCGATCGCGCGCGCGATCGCCTGATCGACGTCGATCGGATCGGCGTAGCCGATCTCGGAGCGAATCCGCGAAGTGTCGAGATCCATGTGATGGGAGGGATCGATCCCCTGGTCCAGATGAGAAGGGAGGGCGGAGGCCGGAGCGATGAGCACCTCGCCGCTCCAACCGGTCGATCGCGCGATTCGCGCGACCCAGTCGGCGGTCGCGGTGGGCGTCGCATCCGCGATGTTGTAGATCCGGGAGGCCGCGCGGGGGTCGGTCGCGGCGCGCGCGATGGATGAGGCCACGTTCTCGACGTAGCCGCGGGAGCATCGCCAGACGGCGGAGCCCTCATCCAACAGGATCGCGGGGCGTCGGTCGTCCATCCGCTTCAAGTACTCGAAGAGCCGTCGCTGGCCGTCGCCTGGGCCATAGACCATCGGCAGCCGCAGCACCGTTCCGGGGAGATCGGGCGTGCCCATGACGACGCGCTCGACAAGGATCTTCTCGTAGTCGTTCAGGTTCGGCATACGGCCTCGGTAGGGATAGAGCTTCTCTCGCAGGGGGGAATCCTCGGTGAGCGGCGAGGGGTCGGGCGGGCCCTTCTCGAGACCCAGGAGCCGGCCGTAGGCCCGATAGACGTCGGCGCTGCTGATCGCCAGCAGACGGCCGGCATGGCCGTGGAAGACACCGGCGACGCGGCGCGCGTCGAGCTCGGTGATCGGGAACATGTCGATGACCACATCCGGTGCGAGCTTTCGGAGCGGGTCGGCGAAGTCCTCCAGATGGTGGCGGTTCCCCAGGATGGTGCGCACTCCCTTGGGGAGATCGGCATGGGTCTGGCCCCGATGGAAGAGGATCGGATCGTGGCCCTCCTCGACGAGGCGTCGCACCACCGCCGGACCGATGAATCGAGTCCCTCCGATCAGAAGGATCCTCATGGCGCCACCATCCTTTCGCGGACCCGCCGAAGGGGCGGCCGTGCGTCAGCGGATGTAGATGTACCGCCGCAGCCGCTCCGGGCTCGACGCCTCGGGCGACGATGCGATTCGCTCGAACTGCTGCACCTGCGGCGCCCATGGCGTTCGCCGACGGGCCTCCGCCGTCTCCCTCGCGAGTCCCGCGCGATCCCCGGCGATCCCGGCCATGCAGGCGAGACCGATGCGGGCGCGGGGTTGGTCGGGATCCCGGTCCAGAGCGCGATCATAGGCGTTTCGGGCCTCCGCGTCGTGTCCCCCGAATCGCAGGAAATCCCCACACATCGCGAGCAGCTCGGCATGATCAGGCTCGATCTCGATCATTCGAACCGCTTCGGCGATGGCGCGATCCCCATCCCCGTGCGTGAAGGCGGCGAGGGCCGCTCCCATGCGGGCGTATGCGGCGCGATGCGGGATGCCGCGAATCCGCTCCAGGAATCGGTCAATCCCCGATCCGGGGGGCTCGCCGCGACCCGTCGCTCGCGCGGCTTCCAGGCCTGCCAGGAGCCGGTAGGTCATCCGTTCGTCCGGGTCGGCGGCGACCGACCGCAACCAGGACTCGGCCGCCCGCTCCTCCCTCCCGGCGGCTACATCCTCCGAACCGATGTAGCGCCAGAGCTCACCGAGACTCCGCGGGCCGAAGAGCGCGGGGGCGGTGGCGATCCGTCGCATCCGTTCGACGGGGGGGCCTTCGCGGTGGTTCGTGTCGATCCAGAAGAATGCGTGGAGGGCGCCGGTGAGGATCATGGCGCCCAGAAGCGCGTTGCCTTCTCGACTCGCGAAGATCCTCCGCGCCCGCGAGGCGAGCGCGAGAGAGAGCAGGAGCGCCGCCACCGCGAAGATGTCCCAGTCCCGCGCCATGCCGAGCCCCGGATTCGCGGCGATCGCGAAGAGGGCGGGGCCGGCCGCCGCGGCGAAGAGCAACCGGCTGGAGGGTTCGATCCGGCCGCGGCGCAGGCCCAGAACCGCGAGCGGCAACAGGAGCGGCGCCGAGAGAAGCAGCGCGTTGGCGAGATCGACGAAGTGCTCCGGATGGAAGATGCCATAGGCGGTCCTCGGAGTGACGGAGCCGATTGGAGGAAGCCAGGCTTCTCCTCGAGCGCCCTCACGCAGCAACTCGGAGAATGGATACCGCAGGAGCCAGAGGCCGACGATTCCGAGCGCGGGCACCGCCGTTGCCGCGAGAGCCGACTCGATCCGGCGCCCCCCCCTCCACGCGGCGGCGAGGGCCAGAACGAGAGCCGGGGCGACGAAGATCGCCTGCGCGTGGCAGAGGCAGGCGAGCACGAAGGCCGCGGCGGCGGGGATGGGCGATGCGCTCCGCTCGATCGCACGGAGGCAGAGGCCGAGGAAGAGGAGGATCGAGACGATCGCAAAGCCGTAGTACTCCGGGTAGCCGGCCACGAGCTGGAGCGCGCCGCCGAGCGTCAAGGCGGCGTAGATCAGTCCGCGGTTCTCCGGCGCGGATGTCACACGGCGCGAGATCCACGGCGCGAGGAAGAGTAGTCCCGCGCCGAGGATCCAGCCCGCGAGGGTGAAGGCGCCGTGGCCGTCGATGGAAGCGCCGCCGACCCATTCGTAGATCCCGGTCACCACCGCCTGCGAGAGTGGCTCCCTGTGCGCCCCGCCCGCGGCCCGCATCCCCTTCTCGATCGTCGAGATGTAGACCCGGGCGTCGCCGAGGATCAGGTTCTTCGACGGCAGGAGCATGATTGCCGCGAGGATCATCACTCCTGCGAGGATCGCGGTCGCGCCTTGACGACGGCGTTCGAGCGAGAGGGCGATTCGGGGCAGGGCGCGGGCGACCGGCGGCAGGAGGGCCGATGCGAAGAGAAGCAACCCGATCGTCCGGAAGGGGCCGGAGCGATCTGCGAGCGAGTCGAGTCCCCACAGCCATGGCGTGGGGGCCACGCTCGCCCAGAGGCGAAGCCCGAGAAGGATGCACAGGGAGAGGTATGCGAGACGGATCGTGCCGATCCCGCTCCCCTCCCCGTCAGCCCATCCTTGCGCCGAGTCGGAGGGAGACCTGGTACTCGACGACGGCGCCGTTCTCGACCTTGCCACGCGTCTCGATCACCTCGAACCAGTGGATGTTGGGCACACCCTTCGCCGCCTCGGCGATCGCGGAGGCGATCGCCTCCTCCACCGACTTGCCGCTCGTCCCCACGACATCGAAGTACTTGTAGACCGCTCCCGGCATCCTGCCTCCAAGCATGAGCCTCGGACTCGTGCCGGCGTGAGCCGGCGCACCCGGAGAGGGTAGCACGCTCATCCGAGGCGCTGGGCAGCGATGGAAGCGACCCGGCTGCTCCGGGATGCGGGCCGGCGTCCGCCGCCCATCGTGGGACGGAAGAGAATGTTCGTTCACTTACTGGAGGGAAGTGACTTGTCCAGCCTGGTTGGCCGAGCGGCGTTTGGTCACAAAACTGATGATATTATAATCTTTTACAGAATCTCACAGTTTTATGCGATTGGTGTTGTCATCGTTCCTGGGGTGACATATAGTGAAACTAGATTCACAGCCGAGAAAGGATGACAAGTGAGAGCCGAGAAGCTGGGGAGTTCCATCCGCCGCGAGCAGATTGCCCGAGCCGCCTTCGCGTTGATCGCCGAGGGGGGACTCAAGGCGGTCCGGATCGGCGCCATCGCGAGGCGGGTCGGCGTGACCCCCTCGGCGATCTACCGCCACTTCGCCGGGAAGGACGAACTCCTCGAGGAGATGATCGAGCTGATCCGCTCGCGGCTGGAGTCGAATCTCCAGGCGGCGCAGGAGTCAAAGGGCGACGCCCTCGAGGTCCTCGAGGAGCTTCTCGCGCGCATGGTGGGCCAGATCCGCGAGAACCAGACGATCCCCCGCATGATCTTCGCGGATGACTTCTACCTGGGGCGTCCGGACAGGAAGAGCCGCGCGAACGCGATGATCAGGAGCTTCCTCGACCGGCTCACCGAGACGATCCGGCGGGGGCAACGAGAGGGGCAGATCCGGCCGGAGCTTGACGCCCAGGTCACCTCGGTCATGTTCTTGGGCCTGTTCATGCCCCCGGGGATCCTCTGGTTCCTGAGCGACGGCGGCTTCGACGTGACCCGGCAGACGAGAGAAGCGTGGATGGTGTTCCGGCGATCGATCGAGGTCGAGCGAGACGCCGCGCAATCACGCGGACGCGGCGGCAAGCGGATCGCGCATTCGGTCCGAGGAAGGAAGTGAATCGATGGCGCGCGATACGATGATGCGGTTCGCCGCCCCGCGGATATCCGCGGGATCCCTCATCCTTCTCCTTCATAGCCTCATGCCGGGCGGCGCGCTCGCCGAGGGCCTCACCATCTCCCGCGCCGTCGCCTTGGCGCTCGAGCGTCATCCTTCAGTTGAGGCGGCCGCGGCTGTCGTCGACGAGTTTCGAGGCGAGCTTGGCGCGGCCCGCGCAGCCTACCTCCCGACGCTTCGTTACTCCGGATCGGTGACTCGAACCGAGGATCCTGCCCTCGTCACCCCGATCCACGGATTCACACCGCAAGACTTGCCGGCCTTTCATCGGACCGTCATCCAGAACGCCCTGAGACTCGACTATCTCCTCTTCGACGGAGGGACCCGGCGCGCCAAAGTCGGCATGAGCCGAGCGCGGCTTGCGGCGGCGCAGGCCGGCGAGATCGAGGCGCGGCAGAATCTGACAGCCGAAGTCGTCCGGGCATATGCAGAAGTCCTGAGCGGTCGGCGCGTCCTCGACGCCCACGATCGGCGTCTACAGGCGTTGGAGAGCGAACGGGCAAGAGTCCTCCTGCTCCGTGGGACGGGAAGGGCCGCTCGAGTCGAGGAGTTCCGCGTCGAGGCTGCGCTCGCGGCGGCGATGGCGGCCAGAGTCGGGCAAAGCGAGCGACTCGACGCCGTCGAGCGCGAGTTCGCGCGGCTGCTCGGGATGGAGGCGGATGTGGTTCGAGCCGATCGCCTGCGGAGCCTCGTCCTGGCGGATACGCTTCCCATCGATCGGGCGGGCTGGAGGGATGGGCTGAGCCGCAGCCCTGAGATCGAGTCGGCCGCGCGACGGCTCAGCGCCTCCGAGGCAGGCGTGCGCGCGGCGCGCGGGGCCCGCTGGCCGTCGGTCGAGCTCGCGGGGGGCCTCATCGATTGGCGCGATCCCGAGTCGGAACATGAATCCGAGTGGACCGCGGCCGCGCGTGTGTCGCTGTCGATCTTCGATGGCGGCGCCATTGGAAAGGGGATCGAGCGTTCCAGAGCGGCGGAACGAGGCGCCGCCGCGCAGCTTCGGTGGACGGAGAACCGGCTCCAAGGGCGAATCGACCGCGCGATCGCCGCCGTCGAGGAGGCGCGGGCCGCCACTCGAAGTCTGGCCCGCGCCGATGCCGCTTACGCGGAGGTGGCCCGGATCGAGAAGCTCGCCCTCGAGGCCGGCAGCGGAACGCAGAGCGATTACCTGACCGCGGAGGCGGATCATCTGTCGGCGCGCGCGGCATGGATCGAAGCGTCGCACCGCGAGATCGTCGCGCGCGCGGAGCTCGCCCGCGCCGCTGGAGTCCTCACCGTCGATTGGCTTGATGCCGCGCTGGAGGAAACGAAATGAAGAAGAGGGGTCGCATCGTGACGGCCGGCGTCCTGATCGCCGCGGTCGCTGTCATTCTGGCGCTGGCGCTGCGTCGATCCGAAACGACGGACCACCTTGCCGCCTCGGGAACCGTCGAGGCGACCGACGCGCAACTTGGATTCCAGGTGCCGGGAAGGATCCTGGAGGTTCTGAGGCGCGAGGGGGACAGGGTGGCCGAGGGAGATCTCCTGGCGCGGCTCGACACGGCCGAGATCGTGGCGCGTCGCGATCAATCGCTCGCCCATGTCGACGCGGCGCGCGCGCTGCTCGCGGAGATGGAGCAGGGGCCGAGGAAGCAGGAGATCGCGCAGGCGCGGGCGGCGCGGGACGCGGCCAGGCAGCGTCTCGACGACGCGGCGCGCGATCTCGCGCGCTCGAGATCGCTGTTCGAGGGCGGGGCCGTGAGCCAAGAGGCCTACGACAAGTCCAATCTCGCGCGTGAAGTGGCGGCGAGCCAGTACGACGCCGCTCGAGAGCAGCTCGAGATGCTGGAGGCCGGAACGCGAACGGAGAGAATCGACGCGCAGCGCGCGGCGGTCGCCCAGGCGGAGGCTTCCGCCCGCGCGATCGATGCGGGCATCGAGCAGATGACCCTTCGCGCTCCATTCGGTGGGATCGTCACGAGGCGCCACCGCGAGCCCGGCGAGACGGTCGGCGCCGGCTCGCCGGTCCTGACTCTCATGAACCCGGACGACCGCTGGGTTCGGATCTACATCCCCGAGACTCGGATCGCCGCGGTCCACCTGGGGACGCCCTGCCGGATCTTCACCGACCTCGATCCGGATCGCGCCTACGCCGGGACGATCGTCTATATCTCGAGCGAGTCCGAGTTCACGCCGAAGACCGTGCAGACCGCCGAGGAGCGCGTGAAACTCGTCTATGCGGCGAAGGTGCGGATCGAGGCCGATTCCTCGCTCGACCTCAAGCCGGGCATGCCGGTCGATGTCCGCCTCGATCTGAAGGCGCGATGAGCGATCGGATGATCATCCGCGTCGACGGCCTGGTTCGACGCTTTGGCGCCCTGGCTGCCCTGGACGGGATCTCCCTCGAGGTTGGGCGCGGCGAGCTCTTCGGCCTGATCGGTCCCGACGGCGCGGGGAAGACGACCGCCCTGCGCATCCTGGCCGGCGTCCTCGCGCCCACATCGGGCGCGGCATGGCTGAACGGAATCTCCGTCGCGGCGGACCCGGAGGGAGTGAAGCGGTCGATCGCCTACATGTCGCAGCGTTTCGGCCTCTACACCGATCTCACGGTGCAGGAGAACCTCGAGTTCTACGCGGATCTCTACAACGTCCCGCGCGCTGAGCGCGCGCGCCGGGTGGAGAGGCTCTACGGCTTCTCGAATCTCGGCCCCTTCCGGGACCGGCTTGCGGGGAACCTCTCCGGGGGAATGAAGCAGAAGCTTGGGCTTTCCTGCGCCCTCGTTCACCAGCCCGAGATCCTCCTGCTTGATGAGCCGACCTTCGGAGTCGATCCCATCTCGCGCCGCGACCTGTGGCTCATCGTCCATGAGATGGTAGCCGAAGGCGTGACGGCCGTGGTCAGCACGGCCTACATGGACGAAGCCGAGCGTTTCGATCGGATCGCTCTCATCCACCGAGGCCGGCTCCTGGCTCTCGACCGACCCGATCGGCTGCGGCAGAGTCTCGACGGCGATCTCCTGAGCGTGCGCCTGACAGGCGCGCGCGAAGCCCGCACGGCTGCCGAGGCGCTGCCCTTCGTGCGGATGGCCGCCGTCTTCGGAGATCGCCTCCACCTGCGCGTCGACTCGGCCGGTCGCGACGCGCCCCGCGTCGAGCAGGGACTGCGCGCCGCGGGATTCGAGCCGTTGGAGACCGCCGGTGTGGATCCCTCCATGGAGGACGTATTCATCGAGATGGTGCGCGGAGCGGGGGCGTCATGAGCCGGGTGGACGAGGCGGCGGCGAGGGTCGAGGGGATCACCAAGCGGTTTGGTTCGTTCCTCGCCGTCGACGGCGTGAGCTTCGAGGTCGCCCGCGGCGAGGTCTTCGGGTTCCTCGGGCCCAACGGCGCCGGAAAGACGACGACCATCAAGATGCTCGCGGGTCTCCTCGTTCCCACCTCGGGGAGCGGGAGCGTGGCGGGATTCGATCTCTCGCGGGAGGGGGAGAAGATCAAGCGGAGCATCGGCTACATGTCGCAGCTCTTCTCCCTCTACCCGGATCTCACCGTGGATGAGAACATCGCCCTCTTCAGCGGGCTCTACGGCGTGTCGGGAGAGCGCCGCCGGAGGCGTCGCGCGTGGGTTCTCGAGATGGCAGGGCTCACCGAGATGAGCGGCCGGATGACCGGGGATCTCTCCCTGGGCTGGAAGCAGCGCCTGGCGCTCGGGACCGCGATCCTGCACGAGCCGCCGATCCTCTTTCTGGACGAGCCGACCTCCGGAGTCGATCCGATCTCCCGGCGCAGCTTCTGGGACTTGATCTACTCTCTTGCCGCCCAGGGGACCACGGTCTTCGTCTCGACCCACTACATGGAGGAAGCCGAATACTGCGACCGCCTCGCCCTGATGAACCGCGGACGGCTGATCCGGCTGGATTCCCCCGAACGTTTGCGGGCGGGCATGCTCGAGCCGCTCTACGAGATCGTCACGGCCGATGTCGTCAAGGCCATCGAGGCGCTGCGGGACTTCCCGGGCCTGCTGGAGGCGGGGATGTTCGGACGGGCGCTGCACGCGACGCTTCGCGATCCCATCACCGGGCCTGATGCGATACGCGCCCATCTCGCGTCGCGCGGGATCGCCGTGCTGGAGATGCGAAAGGCGGAGCCTTCGCTGGAGGACGTCTTCGTCTCGGCGGTTCGCGGCGCCGGGGGAGCGCCGGTCGGATGAGACGCCGACCGATCGATCGCACGCGGCTCCTGGCGGTGGCGCGCAAGGAGGTGATCCAGCTCAGGCGGGACCCGCGGAGTCTTGCCCTGGCCTTCCTGCTCCCGCTGATTCTCCTGCTGATCTTCGGCTATGCGATCACCTGGGACGTGGCGGAGATCCCATCGGCGGTCGTCGACTCGGATCGCTCGATGCGAAGCCGCGAGTTCCTCGACGCGTTCCGAGCATCGGGCTACTTCCGCTTCGTCGCGGCAGCCGACGCGGTGAAGGATACCGAGTCTCTTCTCGATCGGGGGACCGCCCAGATCGTCCTCGTCATCCCGCCGGGATTCGCATCGGATCTCGATGCGGGCCGCTCGGTCGCCGTGCAGGCGATCGTCGATGGGAGCGACGCCAACACGGCGACGATCATCCTCGGCTACGCGAGGGCGATCGCACAGAGCTACTCGGCAGGACTGGCGTTCGAAGGGCGATCGCGTAGAGCGCCCGTCACGGCCGCCAGCCGCGTCTGGTACAACGAGGAGCTCGAGAGCCGCAACATGATCGTCCCGGGGCTCGTCGCGGTGATCATGATGATCATCGCCGCGATGCTGACCTCGCAGACGATCGCCCGCGAGTGGGAGAGGGGGACGATGGAGCAGCTTGCGGCGACTCCCGTCTCGCGTCTCGAGGTTGTTCTGGGCAAGCTCATTCCCTATGTCGCGATCGGAATGATCGATCTGGTTCTGAGCACGGCCCTCGGAGTCCTGGTCTTCGACGTTCCTTTCCGGGGCGATCCGTTCCTGCTCTCGGTGCTCTCGTTTTTCTTCCTGATCGGCGCCCTCGGACTGGGGATGTTCATCTCGGCGGTCGCGCGCTCCCAACTGCTCGCCACACAGATGTCGATGATCGCGACCTTCCTCCCCGCTTTTCTTCTCTCTGGCTTCATGTTCTCGATCGACGCGATGCCCGCTGTCCTGCGCCTGGTCACCTATGTCGTCCCCGCGCGCTACTACCTCGTGGTCACGCGAGGGATCTTCCTCAAGGGCGTGGGCGTCTCCGCGCTCCACGTTCAAGGGCTCTCCATGGTCCTCTTCGCGACGATCGGACTCTTCCTGGCGGTCCGGGTCTTCAAGAAGGAGCTGCCGGTATGAGGGGCGAGGGACTCCGCCGGGTGATCGAGCTCGTCCGAAAGGAGCTCATTCAGGTGTTCCGGGATTCCCGGATGCGGAGACTGGTCGTCATCGCCCCGCTCCTGCAGCTCGTCATATTCGGTTACGCCGTCTCGACCGACGTGCGGGATACGCGCACCTTCGTGGTGGATCTGGATCGCACGCCGGAGTCGCGGGAGTTGATCGCATCCCTCACGAGCGGTGGCGTCTTCCGGGTCGTGGGAAGCTCCGATCGCCCGCGTGACCTGGTCACGGCGCTCGACACCGGCCGCGCCCTGGTCGGCGTCGAGATCGCGAGAGGGTTTTCGGTCGATTTGCGCGGCGGCGAGGGGGCGACCGTCCAGATCCTGGTGGATGGGACGAACTCGAACACCGCGATCGTCGCGATGGGCTACGCGGAGCGGATTCTGGGAGAGTTCGGGGTGCGCATCCAGGGATCGACGCGCCCGGCCGGGATCGACCTGAGGGAACGATCATGGTTCAACCCCGATCTCCTGAGCCGCAACTACAACGTCCCGGCGGTCGTGGGGGTCATCACCATGTTGATGTGTCTTCTGCTCACATCCCTCGCTGTCGTGCGCGAGCGCGAGATGGGGACCCTCGAGCAGCTGATGGTCAGTCCCTTGCGTCCGATCGAGCTGGTCGCGGGGAAGACGATTCCCTTCGCGGCGATCGGGTTCTTCGATCTGATCCTCGTCACGCTCGTCGCGCTGTTGTGGTTTCGGATCCCGTTCGAGGGCAGCGTGATCCTGCTTGTCCTCGCGAGCGCGCTCTACCTCCTGGCAGGCCTCGGATTGGGTCTTCTCGTGTCGACCATCACGCGGTCCCAGCAGCAAGCCTTCATGATGACGTTCCTGATCTTCATGCCGATGATCCTCCTGTCGGGATTCATGTTCCCGGTGACGAGCATGCCGGCGACCTTCCGCGTCCTCACGCTGCTGAATCCGGTCCGGCACTACATCGAGATCGTCCGGTCGATCTTTCTGAAGGGCACGGGATTCGGACCGCTCTCGATCCAGATGGCCGCCCTCTTCGTGATCGGCCTCGGGATCATCGTCTTCGCATCGACCCGGTTCCGGAAGACGGTGGGCTAGCCGCACGGAAGGCCCCAACGCCTGCTTGCCCCACCGGCCCGTGAGTATAGAATCGCATCGGCTCGACCCCGATCCGGCCGGCATTCGAAGCCGCAGGGGACGCGAAAGGAGTCTTCCGATGAGCGAGCAGTTCCTCTACGGCCCCCCCGGCGATACGGCGGATTGGGACCGTTTGCGCGACATCCTCATCCAGTGCTTCGCCTTCCCCCTCGCGCGATGGCAGCCCTACGTCGATATGGTCGAGCCGGAGAACTTCCGCGTGATCCGCCGGTCGGACCGGGTCGCCGGGGGCCTCGTCGTCCTCTGGATGGGGCAGTGGTTCGGAGGCCGCTCCGTTCCAATGGCGGGGATCGCGGCCGTCGGCGTCCCGCCCGAGGAGCGCTCGGGCGGCGTCGCCCGCGAGCTCATGGCGCGGACACTGCTCGAGGCGAGGTCGAAGGGCTACTGCCTCTCCGTCCTCTACGCCTCGACGCAACATCTCTACCGGGCCGTGGGATACGAGCAGGCGGGGTTTCGCTTCCTCTACGAGATGCCCGCCGACGCGCTCACGATCCGCGATCGATCGCTTGGCCTCGAGAAGGTCGACGCCGCGACGCACTCGGCGTTCCACGAGATCTACGGCGAAGCCGCCAAGAGCACATCGGGGTGCCTGGATCGCTGCCGGGGGATCTGGCTGCGCACGATCCATGCAACCGAGTCCGAGCCCGTTCTCGCCTATCGGGTTGGCCCGGCCGAGCGACCCGAGGGGTACGCGATTTTCAGCCAGCCGGCGAACGATCACGGCTACGATCTCAAGATCCGCGACTTCGCGGCCGTGACACCCGCGGCGATGCGGCGCATCCTGACCCTCTTCGCGGATCATCGCTCGCTCGCGGGGAAGATCCTCTGGGCCGGCTCGCCCGTCGAGCCGTTCCTCGGCCTGCCCGAGGAGCAGCGCGCCCGATCCCGGGGCATCGAGCGCTGGATGCTTCGGGTGACCGACGTCGCGGCGGCGCTGGAGGCGCGCGGCTATCCGGCGGGGGTCGAGGCGGAGCTTCACCTGGAGATCGAGGATCCATTGATCCCCGAGAACGGCGGGCGATGGACGCTCGCCGCCGCGGACGGGTCGTGCACGGCGCGGCGCGGGGGACGCGGAGATCTTCGCATGAACATCCGAGGACTCGCCCCGCTCTACACGGGCATGCTCCATCCGATCGAGCTGCGCCGGATCGGCTGGCTCGAAGGGGAGGATCCCGCCCTTGCCGCCGCCGCGCGGCTCTTCGGCGGGCCCGTTCCCTGGATGATCGATCCGTTCTGATCGAGGGCCGATGCGCAGGCAGACCAAGGCCGACCTGCTCGGACTGAGCGCCGTGATCCTCTGGTCGACCGTGGCGACCGCCTTCAAGCTCACTCTGCGCCACATCGACCCCATCCAGCTTCTCTGCTACGCGAGCCTCATCTCGCTTCTCGTTCTCTTCCTCGCCGTCGCCCGGCAGCGCAAGCTCCGCGAATGCGCCGCGTCGATCCGCGAGTCGTGGCGCCGATCGCTCCTGCTGGGGTGTCTGAATCCGCTTCTCTACTACTTCGTCCTCTTCGAGGCCTACGACCGGCTCCCGGCGCAGGTCGCCCAGCCGCTCAACTACACCTGGGCGATCACCTTGGCGCTCCTCTCCGCCCTGATCCTGCATCAGAGGCTGCGCCGTCGGGATGTTGCCGCGCTGCTGGTCGGATACGCGGGGGTCGTCGTCCTCTCCACGCGCGGGGAGTGGACGCGGATCCAGGTCGATCCGCTGGGTGTGGCGCTCGCCCTGGGCAGCACGCTCATCTGGGCGTTCTACTGGATCGAGAACACGCGGGACCGGCGCGACGCCGTAATAGCGCTCTTCTCGAACTTTCTCTTCGCCGCGCCGTTCGTTCTGCTCGCATGCGCGATCCTTTCGGATCTGCGGCCGGCGGACCCGAGGGGGCTGCTGGGCGCCGCGTATGTGGGCGTGATCGAGATGGGGGTGAGCTTCATCCTCTGGCTCGCTGCCCTGAGACTCTCGGAGAGCGCGGGGCGGATCGGCTTTCTGATCTTCTTCTCGCCGATTCTCTCTCTCGTATTCATCCGCCTGGTCCTGGGAGAGACGATTCACCCGTCGACCCCCCTCGGACTCGCGCTGATCATCGGCGGGCTCCTGCTCTCGCGACTCGAGCGGAGGCCGAATCAGTAGCGCGCGACGCGCGGATCGATGCGCGTCGCCCACGCGTCGATCCCGCCGGTGAGATTGCGCACATCGAGGAAGCCGGACTTGCGCAGGAACGCGGAGGCATGGAAGCTGCGATCCCCTTGATGGCAGTAGACGACGACCGTGCCCCGTCCGTCGATCTCGCGCATCCGCCGTGGCACCTGTTCCATCGGTATGAGATGCGATCCGGGGATGCTCGCGATCGCAGCCTCGTACGGCTCGCGCACATCGAGCAGGAAGATCGGCTCGCCGCGGTCCAACGACGCGCGAAGCTCCTCGACGCTCATCGCTCCAGGGCTCGGCGGCATCTCGCCCGCATCGACCTCGCAGGCGTACTCGATCTCGATCGGCCGGTCGATCGTCGGGTGATCCCCGCACATCGGACAGGCCGGATCGCGCCGCAGCGAGAGCTCCTGGAACCGGACGGGGAGCGTGTCGATCAGAAGGAGTCTTCCGATGAGAGGATCGCCGACTCCCAGGATCAGCTTGATGACCTCGAGCGCCTGGAGGGATCCCACGATGCCGGGAAGAACGCCCAGGACCCCGGCCTCCGCGCAGGACGGCGCCGCCCCGGGCGGGGGAGGCTCGGGAAAGATGCAGCGATAGCATGGACCCCCGGCCGCCGCGAAGACCGAGACCTGTCCCTCGAAGCGGAAGATGCTTCCGTGGACATCGGGTTTGCCGAGCAGGACGCAGGCGTCGTTGAGGAGGTAACGCGTCGTGAAGTTGTCCGTCCCGTCGGCGATGATGTCGAAGCCGCCAGCGACATCGAGCACATTCGAGGAGGAGAGCCTTTGCGGGATGGGAATGATCTCCACAGAGGGATTCAGGGCGGAGAGCCGCTCTGTCGCCGCCTCAACCTTCGGTCGACCGACATCGCTCGTCGCGAAGAGGATCTGGCGCTGGATGTTCGTTAGATCGACGCGATCGAAATCGGCGATTCCGATCGTCCCCACGCCGGCGGCCGCGAGGTAGAGCGCCAGGGGCGAGCCGAGCCCTCCCGCCCCCGCGATGAGCACGCGGCCGGCCTGCAGCCGCGCCTGCCCCTCCGGTCCGACTTCGGGTAGGAGGAGGTGGCGGCTGTAGCGCACGAGCTCGTCCTTGGTGAACTCGTGACGATCTCCGGCCGGCTTGTCCAAGTTCTAACCTCCTGTATCACAATCAGCTGGGAAGCCCGCGCACGGGGCTGCTCCACCCCGGCTCCGATATTCCCACCCTAGGCGACGTCAGGCCCGGCGCACAACCCGTGGCGGCGCATCCGAGATTCCGGAAAGTCGAACAGCAAAGCGTAATCCCGCGGACGCCGTCGGCCGATAGAAACTATGCGCCGGCGTCGGCCGGCCCTTGGAGGTGAAGAAGGGGGTTCGACGATGGCCTCGCGCACGAGAGGATGGATCCTTGCGCTCATCGCCGCGATGATGCTCTCGGCCCCGGCGGGCGGCGCCGGCCTGCTGCCGGTCGCCTACCAGGTGCCGCTCCTCCTGAAGCTCCTCACCTATGAGATCAATCTGATGAACAAGGCCGAGCCGGTGATCCGCCTCGCCGTGCTCATCGTTCCCGATAGCGATCGTTCGCGGCTCTGCTTCGAGGAACTCCAGAGCCAGTTCGAGCAGTTCAGCGGCAAGACGATCCGCGGGCGGAAGGTGGACTTGATTCCCTTATCATTCCAGGGAACCGAGGCGCTCGTCCTCCCCCCCGGGCTCACTCAGATCGACATTCTCTATGTGACGCCCGGCAACGAGGACCGTCTCGAGGCGATCGCCCGCTGGACGCGCGAGCAGGATGCCCTGACGGTGACGCCCCTCGAGGAATACGTGGAGAATGGCCTCTCGGTCGGGTTGGTCAGCAAGGGAGCCGGCGGAGGAATCACCCTCAACTTGCCCGCGAGCATCGAGGAGGGGCGCGAGTGGAACGTCAACGTGCTCCAGATCGCCCGCGTGATTCGCGGCGATGCCGGCGCGGCGATCTCCAGCGCCACGGCGCAGTGACCGTCCCGCGCACGCCTCCTGCCTGTCTCTCGCGCTAGGAGTTTCGCTCCAGAGCCCGCTTCAGGGCGTCGGCCATGGCGCTCATCGCTCCGCGACCGACCTGCGGCTGCGGCGCGGAGGTCGGAGTCTTCGAGGGAATGCCGAGCCGAAGTCGGCCTTTCTCGTCGATCTGCAGTACGACGACCTCCAGCTTCTCCCCGGTGGGGAACTGCTTGGCCAGATCGCTGCCCTTCGAGGTCCCCGCCTCCTCGAGAGGCAGAAGCCCGCTTGTTCGCGGACCGAAGGCCGGAAGATCGATGAAGACTCCGTACGGCTTGTGGGCGCGGATCGTCCCCTCGCAGACCTCGCCGACCCGCGGCATGCCCGCCGGGCCCGCCTCGCGTCGCAGGGTCAGGGAGACGCGCCGGCGTCGCGCGTCGATCTTGAGAATGCGGACCTCGACTTCCCCGCCCTCTTTCACCGGTTGATCGGGAGCGGCCGCGATCTCGGACTGGTGCAAGAGACCCTCGATGCCGGGCAGCAGTCGGATGAACGCGCCGAACTCCGTGAGGCGGACGACTCGGCCCGTGAGCACCTGCCCTTCGGCAAGATCCCCCTCGACATGGCGCCAGGGATCCTCACCCGCCGCCTTGATCGACAGCGAGATTCGATCGCGTCCCTTGGCGTCCTTCCCGATCTCGAGGATCTTCACGCGGACCCGATCGCCCACATGGAGAGCCTCGGAGGGTTGACTCACTCGGTCGTGCGAGATCTCGGAGACATGGACCATGCCGTCGATGCCGCCGAGGTCGACGAATGCGCCGAATGACTCGAGTCGCGCCACCGTGCCCTCGCGCACTTCGCCCGCCATCAGCTCCGAGCGCAGCTTCGAGGCGATCTCGTCGCGCCGTTGCTGCAACAGGGCTCGTCTCGAGACGACGATTCTGCGGCCCATATCGGCGTACTCGATCACCTTGAACTCGAGGGTCTGCCCGACGAAGACCGACGCGTCGGGGCAGAACCCGATGTCGATCTGGGAGACGGGGCAGAACGCCCGGTTGCCTGCAAGGTCGATGTCAAGCCCGCCGGCATTGACGCCGCTGACCTTGCCGCTGATCGGCACGCCCGATGCGGCGGCTTCGCGGATCACCGAGAGCGCCTCGTTGGCGGCCGGCGTCATCGACGGGGCCAGCACGATCCCCTCGGAGTTGGAGATCACATAGGCTTCGATCGATTGCCCGACGCCCACCGAGGGCTTGCCCTGCGCGTCCCTCAGGTGGCGGGTGTCGATCGTCGCCTCGGCGCGCCCGCCGTAGTCGAGCAGGGTCGTCTCCTCCCCGATCGAGACGACCTTCGCGTGGAGGCGCTGGCCGATCTCCGGCATGGGCAGGGCCGGCGCGGGGCGCGCCATCGCATCGATGAACTCCCGCGCGTCATCCGTGGTGGGCGGCTGCGCCCCGCCCCCCGCGCCCGGCTGGGCTCCTTCCTCGGCCGGCGGCTGGGGCTGTGGTGTGGACTCGTGGTTGGTCTCGCTCGTCATCTTCATCCTCCCGTCGGGCAATCCGCGCATAGGGTACCAGATCCGATCGCGATCTCCGATAGAGGATCGCGCGGTCGACTGCGAGGTGGCGCGGCGCGCGCCGGGGTGGTAGAACCCCTGGTTATCAAGGGGGAATCTATGCCGCGACGACTGGCCCTATCCTCGCTCCTCGTCCTGCTCACGCTTTCCAGCGCTTCGGCCGCCCGGCAGGCGGCTCCCGACTCCCTGATCCAGCGGATCGCCTCGGTCGGGGATTCCTCGGCTCATGAAGGGGCCGCGGCGATCGTCGTCTCGGATCGAACCGAGGTGATGGTCGAGAGAACGGGATTGGGCCACGTGCATCGAAGCCGTCTCGTCAAGATCCTCTCCGAGGAGGGCGCGCGCGATCTCGCAACCCTCCGGTTCGACTACGACCCGGCGTCGAATCTCATCCGTCTCGACTCGATCCGGTTGATCCGCGCCGACGGCAGCGTCATGGCGATCGATCCCGCCACAGCCGTCGATTTGCCCGCGCCTGCGGACATGATCTACTGGGGCGCCCGGATGAAGGTCCTCTCGCTCCCGCGGCTGCGCGTCGGCGACGCCGTGGAGACCCGCACCTACAAGAAGGGATACCAGATCGCGTATCTGCAAGACTCGGAGCCGGTGGGCGAGGAGGACGAAGAGCGGTACATCCCACCCATGCGGGGTCACTTCTACGACGTGGTCACCTTCCGCGAATCCCTGCCGATCGCCGAAAAGAGCTATCGCCTCCAGGTCTATCGGGACAAACCGATCCAGTTCGCCGTCTATAACGGCGAGCTGCGATCCTCCCTTGCCTTCGCCGACTCGTTCTTCGTCTATGCGTGGGAGGCGAACGACGTCCCGGCCTACGTGGCAGAGCCGAGGAGCCCCGACGACACCGACGTTCTCCCGAAAGTCGTGCTCGCGACGGTCGAGAGCTGGCAGGAGAAATCGCGTTGGTTTCATGAAGTCAATGAGCCGGTTTTCGCCGCAGATGATGGAATCCGGCGGATGGTCGAGCAGCTGACGAAGGACCTGCGCTCCGACGACGAGAAGATGGCCGCGCTCCTCCACTGGGTGGCCCAGGAGATCCGCTACTCGGGCTTGTCGATGGGCAAGGGCGAGGGGTACACGCTCCACCCGGGAGTCATGTCGTTCGAAGAGCGTTGCGGAGTCTGCAAGGACATCGCCGGCATGCTTGTCACGATGCTGCGGGCGGCGGGATTCACGACCTACCCGGTGATGACCAATGCCGGCTCCCGCGTGGAGGCCATCCCGGCGGATCAGTTCAACCACTGCGTCGTCGCCGTCGAGCGGGCGGACGGCTCCTTCACGATGCTCGATCCCACCTGGGCGCCGTTCGACCGGAGCGTCTGGTCGAGGCTCGAAGGGGAGCAGCACTACGTGATCGGCTCTCCCCGGGGAGAGGGCCTCACGCAGATCCGGACATTCGCGCCGCAGGAGAGCCGGCTGGCGATCGATGCGCGCTCACGACTGCTCGCCGACGGGACCCTGGAAGGCACGATCACGCTCGAAGGCGCCGGCGCGTCGGACTCCCGGCTGCGCGGCGCGATCGGGGAGGCGCCCGCCGCGAATCGCGAGGCGTTCTTCGCCACGGTGCTCGCCCCATTGGGGCCCGGCGTCGAGATCACGCGGGCCGAGGCGACCCAGCCGAGGGACTTCTCCCGCGACACGCGCTGGATCCTCGGATTCCGGGTGCCGCGCTACGCGGCCGCTACGGAGTCGATCCTCGCCTTTGTCCCGCCTGCCGTGCGAGTCGCCGCCGAGAACGGCCGACTGACGCGACTTCTCTCCTTCACACAGATGGATGAGCGCGAGAATGAGGCGCTGCTCTGGTTCACGCAGGAGGTGATCGCGCGCGACCTCGTGGAGATGCCGGCCGGATTCCGGGTGACCGGGGAGATCGACAGCGTCCGCGTCGATGCCTCGGCCGGCTCCGTGCGCGCGGAGACGAAGCCCTCTGGGGCGAGGCTTCATGCGGAGGTGCGCGCGGTGACGGCGAAACGCACCGTTCCGCCGCATGAGTGGGCCGGAGCGGCCGAAGCGGCCGATTCCCTGCGAGCGTTCGGACGGCGCCTGGTGTGGGCGGAGAGGGGGGGGCGATGATGCGCGGGATGGAGGTCGCTGCTTGCGCGATTCTGATCGCGGCTTTCGCATGGAGCGGGCCTTCCGCCGAACCGCTCGGCCCGCCAATCGAGGATCTCCGCGCGCTACGCACGGACGGTTTCGCGGAAGTCGCGGATGCGGTCGTTCTCTACTCGGGCGTGGCGATCACGCTCGAGCCGGACGGGCGCATCACGCGGCGCGTCCGGCTGGTGCGGCGTTTCCTCACCGACCGCTCGATCGCCTACCTGGGAGATCCGCGGATCGCCTACGACACGAGCCGCCAGGAGCTGGAGATCGAGGTCAATCGCACCTTCATGCTCGACGGCACGGAGGTGAACGCAAAGCCGCACGCGTTCAACGAGGTCGCGCCCGAGCGTCTCGCCTCGTGCCCGGATCGGATGAAGGTCCAGGAGATGGTCGTCAGCCTCGTGGGGCTCGAGCGCGGCTGCCTGACCGAGCTTCTCTACGCAGTCCGCGATACGCTCCCTTGGCGGCCGTGGCTCGATGGGATCGAAACGGTCGGCGGCGAGGCGCCGGTTCTGTCCGCGGAGATTCGGATCGAGGTTCCGCAGCCGCAGGCGCTCCGGCATGCCACGCTCCACATGCAAGCCGAACCGGAGCTGCTCGGTCCCGGACTCTTCGTGTGGAAGATGGGACCGCTCCCCGCGTTCCCGCGGGAAGGAGGGATCGATCACGCATCGATTCTCCCTGCGCTCGTCTATTCCACTTGCCCCTCGTGGGATGACGCCGGCTCGTGGATTCGATCCCGGCTCTCCGCGGCGGCGAGTCCCGACTCGGCGATCGCATCATGGACCGAGGCCTCGATGCTGGGGGGGCGCCCGCCGATCGACGATCGCGACCGCATCCGCCGCGCCGTGCTCCTGCTCTCCGAGCGGACGATCGCCGCGGAGGACTCCCCATGGACGCTCTGGGGAGAGCCGCGCCCCGCGGCGCGGACATTCGAGACCTCCTGCGGCAATCTCCTCGATCGAGCGGCGCTCGGGTGGGCCGTGCTCCGGCAGTGGGGGATCGAGGCGGTCCCGCTGCTGGCGCGGCGGGAGGCCTTCGTCCGCGAGGTGCCCGGGCTCTCCCAGGTGGACGACATCTGGCTCCGCGTGCCGTTCGGCGACATCGCGGTCGGGTCGGGCCGATTCGGCGAGGCGATTCCGCCCGATGAGGGAGCCGAGCTCCTCCTCCTCGGGCCGCAAGGATCTCAGCTCCTCTCCGGCGCTCCGCGGACGTCGACCTGCCGGCTCAAGGCCCGTCTTCGCGAGAAGGAGGATGGCTCCGTCGACGGCCAGGTTGCGCTGCGGGTGGGCGGCGCCGCGTGCAGGGGGCTGGACGCCTCGGATTTGAAGCGATTCCTGGACGACCTTGCCGCCTCCGTCTGTCGCGCGGCTGAGATCGCAAGTTATCAGATAAACCGCTTGGGACCCGACTCCCTCGACTGCCTCCTATCGATCCAGGGGCCTTCCCTGGGCGAATCGATCGGGGGAGACCGGAGGAGGCTCGCGCTGCCCACGCTGTCGGGGATCGAGCGGAGCGCATGGCCGGCGAATCTCGACCTGAATCGGCAGAAGCGCGCTACCCCGATCCGTCTACCCGGTCTCATCTTCGAGGAGACCGAGCTGCGCCTGGAGCCGCTCTCGGCAAGCCGCGTGCTGATCGCGCCTGGGGAGACGAACCGTCAGGGAGCCGGGGCCTCGGTCGCCGTGCAAGTCGACCGCGATGGAGAGGCTTGGATCTTCCGCCGAATCTTCCGCACGACCCGGCGCGAGATCGAGGCGGCCGACTACCCTGAGTTCAAGCCCGTGCTGCTCGAGAGAGCTGGGGTGAGGAGCGCCGCGATCTATCTGGGCCGGCGCGGGCAGTGAGGCTAACCTCCTTTTCCACTTGACCCTGCGCGATCGGACCGCGACTATCACTGCTTGTGGCGAAAGTCGCCACCTCGCGCGGGGAGGGGGGGACGCCGATTCCGATGGATGAGTCGGCCGCGGCCATCCCCCGGCATCGGGAGGCCAGAGAGTGAAGAAGAAGAGACCCTTCTATCCCAAGAAGAAGGGTGACCGTCCCAAGCCAGAGCTCGAACCCGGGCCAACGGCGAAAGACGACGCCATCGTGATGGAGGGAACGGTCCTGGAGACCCTTCCCAACACCCAGTTCCGGGTCGAAGTCGCGGGTGGGCATGTCGTTCTCGCCCACATTTCGGGGAAGATGCGGAAGCATTTCATTCGGATCCTCGTCGGTGACAAGGTCCTCGTCGAGCTCTCCCCGTATGACGTGAACCGCGGTCGGATCACCTACCGGTTCAAGTAGGAAGCCCTCCCCGAAGAACGGGAGACCGAAGAGCTAGAACCCACGGCTCGGGTCCCCGATCGCCGCGCCCGCCTGCCCGAGGCCGCCAAGTAACCGCCGTGAAAACGCGCGCGCCGCCCACTCAGGGCTGGCGATCCGTTGGGCCATCCTGCTAGGCTGAGCGCGCCCGTAATGGACCTGTGCTCCTGCTGTCCGGGAAGGGTTGGGAGTCGATGATCGAGCCGCATCGCGTGGTCGGTGGTCTGATCGGCCTGGCCGTCGGTGACGCGCTTGGCGTGCCCGTCGATTTCGAGTCGCGAGATGCTCGGTTGGCGGATCCGGTGATCGACATGCGGGGCGGCGGCGCGCATGGACAACCTCCCGGGACCTGGTCCGACGGCACATCCCTCGCCTTCTGCACGGTCGACGCGCTTCTCACGCCCGCCTACAGCGTGGAGCGCCTCGCGAGGAACTTCGCGCTCTGGCTCTCGGACGGCTTCTGGAGCCCGCGCGGCGAGATCTTCGACGTGGGAGGGCCGACGCGAGCGGCCATCCTCAGGATCATGGACGGGGAATGGCACGGCCATTCGGGATCGGATCTCGAGAGCGACAACGACAATGGCTCCCTCGTGCGCATACTCCCCGTGATCATGGCGTTCAGCCGCCGGTCGATCCCGTTGATGCTCGAGCGGGTCCACCAGGCTTCGGCGGTCACCCATGCCCACCCCCGCTCGCTGATGGGCTGCGGGATCTACGCGCTCGTCGTGCGCAATCTCCTCTTCCGGAGATCGACACTCGCGGCTTACCGCTACGCGGCCGAGGACGCCCGCAGGCTGTACTCGACCGACCCGTACCGCCCCGAGCATCGCCCCTTCCGATACGTCCTGCGCGGCACCGTGGGCGAGCTCCAGGAGGTCTTTATCCGGGGCGACGGTTACGTCGTGCACACGTTGGAGGCCGCGCTCTGGTGCATGCTCAACACGCACAACTTCCGGGACTGCGTTCTGAAGGCCATCAACCTGGGAGAGGATGCCGACACGCTCGGCGCCGTCGCCGGCGGACTCGCGGGGGTCGCATACGGGTTCAACGCGATCCCGCCGGAATGGGTCGATGCTCTCGTTCGCAAGGACGAGATGATCGATCTCGCCAACCGGTTCGCAACCGTCGTGACCGCCTGAGAGGAGATTCCCGCTGGGCCCCCTTTCGAGCCGGACGAAGTACCTGTGGGTCGTCCTGCTCTACTTCGCCCAGGGGTTTCCCTTCGGGATCGTCTACGACTGCTTTCCTGTCTACTTCCGCCTGCACGGCGTGGGCCTCAAGGAGATCGGGCTCCTCAGCCTGATCGGCCTGCCGTGGAGCCTCAAGTTCTTCTGGTCCCCGTTGATCGATCGCTACGGCGAGAAGCGCCGCTGGATCTCCGCGTGCCTGCTCGCGATGGCCGTCCTTCTATGGATCCTTCCGGTCGTCGATCCGTCGCAGCCCTCTCCGCTTCTCTGGGCGCTTCTGATCTCCTTCACCGTCTTCTCCGCGACGCAGGATGTGGCGATCGATGCCTACACGATCGGTCTGCTCGATCGCCGCGAAGTGGGGACCGCCAACGGCATCCGCGTGAGCGCCTACCGGGTCGCGCTGATCGTGGGAGGCGGAGGGATCGTGGCGCTGGCGGAGGGGGTCTCGTGGCGGGCTCTCTTCGCGATCGCGGGAGTCGCGATGGGTCTGCTCGCCCTCGCCGCGATCCGGGCGCCGCGGATCACGGTGGGCGCGGGCGGAGACGGCTGGGCCTTGCGGGCCCTCGGCGAGTGGGTTCGCCGTCCCGCGGCGCTCGCAGTCTTCGTCTTCATCATGATCTACAAGCTCGGAGACGCCGCGATGGGGCCCATGGTGAAACCCTTCTGGGTCGATCGGGGGATGAGCCTTCTCGAGATCGGGATGATCTCGACGACATTCGGCATCGGCGCCACGATCGCGGGCGCTCTCGTCGGCGGGTGGATCGCTTCGCGAATCGGCCTCTTCCGAAGCCTGTGGATCCTGGGCCTCTTCCAGGCGGGATCGAACCTGGTGTACGCGGGAGTCGCGACGATGGACGCGCCGCGCGCGGCGATCTACTTCGCCTCGCTCTTCGAGTCGTTCACGAGCGGTCTCGGGACCGCCGCGTTTCTCGCCTTCCTCATGGCGATCTGCCAGAAGGAGCACGCGGCGGTGCAGTACGCGCTCCTCTCGGCCCTCTTCGGCCTGACGCGCTCGATCGCGGGCGGTTGGAGCGGCTGGGCGACCGAGCGGCTCGGGTACAGCTCGTACTTCGCGATGACCTTCCTCCTCGCGCTTCCCGCCTATCTTCTGCTCCCCTGGGTAGCGCGCTACCTGCGCTCGATCCCCGACCCCGAGGGAGGTCCCGAGACGGCAGGAGGCTAGCGCGCGGCGGGCGCCTCTGACGGGGATGCCACGGCCCTCACGCTGCGCTATCGTGATCTCACCGAAGGAGGGAAGCCGAAATGCACGCCCTGCTCTATCTCTGGGATCTGGGAGACCGGTTCGACGCCGAGGCGCTACGGCGCCGGGCGATCGAACGGGGGCCGGCCTTCGAACGTCTTCCCGGGCTCGTGTCGAAGACCTTCGTCCTCGACGAGGAGGGCCGGCGCTTCGGCGGCTTCTACATCTGGCGGAATCCGGAGGACGCCGACCGATTCCTCGACTCGGATCTCTTCGCATCCAGCGTGGCCTCGATGGGAGCGCCGCGCGTTCAACGGTTCGAGATTCCCGCATTCGTGGGGCCCGCCGCGGATGCGATGGTCCTGCCGCCGAAACGGTTGAGCTTCAATCACGCCATGATCTACGCAAGGGACGTCGACCGATCGCTCGCCTTCTACAGCGGGAGGCTCGGGTTCGAGCTGATCGAGCGCGACGACGGTTACGCGCGCCTCACGGCTCCTGGCGGCGGATCGACGCTGGCGATCCACCTCGCCGAGGCCGACCGAGAGCTGCCGCGCAGCGAGGGGATCCGGCTCTACTTCGAGATCGAGGAGATCGACCGGCTCTGCGATCGGCTCGCCGAGGCGGGGATCGCGTTCCTGCAGCCGCCGAAGGAGATGCCGTGGGGCTGGCGGCACGCCTACCTCAAGGATCCCGACGGGCACGAGATCTCGATCTACCGGGCCGGTGAGGGTCGATTCAAGGCGACTTCCCGATGAGCCCCCGTGTCCTCGTCGTCGAGGACGACGCGAAGATCGCGCATCTCGTCGCGAAGAACCTGGGCGCCCACGGCATGGAGTGCCGCGTGGCGGAGGACGGCATCCGCGGGCTCGAGGTCTTTCGCCAGGAAGGGGCCGATCTCGTCGTCCTCGACCTGATGCTCCCTGGAATGGACGGGCTCGAGCTGTGTCGGCGGATCCGCGCGGAGAGCCGCGTGCCGATTCTGATGCTGACCGCGCGCCGGGGGGAATCGGAGGTCGTCCTCGGTCTCGAGATCGGCGCGGACGACTACATGACCAAGCCGTTCGGAGTCCGGGAGCTGGTGGCCCGTGCGCGCGCCCTTCTGCGCAGGGCGGCCCCCGAGGAGGACGCCGTGGTCCAGGCGGGCGACATCGTCGTCGATCCGGGGCGAAGGAGAGTGGAGGTCGCGGGCAAGCTCGTAGACCTGACGACGCTCGAGTTCGACCTCCTCCACTTCCTGGCCGCGCGCGCCGGGCGCGTTTTCACGCGCGACCAGCTCCTCGAGCAGGTCTGGGGGAAGGATCGATTCGTCGATCACAGGAGCATCGACTCTCTGGTGAGTCGAGTGCGCCGCAAGATCGAGGCCGACCCCGCGCATCCCAGGATCCTGCAGACGGTCTGGGGCGCCGGGTATCGACTTGCGGAGCGGCCGTGACGCGCCGCAAGCGGAGCCTTCTCTGGACCTTCAGCGGCGCGTTTCTCCTCGTCCTCGTGGTGGGAATCCTCCTGCAGTGGCTCGTCATGGGCGTGGTGCTCCGTCCCGCGGTGCGAAGCTTCAACGCGGCTTCGCGGGAAGCCTTCGCGCGGGAGGTGGCCGCGGCGCTCTCCTCGGCCCTCGCCGCCGGCGAGGCCGACATCGAGGGGATCCTCGAGCGTGCCGCCCCTCAGAAACGCGGATGGGTCGCCGTCTTCCGCGACGCCGAGGGGCGGATCCACTCGTCGAGGCGATTGCCGGCTGGAGAAGTCGGGTCGCCGGAAGCACGAGAGCCCCGGGGCGGGGGCCGCGGGCGCTGGGCGCGGGGCGGGGTGGAAGTGGTCGCAAACGGCGAGACCGTGGGCCGCGTGATCGTTCTCCCGAGCCGGCGCGAGGGGCTTGTCATGCCGCCCGGGACGCCGATGCCGGGACTCCTCTTTCTGCCCGTCGCGGCCATCATGGCGGCCGTCGCGGGTCTGCTCCTGTTCCGGTGGGTTTCCCGGCGCGTGGAGCGACTCGAGCTGACCGTGCGGCAGGTGGCCGACGGCGATCTCGACGCGCGCGTCGTCGCTCCCGGACCCGATGAGATCGGACGCCTTGGGGAGTCGTTCAACGCGATGGCCGCGCGGCTCAAGGAGTCGCGCGACTCGCTGGTCGAAGCCGACATCCAGCGCCGTCGTTTCCTCGCCGATGTCACGCACGATCTCTCGACGCCCCTGACGACGATCCGCGGATACGCCGAGACGCTTCTCGATCCCGCCGTGCCGAAGAGCGGCGAGGAGACCCAGCGGTATCTCCAGTTCATCCACGAAGAGGCGATGCGAATGGATGCGCTGGTGAGCGATCTTCTCGAGCTCGCGCGCGTCGAGTCGGGAAGCCTGCCGCTCGAGAAGGAACCGTGCGATCTCGGGGCGATCGTGGGCGGAGAGGTCGAGCGCTTGCGCGTGGCGTTTCGCGAGGCGGGGATCGAGGTCGTCTGGGAGCCTCCCGCGCAGCCGATCGTGGTCGAGGCCGATCAGCGCCGGATCGAGCGGATCGCATCGAACCTGCTGGGGAATGCGTTGCGGCACCTGCCCGGCGGCTCTGCGGTTGCCATCCGGATCGGCCGGGCTACGGAGGGGGGTGTGGAGATCGTCGTCGAGGACGACGGACCCGGATTCCGCAGGGAGGATCTTCCGTTCGTCTTCGACCGCTTCTACCGCGGCGATCCGGCGCGGCGGGCCGGGGGCACGGGGCTGGGCCTTGCGATCGTTCGCGGGATCGCGCGCGCGCACGGAGGCGATGCCCTGGCGGAGAACCGGTCCGGGGGCGGAGCGAGGGTGCGGGTGCGGATCGCGGGGTGAGGGGACGAGAGCTCCCGATCCCTACACCCCCAACCTCCCCGGCAGCTCCTCGATCGAGTCGATGAAGTCGAGCGCCGGCATCTCCCCGAAGTCCGCGCGGGCGCTTGGACCGGTCATGACGCCGATGAAGGCGATCCCGGCGTCCCGCGCCGCCGCGGCGTCGATCGGATGATCCCCGACATAGACGGCTTCCTCCGGCGTCGCGCCCAGGCGCTCGAGCGCCAGGCGCAACGCCGCGGGATCCGGCTTCGGCCGCGCGACCTCATCGGCGCCCACGATCGTCTCGAAGCGCCCCTCGAGCGCGTTTCTCGCGAGGATCTGCTCGATGCGGTAGCGGTACTTCGTCGAGACGATCCCAAGGACCAGCCCCGCGGCCCGCATCCGCTCGATCGCCTCGTGAACGCCCGGGAAGATGCGCGTCTTCTGCGCCATCATCTGATCGGCGCGCTCGACGAAGGCCGCGCGAAACGCCTCGCCACGCGATGGATCCTCGATTCCCGTGAGAAGCCGCAGCACCTCGGGAAGCGAGTGGCCGATCGCTCTTCGGATCGCATCCCCGGTCGCCGGAGCAAGCCCCAGCTTCTCGAGCGCATATGCCACGCACTCGACGATCGCCTCCGAGGAGTCGCCCAGGGTATAGTCGAAGTCCAGAAGGACGACGCGCGGCTTCATCGCGCGGCGCCGATCTCGCCGGCGGTTCTGCGGATCGTCTCCCACGCTTTCTCGACGTGTCTCCGCTCGGTCAGGGTACCGGCGATGCTCATGCGCAAGGTCAATCGATCGCGCAACCGGGTGTGCGTGAGGAAAAGCTCGCCGCTGCGGTTCAACCGATCCATCAGCTCCTGATTGACCGCATCGCCCCCGCGGTGGCGGAAGCAGACGAGGTTCAGGGGCGGGGGCACGGCGATCTCGAAGTCCGGATCGCTCGCGACCCACGAGGCGAAGTCCTGGGCGATCCGCACATGCTCGCGCACGAGCGCTCGCAGCCCCTCGACCCCGTACCAGCGGATCACGAACCAGAGTTTCAGCGCCCGGAAACGGCGGCCGAGGGGCACGTGCCAGTCGCGGTAGTCGATCACAGCACCCGACTCGGTCGCCTTGTTGCGAAGGTACTCGGGCAGGATGCTCAAGGCCTCGATCAAGCTCTTGCGATCGGCCACATAGAAGCAGTCGCAGTCGAAGTTCGTGAACATCCACTTGTGGGGGTTGAAGCAGTAGCTGTCGGCCATCTCCAGCCCGGCCTGGATCCAGCGGTGCTCCGGGCAGAGCGCCGCCGTGCCCGACATGGCTCCATCCACGTGCAGCCAGAGCCCATTCTCGCGACAGATCCTCCCGATTCCGGGCAGCGGATCGATCGCGTTCGATGAAGTCGTCCCCACGGTCGCCGAGACGAAGAAGGGAACAAGCCCCGCCGCGCGATCCTCCTGGATCCGCATCGCGAGCGCCTCGGGGCGCATGGCGAACGAATCGTCCACTTCGACGATCCGCAGATTCGAGCGCCCGATCCCCGCGATCTTGACCCCCTTCTCGACCGAGGAGTGGGCCTGGCTCGACGCGTAGGCGGTGAGCTTGCCGTCGCAGCCGCGCTCGTTGGTCGCGAGCCGGGTCGTCCGCTCGCGCGCGGCGAGCATGGCGCACAATGTCGCGCTCGATGCGGTGTCCTGGATCACGCCTCCACCCGCTCCGCTGGAGAGAAACGCGCGCGGGAGATCGAGCATCTCGACCATCCAATCGAGAACATGCGTCTCGAGCTCGGTGCAGGCGGGGCTCGTCGCCCAGAGCATCCCCTGCACGCCGAGTCCGGATGCGATCAGATCCCCGAGAATCGCCGGGCCGGATGCGTTGGCGGGGAAGTAGGCGAAGAAGTTGGGCGACTGCCAGTGCGTGATTCCAGGGAGGATCCGCGTGTCGAGATCGGCCAGGATCGACTCGAACGGCTCGCCCCTCTCCGGCGGTTTGGCCGGCAGTCCCGCGCGAATCTCGCCGGGCGCCACGCGGGAAAAAACCGGGAGCGACTCGACCCTCTCCTGATAGCGGGCGATCCACTCGACCGCGAGCTGGCCGTAGCGCCGGAAGTCCTCCGGGCTCATGTGATTCCCGCCTGATCCGCTCATGGAATCCTCCATTTTGACCGCATACCAGCTCCCGTCCGATCCTACGGCGCGCATCTTCCTTGCGCAATCGCGAGGGGGGTGACCTAGGTCACTGCGCGACCGGACGCAGACGCGTAACTTCCAGCTTGTTCAGCCGAATCGAAGGGAGAGCGAATGAGCGAGCTTCTGGACAACGCCCGGCGCCGCAAGGACCTCCTGAAACACATGATCCTCCAGCTCCACGACGGGGAGGCGCCGGATCAGGTGCGCGCCCAGCTCGTGCGCATGCTGGGCCAGGTGCCCTACGGCGATGTCGTCGAGGTGGAGCAAGAGCTGATCGAGGAGGGGCTTCCCTCCGAGGAGGTGCTGCGCCTCTGCGATCTCCACCACGCGGCCCTCGAGGGAGCGATCGATCTGAGCCACGCGCGCACTGCCCCGCCCGGGCATCCGGCGCACACATTCCGGGAGGAGAACCGCGCCCTCGAATGGGAGATCAAGGAGCTCGGCAAGCTCTACGCCTCGCTCGAAGGGCTCTCCGAGGACGCCGCCGCGAGCGAGCCGATGGCCGCGATCCGCGCGCGCTTCAACAACCTGATGGACGTCGAGAAGCACTATCTCCGCAAGGAGAACCTTCTCTTTCCTTTCCTCGAGAAGCACGGGATCACGGGCCCCCCGAAGGTGATGTGGGGAAAGCACGACGAGACGCGCGCGATGCTCGCATCGGCCATGGAGGCGCTGACGGCGGTCGACTCCTTCACCGCCGGCGAGGCGCGCGGGGTCGTCGAGCTCTTGGCCGAGCCCGCCTCCCGATCGATCCAGGAGATGATCGACAAGGAAGAGCAAATCCTCCTGCCGATGTGCCTCGACACGCTGACCGAAGGCGATTGGCTCGAGATCGCGCGCCAGAGCCCGGAGATCGGCTTCTGCCTCTTCGATCCGTCCGAGGAGTGGAGGCCCGAGGGAGTCGAGCTCGGGCCGTACGAGGCAGTCCCCGAGGCGGGGCGGATCCAGCTTCCATCCGGAAGCATGACGCCGGTCGAGCTCGCGGCGATCCTGAACACGATCCCCTTCGATCTCACATACGTCGACGCCGACGACACGGTGCGCTACTTCACCCAGGGCCGCGAGCGGATCTTCTCGCGCAGCCGCGCGATCCTGGGTCGCAGGGTGCAGTACTGCCACCCCCCCGGAAGCGTCCACATCGTGCAGAAGATCCTCGACGATTTCAGGAGCGGCGGCCACGACCGCGCCGCCTTCTGGATCGAGCTCCGGGGCCGCTTCATCCACATCGAGTATTTCGCCGTGCGGGACCCGAGAGGCGCATACCTCGGTTGCCTCGAGGTGAGCCAAGACCTGACGGAGAAGCGCGCGCTCGGAGGCGAGCGGCGGCTTCTCTCCTACGACGATCGGGAGGTGGAGCATGCCGGCTGACGCGAAGGGCCCCATGATCACGCCGGAGACGCGGGTCGGCGATCTCCTGAGCGCCTATCCCCAGCTCGAGGACGTGCTGATCTCGCTCTCGCCGACCTACAAGGCGCTCAAGAATCCCGTCCTGCGAAGGACCGTCGCAAAGGTCGCCACGCTGCGCCAGGTCGCGAAGGTGGGGGATCTCCCGATCGGCACTCTGATCTCGCGTCTGCGCTGCGCCGCCGGACAGGAGGAGGCGGCGATCGCCGAAGAGGACGCGCCGGCCGCCGCGCCACGCCCCGATTGGCTGCGCGGCGATGCGGTCACGCGCTCATTCGACGCGCGCGAGGCGATCGAGTCCGGCGGGCACCCCATGGAGCGCGTCATGAGCGATCTCGCCGCTCTCGAGGCGCATGCGATCTACGAGCTCGTCACTCCCTTCGTCCCCGCGCCGCTCGTCGATCTGGCGCGGGCGAAGGGCTTCGATGGATGGAGCCTCCGAGAATCCCCGGAGATCGTGCGGACCTACTTCCGCCGGCGCTGATCGCCGCCGGCAGCTCCGCATCGCCCTCGCGCGATTCCTGCGTGTGGCGACCGCGAGCGTTCTGTGTCACGATTCCTCCAGGGGCGCTGCATGTGACGCCGAACGGAGGGCCGACCGTTGGGGGAGTGTGAGCGGGCGCCGCGCCCGGCGCGGGGGGATGCGAATCGAGCGCGCGCCGCGGCAAGCGCGGCGGCCGCGGTCGTCGGATTCCTCATCGCGCTCTCCGCTCAGGCCGCCCCCTCCGCATCGATCGGCGACTCGGCGGCCGCATCCGCGCCTCGCCCGAAGATCGGGCTCGCCCTGGGCGGCGGCGGCGCGCGCGGGGCAGCGCATCTCGGGGTCTTCCGCGTCCTGGAGGAGCTGCGAATCCCGATCGACTACTGCGCCGGGACGAGCATGGGCGCCATTCTGGGCGCCCTCTACTCCTGCGGCCTCTCCCCCGAGGAGATGACCGAGCAGATCGGCCGCACTGACTGGGACGCCATCTTCCACGACGCGCCATCGCGCCGCGACACTTCGCTGCGGCGCAAAGAGGAGGATCTGCTCCCCCTCTTCGGCTTCGAGCTCGGCGTCGAGCGCTACGGCATCGTTCTTCCGCCCGGGATCATCGCAGGCCAGAGGCTCCAGCTCCTGCTGCGATCGCTCACGCTCTGCTCGATCGACATGGAGGGCTTTGACGAGTTGCCGATCCCGTTTCGCGCGGTCGCGTGTGATCTCTCGACGGGGGAGATGGTGGTCATCGACCATGGCGACCTCTCCGATGCGATGCGCGCCAGCATGGCGATTCCGGGCGCATTCACGCCCGCCCGGCTGGAAGGGAGACTTCTCGTCGACGGCGGGATCGTGCAGAACCTCCCGGTGGAAACGGCGCGCGCGATGGGGGCCCAGGTCGTGATCGCAGTCGACGTCGGCTCGCCGCTTCCCGAGATCGAGGAATCCCGGCCCTCATTCGTAGGCGTCGCCGCCCGCGCCCTCAATCTCCTCACGCGCGGCAACTCCCGGGCATCTCGCGAGGCGCTGGTTGCCGGCGACGTCCTCATCAATCCCGGGCTGCCCGGAATCGACATCGCCTCCTTCGGGAGCATGCTCGAGGCCGCGAAGGCGGGCGAGGAGGCGGCGCGCGCGAGGATCGAGGATCTCCGGCGCTACTCGGTCTCCGAGGAGGAGTATGCCGCCTGGAAGAGCCGCGTGCGCGGATGGGCGGAGGAACACGCCGGACGGCTACGAATCGAGTCGATCGAGGTGTCCGGCACGCGCCGCGTCTCGCCCGATCTCATCCGGCGGCGGATCCGGACTCAACCGAGGGAGCAGCTCGACATCGATGTTCTGCGCGATGATCTCGATCGGATCGCGCGCATCGGGGAGTTCGAGATGATCGACTTCTCCGTTACGGGACGCGAAGGGGCGCGCACGCTCGTCATTCGCGTCCGGGAGAAGTCGTGGGGACCGGGATACCTCTGCCCGGGCCTCGGGATCGAGGGGAACTTCGATGCGGAGGCCGACTTCCTCGCCACCCTTCTCTACAGGCGAGCCTTCGCGAATCGCCTGGGAGGGGAGTGGCGCGCGATCCTCGGCGTGGGAGATGTCCTGAGCCTCGACTCCGACTTCGATCAGCCGCTCGTCGAGTCGGGACTCGTCTTCGTGTCTCCCTCCATCCATCTTCTCGACGACAAGGGGCGATTCCGCACGCCGGAGGGGCAGCCGGAGCTGGAGCGGATCCGCCGGGCGCACGGCCAGATCGATCTGGGGGCGCGTGTGGGAGAGGCGCTCGAGCTGCGCGCCGGAGCGCTGCGCGGCCGGATCGAAGCGGAGTTCGATTCCGGGCCGGAGACCCCGCGCCTGCGCGAGGAGTTGGGGGCGTTCGAGGGGAGGATCCTCTTCGACCGCCTCGATGAGTATCCGCTCCCGCGCGCCGGGAGCCGTCTGCAGGCCGATCTCACCCTTTCCCGCGAGGGGCTCGGAGCCGACCGCGGCTACGACAGGCTCCTCATCGCGCTGCAGCACGCTCAGAGCGTCGGCAGGAACACCATTCTCCTGCGCTCGATCTTCGGGACCGACTTCGACAGCGGACTGCCGCCCTACGACCCGCACACCCTGGGCGGGTTCCTGCGCCTCTCCGGGTTCGAGCCCGACGCGCTCGCCGGCGACGCGGTCACCTACGTCGCCCTCGCCTACTATCGTGAGATCGATCGCCTAGCCCCTTACCTCGGGCGAGGGATCGTCGCGGGCTGCGCGGTCGAGGCAGGCGAGGTCTGGGGTCGGCTCGAGGCGTTCCGACCGCGGGATCTGCGCCCGGCCGGCCTGATCTTTCTGGGCGCCAGGACGATTCTCGGCCCCGTGCACCTCGGCTACGGCCAGTCGGAGGGGGGAGAGAGGGCGGGGTATCTCTTCATCGGCAAGCCGTTCGACTAGCTGCTGGCGCGCGCCCGCGCCGGCATGCGACCACTCCGGCCGTAGCCATTGGCCTCCATCGCGTCGCTTCGCACCGAATCCCAACCCCCCGTCACACTCCTGCCACAACTTCCGGGTACCGTGACTCCGAAGCGAGGGGCTCGAAACCATCCGCAACGAATCTCGAGGAGGATGCAATGAACCGAACGACCCGTCGTTGGTGGGCAGCCCTCGCGGGGGTGGCCCTCGCGGGAGTGATTGGCGCCGGCTGCAAGGAAGGCGACTACGCGGCGAATCCGATGGATGAATCCGGACGCGCGGCCCTGGACCGATCCGGGAGCGCGATCGGAATGGGGGCGCTCGCCGGTATCACGCCCGCCGAGCTCGACGAACGCCTCGATCTCAGCGACGAGCAGAGCCGACGACTAGCCTCGGCCTTAAGCGATTCCCGCAGGGATCGTGGAGACGAATGGGGAAGGCCATCGGGGCGGCGGGGCGGCTTCGCGGGCCGCGATGGCAGAGCGGGCCGCGCGGGCCGCACGGGCCCCGCGATGCAGGGTCCGCCATCGCAGCCTCCAGTCCACGGTTTTCTCGAAGAGGCCGCTGGCATCCTCACCACGGAGCAGTTCACGGAGCTCGCCGAGCTGATCCAGGAAAGGCGGGAGACCTGGCGCGAGCAGGCGGCCGCCGGCGGTCGAGGTCGAGGCCGCGGAATGCGCGGACCGGGCGCCGGGGGTCCCATGGGGGCTCTCGGGCCAATGGGGGCGCGGATGGCGGAAGGGCTCGATCTGACAGAGGCCCAGCTGGAGGCGATCCGCCCGATCCTGGAAGAGCGCGCCGAGGAGGCGAGACGGATCCACGAGCAGGTGAGAGAAGGGACGATTCCGCGCGCCGAGGTGCGCGACCGTATGCGGGCGAGCCAGGACGAGACTCGGGCCCAGATTCATGCGCTTCTGACCCCGAAGCAGGTGGAAAAGGCCAACGCGCGTCGGGAAGAGCGGACCGGCGATCGTGTGGAGAAGCGCCTGGAGCGGATGGAGCAGCATCTTGACCGTCGCGCCACCTTCCTCGACCGGGTCCTGGGACTGACGGACGAGCAGGCGGCGCGCGTCCGGGAGCTGATGCTCTCCACGGCGAAGGAACGTTCCGCGGTGATGACGCAGCTCCGAAGCGACGCGACGGATCCGTCTGCGGCAGGGGAGGCGATGGAGCGGATCGAGAACGAGCTTGCCGCATCGATCACGGCTCTGCTGACCGACGAGCAGAGAATCCGCTGGGAAGCGGTGCGGAAGCTCATGCCGGGACGCGGACCGCGGCCCTGACCGATCCGCGCGCGAGGGAGCCGCGCCGGGATGAGTCCCAGCGCGGCTCCTTGGCTGCCGGCGCCGAGCGGCCCGGACCGTTTACTTCTTCGGCTCCTCGAAGATTCCGACGCTGATGCCGTCCGGATCGAGGAACATCGCCCATGCTCCTATGTTCGGGATGGGAGTCTTCTCGGCGATGATCTTGCCGCCGGCGGATCTCACCTTGGCAAGCGTCGCCTCGATCGAATCGACGTAGATATAGACATTGAGCGCGGGGGCGGGCGCCTCGGCGGGTTTCGCCATCAACCCCCCACCCAGGTCGGACCCCGTTTGGATCATCGTGTATCCGGACATCATGGAATCGTCGAACTTCCAGTCGAAGATCTTCCCGTAGAAGTCACGGCTCTTGGCCGGGTCGGTGCTCATGAACTCGAAGTGGCAGATCGTGTTAGCCATCATTTCCTCCTTGGATTGCCTGCATGATCCACTGTCCCCCGGCCGCGGATCGGCGAACGGGAGATTCTGATCGAGAGATCCCGCCGCGGTCAAGTCTCACGGATCGCTTCGCGCTCCGCGACGCGCCCGATAAGATCCAGGGAGCGGACCGCATCGGGAGGCAGCGTGACCGAACAGGAAAGGCACGGAGAGGGGATGGACGAGACCACCCCGGAGGAAATCGCCTCCTCCGGTCGAGTGTTGCTCCGCCGCGGCCTTCAGGACGCCCGCTCGGTGATCGTGAGCTCCGGCTCCTTCGCCGCTCTGCATGAAGCGTGGCAGCGCCACGCGGCGCTCTGGCAGGGCGAGCCGGACCCGCTCTCCTTCGTCATGATGGGCCAGGGGCTCGCCGCCGCGGCATTGCACCTCGCCAACCGCCCGCGTGACGAGGTCGTGGCGTGGACGATCTCACTGCAGCGGCCGCCCACGAACATCTTCCTCACTGGAGAAGCGTCCAGGGCGATCGTCACGGGACGGGCCTTCACCGAAGGGGTCCGCCCGGCGGAATCGAACCGGCTCTACGTCCAGACCCTGCGCTCGCGCGGAGAGCCGATGACGAGCTCCGTCGAGGTCGAGGGGATCGACATCCTGGGGATCTTCGAGCAGTACTATGACCGCTCCGAGCAGATGCCCGCGCGGTTTCACGAGCTCGAGGATGGCCGTTTCGCCATGGTCCTGGGGCTTCCGGGCTCGGATCGCGAATGGATCCGCTCGCTTGGCCGCGAGGATCTTGCCGCTCTCATCGGCGAATCGCGTCCTCTGGAGGATCGCTCCTTCCGTTTCGAATGCGGGTGCAGCCCGCGCAAGATGCTCTCCGCCCTGCGGTCGATCTTCGCCAAGGGCATCGAGGAGCTGTTCCGCGGCGAGGAGGGCGTGGAGACGTCCTGCCCGCGCTGTGGGCGCCGCTGGTGGGTCACGCGGGCGCAGTTCGTCTCCACGGGGCCGGGGAACGAGCCCGGGGATTGAGCCCGAGGATCGAGCCCGGTCAGCCCCCGAGCGGGGGAGGCGCTGCGACGGCCTCGACGTCCTCGAGGTGGCTCTTCTTCTCCTGCGTCTGGAGGAACTCGGAGTAGAGCGCGCAGCGCGATGCCAGCTCCTCGTGCGATCCCGAGTCGACGAGGCGTCCCTGGTCGAGGACGAGGATCGTATCCGCCCGCCGAATCGTCGCCAGCCGATGGGAGACGAGGACCACCATCGTCGACGGAAGCGCCTCCTCGATCGCGGCCCAGAAGAGGTCCTCGTTTCGCGCATCGAGAGAGGCCGTGCAGTCGTCCAGGAGCAGGAGATCCGGTCGTCCCGCGAGGGCGCGCGCGATGGCGATGCGCTGCTTCTGGCCTCCCGAGACCAGGGTCCCGCGCTGGCCGAGCGGAGTCTCCAGGCCCTCCTTCATCGCTTCGATGTCGGCGCCCATCTGACTGATCTCCAGGCAACGGCGCACCCAATCGGGGTCGGCGGGACGCCCGAAGGCGACATTCTCCGCGATCGTCTCGGAAAAGAGGAGCGACTCCTGCGGGACATACCCGATGCGGGAGCGCAAACTCGCCCACTCCCACTCCTCGAATCGTCTGCCGTCGATCCGATACTCGCCCGTCTGGGCCGGCAGGAGTCCCGCGAGGAGCTTCAGCAGGGTCGACTTGCCGGATGCGACGGGGCCCACGATGGCGAGCTTCCGTCCGAGCCGGAGATCGAAGCCGACCGAGTCGAGGGCCGGCTCGAGCTCCTCGCGGTAACGGAATCCGACGTCGCGGACGGAGATCGACTCGATCGGAGGCTCCACGACCGCCGTCCCTTCCCTGCGGACGCGCGTGGGGGCGCTCATCAGCTCCTGCTCGCGGTCGATCGAGACGAAGGCCTGCCGGGCGGTGACGAAGAGGTTCGGCAGGTCGGTCATCGGATGGATCAGCATGTCGAGATAGACGTAGAAGGCGTAGAGAGTCCCGAGCGAGAGGCGACCGTCGAGGACGAGGATTCCCCCGACCGAAAGGACGATCACCTGGCCCAGGCGGCTGGCGACATTGTCCATCGAGAAGACCAGGACATGGAGCTTCGCGAGGCGGAGCTGGATTCCGATCCGCTCCTCGAGCACCTCCCCGAGCCGCCTCTCCTGTCCCGATTCGCCGCGAAACGCCTTGACGATCCGTATGCCCGCGAAGGCGGATTCAATGGTGTCGTTCGTGCGCGAGACCGCCTCCTGCTGCCGGCGATAGGTCGCGCCGAGGGCCTGCTGCGCGCGGTAGACGACGATGAGCATGATCGGAATCGGAATCATCGAGAGCAACGCGAGTCGCGCGTCGAGAAGGAGCATCGCCGTGATGCAGAAGACGAACTTGGAGGCCGAATCGACGAAACGGAAGATGCCGGAACAGCCGAACCAGGCGATTCGAGGGTATTCAGCGATGTCGTCGGTCAGGCGCGTGACGAGATCGCCCGTCCGGAACTTGCCGAAGAAGGTGTAGTCCTTCTCGAGGAGGGAGCCAAACACCCCTTCGCGGATGTCCTTCTCGAGCTTCAGGTTCATCCACGCCCGGAAAGCGGGGTAGAAGCCTGCGATGAAGCGGCCGACCGCGATCAGGGCGAGCACGCCGAGCAGCCGGTAGAGATCCCGATTCTCCGGCTGCGCCGCCTCGATGGTGGAATAGATCCGGTCGATGACGAAACGGAAGACGAGCGGGTAGGCGATCGCGACTCCGCTCGAAACGAGGGTGAAGAAGAACAGGAAGTAGAGAAAGCGGCGATGCGGCTTCCAGTAGGCGAGCAGCCAGGCGATGTGTTCGCGGGTCGTCATGCGACGATCGCTTCCTTGAATTGAAGGTCGAAGAGATTGCGGTAGATCCCGCCTTTCTCGTAGAGCTCTCGATGCGTCCCCTCCTCGACGAGCTTTCCCTTGTGCAGGACGAGGATCCGATCGGCGCTGACGATCGTGCCGAGCCGATGTGCGATCACGAGGGATGTCCGGCCCGAGAGGAGCCGCTCGACCGATTCCTGCAGACGGCGTTCCGTCGCCGGATCGACGGAGGATGTCGCCTCGTCCAGCACGAGGATGTCAGGATCCGGCACGATCGCGCGCGCGAAGCTCAAGAGCTGGCGCTCGCCCATCGACAGGTTCGACCCGCCCTCGGCGAGGGATTCCTCATAGCGCTTCGGAAGCCGCTGAATCACCTCTTCGGCCCCGACGATGCGCACCGCGCGCTGCATCGCTTCAGCGGGCACTCCGTCGCGAAGCGCGCAGAGGTTCTCAGCGACCGTCCCGGGGAAGAGGTGGATCTCCTGCAGCACCAGGCCCAACCGGCTCCGCCAGGCCGATTGGAGGTACTCGCGGATGTCCCTGCCGTCGAGCGTGACCCTGCCCGAGCTTGGCTCGTAGAATCGGAGCAGGAGATTCGTGACGGTCGTCTTTCCGCCGCCGGAGAGACCGACGAGGGCGACTCTCTCGCCGCGTCGCAACTTGAAGGAGACCGCCTCGAGGGCGACGGTGCCGCCGTCGTAGACGAATCCGACGTTCTCGAATGCGATCTCGCGCCAGTCATCAGGCACCGTCTCGACCGCGCCGGGCCGGTCGGGGGTCCGCGAGGGGGTGTCGAGGACGCCGAAGACGCGATCGGCAGATGCGAAGGCGCGCTGAATGAAGTTCAGCTGTTCGGAGAACATCGCGAGAGGCCAGAACACGCGCCGCGTGTACTCGATGAAGAGAACGAGAGTCCCCACCGTGATCGTGATTCCCAGCAATCTGCCGGAGCCGAGGTAGAGGATCGTCATCACCGCTCCCACCTCGACCGCGGTGAGAAAGCCCCAGAATCCGTACTCGTACATCGAGGCGGTGCGCTCCGCTCTGAGCTTGTCGCGATTCAGGATGCCGAGGCGGGCCCGCGCAGTCGCCTCGTACCCGAACAGCTGCAGGATGGGGACTCCCTGGACATACTCGGTCACGAAGGTGGAGAGCTTCGCGTAGAGCGAGCGGACGCGGCGGTAGAGCCCACGCATCCAGCGGAAGTAGAGGATCGTCCCCACGAGGAGGGGGATTGCGAGCACGAGGATCGCGCAGGTGACCCGCCAGTCGGTCGCGAGCATGACGACGATCGTTCCCAGGAGGAGGACCATCGTCCGCAGGACGGCGAGCGCGACCTCGGAGAAGAGCATCTGCAGCCGTTCGGCGTCCGACTCGACGCGCGCGAGGAGCTTTCCGGGCGAGTTCTTGTCGAAATAGGCGGCGCTCAGGCCCAGGAGGTGGTTGAAGAGCCTCTTCTTGAGGCTTGTGACGATCCCGAGACCCATGCGCGTCAGGACGACCACCTGAAAGTAGGTCACCGCAGTGCCCAGGACGAAAAGGGCCGCGTAGGTCGCCGCGCTCTGGAGGATTCCATCCCTTGAGCCGGCGGCGATGTCGCTGTCGATGAGCCGGCGAAGGACGATCGGCTGCCCGAGCTCCGCCCCGACTCCGATCAGGAGGAGGACGATGCCGATCGAGAATCGCCTCCACTCGGGTCGCACGAACGGATAGATCCGCCGCAGCATGTCCCGCATGCTGAGGTGCCGGATGTACTTCTCGTCCTCCGGCTGTTCATCGTCGTCCCACCACATGGAGCACTGAGACTACGACCTCGAACGGGAGAAGGGCAACGGCTCGATGCGTGGGCGCGTTCACTCAGGCGATCAGCACGAGCCAGAGCAGACCCCAGGCGACGGTGGCGACGGTCACGGGAAAGCCGATCTTGAGGTAGTCCAGGAACCCGATGCGCGCGTCTTTTCCGGCCGCCTCGATCACGATCAGATTCGCCACCGAGCCGAGGATCGTGAGGTTTCCAGCCAGCGTCGCGGCCATGGCGAGACACCGCCACTGGAGGATCGGATCCTCCAGCCCTCCAATCCACGGTCTCGCGACCAGGATGAACGGCACGTTCGATACGAGATTGCATCCCACGACCGCGAGGACCGAGAAGACCGTGGCCTGGCGCCGGGCGCCCTCTCCGAGCCACGGCGCAAAGGCTTCGTAGAGCCATTCGGCCGCGCCCGCTCGAACGATCCCTTCCACGAGGACGAAGAGGCTCGCGAAGAAGAGGAGGAGCGTCCAGTCGACGCGGTGGAAGAGGTGGCGCGGCGGCACGCGCGCGACGACGAGGAGCGCGCATGCGCCGCCCAGAGCGGCGAAGGCGAGCGGGGCGCCGGAGAGGAATGAGACCACCATAGCGCCGAGCACCGCGAGCGTGAGCCGGAGGACCCCGAGCCGCAACCGCGGCGCCGCGGGCGGCGCGATCCGGACGAGGGCGCGACCCAGGAGGCGGGCGAAGAAGAGGTGGAGGAGGCCCGAGAGAATGAGGAGTCCCCCGATCGCGACGGGAGCCAGGTGGAGCATGAAGTCGAGAAAGCGGTCGCCCGAGAGCGCGCCGATCAGCATGTTCTGCGGATTGCCGTTCAAGGTGGCGACGCTCCCGATGTTCGCCCCCATGCAGAGGGCGAACAGATAGGGGGCAAGCGGGAGGCCGGCCTGCCGGACGCTGACGAGGACCAACGGGGTGAGTAGCAGGCAGACGGTGTCGTTGACGAGGAAGGCAGAGAGGATTCCGGCAGTCCATGCCAGCGCATGCATCAGCGGCAACGGGCCCCCCGAGACGCGCAGCAACCGGACCGCGGCCCACGCGAAGAAGCCGGCCACGTCGAGATAGGCCGTGAGGATCATCATTCCCAGAAGGAGGACGATCGTGTTGGGCTCGATCGCGCGCCAGGCCTCGTCGGTGGAGAGCACGCCGAAGAGGACCATCGCGAACGCCCCGACCAGAGCCCCCGCCGGCCGGCCCAGGGGCAGGAGGCGGAGCTTCGGCGCTGTGATCACGCAATATGCGATCCCGAAGATCAGGACGGCGACCCAGGGCGGAGATCCGTTCATTCCGACCGCGAACGATACACCGGGGCTTGACCACCGTCGACTGCTTGCCCCCTCCCGAGGCGACGGTTAGGCTCTTGGCTGCGACACGCGCCGCCCGAATCGAACCGTTCTGGAAGGAGTGCCTCCATGCCGAACCGACTTCTCGGTTGCCTTCTCGCGATCCTCTTGCTGATCGCCGGCCCCGCCGGGGCCGAGACGCTCACGATCCTCCATACGAACGATACCCACGGCCACCTGCTTCCCTTCAGCTATCCCGGGATCGTCGCGGCGGGATCGGCGGTCGAGGGGCTGAGCGATCGCTCGGACATCGGCGGCATCGCTCGCAGAGCGACGCTGGCGAAGCAGATCCGTGAGGAGATGGCGGAGAAAGGGGCCGCGACATGGCTGATCGACGCGGGCGATGTCTGCGACGGCACGCCGTTTTCGACCGAGTACCATGGAGAGGCCGACGTGGCGGCGATGAGCGCGGCCGGATACGATTTCGCGACCCTGGGGAATCACGAGTTCAACAACACGCTGGCGCAGGTGAGGAAGCTGATCGCGATGGCCTCATTCCGGATCCTGTGCGCGAATGCCGTCGATCGCGCGACCCGAGAGCCGCTCGTGCGTCCGCACAGCATCGAGAGGATCGGGGAGGCGCGTGTCGCGCTCTTCGGCCTGCTCACGGGTGAGGCCGGCTCCTATCCGGCGGCCAAAGAGGGGGTCGACGTCGAGGATCCGATCCAGGCCGCGCGGCGCGTCGTCTCCGAGCTCGAAGACGAGGCGGACATCCTGATCTGCGTCTCCCACTGCGGCAACGAGGTCGACGAGGATCTCGCGCGGGCCGTCCCCGAGATCGACCTCATCGTCGGGGGGCATTCCCATTCGCGCCTGCCTTCCGGCGAGATGGTCTGGAGGTCGGAGGATCTGCTCGAGAACGACGTCAACGGCACGATCATCGTCCAGGCCCATCAGTGGGGCGGCGAGCTCGGACGGGTCGACCTGCGATTCGCCAGGCGACCCGATGGAACGTGGGCCGTCGATCGCTACCGGGCGCGCCTGATCCCGATCACCGACGCGATTGCGCCAGATCCCGGCGTGGCGGAGATCGTCGACCGGTACTGGAGCCCGATCGCCTCGCGCTACGGTGAGGTCGTGGCGCGGGCGGGAGGGGACTTCAGCAGCCGGGGCGATGACCGCGCGGAGTACCACCTCGTAGCCGATGCGATCCGCGAGGAGATGGGCGCGCAGATCGAGCTCGAGAACCTGGGCGGCGTCCGCTCGCCGCTCGTCGAGGGCCCGATCACCATGGCCGACATCGTGACGCTGGATCCTTTCGAGAATACCGTGATCACGTTTCGCGCAACCGGAAGCGAAATCCGCGAGATCCTCCTGCGGCACAAGCCCGCGGTCTCGGGCATCCGCTACCGCATGTTGGACGGGCAGCTCGCCGAGGCTTCCGTCGACGGAGAGCCCCTCCGGGACGACAGAGTCTACGATGGGGCGACCAACTCCTACTTCGCCGGCTTCGCCCTGAAGGGGATCGAGAAGAAGGACAGCGGCCGTCTGCGGCGCGAGATCCTGACCGAGTACCTGCGCCGCAAGGGGACCGTGTACCCCGCCTATGACGGCCGGCGGGTCGTCCTCGACGCGCGCCGATTCGAGGAATAGCCGCCTCGGGTACCCAGCTCAGCGATAGAGCGTGCGCAGGCGTCCCCAGCTCGTCCGCTGCGCGGGAACCTCGTGGCAGTCGGTCTCCTCGCACAGGGTCCCGTCTCCGACGTAGATCCACTCGCTCGCCGTGCAGCCTTCCTCTCCCATGACGCGGCAGGAGAAGTCGGTCGGGTCGCAGCACGCGCCCACCGGCTGGGCGCACGGGTTCGGATCGCATGGAATCACATCCCCGTAATAGTTGCCGCCCTGGGAGACGCAGTCCTGGTACTCGAGCGTGGCGCACTGCCCGCTCGGGAAGCAGCAAGCCCCTGTGGGGGGAGCCGGAGAGCACCGCAGGCTCCCGCAGCGGATGAGAACCGCGGAGTCGAACGCGGTGTCCAGCGCGTCGGCGATGGCGATCTTCACGTGGTGGGTTCCCTCGCCGATCTCGATCTCGGCGAAGAAGTTCTGGGTCATGCCATCCATCTCGGTGTCGTAGGCGCCGCCGCCGTCGTCGAGGTCGTTGTTGCGGTAGCAATTGCAGTTGGCCCCGTGCGGAGGATCGTACGGATTCCCGCAGTTCACGTTGTTCGTCGTCACCGGGATTCCGGGCCGATCGCATCCCTCCGGGACGAAGGCGATCTGCTCACCGTCGACGAAGAACGCGAAGGCGTCGTTGACCTGGTTGACGTACTCGTTGTACTCCTCCGACCCGAACAGGTACTGCATCGAGATCGAGGTGCCCATGGCGCACTCGCAGTCGAACTCGAGAACGGCCGCGTCGTAGGTTTCTACCCCCCCGAGGAGGGCCGAGAGATCCGAATCCCCAGGGGTCGCGAAAGAGCCGGTGGCATGGTCGTGTTCGTTCGGACCGACGATGTTCCCGATGTCCCCGGAACTAAGAACGATCCCCTGATTGAATCCGAAGACGGAGATCGCCCCCGTGAACGTCCCCGCCGACAGAGGCGCGCCTCTCAGGACGGCATTGCTGATTGTCACGTCGGGTCCGGCCAGGCAGTCGAGCAAGTCCTGCGCCGATGTGGCATACGTCACCGCGATGACGCGCGGGGCCTTCGGGCCGACAACGTCTCCCACGCGCTCGGGGCCCGACGCGCCGGCGCTTCCGGCGAACAGGACTTGGAGCAAGAGAAAGCAGGGCGGGGCGATTCCCCACGCAGTCCACGAACCGTTCCATAGAGAGCGATGAAGAAGCATACGATCCCTCCATCCCCGGCGCGGTCCATGCCGCGCCTTGCGCGCGCGCGAAGCTACTGCCCGGAGCGGGGGAGCAGGCCTTGGGACCTCATCCAGTCGCTCACTTCGCGCATTCGCTTCCGGTACTCGTGGGGAGGTTCGAATGGAACCGGCCCCGACTCCCGCGCGGCGGAGAGGCACTCATCCGCGTCCTTTGGAAAGCCGTTGTCGCCGTAGTGCGATACCGTCTCGGCCGCCAGGCGGGCGCGGATGACGAGAACCGAGTAGTTGCGGCCGTCGAGGAAGAGATAGGCGAGCGTCCGGCCGTAAGGGTCCTTGGTCGTCGAGCGGAGGATCTCGACCTCTTCCGCGACTGCGAAGGCTCCCATGGCGAAGGCGGCCGCCTCACGCCCGAAGGGTTGGTCGTAGGGGATGTTGTGGCCGACATGCCGCGTCTCGGGGCAATCGATTCCGAGGATCCTCACTGTTTCGCGCTCCCCCTCGGGCCAGTCGATTGTCACGGTGTCGCCGTCGTCCACTTCGATCCGCTCGGCGGGCACGGCGACCCTCGTTCCCGCCGGCCTTTCCTGGGCTTCCCGCTTCTGCGCCCACGAGGCGCCCGGGAGGCTGGCGGACAACGCCATGATTCCCACGGCGCAAGCGAGGACCGATCGAGGGATGCGCAGAGTCATTCGTCCTCCGTTCGGCTTCCGGGAGGATTCCGGAGCCGGGTCTGGATCAATCGGGCGATCCGCCGTCACCTTCGAGGGCCAGCAAGAAGAGCTCGCGCTCGGCACGTTCGTGCTGGTCGAGAAGGGCGAAGAACTCGCTCGCTTCGACGCGCAAGGCGGCGTCCGTGCCCGGTTGCACCAGCGCCCGGGCGGTCTCGCAGAGCGCCGTCGCCTTGCCGAGCAGGATCCCGTGCTCCTGGAGCAGTTGCCGCAGACGATAGCTGGCATTGGGGAGCGTCTCGACGATTTCATCGTGAAGTCGATCCTGCTCCTCGTTGGCGAAATGAACCTCCAAGAGCGAAGCCAGGTCGGAGAGATCCTTCCTCACATCGATGATCCAGGAGCTGAATGCGGGACAGGAGCCGTCCGCGAGACGGCCCGCGAGCCTCCCCTCGATCTCGAGCAGTCGGTGATGATCCTGAAGAACATCTTCCAGAGCGGGTTTGCGTCTTGTCTCCCTCATCCCACCTCCTCGGAGCCGGTCGTGCCCGTTCCTCCGCCCACCTCGGGAGATTTTAGCACGCCGGAGGGATGCGGTCGCGCCAAGGGGACGCCGGACGACGCGGATCGCCGGTCGGCGCGCCTCCCCCTGGACGACCGACTTCGATGGGGGCTACCGTCACTTGGCGAAGGAGGGATCGTTCCGTGGAACAACGTTCCGTTCGGGTCCTCGACACCCTGTTCCAGATCGAGTGGGGCCGGATTGCGGCGCAGGCCAACGGCGCAGTTCTCGTCCGCCAGGGTGACACCGTGGTCATGGCGGCCGTCGTCGCGGCCGAGGAGGCGCGCCCGGGCGGCGACTTCTTCCCCCTCACCGTCGAATACCGGGAGCGCTTCTCCGCGGTAGGCCGTTTTCCCGGCGGTTACAGGAAGCGGGAAGGCGCCGCCTCCGAGCACGAGATTCTCGCCAGCCGGCTGATCGATCGGTCGATCCGCCCGCTCTTCCCCGAATCGTATCGATGCGAGGTCCAAGCGATGGTGACCGTCCTCGCCTGCGAGCCGGGCGGCGATCCCTCGGTCCTGGGGATTCTCGCGGCGTCGGCGGCGCTTCAGCTCTCGGACATTCCATGGAACGGACCGGCGGCGCCGGTTCGTCTGGGCCGCGCGGCGGAGGGGGGATGGCTCGTCTATCCCGGGCCGGGAGAACGCGCGAGCTCGAAGATCGACCTCGTCCTGAGCTTCACGCCCGAGGGGCTCGTCATGGCTGAGGGGGCAGCGAAGGAGATCGCCGAAGAGGACCTCATCGAAGGCCTCGAGTACGCGGAAAGAGCGGCCCACCCCCTCGTGGCCGCGCTTCAGGAGATCCGGTCTGCGGGGAAGGCGAAGCGGGAGCCGGCGCGGGAAGTCGGCGACTCGGCTTTGATCGACGCGGCGCGCCGCGCCGCGGAGAAGATCATCGCGCAGGCGGCCGGGACTGCGGTGAAGCAGGAGCGCCGCGCCCTCCTGCGTTCCGCGCGCGAGGCGGCGCTCGCGGCTGTTCTCACGGACTTCCCCGGGCGCGAGTCGGAGACCGACCAGGCTCTGGAGTCGATTGCTTACGAGGTTTTCCGCGGAACGATCCTCGAATCGGGAAGACGCGCCGACGGACGAGGCCCAAGCGAGATCCGTCCGATCCATTGCGAGGTCGGCTGGCTTCCCCGCGTCCACGGTTCGGCGCTCTTCACGCGAGGCGAGACGCAGGCGATGGCGGTCTGCACCTTGGGCACCGGGCGCGACGAGCAGGAGATCGAGGACCTCTCCGGCGTGCGCCGGGAGGCGTTTCATCTCTTCTACCGGTTTCCGCCGTACTCGGTGGGGGAGGTCCGACCGCTGCGGGGTCCCGGTCGACGGGAGATCGGCCATGGCCATCTCGCACGGCGGGCCCTCGCCGGAGTTCTCCCGACCCCGGAGATCTTCCCCTACACGATCAAGCTCGAGTCGGAAATCACCTCCTCGAACGGTTCATCCAGCATGGCGACCGTCTGCGGGGGGTGTCTCGCCCTGATGGACGCGGGCGTGCCGATCGCGCGGCCCGTCGCCGGGATCGCGATGGGATTGATACGCGAGGAAGAGCGGGTAGCGATTCTCTCGGACATTCTCGGAGACGAGGATCACCTGGGCGACATGGATTTCAAGGTCGCGGGGAGCGATGCGGGGATCACGGCGGTGCAGCTCGACAACAAGATCGGCGCGGTTCCGCTCCGCCTGCTCCGCGACGCGCTCGCGCAGGCGCGGGAAGGAAGGATTCACATCCTCGGCAAGATGCGCGCGGCCCTCGCGAAGCCACGCGCCGACCTCTCGCCTCACGCCCCCCGGGTGGACACACTCCGGATCGGCGTCCACCGGATCCGCGATCTGATCGGCCCCGGAGGGCGAGTCATCCAGGATCTCCAGGCCGACTCCGGCAGCAAGATCGACGTCTCGGACGACGGGCTCGTCCGCGTCTACGCGCCCGACGTGGCCTCCCTGCAACAAACGATGCGACGCGTGCGCGATCTCACGGGAGAGCCGGAGGTGGGGCGGATTTACCGGGGCGTGGTCACGGGAGTCAAGGACTTCGGCGTCTTCGTGCGACTCTTCCAGGGGATCGAGGGGCTGGTGCACGCGACGGAGCTCGCGGCCGGACCCGTCCGCGATGCTTCGCAGATCGCGTCGGAGGGGGACGAGATGGTGGTCAAGGTGCTCGGCGTCGATGGTCAGGGGAAGATCCGGCTGTCGAGGAAGCAGGCGCTGGGAGTGGCGGAGAGCGAGATCGCGAACGCCTGACGCTGGAAGGACGCGCCGTTCAGTCGCGCGAGCCCCCCCGATTCCAGAAGACGATCGCGGCGGGGGTGTGCTTCTCGATCTCAGCGGCCGCCTTGTCGGTGACCACGCAGTGCTCGCCCCGCACGTGTCCGAAGCTCTGCACGATCGCCGCGGTCCCCGTGGCAAGGCGGCGCGCGGCGAGATCGGCGAGGTCGATGAAGCTGATTCGGCCCGAGGGGACGACGAAGAAGAAACGCCGGGCCCCGGCCGTGGCTTCGCGCATCCAACCGCCCCGAATCAGCGCGCCCAGTCTTCCCGCATGCGCCTCTTCCGCAGCGCGACGCCGCAACGCCTCCTCGCGAAGCCGATCAGAACGCCTCCGCTCCTCGATCTCTTGCCGGAGCCTTTCGTCCTCCGCGGCGCGCTCGGCCTCGAGACCCTCGCGTCCGACCTCGGCCGCGTGAAGCCTCTCCTCGTGCTTCGCCCGGCGAACCTGCTTGCTGGTGACCAACCCCGCCTTGCGGAGCTGCTCCCGAATGTCAGACATCCGCGGGATCGCCCCAAGGGTCGGCTGGGGGGCGCGGCTTCCTCCGAGCGAGAGATTCGCTTCGATTCGATCGAGGCGCGACAAGGGCTTCGACTCCACGGCGCACCCCGCTGGCCACTGCCAGGAGCGCCCGTGCCGGCTCGAGAACGGTGCGATCGAAGCCGTCGCCGATCTCCGCGATGCGGGAACGTGCGAGGTCAAGCGAATCGGAGAGAGCCTCGACCTGCCGCTCGGCCACCTCCGTCGTCCGACGAGCAACCCGCGCCAACTCGTGCGTCTCCTGCCGGGCGAGCCCTGAGAGCTCTTCGGTGGTTTCTTTCACCCCGGCGAGAATCGCGGCCAGCTCATCGGAGGTTCTCTCTACCGCCGTTCGAAAAGCCCGCACGCCCGCCCCCATGTCCGAGATCTCCGGCTCGATGGAGCCGAGCAATCGTTCCACCCGCTCAACCAAACGGTTGATGACGCGGTAGAGGAGGAAGAGGACGGCCACCTGCAGCGCCACACCGATGATGATCACGACAGCAAGAACGATGCTGAGTTCCATCGAAGTGCTCCGGGGGCCTAGGACTCGCCCCGGCCACGCTCCTCGCGATAGGCGCTCTTGCCGGCCTCGATCGCGCTCGAGATCTGCTGCTTCTGGCGCTCCACGGCGCCGCGCACGGTGGAGACTCCCTCGCTGATGCGCTCGCCGGCCGAGTGTGCCGCCTCCGTGCCACGCCGGTAGGTCCTGCGCGAAGCATCGGCGATATCCCGCCGTAGCTCCTTGCCGGCCTTCGGCGCGAACAGGAGAGCCAGGGCCGCCCCAATACCGGCTCCAATGAGGAAATAGGTCACCCGATCCGTCGAAGATCCGTGCTCACTCATGTTCGTCCTCCTTGGGTAGAACTGCTTGTCAGGTAGGCCTTTGAAGCCACGCTATACCGCCCGCCGGGGAGGGTCAAGGGTGGTCCGTCCCGCACACGTCAGGATAAGCCGCGCTTGACTTTAATCGTGCCTTTGATACTATTTTCTCCGGTCGCACCGATGGGGTCGATCCGGGGTCCGTGCACCCAAAAATCGACGTGTGGGCCTCGAGGAGTGCCCCGGGAGGGAGTCCAATGCGGGATTCCCGTGTGCGAACCGACTAGTCCATGGGCTGAAGTAACCTTTACTCCGCGTAGGGAGGAGCCATGCGTAACGCTTTTGCTATCGTGGTTCTGGGTCTCCTGACCCTCACGCTTCCCGCTCTCGCCGAGGTTGCCACGACGGACGGCCCTGATCACGGCCAGCCGATCGGCGGAACCTCCGTCCGTGTCGAGTGTCCCGGCACGGTCGTTTGGGATACGGGAATGTACGACGCCTTCACGCCCCCGACGGGCTGTTCCACCGCCGGGAGTGCGCAGTGCTTCGTCAACGCCATCAACGATGGCGCGTTTCCGGTCGACGGTCGTCGGCTCGCTGACGACTTCTTCGGTCTCGGCGGCGACCCGATCACTCATGTGAAGGTCTGGGCCCGCTACAACCAGCAGGGTTACGACTATCACGCGCAGCTTCCCACCTCACTGCATGGTTTCTGCGTGAAGTTCTATTGCCCCGCTGGCGACTTCTGGTGCCCTGACGGCTCGGTCGAAGGAGAGGATGCGATCGGAGCGATCTGCTACGACGAATACTCTGACAGCTTCGTCGATGAGGAGATCCTCGAGTACCTGCCTCGCCACTTCAACCACTGCATCGAGCTGCCGGTGCCGTTCTACGCCGACTACGGCGTGCCCTATTGGGTGAGCGTTTCCGCCGACTTCGACTTCACATCGTTCGGCGGTGGCGTGACACAGTGGTTCTGGCGCGCGTTCGAGGGCGTTGGCAACAGCGCCTGCGAGTTCTCCTGGTGGGACACCTGGAATACTCCGAACACGAACTGGAACGCAGTCTCGGTAGCCCTGGATATGCCGTGCTGGGCCGGCTGGGACTCGGCGGTGAAGCTCTACTCGAACCCGGCTGGCGAGCCGACTGGCGCCTGCTGCTACGAGGATGGCAGCTGCGCCGTCGTGACCCGTGTCGCGTGCGATGAGGCGGGTGGTCTGTACATGGGCGACAACGTCCCGTGCGACCCGAACCCGTGCCCGACTCCGGTTCGCGAGAGCTCGACCTGGGGCCAGATCAAGGCGAACTATCGCTAATCGATTCAGCCATTGTCCGGTAAGTCAGCCTGGACCCGGGGCTTGCAGAGCCCCGGGTCCCCTTTTTCGGTCTGCCCGAATCGCGGAGCTCGAGGGGCGCCTTTCGGCCGGCCTCCAGCGGATTTCAAGCGTTGAAACCGGCACGCCGCCGCGCTATTCTCTTTGCGCGACAAGGGGGGCCGTCTCCAAGGCGGCAGCCAGGGGGCTCATGTGTGGCGCGCCACAACCATGAGAGAGCCAGGATCAAAGGAGGTCAATCCATGACACTTAGGCTAGTGATCGTAGTACTGGTTGGCGCACTGGCCGTCGGGACGGCGGCGGCCCAATACTCCTCCGACTTCGAAGGGCTCATCGCAGATCCCAACGGCGTCATCCTGACCGGCCAGGACGCCTACTACCTGCCCGCCGGGAGCATCGACTTCAAAGCCTACACCTACACCTCGAACGTCCTCACCGTTCCGGAGAATCCCGAGGGCGGAAGCCAGTTCATCGCTGGAACATCGGAGCCAAACGCTCTCTACGCGCGCGCGCAGCGCGACTTCTCGACCTTTGACTGGTTCTGGAGGTTCGAGTACGACGTCTGCGGTCTATATCATCTGACTCCGCCGGCGACGAACAACCTCGGCAGCTTCTCGCTTCGAGTCGACGATGTGAACAACACCTACATCAACCTGCTCTACTTCCCGGATGTCAACAACCCAACTACGTTCCATGTCAGCTACATCGCCTACGACGCTGGCGGCGTGGCGTTCACGAGTCCCGGCCTGACCCCAGGACCGCAGTGGGAGAACCTCCCGCTCTGGACGTGGTTCCATGTCTGGACCGACGTGGACTACGCCACCAACAAGATCGTGAGCGTCGGCATGCGCAATATCGAAACCGGTGAGCAGTGGGCCACCGAGCCTGTCGAGTGGTACATGTACGGCGGAGCCGGCGGCGCTCCGAACACCCCCGTCGCATTCCGGTTCTTTGCCGGTGGCGCGAACGGCGGCAACACCGTCGCATGGGACAACACGCGGCTCGAGCCGATCTTCCCGGGCGCCTGCTGCCTGCCCGACGGCACGTGCCTCTACATCGAGGAGATCGCGTGCGCGGAACAGGGCGGTGAGTGGCTTGGACCCGAGTCGGTCTGCGATCCGAATCCGTGCGAGGGGACGCCCACAGAGGAGAGCACCTGGGGGAGGATCAAGGCGAGCTTCCGCTAGGCGAGATCCGGCGGCTTCTCAGTCGGTCAGTCCAGACCCGGGGCGCCAGGAGCCCCGGGTCTTTTATCGACACTTGGAGCGGAGGATTGCGCTTGCGGCCGCCGGAGGTCGCTGAGTTTCAGGCTGTCGGGTCGCGCCGAGGGCTCCAGACCCTCGAGGATCTGACGAAGCTTCCACGCGGCCGTCTTGATCGGGGGCGGGCTCGGAAATCGAATCTCGTTCTCTCTCATGCTCAGAAGCCCGGATCGTCCCTTCCAGTCGCGGTTGTACCCCACGGCCAAGCCCCAGCGCTCTCCTTGCCAGACGAAGAGAACCAGCCCCGTGATCCTCGTGTCGTCCAGCTTCCCGCCGACGAGGTGGTCTAGCCAGCCGGCGACGTCGACCCAGATGATGCCTTCCTGCAGCGCGAAGAGATGGACGTCGGAGAGCCGGACCTCTTGAGTCTTCCCGTCCTCCTTGTGGGAGATGAGCAGCTCGCCGAGGATCCACTCCCGGAAGCGGACCTCGCGACTCGCCCGCAGCCGGCCGGGCGCGTACCCCAGGATCCGATAGGGAACCGGAATGGAGAGAGGCGCCTGGAAGGAAGCGGTGATGTCGGCGGTCCGATGGGGTTGGCCCATGAGCCGCCGGAGATGATCGAGATGCTCATAGGGTAGCTGGGTCTTCGTGGCGTGCGTTTGCAGGAACGACTCCAGCGTGGTGGCATCCACGGATCCGTAGAGATCGGCGTCGACGAGGCCGACCAGGTAGGCGAAGACGGGGTCCTTCACCCCGACGGCCGGATGGATCGTGTCGGGACGGATCTCGTGCCCGTCGCCGGTCTGGAGCGAGGCTGCCGCGAGACACAGGGAGAGGAGAATGCCGTTCATGGCTCGATTCTGCCGTCCGGCGCGAGGAATGCGCAAGAAGCGGCTCGGGAGCGAAGAATCGGCTTCCGGCGGACGGCCGTTGCGGGTTAACTCTCCCGCATGAGACTCCGGGTCGTCCGGGCCAGCATCCATCTTGTGGCGGCGATCGCATTCGCCGCGTGCGCGCGCTCCGCGTCCGCACCGGATCCCGCGAAGCTCGCTCCGGAGAGCCTGGATCCCGGCGATCCCGTATGGGAGGAGCTCTGGAGGCTCGAGGTGGCCGGAGACCTACCCGCGGGATTGACGGCGATGCGCTCGGCCACGCGCGGTGAAGCGGCCGCGTGGGTGGCGGCCGTCGATGTCCGATCCGTCCGGGACTCGCATTCCCTGGCCCGCGCGCGGCGGCTCCTGGCTCGCGAGCTTCGCCGGCTGGGGGCCTTCTCCCCCGAGCAGGAGACCGCGCCCGCGCTGCTGCTCCGAGGGGGCGCCTGGGGAGACTCGCTCGCGCTCGACGGGGTCCGATCGGAACTGCGCGCCGGCCCCTCGCTCGCGATCCAGGCGCGGGCCGAAGATGGGGGGGAGAGCGATCTCGGCGATTCGACCCGTGCGGGAGTCTACGGAACGCTTGCGATCGGGCGTTCCGCCGTACTGACCGGGGAGATCTTCGTCGGCGAGCTCGAGGATGGCCGTCGCTTCGGCGATCCCCTCATCCATGGAACCGACATCCTTTACTACAGCGAACGCGTCGAGGCAGCGTTCGCGGCGCGGGAGATCGGCGCCCGGATCGCGCGAGGCCGGCATCACTGGGGGGTAGGCCCCGGACAGAGTCTTCTCCTGGACGGGCGCGCCGCCCCACTGGGCTTCTTCGAATGGAGCTGCGATCTGCCCGCGGGGATGCGCTTTCGATCCTGGACCGGCAGCCTTGATGCCGCCGAGCAGCTCGGAATCGCCGCGCACCGACTGGAAGTGCCTCTCATGCGCGATCTGCGCGTGAGTCTCTCGGAGGCGGTGCGCTACGAAGGGGGGCCGGACCGTCTGCTCTATCTGCTCGGGCTCGTCCCGTACACGCTCGTGCAGCGGTTCGATTGGCAGGACGCGGGAGAGGGGGCGGATCGCGAGCGGCTGCGCAACAATGTCCTCGCCGATCTCGAGATCGTATGGCGGCCACGGGTGGGGCATCTGACCCATGCCGAGATCCTGGTCGACGATCTGCCGGCGGCCTCCTCCGACGCGCCGGCGCGTGTCGCGGGACGATTCGGCCATGCGATTCACTTCACGGCCGGGGGGCAGCCGTGCGATGTGAGGATCGAGGGGACGAAGGTCGGCCGCTACGTCTACAGCGTCGATTACGGTGATGGGTGCTCTTGCGATTGGATCCATCAGGACCGCTCGATCGGATATCCCGGAGGACCGGACCAGGAGCGGATCGATCTGGAGGCGGGACTCTCATGGAACCGGGAGCATCGGATGAGCCTGCGCGGGGTCTGGTCCAACGTCGGCGCGGGCCGGCTGGGCGAAGCATGGCACGGGCAGGAGACGGGCGATGATCTGACGAGTCGGGCCCTGCGCGTGTCGGGGCCGGTCACGCGGGAGCGCGGTCTGGGCGGCGTCTGGAGCTATCAGCCGCGGGACAACCTCGCGGTGGAGGTCGAAGCGATCGCCCGCTGGATCAAGGACCCGGCGGCGGGCGGCACGTACGAGCCGTCGGCGCGAGCCGAGATCCGCGCCTGGTGGAGACGCTAGCCGGCCCGGATCGTCCTATTTGGTCTCCGCGGCCGGCGGAAGGAACCGGATGCTCTTCAGGATCTGGTGAAGCGTCGGCGAGTGCTTGTTCCAGACTTCCGAGGACATCGCCTGCGCGCGAAAGAGGAGCATCCCCGACGGCGTCTCCAGGAATGCGAGACTTCGCTCGTGTCCCTCCTCTGACGGCGGAAACCAGTAGCCGACGAGCGTGCGTCCGTCAGCGGTCTCCGTGCGGGCGCTGTCGGACGGGACGTAGCCGTAGATCTTGCCCTCCACCATCACTCCCCGCCGGGCGGCGTCGAAGCTCACGCTCTCCGCACGGGGCCGGCGCTCGATCAGGAGCCAGACCGGCAGCTCCTCGCCCATTGCCATTCCTGAGGGGTGCACGAAGCCGAGCGCTCCGTTGTCCGCAGCAAGGCGGTCGTTCGACTCCCAACCCTGGGGGATCGTCGCCTGCAAGATCCCATCAGGCGCGGTCCAGCGCGTCGGGGGGCGCACTGCTGAGGTCGACGCGGGGCCCTGGCCATCCTGCGCGGATGCGGGCACGATCGAGGCGATCGCCCCGGCGACAAGCGCCGCGGCGGCCAAGAGATGGACGAAGTTCGATGCTCGAGTCACGATTCCTCCCCGGTAGAGCCGTTGGAATGTCTCGGGTCGCCCCGATTCTAGCACGCTCGGCCGGCGGGCGCCCCTCCCTCCCCCTCGGAAGTCCGGCATGCGGGGCGCTGACTGGCGGCACGGATGCCGCATCGTCTAGGTTGTGGCGCGAAGATTGGAGGTGGCGGGAGACTGATCGTCTCGTCATCTCCACCCGGAGCCTCAGACCCGGGCCATCGCCATCAGCAGTTCTCTTGGCGCCGCGCTGGCCGCATCTCCTCCTCTCCCGTCTCCTAGAACGCGTACTTGAGATTGTGTGTCGTCTGCCGCTCACCCAAGGCTAAGGTCCGGATCTGCCGCCAGTAAGCCGACCACCATGGCCCGGGCAGGAGATGGCTGCGTGGAAACCTTCGCCACTCGAGCAGCTCCGGCCACCCCAGCGGCCGATCCAGCAGACCCGCGCGCATGGCCGCCGTCGGACCGGGCTTCTTCTCCCGCTGGCTCTTGATGAAGTTGCGCCAGACGGCGAAGATCGCCACCCGCTCGAGCGCTCCCTGCCGGCGCTTGGCGAATGCGATGGTCTCTCTGCGGTGGCCCGCTTGGCCATGGCGCAACAGCAAGTCGGTCAGATTCGCCGGGAACAGAGGGTTGGCCGTCGAACGACGGACGGTGGATGAGGTGATCTCCTGACGGATCGAGAGGCCGTCGACTTCGCGGGACAGCCTCTGGATGGCGCGCGGGTAGGCGCGGTGATCATCGGTGAGAAGTCGGATGCTGCGCCCCGGCGAGGCGAGAGGGCGCAGCAGCTCCAGGATGCCGTTTTCGACCGCCTTGGGATCGGGACGGCCGAGGGAGGCTTCCATCTCGCTGCGGCGAAGTTTCTGTGCGGCGGTCATCGCGCCCTTGCGGCGCAGGGGGCTGTCGGTGAAATGCAGGATGAGCCAGCTTTCGGATGTGACGGCGAAGTTGACGTGGAAGGGGAAGTACTGGGAGTGCTCGAAGCTTTCGAAGCCATCGACGACGAGGGCTTCCGGGATCCGAGCGCCGTCCAGGAGCTCGCGCATGGTGAGCAGGCAGAGTCGCGCCGCGCGGCTCAGCAGGCGCTGGACGGTGGAGTGGGATAAGCCGAGCAGGCGAGCCGACTGACGCAGCCCGGGTCCCTCGGTGCAGTGATGGGCGACGGCGACGAGCAGATGCCTGCGTCGCAGCCAGTAGTCGCCGCGGAAGGTGCGGGTGGAGAAGCGGCGGTGACAGGTGGAGCAACGGAATCGCTGGAAGCGGCACTGATCGCTGGGACGGAGGTAGAAGCCGTCGCGAGGAGGCCACCAGGCGGGCGAGGGGGAGTAGAAGGGGCAGTCGAGATTGGGGCAATGGGGGGGCCGGAAGCTGGTTTCCTCTGCGTCGAGGGCTGGTCGGTTCGGGTCCATGGCGGGGGATCGGGCCACAAGGGTGCCAAACGGCTTGGGGGAGCCGGCTGTTTTGTACTCATCGCGCGGGGCTCATGCTCGGCCGAAGAGCAATCTCCTCCAATCTCCGCGCCACAACCCATCGTCTACCAGACGGTCTCGTAGGAGATGGCGCCCGCGTCGTCGTAGGTCTTCAGCGAGCCGTGCGAATCGCTCCAAGCGATTTCGTGGCGGAGCGTCCAGATCGACGACTCGGACAGCCATTGGTGCACGATCATCGTGCCGCTCGATCCACTGGAGTCGACCTCGGCCTCCCACTTTCCCGTCTTCTCCCACAGCCAATCGACCTGGACGATGCCCTCGTTGTCGGTGGTCCAGTCGAGCCGGGCGAAGCGGCTGGCCTCCTCGATCACTCCGTGGTGGAATCTCCACTCACCGGACGCGGGGGAGGACGAGAGGCTCCAGGACCAGCTCTGCTTGGCAACCTCCGAGCCCGGCTCGAACTCGGTGAAGATCCCTTGCTGAGCATCGAGGTGCGCCGTCGAAAGCAAGTGCCGCCACTGGTCGTAGGTGCGGAACTCGCCGATTCCGACCTGGCAGGTGCCGCTGACGACTTCGGAGAACTGGAGCCGATCCCCGAGGAGGCAGGCTGAAACGAGCGAGGAGCAGCCCTCACCGGGCGGATCGCCACGGAGCTTCGACCAGCAATCGATCCCGGCGTGACTCCATTCGCCCGAGTTGATCGCAGCAATCGATGTCGCGCATGTGCGCGTCGAGTACGAGATCATGTTCCACTGCGCGTTGACGATCGCGCGAGCTTCGTTCGCCGCAGAAACTCCCGCCGGAATGACAGGTTGAATCGGAACGCGAGGCGAGGGGAGCATCGGAGGCGAGTCGATTGTGGAGGATCCCGTCGGAGACTTCTCGTCGTCGCTCCCGCAGCAAGCCACGAGCAGCATGACGACGGCGATCGCCGCAGACAATTGAAGCGCCTGGATCCGCGAGGTCGGACGATTCGTGGCGCACCTCCGCGCGTGGGTCAACCCCGGCGATCCCACCCGGAAAGCCCGCTCCGAGACTAGGCTCCCAGAGTCCTGCTCGGCAAGCCCCGCGGCTTGCAGCGCGATCGCTCGGGCGCCGGTCTAGCGAGTGACGACGATCCTCCCGGTCCGGCGAAATGGCGGGGCGGAGAGTCGCAAGGCGTACGAGCCGCTCCCGACGGGATGTCCGCGCTCATCGCATCCGTCCCAGACGGCCGTGTAGTACCCCGCGGCCTTTGCGCCCGAATCGAGGACCCGGATCCTGCGCCCGGTCGCGTCGAAGACGGCGAGTTCGAGGCCCGCGGCGTGAGCGAGCTGGTATCGGATCGTGGTCGATGCGCGGACCGGATTCGGGAAGCACGGGTAGAGCCGGTCTGTGGTCGGCAGGAGATCGGCCTCGTCGTCGACCTCGGATGAGGCGGTCGCGAGATTCATGTCGAAGAAGCCGTGGAGGGAGCCATCTTCGTCTTCTGTGAGCGGGATGATGCGGTGGATCGCGTCGGGATCGGACGCGAACGGATCGTCCGGGATGCGCGGGTCGCCCTCGAAGTAGAGCTGCGTGACGAGGATCGGTCCCGTGGGGGGGACGATCCGCAGGTGGATGTGACGGCAACGGCCGACGTAGTAGCCGGGGAGGATCGTCTCATAGCCGTAAGTGCCGTCGGCGGCGGTGAGCATCTGGCCGCGGAGGTTGAAGGGATCCTCGTCGCCGCACTGCTGGACGACGCTGTAGCAGCCCTCGTCTGAGGCGTGCCATACGTCGACGATCGTGCCCTCGAGGGGTGTGGAGCAGTCGGAGGCGAAGACGCGGCCATCGATGAAGAGACGAGTCCCCGGCTCATCCGGTGACGCGAGAACGGTGCGGTAGGGAGCGTTCGCGATCCAGTACGGTCCGAGGACGTCGTCGGTGGTGAGCTCGCACGCTCGGGCGATGCGATCGAGGCCCAGGACCGATGCGGATGCGATGAGGGCGCTCGAGAGAAAGCTCCTGCGCGACCACGTGGATCGCATGGGGTTCGTTTCCATGATCGGTCTCCTCCGGTGGCGAGGTGCGTTGCCGTACGGCGACCCAGGAGGATAGCGCGCGCCGCGCCTCAAGTGCGCAAGAGATTGGATTCACGAATGTGAGCGTTGGGCCGCTTGACTCCGGATTGATCTCACGGCGCCCCGGCCATCGCGTCGCCGAGCGGCGCTACTGCCCAGAGTTCTCCGCGATTCGCGCCTTGACGAGCTTTCGGACGAGCGCGGCGGGCATGGGATGATCGGGCTGGAAGCGGATGGTGCCCTTGCTCGTCGCGTACCCTGCGAGGTCGGCCTTGTGGTCGGCGACCGTGGTGCCGCTCATCGGAAAGAACGAACAGTGGCCCCTCGAAGCGCCGAAGCCGACGAGCAGCTTCCCGCCGAGACGAAAGGCGGGGAGGCCGTAGCTGATGCACTCCACGGCCCCGGGCGCAGCCGACTGGATGGTCTTGCGTAGCTTCTCCAACGCGGCGCGTTGGGCATCATCCCTCACTTCGGCAAGGTACGCATCGATGGTCATGGGCTTTGCCGGCATGGATCTTCCTCCTCGGGTGCGCGGCGCAGTTGAAATCCACCTACTTCGCCCGCTACTTGAGGAGTTTCGCTCCTTGCTCGACCAGCAGCTCCCTCAAGATCGAGCGGTGGCAGCGGGCCTCGTTCTCGCAATAGCAGCCGACCGAGAAGTCGGTCTGATGTGAAAACGCCGCCAAGAGCGCCAGCAGGCGGGCGGCGCCGGGCCGCTTCATTTCGGCGCGGTAACGCCGGGTGAAGCGCTTCCAGGCCGCTTCGTCGGACGCCCCGAGCGCTTCCTTGACCAGCTCCTCCGATGGCGCCAACTCGGGCAGCCACACGTCGTAGAAGTTTCGCGTCGCATACTCCGCCTTGGGTACGCCGCGCGGCGGACGGCGCACAGTCCCGAGACGCAATCCCTCGCCGGCGGCCCGAGGACTTCCCAGCCGGACGATCCGGATAGCCATGACGAGTCACCTCCTTGAACGAAGACCTTGATGCTGCGCGAGCGGGCGGACCGCGACACTCCTATGCGCTTCGAACCAGCTCCGCAAGCTTGCTCATCGTCGCCAGGTTCCGCATCGTTCCCGACTCGCCCACGACGCGGCCCACGGCGGCGCAGAGACGGCTCTTGATGATCCCATTCGGGCACCAGAGATACGCCATGCGCCCCGAGAGGGCCAGAGCTTCCGGCTTCCATGTCTCACCGAGCAGAGGCCTCAGCTTCGCTACGGTCTGCGCATCTCGGAGGGCCATCAGCATCAATCGGGACGGGTTTGTGGCGAGGGAGGCGAGGGCGTTCGCCCTGACTGCCTCCACCACCTCGCTTCCAGTGAGAATCGTCACTCGCGTGGAAACCCCGAGCCGATCCGCGATCGCCTTCTCGATCCGAGCGGAGGGATCGCGTTCGACTCTGCCCGCGACCGTGAAGACGACGTTTCCGCTGTTGAGCAGTGTGCGGACGTCGCCGAAGCCGAGATCCTCGAAGAGCCGGCGCAGGTCCGCCATGGCGATGCGTTTCGCGGTCCCGACGTTGACTCCACGAAGCAGCGCGACGCGCCGCTGCTCCCTCACGATCATCCATTCCTCCTCGAGCGCGGCGGCAGCGGCGGACGACGGGCCGCCCGGAACGGTGACGATTCCCATCGAGTGACGCTCAGGATAGCCAGCAGGCGTATCCTTGACAAGCCGGGCCGGGCGAGGTGAGGGTCCTGGGCGATTGACTCGGGCGCGCTGCCAGCGCGCCGCTAGCGAGCCGTCAGCGAGTCGTCGCCCGAACGGTGGAGGCTTCGTGCCACGAGGCGAGAGATCGAGAGGGGGCATTCCTTGAGACTCCCCGACCTTCGACTTCAGTCGTCCGACGGATCGGGCGTCTCCCTCCTCGAAGTCGTCTCCCGGCGCTCGGCGACCCTGCTCATCCTGCTGCGGCACTTCGGCTGACTCTTCTGCCGCGAGGCCCCCGCCGTTCCGCGCGGAGGGCTATGGCGGCTCGCCGGCCCCGAGGTCCTCGCCGCGGTGGTCCGCGCGCTCTTCGCGGGCCACTTCCAGGCGCGCGCCGAGGCCGACCCCCACCAGCTGGGCGGCGCGTTCGTTGTCGATCGCCATGGCGAGGTCCGCTTCCGCCGCATCCAGCGTCACGCGGGCGATCCGCTCCCGCAAAGTTGGGTCGAGCGCTCGATTCGAAGCGTCGCTCGATCGGGTCACTCTCTGCCTTCGTGATCCCTCCGCGCTCTCGGATTCGGTATGATGGATTGGCCCGTCGTGGGCCGCTCGCGGGGCTTGCTCTCCTCAACCTGGAACGAGAGGTGGAACGATGAATCGCATATCCGAACGCTGGAGGCCCGCGGTCGCCGTCACGGCAGGTCTGATCCTCTGCGCCCTTCTCGCCGCGGTCGTGCGGACCCCGCAACCGTCGCTCGCCCCGCGCCTTCGCGCCGGCGCTGAAGACGGATTCCCGGGCAAGAAACCGAACGACTGGTTCCACCTCCAGCGAGCCTATCCGGGCAGCGAGATCCCGATGCACCGCTACGAGGCGGCCCTCGAGCAGCACTGGGAGCGGGCCGCAGCGTCCCGCCGCGAAGGCGAGCGAGGGGCGGTCGCGTGGGAGCCCGCCGGCCCGACGAACATCATGGGGCGCGTGACCTGCATCACGGCGCACTCATCCAATCCGAATCGGATCTTCATCGGCGCCGCTGCGGGCGGAGTCTTCCGCACGACGAACGCAGGCGTCACCTGGGAGGCGGTGACCGACCGCTACGGGATCTTCTCGATGGGGGATCTCGCAACCGACCCGCAGAATCCCGACGTGGTCTACGCCGGGACGGGCGAGCCGAACTCGAGCGGCGACTCGTACTCCGGCACAGGTCTCTGGCGCACCGTGAACGGCGGCGAGACCTGGGAGTACCTCGGGCTTCGCGAGACGCGGCACATCGCGCGCGTCGTCGTCGATCCGACGAACTCATCGCGCATCTGGGTCGCCGCGATGGGGCGGCTCTTCTCGAAGAACCCCGAGCGCGGGGTCTATCGCAGCGACGACGGCGGCGCGACCTGGGTCCGGAAGCTCTTCTCGAGCGACTCGACGGGCGCGATCGATCTGGCGATCGATCCGAGCGATCCCAACACAGTTTACGCGGCGCTGTGGGAGCGGATCCGCACGGCCTCTTACCGCCGCGCCGGCGGTTGGTCGAGCGCGCTCTACAAGTCGACCGATGGAGGAGAATCCTGGCACATCCTCGAGAATGGCCTTCCTGCGCCGGCGCCCGACATCGGCAGGATCGGCATCGCCGTCGCGCCCAGCGCTCCCTCCACGGTCTACGCGATCTACGCCGACGATCCAGGCTACTTCGCGGGTGTCTACAAGTCGACCAACGCCGGAGCGAGCTGGTCACGCGTGAGCGACGGGGCCCTATCGGATCTCTACTCATCCTTCGGCTGGTACTTCGGCCAGATCCGCGTCCTGCCCAACGACGCGAATCGGGTCTTCACCCTCGGAGTCCCGCTCTATCGCACGACGAACGGCGGCTCGAGCTGGGGACAGATCGGCGGCTCGATGCACGTGGATCACCATGCCCTCTGGATCGATCCGTCGAATCCCCAGCGGATGATCGAGGGAAACGACGGCGGGCTCTACTGGTCGACGAACGGCGGCACCAGCTGGACGCCGTACGGGAATCTCCCGATCACTCAGTTCTACGCCATCACGATCGACAACCAGTTGCCGCACCGCCTCTACGGCGGGACGCAGGACAACGGGACGATGCGCACCCTGACCGGCGCCCTGAACGACTGGCAGGTCTTCTACGGCGGAGATGGCTTCTACTGCCTCGTCGAGCCCGCGAACTCGAACGTGATCTACGCCGAGTATCAGTATGGGGGGTTGGGGAAGTCGACGAATGGCGGTTCCTCCTTCAACGGCGCGACCAACGGGATCAACTCCGGCGACCGGCGCAACTGGATGACCCCGGTCGTGATGGATCCGACAAACAGCCAGGTGCTCTATTACGGCACCTACAGGCTCTATCGAACGACGAACGGCGCATCGAACTGGACTGCGATCAGCAGCGATCTGACCGGCGGGCCAGGCGGCGGGAATCTCACGTTCCCCACGATCACCACGATCGCGGTGGCGCCCTCGGACCCGGCCACGATCTACTGCGGCACCGACGATGGGCATCTCTGGGTCACGACGAACACGGGAGGGAACTGGACGAACGTCTCCGCGGGGATCCCGGACCGCTGGGTCACGCGCGTCGCCGTCGATCCGATGAATCGCGACATCGCCTATGCCACCGTCTCGGGATACAAGTGGGACGAGTGGCAGCCCCACGTCTTCCGCACGACGAACCGGGGCGCCGACTGGACGGACATCTCGGGCAACCTGCCCGACGGGCCCGTGAACGACATCATCGTCGACCCGCTCGCGCCGGGCACGCTCTACATCGGAACCGACTTCGGCGTCTATGTGACGCGGAATCTCGGCGCCCGCTGGGATGTCCTGGGCGCAGGCTTCCCGGTGAACTCGGTGAACGACCTCGAGCTCCACGCCCCAACTCGCACCCTGGTCGCCGGAACCCACGGCCGGTCGATGTTCAAGCTCGCGCTCCCGGGTCCCGCAGAAGTCGAGGAATGGGCCGCGGAGGCGCATCCTTCGATCCGCGTGAGCGGGGCGAACCCCTTCCGGGATCGGACGGAGATCGCCTACACGCTTCCGCGAGGCGGGACGGCGGGAGTCCGAATCGTCGAAGTGAGCGGGCGGATCGTGCGGGATCTGATCGAAGGCGAGGTGAATCCCGGCACGCATTCGATCGAATGGGACGGACGCGACGCGTCGGGCCGGGCGGTCGCCCCCGGCGTCTACTTCGCGCGCGTCGAGACGGCGGAGGGACTGGAGGCGGCGAGGATCGTGAGGATTCGCTGATGCGATTGAAGGACAGGATCGTCTTCGTTACGGGGGCATCGAGCGGAATCGGCGAGGCGTGCGCGCGCGCCTTCGCCCGGGAGGGGGCGCGCCTGCTGCTCGCGGCGCGGAGGATGGAGCGGCTCGAGGCGGTTGCCGCGGGGATCTCGAGCGAGACGGGCGTTCCGCTCCACCTGATTGGCCTGGACGTGCGCGACCAGGCGGCGGTGGAAGCATCGCTCGCGGGGCTCCCCGCGCAGTGGCGGGCGATCGAGATCCTCGTCAACAACGCCGGCTTGAGCCGCGGCCTTGACAAGCTCCACGAGGGGCTTCTCTCCGACTGGGAGGAGATGATCGACACCAACGTCAAGGGCTTGATCTACGTCACGCGCGACGTGCTGAAGGGAATGGTCGCGCGCGGACGTGGGCACATCATCAACATCGGCTCGATCGCGGGACACGAAGCATACCCCGGAGGCAACGTCTACTGCGCCACGAAAGCCGCGGTGCGCGTGCTGAGCGCGGGGCTTCGCATGGACACGGTCGGCACTCCCATCCGCGTGAGCACGGTCGACCCGGGGATGGTGGAGACCGAGTTCAGCCTCGTGCGCTTCCACGGCGACACGGAGCGCGCGAAGAAGGTCTACACGGGAGTCAAGCCCTTGAGCGGGACCGATGTCGCCGATGTCGTCGTCTTCATAGCGACAAGGCCGGCGCACGTGAACGTCGCCGAGGTGCTCCTGCTTCCCGAGGCGCAGGCCTCGGCCACGATCGTGCGCCGAGACTAGACCCGCCCCCTCCACGAGCGAGTTGTAGAGCCGCGGGCGCGCATCCGCTACGCTGCCTCCCGTCCGAGTCGGACGGAAGGAGGGGGCCGATGCTCTCCTGCGGAATCTCGTGGATCCTCGGCGCGACGCTCTCGCTCGCCGCGCCCTCAGCCGACACCCTGCGCGTCGATCGCTGGATCGTCGCGGGACCGCTGCCGAGCGGCTCTCGCGAATCGCTCGCCGATCCGATCGCGCCGCTCGAGGCCTCGAGCTTGTCGCCGGTCGAAGGCGACTCCCTCCCGAGCTGGATGGCGCCCGATGGATGGGTGCGCTGGGTCGCGGTCGAAGGCGAGGGGGACGCCGTCGCCCTCGCCTATGAGGGCATCGACTGGGACGGCCTCTCCGACTCCTGGGGAGCCGCCGGGGTCGTGTGCTCCGGGCTCGCGTACGGCGAGGTCGAAGTCGCGGCCGCGGGAGCGTATCTCATCGAGGCTCCCGGAGTGGGATCGCTCTACATCGATGGTCGCCGCTACCTCGGCAATCCCTACACGACGGGGGCGCCGTTCGCCGCGCCGATCCGCCTGGAGGAGGGGAAGCATCGCGTCCTCCTGCGCGTCGGCGGGATGGGCCCGCGCAGCGTCCGCTTCCGGCTCGTCGCGCGCGGCGAGCCGCTGGACATCCTCGAGGACGATCTCACGCTCCCCGACCGCGTGGAGAATCAGCCCATCGACTCCTGGGGCGCAGCGCCGATTCTCAATCTCACGGGCGAGCGCGTCACCGGGGCCGTGCTGCGCTTCGACGGCGAACAGATCGAGGAAGCGGTCGTGGAAATCCCGCCGCTCGAGCCCGAGGCGATCCTCAAGGTCCCATTCCCCGTCAGGGGCAGCGCCCCGGCCGGTCCGCCGGGGAAGTCGGGCGCATCGATCCGCGTCGAATGGAGAGGCGTCTCGATCGAGGCCGTCTGCTCCCTGCGCGTCCGGGGCCCGCGGGAACATCGCCTGGAGACCTTCATCTCGAAGATCGATGGGTCGGTGCAGCACTATGGAATCCGGCCGCCTTCGGGAGACGATCCGGGTCCGCATGCGCTCATTCTCACTCTCCACGGCGCGAGCGTGGGGGCCGACGGCCAGGCTGCGGCCTACCAACCGAAGGAGTGGGCCTATGTCGTTGCGCCCACCAACACGCGCCCCTTCGGTTTCGACTGGCAAGACTGGGGGCGGTTGAACGCGATCGAGACTCTCGATCTCGTTCTCGCGCGATACAGCATCGATCCCAACCGCGTCGTCCTCGCCGGACACTCGATGGGCGGGCACGGCGTCTGGCACGTGGGACTCGCGCACGCCGATCGCTTCGCGGCCCTGGCGCCCAGCGCCGGTTGGGCCAACATGGCGACGTATGTTCCCTTCTCGCTGCGGCGCGACCTGCTCCTGGGCGATCCGCGGCTGCGCGGGATCTACGATCGTGCCATCGCGCCTGACAACCCCCTCGCCTTCATGCGAAACGCGCGCGGCTTGCCGGTCTTCGTCCTCCATGGGGCGCTCGACGACAACGTCCCGGTCCTCCAGGGGCGAATGCTGGCCCAGGCGGCGCGCGACGAGGGGGTGCGCGTCGTCTACCGCGAGGTTCCCGGAATGAACCACTGGTGGGACGATCCCGCGACACCCGGGACCGACTGCATCGATCTCGCCGAGATGATGGAGTTCCTCCGGGAAGCGCGGCGCGAACCGCGGCCTCAAGAGGTCTGTCTCCGGACGGCCGATCTGGGCGCCTGCGACCGAATGCACTGGCTTCGGGTCCTCGCGGCGGAGCATCCCTTCGACTTCATCGAGGCCGACGGCGCGGCGCGCGATGGGCGGATCGAGATCTCGACGCGAGGCGTGCGCGCCCTCGCCGTCGATCCCACGGGGCTTCTCGAGCCGGGGAAGATCGATGTCAGGATCGACCGAACGCCTATCGAATCGAGATGGCTGCAGGGCGAGATCGCCTTCGTGAAAGGAACGGATGGGGAGTGGAAGGCGGCAAAGGGAATCGTCGATCGGATGAGGCGCGGGCCGATCAAGGCTGCCTTCTTCGAGCCGTTCATCTATGTCTACGGCACGAGGGGCTCGGCGGAGGAGACCGCGGCGGCGCGTCGCCTGGCCGTCCTCGACGCGCAGGCGTGGTATCTGCGCGCCGACGGCAACGGCCTGGTCCTGCCCGACACGGCGGTCACCGCCGAGATCATCCAGTCGCGCAACCTGATCCTCTACGCGACGCCGGGGTCGAATGACGTGCTGCGCCGGATCGAGCGGGACCTGCCGATCCGCGCGACAAGCGAAGGGATCGGCGTGGCTGAGCGATTCATCGCCGGCGCCAACCTCGCGGCGCGCTTCGTTTACGAGAATCCAGCGGCGCCGGCACGACTCGTCGAAGTCGTCGAGGGAACGGACATCCGCGGTCTGGAGCTGGCGGCGGGATCCAACCCATGCCATTCGAGCTCAGGCTATCCCGATTTCGTCGTCTACGACGCCGCCGTTCGACGCCTCGGATGGGGCGGGGTGATCGCGGGCGGCTGGTACACCATGGACGGGCAAATCCCGGCTGACGGACGCGACGCGGTGATCCGTTGAGTTACGCCGTCCCCGCATCACTTTAATGTAGGGACAAACGGAGGATCGCATGGTATCATACCCGTCGGATGCCTGAGAGCCGCGCTCGGGCGATCCGAAGAAGAATTCACGGACTGATCGCCTCCTTCTCGACTGGCCGCCGAGTGACCGATGGCGGCCTTCGGTCTTTTTGAGATCCGACACGAGACGATTCGAGAGGGAGACGCAGTGCCTTCAGAGAGACTCCGAATCGCGGCGCGGATGCCACACCACCCGGTCCAGGGGTCTGCCCCCACCCGCCAGCAACCTCGCCACATCGACTTCGGCCGAAGGGACATCCTTCGGTCCGTCACGGCCGCGCGAGCATCCATTTCTATGAGGGAGGGATCCATGCTGAAGAAGTCCGTCCTACTGGGAGCGCTTCTCGTCATCGGCGCGGTCATGCTGCACCCTGCGCACGCCGGTGTTCCCAAGGTCGTGACGGGAGAAGATATAACCGCGCAGTGGTGCCAGTACTGCCCTGCGGCAACCTGCGGGCTCGAGACGGTGAAGGAGGAGTTCGGGGAGCAGTTCGCCTTCTGGTGTCTGCATGTCACCGATGATCCGTTTACGATTCCCGAGACCACCCAGCGCAACAACTGGTACAACGTGACGGGTTATCCGACCGTCCGGATCGACGGGAAGACCGCCGTCGTGGGCGCCGGCTCATGCGCCAGCGCGGCGACGCAGTACCGGGCCGCGATCAACGCGCGGCTCAACGAGACGGGTGGAATCGCGCCGGTCTCGATCGTGGGCAGCTATCTTCCGACGGAAACCGAGGTTTCGGTCCAAGCCGACTTCCAGCTTGTCGATCCTGCTACGCTCGTCGACCTGCGCGCCTCGCTCGTCCTCATCGAGGACGACGTCTTCTGGTGCTGCGGTTTCGGCGGCCAGTCGGTCTGGGATCACGTCGTCCGCCGGATCTACGATCAGAACATCAGCCTCACCCAGGTCGGGGACATCGTGACCGTCGCGGCGGCGATCCAGACCGAGTCGGACTGGAACCCGGCGAACATCCGCGCCGTCGCCTACCTCCAGCAGACAAGCGGCAACAAGCAGATGATCCAGGCCGCCGAGCTGCCCTTGGTCCGCGACTTCGAGTTCGCATTCGAGCACCTGGTCCGTTCGGTTCCCACCGGCAACGGTGTCGCCGTCTTCAACGGGTCGGTCACGAACACCGGGGATGCGACCGACACGATCACCCTCGAGATCGGCAGCTCCTTCCCCTCCTGGGTGACCCGGTTCTATGTCTGCGGGGACTCGAATCCCCACTCTGAGCCGGTCGACGTGACTCTCGACCCGGGCGAAAGCTGCGACATCATTCTGCAGGTTCTCACTGACGACGTGAAGGAGGTGCGCTCGGGGACGTTCTTGACGACATCGGCCTTCTCCGGCCGAACGCAGACGAGCAATCTCCGTGTGTACAACGGGAGCCACTCGATTCTCCTGGTCGACGACGACTATAACCGCACGGACGAGACGAAGATCGTCAACGCGCTCGACAATCTCGGCTACTTGCACGAGGACTGGGACTGCTACAACGACCACGCGAACCTGACGCCATCGCCGAACGATTACTCCGGCTACGACATCGTGATCTGGCATACGGGACAGGGGAGCACGACCGGCATCGCGCCGGACGACGACGACATGGAGCGTTTGATGGATCTTATGGACGCCGGGGGATCGCTGTTCCTCACGAGCCAGAAGTTCCTGAATACGCTGAGCGGCGCGAATGCCTTCACAACCGATTACCTCGGCCTGAGCGGTTGGATTCTGGATACGAAGTACACGAGCATCGTGGGAGTTGGCGGGGATGTGATCGGCGACGGGTTGTCGATGCCATTGACCTACCAGTTCGCATCGTGGAACTCCTCGGATGACGTGACCCCCGGCCCGTCCGCTGAGGTTGGCATGGAGGGGATCGACGGCTCGGGCGCTCTGATCCACAGAGACTCGGGCGGCTCCAAGTGCGTCTTCATGGCGACCTGCTTCACGGCGCTCAGCGACACCGATCCCGATCCGAATAACACGCAGGTCTTGCTCGGCCGGATCCTGGACTGGCTCGCGCCTGAGTCGCCGGCCGATGCGGGCGACATCGACCTCCATCTCGCCACCCGGATCGAGGCGATTCAGCCGAATCCGTTCAATCCCCGGACGGAGATCAGCTTCAGTCTTTCGACGGCCAGCGAGAACGGCCAAGTGCGGCTCGAGATCATCGACCTCGCCGGGCGGCGGGTCGCGAGTCTCTTCAAGGGGCAGCTTCCGGCCGGACGGCACACCGAGACCTGGACCGGGGTCACGGACGCGGGCCAGCCGGTGGAGAGCGGCGTCTACTTCATCCATCTGAGCACGCCAGAGGGATCGAGCAGCGAGAAGCTCGTGCTTCTGAAGTGATCTGAGGTCGGGCCTGGCGCCGACCTCGACCCTATCGTGCGATCCCCCCTCCGGCCGGAGGGGGGATTCTTCTTGAACGATCCAGGCGAGGACTGCCGGTTCGAGGCGGCCGCCCGGAGCGCCTGGGATCTGGGATGCCGATTGCCGCGCTCAGGGCAGCGCGGCGTCGAGCTCCGATTCAGGCGACGGCAGACCGACCCAGGGAATGATCCGAAGCGACGAGCCGGCGGTGATCGAGAGAGTGGGATCATCGAGGCGGTCGGTTCTCCATGCGAGCTCGATCCGCACCGGACGTTGCGACGACTTGCGGATGCCCAGCAGGAGGCCGCATCCCCAGCTGCTCTTCCACCGCTCATCGTCGATCCTGCCGTCCGCGGCGGGCAGCACTGCATCCGAGAAGAGATTCGCTCCGAGGCCGATCCAGAAGAACTCGATGCCGCTCCAGAATCGCTGCTCGACGGTCGCGAGAAGATAGTCACGGGCCTCGAAGTAGCGCGTGGGATAGCCCCTCGGGCCGGTGTCGGTCCCCAGATAGACGGCCGTCGTTCGCGGCCGGCCTCGGCCGAGCGCACCGCCAAGCTGCGCGACCGTCAGGTACCGTGGACCAGGCTGCCATCGCATGGAGCCCTGCGCCCGGACGATCTGCTCTCCGGCGCCGCCGTCCTCGCGCATGAACCACGAAGCGCCGACCGAGACCCCCGCTCCGAGCTGCGGCACCGGAAGAACCGCCGATGCGGCCGACAGCCCGAGCCAGCCGGCGTGATCCGGATCCTCGTCACGCTTCAAGTTCGCTCCTACTCCCAGGTGGATCGACCATCCGATGGGGACGTCCTCGACGTTTCCGTAACGCTCGAGGTTGCGCCCCAGGACGAAACTCCGCCGCATGAGGCCGCCGAAGAGGATCGGGCCCCCGAAGCGCGCGGCGCGATAGGCCCCGGGCGCGTCGAAACCTGGTTCGGAGCTCTCCGGGTCTCCGCGCGGCTCGATTCGTTTCTCGATCCACCCGACCCCGGCAGTCGCTTGCGTTGGTCCTGGCGTGCCGAGCCCGAGATGCGCGTTGAAGGCCTCGCTCTTGTAGGGGGATGTCCCGACCTCCTCGCCCCCAAAGAATGTGCGGTACTCTCCCCGAGTCGCGGAGCCCTCGATTCCGCCGATCCAGCGGTCGTATGGCGTTTCGATCCGGCGGATGATCCCCGCGTAGCGCGCTGAGGATTCCTCCTGATCGACGTAGGCGAACGAAGAGGAGATCCGCGTGGGCCTCAAGCGGGGGATGCTCGCGCGCGCCGCGAACTCGTCGCGATCCGACGAGAAGACCTGGATCCAGCTCAGCGCGTTGCCTGTGCCGAGGATGTTCGCGTCGGCCAGGCCGATCGTGACCGAGGTGAGGTTGGCCTGCTTCTCCGCATCCAGGATGACGGAGAAGGACCAGGAATCCTGCGTGCGCACGGTGACCACCGAGCCGCTATCCCCGGGCGCGACCGAGATTCGCGCGGACTCGAAGATGCCACGCTGCCGCAACAGCCGCTCCGATTCACGGATGCGTCCCGCCTCGAGGCTGTCGCCCTCGCGAAAGAGGATTTCATGGCGGATCACACCGGGGCGCGTGCGGACGTGGAGGCGGTTCGCCAGGCGGAGGATCTCGGGCAGCTCGTCCGCGGTCGTGTCGGGGAACACATTGAGGCGCTCGAGGACGATCCTTTCGATGCGGGATCGCGGGAGTCCGCCGGCCAGGGCAGGATGGGATAGAGGCAGAATCGCGGCCCCGCAGCATATCGCCAGAACCGCACCGGTGCGCGGGAAGGTCACCACGAGGCGCAGGATAGCACACCCCGCGCCGCCGGCGGTGGCGTTCGACCCCCCCGATCGGATATACTGACAAGTTGCCATCCGATCACGAACATCAGGGAGGGCTGATTCCATGAGCAAGCGATACTGGGCGGTGGCGTTCATTTTGATCGTCGGGACGGCCGGGATCGGGCATGCGGAGAACCGCTGCGCGACCCGCCTGGTCGATCCGGACCGGCAGCTCCTCCAAGACCTGCCGCGATACGAGATGACCCGGACTCACACCGGGAGCCACCCCATGGCGCCGCCGGACAATCCCGACGTGGGCGATTCCTGGCTCTGGTACAACTGGCGCCTGAACGGTCCCCCCCAGGCGGAACTCAAGATGTGCACCGTCCGGGGCGAGGGAGAGCATGTCTACGTCGTCGTCGAAGACAGTCAATGGATGACCAACGTCTTCCAGGATGACATCGATGCGGTGATCGAGGCCTGGGACCACTCGAGCGTAGGAATCTATCCGGACCTCGGGATCTATGACATCAATACGAGCCACTTCGGGCCGGCCCCCGACGCCCTCGACAACGACCCGAAGATCTACGTCCTCTTCTATGACTTCGACGTCGCCTCCGATGGGTTCTTCTGGTATTTCGATCAGTATCCCGACGGGCAGTTCCAGTACGCCTCGAACGAGTGCGAGGTCCTCTACATGAACTGCAGCGACAACGATCCGGGCGGCGAGTACATCATCTCCGTCATGGCGCACGAGTTCGAGCACATGATCCACTGGCTCGCCGACGAGGACGAGGTGAGCTGGGTCGACGAGGGGATGGGAGAGCTGGCGATGTGGCTGTACGGCCACCCCGATCAGGTCATCGCTTTTCCCGCGAATCCCGACAGCGATCTGACCAACTGGACCGGCAACTTCGCCGACTACATCAAGACCTACCTCTGGACGCTCTACTTCTACGAGCACCTCGGCGGACAGCCGTCGATCTGGACGGTGATGCACGAGCCCGCGAACAGCACGATCGGCTACGAGAACGCGCTCGATAGCATCGGCTCGCCGATGTCCTTCAACGACGTTTATGCCGACTGGATCGTCGCCAACTTCATCGACGACACGATCTATGAGGATGGCCGCTTCGGATACTTCGGAGAGGACCTGCCGGCCTTCAACTCCGTGACGAAGAGCACCTACCCCGTCCCTCCGACGAACGGATCGGTCCTGCGATACGCCGCCGACTACATCAAGTTCATCAGCGGCCAGCCCCAGAGGCTCCGCTTCGACGGCACCGACATCGGGACCTGGGCCCCGCGCGTGATCCTTCGAAGCGGAACGGCGACGGTGACCGTGGCCGACATCGCGCTCGATGGGGTCGACTTCGGGACGTACGACCTCTTCGACTTCGGCGAGACGGTCGACCAGGTCGTTCTCGTCGTCGGGAAGTTCACGCCGAGCAGCACGACCAGCTACCAATACGCGACCGAGGGCATCCCCGCGGGCGTCTCCGATCCGACGCTGCCGATCGCGATCCGGCTCTCGCCCGGCGAGCCGAACCCGACCGCCGCGGGCGGGATCATCCGGCTCGATCTGCCTCGTCGGCAACAGGTCGAGGTCTCGGTCGCGGATGTGACCGGAAGGATGATCCGGCGACTCGCGAGCGGCTCGCGCGATGCGGGCACGCACGCGATCGCATGGGATGGACGCGACGACTCCGGCCGTCTCACTGCCGGCGGGGTCTACTTCGTCCGGGCGCGCGGCGAGGATGGAACGGCGGTGACGAGGTGGACGCGAATCGAGTAGAATTGGGCCTGCAATGGACCAGCGCTTCTTCGTGTTCGGATGCCTCGCGGCGGCGCTCGGTGTGGCGCTTGGCGCATTCGGGGCCCACGCTCTGAGGGATCGGCTGGGACCCCAGATGATCGCGATCTTCGAAACCGGCGTCCGCTATCAGTTGATCCACGCGCTCGCCTTGCTGGCGGTGGGAATCGTTCGGGCGGGGCGGCCTGAATCGGCCGCCCTCGCCGCCTCCGGATGGCTCTTCGTGGCTGGGATCGTCCTCTTCTCGGGAAGTCTCTATCTCCTCACCCTGACCGGCCCGCGCTGGCTCGGGGCCGCGACGCCGGTGGGGGGCGTGAGCTTCATTCTGGGTTGGGTCTTCCTGGCGCTGGGCGTCATGCGAAGCGGGCAATAGCCATGGCGCGCCATCCACTCATCGCCGCGGCGCCGTCTCTCTTGGCGCTCTTGGCGCTCATTGCGCCGGCGCTCGTTCCCGTCGCGCGGGCCCTCGCGATCGAGGGGAGCGTGCGGGCGATGGTCGAACCCGAGACGGTGGGGGATCCCCAGATCCCGCTGCCGGTCGCCCACTCGACGGTCCGCCTCGATGGGACTCCGGCGGGACAGACCGATTCGGAGGGTGACTTCTCCATCGAGGTGCCGGATGATTCCGATCGCTTGCTCGAGATCGGGTTGAGCGGCCTCTACTGCCGCATCCTGAACGACGGCGGGCCGCCGGCGGGGATCTCCGCGATCGTTCGTCCGGGACAGCCGCGGGAGCTTCTCTTCGACGACTCGAACTCCGACATCTCCGAGCGCGACGCCTACAGCCACGCGAACCGAATCCACGACTGGATCAAGAGGATTGACCCCGACTTCACCGCCCTGGACTACGAGGTCCAGGTTCACGTGAACAACAACTTCGCCACCTGCGGCGCGAGCTGGCACCCCGCCGGCATCTACTTCTACGTCGAGGGAAGCGGGTGCAACAACACGGGTCGGATCTCCGATGTGATCTACCACGAGTACGGCCACGGCATCTCGCGGGGGATCTACGCGCCCCAGGATCCGCCGACCGCAAACGGCATGGAGGAGGCTTACTCCGACATCGCCGCGATGACGATCAACAATGATCCCGAAATCGCCGAGTACTTCATCATCGGCGACCCCGGCGGGATCCGCACGGGGGAGAACCTCCGCCAGTACCCCGGGAACGAGTGCGGCGGGAATCCTTTCTGCCTCGGCGAGATTCTGATGGGAGCGATGTGGAAGCTTCGCCGGAGCCTCAACGAGCTGTACGGCCCGGAGATGGGCGGCGCGGTCTTCGACGATCTGCACGTGCGCACGCTTCACGCGAAGCCGACCACGATGCCGGTCTTCCTCGAGCAGCTCCTGCTGATGGACGACGATGACGGGAACCTCGGGAACGGAACGCCCCACTGGGATCAGATCTGCGATGCCTTCGGCCAGCACAGCCTGTCGTGTCCGCCGCTCAACAACGAGGTGGGCGAGGAGGGGGCCGGCGTGTTCCCCTCCGATCCGGTCTCGGTCCTGCCCAATCCCTCGAGCGGCGCCTTCTCGATCCGATTCGGCCCGACGACCGGTGAAATCGTGGAGGTCTCGGTCTTCGATGTGGCCGGACGGCTGGTGCGTCGCCTGGGCGAGGGGAGTCACGGCCCGGGAGCGCGCTCGGTCCATTGGGATGGCCGAAGCGACCTCGGTGAGCCGGTCGGCTCCGGGATCTACCTGCTCCGCTTCCGCTCCGCCGGCGGGATGGAGGGCTCGCGCGCGCTGATCGTCATCCGATGAAGGCGTTCGACGATCAGATGCGGCGCACTTAGCTGCGACGAGAGGTCCTACTGAGAATGCGATCGATGAGGGACTTCATCTCAGCGATTCCCATCGCGCGCGTTGCCACAAGATATACCCCTCCATAGGCCGCGATGGCGATGAGACCCGTCGAGAGCGGGCGTTCGACGTCGAGGGCGAGCTTGACGGCCCAGGCGACGGCGGCGGCGAGGAGAGCTGCGGCGAGGAGCTTCGCGAGAAACGACGAGGAGACCGGCACGTCCGAGATCCGGCGGCGGAAGGCCCGGCGCAGGAGGGCGAACTCGATCCATGCGGCCACGCCCGACGCGGCGACGAGGCCGACCACGCCCCATCGGCGGTCGACGCCGGCGGCGGGAGCGATATGGAAGGCGGCGAGATAGGCCAGGATCGTGGCGAAGACGACCCTCACGGTCGCGAATCGAAGCGGCGTGCGCGTGTCGTGCAGGGAGAAGAAGGCGGAAGTGTAGAGCCGTCCCCAGGTGTTGGCGAGAAGCCCGATCGAGGCTCCCGCCAGGATCGCCCAGACATAGAGGGTGTCGGCGCGACCGAACCGGCCGGTCTGGTAGATCACTCCCGTGACCAGATCGCCCAGCGCGACGAAGGCGACGATCGATGGAACGATGAAGAAGGCGATGCGCCGAAGGCCTGCCTCGATCCGGGATCGAAGCGCGGCGGCGATCTCCCCGCTGCTTCCGGTGGCGGCCGACATGAGAGGCAGCTCCGCCGCGGAGATGGACATCCCGAAGAGACTCACCGGCAGAAGATAGAGCGTCTGGGCGTTGTAGAGGGCGGTGACGGCCCCCGTCGAGAGAAAGCTGGCGAGCAGATTGTCGATGTAGGCGCTGACCTGCACCACGCCGTGGCTCACAACGACGGGGCCGAAGTTCGCCGCGACCCGGCGAACGTGGGGTGATCTCCTTCCCATGTAGAGTCGCAGCCCTCGGGCGAGGCGCAGCGTCGTCGGCAGTTGCACGAGAAACTGCAGGAGGCTGCCCGCGACCGACGCCCACGCCGTGATCTCGGCGAGTCGGTAAGGCTCGTTGCGCGGACCGAATCCGAGGAGGGAGGCGATCATGACGGCGTTCCACGCGAGGGGCGCCGCGTAAGAGACGAAGAACTTCCGGTGGCTGTTCAGCACGCCCAGACACCATGCGGACAGGACGAGGATGCCGGTGCCCGGGAAGACGATGCGCACCAAACGGGTCAAGAACGCGCGCTTCTCCTCGTGGAAGCCGGGGGCGATCAGATCGACCAGGATCGGGGCTGCCAGGACGCCCAGGAGCACGAGCACGGAGACGAAGAGGGCGAGAAGCGAGAAGACGGCTCCGGCGACGCGGTTCGCCGCCCGCTCGTCGTCCTCGGCGAGCAGCCTCGCATAGACCGGGATGAAGGAAGCCGAAAGCACCCCCTCGCCGAAGAGGTTCTGCAGGAAGTTCGGAATCTTGAAGGCGGCCTTGAAAACATCGCCGGCGTCGGAGAGGCCGAAGTAGTGCGAGAAGATCCGCTCCCGGATGAGGCCGGCGATCCGGCTCAGGAGGATTCCTGCGCCGATGAGAGCCGCGTAGCGGCCGGAGCCGGTCGCGCTCGCGCGTCCCATCGGGCCTGATCTGTCCCCCTGCGATCCGTTCGTCACGGGCGCCAGTATAGCCGCGCGGGGATGCTGTGGAAACAGCGGCGGGTGGCCGGTTCGGTGGGGCACGCCCCTCCGAACCGATGCCGTGGATCGCCCGCTAGAGCGTGAAGGCGAAGTCCTCGATCAGGCATCCCGGAAGCCGCGCGCTCCCCGTGGAGCGTCCGGCATAGGTGTCGGAGTCGAGGATCATGTCGCGCTCGGCGGTCAAGCCGATCAGGTTCTCGCCGAGCATTCGATAGATCGTCTCATCGAAGCGCATCACCTGAAGGGGCGCCACGATCTTGCCGCCCTCGACCCAGAAGGTCGCGAACCGGGTCATCCCGGTGACGCGGCAGGCGGGGCGATCCGAGTAGTTGAGATACCAGAGATTGCTGACGTGCAACCCCGTGTCCAGTCGCTTCAGAACCTCACTCGAAGGGATCTCGCCCGCCGACATCTCGACCGATCGCGGAGTCTCGTCGCCCGCGGCCCCATTTGTCGGCACTCCGTACTCCTTTGCCGAGCGGGGCGAGACGAGCGACTCGTGAGATTGGCCCTTCTCGATCAGGACCACGCGGGGGGGCTTGATGAAGCCCTGCTCCTGGAAGTTTGGCGCCACGCCGTCCGCCGTGTTCTCGACGATCGTGATGGCGGGGCTCATCCGCACCTCCCCGTCGATCAGCTTCAAGAGGCTCGACTGGCGCGAGCGGTTTTCCTTCAGCCCGAAGCCGCCCCACGCGAGCGTGCCGACGAGCTCATAGACGGCGCTGGGGCTCAGGTAGACCCGGTACTGCCCCGGCGGAATCGTCTTGACCGGCTTGGCGAGAATCGCGAGCTGCTCTCTCGCCGCATCGACCTTCGATGCGAAGGCCGCATCGCTCCACTCGAAGCCCGCGTAGAGGCACTTCACCGCCTTGTCGCCCGCGTGGTAGAAGCTCCAGTCGAAGTTGAAGCTGTGGCTCGTGTACCAGTTGCGCTGACCAAAGGAGTTCGCGAAGCCGGAGTGGATCTCCCCCGAGGCGTAGATTCCCACGAGGTCGAGTCCCTTGCCGGCCGCAAGGATCGACTCGACCGCCTTCTCGGGGCGCGGCAGGCGGTTCTCGCCGCTCTTCTCGCTCGATTGGACCTCGGTCGCGTAAAGCATGTGCGGGTCTTCCGGCAGGTGGGGGATCGTCTCGCGGAGCCGGCGAACGAGCGCCCCGGCGCGGTCGCGGTCCGCAGAACTCTCGCCTGTGAGGGTGAGAGCTCCCGATGCGTGTCTCGATCCCAGGATCAGGTCGAGCTCGATCTGCCGCTGCGTCACGCGTCCCGGCTGGCGGATGGCGCTCTTGTTGAATCGGACGAAATCGGAGACCTCTCCGGAGAAGCTCATCGTGTGGACCTCTCCCCCCTGCAGCAGGGAGGAGACATGGTCGGCCAACTCGTAGAATGCGCTTCTCATGGTCATACTCCTCCGAAGACGTCCACGTCCGCGAACAGGCAGGCCGGCGAGGCGTGTCCCACGCGGACGAGCTGGTTCGGCTCCCCTTTGCCGCAGTTGGGGGTCCCCATCACATCGAAGGTCGATTGGTTGCCCACCATCTTGAGGTTGCGCCAGAAGGTGGCGGAGATCCCGCGGTAGTTCGGGTTCTTGACGAGCGTGGTGAGCCTGCCATCCTCGATGAGACGCCCCCACTCGCATCCGAACTGGAACTTGTTGCGCGAGTCGTCGATCGACCAGGAGCGATTCGCCTTCATGTACACCCCGCGCTTGACCGCGGCGATCATCGATTCGAGCGTCGCGTCGCCCGGCTCGAGGTTCAGGTTGGCCATCCGGTCGATCGGGGGACGATGCCAGCCCGATGCGCGGGCGTTGGCCACTCCCGGGATACCGGAGCGGCCGCGCGAAGTTGTCCCGCCGAGGGTGCGCTTGAGGATGCCGCGCTCGATAATGAGCTCCTTCAGGGCCGGTTGCCCCTCGTCGTCGAAGGCGTAGCTCGCGAACTGCTCCTGTCGAGTCGGATCGAAGGCGATGTTGAGAAGATCGGAGCCGTAGCGGTACGTGCCGATCATCTCGGGCGTCACGAAGCTCGTGCCCGCGTAGTTGCGCTCATCGCCCAGGATCCGGTCGAGCTCGAGCGGATGGCCGATCGATTCGTGGATCTGCAGGATCATCTGATCCGGCGCCAGCAGGAGATCCATGATCCCCGACGGGCAGTTCGGCGCATCGAGCAGGGCCAGCGCGTCGGCCGCGATCTGCGGCGCCACTTCGCGGAACCCGAGGGCATCGAGCTGCTCGAGCCCGCCTTGGCGGCAGTATCCGCGGCCGCCGCCAAAGGTGCGCGTCTGCACTTCGGAGCCGCGGTTGGCGGTCGCGGAGAGCGACGGGATGATCTGCCGGATGCGCTGCGAGCCCTTGCCGCCATCGGCCGTGACGAAGAGCGTGTCCGTCTCGATGTACCAGAGAGAGGAGCTCCAGTCGACGATCGCATCGCTCGTCTTCAGCCGATGCGACTCCTCCTGGAGCATCGCGATCTTCTCGCTCATCGGCACCGAGCTCCATGGCGCGCGGACCGGCGTCTCGTAATCGCCCTTCGGCCGCATCGGCGGGATCTTCGAGTAGTCGGTGACGCAACGGCCCGCGCTGCGCCGGGCCCAATCGCGCGCCTCCTCGGCGGCGCGGGCGAGTCCCGCCTTCGAGAGATCGCCGGTCGCGGCGTAGCCGAGTCCGCCGGCGTCGATGACGGTGATCATCCCTCCCATGTCCTCCTGGAAGACCACGGGCTGGGGAATGTCCTGGCGGACGCTCAGAATCTCATGGCGTTCGCTCACGACTCGAAGTGAGCAAAACTCCACACCTGGAACGATCTCTTTGAATCGTTGGACGATTTCGGCGTGCAGGGTGCACCTCCTTGCGATGCGCGTCTCCCAAGTCCCACCATCCTCGACCCCGGCGCGCGGGAGGGCGTCGGAAAACACCGTAGGATAACATACTCGGGTGCCCGCATTGAAGCGGCGCGGAGGGAAATGAATCATGGCTCCGGTTGACTCACCCCGGTCCTCGACCCTAGATTGAGTGCGATGCTGGGACTGCCCGAGATGATGCCATGAAACCCGAGCAAGCCAGGACGAGACTCACCTTCGTCCAGAAGATCCTCCTCAGCTACGCCGCAATGACTGTATTCACCGGGGGGGCGCTGGTCTACGCGATCATGGGGCTCAACTCGCTGCACGAGTCGGCCCGCGAGATCGCCAACAACGACATGGTCCTGATCGATCTGACTGGCAAGATGCGCGAGTCGATCGTGGCCCAGCAGCGCCACGCGGGGAAGTATGCCATCCTCGCGGAGGAGGAGTTCGCCGAGCTGTTCCACCAGCGCGAGGCCGCCTTCCTCGACCTCCTCCAGCAGACGGAGGGGCGCATGCCGGGTCCGGCCCTGGAGAGGCTGACCGCCCTCTACGCGGATTACCAGGCGGCCGCGGATTCACTTCTCCATGGCCGCGCGAGCGACGATGCTGCGCTGCGGTCCGTCGCGCAAAGAGTGCTCGAGGCGATCGACAGCTTGGTTGTGGGCCACCAAAATCGACTCAACCAGAGACTCGAGGCGGCGGATGTCCGGGCGCGAGCGACGATCCGCTGGACCCTCATTCTCTCCGTGACCGGCTTCCTGCTCGCCGTTGGTGTCGCGGGATACTTCGTCTACTCGATATCACGGGCCGTCAACAAGCTGCGGCAGGCGACGCATCGGATCGCCGAAGGCGACTTCAACTTCGATCCGCGCATTCCGATCGGCGATGAGATCGGCGATCTGGCGAAGGACTTCACCGACATGGCGGCCCGATTGAAAGTCCTCGAGCAGGTCAGTCTCGACGCCAGCCCGCTCACGAGGCTCCCCGGCAACATCGCCGTCGAAAGGGCGCTCGCCCGAAGGGTGGGCGCAGGGGAAGCGTTCGCCGTATGCTACGCTGATCTGGACAACTTCAAGGCGTACAATGACCGCTACGGATACATCAAGGGGAACGACGTGATCCGGTGCACGGGCGAGATCATCTTCGATGTGGTGCGACAGAACGGCGATCGGGATGCGTTCGTCGGCCATGTCGGGGGGGACGACTTCGTCATGATCGTGGCGCCCGACCGGATCCCGCAAGTGTGCGAGGGTGTCATCGATCGATTCACCGAGGCGATCCCGGCATACTACTCGCCCGAGGATCTGGAGCGAAAGGGCATTGACGGGGTCGATCGCTACGGGGTTCGACGCTCGTTTCCGATCATGACGATCTCCATCGCGGTGCTCCTCTGCCAGAAAGGCGAGTTCGACTCGGCGATCGAGATCGCCAAGGCCGCCACGGAGATCAAGGATTACGTCAAGGGTTCGCCGGGCAGCAACTACCTGGTGAACCGGCGCAGGACGAGCCGATGAAACGGATCTCGACGATCCTCCTCTTGTTGGCGTTGGCGCTCGGTTGCGCGACCACACGCCCGCCGGTCACGCGAATCTCGTACACCGAGAGGCAGGAGGGACGCCTGGATGCGGCGGTGCACCTGATCGAGATGGGCGATTCCACGAGAGCCACGAACCTCCTGCGCTCCATCTGCGCGGATCCGGGTGTGGTGGGCGTGACCGACGAGGCGCTCTTTCGGCTCTCCATCCTCCAGCTGCGATCAAGACCGCAGACGGGAGGCCCCCAGCAGTGCCGCGAGACGCTGGAGCGCCTGCAGCGTGAGTATCCGGAGAGTTCCTGGGCCAAGATGGCCTCCACGCTCCTCGAAGTGCTGAGCGCTAAGAACGAGCCGCCTCGCGCCGACCCCGACCTGGAGTCCCGCAATCTCATCCTCATCCGGGAGAACGAGAGACTGACGCGGGACGTCGATGCCCTCCGCATGGAGGTCCGCGAGCTGCGGGAGAAGCTGGAGAAGCTGAAGCATCTCGACCTCGAGCTGGAGGACGAGAGCAGATGATCGAGGAGCGCTTCCCGCAGGCGGATTTCGCGGTGGCTTGCCCGCCGATCAACCTTCAGGACCCGAGTCTAGATCCCCTCACGTTGGCGCGCTGAGCGTCCACCAGAAGGGCGCAGATTCGCAGTCGCTGCGGGGACCCGCGAGTGCTGGGTGCGAACTCGATGCGGCGAGAGTGGCGAGAGGCGCGTGTTGCGCGGGAGATGATGCGCCGCGCGAACTCCCTAACTTGTCGCAGGGTTGCGGGCTGCAAGCTCGCGGGCGTGAGACGCGAGCGGACATGTGCGTTCACCAGAGAGCGCGCCAGGCCACGCTAATTCGCACCGAAATGAACCCGGACTCTCGGGATTGGCGACTCTCCAACCGGGACGTGGTGGACGCTCTCGGGAAGAGCGGATCCCGGATGAAGCGCACATCCATCGCGCGCCTTCTTCGTGGCTCTGGCGCGAGCGCTCCGCAGTCGGTGGCGCGAATCGCGAGGTGATCGACACCCCGCTTCACGCGGACCACGAGCACAGCCCATCCCGCCGCTGGCTACGGGCAAGTCGAATCCACAACCTCCTATGACAGAAGAAGCTGAGTGGGGGCGTCAACGGATGGCATACCCCCTGTGCGACCCTCCCATCGCACGGAAGCGCGGATGGTCCCGCTGCTGGAGCGGCGGGCATGCGCGGTTCCAGATGCATCGGCAATCGACCGGCAGGGGATTCCTGAGAGGGAGGTTCGTCATGCGAGTCGGCCGCAGGGTGAAGGTGATCCCAATCGCTGTGAGGCGTATACTCGTAGTGCCATCGCTTGTGATGCTTGCTGCCAGCATGGCTCAGGCT
>JAXDAY010000023.1:0-193346 GCA_034679345.1 Candidatus Eiseniibacteriota bacterium
CAGGTCGAGTACATCGGCGACCAGGTCCATTCCGATCCGCTCTTGTGCGATCTCCCGGTTTGCTCCTCCCTCCCGACAGCCGACGGCGACTACGGCCTCTCGGACGGCTCCCCATGCCTGCCGGGCGCGTCTCCCTGCGGGCTCCTCATCGGCGCGCTCGGCATGAACTGCTCCGCCTCGCCGGTGGAGGCGACGAGCTGGGGAAGGATCAAGGCGGCGTTCCGGTAGGCGGACGTCCGCTCTGCGCACCGGGATCTCGGATCCGGAAAGGAGGACACCACCGTCATGACGAGACTTCCGTGCTCCTTGTTCCTCGCCCTCACGCTTCTCGCCGCGCTGCTCCCAGGCTGCGGCGATGACAAGGAGACCGTGACGAACGCGATCGGCTTCGACGAGGAGCTCATCCTCGGCACCGATCCCGCGTCCTGGACCGCCGTCCAGATCCGCACGATCGAGCCGGAGTCCGGCTGCTTCTGGCACGAGACGCAGTCCACGGATCTGTTGCTTGTACTCCAGGACGACGCGTTCCGCTTCCACGGAACCGCGAGCCCGTGCGGAAGTCAACTGGACGGCTGCATGCCTCAGGAGCTCTATGCCGTTCTCCAGTCGGCCGAGCGCATCGACTTCACCCGGTACCGGGAAGCGCGTCTCCGGTGCACGATCCGGTACGGCGGGAACGGGGTCAACGGCGGGCTCCGACGATCCATCGGCGGGTCCGGACCGGCCGAGGTCACGCTCCACATCCACTCGAACGTCCCGGGAACGCCCGGCCTTTCCTCGGTCGTGCGGCAGTTCTGCACGAACGACACGACGGTGGTCCCGATCGACATCTCCCTCGAGAACGCGCTCGCGTTTCGTGAGGCGACCGTCGAACTCATCCTCGATGCTGGGGCCACGTGCGCCCGGTGGATCGACGACAGCTACCATCCGGGGACCGGGTACGTCGAGGTCACCGGCTTCGGCATCGTGGGGTGGCCGAAGTAGGGGTGATCCTCCTCACCCGGAGATTCACGGAGGAGACCACCGGTGCCGATAGCCCACGTCGGAGAGCGGAGGGGGATGAGCCTCCCCAACCCTAAGATCAGGGAGGCTCCTCCGTTCGCGGTTGTGTCTGGCTCAATGGCTAGTCGTCGTCTGCTTCCTCATCGTCATAGTCTTCGTCGACGTCCCAGTCGCCCTCGGCGATCTTCTCGCCGGCTTGCGATCCGCTCCAGGCCGTGACGGTTCCGACGGTCTTGCCTGTTTCCTTGTCCTTCACGTCGTATTGGTGCGGCGTGACCTGCCATCCAAACAGCTCCTGACCGTCAGCGATCCCGCAGCGGTCGCGGAGTTCGTACTTGTTTCCCATCGGATTCTCCTTGTCTAGAGGTTTCCTGTCCGCATCATCGCCCATCCTCACGGTCACGACCCTGGAGGTGGCCGAGGGTAGGCTGCTCCGTGACGCTCATCCGGCATGTCGCCCCTCCCGACGACTCGCAGATGCGATGAATCGGATCTCCGTGTCCTCCATGGGCGCTCGGCGGACCACGTACCGGCGCGTCTGCCGTCCCCCGCCGATCACCTCGAGGTCGTTGCCGAGGATCCTGCCGAGCCGTTCGAGCCGTTTCGCGATGGCTGTGTCCTCCAGGCTCAGCCGATCCGCGAGGTCGCTGATGGTGAGGCCCCGGTCCCCCACCCCGGAGAGCTCCCGGAGCACGGCAAGCTGCGCCCGGCCGATGCGTCGGATCCCTGACCGAAGCACGACCCGCCGGGTGAGGGGATGCACCGTGCAGCTCGCGAGCACGACCGGCGCTTCGACGAATCGCGCGAGCTCCGTGTGGAGTTCGGCTCGCAGCCGGTCAAGCAGCATGAGCCTCATGGAGCGGAAGCACGCCGGAACTCGCGCCGTCCCCGCGAGACGGCTGACGATGTCGGCGAGGTCCGCCCGCGCTTCGACCGGCGCGGGGCGCTGGCCCAGAAGCTCCGGTGCAATGAGGATGTCTTGCGCACACTGGCGGAGAAGCCCTCCATGGGGACCATCGAGGGAGATCGCCGCCGCGAGTGCGGAGGAGAAATGCACGGCGGCCGTGAGGTCACCGCCATCAGGAGAATGAAGATGCTGAACGAGGGCGCGGGCGCGCGAGGCAGCCGCGAGCAGCGGACGGAGCCCCTGCCGCTCTGCCAGTTCCGCCGCGCGCGAGACATCCGCCTCGGCCCGGACGAAGTTGCCCCGGTCGACGAACGCATCCGCGCGGCCCAGGAGCGCCTCGACGTGCCACTCCGGCGGAGCGGGATGGCCCGCCGGAGCGTCGATGGCATCGCTGAGGATCCGGAGCGCCGCGTCAGTTTCCCCGAACGCGATGAGCACGGATCCCCGCCGGATGCGCGCGAGCAGCCCCAACCGGGTATCCGCCCCGCGTACGAGCGCAGCCTCCGCGCGCGCGACCCAGCGGGACGCGGCGTCCGCTTCTCCCATACTGACGACGAGACGGGCAAGTTCGAGCGCCGCCACGGCAGCGCCAGTGCGCGTACCGCTTGTCTTGGCGCCTTCATATGCCCGTCGAAGATGCGCCTTGGCTCCGACCATGTCGTCCTGCCATTCGCAGTGATGCCCGCGAAGGAGGTCGAGGGTGCTCCGGCGCATCTCAGCGTCCGATGTCTCGGCGAGTCGTGCCTCCGCCTCAAGAAGGCACCGTTGGGACTCCCGATAAGAACCAAGACTCAGGTGGGCACGGGCTCGGTAGGTGTAGCTCATGAAGTGCATCCATGAGGCCGAGCGGCGGGAGCTTGGTTCCCGCCCCCAGCGATCGAAGAGGTCGACCGCGGTGGCGTACGCACCATGCATGAACGCGGAAGCGGCGGCGATCCAGACCCGGGGGCCTGGTGCCGAATGGTCCGCCCGCGCAAGCCTTTGGACCGCAGCGAGCATGAGATCGCCGCGGTCCTGCCGTGCGGCATCCAGCGCGCGCTGGGGCGTGCCGGCACGGCGGGCCGGCGATTGCATGGGGTCGCCCGCTGTCCGGCAACCGTCCTCACGTCTCGATCGGGCAGAGGCCCGTCTGGACGCGGAGGTCCGGCAACGAGGTCAGCGAGCATCCCCGGGACTCCGATGGCGGAGCTGGGCTGATGACGAGAGAGTCGGGTCCGTCCCGGCGATGCCGCCGCTCGGGGCGGAGAAGCGACCGGGAGATCCCGCGCGTTCGGCCCGCCTGGGGCCTGTGTAGGGTTCGCATCCGCTTCCCCCTTTCATCCGGTGGTGGTGGACAAGGAGGAAGGCTCGTGAGGAGGCGGTCTTGTCAAATTCCCGAGGGCGTGCTTGGATGCCTGCCGGAGGGGAGAGAGACCGTCTCGGAACTTAGCCTTCCGTGACGAATGCTCTTTCAGCCGTGCCTGCGTCGCGCTAACGACGGAGGCCGGCTTCCCCTAGGCGGAGAGCGGGCGTGGAGTGCTGGAAACGAGGATGAATACAAAGACGCCTCCCGGCCACGTGCATCCGCACGCTGCCAATGAGGCGTCGAACCCGTCCTCGATTGCTTACCGTGCCTCTTCCGCGCTAATCACCACTGGTCGCTGCCCCGAGCTTCGTTCACGTCGGCGCAGGCACTTCGCCTGGCCAACGGCGGAGGTCGGTTAGGGGCTTTCCAGCTTAGCGGGCACGGCGAGTTGGAGTCGACGACGCTGCTATCGGAATGCCTCCACCGAAGCTCGCTCCGAGCGTACCGCAGAACCGAACCGTGTTTCAAGGACAGAACCGCCGACCCGGGCGCACCCACGTCCCAGCCGCTCCGAATCACCCTTCGCGGACCGTGCCGTCCTTCTCGATCCAGCCGTCCCGGACGGCCTGTTCGAATACTTCGTCGGGCCAATCCCTCCCAAGGAAGTTCCGCTCCCGGTGGAACGTGAAGCGGTTTCCGCATCCGGACCTGCAGAGATAGAAGGCGCGATCGCCTTCCTTGTCCTCGATGACCCTGGTCATCCGTTTTCTGCACTCCGGACAACCGACGTACATCCTCGACCTCCTTCCTTCGTGTGGCTCGTCGCCAGGTTGATGGCCGCCGCCGGGTCCATCCCGGACGCCACGGAAACGAGTACCACGCGCCGATTCGACCTTCCAGTGCGCATTGCGTTGTCGTGACAGCCTTCTCGTCGGTTGTCGAGTCAACGCCTCGGGAGACTCCTATCGTTCCCTTCGTCGGCGTGTCGGAGCGCTCGCTCGCGACCCCGGCGAGGAGGGGAGATGCAGAACCAAACCAGCACGATCGACGCGGGGCACCGGACGGTCCCCGCCCGCCTCGTCGAGACGGCTGACGGCATCGAGGTTCGTTGCTCCTGCCACGGGAGCCGCGGGCACCTGTTGTTCCGTCTCGTTCACCCCGGCCAGATCGAGTTGAAGTGCCGGGACACGTTCGTCCTCATGGAGGTGTCGAAGGCGCAGCACGCCCTCGCCAGGCGACCCGAGTAACAGATCGAATCAAGTCTGAGGCGCGCGTCCTCCGAGACCCCAGCCCTCGTCTCTCACCGACGAGGGCTTTTCTTGGCCCCGTCAGAACAAGGAGAACGATGCAAGCAACCCTGAGTAATCTCGACGAAATCCTCGAGCGCATCGGTCCGGAGGCCCCGCTCCGGGTCTACCTCGCCGGCCGCGACCGCGCCGGACAGCGTCTTCCGGACCATGTCCTCACCGCGATCGAGCGCGAGTTCGCCGAGATCGCGGGCGGCTGCACGGTGATCCCGGCCCGGGGCTGGTGGGCGGACACGAACCGCCCGCCGACACCCGAGGCCGTCCGGATCATCGAGGTCCACTTCCCGCAGCCGCTCACGGTCCAGCAGCGGAACCGTTTCCGGCAGGCCCTCGGCCGGATCCTCTCCACCACGAATCAACGCTTCCTCGCGATCACGATCAACAACCGCATGGCGCTCATCGCCGGCATCACCGATCCCGGCGACGACGAACAACCAGTACTGGTCGGATAACCGGATGTCGACCGGCGGGTCTTCTCTGTTGCGGGACAGCGCGTTCGGGGCCTCGAGGGTGTGCGGACCCGAATACACCCACGTGGTCTCCTCGATACAACCTCGATACAGGGGACGGACCCGCCGGATCGACTCTATGAAGGAGAACCCATGGCAACTCGTCACTCGAATCACAGCCGGCCGGCGGCCGCCGACGCGACCGGCATCGACTCCAACCCGATGGGTCGGTCCTGGCCGGGCCTCGTCCTCGGCGTCGTCCTCTTCCTCATCTTCGTCCGCGCGCTCGACGAGCCGTCGCCGGCACCGCAGTTCGCCCTCGCCTTCCTCTGCCTCCTCGCCGGGGTCGGCATCGCGGCGACGGCGCACTTCATCATCAAGGACGACCGGGGGATCAAGCAGTCGGGCAAGCTGTACCGCTTCGTCGAGACCTACACGACCCGCGTCCGCGACTTCATCGTGGACAACCCCGAGATCGGCGAGGACGACCGCGTCCGGCGTGAGCTCCTCCCGGACGACGCAGAGCTCGAGGTCGTCGCCTTCCATCCGAGCTTCAAGAAGACGCTCCGCGAGGTGCGGGAGGGGACGAGCGTGCTCCTCCGCCACAGCACCGTTCACACCGGCGCGCCGCTCCGCCTCACCGGCCTCTGCCTCAAGCCGCGTGGCCACGATGACCTCCTCGAGGAGATCGAGACGCTGCAGATCAACGTCGGGCAGCGGGCGCTTCCTCTTGGCGGCGGGCGTCCAGCTGTGTCTCGCGGTCCGGCCCTCCTCCCGTGCCCACCATCGGCGACGCCGACCCCGGACACGCCGGTCCCGCCCTCGGATCAGGAGGACTAGGGCGTCATGGATCTCTTCGAGTGGATTCTCATTCCCTTCCTCGCGGGGGTCGCGGTGGCCGCGATCGTCATGGGGACGCGCTTAGCCCGGGATCTCGGCGTCGGTCTCTGGGATCGCCACGAGCAGACGCTCCCGACGGTCGAACCCGCGCGACCCGCCGATCGCGACACCGGGCCTGACGGGAGAACGTCATGATCGGCATCGCCTGTTCCCTCCTCGCCATGACCGCCATCGCCATCTGGATGGCACGGCGGGCCCGGCGGGAGTATCTGCGGCTCCGGGACCGCGAGGCGGACGCCGAGCGCGATCGCCTCGGCCAACTCCGCGCATTGTCCATCGCCCTCCGGGTCTTCCATCCCGGCCGGATCCCGTGGGCGGAGATCGAGGCCACGCTCGCGTCGGGGCGGGAGCGGGCGAGCGTGGTCGCCGCCGACCTTCTCCTCGGCCGGTACGACGACGGACCCCAGGGCGTCGTCGTCGGGCATGCCGCCCTTACGGACGGCGCGCGGTGGCCATTCATCGCCGCGCGGCACCGGGCTCGGGGATACCTGCCGGATTGGACGATCACGGCCTCCACGGTGCCGCTCGTCCTTCCGGATGCATTGCGCAGCCGGCACGTCGCGATCTTCGGCCGCACCGGATCCGGCAAGACGACCCTTCTCCGGAACCTGATCCGCCAGGATCTCGAGGACGGGCACGGCGTCGGCGTCGTCGCGAAGGAGCGCGAGCTGCTCTTCGACGAAATCCTCCCGTACATCCCCGCCGATCGATTGGACGACGTCGTCCTCGTCGACCCGGCGGATCCGCGGCCCGCCTCGCTCAACCCCTTCGCGTTCCGGGAGGGAGAGGACCTGGACCTCAAGGCCGACGAGATCTTGTCGGTGTTGTCCCGCCTCTTCGTCGAGGACGGACCCGCGCCTCGCGCGGAGATGATCCTCAGCCGGGTCGTCGCGACGCTTCTCCGGATGAAAGATTCAAGTCTCCTCGACGTCGAGCGCCTGCTCGACCGCGTGGACGACTCCTTCCGGCGTTCCGTCGTGGCCGAGCTGGACGACGAGGAACTCATCCGGTTCTGGACCTATACATACCCCGCGACGGCCAAGGACTCGCATCTCCCCATCCTGAATCGCTTGCACCGATTCCTCTCCGCGAAAGTCCGTGCCGTGCTCTGTCGGCGAGGGGGCCTCGACGTGCGCCGGCTCATGGACGAACGGAAGATCCTCTTGGTCGCGGCCTCGGATGGGATCCTCGGCCCCAGGAGCGCCGAGATCGTCGCCGCCTTCGTCGCGGGACAGATCCAGATCGCGACCATGGCCCGCGCGAACGTGCCTGCGTCCGCCCGCCCGCGGTTCCACCTCTATTTGGACGAGTTCCCGTCGATCGTCGGTCCCGATCCGCACACGTACGAGTCCCTCCTCGTACGGGCGCGCAAATTCAACGTCGCGCTCCACCTCGCGAGCCAGCACACCTCGGCTCTCCCGGATTCCGTGCTCCACGGTGTGCTCGGCAACGTCGGCACCCTCATCGCGTTCTCCGCTGGAGCAGAGGACGCGCGGAAGCTCGGCCGTGAGTTCGCGGTGAACGGCGATCGGATCGACGGCGATCTGCTCGGCCTCGATGTCGGCGAGGCGTATTGCAAGTTCGACCGCATGATCGTCCGCGCGCGGACGCTTCCGCCTCCCGACGGGGGATCGGCCGCCATCCGGGACGAGGCCATCCGCCGCTCGCGTGCTCGGTATGGCGCGGATGCTCCCACTCCGCCACGACCACGACCCGATGTCGGTTTCGGCAACCTCCCCGCCGGAGACGTGTTCTGATGTCCGCGCCAAGGCGAAGTGGACGGAAGCGGGGGCCGGTCGTGACGACCCGGGACGCCGAGGTTCTCCTCGCGCTCTTCAAATACCGGTTCCTCTCCCTCGCGCAAGTCGAGCGGCTCTTCTTTCCGTCCGCGCAGACCACGAACCGGAGAATCCGGATCCTCGGCGCAGAGGATCTCGTCGCCGTCTTCCGTCCGGCGGGCTTTCCGGACCGCATCGTCTCGCTCACGCGGAAGGGCCTGGAAACGGTTGCGGGCGCCCTCGCGCTGCCGGCCGCGGCGATCGGCAGCTCGGCCGCCCGCACGCGCCCCAAGGACTACTACTTCCTTCGGCATTTCCTTGCCGTGTCGGACGTCCGCATCGCGCTCACCCAGGCGTGCATTGGCCGCTCCGACGTCCGCCTGCTCGGGTTCCTCGCCGACCACGTCGCCGAGCGCACGGAGCAGGGCGGATTGAAGCGCCTCACCCGTGATCTTGCCGCCGACATCTCACGGAGCGGTGAGAAGGTCGCGCACACGCCGGACGGCGTCTTCGCGCTCCGGCGGGAAGACGCAGCGGCGCTCTTCTTCCTTGAAATCGATCGCGGTTCGGAGGCGGTCGCCGATCGCGAGCGTGGCGTCGCCAAGATCCTCCGTTTCTACTTGAACTACATCGCATCGGGAGGCTTCGCCCGCTATGAGCAGGTCTTCGGGATCCCGGCCCCGTTCTCGGCGGTCCGCGTGCTCGTCGCGACCTCCTCGGCGCGGCGCCTCGAGACGATCCGGCAGACCGGAGCCTCACTGGGCTTCGAGCCCCGGCGCGCGCTGCAGTTCATCTGGCTCACCGAGATCTCGGCGGTTACCGAAGAGACCATCTTCGATCAGATCTGGGTCCCGCTCGATCCCGCGGTCTCGGGCCGATTCGGGATCGTGCCGAAGCGGGGCCCACATGGTTCGGAAACGAGGGAGTGCGTCGGTTCGTGAAAATCACTAACCAGCACAACCATGAGAACACGACAGCTCGTGACGCCGGTGCTCTGGAGCGCCGTGGTCCTCGTCGCGGGAACGATCGAGTTCCTCCGTGGCTGCCTTCGTCTCGTCGCGATCCGTCCGAAGGGCGTGTTCGCGGTCGTGACGCTGGCTGTGCTCTGGCGCTCGAGCGGTCTTCTCGCCGAGCAGTTTCCTTTGGACCAGGTCCGACCCCTCGGGTACGGGATCGGGTTCTGGGGAACGCTCGCGGTGGGGATCCTCGTCGCCGAGTTCGGTCTTCGGTCGCGGCTGCAGCGCCGCCTGTGGCGGAAACTCGCGAGGCGCTGGCGACTCGGACGGTGACGACGTTCCCCGCGGGATCCGGCACCAAGACGCCGACCCACGCCTGCCGTCCCTCGATGCGCGTGACGGCGCGATCGCGGGCCGGCGCTTCCCTCGTTCCGAGGTTTCCAATTCGATCCGGCGGCGGAGTCTGCCGGGCCGAATCCCTAGGTGTCCGGCTGGAGGAGCGTGGGCCCGTCAAGATCACTAACGACAACACCCATGCAGAATCGAATCGTGAAGTCGCTTCGTTTGTTCCTTGTGTTCGTCACCGCGGACCTGATCGATCGCTTCTTCGATCTGGTGCGCTTCGCTTCGCGCTGCGGACTCCGCTGCGCCGAGCTCTTGCTGGCTCAAGTCACCGTCTGTCGATCGCGGTACCTTCCCGACGTTATTGTGAATGCCGAAGGAGACGTCCTTCCTCCAAGGATTGCGACGCTCACCCGGCTCCAGCGGTTGGGGGTGTTCGCGGTCTTCGAACGCGGGCTCGAGTTCGGCAGACGCCGGCCGCTGCGAGACGTGATGGCGAGCGACTTGCGCGCCGAGAAGTGAGGATTCTCCGCGTCCGACGCGAGGGCCCACGCGAGCGACGCGGTTCGTTCCGCGAGGCGCCGTCGAGCGCGATCGCGGTCCGGCGCTTCCTCCAGCCGGCAGAGTTCTCAAGTCGTCGCTCCGGGATCTACACGCCATGACCCCGGACGCACTTCCCGTGCAGCGGGATCCAGCACCCGCCTTCGCCTCCTTCGACGATCTGCCGCCGCTCCTCACACCCGAAGAGGCGGCCGTCCTCCTAAGGACGAGTCGCAAAGCTGTTTACAGCCTCGCCGAGCGCGGTCAGATCCCCGGCGTCGTGCGGATCGGAAGGCGGCTCCTCATCGAGCGGGATCCGCTGGTATCCTGGCTCCACCGAAGTCGCGCCGCGTCGCCGAAGGAGGTATCCAGGCGATGGGCGTGAAGGTCAGGGAATACCACAGCGGAGGCTGGGAAGTGGATGTCGTTGCCATGCTCCCGGACGGGAGGAGGATCCGGGACCGCCGCAAGGCGCCGGTCTCTTCCCGGACGGACGCGCTCCGCTGGGGGCGCGAACGGGAGCGGGAACTGCTCCGCCGCGGTCCCGAGCTCCTGCGAAAGGAGGTGCCGACACTCGAGGAGTTCGCACCCCGGTTCATCGAGGGGTACGCGACGGCGAACCGGCAGAAGCCCTCGGGGATCGCGGCGAAAGAGACGATCCTCAAGGTCCATCTCCTGCCGCGGCTCGGAGGGAAGCGGCTCGACGCGATCACGAACGAGGACATCCAGAAGATCAAGTCGGGGCTCAGAGGGAAGGCGCCGAAGACGGTCAACAACGTCCTCAGCGTCCTCAAAAAGCTCCTCGACGTCGCGGTCGAGTGGGCCGTGATCGACCGGGTACCATGCACGGTCCGCCTGCTTCCCATGAGCCACCCGAGCGAAGCGGAGCACCACAGCTTCGATGAATTCGAGCGGCTCGTCGAGGCCGCGGGCAGAATCGACAAGACCACCCTGCTCATCGTGCTCCTGGGAGGGGAAGCGGGCTTGAGGTGTGGCGAGATGATGGCGCTCCAGTGGACTGACATCGATCTCAGCAAACGCCAGCTCTGGGTGAAGCGCAGTGAATGGAAGGGGAAGATCACGGTCCCGAAAGGGGGACGGGCGCGTCTCGTGCCGCTCACCTCGCGTCTCGCGGAGGCGCTGCGCAGCCACCGGCACCTGAAGGGCGACCGGGTGCTCGCGCAGGAGAACGGGCAGCCCTTGACGCAGAAGATCGTGCAGGTCTGCGTGCGGAGAGCGGCACGGCTTGCGAATCTCGAGAACCGCGGGGTCCACGTGCTCCGGCACACCTTCTGCTCACATCTCGCCATGAAGGGCGCGCCGGCCCGGGCGATCCAGGAGCTCGCGGGGCACAAGGACATGAGCACCACGCAGAGGTACATGCACCTGAGCCCGCGGGCGATCGAGGACGCGATCCGGCTGCTAGAAGGTCCGCCGCCTCGCCAGAATGGAGATATTCTGGAGGCGGCGGGAATTCTGGAGTCAACTCGAAGGGACAGAAGCAAATAACTGTGGAGGCGGCGGGAATCGAACCCGCGTCCGAAAGAAGATCGATCAGAACGTCTACGTGCGTGTTCGGTCGTTTGAATCTCGTCCCTCAGGCTCCGGCCGACAGGATCCGCTTGGGACCAGCCCCATTCGTTTCGCCGCGCTGACGAGGCGCTCACGCGACTAGCCGTCTGTATCGGCGTCCTTCCGCAACCCAGTCGGCGCAATCACAGAGGACGGGCTACCTAAGCAGCCAGTGCCAATTCAGTGTTGGCAGTTGTGTTTTGCCAAGGGATTTACGAGGCCCTGGCGGCTCGGCACGCAGTCCGGACTCCACTTCCCCCGTCGAAACCAGGCGCCCCCAGTTTCAGAGAAGCTTGCGCCGCCAGGGAATCGAACCCCGAACCTACTGATTAAGAGTCAGTTGCTCTGCCAATTGAGCTAGCGGCGCCCACGCGAGGCGAACACCCGCGCAGTGTATGCCCATCGTCAAGATCGGGTCAAGGGCGGTGGGCCCTCGATCGCCCCCGCCGCGGATCGCGACGCTCCACTCTCGCTAGAACGGAACGTCGCTGTCGTCTCCCGCGGCGACGGGTCCGGGATCTCCGAGGTCGGGGCCGTAATCGTCCGCGGGAACCATCGTTCTTCCGCCTCCTCCGCCCACGGCCGCGCCCTCGCCCTCCGATGCGCCGCCGCGCCCCCCGAGCATCTGGAAGCCCTGCGCCACGACTTCAGTCGTGTACCGCGTCTGTCCTTGCTGGTCCTGCCACTGTCGAGTCTGCAGCCTTCCCTCGACGAAGATCTGACGCCCCTTGCGCAGGTACTGGGCCGCGATCTCGGCCTGCCTCCCGAACAGGACGACCCGGTGCCACTCGGTCCTCTCCTGCCGGTTTCCGTCCCGGTCGGTCCACTGAGAGCTCGTCGCGAGCCTCAGGTTCACCACCGAGCCGCCGGATGGCATCGACCTGGACTCGGGGTCCGCCCCCAAGTTGCCGATCAGCAATACCTTGTTGAGTCCGCTCATCTGTTCTCCCTTCCGTTAGTCCGACTCACCCCCAGAGAAGCCGGTTGCCCATGCCCTTGTCAATGCGGTGGCGGTGCCGTAGGATCCGTCGTGCCCCCAGGTCGATTTCCACGGGGTGTGGCGCAGCCTGGTAGCGCACCTGCTTTGGGAGCAGGGTGTCGGAGGTTCAAATCCTCTCACCCCGACGGACACTCCGGAACGGATAGGGTGGTGGGTGTAGCTCAGTTGGTAGAGCACTGGATTGTGGTTCCAGGTGTCGTGGGTTCAAGCCCCATCACCCACCCCATCTCTTTTCCGGCCTCGTCCCGCACCGACGCGCGCCCGTAGCTCAGTAGGATAGAGCAGCGGATTTCTAATCCGCGGGTCGGGGGTTCGATCCCCTCCGGGCGCGCCACTCGCTACCGAAGCAGGAATCGTTCCGCGATCACCTTGCGCATCCGCGCCATCGCGAGTCCCCGATGACTGATCCGATCCTTCTCCTCCACGCTCATCTCGGCAAACGTCCGCCCCGCCGATGGGACGAAGAAGACCGGATCGTAGCCGAACCCGTCGCTCCCTCGGCTCTCGGTGAGGATGCGTCCCTCGCAGACTCCCTCGACCAGGACATCGCTGCCCGCCGGCTCGGCGAGGGCGATCACGCAGCGAAAGCGCGCCCCCCGGCGATTCTCCGGGACTCCGGCCATCCGTTCGAGCAGCAGCCGCACGTTATCGGCGTAGCTCGCCCCGGCTCCGGCGTAGCGGCTGCTGTAGATTCCCGGCTCCCCGTCCAGGGCGTCGACCTCGAGGCCCGTGTCGTCCCCGACCGCCGGGAGCCCGGTCGCATCGCAGAGCGCCCGCGCCTTCTTGACGGCGTTCTCGTCGAGGGTGGCGCCGTCCTCGACCACCTCGGGGATGCCCGGGAAGTCCTCACGCGTCAGGATCTCGACGGCAAGCCCGGAGAGCGCGTGACGCAGCTCCCGCACCTTGTCCCGATTCGCCGTTGCGAGGACGATCCTCAATGCCCGCCCTCGAACAGGCGTCCTGGCACCTCCCCCCGGACCAGCGCTCGATCCTGGGCGCGGAACATCCCCTTCAGTCCCCGTCTCGCGATCCGGATCAGCCGCGCGATCTCCTTCTCCTCGAAGGGATCGCCTTCGGCCGCGCCCTGGATCTCCACCAGGCGGCCGTCGCTCGTCCCTACGATGTTGAGGTCGACCTGCGCCCGGGAATCCTCTTCGTGGCATAGATCAAGCAGTCCCTCCCCATCGACCAGCCCGACGCTGACCGCGGCAATCTGACAGCGAATCGGATCGGCCGCGAGGCGTCTCTCGGCGCGCATGCGCGCGAAGCAGTCCTGAAGGGCGACCCAACTGGCGGTGATCGCGGCCACCCGGGTCCCGCCATCCGCCTCCAGGACGTCGCAGTCGACGATGACCGTCCTCTCGCCGAGCGCTCTGCGATCCACCGCGGCGCGCAGGCAGCGGCCGATCAGTCGCTGGATCTCGTATGAGCGCCCCGACGTCTTCCCGCGCGGCGCTCGCTCCGGCACCGAGCGGGGAAGCATGGCGTACTCCGCGGTGACCCAGCCTCCACCCCCGTGCGCGCCCTTCGAGCGCATCCAGGGGGGCAGCTTCTCCTCCACGGTGACGGCGCAGAGAACTTGCGTGTTCCCGAGCCGGATCCAGGCCGAGCCCTCGGCGAGTCGCGCGACGCCGCGCCGGATCGTCACGGGCCGCAGCCGCCCCGCGCTCCGGCCGTCGGCGCGCGCGCGGCCCGAGACCGTCTCAGCGCTCATACCAGGGAAGATCCGACTGCTCGATCCACTGAATCTCCTCGATTCCCTCGCCCAGAAAGCGGCTTCCGACCTCGCGGAATCGTAGCGGAATGTCGCTCAGGAAGAAACGCCGCTCCCCCCGCTCCTTGGAGTCGCGCCGCAGGCCGAGCGACTCCAAGCGCTCCCCCGCGGCGCGCACGGTCGCCTCGGCGGTGTCGATGAGCGTGATGCCGGAGCCCATCACCTCGGCGATCACCGGCCGCAGGATCGGGTAGTGGGTGCAGCCGAGGATCGCCGTGTCGATCCCCTTCTCGATCAAGGGCAGCAGATAGGTCTCGGCCACGCGGCGCGGAATCTCTCCGTCGATCCATCCCTCCTCTGCCAGCGGGACGAAGAGCGGGCAGGCCGCGCCCTCGACCCCAACGCGCCGGTCGATCGCCTCGATCGCGCGCACATAGGCCTGTGACTGAATCGTTCCCGATGTGCCGATCACGCCGATCTTCCCGTTGCGAGTGCGCTGGATCGCCTCGGCGGCGCCAGGCTCGATCACGCCGATCAGAGGGACCTCGAATCGGCGGGAGAGCGTGTCGATCGCCACGGCGCTCGCCGTGTTGCAGGCGACGACGATGAACTTGACTCCTTGCCGCAGGAGGAAGTGGGTGTTCTCGATCGAGAATCGCGTCACCGTCGCGGGCGATTTGCTCCCGTACGGTACGCGGGCGGAATCGCCGAAGTAGACGACATGCTCGCTGGGAAGCTGGCGCAGGATCTCCCGCACGACGGTCAGGCCCCCGATGCCCGAATCGAAGACTCCGATCGGACGCTCGCTCGGGACCCCCTCGCGCCGTGGGAGATCCGGTTCGGTGGAGCCCGCAGCGCCGGTCACGATTCCCAGTCCTCGGTGAAGCCCCGGAACCCCACGGGCTCCAACGGCAGATCGATCGCGATCGCTCCCGGAGGGCGCTCGATGATCTTTCCCTCGACGAGGATCTGGATGCGCCGGGCGGCGGGGACATTCTCCGTGATCGAGCAGACGAGCCCGCCGACGCTCACCCACTCGAGCCCGTCGCCCCTGGGCCACCGCGTGAGAAGCTCGGATGTGAGATCCAGGTAAACGGTCCCATCCTGCGCGAGGAAGACTCCACGCACGCGCACCGCGGGATTGAATCCCGCGATGCGGCTGCGCGACCCGCGCAGATACTCCGTCACGATCCGCTCGATCATCGCCTCCTCGCCGCCGAGATCGGGAATCGCTCGATCCTCGCCTTCCAGCCCCACGCGATCCCGCGAGCCATAGAAGAGCTGGATCATCCGCGTCGGCGCTCCGGGCTCGACTCCGCCGCCGTGTTGCACGTTGGGCGGTTGCCCGAGCACCCCGAGCAGGGCCCGCACGAGGAGAACGCCGGCCACGAGGAGAACGCCGATCGCCGCAATCCAGATGAGGCGCCTCATGGGAGGCGCTCCGATCTGCCCGCGGCCAGAGCCTCGGAGATCCCGAAGGCGATCGCGCGCGCGAGACCCGCCCTCTCGAGGGGATCGAAGAGCTTTTCGACGGAGATGCGATCTCCCATCTGGGCGGGATAAATGATCAAGGCCGGCATGGTGAGCCCCTCGAGCCATCGCAGGGGGCGAGCGTCTCGTGTCACCGAGCGGGGCCCCCGGTAGACCTCCAGGTGCGAGGCGAGGATGGTGGCGATCCTGTCGGCCTCGAGCAGAGTCATCTCAGCCGTCTCGCTCCACAGAAGGGGCCGCGCCGTCGTCTCCTGCGTCCGCTCCGGGCCGTCCAGCGGCACCCAGTGCGTGCGGGAGCTGGCCCTCACGATCTGCAGCTTGCCCTCCCCGCCCGGATACCCCTCCGTCCGAAGCGCGATGAACAGAGCGGCCCGGGCTCGATTCGCCGAGATCGCGTCCTCGACCCGCCCCTGGCTCTCCAGCAGCTCGGCGGGCTGCATGAGCGTATCCGCCAGCGTGGAGACGATCCGCTGCGCGAGATCCACCAGGGCGCCATGCGACTCCGGCGTATCGCGGCCGGGATCCACCCATGCGGTGATGATGACCGGTCCGGTCCCGGCGGCATGTTGAGGACGGGCAACCGGTCGAACGAGAAGGAAGCCTCCCTTCGCGACGTCGTCGGGCGAGGAGGTGAGCGTCAGCTCCCAGACTCCGTTCTTCTCGTCGTAGCTCGTGTCGACGCCCAGAGCCTGCCGATCCACATCGAGCAGGATCCGGCAACCCTTGGGTGCGCCCCTGACTTCCCGCACATGAATCAGGCCATGGGGCTCAGGGATGGTGAGGCTCTCCGGATGGGCGGCCACTCCGGAGAGCACGACCTCGAGCCCTTCGCTCGAGGACCAGAGAAGCGAGGATTCCGGCAGGCGTGGACTGGGAACGCGCAGGGTGGTCCGTCTCCCGATCGTGTGGATCCTGAGATCTCGGAAGACGGGCGCCTCCACGCCCCAGTGGAAGAGCCCTGCCCCCGAGCGCCAAGCGGCGATCCGATCGCCGTGCCACCGCTCGGTAAGAAGCCGCAAGTAGTCCGTGGGGAGGAGCAGCCCGTTCTCGTCGTAGGCGAGCGGCGCTCCAAGCTGAAGAACTTCGGATCCGTGGCTCAGGATCGGGCTGTCGAGCATGAAGCGGGTGCGCAGCGAATCGGTCTCGATCCACCCGCGATAGGAGTAGGGATCCCAGCCGAATCGCGCGCCGATCGCGCGCGCGAAGCCGCCCAGAGGGACATAATCGATCGCATCGTGCTCGACGCGCGGGATCAGCTGCGGCTCACGCCCATCCGCCGGAATGACCGCGATCGTCCCCGGGGGCGCCTGGATGATCGACTCCGCCCCGAGCGCGATCCCCGGCGTGACGAGACATGGCAAAACGGCGAGCGCGATCGCAGCGACCTGGTGTCGACGCATGCTAGGACTCCGCGCGGTCGCCCCGGCGCGCCCGCTCCATCTCCCGCTCCGCATCCCTCTTTGCCATGTCCTCCCGCCGATCGTGACTCCGCTTCCCCCGGGCCAGCGCCAGCTCCACCTTCAGGTGGGGCCCCTTGAAGTAAAGGGACAATGGGATCAGGGTCAACCCCCGCTCTTGGGTCTTCTGCTTGAGGCGGGCGATCTGTCGCCTGTGGACGAGGAGCTTTCGCTTGCGCAACGGTTCGTGGTTGAATCGATTGCCTTGCTCGTAAGGGCTCACATGCATCTGGACGAGCCAGAGCTCCCCACCCTCGACCACCGCATAGGCGTCTCCGAGATTGACTCTCCCCGCGCGTATGCTCTTCACCTCGGTCCCGACGAGGCTGATGCCCGCCTCGAGGGTCTCGACGATCATGTAATCGTGGCGGGCGCGACGGTTTACGACGACCGGGCGAGTTCCTTCCGCCGGTCCGCCGCTCTTCGGGGGGACCATTCCGACCTCCGCTTGACTCCCTGCTAACGAGTGGGTAGCATAGCACTTCGGCTCTCGAATCGTAGCGAATTGCGGAAGTGGCGGAACTGGTAGACGCGCTGGGTTCAGGGTCCAGTGAGGGTTCCCTCGTAGGGGTTCAAGTCCCCTCTTCCGCACAGCGGCGAACGGGGCGGCGGTCTACGAACGAGACCTCCGCCCCGATCGTCTATTCGCCCGCCGGCCGCGCGTGCGCCGACCGCGCGTAGGTCCGGAGCACCAACGGATCGGTCTCATCGAGCATCCGCGCCTCCACGAAGGCGCGCATCGCGTCGCCCCCGAGCTTGAGCAACGCTTCCACGGCCGCCGCGCGCGAGGCGGGCGAGCGGCCGGCGGCGGCGACGTCGTCGAGCTCAGCCATCAAGGCCCCCCGCGCTGCGCCTCGCGCCTCGACCGCCGCGGGCTCGATCGCGTCCCTGTCCGCGACAGCGATGCGTCCCAGCGTCTGTACGAGCGCCCCTCGGTGACCCGGATCCCCGGCGAGGATCTCGCGGAGGGGCGCGACGGCGGCGGCGCCGAATCCCCGCAGGGCGTTCGATGCCGCGGAGCGCACCGTGAGGATCGGATCCTCGGCGAGCCGCTCGACGATCGAAGGCACCGCCACGGTGTCCTTCAGGGCCGCGAGAGCGGAGACGGCGACGAGCCTGCGCCGCTCGAGAGGGTCTTTCATGTACGGCCTCAGCCGGGGCGCGCATGAGCGCTCCCCGATCTTGCCGAGGGCTTGGATGCTTCGGTTCCAGTGCTCCTCCTGATCCTTCCTCGCGAGGATCTCGAGAAGAGGCCGCACCGCCTCCTTGCGCTTCATGTCCCCGAGGAGGGCGATCACGTTCTTCTGCACCTGCTCCTCGGGATCGAAGAGCCGCGGAAGGACGCGCTTCGTGAAGGAATCGGGCATCGATTCGGCGACGGCCTGAATCGCCCGGTACTCCAGCCCATCGTCGCTCGCGAGCTTCTCGCGCACGACATAGTCGACGGCCTCGATTCCCTTCGTCAGGAGAGCCTTTCGGGCGCGCGACCTTCTCCCTGGCGGTGCCGACCTCCCAGATCGATGCCTCCTCGAAGAGATCCTCCACCGATCGCGCCGAATCGGCCGCGGTGAGGACCGGTTCCGGGATGACTTCTCCCGGAAGCTCGATGTCGCGGTCGAGATCGATCCCCAGGGCATGGAGCTCGTGGGACCAGATCGCCCCGTCGGCGCCGCCGCTCTTGGCCGGATAGATGTCCCTTCCCTCCAGGTCGAGGAAGATCCCCGCCCCGCAAAAGTCGCGCGCCCAGGTGAGGGCTCCCTGCCCGGCGCCGGTCGTCGCGTACATATCGTTGCCCTGGCCGTCGATGAAGATCGCCGCCGAGTTCGCGATGCTCATCCCCTGGCCGTCGCTCACGACGTAGTAGTCATCGCCGCTCTCGTCGATCTGCCAGCCGACGGAGAGATCGTGCGCGGTCCCCTGCGTCACGCCGAGGTGGCAGACATAGTGGTCGTTGCCTCCGCGATCCCAGAGCGTTCCGACGGCGAGGTGAACGCCGGCGCCCTGCGCGTACTGCGCGGCGAGGTATCGATCGTTGCCGGCGCGATCGTGCAGCATGCCGATCGAGTACCAGTAGCTCGTCCCCTGCGCGTAGATCTCGGCGTCATAGAAGTCGTTCCCTTCCTCGTCGATCAGGATGCCCACGCCGCCTCCCGCGCGCGGACGGAAGCCGATCGAGAATCCCTGCGAGAGCGACTGGAAGTCGTCGGGTCGAAGCGGCTTGTGCAGATAGCCACCACCCGAGCGGTAAGTGTCGCTCCCGGCCCGGTCGTAGAGCAGACCGGCGCCGAAGGTCGATGCGAAACCCTGCGACTGGCGGTCGCAGCGGTAGAGGTCGTTCTCGTCGTGGCGGATCGGCACGGCGCCGGTCCCCGGCACCGGGACGAGACCCGTCTCGAAGGCGCGATCCCTCTCGGGAGCCGGACCCGCAGGGGGCGTGGAACGCGCGTCACTCACCACAGCGCCGATTCCGAAGGCGCCGGCGCCCTGGCAGAAGTTGCGTCCCTCGAAGCAGTCGACTCCCCAGGCGTCGTGCAGGATGCCGCAGCCGAAGAAGCCCGCTCCGGAGGAGCCGTCTCCCCCTCGATAGAGATCGTTCCCGCCGCGATCGACGAGGAAGGCGATTCCCAGGACTGCGCCGGCGACGACGAACGCTCGAGTCGATCCGTCGTAGAGATCGTCCCCTGCCGCGTCCCAGATCCCCGCGAAGGGCCGGCTGACGCCGCCGATCGCCGATGCGGCGCGCCCGCGATAGAGGTCATCGCCTCCCGGCTCGAGGATGAAGGCGATCGCATCCAGAGCCTCGGCGCCGTATGCGTTCTCGCCGGGGCCCCCGATGACGAGAAGTCCCCAAGGCGTTTCGTATGAGGCGCTGATCATTCCGGCCACGCCCGGCATCGCGAGTTCCGATTCCAGAGGGAGAGCGAGTAGCGCCTCGGCGCACTCGCGCCAGGCCGCGGCAAAGATTCCGGCCGCCGTCGTCAGGGCCGCGCGGTCGAGCTTGGCCGCGGCGTCGAGGACCGGCTTCTCCGAGAGCGCGATCGTCGTGTCGGCTGCGATGCCGCGTTCGAAGTGGATCTCTCCTTTGCGGCGGCGATCGATCGAGCCGGGCTCTTCCCAGTCGCCCCAGAACGCGGGGGCGAGCACGGCGATCGCCGCGCGCTCCTCAGGAGACAGCAGCGCGAATGCGCGGTCGAGCTCCCTCTCGGCTTCCGAGCATCGCTCGATGAAACGCGCGACCGCATCCCTCCCGTTGTGCAGCCCAGCGCCCGCGGCGGGCGCCACGCGCGGTGCTGCTTCGGAGATCTCCGCCAGAAGGAGAGCGATCGCTTCCGGCTCTGATGCGGCGCTGCGGACTGCGTCTGCCGTTCGCTCTTGCCAGGCGGGCACGCGCAACGGATCGCCGAGCAGCTCCTCGACCAGCTTCAAGCGGAACGTGTCGTCCTCCGCATAGAGCTTGTCGAAGCCCAGCTCCGTGGGGGCGATCTCCAGGAGATCGAAGGCGCGTTCGAGAGTGACTGCGGCGAGCGAGTCGAGACCCCACCCCTCGCTCGAGTTCGGGGTCAAGGGCGCGGCCGCCGCTCCTTGGCCCGGTCCCAGCGCACTGATCAACGCAGTGGCCGCCAAGAGACGCGAGGAGCGCGCGAAGATTGAATCCCACATTGAGTATGCCCTCCCGGAGACGCAAGCAGCTCGATTCGTCCGCAGGACCGTAGGACTGAGGCCAATGCCGGTCAAGCGACCGTCGCGTCGATGGAGTACGAGCGATTTCAGAGCGCACAGCCCCAGCGCCCAGCCGATCGCTCGTCGACGCTCTGCGAGTCCTGAGAGATGGCTCAAATCAACCACCACTATTGCGACTGAGTAAACGGAATGCGAAATCCCATGCGCATCACCGGGTTGCAGAAGCTGGACCGCAGTTCCCTAAGTACCATCTATTTGAACGTGTTCCAGACAGGCAAGCGCGGTTCGCTGAGACCGCGAGACGAGGGACGGTATCAGCTCCGTTGTCGACGAATCCTATTGACTATAATCCGAGCAAATGCTTACATTTAATGGCCTTGTAGGAGCTCTCGGGGTGAGGCGGATGGTGCCAGCCACCTCATTCCAGCAAGGCAGCAAGAGAATGTGACTCTGTGGAACGATCCAGAAGGCCACGCGCCCAACGGCAGTGGATGCAGGACTGAAAGGTAGTTCCACTCATCCGAGTCGGCTTCATGCAGAAGAGTCGCTCTATGGATTGGGGTCACAAGGAAACGAGAATGACAACGATTGGCACAATGGGAGAATCCACATGAGAGTAGCTACTCTGGTTCTCTGTCTGATCGCACTTGCCGGCATCGCGATCGCCGAGGAGTCCTCCCACATGATCGGCTCCGGCACGCTGAACTTGCCGGAGCTTCGGGAGCAGATCTACTGCCAGCAGCCGAGCTCGGGCTGGGGCGCCTTCAACGCCTCGAGCGGCTTCGGCTCCGAGCAGGCGGATGACATCCCGGGCACGTACGCCGGTCAGGAAGTCACTGGCGTCACGATGTGGCACGCGCAGTGGGGCGGCGGCCCGACGGCTCCGTCCGGCCTGATCGTCAACTTCTACGACGCGGCCTGCCCTCCAGCGATGAACGCTCTCCACAGCTTCAACATCGCTTGGGGCGACATGGACGTGACGCAGGTGTACGCCGGTAGCTGGTACGTCAATCAGATGATCGCGACTCTGCCGAATCCGGTCGTTCTGGGGTCGACGTGGTCCATCGGCGGCATCATCGACAACAACTGGGGCCAGAACCCTCCGTACAACGGACTGGTCTATTGCGACACGGTTGCTGGCTGCGAGCAGTACTGGGACGGCGATTACTGGGGCATGCCCCGCTGGACGCCGGCCTCCTACTACTTCGGCTATGTGACCGACCTCGGCTACTGCCTCGAGGGCGGCCCCACGGCCAACCAGGAATCCACCTGGGGCCAGGTGCGCAGCCTGTTCCGGTAGTCATCGAGTCGTAGTCAGAGAAACACACTCCGCCGGACCTCGCTCCGGCGGAGTGTTCTCTTGGGGGCCTGGGCTCGAAGAAGTGTGATGATAGTGCTAACTCGCTAATGGACAATGTGTTACAGAACATCCACGATCGTGGTCCCCAGCGTCTGAGTGGCTCTTAGCTCCCCGGAGCGACCGATCCGAGGTGCCCAGAATCCCCTTGACGGATTAATTGGATTAATGCTCCAATTGAATCGCCTTGCTAATACTCTGGCAGTTGAGCGGCAGGTGCCAGCCGCTTTTCTCCAGCCAAGGCGTGAAGAAACGTGACTCGGCGGATTGTCTGGGGGCGATCGTCACAGCATCACGAATGAGGCGCCTTCAGGCCGTCCGATCGGAGCGCGCGGATTCTGCACCTGCGGAATCCGTGGGACGGACCGGGTCACTCGATGACGACAACGACCCGACATGGCACCAGGGGAGATACCTCATGAGAGTAGCTACTCTTGTTTTCTGTCTTCTTGCGATCGCCGGCGCGGCCTATGCGGAGGAGTCTTCGCACATGATCGGCGAGGGCACGCTGGACCTGCCGGAGCTTCGGGAGCAGATCTACTGCCAGCAGCCAAGCAGCGACTGGGGCGCCTTCAATGCCTCCACCGGCTTCGGCTCGGAGCAGGCGGATGATATTCCGGGCGCGTACGCCGGCCAGGAAGTCACCGGCGTCACGATGTGGCACGCGCAGTGGGGCGGCGGCCCGACGGCTCCGTCCGGCCTCATCGTGAACTTCTACAACCAAGCCTGCCCTCCCGAGCAGGTGGCTGCCTATAGCTTCAACATCGCCTGGGGCGACATGGAAGTGACGCAGGTGTACGCCGGTAGCTGGTACGTCAACCAGATGACCGCGACTCTGCCGAATCCGGTGGTCCTCGGCGCGACTTCGTCCATCGGTGGCATCATCGACAACAACTGGGGCCAGAACCCTCCGTACAACGGTCTCGTCTACTGCAGCACCGTCGCCGGTTGCGAGCAGTACTGGGACGGCGATTACTGGGGTATGCCCCGCTGGACGCCGGCGTCCTACTACTTCGGCTACGTCACTGACCTCGCCTACTGCCTCGAGGGCGGCCCCACGGCCACCCAGGAGTCGACCTGGGGCCAGGTGCGCAGCCTGTACCGGTAGTCATCGAGTTCGTTGTCAGAGAAATGCACTCCGTCGGACCTTGGTCCGACGGAGTGCTCTCGTTTCTCCTCCGGTCTGCGAGCGGCCGTTTAGCGGTAGATCGCCCGCACCCTCCCCCAGCTCGTCTCCACAGCGGCGACCGGCTGCTCTCCGTTTGCCTGACCCGGGGTTGGCGGCAGGCCGTTGCCGAGCGGAGGAGTCGTTCCCGTGTAAGGATTCAGGGCGTCGAACATCTCCCAGACGGGACCCCCATCGGGACGGCGCCCGCTCGATCGATCGTCTTCGGCCTCATACGTGTTGTAGGTGTAGCTGTCCACGAGCAGCGTGTCGGCCCCCGCGACCTGGAGAAGCGTCACGGTGTCCCCGTCATTGCCGAGCCGCAATCCGAAGATCGCCCAGCCGTTCTGGTCCTGGAACTCGGCGGCCTCGCTACCGAAGATGGCGCGCAGCTCGCCTTCGGCGAGCGTTCCGCTCAGCGCGACAAGCGGCGAGCCGTCGCCGTCGCCGATGATCACTCCGTCGAGAACGAGACTCCCGGGCCCCGGGTTCAGGATCTCGATCCACTCGTCATCGCGAAAGTCATAGACGCCATCGCCATCCCAATCGCGCCCCGGATCGGCCATGACCTCGTTCAGTACCGGACCGCAGCTGCCCGGCGAGGCGAGCCCGCCGGCCGCAACGCAACCGAGAATGATGAACCAGACGAATCGCATTCTGCCTCCTTGCGCATCACGGCGCCGCCGCCGATCCCCATGACCGGCAGCGCGGAGGAGGCTTCAAGCAAGACGCGGGCCGACCGGCTCGCCCGGCCGCCCGCCTCTTCAGCGACGCGTCTTTCAGTCGAGATCGCTAGACGCCGACACGCTCCCCGGCGGCGGTGATCCAGGTGCCCGCCTTGCCATCGAGCGCTTCGGTGATCTTCCCCGGCGAGGTGATGCAGACTTCCTTGCCTCCGGTCTTGAGGAACCAGACGGCGGCTTCAATCTTCGGCCCCATGCTTCCCGGCGGGAACTGCCCCTCGTTGAGATGGCGCATCGCGTCCTTGAGGCTCATCCGATCGATCCAGCGCTGGCTGGGCTTCCCGAAGTCGAGAGCGACCTGGTCGACGGCCGTCACGATCAGGAGAGCCTCAGCCTTGAGCTCGATCGCCAGGACCACCGAGGCGAGGTCCTTGTCGATCACCGCCTCCACGCCGTGGAGCATCCCTCCAGCGTCCTCGACGACGGGGATGCCCCCGCCCCCCACGGCGATCACGACGTGGCCGCGATCGTAGAGGCTCCGGATCGCCGCCATCTCCACGATTCGCCTCGGCATCGGAGATGGCACGACCCGACGCCAGCCGCGGCCCGCATCGGCCACCATCCGCCATCCCTTCGTCCGCTCCATCTCACGCGCCTCTGTCTCCGCGTAGAACGGACCGATCGGTTTCGTGGGATGCTTGAAGCGCGGGTCGTCCGAGTCGACGACGACCTGGCTGATCACCGTGGCGACCTGCTGCCTCACGCCGCTCTCGAGGAGGAGATTCTGTAGCGTCTGCTGGATCATGTAGCCAAGACCGCCCTGGGAATCGGCGCCGCATACATCGAGTGGCATGGGCGGGATCTGGGCGCGCGCCGCTTCGTTGCGGATCAGGATGTTGCCGACGATCGGGCCGTTCCCGTGGGTGATCACCACCCTCCTCCGGCGGATCAGATCGACGACTTGGGTCATCGTCTCGCGGGTGACCTTGAACTGCTCCTCGATCGTGCCGCTCTTGCCGGCGGGAAGAATGGCGTTGCCTCCGAGGGAAACCACGAGGGAGCGCTCCATCAACTCCTCCCTGAAAACGCCCATCCTACCCCAGGGGTAGGATGGGACGGGAAGGGATCCTTTTCCGGGCTATTCCGGAGGCGGGTGGATCGCCCCGCCTCCGCCCTTGATATCGACCGCAATCCGGCCCGGGTTGAGTCCTCCGCGTTTGGCTATTTGAGACCAGCCAGATAATCGCCCATCCGGCCGATGGCTTTTTGGATGTTCTCCACCGAGTTCGCATAGGAGAGGCGCAGGTAGCCGTTGCCGTGCTCGCCGAAGGCCGTCCCGGAGAGGACCGCCACACCCGCCACGTCGAGCAGCTGCTTCGCCAGCTCCTTGGAGTCCATGGGGACCTTCTTCACGTTCGGGAAGACGTAGAACGCGCCCTTGGGCGTCTTGCAGGAGACGCCGGGCAGCTTGTTCAGACCGGCGACGACGACATCGCGGCGCCGGCGGAACTCGGCGACCATCGATCGAACTTCGTCCTGGGGACCCGTGATCGCCTTCATGCCGGCGTACTGAACGAAGACATTCGTGCAGGAGTTGGAGTTCGTCATGAGCCGCGTCACATGCGCCGCCAGGTCCTTGCGCATCACGCCGTAGCCGAGGCGCCACCCGGTCATCGCGTAGGTCTTCGAGTGTCCGTCGAGAATGATCGTCCGGTCCGCCATGCCGGGGAGCGAAGCGATCGAGATCGCCTCTCCCTCATAGATGATCTGGTTGTAGACCTCATCGGAGAGGACCCAGATATCGCGGCCGCGGACGATGTCGGCGATTCCCTCGAGATCCTTGCGGCTCAGAAGGCCGCCTGTGGGATTCTGCGGGGAGTTGAGGATCATGAAGCGCGTGCGGTCATTGACGAGCGACTTGAGCTCCTTGAGATCGACGGAGAAGTCGTTCTCCTCGCGCAGCGGAAGCGGAACGGCCTTCGCCCCGAGGAAGTTGATCACCGACTCGTAGATCGGAAATCCGGGGTTCGGATAGATGACCTCATCGCCCTCGTCGACACAGGCGAGGAGCGTGAAGAATATGATCGGCTTCGCCCCGGGAGTGACGACGACATTGTCCACCGAAACCGGAATCCCGCGGCTCTTCGCGATGTGCTGGGCGATCGTTTCGCGAACTTCCAGCTGTCCGGCGGACGGTCCGTAGTGGGTCTGCCCGGCATTCAATGCCTCGATCGCCGCATCGCAGATGAAGCGCGGGGTGCTGAAGTCGGGCTCCCCGATCTCCAGGTGCACGACGTTCTTCCCGCCCCGCTCCAACTCCTTCGCCCGCGCCAGCACCTCGAACGCCGTTTCCGTGCCGAGCCGAGCCATCTTCTTTGCGAACATCCTCTCCTCCTCCCTCCCGGATCCGACGAGGAACTCCGGGACCCGACCGACGGTCTCGCCGTGGACGAAACGGATTCTAGCATGCGGTCCTGGAGCCTTCCAGGGGGGAGCCCCGATGAGGGCGGGTGCGGGCTTTCGTCAAGCCTCGAGCCTCGCTCGGAGCATCCAGGGGTCCCAGGCGGGACGCTCCCGCAGACTCAACGCGACGATCGCCGCCAGCGCGCTCGAGGAATCGCTCAACGCGTCGGGCTCGATGCGGTCGAGCCGGTCGCCGTACAGACGGAGGTACCGGCGCACGAGCGCCGCCTCCTCCGCGCCGCATCGTCGCACGCCGCGTTCGGGATCCTCGCCATCTTTTCCCCAGCAATCGAGGAGGAACTCCCCATCGGCGCGGGCGGCCTCGACCGAGCCGCGCGAGACCCTTCCCCATCCCCACGCTTCGCCATCGCGAAGCAGGAAGACCGAGACCTGATCGGGATCCCCCTCGCAAAGGACAAACCCGAGATCGCCCCCGACCTCCTCGCCGTCGCGAGGCTCGGCGTGGATCTCGATCTGCTGGTTGAACGGCGGTCGAAGCGTTCGGATCGCGACCGATTCCAGGATGAGTGCCTCCAGCTCGCAAGGACAAGTCTCCCATGAGAGCTCACGGATCTCCGCGAGCAAGCGAGCCCGGCGCCGATGATCGCTCGCCAGCGGGCGGAAATACTCGGAGAGGCGGCGCCGGAGATCGCGCGATTTGCCTATATAGAGCAGCCGCCCGTTCTCGCCCTCGAATCGATAGAGTCCAGGCCGCGCCGGGATCGCTTCGAGATCGGAACGGTCGAAACGAAAGCGGGTGAAATCGACCGGCTCAGCGGAGACGGATGCCTGGATCGTGTCCTCGAGGTCCTCGAGACTTCCGGAACCGTAGTGATCGATCATCGTTCGCAGAGCGAGGCGACCGGGGATGAGCGCCGCCTCGAGGTCCTCGATCTCTCCGGGCGCTGGCGGCTCCGGCGGGCGCAGTCCCGCCGCTCGAATCGCCGCGCCGAGATCGATCATCCGCTCGGACATGGATGGAATGGCGCAGAGCCGTTCCAGCCGATGCAGGGCGCGACGCGACGCGGGCGCGCCGAGGCTTGCGAGGATCGCGCCTTCGAGCATCTCCGCGGTCGATTCGATGCCGGCGCTGTCCGCTGCGACCAGGACCGGCTCGCTCACGCGTCCTGCGGCTGGGTCCCACACTTCCATCAGGATCGCGGGGGGCGCATCGGGACTCCCGGTCGGAACCGCTTCGCAGAGCAGGAAGAGATGTTCGCTGAGGCGTGGAGCGGAGCGATCGCGCACGCACCAGATCCCATCGCGGTCGACAAAGCGCGGATCCCCTCCGAGGATCGCCTGGACGAGCGGCTTCGCCCGCGCGCTGTCGGAGACGATCTTCAGCGCGACGCGGGCGATTTCATCCGCCTGCCACGGGCGCTGCGAATCGGCCATCTCGCGGTAGAGACGGTCTCTGAGATCGTGACTTCCCATCGGTGATCCTCTTCGGAGGGGGCCCTCCTCCTCTCCATCCCGCATCGAGGCTACTCGATCCTCTGCCACCGCGTCAGCCCTCGCCGGATCGCTCGATCTCGATCCTCCATCCGACCGGCCATCGGGCCGACCGATCGCCGCGCGTGACGACGAGCAACGCTCGCCCCCGCAATCGGGGACCGACGGCCGCCACGCCGAGTCGGACAGCCGCGACTCCCGAAAGTCCGGCGCCCGGGTCGGGCCATGCGAACGTTGGATCGCTGCGAAGCAAGAGCGCCCCCTCGAGACGAGCGGCCGCGACCCCATCGCCCGCGAGGCGCAGCGCCCAGAATGAAGAGATCCCCCGCGCGCTCGACTTCCCGCGATGCTCGAGACGCAACTCGATCCGATCGGCTGGAAGCGGATCGGCTCCGATCTCCCATGTGGAGCTACCCGCGGCGCGGACGAATCTGCACTCCCAGCTCCGTCGACTGCCGCGTCCTCGAACTTCGAGATCGACCCGTTCCCGAGCGTCTCCGATCCGCTCCGCGACGATCGCCTCGGTTCGCAAGGACCATCGCAGCCACCCGGATCGCCCCGCGCGCCGCGCCGCGAAGGCCCCGAGACGCCGATCCTTCCTCGCGGCAGCCGACCAGGCGGCGGCGATGCCCCCTCCACCGCCGTTGGTTTGGATCGAGACCCGGAGAGCCGGCGGACGCGCCTCCGGATCGCTCCATGCAATCGTCCAGTCCTTCCCCGCGCGAGCGAGAGCGATCCCCCCTCCGCGGCCGTCCGCGTCCTTTGCCGCATACCAGACACGAACTGGGTCGATGTTTCCCGTGAGGACGAGCCCTCCCGACGCTCGACGATCCGACCAGATCCCTAGAGTGAGCGGCCCGGTCTCGACCCCTCCTCCGCGGACTCCGGGCTTCTCGCGGAATGCCGGTCGCCCGATGGTCGTGACGGTCGCATTCCCGGGCGTGATCGGATCCTTCCAGGCCTCGGGACCATGGAGACCCGCGGCCATCGTGCCTGCGTGCAGAGTCACGCGATCGGAGGCGCGCAGCGCGATCCTTGCGATCGGGTCGGAGCGGCCTCCGTTCGCCGGGTCGCCGGCCCACGCGATCCGCGCCGATGCCTTCGCCTGATCCAGCCGGATTCGCGTCGCCGCCGCGGCGGGTCCTTCGTGCCGGCCGTGGGCCACAGTGCGCGCGGCCCAGCGGGAGCTCATCGGACGTCGCTCCGGAAGGGTGATATAGGGGAGCCAACCGGCGAGCCGATCGCGTGATATCCCGGTCGCGGCCAGCCGATCCTCGAGAGAAGCCTCGCCTGGGCCCGCGGCTTCGCGGAGCCTTTCGATCTCCCAGGAGAGGATCCCCGGCAATTCATCGAGCCCCGCCGGATCCGGCTCGCTGAAGTCGACGCGCAGTCCGTTTCCCGATGCCGTCGCGACGGCGGCCCAGGCGACCGAGGCCAGAATCGCGATCAGGGAAACGCGCATGCGACTCCCACACGAGATCCCAGCGCCGGGTTCGGCTCGTACCAGAGGCTCACCCCCACGCGCGCGACCCGAAGGATGAGACCGCTCGTCAATCCGGAGCCGGGGAAGCGGATTCTCTGATCGAGCGCGATCTCATCGAGAATGCTCCAGCGCACAGCGAAATCGACGATCGCTCCGTCGACCGAGATCGCCGCGCCCAGAGCCGACTCGAGGCCGGGGGCGAGGCGCCGGGCGACTCGCAGACCTCGCCGCTCGATCGGTCCTCCTCGAGCCGGACCCGAGATTCGCGCATCGGATCGTCCCAAGGCGAGGCGCCAGCCCCCGTGGCGCAGGCGGAGGAGTCCCGTGAGCGTCCAGCCGGAGGCATCCAGGAGACTCGACGATCTGCGCTCCCAGCGTCGCAGGCCGATCCCCAACCCGCGGATCTCGAGCAGACACGCGATCGCCGTCTCGCCGTAGATCCCTTCGAGCCGGAGCTGATCCCACTCGAGATCCGCCGCGACGACGCTCGAGGAAAGCGCGAGTCTGCCCCGCATCCAGAGAAGACCATCTGCCGCCGCGGGACTTCCGCAGATCGCCTCGACGCGGATCCCGCGCCTTTCCTCCGAGTCCTCGAACGGGCGGTATGCCCAGTCAGCGGCGCTTCCCGGAAGCGGGCCGGGGAGCATCTCGAACGCCCCGCCGGCCACCCGGACTTCCACGCCGAGAAGCGCGGAGACGAAGACGATCCCGCGAAGGACTCCGCGGCGATCGATCACTCCGATACCGCCACGGCCGCGCGGTGGTGGACGGGTTTCCCTCCGCTTGCGGATACGGCGAGATGGGCGATATAGATCCCTGGTGGAACGGCGCGGTTCGATTCGTCGAGGCCATCCCATGAGGCAATCACGGTGCCGCTCGCCCAGACTTCGCGAAGCAGGCATCGGACTGTGCGTCCCATCAGGTCGACCAGCGTGAGATCGCACTTGCCCGCGGCGACTCCGATGCGAGCCTCGATGCGACAGGCCTCTCTCCCCGGGCGCAGGCGTCGCGGCTCGATCCGCAGAATCTCCTCCTGCCGGGACTCGACCGAGATGCGGTGCGGCGACGCGCGTCCCGGAGTGGCGCCCGCCCGATCGGCGCACGGCGCCCAGACGGCCGGCCCCTCGGCCAGGTCTCCCTCGATTCGTTCCAGCGAGACCCCGGTGGCGGGTGCGCGGCCCGGCAGCGCGATCTCCTCGACCACGCCGTCGGGAGCGCGCAGGCGGAGAGAATCGGCGACCCCGTGCCCGCCGTCCTCGTTGCGCAGCCTCGGCCAGCCTCCGGAGTAGGGCCAGAAAACGCCGGCGGGAAGATCCGTGAATCGCGCGCGGACGAGAGTCGAATCCTCCGCGAGAATCACGATCGGCGCCGTCTCGCGCCAGAGCCGCGGCGCGAGGCCGATGCGCCTTCCCCGGACATCAAGCGACCAGCCCTCCTCGCCCTCCCAGCGCTCGGCGTCGATGGCGATCTCGATCCACTCCGAACCTTGCGGCCCGGGATCGGCGAGGATCTCGGTGATGCGCAGCGGCCCGGCCCCCACCTGGAAGCGGATCGAGTCGGCGTCGTTCTCCGGGACCTCGTCGGCTCCGCGAATCGACCCGCGAATCGAGGCCCGACCCGTTCGATCAGGCGCCCTCAGGAGAACCGGCTGTTCCAGAAACGCGGCGGGCGGGGCGCTGCGATCGAATCGGACCTCGATCGCTCCCTCCGCAGCGCGCAGCTCGACGGCCGGCGCTTCGGCCTCGCTCCTGCCGAGATTGAAAAGCTTCAGGCGTAGAAGGATGGGCTCCCCAGGCCTCGGGCGATCCGGCTGGACCGAGATCGTTCGCAGGGCCCAGTCGTCGCGCGGCCGATTCGGGCGGCCCGGGGAAGGGACCGCCGGCTCGAAGTCGGTGGCGTTGTCGTCGGTGTCGCGACCGTCCTCCCTGCGGGCGAGGCTGAAGCCCGCGCCGACGGAGGCGGCGGGCCTGCCCTCCGCGTATTCGGCATGGACCAGATCTCCCCATCCGAGGCGGTCGAGGACGAAATCGGAGCGAACAAGCCGCACGCCGTCGGGGCCGTTCTGTAGCGAGACCTCGCTGGAGTCTCCATCCCCCGGCCCCTTCGCGCCGATCGCATAGAAGCCCCCGGGCTGGATCCACTCGCCGCCGCGCGCGATCCAGATCGTCTTCCAGTCGGAGGGGCGCGATCCGTTCCCGCTTTCCAGCTCAAGGCCGTCGAGCGGCGCGCTGTAGGGACCGGTGTTCATCAGCTCGACGAACTCGAAACCGCGATCCGGGCCTTCGGGGTCGTAGAGAACCTCGTTGATGACGAGCGCGGCGGGCGCAGGCGAGGCGTGAAAGGCGGCCCCGACGGAGAGAACTGCGATCGCACGGATGATTGACGCCACTGCATGACCTCCCACCTTGCGGCGCCGTCGAGGCGGCGGCCGGAAGCGAGGGACGATGCAGGATCGATGCCGGGGACAGCCCTCCGCGCAGGGGGCTAGGGGAGACCGCGTCGCCGGCGGAGCCACCACTCCACCGAGAGGACCGCGACGAAGGAGATGAAGAGGGCGAGGTGGTTCCACAGATCGACCTCGCGGATGCGGGAAGCGGGCCGCACGATCTGCGGGATTCGATCGAGCAGTCGATCCAGTCCGGCGCGGTCGGTCCGCTCCCCCCCGCTCGCGCGCGCCATCTGCTCGAGAGTGCCGGTGTCGGGGCGCAACCGTTGCGCTTCCGGACCGTTCTCGTCGACCCAGAACATGGACTCGACGCGGCCGAGCGTCGTCGATCCGTCGCCCGCCGTCGCTTCGGCGACGAGTCGATAGGCTCCGGGTGGGAGCGCCGGGAATGTTCCGGCGTAGGATCCATCGCTCCCGCGGACCCGGAGATCCCCCTCGACGAGGGGGGCGGCCGCGGCGGCGCTGTCGGCCGCGACGATCCGCGCCCGAAGCCGGGCATCGACAACCGGCGCATAGGCGTCGTTCCACACCCGGCCGGTAAACTCGAGAGCCTCTCCGTTTCGGAACACGCCCCGCACGGGCTCCACGACGATGCGATCCCTGACCGCGGGCTCGGCGAGCCAGCGGATCGAGCGCAGAACGAACTCCCGGAAGATCTCCTGACCTGGGCCGCCGCGATCTTGCGGAAGGAAGTCCCACCTCCAGAAATCGTGGAGCGCGAGAAGCATCACCTTGCCCTTGCCCGAGAAGCCTGCGACAAGGGCGGGCTCCCCGTCCCCGCGCCCGGTGAAACCCAGAAGCGCCGGACTTCCGGGATGCGGCCGCATCGAATCGGGGCTCTTCCAGACGGGTGGGAGCGACGCCCACCCCGCTTCCGCGCGCCCAGGATGATCCTCTACCGCGGTGACCGGATGCACGAGGCCCGCGGGCTCGAGGGAGACGCCAAGGAGCTGATCGCCCATCGCCGCAGGCCTCAGCTCCGCGGGAAGGAGCGGCTCGAGCGGCGTGCCGCGAAGGCGCGAAATCCCTCCCCGCCCGCCGAGGACCCACAGGCCGCCGCCGCCTTCGGCGAAGGCGGCGAGCCGTCTGGCGAGACCGCCCGCCATCGCCGAGGCCGGTAGCTCCCCCAGGATCACCGCGGCGTACTCGCGGAGGTCACCCGGATCGGCGCCCGGTCCGCCGGGCCTCTCGGGAAGCCAGCGACCGTTGCGATCGCAGATCCGGAAGGTGTAGTCCATCACGCTATCGGCGGCGAGCACGCGGCGGAGGAATGCGAAGTCCCAGTCGACGCGGCCTTCGAGGTAGAGGATTCGGGTCTTGCGCTCGACGACGCGTACGGCGCTGGAGAGGCGGTCGTTCTCGCTCACGGAATCGGACGCGCCGGCGAGGGAAACTTCCCAGCGACGCAGGCCGACCGCCGCGGGTCGGACATCGAGCCGGATCGCCTGCTCCAGATCGGTCCCCGCGGGAAGTTCGATGGCGCGCGTCGCGAGAAGACGCCCTTGATCCTCCACGCGCAGCTCGATCGATCTGCCCTCGAGGCCCGTGGAAGCGATCTCGACCTCCAGCGCGGTGGGCTCTCCCGCCGAGGCGATCGGGTTCGCGCGCACCTGCAGGATGCGCGCGTCGGGGATCGCCTGGTTCGTGCCGACCTCGACGGCAAAGATCGGGATTCCGGCTCCCCTCGAGGCCGCCACCGGGTCGACTCCCGCGGTGTTGGCGCCGTCAGAGATGATGAGCGCGGCGCCGAACGGCCTGCCTCCCTGGCGCGCCGCAAGCGCCTCGATCGCCGTGCCGATTCCGGAGTTGCCCCGCGGCTCCGCTCCGCCATCGGCCAGAGGGCGATCGGAGAACGGGATCTTCTCCAGGCGGAATTCCGCCTGGAGTTTCCGCTCGATCTCGCGGAGGATCTCCGCCGCGGAATCAGCGCGTCTTGGCCCTTCCACGCCGGATTCCGGCAAACCCATGCTCGCGGACCGATCCACCAAGACGGCGATCGCCGGCTTGCCCGGTTCCGGCATCACAAGCGTCAGGACCGGCTCGGCGAGGGCGAACAAGACGATCAGAAAGGCGAGCGCGCGCAGCGCCCTTAGCGTCAGCCGGATCGGTCGCGCCAAGGGCGCCTGGGTCCTGTAATAGATCCACACGGCCAAAGCCACGAGCGCCGGGGCAAGGGCGAGCCACAGGAGCCAGTTCGATGAGAGGAATTCGAGCGAAACGCGCGTCATCTCGGGCTCACACCCTCCCGGGCCCGGCCGGTTCCGGGGAGATTCCCATCCGTTCGAGCAGGCGCGGCAGCTCCGATGCCGCTTGACCGCGAAGCACCAGATCGCAGCGGTCGCTGATGGCCGTCGGCTCAGGGTTGACTTCGATGAGGAGAGCCCCCGCGCGGGCCGCGATCCAGGGCAGATTCGCCGCCGGCTGAACGAGGGCGGAAGTCCCCACGACGAGGCAGGCCTCGCACGTCTCCGCCGCGCGCGTCGCCTTCGCAAACGCATCGCCCGGGACCGCTTCCCCGAACCAGACGACGTCAGGCCGCAGGAGCGCGCCACAGCGACAGACGGGAAGCGCGGCGGATGGATCCTCTGGCGCGACGGCGCCGCACGAGCGGGAGCATCGCGAGCCCGTGAGCCGGCCGTGCAGGTGAATCACCCCCCGACTGCCCGCGCGCTCGTGGAGGTCGTCCACGTTTTGAGTCGCGAGGAGAAACGTGTCCGCTTGATCCTCCAGCCGGGTCAGGGCGCGATGCCCCGCGTTCGGTTCGGCGACGGCCACGATGCCCCGGCGCCAGCGGTACCATCGCCAGACGCGCGCGGGATCGGCATCGAACCCCTCGGGCGAAGCGAGCTCCTCCGGCCGGAAACCCTCCCACAACCCGCCTGCGCCGCGAAAGGTCGGGACACCGCTCTCGGCGGAGATCCCGGCGCCGGTCAAGACGAACCAGCGCCGGACCCCGCGGAGTCGCGAGAGGATTCCGTCCTCGCTCAGATGGTCCTGGCCTCAGCGATCCCGCGCGACGCGAGACTCGCCTGCGCGGCTGCCAGACGCGCGATCGGAACGCGGAAGGTCGAGCAGCTCACATAGTCGAGGCCGACTCTGTGGCAGAAGCCGATCGAGGCCGGTTCACCGCCGTGCTCGCCGCAGATGCCGAGCTTGAGCGAGGGCCTGGCCTTGCGGCCGCGTTGACAGGCCATCTCGACGAGCTGGCCCACGCCCGTGACGTCGATACTCACGAACGGGTTGTGATCGACCAGTTTCAGCGCCTCGTACTCCGCGAGGAACTTGCCGGCGTCGTCCCGGGAGAAGCCATAGGTGAGCTGGGTCAGATCGTTGGTGCCGAAGGAGAAGAACTCCGCCTCCGCTGCGATCGCATCTGCGGTGAGAGCCGCCCGAGGAACCTCGATCATCGTCCCGACGAGGTGCGGGACTTCCACCCCCTCGGCCTTCTGCACTTCCGCCGCCACGCGCCGGGCGATCTCGGCCTGATGCCGGAACTCTCGCACGTCCCCCACGAGGGGAATCATGATCTCGGGGAGGACCTTCACGCCTTCCTTCGTCAGCCGGCACGCGGCCTCGAAGATCGCGCGCACTTGAAGGGCCGTGATCTCCGGGTAGCTGATCCCGAGCCGGCAACCGCGATGCCCCATCATCGGGTTCAACTCGTGGAGCTCCTCGACGCGGGACAGAAGCGCCCTGCGCTTGTCGAGCTTCGCGCCCCTCTCCCCCTTCGCATCGCTCACCGCGATCTCGACCATCATCTCCTGGCGGTTCGGCAGGAACTCATGCAACGGCGGATCGAGAGTGCGGATGGTGACCGGCAGGCCGTCCATGGCGCGGAAGATCGCCATGAAATCGTCACGCTGGAACTCGAGGATCTTCGCCATCGCCGCGTCGTATTCCGCCTGCGGATCGGCGAGATCCTTCTTGCGCATCTCGAGCTTCGCGGCAAGCTCGCGCGCCTTGGCGCCGGAGGCGTCCCGTAGATCGGACTCGAGCGCGGCAATCTCGGCGCGCAGCTTCTTTACCGTCGAGGCGTAGAGGATCATCTGCTGGACGACCGGCACGCGCTCGGGCACGAAGAACATATGCTCGGTCCTGCACAGGCCGATCCCCTGCGCGCCGAACTTCCGGGCCTTGACGCATTCCTGGGGCGTGTCGGCGTTCGTGCGGACCTTCAGGCTCCGCGTCTCGTCCGCCCAGTCCATGAAGACCCGGAATGCGTCGGCCACCTCGGGCTCGAGCGTGGGAACCGCTCCATCGAGGACCTCTCCCGTCGTCCCGTTCAGACTGATCTGGCCTCCTCTCTGGTATCTCTTGCCGTCGGCCTCGAAGTAGCCCTCCGCCTCGTGGACGGCAATGGACGTGCAGCCGGCGACACAGCACTTGCCGCGTCCGCGGGCGACGACCGCCGCATGGCTCGTCATTCCGCCCGTCGAAGTGAGGATCCCCTCGGCGACGTCCATCCCGTGGATGTCGTCCGGGCTGGTTTCGCTGCGCACGAGGATCACCTTCTCTCCCTTCGCGACCCATGCGACGGCGTCATCGGGATCGAAGACGATCTTCCCCACGGCGGCTCCCGGACTGGCCGCGAGCCCCCGCGCGATGACCTTCACCTTCGCCTTCGGGTCGATCCGCGGCAGCAGAAGCTGGGTCAGCTGGGCGGGCTCCACCCGCATGAGGGCCTCTTCCTTGCTGATCAGCCCCTCGGAGACCATCTCGACGGCGATCCGGACGGCCGCGAGGGCGGTCCGCTGGCCGCGGCGCGTCTGCAGCATATAGAGCCGGTGGTTCTCCACCGTGAACTCGAAGTCCTGGATGTCACGGTAGTGCCGCTCGAGGCGATCGGTGATCTCGCGGAGCTGCTTGTAGACCTCGGGCATCTGCTCGCCGAGCTTCGTGATCGGCTCGGGTGTGCGGATCCCGGCCACGACATCCTCGCCCTGAGCATTCAGAAGGTACTCCCCGTAGAACTCCCGGATCCCAGTGGAGGGGTTTCGCGTGAAGCCCACGCCCGTCGCGCAGGTTGGGCCCATGTTGCCGAAGACCATCGCCTGGACATTGACGGCGGTGCCGAGATCGTGCGGGATCTTGTTCTTGTCACGGTAGTAGATCGCGCGGTCGTTGTTCCAGGAGCGGAAGACCGCGTCTCTGGCGGCGTCGAGCTGCGCCCGCGGATCCTGCGGGAAGTCGCTGCCCGAGGCGTCGCGAATGATCTTCTTGAAGCCTGCGACCGCTTCCTTCAGGTCCTCCGTCGTGAGATCGAGATCCGACTCGATCCCGCGCGTGGTCTTGATCGCCTTCAGATGATGCTCGAAGTGGTCCTTGTCCACCCCAAGGACGACATTGCCGAACATCTGCAGGAATCGGCGATACGAGTCGTAGGCGAATCGCGGATTGTCCGACTTCTTCGCGAGCCCCTCGACCGACTGGTCGTTGAGTCCCAGGTTCAGGATCGTGTCCATCATCCCCGGCATGGAGAACTTGGCGCCGGAGCGCACGGAGACGAGCAGAGGATCGGCCGGGTCCCCGAGACGGCGGCCCTGCAGCTTCTCGAGCTTCTCCACCGCGGCGGCCTGCTGGCGGACCAGCTCATCGGGCAGTTTCCCCTGCCCCCGGAGGTAGAGATTGCAGGCTTCCGTGACGATCGTGAAGCCCGGGGGAACCGGGAGCCCGGCGTTGGTCATCTCCGCGAGTCCCGCTCCCTTGCCGCCCAGAATGTCCCGCATCTCGGCCGTGCCCTCGGCGCTGCCGCCGCCGAAGAAATAGACGTACCTCGAACTCATCATCTCCTCCTCATCCCAACGACCGCTCGGTTCGCAGTTTCGGCAAAATCCTATTCATTCTATGAAGTTAGGGCGGCAAGGGTCAAGGCGAGGACCCGAGCCTCGAGAGAGCCGCCATGACCCGGTACCAGCAATCGGGCGGGACGTCGACCATGGGGATCGGTCCCTCCGGCAAGTCCCGCTTGAACTCCGTGATCAGCTTCTCCGTCCACTCCCCGGGGTCGCAGCCGGTCCGGGTGGCGAGCCACTCCCGCAGCCACCGCCGGGCCCGATCTTCCTCGCCGGCTCGCGTCCAGGCGAGCGCCCGAAGGATCTCCATGGACTCGTCCCGAGGTTTGGCGGCGAGCAACGAGTCAAAGAGCGTGGCCGCGCCTGCGGGATCGTCGAGCCGAAGAGCGAGTCGCGCCCGCTGGAAGAGCGCTTTCGCATTGCCACGGAGCGAGGGAAGGGCGAAGACCTCCGCGGCCTCGCGATCCCGGGCCACCCGCACGAGGAGTGAGCCCAGCTGGTAAGCCGTAGTCGGGTCCGCCGGCGCGTGGAAGAGCGCGACGCGCAGGTCTTCCTCGGCGCCATTCAGATCGCCCATGCGTATCCGCGCCATCCCGCGCTCGAGGCGCAGGAGCTTGCCGTCGGCGCCGGCGGCGACTCCCGCGCTCAGCACCTCGATCGCCGCGGCGGGCCCCCCTCGACCTTGGGCGATGTGGGCGCGTCTGCCCCACGCAACGGCATTCGAGGGATCCCAGCGCGTCGCAAGCTCGTAGAATCGCTCCGCGCCAGGGCGCTTCGTGCGATCCAATGCCGCGGCCCACTGAGCGGCCGCCATCGAGTCTTGCAGCCTCGCTCCCTCCCCCGCGGGGACCAACCCCACGGCCGCTACCCCGGCTGCGGCGATTGCCGCGACGACCCGCCGCCGCGACGCCGCTGCCGGCCAAGCAGCGATCGCCCTTCCACCCAGGACCGCGAGCGCCGGCGCGCTCAGGCACCGATATCTCGATCCGACGAAGAAGACCACGCAGGTGAGAAGCCCCACGAGGGCGAAGGAGATCACCACGGTATCGGCACGCGTCCGCGGCGGCGAGAGGATGAGTCCAGCAACGGCGAGGAGAAGGATCAGCGTGAAGGGTACCGCGAAGAGGGCGAGCGGACGCACCGCGGCCCGCTCGACCGCATAGGAGTAGTTGTCCGCGTAGTCGTGGGGACCCACGAAGCGGACGATCTTCGTTCCCCACAGCCTTGCCGCCCGCCCTGGGTCCGAGGCGAGGATGCGCAGTCCCTCGGCGAACCAGTAGGCGGAGCTCTCGGACGCCCGCAGCAGGCGCCCGTTTTCCCGGGATGCGACCCTACGGTCGATCTGTGCCTGGTCGACGGCGTCCCCCGCCCACCCTACCCGCGGGCTCGGCTCGAGCAAGCCCCACCGGCTCGACTCGTTGTTGCCGTGATAGAAGGTCATCCCCCCGTTCGAGGAGATCACGACGAGATCCCCCGCCCGGATGTTGTGAATGCTCGCCGGTGAGACCGCGATCACGATCCCCGCGGCGAAGGGGAGAAAGCCGCGGGTGAATCCGCCGCCTCCTCCGTCTCGATCGCGAAGGATCGCCACCGCCGCAAGCGGCGCGGCCAGGAGGAGGCTGGGTTGCGCGAGCGCGCCCAGCCCGAGCAGCCCCCCTCCGAGCAGAAAGCCGAGGGGGCGGCGGGTCGTTACGAACCTTTGCATGGCCAGGATCGACAAGAGGATCGCGACGGCCGTCGAGAGGATCTTCGTCTCGTGTGAAACGACCGGTCCGAAGAAGGCCGCGAGCAGGAGCGTCGTGAATCCCGCCGCGACGCCGTAGGTCGATCGCGCCAGATTCCATAGGACGATGCTTCCGGCGAGGCCACCCACGACCTGAAGAACGGCCACGAGCGTCTCCGGCCGGCGGAGCGCCGCGTAGAGGGGCGCTAGCAGGTAGGGGACGAGAGGGGCGCGATAGTAGGGTTCCGCCTGCTGCCATCCCCCCGCGGCAATCTTGCGGGCGAGATCGACGATCGCTCTGGAATCCGCAAGCGGATCATCGAGCACGGGAGAGTGAGCGATCGACTGGAAGAGATAGGCGGCCCGCAGGAGCGCCGCCGCGCAGAGGAGAAGCAGGGCGAGCCGGTCCCAGACCGGTTCGCCCGGAACCGTTTGCGCCCTTCCGAGTCGGGGGATCAACGGATCACGAGGAAGTACCCCTTCGTATCCTCCGCGTTCAGCGAGGTCGTCACATGGTAGATGTAGACCCCGCTGGTGACTTCCTCCCCTTGATCGTTGCGGAGGTCCCAGGGTTGCGTATCCGATGACTCGCCGAAGACTCCGGCGCCATGGCGCAGGACCCGCGTCAGGTCTCCGGCGATGGTGTAGATGTGAATCGTCGCCTGCTCCGGCAGGTTCCGGAACTCCACATGAGCGCCCGATTCCGAGTCCCAGGGCACTTTGCCTGCCTCGTACGGGTTCGGCACCACGATCACACGGGAGAGCAGAGGCCTCTCCTCGCGGGCCGGCGCGTGTGTTGCCACCGCCGCCGGGTCTCCGAGATCGTCACGGTAGAACCCCTCCTCCACCGAGTTGAGGAGGACATCGAAGACCGAGCCGTTCAGATAGCTCCTCTGGAATGCCGTGACGCTGTAGTAGTACGGCAACCCGTTGTGGGGGCCGGCAAGCGCCTCCTCGGAATGGCTGGCGCGCGGGAGAATCGAATCCGGATCGGTGAATGTCCGATCGATGCCCGCGAAGCTCCACGTCGAGTCCCCGAAGCCGTAGATTCGCAGCAAGACCGCGTCCGAGGCGTTCGGAGTCGGGCTGCGCCAGATCATGTAGCCGCCGAAGCAGCTCTCCTGATCGAGCGATGGCTGGCAAAAGCCCGTCAAATAGCTCCGCAGCCTTCCATCCTCCGTGGCGACGCTGACCTCCCTGCCGAAGTTGCCGTACGCGGCACCGCTCATGACCTGGTCCTGGATCAGATCGGCTTGCCGGTAGAGTCTGCCGTCGAACCCGTCGTAGATCCTGAAGACGCCTTCCGCGTCGAGCGTGTAGATGAGCGCCCCGTCCGGATCGCGCACGCCCAGCTTGGGCGCGGCTTCGGCGACCTCGTTCAACTCGAAGGATACCGTCCATGTCGCCGTCGACCAGGCGATCAACTTGCCCGTCGCATCTGCGGAGATCATCCGGGCGCGGTCGACCGAGAAGACGATGTCGCCCAGAGCTCCGTCGTGCCCCTCGAGCCGGCGGATCGCCTGATCCGACTGGAGGGGCTGGAAGATGCGGATCACGCCGTCGGAGGCTCCGAGGGCGAGGAACGCGCCGTTGGACGTCAATCCCAGCGCTGTGACTTGTTGCCCCGCCGTCCGGATCTCGCGCCTCAATGTCCCGGGCGAATCCCAGACCCGCGTGACCTCATCGGCCCCCGCCGTGATGAAGCGAATCTCGTTGAGGTCCGTAGACGAGACGATGTAGCGGATGAACTGACAGGGCCCATTCTGCGCGGGAACGATCGAGGGGGCCAGGCTCTCCCTCAGGTCCCAGACAGCGATCCGACCGTCCCCGAGCCCTGCAAGAACCCGCTGCTCGGATCGATGGACGTCGAAGTCGAGAATCTGTGCCGGCGGAGCCTCGAGGGTCTTCTGCAGCGCGCCCGTCTGCGCATCCCACACGAAAATCCGGTTGTCCGTGCGGCCGACTCCATAGACGAGATCAGCGGTCTGGTTGATTCGCATCAGTCGCACCGGTTCGGGTACGGGGGGATCAATGGTCCGTTTGAGATCGAGCACCGTGTTCCCCTGGAAGTAGGGATCGAGGCCGGGGATCGCCTCCCACGCCCAGGTGACCTCCCGATCGCCGATCACCGGCGGCCCGGAGAAGCGGGCACCTTGAGCCAACACGTTGGCAGACGTCGCAACGAGGAGAACGAGCAACAGCACGGTCCCCCGACAGAGATTCCTCATCCCATCCTCCTCCGAACGATCCGTGGGCTAGTTGTCCCCGCCTGTCATGAGCCAGTTGACCGCCGCGGTCCCCGCGTTCACCACCGGTCCTTCCTGGAACAGGTACGGCTGGAACAGGAACATCATGATCCGTCCCTGTGTGGTCCCCCGCAGCGTATCGGCCGCCGTCGACTCGTACCGCTGGGCGACGACCATTCCGTTCCACTTGGATGGAGGCGTGCCGTGCCAGTTGTAGGGAACGCCCACGTAGAGCGTGTCGAGCCCAGCGTCCGGATTGTGTCTCGCATAGCCCGGTTCCGTGGAAGGCCCCTCCAGGACGCCCTCGTAGTCCAAGATACCTCCTACAGGAGGCTTCGGGTTCGAGCAGTCGCTCAGCCTTTCCGTGTCCCACTTGGCGGGGTCAAGGTAGAGATCCGGGTAGAGCGGATTCGCGGACATGCAGGCGACCAACCCGTCACGCCAGGTCTGATGGTCCTGAGGGGGTTGGGAATTGCACTTCAACTGATCAATTCCCACGACCTGATTGCGCACGTGGAGGAACCTCCAGAGGAAGGATTCCTCGCTGAACGCCCGGTTCGACTGCCCGACTTGCGGCGGTTGCTTGGGGTAGTCGCCGCCGGCGTTGCCTCCCGTCAGGCTCACGATGGCCGAGAGAGGCCGCCCGCCGAAGAGGAAGAGCTTGCCTCCCGCTCCCACATAGGACGAGAGGAGCCTCCGCTCCCGCCTCGTCGCCCCCGGCGGTGACTCGTGCTCGTGATACCAGAGACCGGTCGTCTCGCCTCCGCTGAAATTGAAGTTCCAGAGGATCGAGGAGAACTGCGCCATGAGGCTCAGCGGAAGAGTTTCGTTGTCCGTGGGATTCAGCCCTTCCGGCAAAGTCGTCGAGCCGGTCTTCCTCAAGCGGTACATGCTTCTTCTCTCGAGCCCGTCGGTCGCGAAATGAAAGATCCTGCCGATGAAGCGATCGATGAAGGCATCGTGGATTCCATCCTGCACCGTTCCGGAGAAGCCGTAGCTGATCCTGGCGTCATCGACCAACAAGGCCGTGCGCGCGAATCGGAACGCGACGACTCGCAGCACGATGGTGCAGAGACGCTCGGAGGATCGCAGGTCGCTCACATCCCTCATGCGGAGATAGAAGACATGCGTCTGGCCGTCCTCCGTGTCCGGGAATGTGAGGGGCGTGGTCAGCTCCGACCATTTCCCCCAGCCGATCCAGCCGCCGATCCCGCGGGGATCGCGGTAGCGATCGTCTTCCGGGTCGGGAACATCGAGTCCGTAGTTCACGTTGCCGGGTTTGCTCCCGTAGGAGGACGCATCGCCGATCCACTCGAATCGGATCGGCGTGTTGGTCGGCACCTCCAGAGGTTTCCTCTCTCCCCAGACCTCCCCATCGCTGGGGAACGTGTGGCCTCCCAGCGTCCTCTCGGAGATCGTGACGATCGGCTTTGCTTCCTTGTCCTGCACGTTGAACTTGATCCAGTTGATTCCGTTCGTGAGCTCCGGCTCCGTCGCCCCTGCCTCGTCGACCGCACGAACGGCGAAGATGAAGACCTCCCCCTGCGTGTCGGGGAGGTCGCGTAGAACCCGCTCGCGGACCGAGGAGGGCACCCGAATCCACCGGGTCCGATCGCCCGCCTGCAGCGTATCGAGGAAACGGTTATCGCGCGTCCTCAGCGAATCGATCGCGGCGTCGTCGTCGATGAACGCGTTCTCGATCCGAATCATCTTGTATTCGTAGAACTCGGGTAACTTCTCCGGATTCGAGCTGTCTAGATCCTCCCCTTCCCACTCGACCACGAAGGTCTTGACGAAGACTGGGATGTTTCCTGCGGCCACCTTGGGGAAGTTGATCTTGCTCGTGGGGGCGATCGTGCGGGCGTTGAAGTACCTGCGATCGATGCTGCTGGTCGCGTATTCGTTGTCGATCGCGCGGATGTAGAAGGTATGCCAGTCGCTGAAGAGCTCGGCGCCCGTCCGCTCGTTCTCGTGCGTCGCGGCGAACTTCAGAAGGGTGCTGAATCCGGTCGTATCCTGCCACGCCGACTGGGTCGTCGTATCGTCCATGGCGTACTCGAATCGGATGACGACTCCATCCTCGTCCGCGCCTCGCCACTGGAAAGTGACCTTATAGTCGATCCCCGCGGAATCGGAAGTCGCCGCGCCGGCGGTGATCTGGACCAGCGGACGCCTGTTCTCGACGCGGTCGCCCTTTTCCTGGTCATCCGGGATCAAGAGACATCCGCCGAGAAGAACCAGCATCGGCAGCAAATACCATTGCTTCATGGCGTCAACTCCTCATGAACCCCGGGGGCCTAGCCGGCCACGACCTGGAAGTGCACGACGCGTTCCGCGGAGCGACTTCCCCGGTCATCGCCGCCGACCTGACGGTTGTCTTCAACCCGTATGCGGATCACATAACTTCCCACGCGGAATCGTCCCGACAGGGGCATGGCCCGGAACTGATAGGGCACCGAACCCGAGACTGGTGAATAGTACCGGAAGCCGAACTCGTTCTCGCTCCCCTCGAATCGATATCCCCACCGTATCTTCTCCACGATCCCTTCATCCGGATTGTCGACCATGAATCTGCAAACCAGCGAATCCGCCAGTCCGCTCAATGGGATCATGTCCCCGGGCAACGGCGTCTGGACGAACAGCCCGTCCTCGCTACGCGTCACGAATCTCGGCGCGAAGTTCACGAAGAACAAGAGGGTATCCGGCGTGCCCTCGACCCGGTCGAGGCGGTCGATGGAGCGGACCATCGCCAGGAAGTCACCTGTAGCCAAACCGAGGAGACGAACAGAGCTGCCGGGCTCGAACTCCTTCCATGAAGTGAAGATCGCCCCGGTGCTGTAGCGCCATTCCATGGAGGCGACCGATGGATCCCCATCGAGGGGATCGGGGTCGAAGGCCGTCGCCGTGAATCGCGGCGAAGGGAAGGAGTCCACCCCCGCCTTGGGGCTCGGCAGCGGCAAGGTGTCGCCCGAGAAATAGGTCCGTCCGCTCACGTCGAAGCAGGGCTTCAAACCCGAGCCGTCGGGGTGTTCGCACCGGGTCAGCCGGGTCTCGGGATCTCTGTTCCAGACGAAACTGCGGGTGACCGAACCGCTTCCGGAAAGCCCGCCATCGTCGATCGCCCGCGCATTGAACGCATAGGCGCTCCCCCGGGGGAAACGCTCGAAGAAGTCTCCGCCGTACACGGCCGAGGTGTCCATCAGCGACCCGCCGAGGTACTCCGATTCGATGGGGAGGAGCCGGTAGAAGAACTTGTCGACGCGCCCGACCTGGATGACCGACCCGTCGGGCCCGATGGCGACGTCTCCGTCGCTCCCCGTCCACCGGAATCGCACACCCCAGCCCGTGGAGATCGTGTCGGTGGGAAAGTCGGGATTCTCCGAGGTGAGCTCGAATTCCTCCCCGCCCGGCCCGAAGGCGACGGCCTCGAGGAACTCCACATCAGGGGGAACATTGTTTCGGGCCCCGAAGAAGACCCAGGCGGGGGTCGGATCGAGCCTGCCCTCATCGTCCACCGATCGGACGTAGAAGCGATGGCCCAGCACCTCGCGGGTCTCTTCCACGGGGAAGACAATGATGCTGTCGGTCCGCTGGGTCCGCTTCCACTCGATCTGCTCGAAGATGGGGAGCGACTCGGTCACCGCGACATCGAAGGCGACGACGGCCCCATCGTGGTCGGTCCCCGCCCACCGCATTCCGACACGGTAGAAGTTTGTCTGACTGTCTCCGGGCGCGGATGTCAGAAACGTCTCCGGCGCGCGGTTGCGGTCAATCGGCGTGGTCGTCTGGTCCCGGCACCCACCCAAGAACCCCCAGATCGCGGCGACCGCCACGATGCTCGCGAGCCCCAACTGGATGCCGTGAAGAACGAACCCGCCGGAAGGCGAACGACGAGAGGACATACGACCCCCAAGCCCCAAGACCAACCCCGACCATCCCTTGGCATGGTAGATCGCCCCCCGGGGAGTGTCAACGGTTCCGGAGACGGCGTTCGAGGAGCAGGACGGTCACACCGTTCAGCGTAGGATGAAGATAATCCCCGGCTTCCAGGGGACGGCCGATTGCGGCGACGTCGGGAGCCCCGAAGCTGCCGTCGGGGTTCTGACGCTCCAGAATCGTTCGGACCCCCTCCCGGTAAGCCCGCGTGTCGGTCAGGCCCGCGGCGACCATGCAGATCAAGACCTCGCCGCTGATGTCGAGATGCCCTCCGACCGCATAGTAGGTGGCGAAGAAGGGAAGCACCCGGAGCAGGTAGGCCTGCTCCTCGGGGGGCAACGGCCCCAGGGGACGGAGTCCATAGTCGCAGAGTGCGAAGACTTCGTGGGTGAGGTGATAGACGTCGCGCAACGTCAAATCGATCTCCGCGGGACGCCGCGCCAGCATCCCTCCCGGTCGGGCCTCGGCGGGCGGGAGCGGCGAACCGACGCCCGCCGCCGGGAGAAGGGAGGCGTAGAGGATCCTCAGGGACGGCGGGGCCCGCTTGATCTCCTCCTCGAGCAGGGCGCGATGCGCCTCGAGGGCGAGCCGAAAGGGCCTTGGATCGATGCCATGCTCTCCGCTGCGAGAGGCGAGCAGGGCCATCTCCGTCAACGCATCGCGGCCCTCCGTCTCCGAGAGGATCCTCTTCAACCGCTCCGGGTCTCCCGCCTTTGCGAGGCGGGAGGCCGTCTCCCGATCAAAGAGGTCTCGCCTTGGCCCGTCGCTCTCCAAAGCCCACAAGCGATGCCAGCACTCCACTTCCACAGCGAATCGGCGAAACGACTCGACTCCGTCGGAGAACGGATCGACGGAGACGGTGGCGAGCCACTCCGTGGCGCGCTGGAGCGACGCGTCGAGATCCTCGGGCGCCGCTGCGCCGCCTGCCTGAGTCCAGAGAACCGACAGGAGGAGAGTGAGCGCTCGCACTGATCGACAGAGATTTGGGCGCCTCATTCCAAGGCGGATCCTAGGCGGTTTCGGAGGCGTGCGAAAGGGGCTCCGGACCCATGTCCGAAGCCCCTCTCGGTGGAGCTCAAGAAGCGGTTACTTCAGGATCACCATCTTCTTGTTGGAGGCGTAGGAACCGGCCTTCATCTGCGCCCAGAAGACACCCGACCCGACCTTGTGGCCGGAATCGTTCGTGCCATCCCAGACCGCGGAGTGAGTGCCGGCTTCGCGCTTGCCGTCGACGAGAGTCCGGACCAGCCGCCCGTTGACGTCATAGATCAAGATCTGAACCGGGCCGTTCTGGGCCAGGCTGAACTTGATCGATGTCCTCGGGTTGAACGGGTTCGGCTCGTTCTGGAAGAGGCGGTTCACCATGAGGCTGCCCGGCTCGTCCACATCGCTCGGGAGGTTCCAGGTGCCCTGGCAGACCGCCAGCGCCTCGACATCGGTGAGCTTCGGGATGCCCGCGTAGTTCGCCACGCCGTGGCCCCACTTCATCGCCGCACCGATCTCGGAGAGCGATCCGTCAACGATCGAGGCGGTCGTGGTCGGACAGTAGTCCTCGCCAGGACCGGTTCCCCGACGCGTCATCCAGTTCCAGCTCACGCCATCGACGACCGTCCGGTAGTTGCCGTTCACCGTGAGGTCCTCGTTCGTGATCTGCGCGTAGACCATGGCCTTCGCGTCATCCTCGGCGAGATAGGAGCGGTTACCCGAACCGGATCCCGCCTCGTTGTAGACGTTGAAGCCAAGGAGGTTCGGGCAGTAGCTGCCGTAGGCGTCGACATCCACTTCCGTGGGGAACGCGCCGCCGCCGACCGGCAGGTAGCGCACGCAGTAGGACTCGCTCGGCGGGGAGCAGTCCACATCTTCTGTGGTGCCGTTGAAAGCGTCACAGAGGAGTGTGGCGCCCAGGGTGGTGTTGAAGAAGGAGAGCCCGTAGCCCGTCGTCCAGGTCGGGTTCTCCAGGATCTCACCCATCTTGTCGCCGTTGGCGAGGAAGACCTGACGGTTCGCATTCGCGTTGCAGAGCGGGGACCGCAGCCACTGATCGTAGAGCTGCCAGTCCCAGTCCTCGGTGGCGCCCGATCCAAGGTTGCCCGTGTTGATCATGATCGTCCGGTAACCGAGGATCTGCTGCAGCGTCATTCCGTTGTTGCTGTACGTGATTGCACCGCGCGCGAATGGCGCCTTCCAGTTCGAGGAGCCATCGATATAGTCGTAGCGATCCCAGTTCCGGTCGAGCGGAATCGCGCAGCCATCTTCCTCCTGGCAAGGATCTTGACCGTTCAAGATCGTGCGCAGCGAGTTCTCGATGTAGAACTGCGAGCCACGGTTGAAGGCGTCGATGAACAGCGTGGCAGGGTGGAAAGCGCAATAGTTGAAGCCCGCGCCACCGCAGTTCGGAACGTAGGCCGTCCGAACGCCCGGCAACACCTCGAATTCAAAGAAGGATCCACCCGTGGTGTCGGGGTAATAGTAGAGCAGGTTCGGCGTGTTCGCGTAGTTCGAGGTGATGAAGTACTGGATCCGAGTGCCCGGATTGAGCACGTCGTCCCAGATCATCTCGTTCTCCGGTTGGTTCTCGCCCACGAAGTCGTCGTCGTCCTCGCGGAAGTTCGAGACGAACTTGTTCCGGTTGATGACGAATCCTACCTGGTTCGAGTCCATCCAGCCCCAGGTGAACTGCGGCCGGTGAGGACGATCGATCAGCTTGCCGTCCGATACGCGCGACTTCCACAACGCGTAGCGGGTCTGCACGCCATTCTCCTTGTCGGCGTTGAACGGCGAGCGCTTCGCAACACGCCACCAGAGCTTCGCCTCCCACCGGGTATTCGGGTCGGAGGTCGGCAGCGGGCCGGTGATGACGAGCGAGTCGCCGCAGCGGTCCGCCTTCGCGGTGTCGTTCATGTAGCGATCGCGCACCACGTTCGCCGGCCCAGGGGTGCGCACGTTGAACAGGGCGCTTCCGCCCGGATTCGAATCGAGGTGGCTACCCACGTCCTGGAACTGGTAACCGGTGTCGAATCCGACGATCGGCGCGAACCGACCGGCCGCCACGGCGCAGACGATGTTGTCGATGAGCGGAGTGAAGTTGGTGATCCCCGAGCATGGATCGATCGCGAAGGATTCGCAGTCGCCCAGCAGCTCGATGATGAAGGTGAACATGCGGGAGGTCGAAGGGACGGGAATACCGGCGACGCCCAGCGTGGTTCCGCCAGCGACTGTCGTGTAACAGACGGGGTCGGAGCCGACGTAGTACCAGGTGTCCTGGCCCACACGCGAAGACCATCCGGTAGCCCCGGTTTCCTCGCAGACAAACGGGTAGTAGGTCCAGCCTGGACGGTAGAGCACGCCGTTTTCTTGAGGCAGCACGGCGTACTGATCCCAGTAGGCGAAGATGTCCTTGACGTCGGTATTGCCGGTGTCGCAAATCGGGCTCTGGATCCAGTTCGCCTGTCCGACCGGGTGCACACCGTCGTTGCACGTATCCTGGTGCATCTCGATGATATTGCCCTCGAGCTTGCAGGCGCAGGGGTCGAGAATGTCGTAGCAGCCCACGTCGACTACGCCGACATAGTCCCCGACCGGATCGCAGAAACCGGGCGTCCAGTTCTGGAAGCCGTCCTCGAACGTGTAGCTCTTGTTCTCGCCGCCGCCGACGACCGTGATGTCATCCACTCCGAACGGACCCCAGATCGTCGCGTAATTGCAGTCCTCGTCGGACCAGCCGCCGTCGGACTTGAACTCGATGATGATGTTGTAGGTCGTCGTTCCGGCGAACTCGACATTGGTGATCGCGCGGTTGTAGGTGGCCGGAGCTGTGTAGTGGCCGATCGAGTCGGTGAATCCGCCCGTATAGGCGAGGTTGTTCGAGCACTCGCCCTCGGGATAGGCATTCAGCATCAACTCGGTGTTGTCCGAACGCCTCAGGAAGACCTGCGTACCGTCGTAGCAGGGCTCCGCTTTCATGAAGTACTTCATCGCCAGCGTGACGCTTCCGCTGCCGTTGTATCCAAGCGTCTCTGAGGTGACGCGCTGGCACCAGTCGTTGGCGTATCCAGGACCGCAGTCCCAGCAAAGGGCGTCGGACTGGGGCTTGTCGGCCCCGACCCAGAGCGACCTGCTGCCGGTGATGATGGGCGCAGCCACACCAACGCCCAGATCCAGGGTGTTGTCGATCACCCTGTAGTACATCTCGCTATTGACCGTCTGGTCGCGGGACGTCCAGCCCTCTCCGTTGTGGATCAGCGGATACGGCGGATTGTTCGGGCCATTGCCCCGGTCGAACGTCCACGTGACCGAAGCCCGGTCGTTCAGGGCGGAGCGGGCATAGTAGACGCCGCCGATGACCTGGTAATCACCGAACCAGGTCGTATCGGCGCGCACACCGCCCGTTTCGCTGACCGGAACGTCGTTCCACATCTCGCCCTTCATCGGCGCCCGGTCCATGGGCAACAAGTCGTCACCCGAGACCATGGCGAAGGCCGAGACTGCGCTGACGACGAGCAGGCCGATCAGAATGGGAAGAGAACGCCTCATCATTACGTGCCTCCGTCTCTCCTTTGGTTCGTTTCGTTTGGAGTCCCGAGCCCGCGCTGCGACACGGACCCGACTCTCCGCTGTGCAATCCCCCAACTTGGTTCGGGATTCGGAGGTGGCCACGCCTATGAAGACCAGAGCCCTCCAGGCCCGCCCTCTCCAATCCGACCTCCCTCGCACGAAGGCGAGGGACTCGCATCACCTCCCCAATCTCAGCCCCGGATCCCGCACGGAACACGTGGCCGAAAGCTTGCGGGATTCGCACCTCTCTCGATCGCCGGCGCGGCCGCTCTAGCGATCAACTCCTCCACAACCACACACGCATACACGCCTGTCGGAACGCAGGGGTACCGCGTTTGGGAAGGGGGACCATTTGCTCCACAGAAGTCCGATCTCGTGATGTCCTTTGAGCCCAGCCCGGTGGGTCAGCCTGAGGAGGAGTATAGGTTTACGAGGCTAGAGTGTCAACGGCTGGATTCTCGACGCGCCAAATCGATCAGCCCGGCCCGTGCTCCTCGGCAGCCCGTAGAGCCGCCCTCTCCACGAGCCACGCGGGGACCCCGGCTGCGCAGGACCGGAGCCGGACATCCTCGAACTCGGCCATGGGCCGCGCGAGTCCCGCGATACGGCTCCACTTGATCCGGACCGTCCCGAAGGGGGTGTCGACCGGCCTGGTCCAGCGCTCCAGCTCCCGCCGGAACTCCCGTCGGATCCGAAGACCGAGCGTCGTGGTCTCCCGCAGGAGCAAGGTGCCGAGGGAATCTTCAAGTTCCGGACGGCACAGGACGGTCAGAACGGTCCCACGTCGTCCCTTTTTCATCCAGGCGTCCGTCCGGAAGACCTCAAGAGCGCCTGCTGCCTCCAGGCGGGAGACGGCCTCGGCTTCGAGTCGAGGATCCTGGTCATCAATATTCGCTTCTATCACCGAAATCCATCCGACCAGTTCACCTTCGCCACTCGCGAGGTCTCCCACCAACAGGCGGACGATGTTCGCCCGCTCCTCGCTCGGGCGTGTCCCCACCCCGATACCCACCCGATCGAGGCGCATCGGAGGGGGCGGCCCATAGGAATCGACGAGACTCGAGAGGATGAGAGCCCCGGTCGGGGTCAACCACTCCCCTTCCATCGGGAGCCAGCGGATGGGCAGGCCCTCGAGCAGCCTGAGAGTCGCCGGGGCCGGCACCGGCAGCTGCCCATGCGCGGTCGTGACCTCGCCGCGGCTGAGGGGGACCTCGCCGCAGTGGAGACGGTCCACACCGAGCGCCCGCAAGCCCACGATCGCCAGAACGACATCGGCGATCGAATCGATCGCTCCGAGCTCGTGGAAATGGACTCGCCGCGGATCGACTCCGTGCAAACGGCCCTCGACTTCCGCCAGGCGCCGGAACATCTCGACGGCGCGGCTGCGGACTGCCGGCTCGAGCTGGGAGCCCTCGAGAATCCGCCGCACCTCGTCGAAAGAGCGCTCCGGCGGTTCGTCCCGCGCTTCGACCCGGATCCCCTTCCCCGCAAGCCCGCGGGAGCGACGCGATTCGACCGTGACGAAGACCTCCGGCATGCCCACAGCTTCGATCGCCGTGCGAACTTCCTCCTCAGACCACCCGGCATCCAGAATCGCTCCGACCATCATGTCCCCGGACAAGCCGGTCCAGAGATCGAGGTAGGCCACGCGCGTCATTGACCGCTCCTCGACAAGGCTCCGTTCAGCGCGCGGCGTGAGATTCGCGGATCGAGATCGGCGCAGATGGCCGCGGACAGCCGATCTTGCGGCTGATCGGCTTTCAGGAGGAGGATCCGTCTGGGCTCTGCCCGGGCGATCGCCCGATAGGAGGCGCGCACCCTTCGATGAAACGTCATTCTCTCCTTCTCGAGCCGATCGAGCCTTCCACGGGTGTTGACGCGCGCGAGCCCCGTCTCTGGGCGGATATCGAGCAGGTAGGTGCGGTCCGGAGTCAGTCCACCCGTCGCGAATCGCACGAGTCGACGGACCACATCGAGCCCGAGCCGCCGCCCGCCGCCCTGATAGGCGACGGAGGCATCGGCGAACCGGTCCGCGATCACGATTCGCCCCTCGGCGAGAGCCGGGAGGATCCGCCGCTCGACAAGCTGGGCGCGAGCCGCGAGGTACATGAGGAGCTCGGAGCGGTCCGCAATTCCCTCCCCATCGCACTCGAGGAGAAACGATCGCAATCCCTCGCCCAGCGGCGTCCCTCCCGGCTCTCGCACCGAGATGACCGACCAGCCTCGGGATTCGAGCCAGCTCGCCAGGAGCGCGGCATGCGTCGTCTTGCCGGAACCTTCGATCCCTTCGAACGAGACGAAGTAACCCCGGTTCCGTCGCGCCCGCGTCACGCGTCGCCTCCCCTCGACGAGCGCGTCGCGCGCGCCACATGCACGATCCGCTGGATGAACGTGATGTGCCCGGCAATGGCGAGGAGTCCGAGAATCCACGGCGCGGATCCCGGACCAAGGAGACAGAGCGCGAGCAGCAGCCCTAACCGCTCCGGGCGCTCGAGCCAACCGACCTCGCACCGCAGCCCGAGCCCCTCGGCGCGCGCGCGGACATAGGAGATCAGAAACGACGCCGTCAGCGCGGCCGCCCAGAGGCACACGAACCAGACCTCGATCCCCTGCTGCAGACGGTGGATCAGGAAACCGGTCAGCACGACGGCCTCGGAGTAGCGATCGATCGTCGAATCGAGCGTCGCGCCGATGGCGGAACCTCCGCCGCCCCGCGCGCGCGCGACGGCGCCGTCGAGGAGATCGCACAGGCTGGCGAGCGCCAAGGTCACGAATGCGATGATCCAGCGGTCGCCGGCGATCATGACCGCTGCAGCGACCGAGAGGATGAAGCCGAGGAACGTGATCGCGTTCGGTCCGATCCCGACGGCGGAGATTCCGCGACCGATCGGGGCGGCGAGTCCTCGGGCCCTATCCTTCAACCAAGGGTTCGGCATCTTCCTGGCCTTTCCCGGGAGCGATCACCACCGTGTACTCACCGCGATGCGGACCTTTCGCCATCGCAGCGAGGAGGGAGGCCGAGCTTCCGCGCACGACTTCCTCGAATCGCTTCGTCATCTCCCTGCAGAGCGCGACTTCCCGCTGCGGGTCGATTCCGGCGATCTGTGCCACGAGGTCGCCGATCCGGTGTGGCGATTCGAAGAGGACCAGCGTGCGGTCCCCGGCGAGCGCACGGGCAACGAAGCGGCGACGCGCGGCTCCCCTCGGTGGAGGATACCCGAGGAAACAGAACCGTTCACAGGGAAGTCCACTCAGGAGAAGCGCCTGTAGGACCGCCGAGGGTCCGGGGATCGATTCGACGCGCACTCCGTTCTTGCGCGCTTCACGCGCGAGCAGGTAGCCGGGATCGGAGATGCCTGGCGTGCCCGCATCCGTGACGAGCCCCCCGGACTCTCCCGCGCGCAGCCGTTCGACCAACTCCGCGGCCCGCCGGTGCTCGTTGTGGGCATGATAGGAAATCAACCGACGCGTGATACCATGGGCCTGCAGAAGGATCCGCGTTCGGCGCGTGTCCTCGGCGGCAATCCAATCGACCGACGCGAGAATCCTGAGAGCTCGAAGCGTCACGTCCTCCAAATTCCCGATCGGCGTGGCGATCAGATACAAGATGCCCGGACCCTCACTGGATCCGGGCTCTGCCGGGAGGCCGGCAGGGAGGAAGCGACTCCTCCCGGATTCGCGACGTCTCACAGCTGTCCGGGACTCAGACCTGAGTGGCGACCTTATCCTTCAGCTCCTTGGAGACCTTGAACACGGGGACGCGACGGGGCGGAACCTGCACCTGGGCGCCGGTCCGCGGATTGCGCGCGATGCGCGGCCGCCGGTCCTTCACCTTGAACGTGCCAAAACCGCGGATCTCGATGTGCTTCCCCTGGACGAGCGCCCGTGACACTGCCTCGAGAAACTCGTCGACTGTTTCGGCAACGTCCTTCTTGGTCAGCCCGGTCCGATCGGCAATCTCGTCTACCAGGTCCGCCTTCGTCATCCTGCATCCTCCTTGTGATCACGCCGCCTCCCAATTCCTCGCGCCACTGCGCGAATAACCGGGAACCTCGGCTGCGCCACGAACTTGCAAGCGGCCACAAGCTAACAACGGCCCCAAAGGGTGTCAAGGCAAAAAGATAGCGATTACGGGGACTAACTCCGCCCCGGCCAACCAGTTTGCTTGCGGCTAGCGGATGCGGACGGTGACGCTTTCGGGCCGGCAGGTCACCGACAGGCGGACGTCCCGGGGCAGTTTGGGCAGGACTGCTCGGAGTCCCGCCCGCTGGGCATGGGCGCCGGGTCGCGACCCGATCGAAGCCACCACCCTGACCTGGTCAAGGGGAACCGCATCGACCCAGCGTCTGAGGCCGGAGATCTCGATCGATGCCTCATCCGGATGGATCCAGAGGACCCGGGTCGGCTGAACGGACTCGAGCGATACGGGAAGGGGTCCGACCTGTCGCGTCACGCGCTCACCGATCTCGATGCGGACACCGACCTTCTCCTGCTCCAGAGTGAGACCCTGCGGCGGGACGAGCGAGAGCTCCCACTCGCCCGTCTCCCGCAGCGCGTTGAGATCAAGAGGCGCCGTCCGGACCGAGTCGACGAGCGCAATCCTCGAGGCCGGTCCGGAGACCGAGACGCGATCCGGCTGCAGCCTTGGCGGGCTCACGATCGCGAGGCCAGCGGAGAGCTCTCCGCGCATGGCCACCGCGACCGGCAGGCGGCCCCTTTCCGTCTCCTCGAGCACGATCTCGAGCACCGCCGGCTCGAGGATCGTCACTTCCCTTACCTCCACGCCCATGGGCAGCATGACGTCCGAGCCCATGATCGGCCGCTGCAATCGCCCCGCGTGGGCGGCTTCGAGACGAACTTCGGCATGAAACTGCCGGGTGCGGAGCTTCACCAGGTCCTTGCCGGATGCCCGTATCTTGACCCGGACCTGCTCGGGAAGATCGTTCGCGACCGAGAGGGTGGAGGGAAGGGTGGCCAGTCGCAGAGGGATGCGGTAGGTCAGCTCCCGATCCTGACCCGAGAGAACGTGGACATAGACGACGAGGGCCAGGATCAGCGCCAGAACCTTCGTCCCCAGATCGTCCAGGAGGAACCGCTTGAGGCTTGCCATGCGCCACCGAGCTTAGATCGACAGCGGGCGCCGCGCCAGGCCTCTTGCGACGGCGCCGCATGCGGGGGCTCAGAAGGGCCGGGTCACGGCGACATTGATGATCCAGATGTGAAAGTCGTCCTGGCTTCGATCATGGTACTCCCCGTCCCACTCGAGGAACGCCTCGGTGCGGATCGCAGAGGAAGGAGACCATTGGGCGATCAGGGTCGTGCTGACGTAAGTGTAGTCGCTCGAGGCGAGACTCAAGTTCAGCCCTTCGAAGACGAAGCTGCCGGACTCACCGGAGTTGCGGTACTCCCTCCTGCCCGACTCCAGGGTGAAGTCGAACCAGAGACGGCTTCCACCCTCTCGAGCGAGGCCTAGGAGTCCGCCGAAGCTGTCGAAGGTCGAATCGAATGCGATCAGGTCCTCTCCGATCTCCTCGGTGCGGAAGATCTCGTAAGCGCCTCCGATGCGAAGCCTCCACGAGCCTGCGTCCATTGCCGCGAGGTCGGCGTCCGCAGCTCCCCGCGGGAAGAAGTCGGCTCCAATCTCTGCCTCCCACGCGTCGTGATCCTGGAAGATCCCCTCGGGGCGGTCGTAGGTCTCCCTCTCGAAACGTTGCTGCAGGTAGGGTCGCAAGCGGTCAGTCAGGCGGCGCGAATACCTCCCGTCGCAAGAGAGCTCGACGGACGAGGGGACGCCCGTCGTGTCGGAAGCGTAGGAACGGTCCTCGATTCGAAGGCTGAGGCTCCCTCGGTGGCCCGCCAGGCTCGAGCCGGTCAACTCCAGCTCGCCCCACCCCGCGCCGTACGATCCGACCGACGAGCTCGTGGCCGTCTTGTCCCTGTATCCGCCCGCGCCGCGCAGCTCGAACGAGCTGCCCAGGTCCCCCCGCAGCTCTGCATGGCCCCGGACGGTCCTATAGTCGAAGATCGCGGCCAGGTCGCTGTGATCGGTCCGCGACCAATCGGCCGCGACGAGCAGTTGCGACGAGAGCCCCAAGGGGAGCCTCCTGCGGTCCCAGGAGCCGCGTAGCGTGGCGGTCGATCCCGCGGCGGGCTCGTCGCCGCCCCCGAGTCGATCCCAGCTCCCCTCGAAGCGAAACCGATTGGCGCCGCGGTTCAGGCCGCCTTCGGCGAGGAAGGAGTTGCGGTAGCGGTCGTCGCCTGCGCGAGTGGTGTTCCCCAGTCGAAGCCAACGATCCGTTGTCGATCCCTGCTCGAGCTGGAGCTCGAGGAGACCCATGACCTTCGCTTCCCGGGAAACGACGAGTTCCTCACCGATATCGCTCCCATCGGTCTCGATGGGATCGAGTCGTTCGTCGAAGATCGCGCCGGAAGAGAACTCCTCGCCAAGGCCGTCGACCTCGATGCCGAAGCGGCCGCCGATCGTCCAGCCACCGGCGTCGCCCGCCGCCACCAGCAGGGCGAGCGCCAGCCATCGCGAGACAGCGCACCGCCGTCCCGCTGCCCGCCGCCCCTCATTGCGGGTCAATCGAGTCCTCCAATCAACGGATTCCGGCGGCTTCCGCGCTCCTGCGAAGCAGACCCTCGGCGATGCGCGCGCCGTCGAGCGCCTGCTGCAGCTTCCCCTGCGTCAGCATCCGGGCCGCTTCGGCGTGGCGATCCTGTGCCGAGCGGAGGAGCTTGCCCGCCTGGTCCGATCCCGACGCTTCGATCTCGGGAGCCATCTCCGCGATCAACTGCCCCACGAGATCGAGCGCCCGCTCCACTTCGTCGGCGGTCGGATCATCCGAGAGGACGAACAACGCCTCCATGGCGCACTGCCGGGCCTGGGTCGTCAAGCGCAGCGCCTGCTGGGGCCTCTGCGCCCTTGCCATGTCCCGCGCTCTTCTCTGCAGCCCGACCGCCTCATCCCTGACCTTCGTCGCCCGCGCATCCGGCTTCTCGCTCAATCGAATCTCCAGCTCCTGGAGAAGCGACTCGGTGCGATCGAGGGAGATGTCGAGCATCCGAGGATCGCTCGCCGAAACCCCCTTTGACCGTTCGATCGACCGTTGGATCAAGTCGCGCGCGGTCGCCGCAAGCCGGAGCGCCAGGGTGTACTGGACCGATCGATAGGCCTCCCGGGCCCGCTGGAGCTGCCAGCGCCCCCCATCCAGGAGCCGCCCGCTTTGCGGATCTCCTGATTCGCGGACGATTTCGTCCGCCTCGCGGAGGAGGTCCTCCGTCGACTCGATCAGGTCGCGGATCGTTTGGTGCGCCTTCGCCTCGATCTCGGCCGACTCGAGCGCCCGGCGGGCGAGGTCTCTGGCTTGCATCGTCATCTTCATCGCGGGGCCATGGTACTGGGAGCCCTTCCGATAGTTCTCTCGAGCCTCGCCCTGCAGCTCGATCGCCTTGTTCAGGTAAACGCTCGCGCGGCTCCCGGTGGTGGGTCCGATCTGATCCCTGGCCCGCTCGATGATCCGATCGGTTCGCTCCAGCTCCCGGCCCACATCATGGGCCTGCGGCTGAGCGAGGGCCGCGCCCGAGAGGGTCGCCGCCAGGAGGAGGACCCCCAGGATCGGGAGTTTCAGGGCCTGCATGCAGATCACCCGCCTTCCGCCGATTGACCCGCCCGGGACATGCCTTGCACCGTCAGGGACAGGTCAGGGTCGCATCCCATGGCGTTCCATCCGCGAGTAGAGCGTCCGTCGCGTCATGCCCAGGAGCGCAGCGGCCCGGCTCTTGTTTCCCCCTGTCTTCGCCAGCGCGGCCAGAATGTAACGCCGCTCCAGCTCTTCCATCGAGACGCCCTCATCCGGAATCTCCGGCAATCCAATCGATTGGGCCGGTTCCGACCGCCGGAGGGAGGGGAAATGCTCCGGTCCGAGCGGCGCCCCCTCGGCCAGGATCAACGCCCTCTCGATCAGATTCTCGAGCTCCCGGATATTCCCCGGAAGGGGGTGCCCCGCCAGAAGGCGGAGCGCCTCGGGCCGGACCTGCCTCGGATCCACCCCTTTCTTCAACAAGAAGTGTTCCACCAGCAGGGGAATGTCCTCGGATCGCTCCCGGATAGGGGGCATCGTCAGCGGGAAGACGTTGACACGATAGTAGAGATCCTCCCGGAAGGCTCCTTCCCGGACGGCCTCCTCGAGGTCCCTGTGCGTGGCGGCGATGATCCTCACGTCGCAGCCGATTGATCGCGTGCCGCCGACGCGCATGAACTGCTTCTCCTCGATCACCGCGAGCAGCTTCACCTGCATCGCCATGGGGAGATCGCCGATCTCGTCCAGGAAGACGGTCCCGCCGTTGGCCACCTCGAAAAGCCCCTCTTTGCGTCGCACCGCGCCGGTGAAGGCGCCCTGCTCGTGGCCGAACATCTCGCTCTCCAGGAGATTCTCCGGGATCGCCCCGCTATTGATCTTGACGAAGGGCGCCGCGCGCCGCGGGCTATGGTTGTGGATCGCCGCGGCGAGCACGGTCTTGCCGGTGCCGCTCTCTCCGCGGATCAGAACGACGGCATCCGAGGCGGCGACCTTGCGCGCAAGGTTGAAGACCTCCAGAACCGATCGACTCGTTCCCACGAGGCTCTCGAAGCGGCCTTCCTCGAGATCGTCGCCCACGAGCCTCGAGGCCCAGCGACGGAGCCGCTCGCGTTCGGCCAAGAGATCCCACCGCTCGCGCACACGCTCCACCTTCACGGTCAGATCGAACGAGCTGACGGGCTTCGAGAGGTAGTCGAAGGCTCCTTCCCGGATCGCATCGCGCGCGCGCGAGGGATCCTCGAGCAGCTCCCTCTGGCCGGTGAGCACGAGCACCTCCGTCTGGGGGCGTTCCCTCTTGACCCAGCGCAGAAGCGCAATTCCGTCGGGCGGCGGCATGCGCACGTCGGTGATGAGAAGCTGGAAAGTCTCGTCCTGCAGCCGTGCCATGGCGCTCGAGCCGTCGGGAACGGCGATCACCTCGTGTCCCTGCCTCGCCAGAGCCGCCGCCATGTCGTCGCGCAGGTTCGCTTCGTCATCCGCGATCAGGATGCGGAACGCAGGTCCCGGGCTCGGCATCGATTTCCCCCTTCAAACCCTCGGCAGCCAGATCGTGAAGGTCGTTCCCTCCCCGAGTCGCGAGCGGATCGCGATCTTTCCGCCGGCGGATCGCACGACCGCCTCGACGACGGCGAGCCCCAGGCCCGATCCCGAGGTGCGGGTCGTGAAGAAGGGCTCGAAGATCCTCTTGCGCGTGCGATCGTCCATCCCCCGTCCCGTGTCCTCGACCTCGATACGAGCGTACGCCCCCTCGCCGACGGCGCGCACGCGCACCGTCCCTCCGCCGGGCATCGCCTCGCGCGCATTGAGCAGCAGGTTCAGCATCGCCTGCCGGAGCGGTCCGGCGTCGACGCGCGCCCGCAAGTCCCGGTCCTCGCACGAGACATCGACGCGGACCGAGTCGCGGGAGAGGTCATTCTCGAGGAGCTCGAGGGTCTCCTCCAGTGCGACGGCGACTCGCGCGGTCCCGCCGCCCTCCCGGATGCGGGCGAGGGAGAGGTAGTTCGTGAGGATGCGGCTGAGTCGCTGGACCTCGACGGGGATGGCGTCGAGCAAGCGGATCAACTCCTCCCCGCCCGTCCCGGAGCGTATCTCGTCCTGGACCCGCTCGGCGCGGGATTGAAGCGCCGCGAGGGGGTTGCGCACCTCATGGGCGACCACCGCGGCGAGTTGGCCCGCCGTGGCGAGCGCCGCGGCGCTTTGCATCCCGCGCTCGTAACGCTCGAGGGCGCGAAAGATGAAGAAGAGAAGGAGCGCGAGGATCAAGGCGACCGTGCCGGAGATCAGACCGGTCCAGAGCCAAGTGCGTCGGAGTCCCGAGAGGATCTCGAAGAATGCGGTGCCCCCCGAGACGGCGATCACGCCATGGATCCTTCCCGCCGCATCCTCGATCGGCACGAATCCGGTCTTGAAGTAGGTGCCTGGCAGACCGGGGGCTTCGTAGAGAGGCGTGGCGACCGGAATTCCCGCCAGGGCGACCGCGACTTCGGTCTGGGCCGCGAAGAGCGGATCGATCTCGCCGATTCGCGCATCGATCTGAGTCGAGACCACCCGCCTGCGCTCGGTGTCGATCGCCTCGATCGAACCCAGACCGCTGCCGCTGGCGATGCGCGCGAGATCCTCCCGCACCCTGGCCTCGCGATCGGGGCTGCGCGACGCCGCGCTCGCATCCTCCCAGAAGGGCAGGACCGTCGGCACGATCGCTTGGCCCACGGAGAGCAGCCTCTCCTCCAGCTCCTGCTCGATGCGGGCGCGAGACTCGCGGTAGGTCCAGATCGGCGGCAGGATCGCGAGGACGAGCAAGGCGGCCAGGAGCAGACTCATCGCCGCCAGGTAAAGGCGCCGAACGGTCCGATTCGGCGTAGGCTTCTGATCCATCGCGACTCCTTCATGCATGACCCGCTCCTTCAAGACCCGATGGCATCGAGCCGATGGCGGGTTGCACGCGGCGGCCCGAGCATAACCGAGGCTGCGGGGCAATGCGACGGCCGCATCGGGGGCAGGATGGTTCGCTCGAGCGCGCGGGCTCGCGCTTCAGGCGTTCCAGGAGCTCTTGGGGGAAACGGGAGGATGATCCCCGACTACGGCCAGAGCCTCGATCGCGAGGTCGAGTCGCTCGTCACCTACGCGGCGATAGCCTTCGCCCGAACGACCCTCGCTCCTTGCGGCTACGCGTTCGGATCGGGGACATCGCCGAACTCGAAGCCCATCTGCTTGATGTGCTCCACCGATGGATCCCAGGCCTCGTCGGAGACTTCAAGGACGACCGGACAGGAAATGTCGACGGACTTCAGCGCCTCATAGACCTGGTCGTAGCCGACGACCCCCTCGCCGCAGGCGGCATGCTGATCGTCGAGTCCGTCGTTGTCATGGAAGTGGAGGAGCACGATGCGATCCTTGAAGCTCTCGATCCATTCCTCCGGCGCCATCCGGGAGAAGCAGGCGGCGTGGCCGAGATCCGCGCAGAACTTGAGCCAAGGCGAGTTGACCGCATCGAGGATCTCCCGGAGGATGGTGCCGTCCGTTTCGTAGGTGTTCTCGAGGGCGAGGACAACCTCCTCCTCCTCCGCGCTCGCGACGATCTCCCCGATCCCCTCGATGAAGCGCTCCTTCCACTCTCCGACCCGGCTGGGCGGTATGTGGTTGGAGAAGCCCACATGCAGCACGGCGATCTTCGCGCGCAGGACGGCGGCGATCTCGAGCCCCTCCTGGTAGCAGTCCCTCGCGTACTCGTGGACCTGCTTGTCGCGGCTGCCGAAATGGAGATCGATGTAGGGCAGGTGGCAGCTCACCACCGTCTGCTCATCGCTGAGATCGCGACGCAGGTTCTCCAACTCGCGGAACGGGATGTCACGATTGAACTCCGTGTCCGAGAGCATGAGGTCCAGGCCCAGGCCCCCCTCGCGCAGCCCGGCCAGCGTCCCGCTCAACGTCGTGAGGGACTCCAGGTTCAGGGTCCTCTGTCGGTGCAGACGGTACTTCAAGATTTCCTCCGCGCGCGGCCATTCTCCCGGGAACGCCGCCTCACTGTCGATTCCATCGATTCCCGGACCATGGCCGCGGACCGCGCCCGGGGAAAGGGCGCGCCGCTCCGGAGAACGCGCCGTTCGGTGCCGCTCACGCCCCGCCCTCCGGCCTCCGCCCCTTGGGAGCTTCGGCCAACCGCCGCTCGCGCCGCTGGCGGGCTTCCTCGCTGCGCCTTCGATCCTCTTCCGTCTCGGGGAGGATCGGAGGAACCCGTGTCGGCCTTCCCCAATCGTCGAGGGCGACAAAGGTGGTGTATGCCGAAGCGGTGTGCCGGATCTCGCCGGTCTTCGGGTTCTCCGACAGGACCTTGACCCCGACTTCCATCGAGGTCGTGCCCGCGAAGTTGACCGATGCCTTGAGGATCACCAGATCGCCGACACGGACTGGATGGAGAAAGTCGACCTCGTCGAAGGAGGCCGTCACCACCTGCTTGCGGCAGTGCCTCGATGCGGCGATCGCCGCCGCGATGTCGATCAGGTGCAGGATCTTCCCACCGCTCGCGGTTCCAAGAGGATTCGCCTCGTTGGGAAGAATCATCTCCACCATCTCGACTCGCGACTGCGAGACCGGCTTGACGCCCAGATCGTTCGACATCGTTCAGGAAGCCCTCATCTTCCGGGCTTCCTCGATCATGATCGGGAGGACCTCGAAGAGATCGCCCACGATCCCGAAGTCGGCGATCTTGAAGATTGGCGCATCGGCGTCGCTGTTGATCGCGACGATGCAGCCGCTCGTCCTCATCCCGGCGAGGTGCTGGATCGCTCCGCTGATCCCGCAGGCGACGTACAGCTTCGGAGAGACGGTCACGCCCGTCTGCCCCACCTGGTGCTGATGGTCGATCCATCCCTTGTCGACGACGGCCCGGCTCGCGCCGACCGCCCCACCGAGCGCGTCGGCGAGATCGCGAATGAGCGAGAAGTTCTCCGGCCCTTTGAGTCCGCGCCCCCCCGAGACGACGATCTCGGCCTCTTGGAGGTCGATCGTCTGTCCGGCCGACTGGAGCAGGTCGATCACCTTCGCCCGCAGGTCGAGAGGATCCGAAGCGACCGAGAGCTTCACCGTGCTCCCGCTCCGCGAGGGGTCGGGATCGGCCGCCGGATGGGCCCCGGGCCGGAGGGTGACGATGTAGGGGGGATCCCCCACAGTCGCGAGGGTCGCGAACGCCTTGCCGCCGACGATCGACTTGCGCGCCGAGATCCCATGCTCCGCTCGCGAGACCTCGATCGCTTCGGCGATCCACGGCCGGTCGAGTCGCGCGGCGAGCCGCGGCGCGATGTCGCGGCCGAGGGCTGTCGCAGGCAGCAGGATGAGACTCGCCTTCGAGGAGCTGGCGGCCTCCTGCGCCAGTCGGCTCAGGAGGATGGAGCCGGGCCGCTCGAGGGCGGGGTCATCGGCGAGGACGACCGTGTCGGCTCCGCGGCTGATGAGATCCGCCGCCTTCGCCTCCACTCCATTGCCGGCCAGGATGGCCGTGACGGCGCCGTCCCCCTTCGTGAGGGCACGGGCAAGAGCCAACGCTTCGAAAGCGCTCTTCTTGAAGACCCCGCCCCTCTGCTCGGCGAAAACCAGCACGTCGAATCCCATTCCTCCTCCCCCCTAAAGGACTTTCCGCTCTTCGCGAAGCAGGCGCAGGACCTCGACGACGGCGGCGCGCCCGTCGCCGGTCCACTTTCGCCCTTCCTGGCGCATCGGCGGGGGCGAGAGCGATTCGGTCGCGACTCTGGCCCCAGCGGCGCCGACGAGCGAGGGATCCACGCTCAGGGCGGACGAGCCGATCTCCTCGATCGGCTTCTTCTTCGCCTTCATGATTCCGGGAAGGCTGGGATACCGGGGCTCGTTCAAGCCCTTGTTCGCCGTGAGAACGGCGGGGAGCTCGAGCTCGACGACTTCCGTCGCCCCCTCGATCTCTCGATGCGCCGTCAGGTGGCGCTCGTCCTTCCACTCCAGCTTCGAGACGACGGAGACATGCGGAAGCCCGAGGATCTCCGCAATGGCGGGACCGGTCCCGTAACCCTCCACGTCGATCGCCACCTTCCCGCAGAGGATGAGGTCGGGATCCAGAGAGCGAATCGTCTCCGCCAAGATCCGCGCTGCGCCGAGCCCGTCGCCCCCGAGGAGCGAGGCCTCCTTGACGACCAGCGCGCGGTCCGCCCCCAGGGCCAGACAAGTGCGGAGCGCCTCCTCGGTCTTGGCGGGACCAAGCGAGACGACCGTCAGCGTTCCACCGAACTTCTCCCGGGTCTTCAGCGCCTCCTCCATCGCGTACTCGTCGTACGGATTCACGACGAGCTCGACCCCGGCCGGATCGATCGACCGGCCGTCCGCGGCGATGTGGATGCGCGCTTCGGAGCTCGGCACCTGCTTCACGCAGACGACGATGTTCATCAACCCTCCAGGGTTGGTCACACCTGTAGCCTCCCCGCGACGGCGTAAAAAAGCCGTCCCGGACCCCGCAACTTCGTTCTTCGTCGGGGCGGGAAAGTCTGAACCGACAGACTAGCCTAGGATTGCGGAGTCGGGCAAGGAGAAACGGCCCGTGTCCCGGCCTCCCAGGCGGAGGAGAAAATCTCGAAATTCCTCGTCGTCGAGCCTCCGAGCCTCCTTCGACGGCGCAAGCCGGAAGACGTCTGCCCCAGCCCCTGAATCGGTCCGGCTCCTCGAGAGGCGGACATCGAGGCGAGTGATGGGTTGGCCGATCTCCAGGCTGAATCGTGCGGGTATTTCGCTATTATCGATTCGTTTACGGCCAACGCGATGCGCCAGCATGGTGATCTGCTGATCCGGGGATCGCAGGGCGATCGTCGCGACCTCGCCCAGGCTCCCACCGCCCTCGGATCGGAGCTCCACCCAGCCCTGGGGCTCTTCGACCCGGCGTCCGACCACCACCCACCGTTCACCGGGCAGCCGGCTCAGGATCGGCTCTTCGAGCTGCCGGGCAAGCCGGCCCGGGCAGATCGCATCCAGGATCCCCTGAGCCCAGAGAAGGGGGGCATGGATCCCGCCCCGCGACGGGCCGGACCAGTAGGTTCCATCTCGCGGCAGGGAGACCGTGGCCGAGTCGCCGTCGATCGCCATCGACAAGACGGGCATGAATGGACCCAGCCGGAGCTGCAGACGGATTCGATCCGGCCAAGCTGCCCGCAGGCTCCCGAAGAGCTGGACCGCCGAGCCCTCGGGAGGATCGACCCGGACCTCCAGATCGGCGGCGAGGCTTTCCGGACAGGGACGCGCGGCGATCGCCTCGGCCGCCTGACGACCGCCGGCGGCCCCCTCGGCGACCGGTGGAAGCGACGGCCCGCGACGGGCGCAACCGCTCCACCCGCAGAGCGCGAAGGTCACGACGAGGGGCAACGCGGCCGCCACGCCGCGGCATGAGATCATGCGTCGTAGTCCGAGGGTCGTTTGCCGACGGCGATGATGGAACACGCCTCGATCGGGTTCATTCCGAGGGAGCGGATCTTCTCGACGAGCTCCGGGCTGCCCGCTCCCGGGTTGACGTAGACATCGCGGACCCCTTTGGCGGGCGCCTCATCGACGACCCTCGAGCCGACGATAGGGACAACGTAGAGGCTCATCCAGGCCGCGTTCTCTGGAACGGCGGAGACCGTGGGATAGCAGGTCAACCCCTCGACCACCTTCTCCCTCGGGTGGACCGGATACACGGTCCAGCCGAGATCGCGGTAGGCTCGAACGGCGCGGTTCGAGAAACGCGACCGGTCGTTGGAGGCCCCTACGATGATGATGCTCTTCTCGACCACCGATTCCTCCCTTCGGCTCCCCTTGCGGAACCGGGCGGTTCTCCAGGAGACTCGGGGCCGTCGGGATCCCCGCGTCGATCCTCGAATCTTATCGGACCGCCGCCGGGGTGTCACCGGGATCGATGGGAGGACTCGTTGTCGAGACGGAGGTTCTGGCAAGGTGCCCGCGACTTCGAGGAGCTGCAGAACCTCCTCTGGGGAGAATGGGGGCTCTTCGATGCGCGCGAGCCCGACCCTGGGATCTCCTGGTCCCGCACGCCGCTCGCCTTCCTCGACGTGGAGACCACAGGACTCGATCCCGAGGGGGGCGACCGGATTGTGGAAATCGCGATCGAACGAGTCGATCCTGAATCGGGCGAGCAGCGCTTCATCGAGATTCTCGATCCGGGTCGGCCGATTTCCCCAGAGATCCGCCGGATCCACGCCATCCGCGCCGCCCAGACCCGGCGCGCGCGCGCCTTCGCCGACGCCGCGCCGCAATTCCTGCCGCTTCTGCGCGGCGCCGTGTGGGTGGGCCACAATCTCAACTTCGACGTCCGGTTCATCCGCGCCGAGTGCCGTCGCGCCGGGCTCCGGCTCGAGCCGGCGTGGATCGTCGACACCTGGCTGCTCTCTCATCGTCTCTGCGAGCTTCCCAGCCACAGCCTCGAGGCCGTGGCGCGCCACCTTGGCCACGGCGGCCGCAATCTCCACCAGGCGCTGGACGACATCTTGACGACCCGCGCCGTCCTGGCGAGCTTGGCGGCCCGTATCGAACCATCGCCCCGAACGCTCCGGGACCTGCTCGAGACGATGGTTCCGTCGAGGGAGGGATCGTGATCGAGGACCCGCGCCCGCGTCTGCTCACCTGGATCGAGATCGACGCCGAAGCGGTGCGAGCGAACATCGCCAGCTTCCGCCGCCGCCTGGGACCCGCGACGGGCTTGCAGGCAGTGGTGAAGAGCAACGCCTATGGCCATGGGATCGAGCCGATCGCCCGGATCGCGGCGTCGGCGGGAGTCGATTCCTTCGGAGTCCATACCGTCGCCGAGGCGGAGCGGATCGCCGCGCTTGGCCTCGGCAAGCCGGTCCTCATCCTGGGATATGTGGGCATCGGCGAGGCCGAACGGGTCGCGGCGTGCGGCGCGGAGGCCACCGTCTACAACGTCGAAACGATCGAGGCGCTCTCGCGGGCCGCAGTCTCGCTCTCCAAGAGCATCCGCTGCCACGTGAAGGTCGAGACCGGCGTCTACCGCCAGGGAATCCTGCCCCGCGATCTCCCGGCGTTCCTCGATCGTCTCCTGGCGCTTCCGGGGCTCGAGACCGCCGGCGTCGCGACGCACTTCGCGAACATCGAGGATACGACCGACCACTCCTTCGCCTGGTCGCAGCTACGCGCGTTCCAGGAGGCGGCGGCGATCGTTCGCGCCCGCGCTCCGCGGGCCGCGCGACATTGCGCCTGCACCGCCGCCGTTCTGACGATGGCCGATGCGCTCTTCGACCTGGTCCGCGTCGGCATCGGCCTCTACGGGATCTGGCCCTCCAAGGAGACCCTTCTCTCGTGCCTGCTGGAGGGAGCGGCCGAGACGCCCCTGCGCCCGGCGATGACGTGGAAGGCGCGGATCGCTCAGATCAAGCTCGCGGAGCCGGGATCAAGCATCGGCTACGGCTGCGCCCACCGCGTGACCCATCCGACGCGCGTGGCCGTCCTGCCGATCGGTTACGCCGACGGCCTGGATCGACGTCTGTCGGGGATCGGCTCGGTGCTGATTCGCGGGCGCAGGGCGCCGATTCTAGGCCGGGTCTGCATGAATCTCGTGATGGTCGACGTGACCGACATCGAAGGAGTCTCGCTGGAGACGGAGGCTGCGATCCTGGGCCGCCAGGACGGCGAGGAGCTGAGCGCCGCGCAGATCGCGGCGCTCTGCCACACGATTCCCTACGAGATCGTCTCCAGGATCAATCCGGCGATTCCGCGCCTGCCCGTCGATCCCGGCGGGAGAATCCTCGATCTCAGCTGACCTTGGAGCCCGGCGGCACTTCGCGCAGCGGTGTCAGGACGGACACCGTATCGGCCCCGCTCGCCGCGAGCAGCATCCCATGGGACCACTCCCCCCGAAGCTTCGCCGGCTTGAGATTGACGACGACGACGATCGAGCGGCCGACGAGGTCCTGGGGCTCGTAGTACGGGGCGATTCCCGCCACGATCTGTCGTTGCTCCGTTCCGATGTCGATCTGCAGGCGGAGGAGCTTCTCCGCGTTGGGGTGCCGCTCCGCCTGGAGGACCCGCGCGACGCGCAGGTCCAGCCGGGCGAACTCCTCGATGCCGATCTCGGACGCGCCGGCGCCCGGCGTCGTTTCCTCGCTCATCTCTCCTCCCGTCGTTCGGAATCGTCCTGCCGGCGGCGGGTCATCCGCTCGTCCAACAGGCGGGCGTACTTGAGCGCCACATAGACGGAGTCCATGACGGCGAGCACCAGTCCCGCGCGGCCGTCGAGGAACCCCCCCTTCAGAATGTACCCCTTGAGGAAGCGGATCCCCGGCCGCACGAGCGGATCGAGCAGGGAGGCCGACTTCCCGTCGCGGATCGACTGGGCGCACCAGAGATCGGCCCACTCCCCCATCTTCCGCCAATGGTGGGTGAGATCGCGGTAGCTCGTGTGGTGAAGGGGCCCCTCGAGTTCGCCGACTCCGCCTTCAATCGAGAGCGACTCGTGGACGAGCCGCCCGCGGAACTCCGCGCGATCCCGCCGGAACAGGCGCACCACACGGTCGCCCGACCAGGCCCCGTGGCGCACGACGCGCCCCATATAGTGGTTGAGCCTTCGGATGCGAAACGCCGCCCGATCCCGCGGGTCGCGCACCGCCTTGCGGATCGATCGCGCCAGCTCGGGAGAGACAGCCTCGTCCGCGTCGAGCCAGAGAATCCACGGTGCGCGCGTCCGCGATAGGGCGAACTGTCTGGAGGCGACGAAGCCTTCCCATGGCCGGATCAGGACCTCCGTGGCCAGCGGCGCGGCGCGCTTCGCGGTGGCATCGGACGTCGAGTCGTCCACGACCACGACCCGCTCCCCGGCCCAGAGGACAGAGCGCAGGCACTTCTCGATCCGATCCTCCTCGTCCCTGGCGACGATGATCACGGCGAGCTCGTCGATGCGATCGGGGTCACTTTCCACGGGCAACCTCCTCGACGATCTCGGCCGCGCGCGTGGCGATCCTCTCCGCATCGTAGAGCGTTTCGATCCGTCGCAACCCCTCCGCAACCGGATCTCCCAGCGCGGAGCCCTCGAGCAGCTCTTGGATCGCTTCGGCGGCGGCCCGAGCGTCTCCCGGCGCGAAAAGACGGCCCGCCTCCCCCACCGTCTCGGGAATCACGTGGATCGAGCTCGCCACGATCGGCACGCCCAGAGCCATATACTCCAGCGCGGAGCGGCAGACCGCCTCGCTCCCCGTGGACGCGATGACCGCCACATCGAAGCCGGCTGCGGTCTCGAGCGGAGCATCCACCGCTTCGAGGACCGCGAAGCGATCCGCGAGCCCTGCGTCCCGCACCCAGGCCTCGACCCGGGCGCGCCCCACCTGCCCTTCCGGGCCCGCGACGAGAAACCGGGCGCGGGGATCGCATCGCGCGACGATTCGCGCAGCGGCGACGAGATCCCGGTGCCCCTTGACCGTGCTATAGCGCGCCAGCATGCCCACGACCCTGGCCTCCCCGGGCCAGCCGAGGCTCGAACGAAGGCGCCGGCGCGCGTCGATGCGATCGATCCCCGCCACCGACCGGCGATCGAATCCCGCGGGAAGATGGAGGATGCGATTCGGATCGATTCCCAGCCGGTCGAAGTAATCGCTCCGCATGAACTCGCCGCTGATGAGGATGCGATCGGTCGCCGAGGCGTAGAGCCAACGCTGCAGGGGACCGCCGGCGGGACGGCGGATGTCGGAGCGAACGCGCAGGAGCGGGACCCGCCCGCCCGAGAGGGCGAGTGCCGAGGCGAGGTGCCCGGCCCCGGTGTGGACGAAGACTCCTGCGATCCTGCCGCTTCGCGCGGCATCGCGCAGGCGGCGGACAGCAGGGAGCAGTCGATGCGGCGCGCTCGAGGCGAGGCCTTCCCACTCGGGCGCGGCGAGACCCGCGGAGGCGGCGCGCGCGGCCAAGGGGCTATCGGCCGGCGCGACGATGCGGCTGTGACGGCCGATTCGCTCGAGTCCCATCGCCAGGGTGTAGGCGTGATAGGCGAGGGCGCTCCACCACCGGACCCAGGCGAGATGGAGCAGGATCGGTCGATTCGTGTTCTCTTCCACGGGTGGGAGGCAGGCTAACACAGGGGCGAGACCCTCTCAAGGCGGGGACCGGTTTCCCGATTGCCTTCAATTCGAGCGCCCCATAGAGTGATTCGAACGGCCGGACGAGTGTGCGGCCGCATCTTGAGCGGGGTTCGATGCTTCGGACGGTTCCTCCGATCTCCCGGGTCCTCTGGATCCTCATTGCATGCGTGGCCGCCTGCGAACCGGCGGTCGCGGCCAATCCCGTGCCCATCGGCAGCGCTGTGCTCATGCCCTCGGGCAGGGGGATCGGCAGCCTCGAGACGATCCGGATCGCGACGCGATGGGACTCCGCGGGGTACCGAATCGAGGCTGACTTCCGCGCGCTCGACGGAGGAGCAGGCGGCTCTCCGGCGATCCATGACTCCCTCAACGGAACCTATCTCATCGTCTACACCACGGGATCGATGGCCGACTCATCCGACACCTCGGGGGTCGTGATCCCGATCATGGCGGCCAACCCCTCCAATCCCGCGGAGAGCTTCACCGACAGAAGCCTCCAGGTCTGTCGAAACAGCGGGACTCCGATCCCTGTCCATCTGGAGACCTGGATTCGTGACGGTCAGTCTCGCTTCACGCCGGGCGAATCGCTCATCGTGCGAACCAGGTGGATGACCGAGGGCGTGCAGAGGTTTCGGCCAAGCGCCGACTTCAGCCGTCTCGTCCCTGACTTCAGGGAGTTCGACCTGCGGGTGAATCTGATAAGAGACACCCTCGGAGTCTCGGAACACGAGATCGCCTTCAGGATCCCCGGCCAGGGCCGACTCGTGGAGGAATCCAACGGGATCCCCCTGGCGATCCTCGGACGCGACGCCCTCTGCAGCGAGGTGCGCTTCGAGGGTCTCTCGATCGACCTTCGCACGAGCGGCGCGCCGAAGTTCTACCGAGGCTCCGTGCGGGCGCCGTCGGGGCGCGGCGTCCGCTCGTTCGATACCATCGAGATCGTGACCCAGTGGGATTCCACCACGGTGCGGGTGGAACCCGACTTCGCTCTCCTCGACGGCGGGGCCGGCGGCCTGGCATCCGTGCGCGACTCCACCGGCGGATTCCACATCATCCGATACACCACCGGCGACATGGCGGGACTCCCCGACGAACGGGTTGTCGTCGCGCTGAGCGGCTTCAATGCGCTCGCCGACTCCGTGACCGATCGCTCGCTCGAGATCTGCCGCAACCTCGCCACTCCGCCTCCGACGCACCTGGGCAGCTGGACCCGGGAGGACCGCAAACGCTTCCGCCCGGGCGACTCGCTGGTCATCTTCTCCCGCTGGAGCCACCCGGCCGGTCTCCCCATCACCCTGGAGCCGCTTCTCTCGAACCTGATCGCCGACGGAGCGGGGCTTGCCGTCGCGGTTTCGCAGCGCGGCGTCGACACCTTCCTCGTCTCGATGAAGCTGCCGGCGAAGGATCGGCTCGTCCCGGACGGCCGCGACATCAGAATCGGCGTGGAGGCGCTGGACACGCTCTGCAACCGAGTCCGTTTCGACAGCCTTCTCATCGAGCTGGACACGACGCCCCCGTCGACGCCGCCGACATTCGATCCGCTCCCGCCGGAAACGAACGTCGCACTGATCCGCGTCTCCGGCACCGCGCCCGGCTCGAGTCGGGTCGCCATCGTCCGGGAGAATCTCTTCCGCTTCTACGCGCCGGTCGATCCCTCGACCGAGCGCTTCGAGACGGAGCTGGAGCTGACGCCCGGGCGCAACCAGGTGGGAGGCTGGGGCGAGGACGAGCTGGGGAACAAGACGGTCACGGCGACGAGCCAGATCGTCCGGCTCGTCGTCGAGCGAACGACCACCTACCCGACCCCCTTCCGTCCGAACGATGAGATCCTGGTGGGCGATTCCGGGGGGATGACGAAGGTGGTCGCGCGGATCTACAACCTGGAGGGAGACCTCCTTGCGGAGATGGAGAAGGAGGGAGCATTCCTCGAAGCCCGGTTGACCTGGGATGGCAGGGACGCGCAGGGAGATCTCGCGGAACCCGGCTATTATCTCATGACGATTCGACGAGCCTCCGCGACGGGCAAGATCCACGAGGAGGTCTCCCCCATGCTCTTTCGCGATGACGAGTAAGGCGCGCTTCGCCGCGCTGGCGGCTCTGATCGGCGTCATCCATGCGCTCGCGGCGGCGGGCGTCGCGCGCGCGGAGACGGCCGGCGCTTTCCCGGGTCTCGACCCATGGCCATCCTCGATCGCGCTCGGCGGGATCCCGATGGGACTGGGCGAAGGGGTCGAGGCGGTGCTGCAGAATCCGACCGGGATGGTGGCCCGGACGGAGGCGCCGGGCCTCGCCTTCTCCCACGCCTCCCTCTTCAAGGGAGGCTTCGTCCGCCATCAAGCGGCGGCCGGCCTCTGGCCTCGACGCCCGCGGCAGCCGGTATGGACGGGAGGGACGGTGAGCCATCGCGAGGGTCCCGTGACCTCCGCCTTCGGTCTCGGGTTCACCAATCTCTCCGGGGACCTGCCCGGGGATGAGACCTACGGCGAGATGACCATCGCCATCGCCTACGCACGCCACATTCCCCTCGGACTGCGGAGCGGGGGGCGCCTGCGCTGGCTGCAAGCGCGAAGCACGGTGGATGGCTCGGGGGGCGCCGGCTATGCCCTGGATGTCGGGCTCGAGGGGACGATCGCCGGGATGCGGGTCGGCGGAGTCGCGCGGGCGATCGCCTCCGAGATCCGCTGGGACCGCTCGAGCGACGGGCCAATCCCGTCCGCCTTCGATCTGGCGATCGAGCGGCCGATCCTGCGCGGTCTGAAGCTCTATGGGGGAGCGATCCTCAGAGCCGACTGGAGCGTGCGGCGGGTGATGGCCGCCGCGGCCTGGACGATTCCGGGCTCGCCTCTCACCCTCCTGGCCAGCCCTGGGTGGAGGCAGAACGATCTCGAGGACGGATCCGACCTGTCGGCGGGCGCAACGATCCAGGTCGGGGCGTTCGAGGCCGCCTACGGGATGCGGAGCGGACCGGAGGGGCTCGGCGAGATTCACCGGTTCGGTCTCACCGTCGCCTTCCGCTAGCCCGAGCTGGCGGCGACTCCGGCCGCGCGGCGCCGCGAGCCTTCGTTGTGCGTGCCTCCCCGCGGTGGTATCGTCCTAAGCTGTTTCGTCGTCGGCCTGGTCGTGACCCGCGCCGCATCATTCATTCACCCAAGTCCGCAAGGGGGCGTCCCCCCGCATGAGGGAAACTCGATGGAAGTTCCCTATGGTGTCTCGATCCCGGGGCTCTACGGCATCGAGAACTGGGGCAACGGCTACTTCGACGTCAACGCGTCCGGCCATCTCCTGGTGAAGCCGTTCCGGCAAGGGCCGGGCGTCGATCTCTACCAGGTCATCGAGGAGCTCCACAAGCGGAGGTGCAGCGCGCCGGTTCTCCTCCGGTTTCCGCAGGTCCTCGAGACCCAGATGCGCAACCTGCACCAGGCATTCCAGAGCGCCATCACGGAGTTCCAGTACGGGGCGCACTATAAGGGCGTCTTCCCGATGAAGGTGAACCACCGCCGGGACGTGCTCGAGGAGTTGCTGCGCGTCGGCAGCCGGTACGGATTCGGCCTCGAGGCCGGCTCCAAGGCGGAGCTCTACATCGCGCTCGCGCTGAATCAGCCTCAGGACAGCCTCCTGATCTGCAACGGCTTCAAGGACGACTCGTTCATCGAGATGGCGCTGTGGGGACACCGGCTCGGAAAGAAGACCGTCATCGTCGTCGAGCAGCGCCGCGAGATCCAGAGCATCCTCAAGCGCGTCGATTCCCCCGCGGCGATGCCGATGCTCGGCTTGCGCGGCCGTCTCTACTCGCGCGGCAGCGGCAAGTGGGAGGAGTCCGGCGGCGAGACATCGAAGTTCGGCCTCTCCACGGCGGAGATGATCGACTGCGTGCGCAATCTCAAGGAGCGCGGCCTCGAGAATCACCTGAAGATGCTCCACTTCCACATCGGCAGCCAGATCACCGACATCCGGAAGATCAAGGCCGCCGTGAAGGAGGCGAGCCGCGTCTACGCGAAGATCCGCAAGATGAAGGTCCCGGTGGAGTACCTCAATGTGGGAGGGGGGCTGGGCATCGACTATGACGGTTCCCGCACGCCGTCGGATTCGAGCGCGAACTACACCGTCCAGGAGTTCGCGAACGACGTCGTCTACACGATCAGCGAGGTTTGCGACGCTGAGGACGTGCCCGTGCCGACGATCGTATCCGAGAGCGGTCGGGCGCTGACCGTCTACCACTCACTGCTCATCACCAATTGCGAGAATCGGGTCGACGAGATCGCCGCGGCACGCCTGGAGCCGATGAATGCGGAGACCGACAACCCGGTACTGACCGAGCTCTACGAGATCGCCCGCGACATCAGCGTGAAGAACTTCCGGGAGTACTACCACGACGCGATCCAGCAGAGGGAGGAGTTGTTCAGCCTCTTCAATCTCGGCTACCTGAGCCTCGAGGACCGCGGCCGAGGGGAATCGCTTTTCGATGCGATCTGCGAGCGGGCCCTGCGATTCGCGAAGCAAACCAACTACGTCAGCGACGAGTTCGATCTCTTGGAAAAGGCCCTGCGCAAGAAGTACGTCGCCAACTTCTCCGTCTTCCAGTCGGCCCCCGACTCGTGGAGCATCAACCATCTCTTCCCCGTCCTCCCGATTCACCGCCTGAACGAGTACCCCAGCGAGCGCGGGATCCTTGTCGATCTGACCTGCGACTCGGACGGTCAGATCGACCACTTCGTGGACGTGAAGGACATCAAGGAGACTCTGGAGCTCCACCCGACGATCAACGGGGGGGCCTACTATATCGCGATCTGCCTGCTCGGCGCCTACCAGGACGTCATGGGAGATTTCCACAACCTCCTCGGATGGGTGAACGAGGCCCACGTCATCGTCGATGAGGGGGGGCGGCATCACGTTCGGAAGATCATCCGAGGCAACACGATCGAGGAGATGGCCAAGATCGCCGGGTTCGGCTCGGAGGAATTGCAGGCCGAGTTCGCCTCCCAGGTCGAGGCCCGGGTGCGGGAGGGCGTGATCACCGAGGCGGACGGCGTCGCCCTGCTCGAATCCTACCGAGGGCGCGCCCGCGAATCGACCTACCTCGGCCCAACGGGCAACGGAGGGGGCTGAAAATATCCCGGGAACCATCCGTCGACCGGAGGCGTATCAAGCATCGGTCGTGGGAAGAGAGCGACCAGAGGCTGCGGGACCGGGCGCCCTTCGATACGAAGGAGCGCCCGAAGTTCTTAAACGGCGCCCGAACTTCCTGCAGACGAGAGGGCCTTCAGGTCAGACGAGCTGCCGCTCGGCCCAGCTCCCCAGGAACGGCAGCCTCGTGCGATGGCCCCGGTAGGCCGAGGCGAGCAGATAGAGCCAGAGCACCAAGAGCAGGAACTTGTAGATCCCGAGCGCCATTCCATACAGGAATCCAAGGATTGGAAAGAAGGAGAAGAGCCAGAGCAACGCCCCCAGGGCCAGCGCCACCACGGTGGCGGCGATCGACTGCAGGCTGTGGAACTGGACGAACCGGTCCTCTCTCCTGAGAACGAGCAGCACCACTCCGCTGAAGGCCCCGAAGAGATAGGCGAGGGCGCCCTGGCGCCTCGATCTGGCGTCCGCCTCACCGAGAGAGCGCGCGTTGGGAGGAGCTTGCCGCGGGTCGGCGTCCATGCCGGTACGGTAGCACGGCCTCCGAGGCGACGCAGGTGGGGAATAGCGGAAGGGTCCGCCGGCTTACATGCCGGAGGACCCTTCAAGACGAGGCCGCTTGCCCCAGGTTCGATCCCCGGAACCCACCTAGCCACGGTCGTGGGTCGACGGCGAATTCCGTTGAGCGAATCATCTGCAGGTTCGCAGCCCGAACCTGGAATCGGCAAGGCTCACCGGTCACGGAAGCAACCTTCGGTTCCGGCATTCGCCGGCGTCCGGATTGCGCTTCTGCCGGGGTTGGGAAACAGTCCGCTTCCGGCGAGCCTTACCGGTTTCGCTTGGGATTGAGAGCACGTGTCGTGCCATTACGCCGAACACTGACAGGAATTTCATAACTCGTTACGGGACAATGCATCTACGCCGCAACCGCGGCCGCTCGCTGTGATCCTCCGGGAGGGTCTCGACGCGCGCCCAGCTCAGGCGCTGGCACCGCCGGTGCCAGCGCCTGAGCCCCTTTCGTGCAACAGGTTGAGAATCAATGAGATGACGATGCCACCCTCGGATCCGTCGCGCCGGTCCTGCCGATACCAGTTGGCTTTAGAGTTGGCGGATCGAGTGGGGGTGGGATCCATGCGATCGGCGCGACGAGCGCTTTCGGCCCGTCCTCACAGCGGGTTCCCGAGGAGGCGTCGAGGCGTCGCGGTCGGAGGGTGGCGCCCTAGAAACTCATCGATGCGCTCAGGCGCAGCTGCGTGACTCGGCGGTCGATTTCGACCACGATCGATTCCTTGTTCAGAAAATCATCCCGGGGAATGTCGAAGTAGAAGCGATTGAACGTGTAGTCCGCCACCTCATAGGAAACGTCGTACCGGAGGCTCTTGGCCTCGAAAGCGAATCCGAATGCGAAGGCGGTCAGCCTCACGTCATCGTCGTCCACCCACTCACTGGCCGGCAAGAGGACCTTGGTCGGCCTGCCTTCGATGATCACCGTTTCGGTCACCTCGGATTTCAAGTTCTGCATCGACATCGCCCCGGTGTGGAATCCAAGTCGGACCGGGAGGCCGATCCCGCGGAACGAGAAGTATCGGGCCTCGGCCCCGATGTGGAGGCTCGACACGTCGTGCAGCGGGAGGGAAGGATCCGGCTCCCGGCCGACGAACTCATCCCGGTACGTGACCTCGGTCTCCGACCAGTTCTGGATGTTGTACTCCGCAGCGAGCCTCACTCGCTCCGTGACCGAGGCGCTCGCCCCCACGGAAAGGAGGCTTGGAACCTTCATGTCATAGCCCGCGACCCGGCCATAGGTGGCCAGGTCCGGGACATCCTCCCCGGTCGTGATCGCCATCGACGAGAATCGCCCCTTCGTGACCTCCAACGTGTAGGCAGGCGTGAAACGGACACCGACCGCCCCCAGCCCCTCCCTGCGAAACTGCAGCCCCAGATCGGTCGAGATGCCCGCATAGTCGAAATCGATGCTCGAGGCGCTCGTCGGCACCTCGGTGCCGGCCCCCGTGACGTGGACTTCGTTTCGCGCGCGCAACCGGCCGTTCAAGTAGTTGAGGTTGGCCCCGATAGACAGCTGGCTCGGAAGGAGATCGAAGGCTACGGTGCCCGCGATGGCATCGACGCCGCCTGACTCCTCGCCCTCGAGCGCCATGGTGATGGGGAATCCCGAGGCCTCGGGCGTGACCATGTTAGCGACAATGTCTTCGGGATAGCAGACGTTCAGGTAGCGCCGGACGCTCACCGCGCCTGAGAGGGTCCTTCCGCCAGAGACCTGCGTAGCGGTTCCAGCTCCCAGCATGTTGTAGCGCAGGCCGGCGCCGAGATTCACCTCGTAAGTCCGCAACGAGAGCAGCGGAGCCCCCTCGACCTTGAACGTGTCGGGAAAGCCCGTCGTGGTTCCAGATGAACGAGTCCACTCGATATCCGCGAAGGCGGCCGGACGACTCAGCGTGGCGAGTCCCGCCGGATTCCAGCCGACCGACTCGATGCCGGAGGCACCGGCGACATTTGCTCCGCCCATGGCCCAACCCTGCGCCCCCGCGCGCGCTCCGACCATGTCCAGCGGGCGGAAGACCGCTGAGGGCTGCGCGTACTTCAGGGTCTCCAGGCCGAACGTCCCAAGGTTGATGCTCTCGATCTCGCCATCGGCCAAGGCGGGGGTCGACAGACCCAACGCCAGGATTCCGACGACGCCCGCGAAAAGAATCCCTGCGATTCGCTGAGGCCGCTTCATTACCGCTCTCCTAGCAATAGGACGGCGACTGCCGCTGCGAAGGTCCAGAAGCTTGTGACGCCCAGCGTTCGACCGGCGTCGGTGCGAACCTGGTCGACGCGGGTGATGTCGCTTCGGAGCAGGAGCTTGTCGGGCGCCGATTCGGCGATCTCCATCCGGCTGTCCGCCGCTCGATCGACGACCATCCGAACCCCGGAGGATTCCTGGATGCGCACGAGATCGGTGAGGACGATCTTCTCTTCGGTCAGTTCACCGACCCTCGCGGTCCAACGGGTACCGGGCTCGCGGAACTCAACCTTCTTCCCCACATCGACTCTTCCCAGGATCTCCTCGCCATTGCGAAATGTGAGGACGACCTTCTGCTGGGCCTCGAAGGTCCGATCGGGCGACTCGACTCGCTTCGCGCAGCCGACCGCAATGACCAGGGACGAGAGCACGACCAAGAGCAGTGGCTCATGCTTCATGGAATATCTCCGAGGTCTTGAATGTGACTTACTGGGAAGAAGGGAGGACACGGTTTTCACGCAGGATTCCCCCAAGCATCGCCTCCAACCCACCCCGCCCCGCGGAATCCCCGGCGAATTCCGGATCTCGGGCGCTCCAAAGGTCGGACTCTAGGCAATGGGGATGGCCCAGTCAAGGGGCGGCCCCGCACCGCCACGCCTCCCCAGACGCGCCCCGAGGGATCGCAGACGCCTACAGGATCGGGAGATAGCGGCTGATCTCGTACCCGGTGACCTGGGTCCGGTACCGATCCCACTCGATCTTCTTGTTCTCGATGAACTTCGTGAAGACATGCTCTCCGAGCGCCTCCCGGACGAGGTCGCTGCTCTCCGCCGCCTCGATGGCCGAGTAGAGGGAATCGGGGAGGGTGTCGATCCCACGCGAAGCCTTCTCGCTCGCCGTCATGTGGAAGATGTCCTCCTCCACCGGTGTCGGCAGGTCGTAGCGATCCTGAATCCCCTTCAGGCCCGCCGCCAGCATCACGGAAAAGGCGAGGTAGGGGTTGCAGGCGGGATCCGGGCAACGGAACTCGATCCGGGTGGCCGACTCCTTGCCTGGCTTGTACATCGGGACTCGCACCAGCGCCGAGCGGTTGCGCTGGCCCCAGGCGACATAGACGGGAGCCTCGTAGCCCGGCACCAGACGCTTGTAGGAGTTGACCCACTGGTTCGTCACGACGCACATCTCCCGCGCGTGTCGCATCACCCCGGCCATGTATCCCCTGCCGACCTCGCTCAGGTGGTGCGGACCCTCCGCGTCGAAGAATGCGTTGCGTCCCTCCTTGAAGAGAGATTGGTGGACGTGCATCCCGCTGCCGTTCTCGCCGAAGAGCGGCTTCGGCATGAACGTCGCGTAGACGCCGTTCTCCCGGGCGATCGTCTTGACGACATACCGGTAGGTCACGGTCGCGTCTGCCATCCGCATCGCTTCCATGTACTTCAGGTCGATCTCGTGCTGGCTCGGCGCGACTTCGTGGTGGCCCACCTCGACGGAGATGCCGATGTTCTGGAGCGATTGGATCGTCTTGTGTCTCAGCTCGGTGCCGAGATCGTCCGGCACGAGGTCGAAGTAACCCGCTTGATCCAGGACGCTCGGGTCCATGTTCGACTTGAAGTAGAAGTACTCGAGCTCGGGACCGACATTGAGATCGAAACCGAGGTCGCGCGCCTTCTGGAGATTCCTCCGAAGGACTTGACGGGGATCCCCGTGATACGGCGTGCGATCGGGATTGAGGATATCGCACATCATGCGCGCATGGAGATGGCCGTCGATCTTCCAGGGGAGCACCTGAAAGGTGGTGATATCCGGCACGGCAATCAGATCCGACTCGTAGATCCGGGCGAACCCCTCGACGGAGGACCCGTCGAACCCGAGCCCCTCGTCAAGGGCCTCCTTCAGCTGGCTCGGCGTGATCCCGAACGACTTCAGCATGCCGAGGATGTCGGTGAACCAGAGGTTCACGATCTTCACGTCATGCTCGCCGATGAAGCGCATCAGGTCTTCTTTAGTCTTGATCCGATCGTTCATTCCTTCCCCTCCTGAGTCGGCGAATCCGAATCCTCCCGCTCCATCTCCCGGAAGGGACGGGCCCCTCCCAGCAGGCGCGCGGTCAAAAGCGTCTGCGCGACAAGCTCCAGCCGCTCCATCCGGCGGCACGCGTCCTCCGGATCCGTCCCGAAGACCACCGCTCCATGATTGGCCAGGAGCAAGGCCCGCGTACCCTCGAGGTACGACTCCAGAACCTCGGCCATCGCCTCCGTCCCGGGCATCCGAAATGGCACGACCGGCACGAAGCCGAGCCGCGCCGCCGCCTCGGCGAGCGAGTCGTCCCGGATCGCCTTGCCCGCGACGGCGAAGCCCGTCGCCACGGGCGGATGGGCGTGCACGACCGCGCCGACGTCTTCTCGGAGGCGATAGATGCAAAGGTGCATGGCGATCTCGGAGGACGGCCGCCCCTCGCCGTCAAGGAGTCTCCCCTGGGCATCGACCCGCAGGAGGTCCCGCTCGCGAAGTTCGTCCTTGCGCACGCCGCGCGCGGTGATCCAGATCGTCCCGTCCGCCGCCCGGGCGCTCAGGTTGCCGTCGTCGGCCGCCAGCAGTCCGCGAACCCCCAGCCTGCGTCCAATGCGAATCAGTTCGTGTACCAGAGGACGGCCTGCCGGATCAAGGGGCACGTCGAGAATCCTTTCCCCGGGTGACGAGGACCTCTCCGATCGCGTCGGCGACCTCTCCAGGGCCGATCGACCTCTCGGCGCGCTTCGAGACGAGGAGATCGGCCGCGAGCCCATGGAGGTAGACCCCCCACCCCGCAGCCCAGTACGGATCGACGCCCTGCGCGAGGAACGCTCCGATGATCCCGGAGAGGACATCCCCGGAACCGCCCGTCGCAAGGCATGGATTCCCTGTCGTGTTGACGAGGACGCGGCCGGTCGGATCGGAGATGATCGTGGGAGCCCCCTTAAGGACCACGACCAGGCCGTGGCGCTGGGCGAATCGCCTGGCGGTGTCGATCGGGGCGCCGGCGACCTCGGGAAGTGGGACTCCCGCGAGCCGGGCCATCTCGCCGTAGTGCGGCGTGAACACCGGAGCCGGGCGAATCGGGGAGATCTCCGGCATCCCCTCCTCCGCCAGGGCATTCAGGGCATCGGCGTCGACGAGCAAGGGCCCTTGCCAGCCCTCCAGGATATCGCGCGCGAGGCGTTCGCTTTCGGGATGACGGCCGAGTCCGGGTCCGAGGACCAGCGCATCCCATCCCTCGCGGAGCGAGAGCACGAAATCCCGCGCCTTTGCCGCGAGCGTCCCCGCGTCGGTCTCCGGCGCCGGGAAGCTCATCGGCTCGGTGAGCTTCGCCTCGATGATCGGATTCAGGGATCGCGGCACCACGATCCGCACAAGTCCTGCGCCGGCGCGCGCCGCGCCGCGCGCCGCCAGACAGGGCGCGCCGGTGAGGCCGGGAGAGCCGCCGGCGATGAGGAGTTTCCCTCGAGCGCCCTTATGGGCGTTCCGTTGCAGCGGAGCGATTCGCGCGAGCGTGTCCTCATGGGTGAGAAGACGTGCGACCGGCCGGACCGTCTCGACCACCTCGTTCGGGATGCCGATGTCGACGACCACCCACTCCCCGACATGCTCCCGGGCAGGCCAGAAGAGGAACGACCTCTTCGGGAAGGCCATCGTCACGGTCAAGCCGGCGCGGACGGCGGGGCCCGCGACCGTCCCAGAGTCGGCGGAGAGCCCCGAGGGGATATCCACCGAGACGACGAATGCCGCGGAGCGGTTGATCGATTCGATCACTTCCGCTTTCGGCTCGGTCACGGCCCCCTTGAAGCCGGTCCCGAGAATCGCATCGACCAGGATGTCGCCGGAGTCGAGGCGCTCGATCGAAGCTCGATCTCGAGAGCTCATCGTCTCGAGCGGAATGCGTCTGTCCAGGAGCGGCGGGATCTGCCGAGCCGCGTCTCCCGTGATCTCGGCCGGGGGGTCGGTGAGGAGGATCCGGGGGTTCAGCCCCAGGTCGTGCAGGTGGCGGGCGACGACGAGGCCGTCTCCCCCGTTGTTCCCCTTCCCGCACACGATCCAGACGCGGCGCCGGGCGAGATCGGGGAAGCGACGCCGGAGCGTCCAGGCGATCCCCGACCCCGCCCTCTCCATGAGGACCGGACCGGGCACGCCGAGATCCTCGATCGTGCGGCGGTCGCATTCCCGCATTTCCGCGGCCGTCAGCAGATGCACGGTCCCGCCGCGCCCTCGTTGAGGCGATCCACGATCCCCAGCAGCTCCTGGATATCCGAGATGTCGAAGTCTGCCCCGGACTCGACGACCCCCTTCGTGTCGCCGTAACGGGCGAAGACGGTGCGCATGCCGAGGCGGGAAGCTCCAACCATGTCCCGCTCGGGCCAATCCCCCACCATCACGACTTCGGCCGGATCCATCTGGAGCAGGTCGAGCGCCTTGCGGAAACCATCGGGGCTTGGCTTGCGCACGCGCGTGTCATCGAAGGTGATGACGAACTCGAAGAGATGGTGCAGAGCCAGGTGGTGCAGACGGAGCCAGGCCTGGAGCGCGGGCGCGTCAGAGAGGACGGCGAGCCGGATTCCGCGGCGAAGGAGCTCCGTCAGCGTCCGCCGGACATGGGGATAGAGCACGAGGTAAGACTCTCTCGCCCTGCGGTAACCGACGATCGCTGCCGCGAGCATCGCGGGTGGCACGCTCCCCACTTCCTCCCGGAGGAACAAGTCGAAGACGTTCTGGTACTCGATCCCCTCGCGGTCGTACACGGCGTAGATCCGCTCGCGGGCCGCCTCAAGGGTCATGGGCAGTCCCATGTCGATCATCCCCTCGACGGCGGCGGCGATCGAGGCGTCCTTCATCTTCATGAAGTCAGTGAGGGTGTTGTCGAGGTCGAAGAGGATGGCTCGAATCATCGTTCGAGGGGCCCCCCCCCAGCCCCTTGCGTGCGGCCCTTTACTTCGAGGAGTGGCTGATCGACCGTCCGTAGCTGATCTCGCCGTTGTCGATGCGGATGTTGAATCCGCATTCGGGATTGGAGCAGACCCAGGCCTTGAAGTTGATCGGAGCACCCTCGCGCCCGTAGTCGGACAGCGGGATCAGGACGCCGTCATTGCACTTCTTGCAGTCCGGATACGCAACGTCCATGATGGTCTTCCCTCCCCTCATCACGCTCATCTTCCCCGACCTTTCGCTTCCCATCCGACACCGCCCAAGCGCCACGTTTGGACGCGACGAAGCTGGACTCATCCGCACTGCGGCCCGAGACGTTCAGGATCCACTCCCCGGAAGCCATTGTCAAGATGGAAGGAACAGCGGCCCAGGACCCCGCCGATCAGGTCTTGCGCTCCTGCTTCTTCGCCGCCGGGAAGAGGACGTTATTGAGGATGAGCCGGTACCCCGGGGAGTTCGGGTAGAGCTCGAGTTGCGTCGGCGGATCGCCGACCTGGTGCTGGTAATCCTCCGGGTCGTGTCCGGCATAGTACGTGTAGGTCCCCTTGCCGTAGTTGCCGTGGAGGTATTTCACCTCTTCCGCCCCGGGCACCTCCGCCAGGAGGATTGCCGATTTCTTGAGGAGCGACTTCCTGTAGCTGGTCGTCTGGCCCATGAATCCGTGCAGAACGCTGACATGGCACTGCGTCAGCATCGTCGGGACGGGATCCTCCTTCGCCGAGAAGTCGAAAAGCTGGAAAAAGTCGTTTTCCTGGCCCCTCAACGTGGCCTGCTGGGTCATGTCGATGTCCGAGTACTCGTAGACCATCGGATTCATCTCGAGCCGGAAGTCTGTGAACGCGAGGCAGCGCGAGTAGTTGAGCCTTCCCTGGCAGTTCGCCTGGGGGGGGTCGTGGTCATAGACGGAGTCGACGATGTCGATCCCGAGCGCGGCGAGCGCGACTTCGAAGCTGTCCGTCGCCGAGCACATGGCGAAGACGAAGCCACCCTGCGCGATGTAATCGCGGATCTTCTCGACGACGGAGTGCTTGTGCTGCCAGACCTTCGCGAAGCCCGCGGCGTGGGCCCTCTCCTCGTAGATGCGGACCTGCTCGATGTACCACGGGGCGTTATGGTAGGAGGCATAGAACTTGCCGAACTGCCCCGTGAAATCCTCATGGTGCAAGTGGAGCCAATCGAAGCGTGGAAGGTCGCCGGCCAGGACTTCCTCGTCCCAGATCTGCTCGAAGGGGATCTCAGCGTAATCGAGCGCGAGGACCACGGCGTCGTCCCAGGGATCCTTCGTCGGGGGTATGTAGACGGCGACCGTCGGCGCCTTCTCGAGCAAGACGATTTCCATGTTGTTCTGCTCGATCTCGGCATCGAGGGAGGCGACCTGCGCTCCGTCGACCAGCTCGTAAGCGACCCCCGCGACGGCGCAATCGCGCGTCGTGGCGGGATCGTCCTCCATCAGGAAGGATCCGCCCCTGTAGTTCAGCAGCCACTCGACGCTCTGGCCGCGCTGGAGAGCGTGATAGGCGACTCCATACGCCTTCAAGTGATTCGTCTGGGTGAGATCCATCGGGATCAGGATCGACGCCCGGGCCGGAGCGAGGACGGCGATGAGCAGGAGTGCTACGAACGCGGGCCGGCGGATCATCCCCTCGACTCCCGGCGCATCTTCTCCAGCATGGCGCGCACCTCCATCGCATCGTGGCTCTTGGGGTATCGGATCAGGAGATCCTCGTAGCGGCGCTGGACCTCCGGAGTGGGTCCCTCGCGCATCCGCATTCCGTCGGCGATCGCACGCAGGACTGCGGGCGCCGCGGCGCTCTCGGGGAAGCGGGCGGCGAGCGAGTCGCCGCGCGACTTGGCTTCCTCCACGCGCCCGATCTGGAGGAGAAGAAGGGACTCCTCCCGCAAGAAGTCCTCCGCCGCGGGGCAGTCGCCGCAGGCCGCGGAGGCCTCGATGCAGATCTCCAGGGCTCGCGAGGGGGCGCCTAGCCGGCGCTGCAACGCGATCTGGCCGAGCCCCGCCAGGGGCAGCGCGCCCGACTCGGCGTTGCGCGTGAGCAAGAGGATCCGTTCCAAGGCGTCGTTCACCCGCTTGCCGCCCGCGAACTCGCGCACCAGCGCATCGTAGGCGGCACGGGCCGTGTCTACCTGCCCCGAGTAGAAGAGGATCTCCGCCTGCTGAAAGACCGCCTCTTCTCGCTCCGCGGCATCCACGGCGCTTCGTTCCACTTGACGGAGCGTTTCCGCGGCGCGTTCGTAATCCCCCATGCGGAGACGGCAGTCGGCGAGCGAGACCAGGGCCTGGGCGAGGAGTCGCCCGCGCTCCTTCACCGGCGAACCCTCGAGCGATGAGACGAGATCCTCGTAGGCCTTCGCGGCGGATGGAACATCGTTCAGGTTTCGGGCCAGCAGATCGGCGCGCGTCGTGAGGGCGAGCACCGCCAGAGGCCCCCTCGGGCGGACTGCGGCGGAGCGGGCGTAGGCGTCCCCCGCCTCGGCGAACCGGCCAGCGCGTCGCAAGGCGTGCGCGCGCAGGAGCAGCGCCTCCTGCAGCTCATCCCCGTCGAGTCCGGCCGCGACGGCCGCGTCTGCGGCGGCGACCGCTTCCTCCTCGTATCCCTTCTGGTCGAGGAGCCTCGCATGCTGTAGCAGGGTCCGGCCGCGGGCGTCTCGAGCCTTGTCGAGCGCGGTGGCTTCCTGAAGCGCGGCCTCCGGCTGACCGAGAAAGAGAAGCGCTCCGACCAAGAGGTCCCGCAGATCTCCAGACTCCGGTCTCCGGCTGATCTCGGAACGGAGCTCCTCCAGCACCTGCCCGCCCAACGAGTCGGCCTGGATGAGCGACTCCATCTCTTCGAGGACCCATCGTCCAGGGCTCCGCCCGGTCCGATGGATCTCGAGGCAGACATGAAACGCGCCCAGCGGGTTGTGCATCTCCCGCTCGATGCGCTCGAGCTCTACCAGCCAACCCATCGGGTCTTCGCCGCGTTTCGCCGCTCCGTCGGCCCGTTCGCGGTAGAGCGCCTTCGCCTCCTCCATCCGGCCAAGCCGGCGCAGACACGCGCCGCGCAAGGAGGCGATCTCGTCGGCGGGCACGCCGGCGGGCCGGTTCGCCTCGAGGGCGTCGAGCTGCCTCAGCGCATCCTCGTGCCTGTCCTGGCGCATCAGGGCCTGGATGTCGCGAAGCTGCCTCGAGGCGACGCTCGCCGCCGTGGACGACGGCTGGGGCAACGCAGGACGGCGTGGTTCGACGCCGCGCTGCGCCAGGGCGGCGACCGGCAGCAGAACGGCGACACAGAGGAACAAGGCGCGCACTCGCATCACTGCTGCTCCATCAACGCCCGGAAGTAGCGGTCCACGAGCGATCGGAAATCGCTCGGGATCGGATCCTGGGAACCCTTGAGGATGCCGCGACGAAGCTGCTCGCGCGCTGGGAGTTCCATGTCGACGGGAGGCGGACTGACCCGGGCGACCGGATCGACACCGGTTCGCGAGCGCCGCTGTTCCTCGAAATCCTGCCGGCGGAGGCTACGCTGAGCGGTGAGCAGACGGCTCAAGATCTTCTCCTGGCGCCGGAGGAGGCGATCGTCGAGGCGGCGATCCCGCATCTCCTTGGCGACCTCCTCCATCTCCTTGGCGAGATCGTCCAGGCGGCCGAGCGTCCCCTGCTGCTCTCCCATCGATTGGGAGAGATCCATGAGCCCCTGGCGAATCTGCTGCTGCCGCGCGGCGAGCTGCTCCAGCCGGCCCCCACCATCCTGCGGAAGCCGTCCCCCCTGCATTTGCGACTGCAGCTGCTGCGACTGCTGGTTCACCCCCTGCTGCTGGCCCGTCAGGCCTTCCATCTGCGAGAAGGGATTCGGCCGGTTGCAGGAGGAGGAGGACGAGGAGGCGTTGCACATGCTCTGGTTCGATTCGAGCAAGCTGGCCACGACGGCATCCATGGACGATCCGGCGCGCTTGCCCAAAGCGCCCGCATTCGGCCGGTGACCAGTCTCGTAGGAGTCGGTCGCCGAGGCGATATTCTCCTGGATCTCGCCAAGCATGCGCATCTGCCCCGGGGTGATGAACGGCGTCTGACGGGCCAGCTCGTAGATCTGGTCGACGACCGCGCCCGTCGCGCGGCCGATCCGATCCTGCTCCACGGCGAGGTCCCGGTTGTTCTCCTTCGCGGCGCGATCGATGAGACTCTCCTGACGCTGGGAGAGCTCGACGAGGTCGCCGGCCAGCCCGAGGAGTTTCTTCGACATCTCCGCCGTCATCGACTGCTCGATCTGAGACTGCATTTGGCGCATCCGATCCAAGAATGACTGGAGCCCCTTGGAGGCCTTGCTCCCCGCCTTCCGCGCTCCGGATCGGTTCGAGCTGGACATGCACTGCTTGCCCGACTCCATCGCCTCGCTCGACTCCTGAAGCGACTGCTCCGATTGCTCCCCCTGGGAACCCTCGAGCTTCTCCGACATCTGCTCGTGACTCTCGGAGGCGAGCTTCTTGAGCTCCTCCATCTGGCGGCGAAGCTCCTCCAGCTCCTTCTGCGCCGCCTGCTGCCTTTCCGCGAGGGACTTCGCCTGCTCGGGGCTCAACGCGGAGGTCGAGTCGCCCTTGGACCCGCTGGGAGACTTGTTCAGCTCCTCGTTGATCCGCTCCTGCTCGGCGGCGAGCCGTTCGCCCCGCTGAATCATCTCGTCGAGCTTCTGCTCGGCGAGCAGGCGTTCGAGCATCTCGAGCGTCCGGTCGAGTCCTTGCTCGAGCTGCTTCTGCGTGAGCTTCATCTGCTCCATCGCCTTGCGGACCGCCTCGGGGTCGAGCCGTTCCATCGCCTGACGCATCTGCTCCATCATCCTGTGGAACTCAGGGCTCTGGATCTGGCGCATCAGGTCCTGGATCTGGGCGATCTTCGAGACGATTTCGGGGCTGAAGAGCTGTCCCTGCTCCATGCGCTGCATTTGACGGTCCATCGCGGAGGCGAGATTCTCCATCCTCTCGAGGATCTGTTCCTGCTTCTCGAGGAACGACTCGACCTCCTGCTTCTGCTCCCACTCCATGCTCCGCTCGGTGCGCAGCTCGCGGCTGATCCGGTCGAGCTGCTCGCGCAAGTCGGCCTGCCGCTCGAGCGACTCCCGAACCGACTCGATCCCCTCCCGCCGCTCCTCGGTCTGCTCGACGTACATCTCCTCGAGCGTGGGGAATCGAATGACGAACTCGGGCGAGACGGTCGTCTTCGGTCCGCTGACCGCGTCGTTGTCGGTGAGCTCCAGCCGGTAGCGGATCCGGTCCCCGGGAACCATGGCGATCTCGCTGAGATCCCATGGATGGGAGACGCGCGCCTCCCGCTCCCCCCCGAGGCGGGCGATTTCCGCCCGCTGCGGCGCGGCGTCGTTCCGCGCGAAGGACAGGGCGAGGCGGGTCAGGCCGAAGTCGTCGGCGCAGTCGACCTCCAGGAGCACCCGCATGTCGGGCGGCAGATCGACCTGCTCCCCGGGAGCGATCAAGTAGAGGCTCGGGTGACGGTCCGGGATGGGCTCGATGTGAAACTCGTCACTTCTCCAGCCGGCGGAGCGAGCGCCTCCGCTGAGCTCCACGTGATACCGTTCGGGCTCGCGAATGCGCAGTTTCGCCCGCCGTCCCATCTCCCCCGATTCCTGGAGGGCGACCTCCCTGCCCGACTCGAAGACCAGCCGCGCGCGCGCATCGCTCCGGCTCACCGCGACCATGAGATCGACCTCGCTGCCGACGAGGGCCGTGATCGATCCGTGGGGCGAGAGCTCCTTCTCCGGCGCCAGGCCCGTGTAGGCCGGATACTCGATCCGCTTCTCATAGCCCGTCGCGCGAAGCGGCTCGGTGAGGAGCACGCGATAGGTCGGGGAACGTGTCTCCCGCACGGCGACGGCGTACTCCGTGGTCGCTTGGAGATCCGCCAGGACGCCGCTGAATCCGCCCGAATCCGACCGCATCGCCTCTCGTTGCCATGCCCCGTCTCCGACTCGGTGGAAGAGGATCGGCTCGCCGTCGAGGCCGATCAGCCTCGCGTTGACCTCCAGGCTCGCGCCCCGCTCCAGCGTCGCGTCTCCCGGAGCGACGACGATCATCCCCGCCGTCGCCGGATCGACATGCCCCGGTCGGACGATCTGGCCCGCTGAGCGAACCATCGCTTGAGGCGCCAAGAGGGAAAGCAGGGCGATTCCGACGAGAGCGCCCGCCGCTTGTCCGGTCGGCGTCCGCAGGTTGCGCGCCGGCGCGAGCGAGGCGAAGGGCACGGCGCGGGCCGTCTCGGTGCCTCGTCGAAGCACCTCTGAGGCGACCTCGCGCGCGAGTGGATCTTCCATCAAAGGGATCCGGCGGCCGAGCTGCAGCGCGTTCAGGAGCTCATTGCGTCCCAGACGAGCCCGCTCCTCGACGCGCACGAGGAACTCGCCAAAGCCCAGATGCGAGCGCACGGCATAGCTCGCCGCCCTCACCATGCCCCCCAGGAGCCCGGCGGCGGCCGCGACCGGGACGAGCCAGGCCGAAAGGCGACCAGGGCCGAGCAGGATGCCCAGGACCAGCGCCCCCAGTAGCGCGGGAAGGGTCACTGCGGCGCCGAGGAGAATCGCCTCGATGATCCGGCGGCTCCGGAACGTTGCATACCCCTTGCGGAGAACTCCCTGCAGGGTCTCAATCGCCATGGCGCCTCTCCATCGGCCTCATCGAGTCAATGCGTAGTAGACGACGTTGATCGCCATCCGAAACGCCGCTTCGCGCTTCTCCGGCGGGTCGTTGTGGACTTCCGGATCCTCGAGCCCGTCGCCCACGTCCGACTCGAACGTGTAGAAGACCACGAGCCTGTCGCCGTCGAAGATCCCGAGGCCCTGGGGCGGTTTGCCGTCGTGCTCGTGAACCTTCGGCGGCCCGTGAGGGATCTCGTAGAAGCTGTGGTAGATCGGGTGGTCGAAGGGAACCTCGACCAGCTCGCGATCGGGAAAGACGCGCCGCATCTCCCGGCGGAAGCTCTCGTCCATTCCATAGTTGTCGTCGGCGAACAGGAAGCCGCCCGAGGTCAGATACCGGCGCAGGCGCTCCGCCTCCGCGTCGGTGAACCGGACGTTTCCGTGCCCGTTCATATAGAGGAAGGGGTAGTTGAATAGCTCCTCATCCAGCAGAGATAGGCGGACTTCGTCGAGCCGGTCGATCGCGATCGGGGTCCGCTCCCGGATCGCCTGGGCGAGATTCGGCAGACTCGAGGGATTGCTGTACCAGTCCCCCCCCCCGTCGTACTGGAGACGGGCCAGCGCGAACCCCGCCCCTCCGGCCGACTGCGCCGGCGGGGCAACGAAGAGAAGGGCGAGCATTCCCGCGCCCAGACTGAGAGTTCGGTTTCCCATGGTTCCTAGGACAGAGTATAGGGAACCCGAGCCACCGGGTTCGGTTCCTTCTGCGCGACCCCAGGCCCGGGGGTCGGGCCGGCGGCTACGAGACTGCGATGGCGGCCCCGGTCCGGATTCGCCTCAGGCCTTGATTCTGGCGGCCTGGGCCTCCGCCGCCTTGCGCCGGCGCTCGGCCGCGAGAGTGAGGTCCAGAGCCAGGGCGGAGGCGATGAAGATCGTCGAGTAGCTTCCGAAGATGACCCCGAGCAACACGGCCAAGGAAAAATCGTGGATCACCGGTCCGCCGAGGAAGTAGAGCGCCTCGGTCGTGAAGAGAACCGTCAGGGTCGTGATGAGCGTCCGGCTCAGGGTCTGATTGATCGCCAGATTGAAGATCTCCTCGTCCGCGGGCCGGCCGCTCCCCTTCAACCGCTCCCGCACTCGATCGAAGATGACGATCGTGTCGTTGATCGAGAATCCTCCGATGGTGAGAAGCGCGGCGATGACCGGGATGGTGATCTCCTTGTTCATGAGGGAGAAGAAGGCAAGGATGACCAGGACGTCATGCAAGAGCGCCACGATGCCGCCGAAGGCGAACTTGAACTCGTAGCGGATCCCCACGTAGATGAGGATCCCCAGAAGCGCGAAGAGGATCGCCCAGAATGCTTTCCTGCCTAGCTCTTTGCCGACGCGAGGTCCGACGACCTCTTCGCGGAGCAACTCGCCTTCGATGTCGGGAATCTCCGACTGGACCGCGGCAAGGATCTTGTCCGAGGGAGGAGCCTCGCCGGCGATCCGTTCCTCGGGGCTGGGCACGCGGATCAGGAAGACCTCGCCCCCTTCACTCGCCTGGATCTCGGCCTCGGGATATCCGCCGCGCGACAGGGCCGCGCGGAGTTGGTCCGCCTCGAGCTTGTGGCTGAAGCGGTACTCGACCAGGATGCCGCCGGCGAAGTCGACGCCGAGACGGAACCCGCCATGGGCGATGAAGGAGACTAGTCCGGCCAACAGGATGAGCGACGAGAAGATGTAGGCATACCGCCGATAGCTGATGAACGGGACCTTCGCTCCCACCAGAAGCTGAAACATGTTTCCTCTACCTCTCCCTTTGAGACTGCAAATCGGCGGACTTCGTCAAATCGACAGCGAGCGGTTCGCGCGCCGGGCCAAGAAAGCCTCGAAGATCACCCGGGCGACGAACACCGCGGTGAAGAGGTTCGCGACGATCCCGAGTCCCAGGGTGATCGCGAAACCCTTGGTGGGCCCCGTCCCGAACCGGAAGAGGACCAGGGCGCTGATCAGGGTCGTCACGTTCGCGTCGAGGATCGTGCGCCACGCCCGATCGAAACCGTTCTCCACGGAGACCTTGACTGTCTTTCCCGCGCGCAGCTCTTCTCGAATCCGCTCGAAGATCAGGATGTTCGCATCCACGGCCATGCCGATCGTGAGGACGATCCCGGCGATCCCCGGCAGGGTGAGGGTCCCGCGCAAGGCCGCCAGCCCCGCGAACAGGAAGAAGACGTTGAGCGCGAGCGCGAAGACAGCGACCAGTCCGCTGGCCCGGTAGTAGATCAGCATGAAGCACACGACGATCAGGGCGCCGACGATCCCCGCCCGGATTCCGCTCTCGATCGAGTCGCGGCCGAGCGACGGGCCTACGGTCCGCTCCTCGACCACGCGCAGCGGGGCCGGAAGCGCGCCGGCGCGCAGGACGATGGCGAGGTCCTTCGCCTCCGCCGGCTGGAACCGGCCCGTGATCTGGGCCTGGCCCGTCGGGATGCGGTCGCGGATTACGGGCGCCGAGGCGACCTTGTCATCCAGGACGATGGCGAGCTGCCGGTTGATGTTGGCGCCGGTGACCTTGCGGAAGGTCGTCGCCCCGCGGTTGTTGAGCGTCATCGAAACGCCCCACGAGACCGGATCCCGCGGGTCGAGGCCGGGCTTGCTGACGGCGTTCGAGATCGTCTCGCCGGTCATTTCCGCCCGGCGATTCATGACATAGAGGACCCGGCCGGTGCGGCCTTCGTCGAAGATCTCAGGCTTGGAGCTCCAGCCGATGGAGGCATCCCGCGGGATGAGGGAGTCGACGGGGATCGTGGCCAGGAGCTTGAGCACCGTCGGGAAGTCCTCCTCGAGGCACATCACACCGCCGAACCGCGACATGTCGGGATAGTCATACAGGAGGTCGGTCAGGGGACTGGCCATCGCCAGGCTGTCGGCAAAGAGGGAGTCGGGCATCCCCGCCGTGCGGGCTGAGAGCGCCCGATTCAGCCTCTCCACCACTTGGCGGGATTCCGCCGCCTGCTTCACCAGCTTGAACTCGAGCTGGGCCGTCTGACCGATCAGCTGGACGGCGCGCTCCTTGTCCAGGAGCCCCGGTAGCTGGATCAGCACCCGATCGTCCCCCTGCCGCTGGATCAGGGGTTCGGCGACGCCGAACTGATCGATCCGGTTGCGCAGGATCTCCATCGCCCGATCGAGGACATCCTTTTCGTCAGCGCCCGGGGGCAGCTTCGACTTGTCCAGCTCCAGGAGAAGGTTCATCCCCCCCACGAGGTCGAGACCCAGCTTCAGGGCCTTGCCCCGCTCCTCCTTGACCGCGACATTCCGGACGTCGTTCCGCTCCGCCAGGGGACGGTTGTAGAACTGGAACGTCGGCAGGAGGGAATAGACCGAGAGGGCGAGCAGCGCCCCCAGAAGCACCAGCTTCCAGCGAACAGACTGATTCATCCTTCGAAGGCCTCCGAGGCGCCGGTGGCGCAAACCGCAACAAATGAAGAGGCTATGTATTGTCGGGGCGACATGTCAACGCAAAAGGTCCGTCACGGGGACCAGGCGGACGCCCCATGCGCGGAGCGAATCGGCGGCCTCCGGGAGGAATGCCCGGGTCTCCTTCCGGGCGTGCCCGATGAGAATCGCGCTCCCGCAGGACTCCGCCAACTCCCTGGCTTCCGCAAGTCGGGCGGCCATGGTGGCCCCATCCGGCCGCTCCTCCCCATCCAGGAACAGATCGGCGGTGAGGCATGCGACTCCCCGGCGGGCCGCCTCGTGGGACAGAATCGAGCCCTCGGATGTCCCGCTGTCGAGGAAGAAGATGCCGCGCGGGGAGAGCGACTCCATCAGGGCAGCCACAGTCTCGCGATCCTCGCATGCCCTGCTTCCCATGTGGTTGCTCACGCCCACAACCTTCGGCAGCCCGGCGAGGTGCTCCTCCAGGATCGAGGCGATGCGGGTGGGGGCCATCCCGGTCATGACCGCCCCCGGCCCGGGATCCGTCCCGGGGTAGTCCTTCGGCTCCATCGGTAGATGGAGGATCGGCGCATGGCCGGACTCGACCAGGATCCGAGCCGCCTCAGTGGAACGCGGGTATCCGGGAAGCACGGCGGGAGTGAACCGGACCGCAAGGGCGGCGAATGACTCGATCAGGTCGGCCGATTGGTATCCGAAGTCATCGATGACCAGGGCGACGCGCGGCTCGTCGCGGAGCTCCTTCAGAGAAGAGAAGATGACGGAGCGTGTCTCGGCGCCGCGCCGGAGGGTGATCACAAGCCTCGTTGCCTGTCCTGACCTCTGATCCTGGCGGGCGGAGACGATCTCGGCGCCCCATGTAGCCGCCGCCCGCGCGAGCTCGGAGTGGATTCGAAACGGCGTGCGTCCGGGCGGAAGCTCGACGCGGAGATCTCCTCCCGTTCGGATCGGCGTGACTTCCAGGCGGCGGTCCCGGAGAAATCTCTCGATCGTCGCGAGGAGATCGGATGGGACGGCGGGAGGCGCTCGCCGGGCGCGTGGGGGCTCCGTCACGGGAGCCGCGTCGAGCCCACCCTGCTCCGCGTCGTCGCCGGATTTCGATGGCCAAAGGAGCACCAGGATCACGGCGAGAATCGGCAGAATGAGGAAAACCGCCCCCAGAGGGAGCGGCTTTCGTTTCTTCCGGCGCGTCCGGGCCAATGTCCGTCAGTTGGCGGCCGCAAGGGCCCCGAGTGGCTTGTCCTCCCACCAGACGATGTACCAGGTCTGGCCGTCCTGCACGAAGTAGAGCTCGGCCTGATTGTTCAACACCTCGTAGATCAACACGTCGCCCGTCTCCTCGTGCCTCCCGTCGATCGTCAGGTTCACGGGACTGAGCCTCACCTTGGTCCAGTCGGGATTGATCGGCGGGTCCTCCTGGGGCGTCCCGGCCGTGAAGCTCAGACGAATCTCCTCGGCCCGATAGCCTTCCCTGTTCGGCTCATTGCCGAACATGTTCTCCGCGCTGATCTTCTCGTCGGCAAGACCCCACTGGTCGGGGATCTCGTCCTGCCCCGCATCCACGGGGTCGAAGACGTAGATGAAGCTCGGATGCAGCAGCTTGATGTATTCGACGTAGTTCTTCTCTTCGTACGACTGCTTGAGATTCGCCAGGACGTTGGTGATCGACGTCTGAGGGAGATACTCGGACTCGTCGTCGTCGGGCGGCTTGTCCTTGCCCTTGTCGGGACTGAACGGACAGCCGGCGATTCCGATCACGAGGACCGGCAGGACCCAGAGCAATCGGCTTCTGATGTGGGATCGGACCATGATCTCAATCTCCCTGTCAGGCCCCCGCGGAGCCTAGCGACTATTCTAGCACCTCTTTGGCGACAACTGCAGACCCCGCTCCAAGATTCGGGTTCAGGCGGGCATAACCCCAGGTAAAAACGCCCGGAGCATCGGTCTCACGGACATCGGCCCAGCGGTAGATCAGCCACTGGAGGCCGTCCTTCCGGAAATAGAGGGTGCACCGCCCGAGAATGACCGCACTGTCCGCGACGCCTTGCCGGAACACCAAGCGGTACCCGAGGTTCCGATAAAACCGGGCATCGCCGATATCCCCCGAATCGCGGACCGTCCAGTCCAGACTTACAGTTGCCTCGTTGCGGAAAAGGGCCGTGAGGGCCTGAATGTCCCGGTCCAGGGTCCAGACTGACTCGGCCGTGGCGTCGAAAGGATCGAAGCGGAACTTGTAGTCGGTCGTCAACGATCGCTGGAAGTTCGTGATGACCCGGGCCTCGGTGGTCGCCTTCAGGTTCTTGAGGGCGATCCGCAGCTCAGTCGGGGTCTCGAATGGGACCTGCGGTCCAGTGCCGGGCGACTCGGGCTCACGCAGGTCGAAGATCCCGCAGCCGCAGAAGGCCAGAATCGAGACGAGGGCAAGACAGAAGCGGACGATTCCCTTCATCAGAAGTTCCTCTGCATCGCCGCGCGAACGGTCCAGTAGTTCTTCTCCGTCGTCGATTCGGTCTTCTGGAAGCTCGCCTGGACGACCATTCCGCTCTGAAACGTATGGCTGAAATCGGCTCGCAAGGAGAACTCCCCGCGGTCGCGGGTCGTGACGCGGCCGCTGCTCACGACGCGGTTCTGCCGCCGATCGAACATCTGTCGCCCTTCGATCCGAAGCTGCTTGATCAGGGGGTAGTTGGCGCTCAGCGTCATCATGTGACGAGTCTCCTCCGATGTGGGCGTATAGGAGCGCGGGCCGCCCTCGTAGAGCTCGACGTACTTCCCCGAATCGCGGAACTGATACTGATGCTGCACCTGAAGCGCCAGTCCCGTGCCGATCCGATCGCTGAAGGTCGTCATGACCTCGTTGGTTCGAACGATGCTGTTGTTCGTCTCGTTGAAGTCATAGAAGGTGTAGTCGGCCTGCACGGTATAGCGCTGGTTGACCGCGATCGCCCCGCGCTTGTAGCCCACTTCCCCAGAGACCTTGTAGGTCTCAGTCGTGTTGTTGTTCGTCGCCTTCGCGCTTGGGATGTTCACCGTCTGTCGCTTTCCCCAGTTGACGTTTAGCAGACCGTTGAATTTCTGGCTGGGGTTGTAGATCAGGACCCCGTCGGTGAAGAAGCGTTGCTCGTCCCGGTCGTTGCTGCGATCGACATAGAGATAGCGGAGAAGCGAGATCTCGTTGGTGCCGCTAATCTGCACCTTCGAGCCGAGCTGGCGGCGCAGAACCGTGCGGAGTTTGCGGTTCAACTGCTTGTAGTCGGCGGTTCCCTCGAGGCTGCTCTCCGTCTCATCGCCCGTGTAGGAGGCCTGCAACTCGGTCGCCTGGAGCGGGCCCAGGAAGACGGGCAACTTCAGACGCCCTTCCATTGTGCCTCGGGTGGTGTGCTTGTTGAAGTCGCGGGCTTGCAGGGAGTAGTCGCCCTCGACGTCGGAGCGCGTCAGGTCGCCCTTGAGACCCATATCGGGACCGGGATTCCACTCGAGCCTCGCCTGGATGTTCCTGTCGCGGCCGTCCTTCGACTCCTGTCCCCCCTCGCTGCTATTGGCGAGCGCGTCCCAGTACTCGTTCACCTCGTGGATCCAGCGGCCCATCGTGTTCATCCGGAACTTCTCGACCGGCTTCCACTCGACCGAGCCCTCCCACCGCTGGCTGGAGTTTTCCGTCTTTTCCTTGACCTCTTCAATCAGTTCGCCATCGGCGGAGACGCGCTGACGGGTCTCGGAATCTCCCGCCCGGAGATCGCGGCTCATCGTGCTCGTGAAGCGGACCTTCTTCCTCACATTCCCGGCCAAGGCGAGGTCGTAGTGCTGGAAGAGGCCCGAGACCATCGTCGAGTCGATCCTGCTGGTGCGGCGGTTGATGCTCTGCTCCTCGTTGTATCCGAGACTCGCGCCGGTCGAGAGGCTGAACTCGCGCGCAAACGGCAGGACGCTGTGGAGGATCTGCTCGGGCAGACTCGAGGTCGTCTCGAGTCCGAAGTTCGACTTGTTCTCGATCCGGTCCTGGAAGCTGGAGAGCTGCGAGTCCCGGCGGAAATCGCCGTCGAGCCCAAAGGTCCAACCGCCGAGGTCCCGCAGATCGTAGTCGAGATTCAGCTTCATCGATCCGCGCTTCGAGCGCAGGTCGTTCTGCGCCTCGTCCTGCCGTAGCCCGAGGCTCCAGGAGTTGTTGAAGTCGAAATTGCCGAGCCGACGGTTGACAGTCAGGCCCTGGTCCCAGCTCCGCGAGGTTCGGTTGACGCTGTAGGAGCTCTGGTAGGTGGGATGGAAGTCGAGCCGATCAAGGATGTTGCCGGCTTGGGATGTGTCGCGTCCTGCTCCCCCCCCTTGTGCGGCGGCCGGCCGCGGCGCCATCCAGAGGAGGGCGCCGGCGAGCAGGCTGAAGGCGATCAGGAATCGGATCTCGAACCTCCCTGGCGCCGCGGCGCCCTTCTCGACCCCGCGCGTCCGCCAACCATAGATCGACCGTTCGACCCAAGTGGCTAACGCTAGGGGAGGATCCCCCGACCGATCAAGCCGGGTCGTCTCAAGCAGTCCTCCCTCCCGGCCGATGAACTCAGCAAAGGGGGGGTCATGACCCAGGTTCGCGTCCTGCTCCAAGACCTCAGGCCCGAGCACCGCCGCCTCGTCCGCAATGCCTTGCTGCCAATGGGCTGGCGGGTCGAAGATGCATCATCCAACCGGACGAGCGACCCTCCCACACCGCAGGAGGGGCTCGAGGTCCTCGTCATGGAGGCCCCGCGCCCCGGCGCCCCTCCGGTCAAGGCTCTCGGACCGACATTGTGGGTCCTCTCCCCCGGCGACGGGATCCCGGTCATGATCGGCGAGGGTCCCCACGAGTTTCTGACCCTCCCCACCCTCCCCGAGGAGATCTCGGCGCGCGCTCGGACTCTCGTCCGGATCGCCAAGCTCGAGCGCTCCATCTGCCGCCGAGAAGGGGAGACCGCGCGCCAGCTCACGCGCTTGCGGGGGCTCGCCGAATCGATGGCGACTCATCTGGCGCCCGCAGTCCGGGATCTCAATGGGCGGCTCTCCGCCCTCGAGGAGGAAAGCGGGCGATCCGCCCGCGGGGCCGGCGACGAGACGATCGGGGAGGCGCGCGAGTCGGCGGCCCAACTCATCCGGCGAATCGACGAGGCGATCGAGGCTGTCCGCGCGGAGCTCGGTCTCGCCCTCGAGACGGCGCTCGCGCGCGTGGACCTGGGAGCGATCCTGCAGGCCATCCAGGAGTGGGCGATTCCGCGCCTGCGATCGAAGGATCAGGAGATCCTGGTCCACATGGCGCCCGACTCCCCTCACGTCTGCGGGGATCCGGAGAGGCTCGTCCAGGCGCTGCGACACATCGTGGAGAACGCCCACTGTCATTCGGCGCCCGGAGCGCAGATCGAGATCGGGATTGAGCCGGATCCGTCGATGCTCGGATTCGTCCGTCTGAGCGTCGTCGATCGCCGCCCCGAAGCGGCCTCCCCCTCCATCGGGGAAGCCCCCGCGCGCGAGGGGCGCGAGGAGTCTTCACCTGATGTGGGGCTCACGCTCATCGAGGCAATCGCATCCGCCTCGGGAGGGAGCTTCCAGATCAGCACGGCCGCCGATCGATCCAGGCTCGCGCAACTCCGTATCCCCATATGGGGAACCCGCGCCGCACAAGTCGCTGGGGTCCAATCGATTCTCTCTTCGACCCGCGTCGATGGGACGTACTGGGTCTGCCGCAGCACGAGACCTTCGGCTGGAACGGGCAATCGACGATGCGCGGCTTCGATCCTGCTCTCGCCCGGTGAGATGTTGAAGGTGGTCGACGACCCGATTCCCGGCTGGGAGCGATTGGGGCGGGTCATGGATTTGCGGGAGCGAGGATCGCTGCAGCGCGCCCTCCAGCCCTGGGCGCGGATTGAACGGATCGAGGCACGCAGGGCGAAGGCGGCCTGACCCACCCGGGTCGACCGCGGGGAGTCCGGTGCGCGGCCGGGGCATGCAGGGGCCGACCCCCCTGCCCCCCGGCCGAATCGCATGGCGGATCGGAGAGGCTCAGCCCCCGGGCCGGCTCAGCTTTCCGTCGCCCACCAATCGGTTCGCTCGAAAGAGGCTCTCGAAAGTTCCCGCGTCGGTCCACCACCCCTTCAACACGTCGAAGGTCATCTCGCCGCGCTCGATGTAGGCGTTGTTCACATCGGTGATCTCGAGCTCTCCGCGCTTCGATGGCTTCAGGGTCTCGATCACGCTCCAGACCCAGTCATCGTAAAAGTAGACCCCGGTGACGGCGAAGCGCGACTTGGGCTCGCGCGGTTTCTCCTCGATTCCGACGACGCGATCGCCGCGGATCTCGGCCACCCCGAAGCGTTCGGGATCGTCGACCTCCTTCAGGAGGATCTTCGCCCCGGAGGGCTGCCTTCGAAACGATTCGACGTATGGGGTGATATCGTCCTCGAGGATGTTGTCTCCCAGAACGACAACGATCCGGTCCCCCTGCCCATAGTAGCGCGCGAGCCCCAGGGCCTCGGCGATCCCACCCTCCCCCTCTTGGTAGACATAGTCGATGTGCGAGAGACCGAACTGCTTGCCGTTGCCGAGCAGCCGAAGGAAGTCGCCCGCGGAGTTCCCGCCCGTGACCAGGAGGATATCGCGGACCCCGGCGCGGACGAGGGTCTCGATCGGGTAGTAGATCATCGGCTTGTCGTAGATCGGCAACAGGTGCTTGTTGGTCACCTTGGTGAGCGGCGCCAGGCGCGTGCCGAGCCCTCCGGCCAGAACGACTCCTCTCATCGGCATCCTCCGGGGTTCGGGAAGTCAGCGGACATCGGAGCGGCAGGATACCACGCCATCCGATCAGTCGGCTAGGAGAGGACCGATCCGATCGGCCAGCCGCACGAACTCCTCCAGATCGAGCGTCTCGGCTCGCCGACGAGGGTCCACGCCGCACTCCATGAGCAGTCGCTCGGCCTCGCTGGGTCCGCTGAGGCGCGAGCCGATCGCCGAGCGGAGCATCTTCCGGCGCTGGCCGAAAGACGCGGAGAGGACTCGCTCGAGCCAAGCGGGTTCGCGGAGGGGATGCGGCGGCGATTCATGGAAGCGGATGCCGAGAAGCGCCGAGTCGACCTTGGGCGCGGGACGGAACGCGCGCGGCTCGATCCGCGCGAGACGCCGCAGGGCGGCGTGGAAGGAGAGCCAGACGGTGATGCTCCCATAGATCCGGCTCCCGGGCGGGGCGGTCGCCCGATCGGCGTACTCGCGCTGGACCAGAACGGCGGCGCCGCAGAAGTGGCGCTTCTGCGCGATGGCCCAGAGCAGGATTGGCGTCGTGATCGCGTAGGGGAGATTCCCCGCGAGGAAGACCCGCCCACCCACCGCAAGGGCGATCGGCCCTGGGTCGAGGTCGAGGATGCTCCCGCGCCGCACCTCCAGACGCCCGTCGGCGATCTCGCGGGCGAACCTCTCCTCAAGGAGCTCGACCAGGCGCGGATCGATCTCGCAGGCGACCACGCGGTGGCCCCCCTCGAGAATCGCTCGCGTGAGGGCGCCGGCGCCCGGCCCAATCTCCAGGACGGCCGCACCGGCTGGAATCTCCATGGCGCGGAGGAGGCTGTCCGCCATCTCGGCGCGGACGAGGAAGTTCTGGCCAAGCCGCTTGCGGGCGACGATGCCGCGCCGCCGCAGCCAGTCGCGCTCGAGATCCGGCTCGCGCGTCATCAGGAGAAGCCGAAGAGCTGAGCCGCGTTCGAGTCGGTCACGCGCTCCACTTCGGCGACGTCGACCCCCAAGTAGCCCGCGATGGCCGTCGCGATCACGGGGATATTCGACGGCTCATTGCGCGCGTTGCGCCGCGGGTGCGGGGTCAGGTACGGGCAATCGGTCTCGAGCAGGATGCGCTCCTGCCCGACGCTTCGAATCATCGGGGCCGACCTCGCCGGGGAATAGGTCGACGCTCCTCCGAATCCGAGGAAGAACCCCAGATCGATTCCCCGGCGGGCCACAGTCGCATCGCCGGAGAAGCAGTGGAGCACGCCCTTCACCTCACCGCGCCCCTCTTCCTCGATGATCCGGATCACATCGTCGTGCGCCTCGCGGGAGTGGACGACCAGCGGCAGCCCGGTCTCTCGGGCGGCGGCCACGTGACGCCGGAAGAAGTCTCTCTGGAGATCGTGGGGGGCATAGTCGCGGTAGTAGTCGAGGCCCGTCTCCCCGATGGCCACGACGCCCGGATCGCCGGCCGCGGCGAGCAGCCGGTCGAGGTCGCGGAGATCGGCTCTCCCGGTATCGTGGGGATGGATCCCCACGGTCGCGTGGATGCGCGGATCGGATTGCGCGAGCTCGTTGACGCGCGGCCATCCCTCCGCGGAGATGTTCACCTCGACGATATGCCCGAGGCCCGAGGCCCAGGCGCGCTCCAGGACCGCCGCCCGGTCCGCGTCGAACGCCCGGTCGTGGACGTGCGCATGGGAATCGATCAAGGACACTCCCCCGAGGAGCAGCCGCCGCATCCCTCCTCCCCGTTGTAGGTGAGGCAGCAGAGCAAGCGGCCGCACATGCCCGAGATCCGCACGGGGGTCAGGGCGAGATTCTGTCGCTTCGCCATCTTGAGGGTCACCGGTTCGAAGTTCTGCAGGAACGTCGAGCAGCAGAGCGGGCGCCCGCACGGGCCGGTGTCGCCCTGTCGTCGCGTCGCTTCGCGCTGCTGGATCTGGCGCAACTCGATCCGCGTGTGGAAGATCCGGGCCAGGTCGCGCACAAGCGCGCGGAAATCGACTCTGCCCTCGGCGGTGAAGTAGAAGGTGACCCGGTTGCCGTCGAACTGGTACTCGGCATCGACAACGCGCATCTGGAGTCCCGCAATCTCCACCCGCTCCCTGCAGGTCCGCAGGGCCGCCGGTTCCTCCTCGCGCAGGTGGGAGAGATGGCGCAGCTCTTCGTCCGTCGCCGCGCGCAGGATCGCCAGGATCTGCTTGTTCGGGCGCGGCGCGAGGCGGCCGGCGTCGCTGCGAACCAGAACGCCAAGGTCGTGCCCGCGATCGGCCTCGACGATCACCGCCGTCCCTTCGGTGAACACCGCATCCTCGGGCACCCGATAGAGCTCGATGCGGTGTCCCTTGAACCGGACCTGGCTGAGGCGTTCGAGGCCTTCCGTTCCGGGCCCGCGGGCCCCTTCCTGCTCGGTCCGCCTATTCATATCCGAGTCTTCCATCCTGCGGCATTCCGGCGATCCGATGAAGCGTTTCGTAGAGCGAAAGCGCCGGGTTCACATTGCGATCGGTGGAGTCGACCATCTCCTCGAGGGCGTCGATCCAGGCTCGGATCCGTTGGAGCTCGGTCGTCCGGGCGGCCGTCGCCAGATCTTGCTTCCGGTCCAGGTTGGACAGGAAGCCCTCGGGAAGATCGTACTTCATCACGAGCAGGTCATGACACCAGATCAGGAGTAGCTCCACGTTGCGGCGGACGGCGTTGGGATCGAGCCGTCCCGCCCACTCTCGCACCCGGGCTTCGATCGATGCGGGGTCGGGTCGGGTGGCCAGCAGTGAAACCGCCTCGTCGCGGGTGCGAACGATCGAATCCTCGTCCTTGAGATCCATCGCCCGGCCGAGGCTCCCTCCCGCGAGGGATGCGATCAGTCGAGCCGCCTCGGTGCTGATTCCCGCCGCCTCTCGCAGGACCCCCTCCACCGTCTCCCGTCGAAGGGGACGGAATCGGATCTGATGGCAGCGCGAGAGGATCGTCGGCAGAAGCGCCGCGGGCTCCTCCACGGTGAGAACGATGTGCGTGTCGCGGGGAGGTTCCTCGAGGAGTTTCAGAGCCGACTGGGCCGCCTCCTCGAGCATTCGCGTCGCGTCGGAGACGATGAAGACGCGCCTCCGCCCTTCCGAAATCGAACGGCCGGCCTCGAGCTTCAGCTCCCTGACCCGATCGATCCCGATCGAGGAGTTGCGCGCGTACTCCAGGCGCTGCGTGGGATCGGCCGTGTACGCCGCGAGCTTCTTCGCGATCGCGTCCGGGTTCTGGTCCTCCTCCCGCGTCGTCGGGAAGACGAGGCGCACGTCGGGATGAACGAGGCTCGCGATCTTCCGGCACGGGAGACAGACGCCGCATGGGCGCTCGGCGGCATCGCAGTTGAGCGCCTGAGCGAGCCCGATCGCGGTCCGGGTCTTGCCGATGCCGCGCGGGCCGAAAAACAGGTAGGAGTGGGGAACTCGATCGTCCCGTACGGCCGCCCGCAGCGCGGCCACGGCGTCGTCCTGGTCGCGAATCCAGTCGAGGATCGCAGCCGAGCCTGACTTCGCCGTCACCGCAGCCACTCCTGGGGATTCATCGCCTCCTGCCCGCGCCGGATCTCGAAATGGAGACACGTGCCCTTCACGGAGTCGGTGTCCCCCACATCGGCGATTCGCTGTCCTTCCGCGACCTGGGCGCCCTTCGGGACGAGGACGCGGGAGCAGTGCGCGTAGAGCGTGTAGTAGCCTCCCCCGTGATTGATGATCACGGTGCGACCGTAGCCGGGAAGCCAGTCGACGAACTCGGCGAGCCCTGGCGCCACCGCGGCGATCGCCGCCCCTGCGGGCGCCGAGATGTCGATCCCGTTGCTCGGCACCTTGGTCCCGAATCGCGGATGAAGCTCCACTCCAAAGCGCGTGACGACATCTCCCTGCGCCGGCCACGCCATCCGCCCACGACGGTTCTCGAGTCCGGGGCCGGTGACCGGCGGCAACCCCCGCTTGCGCGCCTTCTCCCGCTCCTCCTCGAGCCGGCGGATCAGGTTTCGGATCTGCGCCTCGGTCTTCGCCAGCTCCTTCTGCCGCGACTCGAACTGCCCCCGTTCCTTCCGCAGCTGGGCGATCTGGTCCCGCGCCCTCGCCGACTTCTGGTCGAGGGTGGCCTTCTCCCGGAGCTTCTCCTCCTGGAGAGCCTGCAGTCCCGTCCGGCGCGATTCGAGGAGCGCCGTCGCCACCGCGACCTCGCTTCGCTGTCGTTCGAGCCAGATCAGATCGGCGCGGTCCTTCTGGATCGCTCTGGCGAGAAACGCGCCCCGCGCGAACAGCTCCCCGAAGCTCCGCGACGAGAAGAGAAGCTCGGCCGCGTGGGGCCTGCGGCTGCGCTGGTAGAGCCGAAGCCGTTTGCGAAGGAGCTCCGCGGCGCGGTCGGCCTGAGTCGTCCTCTCGTCGAGCTGCGTCTGCCGCTGCGTGAGGTCATCGAGCAGCCGTCGCTCCTGCTCTTCCAGCTCGGAGAGATAGCGCGTCGTGAGATCTCGATCGCGGCGGATCCGTCCGTCGAGGTCCCCAAGGTCCTTCTCCTTCTTCCTCAGCTCCTCGATCTTCTTCCGGTTCTGCTCGATCTGCTCCTTCAGGCCGCGGAGCTCCTTCTGTTGCTGGAGCAGGGCGTCGTCGTCTCCGGCCACGACGTCGGTCGCAGGAACGAGCAGCAGGGCCGCCGCGAGGAGGATCGCGCTAGCTCGTGACCGCATCGCTTCGCCTCTCAAGGTTGCGCAGCGCCGGCTCGATCGACGCGTAGCTCGCGATCAGGCCGAGGAGGCAGGCGCCGATCAGGAATGCGGCCGCCCACGCCGGCGGGAAGAATCGCAAACCGGGCATCAACTGGACGATCGCCAGACGAATGGCCGCCGCAAGGAGGAGCGCCAGCAGAGCCGCGGCGGCGGACTGGAAGGCGCCGAGCAGCAGATACGGGAAGCGTAGGAAGCTCGAGCTCGCGCCGACGATCCGCAGGATCTTGATCGTCTCGTGCCTCCGAAGGAATGCGAGCTTGATCGTGTTCCAGAGCACGAGAATGACGGCCAGCCCCGCGAGGATGGCGGCCCCCGCGGTGGCGAAGTAGAGGTCGCGCATTCCCCTCTCGAGCGCCCCGACCCAAGAACCTCCGTCGATGACCTCCTCCACGCCGTCGTATCCGCCGATTTCTCCCGCGATCTCCTGCAGCTTGCCCGGACGGGACGCGGCCTCCGGCTTCAGGCGCACATGGAAGGAGTGGGCGAGAGGATTCTCGCCGAGGACGCTCACGACGTCGACGCCCCCGAGGTCCTCCTGGATCTGGCGCAGCGACTCGTCCCTGGAGACGAAGACGACGGCCTCGACCTCTCCAAACGAACGGAAGATCTCGGCCAGCTCATCGATTCTTCCCGGTCCGATTCCATCGCTCAGGAAGACTTCGATTCCCTTGCGCGATTCGAGATTCCTGGCGAGCCCCCGGATGTTGAGGCCGGCGAGGAGCACGATCGCGAGAAGGAAGAGAACCGCGGTCAATCCCGTCAGGCTCGCCAGAGCTCCGGCGGCATCGCGCGTCTGGATCTCCCATGCTTCCGAGAGAAAGAATCTCAAACGACTCATCGGCTCCTCGGTCTCAGGGGACGAGAATCGCGGCTCAAGCGTCCCTCGTTGAGAGTGACGGTGCGCGAGGCGAAGCGAGCGGCAAGCGACTCGTCGTGGGTGGCGACGATCACCGTCGCCCCAGCGGCGTTGACGCGCCGGAACAGGTCGAGGACGTCGTTGGCCGATGCGGCATCGAGATTTCCCGTGGGCTCATCGGCGAGCAGGACCCTCGGCTCATGCACGAGGGCGCGGCCGATGGCTGCGCGCTGCTGCTCTCCGCCCGAAATCTGATCCGGGAACTGGTTTCGCTTGTGATAGAGGCTCACCTGCGTGAGGATGCGAAGCACGATTCGCTGCAGGGTCGAGGCGTCGAGAACGCCGGTCATCCGGAGAACGTAGGCGATGTTCTCGAAGACGGTCTTCTCGCGGAGAAGCCGGAAGTCCTGGTAGACGACTCCGATCCTCCGACGCAGCCGGGGAAGCTCGCGCCCCTGGATCCGGCTCGAATCGAATTCGAGGATCCGCACACGCCCCTTCGTCGGCATCTCCTCCATGGTGAGGAGCTTCAGGATCGAGGTCTTTCCCGCTCCACTCGGGCCGAGGAGGAACAGGAACTCGCCCGATTCGATCTCGAGGGACACATCCTCGAGAGCGTACTCCCGAGCCGGTCCGGCGTAGCGCAACCAGACATGATCGAGGGAGATCACTCGCTCACCCAGGGATCGTCGATCACCCGGCGGGAGAGCTCTCGATAGCACTCCCGGGCCGCGGACCGCGACATCGGGCCGGCCGGCACATCGACGATCTCCACCTCGACTTCGCTTCGACCGAGGGGATCCCGCCAGCGGATGCGGTCGCCGGGCCGCACGCTCTTGCTCGCGCGCGCGGGGGCGTCGTTCAGCCAGACGCGCCCCTCGTCGCAGGCGCGCCCGGCCTGGCTGCGGGTCTTCATGAGGCAGAGGGCGTGGAGCAGAAGATCGATCCTCACAGGTGTCCTTCGCGGGCCGCCGAAAACCCTACCGGAGAGGACGGATGTCGATGAAAGACTTCTTCCGCAACCCCCCGAGGTACTCCTCGAGCTTGGCCTGCTGTTCCTCGCGCTGAACCATCGCCTTCAGATCGTCCTTGATCTCGGCGAAGCTATACTCGGTCTCCGCCTGCTCGCCGATCAGCTTGAAGAGGTGGAATCCGCCCTCCACCGCCGCGACGGGGCTCACCTCGCCTACACGAAGGTTCTCCACGGCCGCTCGCGTCTCGCCGAGGAAATTGTCGATGGCGAGCCAGCCGACATCGCCTCCCGCCTCGCGGCTCGCGGCGTCGTCCGAGTGAATGCGGACCGCTTCCTCGAATGTCATCTGCGCCGTGACGATGCGCTCCCGGATCCGCTCGATTTCGGCGCGAACGCGTGATTCGTCCGCGCGTGACGGCACGGCCCGTACGAGGATGTGCCGGATCTGAGCCCATCGACCCTCCGGGTCGCGGTCCATCACCTGCACGATATGGAAGCCGAGGTTCGTCCTGACCGGTTGGCTGATCTCGCCGACGGGCAGAGCGAAGGCGATCGCCTCGAAGCTCCGGTCTCCGAGATCGCCGGGGCCAAACCGACCAATGAGCCCCCCGGAGTCGCGACTGCGCTCATCGTCGGAGTAGCGCTTCGCCGCCTCCTCGAAGGCGAGGCCCCCGAGGATCTCGCCGCGGATCTGATCGGCCCGCTTCTTGTGGGTCATCTCGATGGTGGAGTCGGGAGTGACGCGGAAATAGAGGTCGAGGACGCGCAGCGCCCGTGGCTTCTTGCCCAGCTTCTCCCGGTTCTCGCGGAAGTACTTCTCGACCTGGGCGTCGGTCACCTGGACCTTGGCGAAGATCTCGCGCTCGACAAGCCTGCGGCGGATCATCTCGCCCTTCGCCTCCTGGCTGTAGCGAACCCGCAGGTCGGCCTCGGTGATCCCCTCACGCACGAGCTGGGCCGCGAATCCCTCCGCGCCGAGGCGCGCGCGGTCTCCCTGGATCGCCTCCTCGACCGCCTTGGTCACCTCCGCGTCATCCACCTTGATCCCCTGGCTCTCAGCCTCGATGTTGAGCAGGTGCTCGCTCACGAGGTTATCGAGGATCTCCCGGCGGAGCTGATTGGCCTGGGAGGTGTCTGCGGGATCGACCTGGAACTGCGGAGCGAGCAACATGAATTGCTCCTCGACCTCCGAGCGAAGGATCGGCCGGTCCCCCACGACCGCGGCCACGCCTTCGATCGGCGCTCCGACGCGGGGTCCCGGGGCCGTGGTCGTTCCCTGCCCCCACACCGGATTCCCACCCACATAGACGACCAAGCCGGTCAGCAGGCTGACCGCCGTCCAAAAACGCCTCATCCTGGAATCTCCTTGTCTCGGAATGATCGGGGTCGTTCCAGACCCATCGCCGACCCAGCCAATCGCGACGGTACGATAGCCCCCTTCTCGATCCGCGGGCAATACTTGCTTGGGCAGGGGAGGATGGCAGTTTGCCATTCCTTTGCATCGCGCACGATTCAAGGTCGCCGCGCGTGCATCTCGCAGTCGCTCCACTTCCCTGACGTCCAAGAACCCCTTCCGGGCCAAGATGTTTCGCGGATCCGCCGGCTGGCAGCCATCTTGCTGAGCCCCCGGGGGGTATTGGACCGGGAAGGAGGCGTCATGCTTCCCGTGCGCATTCTCTTGGCCGGCGATCATCCGGAACGGTTGCTGGGCTGCCGCGATGGTCTGGAGGAGGCCGGCTACGAGGTTTCGCTCTGGCGCGGCATCGGTTCGGTCGCGTTCGGCCTCAAGCGCAGCGGAGCCGATCTGCTCATCGTCGAGCCGGCGGCCATCGGCGCGGGCCTCGCGGCGTTGAGGCATTCGATCGAGGCGATCCGGCGGCATCGCTCGCTGGCGGTGATGGTCCTGCTCCCCCGTTCGCTGGGGGGCCGGATCGCCGGGGAGGCGGCCGCGACGGCCGATCTCGGGGTCGTCCACGAACCCTATCCGACCGAGGAGATCCTCGCGCGTCTCGACGACTGGTACGAATCGGAGAATCCGGCGCTGCTGGTGGGATGAAAGGCTTTGTGACGAAAGGGCTGCGGCAGGCGACCGCGGAGCCGCTCGAGGATCACCTGGCGCGGCTGCTTCAGTCAGCCGCCGAGCTCGTGGGCGTGCGAATCGAGATCTGGAACGGCCAGCCCGATGCCATTTACGCCCAGGAGCCCTGCCTGCGGTGCGACGAGTGCCGCCGGAACAGCCCCGACCACTCCCGCGCCTGCAGGCAGAGGCGGGGCGACTCGCGCAGGGCGATCTTGGAAGACTCCGGCGCGACGCGCTGGCTCTGCCCGCACGGTTGCGAGGTGTCGATACTCCCCCTCCGCGCGGCCGCAGAGCCCGGAACGCGGATGGTCGCGGTCCGTCCTTCGGCGCATCCACTCGATCCATGCGGCAAACCGACGGAGATTCGATTCCTCGCCCAGTTGGCCGAGCTCATGGCCGATCACCTCGTCGTCTGCCGGGAGCTGGGACAGGTCGAGCAGGAGCTGGCAAGCCGCCGGGCCGAGTTGCGTCTCTTCTACTCGGTATCCGGGAAGATCACGAACGGCGAGGACATGCGCGAGGCGATCCGCTTGATCCTGGAGCAGGCTCGCCGCGCCGTCGGCGCCGCGGCCGCCTTCGTCAGCATCCCGACCCGCCGGATGTTCGAGACCGCGGTGGGAGAGGAGGCGGGTTCACACCTGGGAATCCGCGCCCTCCACGATCTTGCGGTTGCGGTGGAAGCGCACCTCGGTGACGAGCGCCGGTGCGTCTATGCGGGAAGCGCCGGCGTGCTCGGGATCTCGGACGCGGCACTCGGACGATCTTCGCAAATCCTTGCGGTATCCCTCGGCAAGGATGGACGGAGCGTCGGAGTGCTGGGTCTGCTCCGTCTGATCCCGCTTGCGCACCCCAGGGTCGGAGATCTGCATCTGCTCGAGTCGCTTTCCGAGCGGATCGTGATGGCCACCGCGAACAGCGACATGGTGGATGACTTCAAGGAATTCCTGATGGCGACAGTGAGGAGTCTCGTCTCGGCGATCGAGGCGAAGGATTCGTATACTTCAGGGCACTCCGCGCGCGTGAACTTGCTCTCCATGCTGATTGGAAAGAAGCTGGGGCTCGATGGCGAGGATCTCGAGATCCTGCGCTGGGCCTCGATCCTCCACGATGTCGGGAAGATCGGCATGCCCGAGAGCATTCTCAAGAAGCCGGGGCGGCTCACGCCCGATGAGTACGAGATCATGAAGACGCACCCGGAACGGGGGTACCAGGTCCTGAGCCCGATCCGGCAGCTCTCCGCGGCAAGCCAGGCGGTGCGCGCCCACCACGAGTGGTACGACGGCAACGGCTATCCGATGGGGCTCAAGGGAGAGGAGATTCCGCTGCGCGCCCGGATCATCGCCGTCGCCGACACCTACGACGCCTTGACGAGCACGCGATCGTACCGCACGCGCCGCTCCCCCGACGCCGCATTCGAGGTGATCCGGGAGGCGAAGGGCACGCAACTCGATCCGAGAGTCGTCGAAGTGCTCGGAGATCTGATCCCGTTCATCCGCGAGCACGAAGTGATGCTCCGAGGAGGCCCCGTCGAGCCCGATCAGGAGGTAGAGGACGAGGCCACGGAGGCGATGGAGGCGCGCGAGGCCGCCTGATCCGACGACGTGCCGTCTGCTATCATCGCCCGCATGGAGGATTATCCGTGCGGGTTTCGTTTCGCCTCTGGTCGGTGATGCGTGTGGCGGCCGGGACGGCGCGCGTCGAGATCGAGATGCCCTCCGGGACGCCGGTCAGGGATGCGCTGGACATCCTCATCGATCGTTACCCGGAGCTCTCGCGCCATCGCTCGAGCGCGCGCGTCGCCGTGGGAACGGATTATGTCGACGGGGACCGGCTGCTCGTGGACGGGGATGAGGTCTCGCTGATCCCGCCCGTTCAAGGCGGTTGACATGGCGACGGTCCTCGTCCAGATCGTGCGCGGGGTGATCGAGGCGGACCGCCGGCTCGGGGCGCCCGGCGGCGACCGCGGCGCGGTCGTCGAGTTCCAGGGGGTCGTGCGGGGGCTCGAGGACGGCGCGCCGATCGACGGGCTCGAGTACGAGTGCCACGTCGAGATGGCCGAGGTCCAGCTCCGGAGGATCGCCGAGGAGACGGCGCGCTTCTTTGCGCTCGACTCCCTGCTCGTCCTGCACCGGATCGGATTCGTTCCGGTCGGCGAGACTTCCCTCTACGTGCGGGCCGAATCGGCTCACCGGCGCGCCGCGATCCAGGCGGTGGACGAAGTGATCGTGCGCTTGAAGCGAGACGTGCCGATCTGGAAGGCGGCATGCGGCACTTAGGTTGCGGCGCCGACGTTTGAGGAGATTGCGCTCAGGTCATGCATGGGCCCTATGCGACGCCTCCGGGCGGCTAGTCCTCCCCGACGAGGACGCGGCCCGCGGCCTCGGCCGCCCGCGCGCCGGCATCGGCCGCCTCGAGCCCACTCGAGCGCCACCACGCATAGACGGCGAGGAAGGTGTCCCCCAGCCCGATGGCCTCTTGCGGTGGGGCGTCGAGCCGAGCGGGGGGAATGACGATCTCCGGGGCCGCCTCGTCGAGTTGCACGACCGCCCCTCGGCTCCCCCGCGTGATCACGATCTCCTTGGCGCGGATGCCGCGTACCCGGGCGACCTCCTCGTCGTCTCCCGCGAGGATCCGGATCGGCGGAAGATCGCCCAGATCCGCGCGGCGCGCGAGGCGGATCGTTCCGTCGGACTCCACGATCCTCGCCATGCCTTGAACTCCGAGATCGATCGGCGCGGCGATCCGATGGAGCTTCTCGCGCAGGTCTTTCATCAGATCCGTCGGCAGGAGTGGCCCGAGGAGCACGAGGTCGGCATCGCCCGCCTCGATTCGCCCGGGATCGAAAGGGCCCCCGATCGTCGTGCACTCGAGCGTTCGGAGATCCGGGTCTTGCGCATCGAGCGTGAGGCGAAAGCGCGTCGCACGCCGCGCGGGGTGGATCGTGACGTCGATGCCTGGGGGAAGCGCTTCGATCAGGTCCCGATCATCGTCTCCGAGCGGCGTGTGGAGCGTGACGCGCGCGCCCAGCTTCGCGAGCGCGCGGGCCATATAGAGGCCCGCCCCTCCGGTTCGTTCGATCCGACTCGCTCCCCGGATGATCTCGTCACGGCAGAGCGGGGCGATCAAGACGGCTCTGCCTGATCGCGACGGGCGCGTGCTAGACTGCGCCGGTCGCGGCCTCGCGCCTGCCGCGAAAGGGATGGAATGCGCCTTCTTCTCATCGTCTTCGGGCTGCTGGCCCTGGTCGGAGTCAGCCTCACGTTCCTCGCCGCCGTGGGAGGATCGGAGAATCTCCTCCTCTCTCTGATGAAGGACGACGGGTTCTACTACCTCCAGCTCGCGAAGAACATCGCCCAAGGCCACGGCGCCACCTTCGACCGCATCGCGCCGACCAACGGGTTCCATCCGCTCTGGGCTCTCCTCCTGGCGCCGGTCTTCTGGATCCAACACGGCTCCCCCTACACGCCCGTCCGACTGGCGATCCTGCTCGCCTTGGCGGTCCACCTCGCCGCCGCCTGGGCCGTGCGCCGCGCCGCCTCGCGCTGGACCGACCCTTCCACGGGGCTCCTCGCGGGGTTCTTCTATGCCGCGAACCCCCTGGCACTCTACCTGGTCGTCTCCGGCATGGAATCCCCCTTGCTGGCCCTTCTGGTCGCGCTGCTCGTGGCCGAATCGATCGCGATCCAGAAAGGGGACGCGACGATCGCCGATCGCGCGGTGATGGCGCGGATCGGCATCCTCTCGGGCTTCTGCATCCTGGCGCGCACCGACGCGGTCCTCCTGGTCGCGATCGTCCTCGCCGCCGCGGTCTTCCTCGCTCCGGCGCCACCGGCGGCGCCCGCGACCAGCGTGGGGATGCGTTGCCGCGGGGCGCTGCGCGCCGGCCTCTCGGCCATCGCCATCTTGAGCCCCTGGCTGCTCTGGAACTTGAGCCGCTTCGGCACCCTGGTCCAGGTGAGCGCGCGCGCCCACAATCTACACGCCGTCTCCAGCCGGGCGCCGGGAGCCCCCGAGGGGATCGAGCGGTTCTTGAAAGTCGGCAGCTCCCTCGCGGGCGGCGTCTTCAACACGATCAGCGGACGAACGGGCCTGCCCAAGGCGGCGATCGCGGGCGGCCTGGTCGCTGTGGGCGCGCTCCTGGCTTGGTGGATCGTCTCGCTCCTGGCCGATCGCGAGGATCGCCGCGATCTCGGCGAGCGGATCCGGTGGTTCGCCGCGCCGCTTCTCTACGCGGCTGCCTTCCTCGCGGCCGCCTTCTTCTTCCTCGGGCACATCCGCTCCTGGTACATCGCCGGGCCTCTCGTCGTGGGATCGATCCTCTGGGCACTGCCGGCTTACTACGCCTTGCGCAAGCGCGCGCCGCGCGCCCGCGGGCGCCTCGCCTCCGCCCTCGTCGCGGCGGGAATCGCCGTCGGGATGCTGCCCCTCGGATTCGTCTTCACGAACGAGTTCGTCTATAACGCCAAGGCGATCCAGTGCTGGAAGGAGGCCTCCGATTGGGTCGCATCCCACGTCGAGCCGGGCGAACGGGTCGCCTCGTTCAACTCGGGCACCTTCGGCTATCTCTCCCCCCGTACGGTCGTGAACCTCGATTGCGTCGTGAACAACCGAGCCATCTCCTGGCTCGAGCAGGGACGCTTGATCCCCTACCTGCGCGAGTACCGGATCCGGGTGGTCATCGACGATCCGGGTTACGCGAGGCGCTACTTCGGAGCCTACGGCGGCGCCGACTGGCGTGACGGAGTCGCGGAGATCGACACCCTTGTCTCGGGGCTGGTCGTCTATGCCGTGAAAGCCGCGGACTAGCGCCGGTTCCGCAGAGAGAGCCTCCTAGCGGAGTCTGGAGATCGCCGCCGTGCTGACGCGGCCGCTTCCCGCTTCGAGTCGCGCGAAGTAGATCCCGTTTGCGATCTCGTCGTCGCGATCGCGGCAGTCCCACGCGACTTCGTACCGCCCGGCGGGGCGGACGCCGCGATCCAGGAGAGCCACCCGGCGCCCGGAGAGGTCGTGGATCGAGAGGGTGACGTCGGCCTCGGAGATCAGGTCGTAGACAATTCCGACCGATTGCCGGAACGGGTTGGGGAGCACCTGCACGATCCGCGAGATCCGCGCCGGCGGCGCTTCGATGCGCGGAGAGACGCCGCGCACGAGGAGATCGTCGAGCGCGGCCTCCAGCAGCGATGGATTCCCGCCATCGGCGACGACGAATCGCACGCGGCAGCGATCCGTGGACTCCGCGCCGACTTCGAGAGAGTCGATCGATGCCGCCTTCCAGGCCCGCTCGCTCCTCCCGAAGGCGGCGATCTCGCGCCAAGTCCCTCCGTCGTCCCAGGAGATCTGGACTCGCAGAGTGTCGTCCCCGTAGGTCTCGTCGACGAACCAGTAGCGGAAAGACAGCTCGAGATCGCTCAGCCCGCCGAGCGGGATCCCAGGCGATGTAAGAGTCGTCGATCCCCCATCGACGTCCGCATCTCCGATCTCGCCGTCGAGCGCGCCGTTGCCGGTAACGAAGCAGACGACACCGCTATCGGGCGTGGCATCCTCTCCGGGTTGCGCGCCGGTGCCCACCGGAATGGCGCGGGTCCAGAGGCCCGTCGTCGCCTCATCTCCCGGCGCGCCGACGATCCATCCGCGGTCCGACTCGAAGTCATCGCTGAAGCGAACGGCGCGCCCCACCTGGAACGAGAAGAGCCGGTTCGGCGCGCCGGGCGGCTCGTCCGCCTCGCGCCCCTCGATGTCCCTCGCGTGGATGAAGTAGTCGACCTTCACACCCGGCCGCTGCCGCGGGATCGTCGCCTCGTAGTCAACTGCCGGGCCTCCCCGCAGGGGCACGCGGGCGAAGGCTCCGCCATCCACGCGGTAGACGACGCGCAGGCTCTCGGGATCCACGGGCGCCACGCTCTCGATCGTGGCGTTGATGGCGTAGCCATCCGCCCAAGTCGGCGGATCCTCGATTCCGTCGTGCCGGATGCGCACGCGAACCGGCCGCGCGAGACTGGCCAGCATGGCGAGCGCGACGCGCGCGCCGCCCTCCAGCAGGTCGGGATCGTTCACCGAGGTCCCGAGACGATCCTGCGGGGTGTGGATGAACGGGCTCGACAGCTCGCTGTCCTCATGCAGCGTGATCGCCGCGAAGCCGTGATCCCAGAACGATTGCTGATCCGAGTTTCCGCCGGGGAAGTAGCCCGGGACCGCCGGCAGCGCGGGCACATAGAGCTCGGCGGCGCGGATCGCGTATTCGAGAAGAGGCTCGCTCAACGTGTCGAAGATGACGTCCAGATCCCTTGCGTCCCCGCCCGCTCGGTAGCCGATCATGTCCAGGTTGATCGCCGCTCGGATGTCGAGGCCGCGCGCCGCGGCCTCGGCAGCCCAGGCCGCGCTTCCGACGAGTCCCTGCTCCTCGCCGCAGAATGCGATGTAGACGATGGTCGCCTCGGTGTCGAACGCCGCCAGGATCCTCGCCGCCTCGATGACCGCGGAGGTGCCCGAGGCGTTGTCATCGGCTCCGGGCTCCGAACCGGCGGCCGCATACGAGTCGTAGTGCGCGCCGATGAGATAGATCTCGCCGGGGTGAAGGAGACCCTCCTGCACTGCGACCACGTTGTCGGCCCAGGCGTTGAAGTCGTGAAAGCTCACGTCGGCGAGACCGGCATCCTCGAACCAGGATCGGATGGAATCTCCCGCCGCGAATGCTTGCGGCGTCATGCTCCGGCGTGTCCCGAAAGCTTGGAGGGTCTCGACCGCGGCCAGAAGCCGATTCCGATCGACCTGCTCGACCAGCTCCGAAATCCCCGCGTCCGGCTCATCGGGGAATGGCGGCAGATCCCGCTTGTTGGCCGTGCCCAAGCAGATCGGGTCATTCGGAATCGGCAGGATCTCGTAGGCATCCAGGAGTCGTTGCTCGTCGCGCGGCTCATACTCCAGGACGACCGTCCTGGGACCGCTCGTCAGAACGGTCCCGAAGTCCGCCGGCGGCGGGGGCGCGGGAGCGCGTCCGCGCGTATAGACGATCGCGTAGCGCAGCGAAGGATCGCGCGCGGCCAGGAGCCGCGACTCGGTCGCGGCGGATCCATCGTCCAACCAGGCGAGCGCGTAACCGTCGACGATCCGCACGGCGTAGAAACCGCGGCCGGCGAGCCTCGCCGCCTGCTCGTGCCCCTCGCAGGGGGCGAACGCCAGATACGGAGCGGAGGCGCGGCCCCATCCGGCCGTCAGGAGGAGCGCCACGAAGAGGGCGCCCAACGGGCGAACGAGGCCGCGCCGCATCGTGGAGATCCCGAGCAGCGCCCCTACTGGAGAAGATGACTCTGGATCAGGGTCGCGATCTTGTCCTTCGACTGGATGCCGCTGAAGCGATGGACCTCACGGCCTCCCTTCAGCATGATGACGGTCGGGACGGCCATGATGCCGTACTGCTGCGCGACTCCCGGGGCGTCGTCGACGTCGATCTTGCTGATGAGAACGCGATCGCCGTACTCGCCTGCGAGGGCCGCGATCGCGGGCTCGAGCGCCTTGCACGGACCGCACCAGGTGGCGCCGAAGTCGATCAGGACCGGCTTGTCGCTCTTCTCGATCAGCTCGACGTAGTTCGTGTCGTTGACGTGGACGAGTTCGGACATGCTCGAAACCTCCTAATCACCGAACTGGACGCCCTGCGCGAGGGGCAGCTCGTTGCTCCAATTGATGGTACAGGTTTGGCGCCTCATGTAGGCCTTCCACGAATCGCTGCCGGCCTCGCGGCCTCCCCCGGTCTCCTTCTCCCCGCCGAACGCCCCGCCGATCTCGGCCCCGGAAGTGCCAATGTTGACGTTGGCGATCCCACAGTCGCTCCCTTCATGCGAGAGGAACCGCTCGGCCGCCTGGAGGTTCCGCGTGAAGATCGAGCTCGACAGGCCCTGGTCGACGCCGTTGTGGATTCGGATCGCCTCATCCAGCGTCTCGAACGGGATGAGATAGAGGATCGGCGCGAAGGTCTCCTCGCGCACGATCGCCATGTCGGGCGTTGCCCTCACGATCGTCGGCTCGACGAAATAGCCCGGGCGTTCGATCTTCTTCCCGCCGCAGAGGATCTCTCCTCCCTGGGCCCGGACGGCGTCGAGGGCCTTCATCATCGTCTCGACCGCGTCGGCGTCGATCAAGGGCCCCATCAGGGTCGTGGGATCCAGCGGGTCGCCGATCTTGACGGTGCCGTACGCCTTGACGAGCCGCTCGGTCAGCTGCTTGGCGATCCCCTTCTGCATGAGGATCCGCCGGGTCGTGGTGCAGCGTTGCCCCGCCGTGCCGACCGCGCCGAAGAGGATTGCGCGCAGGGCAAGGCCCAGATCGGCGTCGTCCATGACGATGATCGCGTTGTTGCCGCCCAGCTCGAGGAGCGTGCGACCGAGCCGCTTGGACACCACTTCGCCGATTCGAACCCCCATCGGGGTCGATCCGGTCGCGGAGACGAGCGGGATCCGCGAATCGTTGATCATCCTCTCGCCCACAGTCGAGCCGCGGCCGATCGTCAAGTTGAAAACGCCGCGCAGACCGTGGGCGTCGGTCACGCGGTTGACGATGTTCTGCACGGCGACCGCGCAGAGCGGCGTGAGCGAGGAAGGCTTCCAGACCATCGTGTCGCCGCAGACGGCGGCGATCATCGCGTTCCAGCTCCAGACCGCGACAGGGAAGTTGAAGGCCGTGATGATCCCGACCACGCCCAGGGGGTGCCACTGCTCGTACATCCGATGCCGGGGGCGCTCGCTGTGCATCGTGAGACCGTAGAGCTGGCGCGAGAGGCCGACGGCGAAATCGCCCATGTCGATCATCTCCTGCACCTCGCCCTGCCCCTCGGTGTAGATCTTCCCCATCTCGAGGGTCACGAGCTTCCCGAGCGGCTCCTTGTGCTTGCGCAGCTCGTCGCAGATCTCGCGCACGATCGCGCCGCGCTGCGGCGCGGGCATCATCCGCCAGGTCTTGAAGGCCGTGGAGGCCGACTCCATCACGCGCTCGTAGTCGTCCACACCCGCCTGGAGGACGCGCGCGATCGGCTGCCCGTCGAGGGGCGACTCGCTCACGAGCTCTCCGCCCGAGGGCTTCTCGATCCAGCGGCCGTCGCAGGCCCCGGAGTTCACTTCCCCGATTCCGAGAGTCTTCAACCACTCATGCTTCACCATGCACCTCCCCGCCGTTTCCCTAGATCACCCGCGCACACGAGTGGAGGATAGCACAGGCCTCCGCCGGGGCACGCCGGCCGCTGCGGAAGCGCAAGGTCCGCGCGATACGAGACCGCCCTCCCGGCCCGATCGGACCGGAAGGGCGTTTCCCCTGTTCCCGATTCCAGCGCGATGCTGCTACTCGACGCGCAGAACCCGGCCTTCCGCCTCTTGCACGCCATCGACCTCGAGACGGTAGAAGTAGACCCCGGTCGCGCAGCGCTTCCCGTCATCGCCATTCCCGTCCCAGACGACCGCCCAGGCGCCCGGGTCAACCCGCGCCTGCTCATAGCCCCGCACCTGCCGTCCCTGCGCGTCATGAATCGTGAGGGAGACGGCGCCGGCGGATCGGAGATCGAAGGCGAGACGCGTCTCCCCCGTGAACGGATTCGGCGCCGCCGGCTTCATCGTCACGCGCCCCGTCGTCGCGCGATCTCCGATGAACTCGGGCGCATCGACCGTGATCGCATCCTCGTGGACGATCGCGTGCAGGATCGGTCCTCCGGAAGGATCGGTTCCGCGGACGCGAATGGTCGTCCCGTCCTCCTGAATGTCCCCTCCCCGGAGCAACTGGGCCGCGAAGACCCGTCCCGACGACCCGGGGATGTTCGGTCGATCGAAGTTGTACTCCTCCCGCACGCCCAGGGACATCGGGATCGCGACGGCGTCGCCGCTTCGGTTCTCGATGCCCAGGATGAAGCGCGCCATCGACTCCTCGTGCGCGGGAAGGACGCCTTGCGCCCCCGGAGGTAGAGTGAACTCGATATATCCGCCCTGATACGAGGGATAGACGCGGAATCGGGCAGTCGTCTCGCCCTGATTGACGAATGCGAGTTCCCCGTGCCCCTCGAATGGGACGATCCCATAGTCGATCCGCTGCGACGCCTCGAAGAAAGTCTCCGAGTTTCGGATGAGATCGATCGCCGCGGAGGTCGGGGCGCCGGAAACCGAGCGCATCAGCTCATACTGCACGGCGGGTAGCTCGATCGCTGAGCGGTCGAGCGCGATCGAGCCGCCCATGCGCGATCCGAGCAGACTCGAGAGACCCTCGACGTCGAATCGGAACAGCGGCATGTCGGGCAGGAAAGCGAAATCATAGTTGCATTCCGCGAGCCCCACTTGCATGAGGCTTGCGGCGGAGTTGTAGTACGGACCCCACGATTCGTCCGTGTTGGTTCCAAAGGTCCCCGCAATGGCGATCCCCTGGGCCGGCTCCCTCGCCGCGAAGATCCCGGTCCCGTCTGCGCATGGGGTCTTCCCGGGCTTGATGCCGACGAAGTCGGGATTCCGATTCTGCAAGTTCTGGAGGAATCCGTAGTTGACCTGCCGGTAATTCTCCACCCACTGCGAGTCATCCAGGTAACGGTCTCTGATCAGGTATGAGTTTGTGCGCACAACCTGCGCGGCGAGGGGATTGTCAAGCACCGCTCGGGAGAGCTTCATCATGTCGGCGGCGGTGGAGTGATGATCGCCCACGTCCAGTCCGGCCGGATTCGTGAAGAAAGAATCGTCCATCCCGAGCGCCGATGCGCGCGAGTTCATTTCGTTGACGAAATCCTGACACGTCCCGGCATATCCGCCGTTCCAGCTGTTGTCCGCTCCCGTCAGCATGTCCGCGATGGCATAGGCGGCATCGTTGCCGGATGGAAACATGAGAGCGTGGAGCAGATCGCGGAGCGTGAGGGTCTCCTTGAACTCGAAGTCGTACTTCGAGCCGCCGACGTTCGACCGGATCCAGTCCTTGACCGTATACTCGTCATCGAGGTCGACGAAGTCGGGGTCGTTCGGCGGCAGCTGGCTTCGCTCGCAGGCGAGCAGGAGGGTCATCGCCTTCGTGGTGCTCGCGATGCAAACTTCATCGAATGGTTTGGCGGTGAAGACGTAGTTCCCCTCGCAATCGAGCGCGATCGAGGTGCGGGCGCCGATGTTGTAACGCTGCCTCCAGGGGGCAATCACGTGCGCCATCCCCTCGCCGGCATCCTCTCCGGGCGCGCCGGCAACGATGGCTCCCTTGCCGGTGTCGTCGAAGCGACCGACCGCGACCGCGGATCCAAAGAGGTCTCCCGGTTCGGAAGGTTCGTTGCAGGTCCCCTGGTAGAATCCCCCCCATCCGTACCCGCCCGGCCCATTGGGCCCACCGTAGAAGGCAAGGACCATTCCCGCATTGCCGATGTCGCTGGGATCGTCACGGGGCGTGCCGATGACGAGGTCGTCATACGCATCCAGGGTCTCGAATGGCCCGGCTGCGAGCGCGCGGCCGAAGTCTTCGTTCGCTTGGATCGCAAAGCCCGCGCTCCCCTCTGTCAGGACGATCGCCTCTGGCCCTGTGAAGTCCACGCCGCTCAGCCCCCCCTTGCCGACACAGACGCGGCCCGCTCGGCTGAAGATGGAGACCGTTCGGCCCGGCTCGCCGATGGCGATCCCGTCGTAGGAGCCGCTGAAGAATCGACCTGCGGCCACGGAGTATCCGAAGTTGCCGTTCGCCTGGTACGTCGAGCCGAGATCGCCGGTCGCGGCGTTGAAAGTCAGATCGCTCGTCGTGAGACCGGAAGCACCGCCAAGGATCAGGTGGACGAGCCCCGCGTTCGTCGTGCCCCCGACCTCCTTGAAGGGCACCCCGACGAGGAGGTCGTCATTGGGCAGACCGGTGACCTGGCCCACCGCAAGACTGAAACCGAACTGGTCTCCGGCGACATCGGTCGAACCCAAGCTCGACTGCTTGATCCAGCCGTTCGGTCCCGAGATGACTCCGAAGACTCCGCCGCAGAACCAGAAGATCGCGCCTGCGCTCGAATCCTCGCCAGGGGATCCGATCGCGAGATCCTCGAATGGAGTGACGTCGCCATCGAAGTTGCCGACGCACATGGAGGCGCCGAAGCGGTCACCCGCCTCGTGCGCTCCGCCCCCGTCCCCCTGGGAGAGGTCGTGCCAGGGGGCCAGGCCGCCCGGCTGGCCCGAGTAGACGAACACGATCCCAGCATCGGCAAGCCCGAGCCCCAGATCCGAGCCCGGGCAGCCAATGGCGAGGTCGTCGCGGCCGTCATGGTTGAAATCGCCGGCGGTCAGGGCATAGCCGAACTCGGCGTTCGCCGCCGCGCCGCCCCAGTCGTCTTCGGTCAGGAGAGCGGCGCCGACATGGGTAACCCCAAACTGGGTCCCCCAGGACACAATGACGGCGCCGGCATCGGAGAGATTTCCGATGGCCTCGCCGGGAGCGCCGACGGCGAGGTCCTCGAATCCATCTCCATTGAAATCGCCCGCGGCGACCGCCGCCCCGTAACTGTCTCCCGCCTCGCGCGACCCCCGGCTCTCGATGCCCTGTCGAATGATCGAGAGGTGGGCTCCGGCCTGATTCGCGCCGGCGACGAGCGTGCCGAGGAGGGCAAGGACCCCGGCGGCAATGGTCCCGAACCGCGCCATCGGGGTACGGTCGGGGGACATATCGTGGTTCTCTCTCATTATATCCAAGTCTCCTCCCCGTGCTCGCTCCCAGGCCGGGGCGCGAGTGGGTTGCATCAAGTCAGGGTTAAATGACGAACTACACAAGATACCAGAAGACGGGATCGCCGAAGGATGAAAGTGGCGGAAACTCTGATTTTGAAGCGACCCGGTCGCTGTGACTCCGGTCATCGCGCATCGCCGTCCGAATCGGGAATCCTCGGGATGGACGCCCTCGGGAATCGCCGCGGCGCCCGCATGGGAGGTCAGGACGTGAATGCCCACCCCAAGGAGATCGCCCCGCGTCCGAAGGCGGCGCGGCAGCCGAGGCCGCATCGGTTCCCCACGATCCGCTGGGACCGGCGACGCTTCGCATGGCGGATCGGCGAGGCGAGGACATCGGGATGGCGCCTCGCGACGCAGGCCGGCTTCACCCTGGTCTCGATCGGGATCGGCATCCAGTTCGCTCGTTTCGTCGATGCCGCCCGGGGCTCGATCGGCGGCCCTCTCCCTGTTCGCCCGCCGGGGGTCGAGGGGTATCTGCCGATCAGCGGCCTCATGGGGGCGCTCGACTGGATCTATCAGGGAACGCTCAACACGATCCATCCGGCGGCCACGGTCCTCTTCCTCGTCTTCGTCGCCGCCTCGCTGATCGTGCACAAGTCGTTCTGCTCGTGGATCTGTCCGGTCGGGTTCCTCTCGGAGAATCTCGCGCGATTCGGACGATGGATGTTCGGGCGCAACTTCCGCCTCCCGCGCGCGCTCGACATTCCCCTGCGGGGATCGAAGTACCTTCTCCTCGGCTTCTTCCTCTGGGCGATCTTCTCGATGACTCCGGTCGCCCTGCGCGCCTTTATCGAGAGCCCGTACAACAAGGTCTCCGACGTCAAGATGCTCGCGTTCTTCGTCGACATCGGCTCGACCGGATTGCTGGTGCTTCTCATACTGGTCTTCCTCTCGATCCCGATTCAGGGATTCTGGTGCCGCTACCTCTGCCCCTACGGCGCGCTCTTGGGCATCTTCGCGCGCTTCTCGCCGCTGCGCGTGCGGCGCGATCCGGTCACCTGCACCGACTGCGGCATCTGTGATCGCGTCTGCCCAGCCCGCCTGCCGGTGAGTCGACGGATGAGCATCGGCAGCGAGGAGTGCATCGGCTGCACCGATTGCGTCGTCTCCTGCCCCGTGCCGACCGCGCTGCGATTCGGGACATCGCGCCGCGCCCTGAGCCCGAAGCGGGTCGGGATCATCGTCGTCGGGCTATTCCTCCTCGCTGTCGCCGCCGCCCGCGTGACCGGGCACTGGTACAGCGCCATCCCGGCCGAGGAGATGCGCCACCATATCCGCCAGAGCGAATCGGGAGCCTACGGGCACCCCGGGATGAGCAGGTAGTCGGGCCGCCGTCTCCCGCGGACCGGATACCGATGTGCTAGGATGGCCGGTCCTCGGCCGGCAGATCGGGGGATGACACGATGGCCAATCGAAGAAGACTCACGGATCTGGAGATCGACGAGCGGCTCGCCTCGATCCCAGGCTGGATCCTCCGCGACGGGAAGCTCCACAGGGAGTTTCGCTTCGCGGACTTCACGCATGCCTTCGGTTTCATGTGCAGCGCGGCTCTCATCGCCGAGTCGATGAACCACCATCCCGACTGGTCGAACGTGTACAACCGGGTCGTGATCGACGTCGCCACGCACGACGCGGGCGGGATCACCGAGCTCGATTTCGAGCTCGCCCGGCGGATCGGAGAGCTTCCCGGCATCGCGCCCGCCGGGTGAGCCGGCGGGAGGCTGCGGCCCGGGAGGGGGCGCGCGTGCGCCCGATCAGCGCCTGCGCGGCCCGATCGCGAGGAGGAACAGGAGCGCGCCCAGCCCCCACTGCGCATAGCGGCAGAGGCGGCGCGTCCGGTTCTCAACGCCCCGGATCTCGATCTTGTGGGGTCCCGCATCGACGCTGACGACGATGCCGCCCAGAGGCCCGGGGCTCCATCCCCATTCGCGGCCGTCGAGGCGCACCTCGGTGAACGGATAGGCGTTGCGCGCGATTCGAAGCGTCGCTGCCCCGACGTCAGGGACCTCCACCTCCATCCGGTTCGGCAGGACCACGGCGCGCGCGTCCCGCAGGGGATGGATGCGCGCGTCGCGCAGCCACGCGATCGACTCGGCGACCAGCTTCCGCGACGTCGTCGGGTCCATGCCGCCCTTCTCCACCGGCGCGTTCGGATCCGCGGGAGGAGGCGGCGCTCCCGGCTCGAGGACCGCGGCCGGCGCGGCGCTCTCGACGAAGAAGACCTTTCGCTCTGGATCGAGCTTGAATCGATCGCTCTCCACCCCCTGCGGGACGATCACGCCGGTCGGACTCCCCACGAAGACGGCGCGCACATTCTGGACCGCGAGCAGCTCGACGAGATCCGGATCGAGCGGCCGCCCCGAGTCGATGGCATGCCCGACCGAATCGATCAGGGCCGCCAGGTGGCGGAAGGCTCGCGGCGCTCCTTGCGGGAACGGTCCCCCGATGCTCGGCAGCGGCCGGTCCGTGGCGTACGACCAGTGGCTTGGAACGATCCGGCCGTCCTCGTCGGCGCGCAGCTCCAGGAACCGGCCGCCCAGGAGCGGCCCCTGCAGCTCCTCGTAGACCCTCGCCCGAATCGCGCGATGCTCGCCGTAAGTCGTCACGAGGGAGAGAGGCGCGAGATCGAGCAACACGAGCAGCATCGCCACCGGGAAGAGCCCCAGGCGGATGAACGGCACACGCGGGGGCGTTTCGCCGCGCCGCACCACGCCGGCGGCCGCGATCATGGCTCCCATCGAGACCAAGTCGAGGCCGCGCTGATTCGGATTCACGAGCGCCCAGGGGACCAGCAAGAGCAGCGTGAGGGGGACCGGTCCGATCCCGCGCCCCCCTTCCTTGCGGTCCATCACGGCGCGAGCGATCCCGCAGAGCGCGAGCAGGCCGATGCTCAAGCCGAGGTAATTCTTGCCGAGGAGGTTCCAGCCGTAGAGCTCCCCGAGTCGCTCGAACGGCGGAAACGCGTATGTGAACCCCGTGATCGATCGCTGACCGATGTCGTTCAGGAGATCCGCCTCAAGCGAGATGGGCACCAGGAAGGCGCCGGCGAGCAGCGCCGATCCAAGCCAGCCGATCACGAGGCCGGGCACGGAAGGAGCGCGCGCCCCCCTCGTCGCCACCGTGGGGATCGCCCGCACGAGGCAGAAGAGGGCGAGAATGGCGATCGCGGCGCGCGCCTGGGTCGTTGCGGAGAGGATCATCCCGACCGTGGCGAGGGCGAAGCCGGCGCCTGCGCGCGATCCTCCGATTCCGGTGGAGATCCTCTCGGCGGCGAGAAACGCCCAGGGCAGGATCCCGAGGAGGAGCACCCCGGGAAGACGCCCCTCCCAGATCCAGGCCGCATGCGTCGCCGGCGCCAGGGCGTAGATCACGCCGCCGGCGAGGCCGGCTCGCGTGTCGCGATGCACGCGCGAGCAGAACAAGGCGAATCCCACGGCTCCGCCGACGCCCGCGATCCAGGCGAGCACCTTGGCCGCCGTATAGGGCGAGAAGCGTAGAAAGCCGAGGAGGGCCTGCAGAAAATGGGAGAGCGGGGGGTAATGCTGGTCGGCGGGAGTGCCGCCGTACCAGAGATCCGTCCAGTGCGGCAACGTCCCGGCTCGCAAGAAGTCGAGCCAGAGCCAGCCCCGGGCGATGTGGGTCTTGGCGTCCTCGAGCGAGGGCTCCCCGCGCGAGACGAGCGATGCGGTCAAGACGCCTGCCGCGATGAGGACGATCCCGGCCATCGACTCCTGGCGCCGGAGCAGCCGATCGCTTAGCGGACCGAGGCCGCCCGCGCTCAGGATCCAGACGATTGTCATGCCCGCCCCGATCAGAAGCAGCCCCGCGGCGATGGCGAGCATGATGAGCGTGGGGCCCGCGGGTGGCCAGAGGTCGGCGAAGCCGGGCCGGCCGCCGGCGAGAAGGATCTCCGCGTAGCGTGCCCGAAGATCCGGCATCACCCGAAGCGCGAGCAGAAGCCAGCCGGCCGCGAGGAAGAGGATCGGGATGAGGCCAGCGACCGGGTGCCCGAGGATTGAAACCGAGCGCTCGGGGCGTCCGGCCGGAGCGCTCATCCCTGATTCACCCGACGGAGAAGCGGGAGAACTTGCTCCGGCGTGCGAAACCCGAAGAAGCGCTCGACCTCGTTGCCGGCCGCGTCGAGGACGATCACCGTCGGCAGTCCCGAGACCCCCCATCGCTCGCCGAGGGACGCGGTCGTCTCGCTGCGCTTGGTCATGTCGAGCTTCAGCGCCACGAACCCGGCCAGCTCCTTGATCACATCCTGATCGCTCCAGGTCTCCCGATCGAGTTCGTGGCAGGCCGCGCACCACTCCGCGGTGAAGTCGAGAAGGACCGGCTTTCCGGCCGCGCGCGCCTCGGCGAGGGCGGTCGACTCGTCCGATCGCCACGCGACCGACTCCCCGGCGGAGAGCCCCCGATCGGCCGTCGGGACGCCGGCGCGCCATCCATAGTGGGACAGGATGCCGTGCGCCAGGAGCAGGATCCCCACCGTCAGGACCACCACCCCGATCCCCTTGCGCCAGACGGCTCCCTTCGATGCCTCCGCCTGGAGCGGCGTGAACGCGCCGATCTGCGCCGCGACGAGCGCCAGGATTGCGCCGTAGAGGATCGTCGTCAGATTCGGGCCCAGCAGGAGTCGTATGTAGTAGACCGCCAGGATCAGGAAGATCCATCCGAACCAGTGCTTCACCGTCTCCATCCAGGCGCCCGCCCTCGGCAGCGCCTGGATCGCGCCGACAAAGGTCCCGATCACGAGGAAGAGGAGGCCGAGGCCGAGCGCGAAGACGAACAGAAGCGAGAACCCGTAGAAGGGACGGGCAACCTGCGCCACCCAGGTCAGGAGGACGACCAGGACGGGTCCGACGCAGGGCGATGCGACGAGCCCCGTGACGCCGCCCATCAAGATCGCCCCGAGCCAACCCCCCTGCCGCTTCGATTGAAGCTTGGTCTGGAACGAGGAGGGAAGCGTGAGATCGAAAGCGCCGAGCATCGAGATTCCCATGAGGAGGAAGACGGCGGAGATCACGATGAGGGTCGGCGTGCTCTGGAGGGCCGTCCCGAAGACGCCGCCGCTCAAGGCGGCGACGAGACCGAGCGTCGAGTAGACGATGGCGATCCCGAGAACGAAGAAGAGCGAGAGGATGAAGCCGCTCAACCTCCCGCGGCTGCGTCCGGCGACGAATCCGATCGTGATCGGGATCATGGGATAGACGCACGGCGTGAACGAGGTCAAGAATCCCGCGAAGAAGACGAGGAGAAACGCGATCCACGAGCCCCTGGCCAAGGCCCCGCGGAGCTTGGCGGCAAGACCCTCCTGCAAGCCGACCGGCTCGCCGCTCGCCGCGTCGCCCTCATCGGCAGGCGCTCCCTGCGATTCGCCCGATGGAGCCTGCGCGAGCCACGCTTCTTCGGGCGCCGGCTCGCCGCCCGCCGGCGAGGGCTCGATCTCCGCCGGCGGCTCGGCCGCAGGCCTCGCTCCGGCCGCCGGGCCCGCGGATTCCGTCATCCGCGCGCGCTTGAAGATCGAGGGATGCTGCGCCTGGATCTGGGTCCCCTCGGCGACCACCCGGATCGGGACGGCGAGCTGCCGCTCCTCGGGCCCGTAGCAGGCGTAGATCGGCCGTTCCGAACAGGCCTGATAGCCGGCGATGAGCCGCACGGTCCTCTCTCCGAGAGGAGTCTCCCGCGGCACCTGCATCTCGTACAGGACGGCGGCCTTGCCCGTCAGGACGGGCTCGCCCTCCCAGAGATGCGTGGGCGGCAGGCTCGGCGCCCCCAGCCGGACGGTCTCCCCTTCGACCGGTTGCGCGAAGAGGAAATCATTGAGCTGGAGGTGATGGTCCGCGGGGATCTCGTAGACGACCGCCAGACGCAAGGTTCCGCCCGGCGCGACCCCGTCGTGGCTGACATAGGCCCGAACAGGCACCTCGGGGAGATCCGCGAAGTCCTGGGCCCGGAGCTCGGGCGGGCCCATGAGCCACACGAGCGCGATTCCGAGAAGTCCACCCCACCGCCTCCAACGCATTCGAACCCTCCATTCGTCGGACGCCCGCTCGCGCGGGCGCCGGGTGCATTCTACAGGATGCTTTGCGGCAAGCCGCAATATCCCCCGCCCCGTGGGCGATCTCTCAGGGGAGCGGGATCTCGGCCCCGATCGGCGCGTGGTCCGACGCCTCCGATCCCTCCGGCCCTTCCTCCACGAGAGTCCAGGGGGGGCTCGAGACCGCCGGTAGGCGGAATCCGCCGCGGACTCCGATCCAGTCGAGCCGCATCCGCAGGACTCGCGACTCGAGGTCGAATCGCCGGCGGAGCGGTCCCCCGAGCCATGCGGGAAGTCGGCTGAGCTCCTCGACGCCCGAGAGGACCTGCTTCGCCGTCGGGGTTTTGTCGTTCCACGCTTCGAGATGGAAGCCCGCCCGCTCGATACGGCCAAGGAGCGGCTCACGCCCCCGCGGCTCAAGGAGCTGGAGTCCCATCTCCTCTCGCGGAGTCCGCGCCAGGCGGACGAACTCGGCGGCCTGCTCCCGGAGACCCCCGCGATGGAAGGTGTGCGTGTTGAAGTCGCCCGCCAGCAGGCACGGCCCCGCAGGAAGCCGATCGAGCGCCGCCGCGACCTGTCTGTCGCGGCAAGCGGGTCGATTGCGCACCTCCGTGTGCAGCGTGGCAAGCGTGAGATCTCCCGCGGGATGTCGAATGCGCGCCCATAGGGCACGCCGGCATCCGTATCGCTTCTCCTCCGGGAAGTCGAAGTAGTTCCAGCACTCGGGCAGATCCGCGGATGCGGCCTCCCCGAACGGCCAGCGCGAGAGCAATGCGATCCCATGCAGCCCCAGGTCGTTCTCGCCGGGCGCGTGCGCGTCGACCCCCGGTCCCTTCGTCAGCTCCAGGTAGTTGGCGAGGAAGAGCCAGCGCAGCCCCAGCCGCTCCCCAAGGGCCGCGGCGATGTTGAGATTGCCGGATCGCGCCATCCCCACATCGACCTCGTTGAGGGTCCAGAGATCGGCATCGCGCAGGCGCGGATGGCGCTCGATCGCCTCGAGGATCCGATCCAGGCGCCTGCCTTGCTGGATGTTCCAGTGCACGAGCCGGATCGATCCCGACCCGCCGCCACCCCCGGGGGCCTCCTCGCGCGAGGGCGGCTCCGAGCGATGGATCGTTCGGAGCCAATCCTCGAGCTCCGCCCCGTGCCGCAAGTAGAAGGGCGTCTGATGGAAGGCCGGCGGCGTCTTCGAGACGCGGGCGGCCTCGACCGCCTCGCCGACGGCAAATGGCGGCGCGATGCTGGAAGGATCAGCGCACATCGGCAGCGCCGCCGTTCGCGCGCGGTCCGGCCTCCTCGTCGATCAGGACGACGGCCCTTCGATCGCCCAGGTCGAAACGGGCCTCCAGCGTTCCGGTGACGCGGAGATTCTCGCCCGTGAGAGGGGGGCTGCGTCGCGTGAGAACGAGCAGCCGCGCTCCTCGATCTTCGATTTCGATTCCCGGCCGGCCGACCTGAGGCATGTCTCCCGACCAGACGACCTTCCCCCGAACCGTGATGGAGCGGCCCTGATAGCGCTCCGGCTGACGGGCGACTCGGTCGAGCGGCGTGAGACCCCAGCCACAGCCCGCCGCCAGGAGGAGCAGCGCAAGCGCCAGGCGCCTCACTTTCGCCCCCGTGCCCGTATCCGCTCCAGAGAGATCGCGGTGATGCAGGACGTGGTCGCGGGGAGGCGCGCGATTCTGCCCGCGCGCCCCTCGCCCTCTCCTTCGCCGAAGCTTCCGTCGGGATTCTGCCGCGCGAGTAGAACGCGAAGCCCCTCGCGGTAACCGTAGGTTTCGGTCATCGAGAGAAGGTTCAAGCAACTGACGAGATCTCCCACCATTTCGTGGCGTCCGAGCAGCAGGTACGTGATGGAGAAGAACGGCAGAATCGCGCGCAGGTAGTCGCGCTCCAGTATCGAGACGTGCATCGCGTTCCGGCGCAAGCCCGCGATTGCGTGGATCTCCTGGACGAGTCCGTAGACATCGCCGACGTTCATCTCGATCTCGCGCGGCCGCCGGGCGAGAACTCCCGCGTCGCGGTAGCGCTCGAAGGGCCGCCCCACATCGAGATCGATCGATGCGAGATAAGAGGCGATGAGGGCGCCGGCGGAGCGGGTTCCGCGATCCATCTCGGCGCCGATCTTTGAAGCGTGGGGTTGAAAGACCGAGCGGATCGCATCACGGTCGAGACCGTGCTCCACGCCTCGATCCGCCAGCATGAGGATCTCGATCCACCCCTCGGCGCTTCGCCGCGCCCCGAGGCGCCGCGACAGGCGCGCGGGATCCAGCGCCAGGCGCGCCCTTCGCAGAAACTCCTCCTCGTATGCCGCGCGGCGGGCGGGATCCCCTTCCCCCACCGCGAGCCGGTGCCAGCACTCCGTCTCGAGCGCGAAGAGCCGCAGCGAGTCGATCCCGACGCCGGCGTAGGGATCGAAGGATCCCTCGGAGAGCCATGCGGCGACGCGCTGGGAGGCGCGCCCGAGCGCGACGTCGTCGGGGAGCTCGCGGGGATCCAGCACGGAGGCGCCCGCGTCGCGCAGCGGTCGCGCGTCGTCGCGCCGCGGCGCCGGCGCGGAGGGCGTGGAAGGCGCGGCGGGCGCCGGAGTTTGCGCTCGCCCGGCCGGCGCTCGCGGCACGGGCGACGACTGCGAGGCGGGGGCGCGCCCGTCCCTAATCTCCTTCACTCCCAGATAGAGACCGATCGGGAGGCCGATGGCCAGCAGGCCGATCAGGAAACCGGCCCACGGAGGCAACTTGCGGTTCGCGGCGGTCATTGGGCCCCACGCTACCGACAGCGCTGGACCGGGTCAATTCCGCCGATCTCGCTTGCGGAGGCGGAAGGCTTCGGAGACGATGGCCCGTGCCTCGAGCGGACCGGGCGGGGTGCCCGCGGATGCTCGAGTCAGAGGTGTCCATGACCTTTCTTGTCGTTCTCCTCGTCCTTGTCCTGATCGTCGCCTTTGTGATGATCGGGCTATACAACTCCCTCGTGCGACTCCGGCAACGGGTCCGCAACGCGTGGAGCCAGATCGATGTCCAGCTCAAGCGCCGCTACGACCTGATCCCGAATCTCGTGGAGACCGTGAAGGGTTACGCGGCTCACGAGAAGGAGACCCTCGAGCGCGTCGTCCAGGCTCGGAATGCCGCCATCGCGGCCACGGGCGTCGCCGCGCAGGCGGGCGCTGAGAACGCCCTGGCCGGCGCCCTGCGGCAGCTCTTCGCGCTCTCGGAGCGATACCCCGACCTCAAGGCGAATCAAAACTTCCTGGCGCTCCAAGAGGAGCTGTCGAGCACCGAGAATCGGATCGCTTTCGCGCGACAGCACTATAACGACGTGGTGGCGACCTACAACACGACTCGCTTGAGCTTCCCCGCGAACCTCTTTGCCACGGCCCTCGGCTTCGGGCCCGAGGAGTTCTTCGAGATCGAGGTCGCGGCCGAACGGGCCGTTCCCGAGGTGAAGTTCTAGGACCGGCGGCTCGGGGCTCCGGGTCGGCGGGCCCGGCGCCGGCCTTCGCCACATGTCCCCGGATGCTCACATGGCAGAGTCGTTTCACGAGCTGATCGACGCGAATCGCAGGAACTCGATCCTGCTCGTGATCGGCTTCGTCATTCTCGCTGCGGTGACGGTCTACGCCTTCGCCGTGGCCGTCGCGGGCGACCTGGAATCCGGCCTTCCGGTGATGGCTCTCGGCGCCGTCGCGGCCATTCTCTTCGCGATCTGGGGAGTCTACGGCGGCGGTTCCGCCGTCCTCGCCATGAGTGGCGCCAAGGAGATCGAGAAGGCGGACGATCCAACGCTCTGGAATGTTGTGGAGGAACTCTCCATCGCCTCCGGCCTGCCAATGCCGAAGGTCTATACGATCGACGACACCGCCATGAACGCCTTCGCCACGGGGCGGGATCCCGCACACGCCTCGATCGCGATCACGAAGGGGCTGCGCGAGAAGCTCTCGCGCGACGAGCTGCAGGGCGTTCTTGCGCACGAGCTCTCCCACATCCGAAACCTCGACATCCGCTTCGCGATGCTCCTCGCCGTGCTCGTGGGATTCCTCGTTCTGGTCTGCGATCTCTTCCGCCGCACCGCCTTCCGCGGACGGGTCGGCCGCAAGCGGTCATCGGGCTCGGGCGGCGGCCCGATCGTGCTGGTGGTCATCGTGCTCGCCCTCGTGCTGAGCATCGTGGCGCCGCTGCTCGCCCGGCTGATCCAGCTCGCGGCGAGCCGCCAGCGCGAGTATCTCGCCGACGCTTCGGCGGTCGAGCTGACCCGCAACCCCCTCGGGCTCGCCGGAGCCCTCCAGAAGATCTCCGGCGACACGGAGGTGCTGGAGGCGGCGAATCGAGCGACCCAGCATCTCTACATCGTGAACCCGATCCATCCCTTCGAGAAGCGGGCGAGCGGGCTGCTCAGCACCCACCCGCCGATCGAGGATCGGATCGCCCGGCTCCACGCGCTCGCGGGCGACGCGCGCGCTTGATCCGGCCGGGTCCTCCGCTTGACCCCTCCACGACTTCGCGCTTAGTCTGCGACCCGACGCGAACGGCGTCCGTCCCGCGTCGAGCCGTTCGCCGCACCGATCGGCAGAGGAGGAATGAGATGGCACTCTCGCGCGCCGGCGCCCTGGCCCTGGTCGTCGCCTTCAGCGCCTTCGCCGTCCTGACGGCGGGCGCCCAGACTCTTGTCCCCGGGGTGAGCTCGGTCGCCGTCAACGACGATGCCACCGCGCTTCTCACCAACCCCGCCGCGATCTGCCGCGCGATGGGAGGGGCGGGTTACTTCTCCTGGGATCATTCCGAGGACAATCGCTTGCGAATCGGAACCGGCATCCTCGCCGGCAGGGGCTTCGGGGTCGGCTACCAGTACGAGGATCCCAGAGGATCCGACTATGCCCGACGCGGCATCCTGGGGATCGGAGGCGGGCGGAGCGATCTTTCGCTCGGACTGCGCGCGACCTACGAGAGCCGCCGTGAGCTCGGCCGCAAGGACGCGACCTGGAGATGGGACGCGGGGTTGCTTCTGCGGCCGCACGCCCGGATCTCGCTGGGCGCGGTGGCAAGCGACCTCGGCGAGAGCGAGATCCTCAATCGCGCCTACAAGCGGACCTACTCGGCGGGGCTCGCCGCTCGAGTCCTGCCCGGGGAGTGGCGCGATCGCCTCACCCTCCACGGCGATGTCTTCGGGCCCGAAGACGGCTCGTGGAAGGACGAGGGGGCCTTCCGCGCGGGGATCTGGGCCGAGATCCTGCCGGGGCTTGCGGCCGGAGTCCGCGTCGACGGACCCTTCGAGGACTTCGACGAGGGACGGACGATCTCCTTCGGGATCGCGGCGAACGCGCTTCAGAGCACGAGCTTCTTCGGGGCGTTTCTCGATCCCGACGACGATCTGGACCGCACGGTCGAGGCCATCCAGCTCTCCTCGGCGCGCCAGCGCACCTTCACGCGCGAGCGGCAGTACACGAAGACCTCGATCTCGGGCTCCTACGGAGACGAGGCGGAGAGCGGACTGCCGTTGCCCCTGATCGGCTCGTCGGGATCGAAGAGCGTGCGCCCCGTGCTCGAGGAGCTCGACCATGCCGCGGTCGATCCGCACGTGCGCGGCGTGCTGATCGATCTCGAGCCGGTCGCCGCCGGTCCGCTGACCGACGAGATCCGATCCTCGATCCACCGGATCCGCGCCGCCGGCAAGCCGGTCGTCGCCTTCAGCAAGGAAATCGGAAACCGGGGGCAGTACGCGATCGCCGCCGCGTGCGATCGGATCGTGATCGACCCGCTGGGCTCGGTCGGGGGGCTCGCGATCCGAAGCGACATCCCATACATGGGCGAGATGCTCGACTCGCTCGGAATCCGCTTCGAGAAGGTGCAGCGCGGCAAGTACAAGACCGCCGGCGAGGAGCTCGTCCACAGCCGGCCGACCGAGGGAATGCTCGAATCGCTGAACGCGCTCTTCGACGACTGGCACGAGACGTTTCTCTCCTCGGTCGCCGCGGATCGGAAGATCGACAAAGCGAAGCTCGCGGAGTACGCCGACGGCCGGTGGATCCATGCCGATGACGCGCTCGCATTCGGTCTGGTCGATTCGCTCGGCGACGAGCGATGCGCGCGACGGATCCTTGCGCGGATGACCGGCGGGAAGGGCGAGGCGAGCACGATCTCCGCGCGCGGCTGGCGGTACCGGGACGATTCATGGCACGACGGCGGCAAGGTCGCCGTCCTGTGGCTCGACGGCAGCATTGTCGACGGCAAGAGCCGGCGCGGCTTCATGGGCGGCAACACGATGGGATCGACCACCGTGGTCGCCCAGCTGCGCGACCTCGCCCGTCGCCGCGACGTGAAGGCGGTCGTCCTGCGCGTCGACTCGCCCGGCGGGAGCGCCCTCGCATCCGACGAGATCTGGCGCGCCACCGACGAGCTCAAGAAGAGGGGCAAGAAGCTCGTCGTCTCCATGTCGCGCGTCGCCGGCTCGGGCGGATACTACATCGCCTGTAACGCCGACCGGATCGTGGCCTGCCCCGGCACGATCACCGGCTCGATCGGCGTGCTCTTCTTGAAGCCCGAGATGACCGGCTTCTTCGGACGCCACCGGATTCACATGGAGACCTTCGAGCGCGGGCGAATGTCGGGCCTCATGTCGAGCGCCCATCGGCTGACCGACGAGGAGCGAGAGCACGTCCAATCGCTCATCGACCACTACTACGCGCGCTTCCTCGACCGCGTCGAGGCCGGGAGGACGATGGAGCGCTCGCGAATCGACGCGCTCGGCCAGGGGAGGATCTGGACCGGCAACCAGGCGAAGGAGAATGGACTGATCGACGAGGTGGGTGGACTCAACGAGGCGATCGCCGCGGCGAAGCAGCTTGCCTCCCTCCCCGAGGATGCCAAGGTCGAGCATATCCACCGGCCCTCCGCATCCCTGTTCGAGAGGATGATCTTCGGCGCCTCGAGCCGGATCGCCTCGGAGGCGGCGCAGGCGGCGCTTCTCGCCGCGGATCCATCGACGCTCGATCCGCTCTCGGTCTGGATGCTACGGCGCGCCCTGCGCGAGCCGGGTCTCGCGGGATCGACGCCGCGCATCCTGCTCGAGGACCCGATCCTGGAAGAGCTGACGCGGATGCCCTGAGCGACGCGCGGCGCCCCCCGCGGGGAATCTGCTAGGATCCGACTCATATGGATGCCTGCGAGCTGCGCGGGGTGCGGACCCACAATCTGAAGGGGATCGACTGCTCGATCCCCTTCGGTCGTTTGACGGTGATCACCGGAGTCTCCGGATCGGGCAAGTCGAGCCTCGCATTCGACACGATCTACGCGGAAGGACAGCGCCGCTTCGTGGATTGCCTCGCCACCTATGCGCGGCAGTTCCTCGAGCGTCTCGATCGCCCCGACGCCGACTTCATCGGCCGCCTCGAACCTCCCCTGGCGTTGAAACAGAGCGTCTCGGTGCGAAACGCCCGCTCGACGGTCGGGACGATGACCGAGATCTCCGATCACCTCCAGCTCCTGCTCGCCCACGCGGGGGATGTTCGATGCCTCGGATGCGGCGAAGCGGTGGAGACCGAGACGCTGGAGAGCGCCGCGGCGCGGCTCGCCGCGATCGTCGCCGAGCGATCGGTCGCGCTTCTCGCCCCCGTGCCCCGGGAGCGGCTGGGCGCGGCCGGCGTGTCGGGCCTGGTCCAGCAGGGTTACACGCGCGTCCTCCTCGGCGGGCTTGTCCGCGATTGGCCCGGGGAGTGGCTTCTCGACTCCGCACCCGGGCTTCCGGATCGCATCGACCTCGTCGTCGATCGCCTGCTCGCGGGCCACGCGCGCAGGGGACGGATCGTCGAGGCGATCGGATCGGCGTGGGCGATCGCGCACGGCCGCGCCTCGGCCGCCGCGCTCGACGGCGAGACGCCCGGGCGAATCCTCCTCGACCTCCGCGAGGGCGCGGTCTGCCGCGCCTGTGGGCTCGAGGCGGAGACTCCGCGTCCCGGTCTCTTCTCGGCCGACAGCCCGATCGGCGCCTGCCCCGAATGCCAGGGGTTCGGCCGCAGCGTCACGATCGATCCCGAGAAGGTCGTCCCCGATCCTCGGCGCACCCTCCGCAATGACGCCGTCCTCCCCTTCCGCATGCCGTCGAATCGCTGGTGGTACCGGAAGCTCCTGCGCTGCGCCCCCGCCGCCAAGGTGCGCACCGAGATCCCATGGTCGGAGCTGCGCGAGCGCGAACGCGCCTGGGTCTTTCGCGGCGACGATCGCTATCCGGGCGTCGACGGCCTCTTCGCCTACCTGGAGAAGAAGCGCTACAAGATGCACGTCCGCGTCTTTCTCTCCCGCTTCCGCGGCTATGTCCCCTGCGCCGCCTGCGGGGGCACGCGGCTGCGTCCGGCGGCGCTCGCCGTGCGTTTCGCGGGACGAAACCTCGCCGAGCTGGGAGCGACGACGATCGCCGATCTGCGGGCAATCTTCGAGGCGCCCGGGCTTCCCTCGGCGCGTGAGGCGCGCGTTCGCCCGCTGCTGCGAGAGATCCGCGGGAGGCTGCAGGTCCTCGACGAGGTGGGGTTGGGCTATCTCACCCTGAACCGCCCCGCGCGAACGCTGAGCGGCGGAGAGACGCAGCGGCTGCGCCTGGCCGGAGGGCTCGGGGCCTCCCTCACGCGCACGATGTACATTCTCGACGAGCCGACGGTCGGGCTGCACGCGCGCGACTCCTCCCGCGTCCTCGGAGTCCTGCGTCGCATCTGCAAGAGCGGCAGCACGGCCGTGGTTGTCGAGCACGATCCCGCCGTGATCGCCGGATCCGATCACCTCATCGTCCTCGGGCCCGAAGGCGGAGAGCGCGGGGGCAGGCTCTTGTATGAAGGAAGCTCCGCGGACTTCCTGCGCTCCGAGCCCGGCTTCTTCCGCATCGCGGATGCCCCGGCCGGTGAGAAGATTCGCGCGAATGCGCCGCGTCTGCGCCTGCGGGGGCTCGCCGCGCACAATCTCAAGATCGAGCATCTGGAGATTCCGCTCGCTGAAATCACAGCGGTCACGGGAGTCTCCGGCTCGGGGAAGTCGACTCTGCTCGATGAGGTGATCCATCGCAACTGGCTGCGATTCCAGGGACGGCCGGTGGAGGATGTCGGCCGCGTCGAGGGCATCGAGGGGTTCGAGGCGCTGGAGGAAGTCTCCCTGATCGGCCAGGAGGCGCTCGGACGATCGAGCCGGTCGAACGCCATCTCCTTCACCAAGGTCTCATCGCCGATCCGCGATCTCTTCGCGCGCACGCCCGAAGCTGCGGCCCGCGGGCTCCGGCCGCGCGACTTCAGTTTCAATGTCCCCGGCGGGCGGTGCGAGACCTGCAAAGGGCTCGGCACGGTGGTTCTCGAGATGCACTTCTTGCCCGATGTCGAGGTCGCCTGCGAGAGCTGCAATGGAAGGCGTTTCCGGCCTGAGGTCCTCGAGGTGTCCCACCGGGGCCGCACCATCCTCGGGGTGCTCGAGATGACCGCCGACCAGGCGGAGGCGGAGTTCGCGGACCATCCGGAGATCGTCCGGAGGCTGCGCCCCCTCCAGGACGTGGGGCTTGGTTACCTGCGCCTGGGACAGCCCACCTCGACCTTGAGCGGAGGGGAGGCGCAGCGGTTGAAGCTCGCCTCCTTCCTCGCGGAGGGATCCCGGACGGGACGGCGCCTGTTCCTCTTCGACGAGCCCACGACGGGTCTCCACGCGCGGGACGTCGCGCGGCTGCTGGGGGCGCTGCGCTCCCTGTGCGCGCGCGGCGATGCGGTGATCGTCGTCGAGCACCACCTCGACTTCATCGCTGCGGCGGACTGGGCGATCGATCTCGGCCCCGGCGCGGGCGATGAAGGCGGACGCGTCGTCTTCGAAGGGCCGCCCACGGCGCTCGCCGCCTGCAAGACCTCGCACACCGGACGCGCGCTGGCGGCGCACCGGAGGAAGGGTCGCGCGGGCAGGGATTCGGCGCGCGCGGCTTCGGTCGCGCGTGGTTCAGGATCGCCTCGCTGCCGCCGAGATCGACTTTCTGCGCCTCTTACTGGAGCCTCAGATGCAGGAGATCCCCGTACGGCTGCAGCGGATCGCGGCGGTAGCCCGCGAGCCGGGGTCCGGCGAGGTCGTATCGGACGCGCCGCTCGATGATGATCGCGGCGTGCCGCCGGCGCACCATCTGCTCGATCGCGCGGGCGGGATCGGGCAGCGTGTCGCCCGCCGCGGAGCGCGCCGCATCGACCATGCTGTCGACCGCCGCGTTGGAGAAACGGCCCAGATTCGCGCTCCCCCGGCTGCTCCAGAACTCCCCCGGATCGCCCAGAGGGGGAATGGAATGACCCACGAGAGCGGCTTCGAAGCGACCATCGCGGAGCCGGGCGAGGCACTCGGCGGCGGGTCGGGGCGCCAGTTTCGCCTCCACCCCCGCTTGATCGAGTTGCGCCAGGATCTCGACTGCCATCCGCTCCATCCGCGCGCGCGTGGCATCGTAGAGGATCTCGAGCGTGGAGATCCCGAAAGCTGCAGGGACATCCCGGACCTCGCCTCCGGCAGCGAGGATCGCTCCCGACGAATCGGGTTGGCCCGGTAGCGCGTCGATCGGCTCGCCTTCGAGAGTCGAATCGCCGTCCGCGGCGGCGCGGCGGATGAGATCCAGGTCGATCTGGTCCTCCACCCAGAGGCGGGGCCCCAGTCCGCCGAGTACGGGATGCTCCAGATTCCAGAGGAGGAGATCGGTCGCCACGACGCCGGCACGAACAATCCGCGCTCCCGCGCCCCCTTCCTCCCGGATCCTGCGGATCTCCTCGACGGGCATGTCGATCGCGAGATCGGCGACGCCTCCTTCGACCTGCATCGCGCGGCTGATCCCGAGGGGACTGAACCGAATGAGGACCCGCTCCGCCGCGGGCTCGCGCCCCGGCGGCGGAAATGGATGGCGCGCCAGACGGATGAACTCCCCCTGCTTCCACTCCTCGACGCGAAACGGGCCCGCCGCGAGGACCGGTCGCCCCGGTTCGCCCACGATCGGGTGACGGTCGCGGTTCTTGATCCACTGCGCCTTCGAGATCACGGGCAGCGCGGCAAGCTGCAGCGCGCGCCGGGTCGACACGCCCTTGCGAAACCGCATGAGCACGGTCCACGGCGAATCCGCGAGCGTCTCGATGGACGCGATCTCCGCAAGGCGCGCCCCCCACTCGCCTCCCACCGTGGGATCGCGGCAGAGCCTGTAGCTCTCCACGACATCCTCCGGCGTCACCGAGGTCGTGTCTTCCCAGAATCGATCCGGCGAGAGGAAGAAGCGCGCCTCTCGTCCGTCCTCCGCGATCTCCCAGCGGCGCGCGAGATCGCCCACGATCCTTCCCCGGGAAAGCGAATCGGTCTCGATTCGCACGAGCGAGGGCAGAATCCAGGGCCAGACGGCGCTCGATGAGGCGCTCCGCGCGAGAGGCGGGGCGAGGTGGTCGGGCTCCTCCGCGACGACGATGACCGGGTAGGGCGGCCGTGCGGGTCCCTCATCCGCGCCGGAGGCGTCCTCTCCCTTGGGGTCGCGATTGCAGGAACAGCACAGCAGCGCGAGGGCCAGAGCCAGCGCGACCGGAGTCAATCGGGGGCTCCGTCGATCGCCTCGCCCGCCGCCTTCCACGCGAGCTGCAGGAGCCAGTGATCCGCCAGGACGAGGGCGGCCATCGCCTCCACGATCGGAACCGCCCTCGGCAGGACGCACGGATCGTGCCTCCCAGTCGCCTCGAGGGTACGCGCCGCGCCCGACGCATCGACGGTCTGCTGGGGCTTTCGAATCGTCGCGGTCGGCTTGAACGCGACGCGCAGCAGAATCGGCTCGCCGTTCGAGATCCCGCCCTGGACCCCGCCGCTCCGGTTCGCCGTCGTGCGCACGCGACCCTCCTCGAGAATGAACGGATCATTGTGCGAGGATCCCGTCATCCGCGTCCCCTCGAATCCCGACCCGATCTCGAATCCCTTCGCCGCCGGGATGCTCAGCATCGCGCGGGCGAGATCGCCCTCGAGCTTGTCGAAGACCGGCTCGCCGAGTCCCGGCGGAACGTTCCGCACGATGAGAGAGACCACCCCGCCGAGCGAGTCGCCTTCCTGCCGCGCCGCCTCGATCCGCTCCTCGATCCGCGCGGCCGCATCGGGATCCGGGCATCGGCTCGCGAAGCGGTCGACCGCGGCTCGCGTGAGCGCCCCGCCGTCCACCTCCGCGTCGAACTCCCCCACGCGGGAGACCCATGCGACGATCTCGACGCCGGCGCCGAGCCGCAGGAGCTTCTCGGCGATTGCGCCCGCCGCGACGCGTCCCACAGTCTCGCGCGCGCTTGCGCGCCCCCCCCCTTGCCAGTTCTGGATTCCGTACTTCGCCTGGTATGTGTAATCGGCATGCGAGGGCCGGAAGACGTCGCGGAACGGCTCATACGCTCCGGGCTTCGCATCCGTGTTCTGCACCATCAGGAGAATCGGGCTGCCGAGGGTACGACCCTCGAAGACGCCCGAGAGGATCCGCACGCGATCCTCCTCGCGCCGCTGGGACACGAGAAGGCTCGTCCCGGGCCTGCGCCGATCGAGCTGCGGTTGGATGTCGGACTCATCGAGCGAGAGGCGCGCGGGGCAGCCGTCGACGACCGCGCCGACGGCGCCGCCATGGCTCTCGCCCCATGTGTGCACGCGGAAGATCCTGCCGAAGCTACTCCCCATCTCCCCTCCTGGCGGCTTGCGGGCGGAACGATACCACGGCATCGAATCGAGGACCACCGGCGCGGTGGTGACCCTGCGGCCGGGCTCCGGTAGGATGGCTCTCGGTGAAGAGGACGCTGTCCGGGAGGAGCCGATGCGCTCTGCGAACGATTGGATCCGCCTCCTCGGGCTATCCAGACACCCCGAAGGAGGGTGGTATCGCGAGATCTATCGAAGCGATGAGACGATCTCTGGATCGGCGCTTCCGGATCGTTTCGGCGCCGATCGCGCGATGGCCACATCGATCCTCTATCTCCTCGCCGGGGAGGAGTTCTCCGCCTTCCACCGTCTGCGCGCCGATGAGATCTGGAGCTACCATGCCGGCTCGGGGCTCGTGCTCCACAGGATCTTGCCCGGCGGCGTGCTCTCGGACGAGCGTCTTGGGATCGACCCGGAGCGCGGTCAGCCACCCCAGCGGATCATGCCCGCCGGCTGCTGGTTCGCCGTGACGGTCGAGGACCCGGCCTCCTACGGTCTCGCGGGATGCGTGACGGCCCCGGGTTTCGCCTTTGATGACTTCGAGTTGGGCGATCGCGAGCGGCTGACCGCGGAGTACCCTGCCTTGGGGGCCTGGATCCGCCGCCTGACCCGGGAATCCGGGAGGGGCTCTCCAGCGAGGGGATCTCCGGGGCAATCTTGAGGCTCCAGGCAATCCTCCCTGGCTGACTCCAACCCCTGTAGTCGCCCGTTTTATCTGAAGTTATCGGTTGCGATGCCGATCAAAGTATGGGAAAGTCATTCCCAGCCCGGATGCGTTGGGCCGCGTGTCCGGGAACAGTCAGCATGGCCCGGGTTGATGTTGTTTTGATCTGGGAATTCTTTGGAAGTCAGACCAAGCCGCTTTCGTTCCGCGTCTTCGGCCCGATCCCCCGGTTTCCCGAGCCAAAGCAATGTCGGTTTGTTCTCGTAAGGAGAGTTCTGGAATGGGTGCCAAGATTTACGTGGGTGGCCTGCCGTATTCAGCGACTGAGGAGCAGCTTGCCGATCTGTTCGCTCCGTATGGCACGGTCGAATCGGCGCGTGTGATCACCGACAAGTTCACGGGTCAGTCGCGCGGGTTCGGTTTCGTTGAGATGACGTCGGCCGAAGAGGCGAAGCGGGCGATCGCGGCCCTCAACGCCACACAGATGGGCGGTCGCACGCTGACGGTCAACGAGGCGCGCCCCCAGGAGCCGCGTCAGGGCGGCGGCGGTGGCTACGGTGGCGGCGGTGGCGGCGGTCGTCGCGGCGGTGGCGGCGGCGGTGGGAACCGGGATCGCTGGTAACAGCGGGATACTTCAGGGACGACATGAGGGCCGCCATCCGTCAGGATGGCGGCCTTCTCGCATTCAGCGCGACCTCACGCTCACTGCTCCGTCATCGCCGATCGGAAGCCCCAAAGCGAGCGGGTCAACCCGGACGCCACAGCCATGCGCGAGATCCCTCCATCTCCCCACAACCAACGGATCCGACCTTGACCGCTCCCCCTCTCTGCCGCGAGATTCGAGGAACGCAGTTTCGGCCCAAGGCGCGAGCGAACTGGAGGAGACATGATGCGCAAGCCCATGACCGTCGACGATCTCTGGGCGCTGCCCCGCGTGGGGACGCCGATCCCCTCTCCCGACGGGAGCCAGGTCGTCGTCCCGGTGACGACCCACTCGATGGAGACCAATGAGGCGGCGACTCGTCTGTGGATCATTCCGGCGACGGCGCGCGAAGCCGGCAGCGGCGTCCGCGGCGACCCGGCTCGGCCCCTAACGGCGGCGGCATCCGCCGCATCCCAGGCGGCCTTCAGCCCCGACGGCAAGACTCTCGCCTTCGTCCGCAAGCCCGGCGGCCCGAAGGACTCGAAGTCGATGAACGCGCCGAAGCATCCGGACCAGCCCCAGCTCTACATCATCCCGCTCTCCGGCGGCGAGGCGGAGCGGCTGACCGACCTCCCCCTCGGGGTCGTCGATCCGCGCTGGTTTCCCGACGGGCGGCGAATCGCGTTTCTCTCGCCCGTCTACATGGACGCCCTCACGGTCGAGGAGGCGGGCAAGCGCGCCAAGGCGATCGAGGAAGAGCCCGTGAAGGCGCGCGTCTCCGAGGATCGCTTCTACCGCTACTGGGACCACTGGCTTACCGACGGGAAGGTTCACCATATCTTCGTCCTCGACCTCGAGACGCGCGAGATGATGGATCTCATTCCGAGCTCGAAGCGCTTCTTCTCGCCCGACGACCCCGCGGGGCAGTACCGGATCTCCCCCGACGGCAAGGAGATCGTATTCGCCGCTTGCCGCACCGAGCCGCCCCACGATCCGCTCCTCTGGGGAATCTTCACGGCGCCGGTGCCCAACCGCGTCCGGGCCGGCGCGAGCGCGCGCCGCACGCGCGCTCTCACGAGCCGCTTCCCCGCCGACGCGATCCAGCCGATCTACTCCCCGGACGGCCGCTGGATCATCTTCGGCATGCAGCGCGAGTGGGACTTCTACGCCGACAAGGTGCGCCTGGTCGCCTACGACCGGCGCAGCGGAGAACACACGATCCTCACCGAGACGTGGGACCGCTCCGCCAATGTCTGGGAGATCACCCCGGACGGCAGGACGATCCTCATCGCAGCCGATCACTTTGCCCGCACGGGCCTCTTCGGCCTCGACTTCCGCTCGGCCATCGTCAATCCGCGTCGCGCGAAGCCGAGGGAGATCCTCCGTGGGATGGGCCTCGGCGCGCCGAAGATCGCCGGAGGATCGATCTTTCTGTCCGGATCGTCGATCCGGCAACCGCCTGAGGTCTTCACCTGCGCGATCGGCGCGAGGAAGCTCCGCCGACTGACCGGATTCACCAAACCCATCATGGATCGGATCCAGATCTCCGCCGTCGAGGAGGCGATCATCGAAGGAGCCGAGGGAGATCCGGTGCAGATGTATCTCGTGTATCCCCCCGGCGAGAAGCCCGTCCCCGAGGGACGGCGTCCCGCGCGGCGCTGGCCGCTTGTCCACATGATCCACGGCGGTCCGCACGCCGCGTTCGGCGATGAGTGGCACTGGCGATGGAACGCGCAGACCTTCGCCGCCCCCGGCTACCTGGCCGCCCTCGTGAACTTCCACGGCTCGACCGGCTGGGGGCAGAAGTTCGCCGCCTCGATCCTCGGCCGCTGGGGTGACCAGCCCCTGAAGGACGTGATGGCCGCGACCGACTACCTGATCCGCCGCGGCCTCGTCGACCGGCGCCGGATGGCGGCCACGGGCGGATCCTACGGCGGCTACATGGCCGCGTGGATCGCCTCCCAGACCGACCGCTTCGCGGCGATCGTGAACCACGCGGGCGTCTGCGACTTCCAGACCCAGTACGCCTCCGATGTCACGCAGGGTCGCGCCCGCTCCATGGGAGGCGAACCGTGGGCAAACGTCGAGGGAATGGACCGGTACAACCCGATCCGTTGCGCCGCGGGCTTCCGCACCCCGATGCTCGTCGTTCACGGCGAGCTCGACTACCGCGTGCCCGCCGCGCAGGGCATCGAGATCTACAATGTCTACAAGGCGATGAAGCTCCCCGCGCGGCTCGTCTACTACCCCGACGAGAATCACTGGATCCTGAAGCCACGGAACAGCCGCCACTGGTACGGCGAGTTCCTCGGCTGGCTCGATCGGTGGATCGGAGCCGGTTCGAAGAAGGGCGGCCGCGCGAAGTAGGAGGCCTCATGGCGGGTGAGAAGGCCCCCGCGATTCGCGGGGAGAAGGTGGCCGCGGCGACCGGCAAGAGCTGGGATCAGTGGTTTCGAATCCTCGACCGCTGGAAGGCGCTGGAGAAGGGGCACAGGGAGACGGCGAAGCACCTCCGCGAAGCCTTTGACCTGAGCCCCTGGTGGTCGCAGATGGTGACGGTGGAGCACGAGCGGGCGCGCGGCGCGCGCGATGCGATGCAACGCTCATCCGGCGCCTATGCGACGGATGTCTCGCGCACGATCGATTGCGGCATCCGCAAGGCCTTCGACGCCTGGCGCGACCCCAGGCGCCTCTCGGCCTGGTTCACCACGAAGGCGGAGCAGGACTTCCGCGTGGGCGGGTCGTATTCGAACGCCGACGGGGATCGCGGGAGATTCCTCGCCATCGTGCCGCTGCGGCGCATCCGCTTCACCTGGGAAAACTCCCGGCACCACAGCGGAAGCGAGGTCGAGGTTCGCTTCGTGCGCAAGGAGGATGGGCGCACCGTGGTCTACCTCACCCACGATCGCCTGCGCACGAAAAAAGATGCGGAGGATCTGAAGACCGCCTGGTCCTGGGCGATGGATAGCCTGAAGTCGTATCTCGAGACGGGCCGGCCGATCCCGCACGAGGAGTGGCTCGCCCGCAGGAGGAAGAAGAGATGAGGCGATGGCAGCTCGGCGCGTGTCTCCTGGCGGCGATCTGGTCCGCCGGTTGCGGCTCCTCCCGTCCCCCGGCGGCGAACCTCCTGAGCGAGGTGAACGCCACGGAGAAGGAGATCCTCGCCATCGATCCCGATCCGAGCGGATCCGAAGCGTTTCGTGTCGCCAGACTCCAGCGCGACAGGGCCGTCCCGCTCGTCGAGAAGGGTGACGAGAAGCGCGCCCTCCCGGTCCTCGAGCGCAGCCTCGCCGGGATGCGCGAGGCGCGCGCCGTCGCCGAGCTTCGCCGCGCCGAGGCGGAAGCCCGGCAGTGCCGCGGCGCCGTCGAGGAGGCGAAGCGGCGCTGGGAGGAAGCGATCATCGTCCTCGAGCAGACCGAGCGGGTCGCGCGACGCGATGCGCCGCACGTCCAGCGGGAGGACCCGGAGCTGGAAGCCTTCGTCAACCCGACGAACATCTGGCCGGGAGTCCCCTACGGCGCCGACGGACCGACTCCGATCGAGTCGCAGCAGAAGGCCTGGGAGGAGTGGACGGAACAGGCGCGCGCGCGCAAGATCGCGATCGCCGATCTCGAGGCGCGCTTCCGCGACCTCGTCGATCCGATCGCGAAGGGAGTCGATCGCGAGGAGCGCTTCCACAGGCTGCATCAATCCGAGGGCGTGCTTCACGAGATGGTCCACCGGGTCCGGACGGCCGAGGCGCGCGAGACCTGCGCGCGGGGGACGCTTCTCGCCGCGGGCCTGGGGGACGCGCGGGATGAGGCGTTGCGCGCGACGCTCGATCTCGAACGCACCCTGCGCGACGACCTGCGCGCGGAGCTCGAGCGCGAACGCGAGGAGGCGCGCAAGCGTCAAACGAGCCTCTACGATGCGCTCAAGCAGATCGAGGGGAAGTACGCCCACATCACGCAGACCGCGCGCGGGGCGATCGTGAGCCTCGCCGACATCCTCTTCGACTTCGACAAGGCGACTCTGAAGCGCAATGTCGAGTTCAGCCTGGTCAAGGTCTCGACGATTCTCAATCAGTTCCCCGAGATGAAGATTGCCGTCGAGGGGCATACGGACAACATCGGGACGGCCGAGTACAACCTCGATCTCTCCAAGCGCCGCGCTCAGGCGGTCTACGAGTTTCTCGTCAGCCAAGATGTCGCCGCCGAGCGGATGTCTGTCGAGGGTTATGGTCTCACCCGCCCCGTCGCGGGCAATGAAACGGAGGAAGGCCGGCAGCGCAATCGCCGCGTCGACCTGGTGATCCAGGAGTAGGACGACGATGCCGCAGGGGCTCGATCCCTCCCTCGGTCCGCCGCGATATCGGCCCGAACGGCCGTTCCCGCGCTACGCCTATGTCGTGGGGCTGGAGCCGCACCCGCTTCGAAACCCAGAGGGGCATAGCTACAATGCCCCCTTCGTGTCGGAGGAGATCCTCGATCCGCAGTTCTGGGTAGATTGCTCCGACTATCTCTACGGGATCGACCTCTTCAACTATGGCTACTACTGGGAGGCCCATGAGGTCTGGGAATCGCTGTGGAACGGGGCGGGGCGTCGCGGGCCGACGGCGATCTTCCTTCAGGCCCTGATCAAGCTTTCCGCCGCGGGCGTCAAGCAGCGCGAGGGGGTCGCCGCCCCGGTTCGACGGTTCTGCGTCGAGACGACGGCGCACCTGCTCGACCTGCGCGCGATAACCGGCGAGGATCGCTACGCGGGGCTCGAAATCGTCCGCGTCGCGGGGATGGCGCAGCGCGCGCTGCTGCGCGCCGCCGACGAGCCGGCGCCCGAACCGACCGTCTTCGATGAGCCTCTCCTGCCGAACGATGGTTGATCTCGCCATCGTGGGCGCAGGGGCCGCCGGCCTCATGGCGGGAATCTGGGCCGGGCGAAGCGGACGGTGCGGCACAATCGTCGCCTTCGACGGCGCGCGCAAGCTTGGCGCCAAGATCCTGATCGCCGGCGGCGGGCGATGCAACGTCACGCACGAGCGGGTCGAGGCGGGCGACTTCAACGGGTCCTCGCAGAATGCCATTCGAAGGATCCTTCGACGATTCGACGTCGAGGCGACTCGCCGGTTCTTCGAGGAGATCGGCGTGGAGCTGAAGCGAGAGGAGACGGGGAAGCTCTTCCCCGTAACCGATCAAGCTCCCACCGTCCTCGATGCGCTGCTTCTCGCGGCGCGATCGGCGGGAGTGGAGATCGTCCATCCATGCCGCATCGTATCGCTCCAGCGTGTGAAGAGCGGATTCGAGCTGCGCGCTTCGGACGGGCGAATCTTTCATGCGCGGCGCGTGATCCTGGCCACTGGCGGGCGGAGCGTTCCCAAGACGGGCTCGGATGGCGGCGGGTACGAGCTCGCCAAGGCGCTGGGACACAGCTTGACGCCGCGGATCGTTCCCGCCCTTGTCCCTCTCATTCTGGAGGAGGGTTCCCCCCTGCGCGCGCTGAGCGGCGTGAGCGCGCCGGTCCGATTGAGCGTGCGCGATTCCGGAGATCGGAGAGTCCGCGTCGTGGAAGGCGCGCTCCTCTGCACGCACTTCGGGATCTCGGGACCGGCGGTCCTCGACGTCAGCCGGAGCTGGATCCTCGCGCGCGCTGAGGACGGGGGCGCGCGCCTCACCGTCGACTGGCTTCCTTCGGAGACCCGGGAGGGCCTCGATGCCGGGCTGCGCGAGCTAGGCCCGCGCGGCCCGGCCCGCTTCCTCTCGGAGCGCATGCCGGAGCGGCTCGCGCGATTCCTGTGCGCGTCAGCCGGCGTCGATCCGGGCGCGCCGGGGCACATGCTAAGCCGGGATTCGCGCCGCCGTCTCGTCTCGGCGATCTTCGACGCCGAGCTGCCCGTGACCGGCGAGCGCGGCTTTGCCTACGCAGAGGCGACAGCGGGGGGCGTTCCTCTGAGCGAGATTCGCTTGGAGACGATGGAGTCCCGGCTTGCGCCCGGACTTCATCTGTGCGGGGAGATCTGCGATGTGGACGGCAGGATCGGCGGCTTCAACTTCCAGTGGGCCTGGTCGAGCGGGTTTGTCGCTGGGGTGAGTGCGTCGCCTGAGCCCAGTTCCCGCCTCGACTGAACACCTCCGCAAGGATCCATGCGCTCCAGCGGACTCCTTCCGTGCGCTGTCACCGATACCCCGCCCGTATCCGGCCCCATGTCGTCTTCTCGGTTGCCGTGGGGATGCATGGGTTGGGGTCGCAGTCGGTGTCGTCGCCGAGGTACGTCCCGCCCAGCGCCTCGCAGTCCTGGTGCGCCGCGACTAGGCACGAGTCATCCGCTAAGCGGCACGCCGCGGTCACCGGCGGCGTCCCGCATCCAGGCCCCGAGCACATCGATCAGCCCGCAGTCGACGCCGGTTGGAGTCGCGTAATCTGGTCTCCGGAGAACCCTGGGCGGTTCAGGGACAGCCCTCCGCCGCGCTGCGGAATCACTCCAAATCGAGAAGAACGAGGCTATGAGCTCGACTGCCTCTTCCGGCGCTCCCCTATGGCGCTGGCTGCCAGCATCGCGCGAAGCACCTTATCCGGTGTTATCGTGCCCGCTTCGTGATGAATACTCGCATCCGGCGCACAGGCCTTCTCCGCGACGAGCATGAGCCTGTCCGGGTCGACGTTTCCGAGGCCGATGTCACCGAGTGTGGTGGGCAAGCCGACTTCCTCACAGAAGGAGAAGACGCCGTCCGATTCCGCCGTCGGGGAATCGGTGAGCTGAAGTCCGACCAGAACGCCGAAGGCCACCTTCTCGCCATGGTAGTATGCGTGCGTTTCTTCGAGCGCGGTGAGCCCGTTGTGAATTGCATGGGCGCTTGCCAACCCGCCGCTTTCGAAACCGATTCCGCTCAAGAGTATATTCGCCTCCACAATGCACTCGAGGGCTGGCGTGACGATGTGCCGCTCCGCTCCACTCTTGGCGGCCGCCCCATGTTCAAGCAATGTGTCATAGCAGAGCCTGGCGAGGTTCAGTCCGGTCAGGGTACTGATTCCGCCGCACTCGTTTTCGGACTGCGTGTCGCTGCAAGACCTTGCCTCGAACCATGTGGACAGCGCGTCTCCCATGCCCGCCACGAGAAACCGGACGGGAGCCCTGGCAATGACTTCCGTATCTACCAGGACGGCCGCCGGATTCGATTTTTGATAGAGGACCTCTTCGAAGACGCCATCCTCGGAGTACATCACAGCGCATCCGCTGCAGGGCGCGTCGGTCGACGCGATGGTGGGAACAACGACAACTGGGATACTCGCGCGGTCCGCGGCGATCTTCGCTGCGTCGATTGTCTTCCCACCACCCATGCCCACAAGGACATCCGCGCTCTTAACACGGATAACGTCAGCCATTCTGGCCAGTTCTCGATCGCAGCACTCTCCCCCGAATCGTTCAACGGGCAACGAGTGCGCGGCTAGATCCATGCCGCCATGCGACAGAATGTCCTTGTAGGGCGTTGGCGAAGCGAGGACAAGGCCCCGCTTGCCGAACAGCTTGATTATCGAAGGCAATTCGGCAAGGGCGCCCGCGCCTTGAACATACTTACCCGGGAACAGGATCTTCCTGAACATGTGAGTTCTCCTGCCGGCGAGAAGTCACCGAGTCATGGTGTGTCACTTCATAGAGCTTCATTCACTGCAAGGGCGGAAGCCGCACCGCCGTTCTTCCCTTCTAGAATCTCGCGGGATCGATGGTACTCTGGGCAGGCTCGCGCGTCGAGGATTTGTCGGCCCGGCCAGGAGCCGCAATGCTCCCTCGCTGGCCGCTCCACCAAGACTCCGGTCGCGCATCTTGTCGGTAGTGGCGGTGGTGCAGGCCGCCGATCGTCGGTTCGTCTAAGATCGGCCCCACATCCGGGAGCTCGATCGGTATCGGGTCCGGGAAGTGCCGACTCATTCCGAGTTCCATTTGGCCCCGCGTAGTTGACGACGCACACTCCACAAACTGCTCCAAAGTGACGGGCGTCTGACCTTCGCCCATTGCCCCGCCCGTCTGATTGAGCCATAGCGCGCAGAGAATCCGACAGCACCCCTCGGGATGCATAGCATCTTGCCGCATCCGTCTCACTCGCCTCGGGCGTGAGTCACGGCCTCGATCTCTTCCCCGCGACCGCCTGATGGCCCGCTTCTACCGCGTCCTCGGGGCCTCGAATCCAGGACCGTCCCGCTCGATTCCGTTGAGGCCGATCACCGCGCCGTCGGCGTCGCGGTTGAACCGGATGCGCACGTCGTCGACTCCATCGAGCCCAAAGAGGTCCTCGCCGAGCGGAAGCATCGCGAGCTGCGGCCCGCCTTCTCGCTGATAGATCAGGCGATCCCCCTCCAGGGTGACCGTGCGGATCCCGTAGACGCCCGCGTAGGCGCGGAGCTGCTCCACCGTCAGGGGCGGCGCCGTTCGCTTGCGCTCCGTCTCCTCCCGCATCCATTCGAGGTTTCTCTTCCACTCGCGATCCTGGGTCTTCTCCGCGAGGATCTTGAACGCCTCGGAGCGCGCGACATCGAGGGCCGCCTCGGCCGGCACGGCGATATCCGGCTCCACGCCCGCCCCCTCCCAGTTCGTCTTGCTGACGGGGTTGACTGCTTTCCCTGTCGACACGAAGGCGATGAACCCATCCGAGACGGGGAAGAAGCCGCCCGGATTGGCGCCTCCCCCCGTCGCCTCGCCGATGATCGTCGCGCGCTTGCGGTTCTTGAGGTTGTAGGCGAACTCCTCCGCGCCCGAGAAGGTCCGCTTGCTCGTGAGCACGAATACGGGGATCTCGGCGCTTCGCTTGCCCGGCACGTACGGCAGGGTCCAGTACTGGTTCGTCTGATCCGTCTCGCGATGGTAGAGGCTGTTCAGGTGGACTGGTTCCTCGGCGCTGAAGAGGTAGCTGCAGAGAAGCTGCACCTGCGAGGGATCCCCGCCGCCGTTCTTTCGCAGGTCGATGATCAACGCATCGCTGTTCATGAGGAAGTTCATCGCGGCCACCGCGGTCGCCGCCCCCATCTCCGCCTGCGCGAACTGCCGCAGGTCGAGGTAGCCGATGTTTCCCGGCAGGATCTCGACCTTCTGGAAGCCGTAGTTGCTGCGCCGCGCCTCCTCTCGCATGCGAGCCATCCCCGCATCGTTCATCCCCCCCGTGTCGGCCACCATCTGCGCCATCTCGGGGTTGTAGCGGATCCGCAAGTGACGGTCGTTGGAAAGCTCGAGCAGGTCGCGCCCGAGCGCCTGAGCGAAGGCTTCGACGTCATTCTCATCGTCGTACTTCCCGCCATTCAGGTTCTTCCGGATCGACTTGGCGATCTTGACTCCGAGCGCTTCATCGACGTAGCGCTCCCGCAGAAGCGTGTCGAGCGAGGCGACGACTCGGCCCTTCGTTACGGCGTCGATTGGCGGCGGCCCTCCCTGAGGCTGCGCCACGGCGAGGCCCGCCGAAGCGAAGCAGAGAATCGCGATCGGCCCGATGTAGGAGATGAGTCTCATCACTGTTTCCTCCGATTCCGCGGGATGGGCGTCCCCCCTCCCGCCTCACTAAGTTCCAGCTTCATCGAGATGCTGGGTCGCATGTAGCGACTCTCCGAGCTTTCTTCATCGTGCACGAGCGAGAAGCCAAGACTCCGGTAGAGGGCGTTGGCGGCGACGAGTCGCCTCGATGTGAGAAGGACGATCCGCTTGGCACCGAGTAAGCGCGCGCGATCGATCGCCTCGAGGGCGAGCCTGCGACCCACGCCCCGCCGGCGCGCCTGCGGGGCGACGGCCATCTTGGCGAGCTCCACGGAGTCGCGCCCCTCCGGGATGAGCGCGCAAGTCCCGACGACCCGCCCACCGAGCCGAGCGAGGAGCACGACCCCGCCTCGAGCGAGGATCTCCCCCTCGGGATCGGCGAGAATCGCCTCGTCGGCCGGCTCGATCTCGAAGTCGCGCAGGAGCCAGTCCTCATTCAACCGGCGGAAGTCGACGCGGTAACGCGGTTCGAAATCGATGATCTCGATCCCCGCGGTCGCTTGCCGCCTGCGCCGGCGGACCCGCTCGTCGATTCCCTCCGTCTCGAGGGCGCTCTCGATCGCCTCGAGGCTCTCGAGGAAGTTGCCGCCTGCGCCGGAGAGCAGCTCCTCGCTCGCGGCGCGGATCTCCTCCCAGAGAGGAGCGAGATCGGCGGCGAGCGAGCGCCCCTGCGGCGAGAGGGAGAGGAGGCGCTTTCGCTCGTCGTTCGCATCGCGTCCTTCCTCGAGCAACCCGCGACGGATCATCGCGCCGGCGATCTGGTTCACCGCCGGGTGCGTGATTCCCAGATCGCGCGCGATCTGGGTCACCGGAAGAGGCGGGGAAGTCCTCAGGAGATAGAGGACAGGAAACCACCGCGCCTCGAACGCGTACCCCTCGGCCGCGTACAGGCGGGATGCGTCGCGCATCAGCCGGTCGCTCAAGCGGCGCAGGCGCGCGGCGAAGGCCAGCTCACGCAAGCTCCGGATCAGATCCACTGCAAGTCCTCTCTCCTGCGGCGCTCACCCAGTTAGGTAAGCACTTACATTACGCATCCCGCGTCTCGTTGTTCCATCCCTTCTTTGGCCTGGAGAGCAAACCCGGCAGCCAATTTAGTTGATTACATCCCAACAAGTTATGGTGCTGGGACCCCGGGCGGTCCTCGGACGGGCGGCAGGCGACGGCGCCGAAATCCCAACGATCGGGGCGATCCTCCGGAGGGCGAGGCGCCGCCGCGCTCTCCATCAGTTCCCCAGCCCTTCGCAGATGCGGGAGTTGATCCCAACTTATCCCCTCCGTATGTTTGCCTGCGAGGAGGTGCCTATGAATCTGCAGCGGTGGCGGAATCGGACTCGCAGTTGGGCGTTTGCAGCCATCCTGGCCCTCGCCCTGATGCCCCTCGGCTGCGCCGAGGACAACGACGACGGGACGGGACCCGGTGACGACATCGAGAGGATTCAGCAGATCTTCCCGACGAGTCTCCACGCCGCGCGCCTCGGGAAGGCCACCTTCTACGAAGCAGCCGACGGATTCCAGTCGCTGACGGGAATTCCCATGAGCGAGCTTGCCTGCACGAAGTGCCACGCGACGACCTACGCGGACGGCTCTCCCGTCGATCACGCCACCTACGCCCCGGGCTGCCGGGACTGCCACGTCGATCCGGAAGATCCGGGCGCAGAGGAAGTCTCCGACCAGACCTGTCTCGGCTGCCACGGACGGCAGGGCGCGGAGCAGAATCTTTTCCAGGACGTCCACCGCTCGGCCGGAATGGAGTGCATGGACTGCCACACGGAGCGCGAGATGCACGGCGACGGCAACAGCTACGCCTCGTTCCTCGCGCCCGGCGCGAGCGATGCCGCCTGCGAGCGCTGCCACACGGTCTCGGCCGACGACAACAACTACCACCAGATCCACCTTGCCACGGTCCACTGCTCCGCCTGCCACGTGAAGTCGGTGAGCAGCTGCTACAACTGCCACTTCGAGACCGAGGTCGTGCAGGAGAAGAAGCGCTACTTCAACCAGACCCCGCGAACCGGCTTCAAGATGCTGATGAACTTCAACGGCAAGGTCCACACGGCGACCTTCCAGTCCCTGACGCACGATGGCGAGAGCTTCGTCGCGATCGCTCCCTTCTACGGCCACAGCATCACGAAGGAGGACATTTCCTGCCGCGACTGCCACCTGCAGGGCGGAAACGGCAACCCGAACGTGAAGGCCTACGACGAGACCGGGAAGATCGTCGTGACGAGCTGGAATCCATCGGCGCAGGGAGCGGAACGGCTCGTGGGGCCTTCCGGCGTGATCCCCATTCCGGGCGACTGGAAGACATCGCTCGAGTTCACCTTCCTGCAGTACACGGGCGATGTGAACGACCCGATCAACGGCGCTCAGAACCTGCCGAGTTGGGACTATCTCAAGTCCACAGCCGACGGGTCGCACATCGTCTACGGCAGTCCGCTGACGCAGGAGCAGATGGACGCCCTGATCGACCACTAGATCGACAGAGGACGAGCCGCGATCCGCGCGGGATCCGCCTGATGACATCCGAGGCCCGATCGCTCCCCCACCCGGGACGGTCCCGGGCCTCGGTCATTCTGGCGCTCGCCGCCGCGGCGATCGGGATCCTCCGCGCGCTCTCTCTCCGGTGGACGTGCGACGATGCCTTCATCACCTTCCGCTACGTGGAGAACATCGCCCGCGGCCTGGGCCCCGTCTACAACGCCGGAGAGCGCGTGGAGGGCTACAGCCACTTCCTCTGGCTCGGGCTGCTCTCGGCGGCCCGTTCGCTGGGAATCAATCCGATCCTCGCATCCGAAGTCCTCGGCGTCCTCTTCTTTGCGGGAACGATCCTGTGCTTGAGTCGCGCCATCGCGCGCCTCTTCCCGACGGGCCCATTCGTCCCGATGGCCGCCTTCGCCGTAGCGCTCCACTACGACCTCGCCGTCTGGGCGACCGGCGGCCTGGAGACGGCGCTCTTCACCTTTCTCGTGGCGGCCGGCCTCTCCGCCCTCTCGCATGCGGATGGAAGGAGCGCCCGCGCGAACGCGGCGGCGGGGCTACTCCTGACCATCGCCGTCATCACGCGTCCCGACGGCGCGCTCTTCCTGCTCTGCGGACTCCTCTGGTTGGCGCTTCCCTCCGGCGACGGCCGCCTCAACCGGCGCTCGATCCTCGCCTATCTCCTGCCGGCCGCCCTGATCCTGCTTCCCTACCTGATCTGGAAGCTCGCCTACTACGGCGATCTCCTGCCGAATCCCTACTACGCCAAGTCGGGGGGCGGAGCGTACTGGGCGCAGGGCTTCCGTTACATCGCCCTCTACATCCGAGGCTACCCATCGAGCGCGGTCTTCGTCGTGGCACTCGTGGCCGCCGCCATCCCGATCGCCAGTCGCACGCTCGCCCGGCATTCCCAGGTCGCGCTTCTGCGGCTCTGCATCCTCTTCACGCTCGTCTACTCGATCCTCTTCGTCGCGCGGGTGGGCGGCGACTTCATGTACGCCCGCCTTCTCTTGCCGATCGTTCCACTCCTCTACCTCGGCGCGGAGATCGGCGCGCGCCTCCTCTTCAGCGCGCGTCCCCGCCTTCTGGCCGCCCTCCTGATCGCCGTGCCGCTCTTCTCCTTCGTTGATCGGGCCGCGCGCGATGCCATCTACTTCGATGCGCAGGACAGACCCCGGGCGACCTACGGCCCCGGCAGGATCGCCGATGAGCGCTGGTACTGGACGCACCGCGACGGCGGCCGCAGCCTGCTCGAATCCTACGAGCGCATCGGAAGCGCGCTCGCCGGAGGCTTCCCCGGCTCCGGCGCCCGAGTTCTCCTCCAGGGGCAGGCGAGTCTCGGATACTACGCGGGCTTCGACTACTGCCTCGAGGGGGCCGGACTCACCGACCGCGCGATCGCGCGCAAGCCCCTCCAACAGCGGGGTCGGCCGGGCCACGAGAAGTCGCCCTCGCGCGAAGAGCTGATCGCGCGAGGAATCCACTTCCTCTTCATGAAGCGCCCCATGGAGCCCGACGCGTACCGCAGCGTCTATTTCCGGATCGGGGAAGAGCGGATCCGCGCCGAGCTCCTGACCTATGACCGCGAGGTGATGCGCCGCCTGGCGGAGCGCTTCGAAGATTCGATCGCCTTCTTTGACTTTGAGAGCTACCTCGACGACTACCTCGCATCGATCGACGAGCGGCCGTCAGCCGAGGTGCGAGTCGATTACGAGCGCTTCCGCGACTTCTACTTCCGCCACAACGACGACCCCGAGCGCGAGGCGGCGTTCGTCCGGCGACTGGCTGGAAACGCCCCGGGCTAGCGCAGCACGCGCAGCGAGAGATATCCCTGCCAGAGCGTTGCGGGCTCCTCGATGCCGTCATCGGTTCGAATCGCATCGAGGCGCAGCATCGGATCGATCACGGAGATCCCTTCCCATCGCAGATCGAACGAGAGCCCGGTCTTCTTGACGTCCGACTGGACGAGACTCGGATAGCGCTCCTCGATATAGAGCCCGTGCAGCTCGGCCAGGAGGTCGGGGGCGGGCCTGCCGTAGAGGGTTACGCTCGCCGTCATGTTGCTCTCGCGCCCGACATCCGGGTAGGCGATCTCGTCGGTCTCGCGCGTTCCGCGGTAGAAGAGAGTGACTCCGGCGATCTCTTGCGCCGCGGACCGATCCGGGTAGTAGGCGACACCCGCGGTCGCGCGGCAACCGTCGCGGTTCGGATCGAATGTGAGCGCGCGATAGAACGGCTCGAAGCGCGCGTCCGTGCGGAATCGATCGAAGGAAGCATGGAGGGCGCCGCGCCCGAAGCGCCGCGCCCACTCGATCCCCGCGCGGTAGCCCGCCTCGCTCTCCGATGGAGCGCCGGGCTCGAGCCGTCGCCAGTCGGCATACTCCCCCTCGATCGAGAAGCCATGGATGGGACCCACGCGCCCGAGCGCGGAGAGGCCCCGCTCGTCGCGCTCGATCGGCTGGACGGTGCTCAGATCGTGCGGGACCGTGCGGCGATCGTCGCCGAGCCAGATCGCGCCGAGGCGCAGGCCGAATGGCGCCGGTAGATCGGTGGCCGGATCGAGCCGCCTGCGCGGTCCCAGATCGAGCGTCGCGCCCTCCAAGGTGCGGCGATAGCGCGCGAGCACCTGCTCTTGCGCCGGCGCGTTTCGGCGCACGACCTTCTCCCATCGCGGCACGGCGAGGAAGCCATTCAAACGGGCGAACCGGCGGGAGACGACGAGACTCGCTCCCTCGAACGTGTAATCGGGCGAGAGGATCTCCAGGCTGCGCTGACTCAGGCCCGCCGCCCCCGCGCCGCAGCCGCACCCCGATACGCCACCGAGGGGAGGCGCGTCGCGCTCGTCCCATCGCTGCAGCAGGAGCGGCGAGACCCGAAGCGGGAACGCTCCCAAGACCCCCACGAGGGGGCCCGCGCGCCCGCGCAGGCTCAGCGTGCCGTAGCGACTCGTGAGCTGCTCGGCCCCCTCGGTGAGAACGACGTCATCCTCGTTTCCGATCCGAAGGAGCGCCGTGAGATCCAGGCCGGGCGCGAGATCCCAGGAGGCGCGCAAATCCCAGCGATGAAGAAGAATCGTCCCGTTCTCGAGCGCCTCTCCGAAGAGCCCCGTATCGCCGGGGCGCGCCTTCTCGGTAAAGAGGAGCTTCGCGCGCGCGTCGATCTCCAAACGCGGCAGATCGATGGCTCCGGGCGCCATGGGCGCGACCGGAACGGGGGCGATCGGCCCTCCCGCGAGAGTCGCCCGCACGGCGTCGATCACGCTCGATCGGAGATTCCGTGTCCGGTCGTCGAAGGAGGCGCGCACCGTCCCCCCGCGATCGACGACGAAGATCCCCAGATGGCGGGTACCAAGGCCGTAAGCGGAGGCGACGCTCCCCTCCTCGTCCCAAAGGTGCGGGATCAGAACCCCGCTGTCCCAGAGAAGGTCGCTCAAATCGGCGGGGTCGTCGGGACCGAAGACGATGGCGAGGACCTTCGCGCCCAAGGGCTCGACCGAATCGGCCGTCGCGGGGAAGCCCATCGCGATCTCGGTGCAGATGGGGCATCCCCGATTCCAGATGACGAGGACCGTAGCATCGTTCGTGCCGAAGAGCGCCGGCGCGCCGGCGCCCCCATCCGCGGACAGCCACGGCAGCTCGAACGCGGGAGCGATCGATCCGGGCGAGACGGCCGCAGCGAGGAAAGGCAGGACGGCGGCCCAGAACCCGGTGATTCCGAAGACATGCAAGCTCTTCTTCATCATCACCTCCGCACCTGCAATAGCACGCCTCCCGCGCGACCGCAACCTCCCGTGCGCTATTGTCCGGGCGCCTCGCTGGTGGTACCCTTTTGCGCGGAGGAAACCATGAGACAATCCCTGGCCGTCTCTCCATGGAGAGGGATTCTCCTCCTCGGCCTATCGCTCGCGCTGCTGCCTGGGATGGCGGCATCCCAGGGAGAAGCGCGCCTCGAGGCGGAGGACTTCGTCGCGAAGGATGAGCATGGCGCCATCCCGATTCAAATTAAGGTCTGCAGCGGAGCTTCACAGGGGCTCGCGGTCGATGGCCTCGATGTCGCCGGCGAGTGGATCGCATGGGAGATCAGCCTCGTCGAGCGCTACTGCTTCAGAGACTCGCTGCGGAGCGCCGGAAGCGTGAAGGCCGTCCGGACCTTCATCACGCAGTTCGAGCGGATGCCGTACGAGGAGATCGTCGACGCGGATACGGTCGTCACGCTCCCTGGATCGGGGATCGGCTGACAGAGCGCCGTCTACGACTGGGTTCAGTCGTATCGCGTGCACTGCCTGGAGCCGGGGGACTACCGCGTGAAGCTGATCCTCGTGGAGGACAGGTCGACACGGATCGACTGCGTCGATTTCCACCCGGTCGCCGACATGGCGGGCGCCTGCTGCCTGGAGGAAGGCGCATGCAGCTTCCTGACTGCGGCTGAGTGCGCGGCGCTCGGAGGGATCTACCAGGGCGACAATGTCTTCTGCGATCCCAATCCGTGCCAGACGCCCCTGCTCGAGACGAGCTGGGGCCGCATCCGATTCCTCTACCGCTGAGTCGCCCTGCTCGAATCTCAATTGCCCGACCCACGCGGGATCGAGGTCGGCCGGCGCACGGTCGGATGCTCGCGATCCCTCATGCGCCGCCTCAGAAGCAGCGCCTGGATCCGCCGGTGCCGCGTCTCGGTGAGCGGCATCCACAACATGAGGGACGCTCCGATCATGAAGAAGAGCCCGACGCCGGGCCCGAAGAGGACCGTCAGCCATTGCAGCGTGCCGGCTCCTTGAACGCGCGCGCCCTCGTCGAAGCCGATCGCGCCGAGCATCGCTCCCGAGATCAGCAGACCAAGCGCGCGAGAGATCTTGACTCCCATCTTCCAGACGCCGAAGTAGATCCCCTCGCGATTGCGGCGCGTGCGCAGCTCATCATAGTCGACCATATCGGCCACGAGCGACTCATAGAGGATAATCGATCCAGCGAGGGCGCCTCCGACGACGGCGAGCGCGAAGGCTCCCACCCGGTCGCCCGGCGCAAGAAGCGGATATGAGACGCTCACGAGCAGCCCCAGGGCGAAGATCGCCCAGAAGGCCGGCATCTTCTTCCCGGCGCGTCTCGAGAGGGCCGCCCAGAACGGGACCGAGAGGATGATGCCGGCGAAGAACGGCAACAGCACGCCGAAGACCGTTCGCGCTTCGCTGAATCCCAGGCGATACTCGTAGTAGTAGAAGGCGATCGAAGCGTTGAGCGCCCTGCCGATCCCCGCGACCACAAACGCTGCCAGAAGCGGCAGAAACGCTGGATTCCGCATCGCGAGGATCTGCTCTCGCAGCAACGTCGCCATGCGCAACCCCTTCCACTCTCCCGAGGCCTGGCGTGTGTCGTAACCCCGCGTCGCGCGCACCGAGATCCAGGCGGTGATGACGATCGGAGCCACGAGGATCAGGGCCGTGACGCCTCTCGAGCGGCGGATGGCATCCTCCGCGTCGCCTCCGCCCAGCGCGCGGAGCACGAGAGGGGGGATCACCGTCCCCGCGACGAGGCCCAGGGTCGTGAAGAGCCGGCGGTATCCGAAGATGATCGTCCGTTCGTTGCGATCGAAGCTGAGCTCGCCGCCCAGTGCGATGTGGGGCACCGATGCGATCGTCATGAAGGTCGTGATCGCGAGATAACCCCCGAGAAGGAAGAGGAAGAGCGGGAGCTGGCCGTCGATTCCAGGAGGATTGAAGATCAGAACGAGACTTGCGGCCAACCCCACCGAACCGGGCACGATCCAGGGACGGCGCCGTCCCATGCGATGCCGCGTCCGATCGGAGATGCCGCCCATGATGGGATCGCTGACGGCATCCCAGAGAACGGCGATCGCCATGGCGAGCGCGGTCCAGACCGGCGCGAGCCCGAGGACAGTGTTGTAGAACTTGAGCAAGTAGAGCTCGACCAGCACCTCGACCGAGACGAAACCCAGCTCGGCCGTTCCGTAAGCCAGCTTCGTTCTCGATGGGATCGACTCGATGCTCGCCTCCCGGCGGGCCGGCTCGAATGAGCGGCCGACCCGTCCTCGCTTCACGGAGCGCCGAGATCCATCATACGCGAGGGTCGCCCGATCGCCCCGTGCCGCGGCGGCGGGCGCGAGATCCGATCGCGCCGCTGTCGCGCTCCGGGCACACTCCTGTATGACTCAGGCGACTCTCTTGGGCCGGCCAGCGAGCCAATCGTGTCCCCCTCTCGCCGCGGCCGGGCAGTCAACTTCAAGCGCCGCATCCGAATCCAGCGCGAGCGCATCCCAAGGCAGACCCTGGCACGCGACTTGATACATATCCCCTTGAGTCCCAAGCCGGCGATCGCCGGCGAAGACTCGAGGGAGCACTCGGCCGCGGCGCCGGGAGCGCCGCACCTGGGAGGGTATCATGCGTGCGCGCCCAACCATTCTCGTCCTCATCATCACGATCCTATCGTTCCTCGGCGGGCTCGAAGGATGCTCGGACGAATCGGGATCGCTCCTCAGTCCGGAGCCCTCCGGCGGCAACACCCCCGCGAAGGTCACCGTCGATCCCCTTCCCCCAGCCGATCTCGCCACCGTCTCCCTTGCGGGGGAAGACCTGACGCTCTGGCCGTACACGGGAAACAGCTTCAGCGGGGAAGCGATCGATCCGATCAACCTGGTCTTCGCGGGACGGGCCGATCCCGTCCAGATCCGCGCCGCCCTCCTTGCCCTCGACGGCGATCGAACGGCATTCGGATTCCCCGACGCATTCCCGTTCAACGCGACATGGTCCGACGCGGTGGGCGATGTCCAGTCCTCCTACGCTGATGGGAACGGTTGGATCGGAAGCGTCGTGCAGCTCCAGCTCGCCGACTACGAGCCGATCCGCTGGCACCTCCGGCTCTTCCGCACAGGGAGCCCCTTCGGCGCTGAGGGAAGTTGGACCGTCGGCGGCGCTCACTTCGAGGTCATGATCCCCGGGACCGCGGATCATCAAGTCTTGAGCTGGGAGCGCGCGGAGGAGATCGTCCTCGTGGATCTGATGCGGAGCGGCCTGCTCGATCCCAACCTGCCATTCATTCAGAGCGATCCGATCAACGCCGCTCCCTCGTTCCGAGAAATCCCCGCAGTGATCTACAATGGGCTGCCCGAGGAGCTGAAGGTCTACATTGGCGGTCCTCTCGGGCAGGTCACCGATCCGGTGCCCATCCTGACTGACGGCAAAGCCACGATCCTGAATGTCGCCGGAACCGCTCCGATCGTCCCCGGGCTGTTCCAGCAGAGCTTCGTGAAGACCTACGAACAGATCATCCCGAAGCCGTTCTGCGCCGACGGTCCGACCGACTGGGTCCTCGTCTCGGGACCCGTCTGCTTCGAGAAGCGAGTCACCGTGGACGCGGGCGGGGATCTAAGTTGCCGGGCCGACTACGGTGGGACGCTCATCGTCACCCCATGGGACATCGAGCACAACGTCCCTGCGGGCGAGCCTTACGCCGCTCAGGTCGGCGGGTCGCAGCACGGCGCATCGACCGCCTCCAGGACCTCGGTCTGGTCCCATGACAAACGCCTCAGCCATGGCCAGGGCGGCACCGAGATCCTGCTCACGTGGCTTGCGATCGCCGATCCCGGCCAGAAGAGCTACCGCGAACAGTCCAAGTGCCTGTAGATCACCCCGCGCTCCGCCCGCCCTCCAGGGAACGTCTCCGGAGGGCGGGCGGAATGTTAAGCGCGGGCAAGCTACTCGTCCGGGATCCCTCCCTCCTCGATCTCCTTCAGCAGGCGATTGAGGTAGGTCCGCTGCAGCCCGAGCAGTTCCGCCGCGCGCGTCTGGTTTCCGCCCGTCTTGTCGAGGGCTCCATGGATCAGCCGGTGCTTGAACCGCGCGACCGCATGCTTGTAAGGCAGATCGAGCAGATCTTCTTCCCGCGCCCCCGAGCCGCTCAGGACTTCCGGCGGCAGTAGATCGGGAGTGAGCGATTGCCCGCGGGTCAGCACCGCCATTCTCTCGACGGCATTCTTGAGCTGTCGCACATTGCCGGGCCAGGTGTAGCGATGCATCACCTCCAGGGTCCGCGGATCGAGGCGCAGGCCCTCGCGCTTGAGCTCGCCGGCGAACCGGCGGGTGAACTCCTCGGCCAGCGGAGCGATCTCCTCCGGACGATCCCGCAGCGGCGGAATCCGCATCGTGATCACGTTGATGCGGTAGTAGAGATCCTCGCGGAAGCGGTGCTCGCGCACGTCCTGCGCCAGGTCCCGATTCGTGGCCGCAATGATCCTGCAATCGACCGCGATCGACTGCGTTCCTCCTACGCGCTCGAACTCGCCCGCCTCCAGGAAGTGCAGGAGCTTCGTCTGCAGCCTCGGGCTGATGTCGCCCACTTCATCGAGAAAGGCCGTGCCTCCGGCGGCCGCCTCGAGCCTCCCCTCCTTCCGCGCCACCGCTCCGGTGAAGGCGCCCCGCTCGTGACCGAAGAGGGTCGACTCGATCAGCTCATCCGAGATCGCCACGCAGTTGATATAGACGAACGGGCCGGCGGCCCGGGGGCTCCTGCGATGGATCTCCTCGGCGAGGACCTGCTTGCCGGTCCCGCTCTCGCCGATCAGAAGCAACGTCGTCTCCGACTGCGCGGCTTGCTCCGCCATCTCCATCAGCTCCAGCATCCGGGGCGATCCGCCCGACACCATCCTCGAGGCGGCGGCCACCCGCTCCTCGAGGGCTTCGTTCGTCCGTCGCATCCGCCTTCGGTCCAGGGATCGCTCGACGACCTTGCGGAGGAGATCGAAGTCGGCGGGCTTGACGAGGAAGTCGTCGGCGCCACGCTTCATCGCGTCGACCGCCTTCTGGATCGAGCCGTAGGCGGTCAGAACCACCTTCTCCGCGGGACAACCTGCATCGCGGAGTCGGTCGAGCAGCTCGAGACCGGTCATCCCCGGCATGGTCATGTCGAGCAGGATCAAGTCGAATGACTTTCTGCCCACCTCCGTCATGGTCTCCTCGCCGTTCTTCGCGGTCGTGACAGCGTGGCCCCAGTACTTGAACCGGTCCTCGAGGGCCCGCCTCAGCCCCTCGTCGTCGTCCACGATGAGAACATGGGCCTTCATGGATTGGCCTCCTCGACTCCCTCACCCGACGGATCGATCGCGAAGAGGCAGGTAAGGATTGCCCCTCCATCCGGATGCTCCGCCGCGCGGATCGAACCTCCCATACGCTCGACATAAGTGCGGACGATGAAGAGCCCCAGTCCGAAACCGTGCCCTCCGCCGTGGATGCTGGGAGCCCCCTGCCGGTACTGCGCGAAGAGAGTCTCCGGATCCACGCCCTTGAACCCCTCGCCATGGTCCCGGATGACGAGCGCCTGACAGCCGCCACTCGGCGCGGGGAGCGTGATCTCGACGCGCGAGCCGGACGGCCCGAAACGGATGGCGTTGTCGACGAGGTTGATCACGATCTCGGCGAGCTTCTCCTCCGAGCCCTGGACGGGGCGCGCGGCCTGATCGACCTCGATCGCGAGCTCGATGCCCTTCTCCTCCGCCAGGGGACGAATCGCAAGAAGCGCCTGATCGATGACCGGGCGGAGATCCACTCGATGAACCGGAAACTCCGCCCTTCCCTGCTCGATCCGGCTCACCTCCAGTAGACTCGTGACGAGCCTGCCGAGGTGTCCTACGGAAGCCTTCACCGAGCGGAGGTACTCTTCCTGGCGCCCGCTTACCGCCCCCGCGAGGCCGTCGAGCAGATTGTCGGTCGACCAGCTGATCGAGGCGAGCGGGGTGCGCAGGTCGTGAGCGACGCGCGCGAGGAACTCGCCCTTCAGGCGATTCATCTCCTCCGATCTCCGGCGCGCCATCACATCCTCCGCGGCGCGCTGCACGAGTCGGATCCTTTCGATCGCGCGTCCGGCATCGAGCGCAGCCGATCGGATGAGACCGAGATCGGGTTCGATGTAGCGCCGCTCCGTCTCCCGGCGGCCCAGAAAAATCGCGCCGGCGACCTCGCCGCCGGCGCAGATCGGTTCGACGAGAATGATTCCGGCGGCCGTCAGTTCCTCGGGGAGATCGGACTCGATCTCGGGTAGGCTCGTGGATTGGCGCGCGGCGATGGTTGCGCCGCCGGCGATCCAGGCCAGCGAGCGCCGGATCGTTTCAGCCGGAGCGATCCCCTCCATTTCGAAGGACTGCGTCTCGGCCGTTGCCGCGGCGTGGATTCTCGGCCGGAAGATACCCGCGAAGAAGCCGTCGAGCGCCACGAGGATCCCCCGCTCGCTCGAGGCCGCCTCGAGCATCGGCCGCAGCCCGGCAAGCGCTTCCCCGTGCCCATGGCGGATCTTGAAGAACGTCCGATCGATCCAGAGGCCGATCCAATCGCGGAGCGGCCGGAAGGCGATGCCCGCGGCGACTCCCACGCCGATGGGGAGAGCGACGCGCCACGGTTTCGCGAGGCTCTCGAGCTTGCCCCCGAGGAAGACCGCTGTGGCGAGCGAGAGCAGCACGAGCCCCGCGGCCAGAAAGCCGTAGATCACGCTGCGGCGGATGATGATGTCGATGTCGAGGAATCGATACCGCACGACGGCGCCGATGAAGGCCAGCGGTATCGCCAGCTCCAGGATCCGATCGAATTCCGCACCGAATGGGGGATCGACCCCGATCAGCTCGAAGAGCGTGCGTAGGAAGACGTACGGCGTCACGCCGATCGCGAATCCCCACAGCAGCCATTTCACCTGCGCCCGCTCGCGCGTCAGCTCGAGCCGGCGGCTGCCGAGGAAGAGGATTGCGAAACCCGCGGCCACCTGCAGGACGAGGAGAAGATCCGCGAGCTTCTGGGTCCACATCATCGCGCTGAAGCCGATCGCGGAGGGATGCGCGGCGTGGCGCAGGAAGGCGATCGATTGCGAGATCGCGAGCGCCGCGGCCACGGCGACGAGAAGCCACGGGATCCAGCCGGCTCGGTCGAGGATTTCGCGACGGCGCGGAAAGACCAGGGTCAGATGAACGAAGATCGCCGGGAGCGCCGCGAGACATGTGATCTCCAGGACTCCTCCGAGACGATGCAAGTTGCCGATCTCCCCGGGGAAATGGACTCCCCCGACCAGGATTCCGATCCCATAGAGAAACGTGCACCAGAAGAAGTCCCGCACCGCGGGATTCGAGGCGCGCGGGGCGAAGACGAAGGCGCTCACACCCCAGAAGATGAGGCCGCTCATCAGAGTCACCACGAGAAGGGTCGTGGAGAAAGCGCGGGGCAAAGGGAGGCGCGATTCCCTTCCGCCTCGATCGACGAGCACCACCTCACGGCCCGGCGGAAAGCCCTCGGCGAGGTAACGGACCTCCTCTCGCGAATCGGCTGAAATGCCCTGGAACTGGACCGGATACCCCGTACCCTCGGGCGGAAACTCCGCGGGGATCGCGGCGAGGCGCGCCTGGCCGGCGTAAGCCCAGATGGACAGGGGCAGACCGGCGATCGCGATCGCATAGTAGATCCAGGACCGGCTTGGCATCGCGACGGGACCCTCCACGTCGGGAGCGACCGGAAAGAGCATACTCCCGCGGTCGTTCCCGCGCACCGTCCACGATCCCGGAGCCCGCGACCGAATCGATACACCGCTGTATCGTTGCCTGCCGCCGGATCGCCGCGGGCTCCTGCTCGGCCGGCCCGGCGCGCCGATTATCCTTCATCCTTTCTCTGCTTGCGATCCCACCCCACCCCGGGGATCGTCCGAGCGCCCGGCACGACTCATGCATGTGTGTCCCGTGAGCAGGCGCCGGCTGCCGGGTCTCCGCGGCCGCCGAAGGCGCGGGAGTTCCCGGAACCCCGGAACCAAGGAGGTGAATCAATGAAACAAGGCCGCTCCTCCAGCGCGATCCTTCCGGCCGCCGTCGTCCTCGTGTCCCTCTGCCTCGGATGCGCCCACACGGTGCGGACATCGCGCGCGGACCTCGTCGCGGACCGCCATGTCGTCACCGCCCTGGTCCTCTGGTCCGGCGAGGAAATGCGATTCGACGCGCGCGGGGGGTTCTACGATCGTGGATCCAAGCGCTTCCTGGGACGGACCCCCGACGGAATCGACAAGGTGGTTGACTCTCAGAGCGTGAAGCGCGTGCGGTTCGCCCGGTTCGTTCGCGGCGCTCCGGAGGAGGCGGAATCCGACCGCGTGACCTTCATGGCGATGTCGAGTCGTCGCTCCATTGACGTGATCACGAGCCTCGTGACGACTCGAGGAGAGTCCCGGGTCTTCGACGAGCTCGGGGGTCGCTTCGGCGCCGCTCCCTGGCAAGTCCGCGGCTTCACGCCTTCCGGAGATCCCATCGCCGTCCCGCTGGAGGAGGTCCTCTATGTCGAGATCCGGAGGACCAACCCGTGGATGTCGGGCGCCGCGGCGATGGGCGCCCTGGCGGTCGTCGGCGTCGTGGTCGCGGTGATCGTCCATTCGACGAGAGATTCCTGGACCGGCGTCTTTCCGTAGGACTCGATGGCGCAACCACTCGAGGTCGATCCGCGCGATGGCGCGCTGACGAGGAGCCTTGGGCGTGCGTTCAATCGTCGCTGAGCCGATCGGACCCGCGCCTTCCTCCGCCTTGCGCGGATGCCTCCAATCGTCGATTCTTATTGGCGGTTCGGCCGCGGAGACGCAGTTGGAAGGAGGTCAGCCCTGCCGGTCATCTCACATCGCGCCCAGGCCGAGCGTCTCGCGTTCCTCGTGCAAACCGTGGGCGAGCTGGAGCGATTCGCTCACGAAGAAGAGCCGGATCGGATCCTGCGCCATGTCCATCGGGGCCTCGGGCCGCTCCTCCGGGCCGATTTCGGTTTCGTCTGGCGCTTCGATCGATCGGGCCGCCCGGCGGCCTCCTACCGCCTGGCATGGACGCCGAAGGGCGAGAAGCTGCTCGCGCGGGCCGATCTTGCATCGTTCACCTCCGCCGCGGTCGCCTTCGCCCGGGACAGAAAATCCCCCGGGGACCCGCATCAGCTCTTCACCTGGGTCCCGGTCGGCGGACGCAGCGTGGCTGCTCTGGGGTTCGTCCGGCCGAGCGGGCGTTACGGCCGGCAAGACGCCCGCTTCGCGAACGAGGCAGCGGAGATCCTGAGCCGTCATCTCGCGCACCGGGATCGCGAACGCACCTACGAGATCCGCGAGCGCATCGTGCGGAAGGTCCTCCAGCAGCTCCGGCCCGCCGACATTCTGTATCAGGTCCTCCATGGACTGAAACGGTTGCTGCAGTACGACCACGGCGCGAGCGTGCAAACCCTCGATTCGGACGCCTCGGCCCTGACGATTCGCGCGGAGACGATCGCCTGGACGAAGGGCAAGAGCCTGCGGATCGGAGCCAAGATCCCCCTCCGGGGGGAAACGCTCGATTCGATCGAAGCGCTCGACCGCTGCCTCCGGTGCGACCCGGCCCGACTACCCGAAGGCATTCCGCTGGCACTGATCGCCGATCTCATCGCGCTCGCTCCCGAGGCTCCGCCCGTTCGATCGCTGCTCCTGGCGCCGCTTCGGCAGGGCGAACGGTTCGTGGGCCTGCTCGCGCTCCGCTCCACGACCCCCGACGCATTCACTCGAAGCGACGAGGAGACGATCAACTCGTTCTTGCCGATCCTCTCGGCCACGGCCCTTCACTCGGAGTTCTTCCGCCTCCAGCAAGACCGGCTCCTTGAAGCCGAACGAAGGACCGCCCTCGGCGATCTCGCGCGGGCGATCTCGCACGATCTGAACAACTCCTTCGGCGTGATCCAGCCCCTCCTCGAGACGCTCCGGCGCGATCTGGAGATGGGAACCTTGAGTCCGGAGAACTTGAGGCAGGACCTCGACACCCTCTCTCAGTACACGAAGTCCTCGCTCCGGATCTTCGAAGGGCTTCTGGGTTTCGCTCGCGGCTCGATCGAGGGAATCGAGATGATCGACGTGAGCGGAGCGCTGGACACGGTCCTCTCCCTCCTCGACCGCAGCCTCGTGGCGGGACGGATCGAAGTGGTTCGCGAGATCCAAGCGGATCTTCCGCGTTTTCGCGCGCGTCGCCAGTCGATCGAGCAGCTCTTCCTCAACTTGATCACGAATGCGCGCGAGAGCATGCCGGGCGGGGGGCGCCTCACGATCCGCATCTGGACGGAGACCGGGGAAGAAGGCGAAGCGCTCAGGATCACCCTTGCCGACACCGGAGTCGGAATCCCGCCGGAGAGGCTCGCCCGGGTCTTCGAGCCCTTCTTCACGACCAAGGCCAGCGGCACGGGGCTAGGCCTCGACATCTGCCGCTCCCTCGTCTGGGACCACGACGGCGAGCTCTGGCTCGAGTCGAAGGTGGACGAGGGCACGCAGGCGCAGATCCGGCTTCCGCTCCGCAAGGAGCCGGTTCCACTCGTTCCGGCCGATGCGGCCTCGGAGGGACGATGACGGTCCGCTCGGGCTCGACGCCCGACCGGCGTTCCGTCCTCGTCGTGGACGATGAGCCGGGGATGCGCTACACCGCCCGGCGGGTCCTCGAGCACAGCTACGATGTGTGGGTGGCCGGAAGCGGTGAGGAGGCGATCGATCGGATTGGCGAGCGGCAGTTCAACATCGCCCTCGTCGACCTTCGCCTTCCCGGTCAGAGCGGTCTGGAACTGCTTTCGACGATCAAGGTGATCAGCCCTTCCACCGACGTCGTCATCATGACCGGTTCGGCGAAGGATCCCGAAGAGGCCCTGCTTGGATCGATCCGTCGCAAGGCATTCTTCTTCTTGCGAAAGCCCTTCTCCGCCGCGGTGCTCGAGACGCTCGTCGATCGGATCAGCGAGACGCAGGCGCTGGAAGAACGCGTGAGGCAGAACGCCCGGCGCCTCGAGGAGGATCTCGAGAGCGCGAAGATCTTCCAGTGGGGGCTTCTCCCTCCCCGGGAGTGGTCGCGACCTGGAGTCGAGGTCGCCGGCCTCTATGTCCCGAGCGCAAGCCTGAGCGGAGACCTGATCGACTACTGGGCCCTTCCCAGCGGCGAGACGGCCATGCTCGCAGCCGACCTGATGGGCCACGGCGCCTCCGCGGCGATGATGACCGGGATCGTGAAGACGCAGATTCGCACGCTCGCGCAACAGGAGACCGATCCGTCTCTGATCCTGCAGGATCTGGACGAGATCCTCCTCGAGCTCAATCTGAACCGTTTCGTGACGATCCTGCTCGTGATCGACGCGGGAGGGACGCGCGATCTCCGCTACTGCGGGGCGGGGCATCCGGCCGGTCTGCTTCGCCGCGGCGACGGGACGATTCTCCCCCTGGAGAGCTTGACTCCGCCACTCAACATCGCAGGGTTCCGCGGAACCTCGAGGACCACCGGGCGCGTCGCCCGTGAGCCGGGCAGCCGCCTCTTCATCTTCACCGACGGTTTCGCCGATGCGGAGTCGTCTACTGGCGAACGATTCAGCGAGGCCGCCGGTTACGAGAAGATGCTCGCGACCGCATTGGCGCTTCCCCCGCGCCAAGCCCGCGGCGCGCTCGAGTCGGCCCTCGCCGGTCACATCGGGGATCGGCCGCAGGAGGATGACCGAGCGTTTCTCTTTGCGGAGTTCCGTTCCGAATCGGTGGAGTGACCGCCGCCTGAGGTTCGGGACCTCGCCTGACGACTCCGCCGGCCGGGTTTCCCGTCTACCAGAGCCCCAAGTGGGCCTTCGCCTCGTCGGAGCAGTGGATCCTCGGATCCCATCGCGGCGACCAGACGAGCTCGATCTTCACATCCTCGACTCCGGGGACGCGACGGATCGCCATCTCGCTTGCGGCGAGGATCTCGGGGCCCATGGGGCACATGGGGCTCGTGAGGGTCATGCGCACCTTCACCGAGCGCGCTTGCTCATCGATGTCGAAACCATAGACCAGACCCAGCTCCACGATCGAGATGCCGATCTCGGGGTCGACGACCGGTCTCAGGGCCTGGGTCATCTGCTCTTCGGTGAGCTTCGCATCCTGAGTCATTGAGGCTCCTCCTCCGTGGTCGTCGGCCGATCGACGCTCTCGCGCCCCTCGCTCAGGGCCTTCAGCGCCTCGCGCAGCGTCAGCCAGGGAAGCAACGCGCACTTCACACGCACGGGGAACTTCGCCACCCCGCGCAGCGATTCGAGGTCGCCGAGATCCAGTCCCGCGGGCGGCGCCTCCCCATGGATCATCCGGCGGAAGATCTCCGTCAGGCGCTCGACATCCTCCCGCGACTTGCCCGGGAGGATCTCGGCCAGCATCGAGGCCGAGGCCACGCTGATGGCGCAACCGCGGCACTTGAGCTGGACATCTCGCACCGCGCCGTCGTCCATGGCGAGGGCGAGGTGGACCTCGTCTCCGCAGACCGGGTTGAAGCCATCGTGGCGCACATCGGGAGAAGCGATCGGCTCCCTCCCGCGAGGGCTCCTGTAGTGATCCAGGACGACCTCCCGATAGAGGGAGTCGAGCTCAGCGAACGGTCGTTCCAAAGTAGTTGCGAGCCTCCACAAGGGCGTGGGCCAGCGCGTCGATGTCGGCGGGATCGTTGTAGATGTAGTAGCTCGCCCGCGCGGTCGCCGGCACGCCGAGCCGCCGCATCAAGGGCTGAGCGCAGTGGTGCCCCGCGCGCACCGCCACTCCGAAGATGTCGAGGATCGTCGCCAGATCGTGCGGGTGGATCGACTCGTCGGCGAACGAGACGAGCCCCGTCCTCTCCGCGGGCTCGTCCGGGCCATGAATCGAGATCCCCGGCAACCCGACGAGCTTCTGCAGGGCGTACCGGTTGAGCGCGATCTCGTGTTCCCGGACCGCCTCCATCCCGAGGGATTCGAGGTAGTCGATCGCCGCGCCGAAGGCGATGGCATCTCCCACGTTCGGAGTGCCCGCCTCGAACTTCCATGGGATCTCGTTCCACGTCGCCGAATCGAGCCGGACCTCGCGGATCATCTCGCCGCCGCCGAGCATCGGCTCGGTCGCCTCGAGCAGCTCCGGGCGCCCCCACAGGACGCCGATGCCCATGGGCCCGAGCATCTTGTGCGCGGAGAAGGCGACGAAGTCCGCGCCCATGCCCTTCACATCGACCGGCATGTGGGGCGCCGTCTGGGCGATGTCGATCAGGATCTTGGCGCCGCGGGCGTGCGCCGCCTCGGCGATCATCTCGACCGGATTGATCGTCGCAAGGACGTTGGAGGCGTGGATCACAGAGACGAAGCGGGTGCGCTTCGTCAGCAGCTCCGGGAGGCGGGCGAGGTCGAGCCGTCCCTCATCCGTGAGCGGGATGTGCCGCAGAACCGCCCCCGTCCGCCTCGCCACGAGGATCCAGGGGACGAGATTCGCGTGATGTTCCATCTCGGTGAGGAGAATCTCGTCCCCCGGCTTCAGACGGGGCTCGACGTAGGCGCGCGCGACCAGGTTGATCGCCTCGGTGGCGTTTCGGGTGAAGACGACTCCGCGCGCGTCGACGCCGCCGATGAAGCGGGCGACCTTCGCCCGCGCCTCCTCGTAACTTTGCGTCGCCTCGTCGGCCAGCGTATGGACTCCACGATGGACGTTGGCGTTCATCCGCTCGTAGTAGCCCGCGAGCGCGTCGATCACGGCCCGCGGCTTCTGCGTCGTGGCCGCGTTGTCGAGATAGACCAGGGGCTTGCCGTGGACCTGACGCCTCAGGATCGGAAAATCCGCGCGCACCTTCGAGACATCGATCGCCTTCATCGTCCTCTCTCCCGCCGCGCCTGAACGAACACCTCGCCGTTCTCCGTCTTGACCGGGTAAGTCCCGACCGGCGCTACCGCCGGCATCCGCACCGCGGCGCCCGTGCGGATGTCGAACCTCGCCCCGTGCCTCGGGCACTCGATGCAGTGCCCCTCGAGGTGGCCCTCGCCCAGAGGACCGTCGTCGTGGGTGCAGATGTCCTCGATCGCAAAGACCTCGCCGCCCGCGTTGCAGAGGGCGATCCCCTCGCCCTCGAGTTCGAAAACACGAACTTCACCATCGGGGAGCTCGTCGATCCGCGCAATGCGAACCCATTCCTCGATCATCCGCGCGCGACCTCCGCGAGCCGGCGCTCCAGATCGTCGCGAATGGAGGCGGCAAGCTCCTCCGGCATGTTCGACAGCGTCGCCTCGAGGAATCCGGCGACAATCATCCGGATCGCCTCCGCACGCCTGAACCCGCGCGTGCCCAGGTAGAAGAGCTGCTCGGGATCGACGGGACCGACCGTAGCGCCATGCTTGCAGCGCACCTCGTCGGTCAGGATCTCGAGCTCGGGAATCGACTCCGCCCTGGCCTGCTCCGAGAGGAGGAGGTTTCGATTCTCCTGATACGCCTCGCTGTAGGCGGCCTCCTTCGCGATCCGGATGAGGCCCGTATAGGCCGAGCGCGCGCGCCCGCCGAGGACGGTGCGGAAGTCGATGTCGCTGTGCGTGTGCTCCCCGCGATGGTCGTGGACAGTGTTGTGGTCCACACGCTGCCCTCCATCGCTGAAGCTCACTCCGATCATTCGGCTCTCGGCGCCCGCCTCATCGATGTTCACCCCGATGTCCGCCTTGTAGATGCCGGCGCCGAAAGATGCGATGACAGTCGTGATCTTCGCCTCCCGTTCGAGGGACGCGCGGAAGGTTCGATGCGAGACCGCGCCGCGACCGAGGTGCTGCAACGGCACCCAGCGCGCGTGCGATCGCGCGGCCGCGAAGAGCTCGGTCACCTCGTTAAGGGAGCGGCGCCCTTCGCCCGATGGCCCGCGCGATTCCTCCACGATCGTCGCGCTCGCATCCTCCTCGATCACGATCAGATTCCGCGTCGCCCGGAGTCCGCCTGACTCGCCGAGGGTGGTCAGGATGCGGATCGGGGCATCGATCGTGGCGCCCTTCGGGACCTGAATGAAGTATCCCGCGCTCCAGACTGCCGCGTTCAGCGCCTCCGGCTTTCCGAAACTCGTCGATACCAGCCGCCCGAGTCTCCCCTCAGCGAGCTCGCGATCCGCGACCTCACGCAACGGACGGACGATCACGCCTGCGGGAGCCTCGATCTCCACTTCCCGCGACGCGTCCTTCGCCGCCTCCCCCTTCAGCTCGAACACCGCCGGATCGGTATAGCGCCAGAGATGCCGCGCCCGGTCGGGGACTGGCATCGCGTTATAGGTCTCCAGCGCCTCCGCCTGAAACCTCGTCAGATCCGCGTGCGTTTTCGTCGTCGTCGCGGCCATCAACCCACCGATCCTTCCATCTCCATCTCGATCAGACGGTTCAGCTCGACGGCGTACTCCATCGGCAGCTCCTTCGTGAATGCCTCGATGAATCCGTTCACGATGAGCGTGCGCGCCGCCTGCTCGTTCAAGCCCCGGCTCATGAGATAGAAGATCTGCTCATCGCCGATCTTCGAGACGCGCGCTTCGTGCTCCATCTGCACCCGCTCCTCGTCCACCTCGATTGTCGGATAGGTGTCCGAGCGCGACTCGGGATCGAGGATGAGAGCATCGCACTGGACGCTCACCTTGCAGTTCTTGGCTCCCCGGTGAACCTTCGCGAGGCCGCGGTAGGAGGCGCGCCCGCCGCCCTTCGAGATCGACTTCGATGTGACCGTGCTGCTCGTGTTCGACGCGGCATGGATCACCTTGGCTCCCGCGTCCTGGTGCTGTCCCTTGCCCGCGAAGGCGACCGAGAGGATCTCCCCGCGCGCCCCTTCGCCTACCAGGTAGACGCAGGGGAACTTCATCGTGAGCTTCGAGCCGATGTTGCCATCGACCCACTCCACAACGGCATTCTTGTGCGCCACCGCGCGCTTGGTCACGAGGTTGAAGATGTTGTTCGCCCAGTTCTGGATCGTCGTGTAGCGGATGTATGCGTCCTCCAGCGCGATCAGCTCGACCACGGCGGAGTGAAGCGAGTTCGTGGAGTAGACCGGCGCGGTGCAACCCTCGATATAGTGCACGCGCGAGCCTCGATCCGCGATGATGAGCGTGCGCTCGAACTGGCCCATGTTCTCCGCGTTGATCCGGAAGTAGGCCTGGAGCGGGATCTCGACCTTCGTGTCGGGCGGAACGTAGATGAAGGAGCCCCCCGACCAGACGGCGCTGTTCAGCGCGGCGAACTTGTTGTCGGCGGGCGGGATCACCGTGGCGAAGTACTTCTGCACGATCTCGGGGTGCTCCCGCAGCCCCGAGTCCATGTCCATGAAGATCACGCCCTGCTTCGTGAGAGACTCCTGGACGGAATGGTAGACCACTTCGCTCTCGTATTGCGCAGAGACGCCGGCCAGGAACTTCCGCTCCGCCTCGGGAATCCCCAGGCGGTCGAAGGTCCGCTTGATGTCTTCGGGGACATCGTCCCAGGACTTGCCCTGCTCGGCCATCGGACGGATGTAGTAGTAGATGTCATCGAAATCGATCGAGCCGAGGAGTTCCGTGTCTCCCCAGGTCGGCATCGGCTTGGCCAGGAAGATGTCGAGCGCCTCGTGCCGGAACCTCCGCATCCAGTCGGGCTCCTTCTTCATCCGCGAGATCATCTCGATCACTTCGTGGTCGATTCCCTTCTTGCCTTTGTGGAAGTAGGCCTCGGGATCCCGGAATCCATACTTCTCCGCGTAGTCGTCGCGGATATCGATGGAGGCGCGCGGCTTCTCGGTTTCGACGGGGCGGTTGGCCATAGTGCTAACCCTCCTGCGGCTGCGAGATGCGCTTCTCGATCCAGTCGTATCCCAGCTCTTCGAGCTTCGTGACGAGCTCGGATCCGCCCGACTCGACGATTCGCCCTTCCATGAGCACATGGACGAAGTCGGGCTTCACGTAGTTCAGCAGGCGCTGGTAGTGGGTGACGAGAAGGACCCCGGTCCCGGGACCCGAGACGGAGTTGATCCCCTCCGCCACGATGCGCAGGGCGTCGATGTCGAGCCCGGAATCAGTCTCGTCGAGCAGGGCGACCACCGGCTTCAACAGGGCCATCTGGAGAACTTCGATCTTCTTCTTCTCGCCCCCGGAGAAGCCATCGTTCAAAGAGCGCCCCATGAAGGAGGGATCGACATCGAGCATGTGAAAGGCGTCAGTCATCTCCTTGCGGAACTCGCGGACCGGGACTTCCGTGCCGCGCCGGGCGTTCACCGCCGCGCGCAGGAAGTTCGCCACGGAGACCCCGGGGATCGCGACCGGATACTGGAAGGCGAGGAACATCCCGCGACGCGCCTTCTCGTCCACTGCGAGATCCGTCACGTCCTCGCCGTTCAGATAGATCTTGCCGGCGGTTCGCTCGTAGCTCGGATGGCCCATCAAGGTGCTCACGAGCGTGCTCTTGCCCGAGCCGTTCGGTCCCATGAGGGCGATCTTCTGACCGGCGTCGAGGGCGAGGCTCACCCCTCGGATGACTTCTTTCCCCTGCACGGCCACGTGGAGATTCTCCACGACCAGGAGGTGGTTCGCCCTATCGCTCATCTTGCTCCTTTCCTGCGGTTGCAGCAGACGGTCCCCATGCGGCCGCCAGGTCCGATTCGGTGATCCACGACGATCGAAGCCGTTCGCGCGCCTCGCTCTCCTTGAACGCCAGATCGGCGAGGCTCACCTTCTCGAGCGCTGAGTGAACGAGCATCTGCACCGCGACCCACACGGAGCGCACGGAACAATCGCCTGTGTGCACACAGACCGACTCGGCGCCGGTAAACGTGGCGCAGTGCTGGTTCTGGTAGATCGACCCATCGAGGGCAGCGACGACCTCTGCGAGGCTGATCTGCTCCGGCGGGCGCCTCAGGCTGTATCCCCCCGTGCGACCGCGGGCGCTCTCGAGAATGCCGGCGAGGCGGAGCTTGCGAAGGAGTTTCGCCGTGTTCGGCACCGGCAAGCCCTCCCGGGAGGCGATCTCCGGGAGCGTCAGCCCGCCTCGGCCGGCCGCATGCTCATGCGCGAGCGTGAGCAGGCAGCGCAGCCCATATTCCTCGGTGCTCGTGACTTTCATGGATCGCCCTCCGGGCCATTTCCGCTTGCCAGTTCGCCTATACGATCACAAATCTTGACTAAACAGTCAACAATAAATCGAAACCGCTGCTCGATCCACTAAGGCATTGCATGACAATGAGATATCTCTTTCGATGGGGGCACGGGCCAGGCCTCGGGGGCGCGCAGCCGCGAGTTCAACCCGACCCGCAGGCTCGCTGAGCGCCCGAGTTGTCGAGATCCGGCGAACTCCGGCACTGACACTCAGTCCTGAGGATTCCCCGCCCTGATTCCGAGGACATTCGGCACCGGCCAGGCGATCGTGTTCGAGTCGTTCTCGACGAAGTCGGTCTCGAAGCTTCCGCAATAGCCCAGCTCGAAGTCGCCGATGCGGACATAGAGCTGCGCCTCGGGTCCTCCTTCGAGGTGCTGAGCCGCGACGATTCCGAGATCGGATTCCAGGAGGATCCGGGCGAAGTCGCGCATGTTATAGCCGGATCGGCAGAAGATGAACAGAATGCGGCCCTTGTCGTCCTCACCCAGCGCCGCCTCGCTCCAGCGCCTCTCTCGCTCTCCCCATGCGTTGACTCCCGGGCGCTTGATGAGTCTCAGGTTCTGCGCGACGAGGTCGTAGTCTCGGGCGAGCGATTGGACATCCCCGCCGGCCGCGTCCCGATCGAAGATCCGGAAGATCGGTCGGCCACTCCCCACCCGCGGGCCGTAGGCCATCACGGAGTTGTAGTGGTTGACCGACGCATTGTTGACGTGCCCGCCTGACTGCATGTAGCCCACATGCGTCTTGTAGTCTCCCAAGAACATGCCTGCGTTCGTGGCGGCGACGAACCCCTCCGCCTCGCACCACTCCCTGGCGTTCTTCGTCCGGGACCCTTCGATCTCGCTGACTCCCGCAAACTCGAGCGACCACCGCTCCGGATCGATTCGCAGGACCGTGATGATCGAATCGCCGACTGCCGGCCGGGCGGAGGCGCGCAGCGTCCCTAGGTCCAATCCGGGGGCGAGCGATCTCCAAGACCACGAGGTCGATGCGAGCATCAACAGGGAGAGGACAGCGATGTTGAAGGGAGCCATGAGATACCTCCGGTTGCCTCTGACTCAGATGCCGGGCAGGAGTCCAGCGACGGCGATTGCGGCGCAGAGCCCGACGTCCATTGGATTATGGTTTCGCAGGGATCGGTCCGGGAGACCGAAATGCCCACACACGCCGGAACGGGCGTGATAGCGATCGAGCAGTAGGACTCGAGCGACGACGATTGGGTTATTCCTTCTCCGCGCGCGAGGCTCCAGAGTCCTCGCCGCGCACGATGGCGAGGAACTGCTGCGGAACATGGTGTGTGAGCCACACGCCGTTTTCCGACACGAAGAACTCGTGCCCCTGATCGCACATCGCCTTTGAGTCGACGGCGAGGACGACCCCCTTGCCGTGTCGACTTCCGACCTTCATGGCGGTGGGGATGTCCGCAGAGAGATGAACGTGGATTCGCGAACCCGGACGAAGCCCATCGGCCAAGATCGAGTCGAGGAATCGTGTCGCCGTGCCGTGGTAGAGCACCGTCGGCGGCTCCATCGCGGTGAGCCCTAGATCGACCCTCACCGAATGCCCTTGATTCGCGCGGATTCGCTTCCCATCAGGACTGATTGCGTAGCGCTGCTTGTCGCAGGTCCGGACGATCTCACGAATCAACTCCTCGCTGAGAGACACGCCCGCTGCCCGAGATCGGGAGACGAGATCTTCGATGAGAACCCATCCTCCCCTGTCGAGCCGGATACCGATCTTGTCGGGGTCGTGCCGGAGTACGTAGCTCAGAAACCGGCTCTTCTTCAATCGATCGGGTTCCAACCCACTTCCTCCAGAACGAATGAGATCCAACGAACCGCACTCACCGCTCGGTCCTGTGGCTGGTTAGCACAGCCCGGGAGGGATCGGCCATGTCGAGCACGGCATACCCCGTATGCGCATCCGGAAGATTCACGCTCCACATCTTCGGGTACCATGCGGGCACATTCTCCCCTCTGCCCATGGTGACCGTCATTCGGGGAAGCGACGAGAAGGTCTCCATCGCGGTGCGATTTCGTTCCATGGTCGCAGGATCGAGATCCGCAAAGGCGTGCTCGATCTCAGCGATCCGATCGCGAAGCCGACTCTCCGCCTCTCCCAGGCCGCGGATGCCGAATTCATTCCAGACGAGCGCGAACGGGGGATCCATGTGCCCGCTCACGATCCAGTCGCTGCCGGACCAGGCGCCCAGTAGGGTGATGAACGGTTCCTTCCCCGGACTCACGTGGCTGACGAGAAGCCGCTGCTCGCCGGGTACGGCGCTTCTTCGCACGGCCTCCAGGAGGCGCGCGTATTGCCCGAGCACGCTCCACACCTTACCCCCACCTCCGGCGATCGGCTGCTGGAAGAGCTTCGCTCCGACCAGGAAGTTCCCACCAAGGCCGAAGAGATGCAGATCCCCCAGGTGGTAAGTGGCCTCTTCATGCAGAAGGGTCAGGTTCTCGACTCGGTACACATCCGACCGGAACCTCCGGATGACCTCCACATCCTCGTGATTGCCCCATACGGCGTAGACCGGTCGCTCGAACCGCAGCTCCCCGCTGAGGTAGCGCGGAAGTTCGCTCAGTGGCAGACGCTCTCGGACGAACGCCCTTCGCGCCTCGTGCGTGAGGGCTCGGCAGTCTTTCTTCTGTTCGCTTGATAGCTCCGAGTGGACGATGCGGAGCGCGATCTCCCGATCGGTGAGGCGATCGACGCTCTCGTCGTCGTAGAAGCCGAAATCTCCCGCGTGGACGATCGCATCGCACCCGGCGGCCGCGGCGACGTCTCCAAGTTGCGACAGCCTTCCATGGGTGTCGCTGATCAGCAGGATCCTCATCTCCTCCTTCCACCGGACGGGCCCCTGGCGCCGTCACTCAATCATCGGGATACGCTGCGAGGGCCGCGGACATCCGCCGCGAGAGCGGCTTCTCCTGCGAACATCGAGAGAGGAGCCGCCAAGGCGATCAATGGCCACGTCTGGCGCCTTCGAGCCTCAAGCCGAGCCATCCAGTGCTCAACTAGTCGCTCCTGGCCGCCGACTTGGAGGAATTCTGCCGACGATCAGCCGCCCCCGTGGCAAACCCATCCCCGATCGGTTAGGGCCTCCACCGCTGCAGAGGCTGCCGCGATGGATTCGGTCGGGGAGAATCACGCGAAGATCGCGGGAGTCGCCCTGCCATACTGCTTCAGGTGCCCCGGGTCGATCCCCGGAAAAGCTCCCCATCGATGCGAGCGGCTGGGGGCGCAATCGCGGGATCGCCGCGAGCTGCCGGCTCGAAAGGACCATAGAGACCGGCACTCCCCGCGCATCTAGCCACCTCGCGCCTCCATAAGCGCAGCTCCCGCTAGTTCGCCCGACCCGCTTCATCCGCGGGGACCGGGGTCGCCGTCCTGCCAGCGGTCCTCGAGAGACGCAGACCAAGGTCGCTGGCGCCGGAGAGGCCCGGCGCGCTGCCGCTGCGATTCGCGGAACGGCAGAGCGGCGCGAGGCTTCCGCAGCCGCCGCCCCGTGCCACGCGGTTGGACCCGGAAGTGGGACCCACCGGGTCCGTCGCATCGCCGGCATACGCGGCATACCAGTCCCAGCACCACTCCCACACATTGCCGTGCATGTCTTCGAGCCCCCATAGACTCGCCGCCTTGCCCCCGACATCGTGCGTCTCGCCCCCGGAGTTGCCGCAGTACCAGCCGACCGCCGCGAGGTTCGGTTCGTTTCCACACCCGAGGTCCGCGATGCCGCCATTGCAGAAAGCCGTCTGGCTCGTCGCCCGGCAGGCATACTCCCACTCCGCCTCGGTCAAGAGGCGGTAACCGTTGGCCGACTGGTTCCAGGTCACCGTCGCGCTCGTGATGTGGTTGCCGCTGTAAACGGGGCTCGTGACCGTGTAAACGGGCGTGTATCCATCCCGAGCCGAGCGCTGATTGCAGTACTGGACCGCGTCGTACCAGGAAAACCGCTCCGCTGGACGATTCGCCCCCTGGAAGTACGACTCGTTCCAGCCCATCACCGACTCCCACTCCGATTGAGTCACCTCGTGCTTCGAGACATAAAACGCTTCGGTCAAGGCGACCTGGTGCTGGATCTCGTCGCTGTCGCGTCCAGGTTCGTCCGCCGGACTGCCCATCGCGAAGGCGCCAGGCTGGACGAGGATGAAGTCGTCCTGGGATGGGCCGGACGCCGCCGTCGTGTCGCTGGCGACGTTGGAGAGCAAGGACCAGTTTCCTCTGTCGTCCACGCTCTTCAGCGCGAAGTGATAGCTGGTGCCGGGGGCAAGCCCTTCGACCCGATGCGTCTCGATCGAACCCGCGGCCTTGGGAGACGGTGGACTCGCGGCTTGAGTCGCCGCGCTCCAGTTCGACGCGTTGATGGCAGTGGTCGACCAGCGGATGTCGTAGGCCGATGCCGTTCCTTTAGCACCGTCCTCCCCAGGCGCGGACCAGCGCAGGGTGACCGATGTCGCTGCCACGGCCGCGATTGCGAGGTCCGTGACCGCGGCCGGGGGGGTGGTGTCGGGATCAGGCCTGGTGGATTCATCATCATCTCCGCAACTCGTCAACGCGATTCCCGCCCCGATCCACAAGACACAGATACTGAGCGCCATGGACCAACGCGATGTTCTGCCGATGGATGCCCTGGGCATTCTGCCCTCCCGGGATTCGAGCACGCTCTGACCGGACCGCATGGCCCAAGCTTAGGCGCGACTCCCGCTCGGCTGCACTCAAAGAGGAAGTTGAACTTGAGGCCTTGGGTGCGGCCGGCCGGAGTCTGCTCGTCGGCGTTGAGGGCCGTCCTCGCCTCCCGGCGGGTTGTCTTGTCGGTCCGGGATCGTTTAGGATCTTCACTGCCAGTCGGCTTGCCGGAGCGGCGAACTCGGGAGGAATGGGGGCGATTCCGGTGTCAGGTTGGGGGGATGGGAGCGGTCTAGACAAGCAGATGGCGGTGAGTCTGCGGAGCTACCTCCAGCGCGCTGACCGTGCCAGCACGGAAGCGCTCGCCACGAGGCTGTCCTCCTACATGCGCGCCTACCTTACCGCCTATCTTCGCCGCCGGCGCTTCGGATTCGACGGGCCGATCGCCGAGGTGGCAGTCGATGTGGCCGATTCCGAGATCCCCATGCTGATCGAGGAGGGTCAACCGGATCGTCTCATCGAAGGCATCCGGCGATTCCTGAGCCCTGTGGGTCGCCCGGCCTCCGAACGCTCGCCGATCGAGGACGCCTCGGACGATGCCCTTGTCGCAGCCGCCAAGCTGTTCCTTCGCCTCCGCTGCAGGCAAGGGGCGATCCTGCTATGGAAGCAGGAGCACCCCGAGGAGGCGAGAATCCTCCGGTCGGTCAAGGCAGCGATCGCCGATACGCCCGGAATCAGCCTGCGTCAGGACGCCTGCGGGCAACGGCTCGTCTCCCCGCGGTCGGACCTCCGCCTCCCCCCCTTCGATACGCCACGCCTGGTCACGCTCCTGGGCCGAGTCCCGCCGCCCTATTGCCCCAGGGCTGTACTGCGCGCCCTCATCCCCCAGCTCCATCCGACAGGCGACTCGGGGGGGTACTGCTTTCTGATGGACTTGGTCCGAGCGAACCATCTGCTCCGCCTGAGTGCGATCGCGGGAGAGGCTAGCGGAACCGGCGCCGCTCCGATCGAGGCCGAGAGCCTGATCTGCGGTGACGGGGTTCCCTTCGCCGTGAAGCTCGCTCGGCTGACTCTGCGCCTCTCGCAGTGGGCCGAGGAATCCCTGACCGCGGATGCGGAGAAGCATGAGCGACTCCGGACGCGGAGAGGTGTGGCCGGCACGGCCGATCCGGGGCCCGACCCGCGCGTCATCGCCATCGCCATCGATCGAATCCTCGCGCCCGTCGGCCTCGGCAGGCCCGAGTGGGCGGAGCTCTCGCTCGAAGGACTGGTCGCCACGGCAATGGCAACACCCGAGGGCGGCCGCAACAACCCCGCCCAAGTCCATCAGATCGACTACTTGATCCGCCGGCTGCGAACGAAGATGCGGGCGCACTGGCGGGAGCTGATTTAGGCCCGGCCATGCAATTCCAGAGTGTGCGCGATCTTCACGAGGCCTACGAGGAGCTCGAGCGCCTGCTGGCCCTCCGGCAGGCGCCCGCGATTGCCATGCTGCTCCGTCAGAAATTCCTCGAGGCGATCCTGGATGCCGATGACGCGATCTGGTCGGGCTATGGATTCTCCGCCGCGGTCGGCCTTCTGGCCTCGGTGCGCGATCCGGTGATCCGATCGCTTCCGACCGATCAGCTGCGACGGCTCCTGGACATCGGCGAGAGGATCCGGAGCCGGCCTGCGCCTGCGGGCATGGACGGGGCTTCCGCGTGGAGCGAGAAGGTGGATCGGGCGACGACCCTGCTTCGCTCAGCATTTGGGAATGGACCGGACGCGACACTCGCGGCCCGGCCGCCCAACGGCGCCGGCAACGGGAGCGCGCGGATCTTCATCCCGGTCGTTGCGCGGCTGGTCGATCCACGCCGCACGCACCCGCTTTACGCGGGGACCCGGCTCGGACTCCTGGCGCGGCTGGATGTGCGCGTGGAGCTCGCGGCCGGTGAGGGGATGGATGACCCGCTGGTCATCGATGGGGATGTCGCTCTCGCCACGCGGGCCGCGTTCGCGGAAGCCCTCCTGATCGTGAACCGTCTGAGCGCTTGGGGCGCGCCCGCGACCCATCGCTGTTCAGTCCTCTTGCGTTGCTCGCCGGCCGAAGCGCGCATCACCGGCCGTTCCGGATCCTTGGGATTCCTGCTCGCCGTGGCGACGGCCCGCGCATCCCACTCGCTTGGCGCCTACCATCGCTCCATCGCGCCTGGGACGGCGGCCACCGGGGATCTCGCCGGCACGAGGGTCCTGCCCGTGGATGCATCGACGCTCGCCGACAAGATCCGGGCATGCTCCGAGGGAGGGCTCCGACGATTGATCGTCCCGGCGCAGCAGGCCGACGAGGCGAACCGCCTCCTCGACGCCGAACGCCAGCAGCGGAATGAGTGTCCTCTGGAGATCGTGCCCGTCTCCGATGCTTCCGAGTTTTGGGCCTCAGGACGCCGTCCGGTTCGTCGATCGAGGCGCACGATCAAAGCGATTGCGAGCAGATGGCACCATCGGCTGACGCAGAGTCGGCTTCGGGCTGGCATGCTGGGATCTGCTGCCGCAGCTATCGCGTCGGCTATCATCCTCTGGTCCGTTCTCCGCTCGGCTCCACCTGTGAGGGCCGATTGGGAGGGGGATGAAATCGCGCTCCGCAACACGCACGGCATCACCACCCGCCGGGTCGATCTGCCGTACCGACCGATGTTTGGCTGGACCTCGGAGTTTCAGCCGCAGAAGACTCAGCCGCTTGCGGACTTGAACGGTGACGGCAAGCGAGAGCTCCTCGCAATCCATGGAAGTCAGCCCGATGGGAGAGACCTCCTGAGCGCCGTCGACGCGCAGGGAAGTCTCGTTTGGCGCCGCCAGAGCGACCAGCTCACCCCCTCATCGTTCGGACAACCGCGCGACGTGTCCTGGTGGATGATCGCGATCACCCCCCCTCGCGCTGGTAGAGTGGAGCTCACCGCGTTCGCGCGATCGCACCAGCATTCTCTGACGATTCTTGTGCGCCTCGATCCGGTGACCGGCCAGACGCTCGGAATCCTGCGGAACCACGGACACCTGGAAACCTATCAGCCGATCCAGCGGGTAGATTCGGGGCGCCAGATTCTCGCCATTTCCGGAACGGAGAACAACCTCGGGTGCGCCCTCGCGGCGTTCGTCGATCCGAGCCAAATGCGCATTCCCGAGGAGTTCAATGACATCTCGGATGTCGTTGTGCTGGCCGATTCCGTTTCTCTCTCGGCAGGGGTCTCCGCTGTCTGGAGCTTCCCGGTCGACCGATTCACCAATGCCAGCCGATCGGCCTGCGAAAAAATCGATCAGCTCCACTCTGGGGATCTCCATGTCTCGGTGTTCGTGATCCTGGACGCGCTCAGCGGCAGTGTCGTATACGAGATGGACGCCGGCGATCTTTCGATGCCGATCGTTCTGAACGCCTATTACTCCGACAAGACGAAGGACCTCATCCGGAGCCTGAAAGGCCCCACACCGGAGGCAGTCTTCGCCGAGGAGGCCCAGAGGCTCGCCCGCGAGGTCCGCTGCCTCACCCCCAGGGGCTGGCGCCCGGCGCGCCTCGGCCCAGGTTTTTCTCCGACCGACCCCTCAGCCGTCACTAGTGCATTCATGAGAGAGGGGCCGTGAGAAGGAAAGTGGACCCATGAACCATCCTGACGAGCAGACCATTGAGAGGGTTGCCATGGCTCTGATCGAGCTCGGCTTCTCGATGGAGTCTGACGCAGAACCTCGAGTTCCATTGAGTCTTGCCCCCTCGCTCGAACATATTTGGCGTTGCGCCCACTGCCGGGAGACCCTGGAGATCCTCATCGAGACCGAACGGGCGTGGAGGCGATCGGAGAAGAGTTCCGGCAAGGTGCTGCTCCCCTTGCGTCCGCTTCGCGTCGGTCCGCCGGCACGAGGAGATGATCCGGCCCCGGCAGAGGATGCCGATGAGTTCCTCGTCGCGGCAGCAGACGCCTCCACCCGACCCGCCCAGACGCGGGTCCTGACGCTCGTGACCGAAGACGACCGGTTTCTGGTGCGGATCTTTCCGGATGAGGAGGGCGGGGGCGCTACGGCGATTCTCGTATCCCTCCCCGAATCGGACGCAGATGCCGCGGGCGCGATCCGGCCGATCCTGCGTCTCGAGGGCACAGATTACGGGTTCGACGAATCGCGCACCGTGCGTCTTCCTCACTTCCCGACCTCGGAGATCGCGCTCTTCCTGGGTGGCGCCTCCTGATCGGTCTCGAAGTCGATCGGGCAGAGACGAGATCCAAGGCTCGATTCAGCTTCCCCGCTTGAGCTGCGAACGCAGAAACGGAATCCCCGCGATTCCGGGAAGCCAGTATCCCAAGAGCGAGTAGAGGAGCCCCACCCCGAGGGAGACCGGGGCCGCTGCATATCCCTCGAGGAGCCGGATCAGCGCGGCGTCGCGCGTCCCCATCCCGGCGATGGTGACGGGCAGCAATCCGACGAAGATCGCCGCTGGAAGCGCCGCGAGCACTCGCACGAATGGAACGCCTGCGCCGAGACTCGAGAAGAGAAACCAAGTCTGGACGACGCTCGCGAGCCAGTTCGCCAGCGTCAGCAGCAAAACCCAGAGCAGAAGCCCCGGTCGCCGGAGTAGCACGCGCAGCGACTCGAGGAGCCGCTCCACCTTCGGTCGCAGCTTCGCCGGCACCGGCAGGCGGATCGTGAGCAGGGCGGCCGTGCCGAGCAACCCTGCGGCCAACAGCGCTCCGGAGGCGAGCGCGAGAGGCCTCCAGCCATGCGCGAGCGCGCCGGCGAGGCAGAGGCCGAGGAGCGTGAGGACATCGAGGAGCCGCTCGGCCAGCACGCTCCCGAGCACGCGGCTCACCGGCGCGCGTCCCCGCAGGAAGTAGGCCCTCGCCATATCTCCCGCCTTGGAGGGGGTGAGCGTCGAAAGCGTGAAGCAGGCCATGACGATGGAGAACGACTCGCCCCTCCCGGCCCGGCATCCGATGGAGTCGAGAACCGCCTGCATCCTCCAAGCCGACAGGATCGGGAATGTCGCCGTGAGAAGGAGCGCGAGAATCAGCGGCGCGGGCCGGGCGCCTCCGACGATCTCCGCCACCTGGTCGAGCGGTACGCTCCGAAAGAGAATGACGAAGACGAGGATCGTCAGGATCCCGAGGACCGCCATGCGGACTCGGTCCCTGCGCGTGCTCTTCGGCCGCTCGACCGACTCCTCCACGCGATTCAAGCGGACTCCTCGGTCTGGAAGCCCACGAAACCCTTCTGGAGATTGATCTCCCGAGTGATCTCGATTCTCCCGTCGCGGTTCAGCTTCTCGAGATCCTGCGGCGAGAGGTACGAGCCGAAGACGCCCAGCTCGAAGCGCTGGAAATAGCGCGACTGCGGGACATAGCGGACGCTGAAGTCGTCGCCGACCTTCACCTTCTCGAATGCCGGCCCGCCGCCGCGCTCGATTCGATCGATGATCGTGACCGCTCCGGGGACGAAGCGGATCGTTCGCTTGAACCTCGAGGGCGCGGCCCCGCTCCTCGTCATGAGGAGCTTTCGGATCGATCCCTTGATCCAGTAGGCCATCCCGGTTTGCCAGCCGGCAAGCAGCATGAAGAGGCGGAAGCCGATCATCGTCCAAGGAGTGAAGAGCTTCATCACCATGAAGTGCATCGGCCCCTCGACGCTCGCCTCGGACTCGCTATCGCGGACCTCATAGCTCGAGTCGATCCACTGGGACGTGACCACCTTCCCGTCACTCGTGCGCGCGATCACCCCGCAATCGCTCACAAGCGTGCGACCGTCCCCTGCCCGGCAGATCTGGATCGTTCCCCCCTTCGCGAAGTTCATCGCGATATAGGCCTCGGGCGCTTTCCGCACCTCCATACGCGCCCCCGGCCAGCGCCGCCGGAACGCTTCACGCGCGTGCGGCAGCGCGGGCAGCGGCCCCGGCCGCGGCTTCCAGTCGACCCAGGAGAGGAGCAGCTCGGGGATCCGGTAGAGGAAGTATCGATCCTCCTGGATCTCCGGCGGCACGAGCTTTCCCGCCCAGAGCGACTGGAGCATCGCCTCGGCCACGGCCGCCGCGGTGGGATTCTCCGGCGCGAACAGCTCGAAGCCATGAGGATAGAAATGCAGCGTCTGCCGGCTGCCCATCGCTCCGCCGTAGTGTCCGCCCGGCAGCACGAAGTAGGAACAGAACTCAATCGCCCGCTCGCAGACCTTCTCGATCCGCTCGTCGGTGTAGAGCTTCCGGAGCTTCCCAAGGAACGAAACGGTCGCGGAGAGATACCCCAGGTCGGCGCCGTCGTACTCGAGGCACCATCCCTCCTCGGTGCAGTAGCTCAGGAAATCGTCCAGCCGGACGTGGAAGCCCTTCAGGAGCTTTGGATCGCCCAGCAACGTGTAGGCCTCGTAGATCGGGAGGACGGCCATCGCATGGTGGTTCGCCAGCACCCCCGGCTCGTCATACTTCGCCAGAAAGGCGCCCGCCTTGGCGACGCAGCTCTTGAACCGGTCGTCCAGGTCCTTCGGGATATGGCCGCTCAGCAGCCGATAGGAGTCGCACATCGCGTAGACCAGGAAGCCGGTCGGACCGGCCCATCCGCGCTCGTTCGGATAGAACTCGTCGAACGACCCGTCGCGCTTCTGGATTCGAATCCAATCCTCCATCGCGGCGAGAGTCCAGAGGAGCACCTTGGGATTCCGGTGGAATGGATTGTCCGGAAACGGCTGGGTATAGGCGAGCGCCAGCGCGTGCACCCCGAACTGCGCGATCGAGGAGGGGAAGTCGACGCTCCGGCAGAGCCAGTACTCGCGATGGAACGAGCCGTAGCTCCTCGAGAACTCGTTTCGATCTTGGAGCGAAAGGAGCCGGGGGATCTGGGCGAGGGCTCGGTCCGAGTACGCGCGACGCAGATTTTCGCCGGAAGGCGGGGAAAGCTCCGGTGACGCAAGGATGGGCGCGGCTGGGCCAAGTTGATCGGATCGATTCATCGCTCGTGACTCCTTTGGGTTGGACCGGATCCGGGGACCCGGAGGATCCTACCAGAGCCGGCGGCGGCCGCCAGCCGGGGCTTCGAGTCTCGGAACCGTCCTGACTGCTCGACGCGGTGTCATAACTTAGTGCAAAATAGATCATGAGTTTTTTCTTGACATATCACTCGGGAAAAGCGATCCTACTCTCACGCGTCGGCAATGCGGACGCACCGGTTTCGGGAAGCGCGACCCGCGTGAGCCCGAAGACAAGAAGGTGGGGCAAGTCCTCACCCTTGCCCGCGCTACCTTTTGCGGCCAAAGGTGGTGCGGGCATTTCTTTGCCCTCGGCGCTCGCGAGGCGTCGCGTTGCCCTCCCACTTCGAGATCACTAGACTCAGGTTGTTCGAGTTCCAGTTCGCGGGCCTGGTCCGGGGGTGGTCCGCGTTTCGCTGCACTAGACGGGAGGCGGACCCATGGGCTACGACCGCTCGGCCGGCCGCGCGCGCTTGCGCGCGTTCTTTCTCTTGATCGTTTTGGCAGTCTGCGGGCCGGCGCTCTCCGATGCGCAGGCGCCCGTGGAGATGGGACAACCCCCTCCGAATCTCAGCCCCCCTTCGGCTCTCGTAGCGCAGGACACGCCGAACGATCGCGGCGAATCGATCGATCTGAGCTGGACGGCGAGCCCGCAGGAGGCGCTGACCCCGAGTCCCGTCGCCTCCTACGCGATCGAGCGCGCCGTCTCGGCTTCGGGTCCATTCGAGGCGATCGGACAGGCCTCGATCGGCGAAACATCCTTCACCGATAACAGCGTGAAGGACGGAAACGCCTACTTCTACCGGCTTCGCACGACCGACCTCCAGGGGCGCAGCGGCGAGGCGAGCGCGGTGATCGGCCCGGTCTCCTCGAAGGGGCAGTGGTTCGATCGCAAGAAGGCATCGACCCTCCTGCTCACCTTCGGCTTCTGCATGACGGTCATCGGGCTCATCCGCGCCGCGCGGAAGGGGAAGAAGTTCTACATCCGCCCGATCCCAGGCCTCTCCGCGGTCGACGAAGCGATCGGACGCGCCACCGAGATGGGCCGTCCGATCCTCTTCGTTCCGGGCCTGGGCGTCTCCAGCGAAGTCTCGACCTTGGCCGCCTTCACATTGCTCGGGCGCGTCGCGAAGAAGACGGCCGAGTACCAGACGCAGGTGATCGTCCCCTGCTACGATCCGATCGTGATGACGATCTGCCAGGAGATCGTCAAGTCCTCCTTCATGGACGCCGGCCGGCCTGAGCTCTATCGCGAGAACGACGTCTACTTCGTCACTCAGGATCAGTTCAGCTACACGGCGGCGGTGAACGGGATCATGCTCCGCGAACTCCCCGCGACCAACTTCTACATCGGGAAGTTCTACGCCGAGAGCCTGGTCCTCGCGGAGACCGGCTCTCTCGCCGGATCGATCCAGATCGCGGGCACCGACGAGATGGTCCAGATCCCCTTCTTCGTGGCGGCGTGCGACTACACGCTGATCGGCGAGGAGCTCTACGCGTCCAGCGCCTACCTCTCGCAGGAGCCGCCGCTTCTCGGAACTCTCAAGGCGCAGGATTACGGCAAGGCGATCGGCGCGATCGTCATGGTGATCGGGGCGATCATGGCGCTCGCGGACCAGCGCTGGTTCGTCGACTTCTTCAAGGTTCAATAGGAGGAGGCACGAACCATGCAACGCGAGCTTCCCAGGATCATCACTCTCGTCACGGGCCTCTTCCTGGCGATCCAGTATTTCATCCCCCACCGCTATTCGGAGCAGTTCTACGAGACGGCCCTCGATTGGCTCATCATCATCGGGATCTTCTCGATCGCGCTCGGCGTCGCGAGCCTCGTGAACCACCAGCGGCAGAAGATCAAGCGGCGGGAGGAGGGATTCCGGTTCAGTTACGTTCTCCTCGCCGGTCTGCTGTTCATGTGCCTCACGGGGTTCATCACGGGCAGCGGGACGGATTCGCTCTTCTACCGCTGGGGGTATGTCGGGATCCTGAGCCCCATCACCTCGACGATGTTCGCCCTCCTCGCCTTCTACATCGCCTCGGCCGCCTTCCGCGCATTCCGGGCCAGGACGGTGATCGCCACGATCCTGCTGGTCTCCGCAGTCATCGTCATGATGGGGCGTGTGCCTCTAGGGGAGCGCCTCATCCCGGGCATCGCCCACGCCTCCGACTGGCTGCTGAACGTGCCGAACATGGCCGCGAAACGGGCCATTGCCATCGGGCTCGGGCTCGGCGGAAGCGCCACCGCGCTCAAGGTCGTCCTGGGGATCGAAGCCCCGCACCTGCGCTAGGAGGAGAGAATCATGGCGGATATCAAAGCGATGCTCTTCGAGCGCCGGTTGATCTACTTCCTGATCTTCCTCTCGGTGCTCATCCCGCTCTTCATGGAGCCTCCCAAGACCGTGCGCGTGACCCCGGAGGTTGAGGTCGTCTACGATCGGATCGATTCGCTCAAACCCGGCGAGATCGTCATGCTCGCCTGCGAGTATGATCCATCGATGTCGGCGGAGATGTCCCCGATGACGATCGCGGTCCTGCGACACTGCTACCGCAAGAATCTGCGGATCCTCGCGACGGGACTCACCTCGAACGGAGTCTCCCTGATCGAGAGCGAGCTCAAGCAGGTCGCCGAGGAGTTCGGCAAGGTCTACGGCGTCGACTATGTCTACCTCGGCTACAAGCCCTATCCGGGGATCGTCATCATGGCGATGGGAGAGGACTTCCGCAATCCGTTCCCGAACGACTACTACAACACCCCCGTCGACGAGCTTCCGATGATGAAGGGGGTGAAGAACTACCAGAACGTCGCCCTCGTGCTCACGGTCAACTCGACGAGCGGAATCGATTACTGGATCACCTACGGCCAGGGACGCTACAAGTTCCCGCTGGCGGCCGCCGCGACCGCGGTGATGGCCCCCAACTACTACAACTACCTTCAGTCGGGTCAGCTCTTCGGCCTGATCGGCGGCCTTCGCGGCGCCGCGGAGTACGAGCAGCTGATCGACACGCCCGGCTCGGCCACGCGCGGGATGTTCGTCCAATCGGTGACGCACATGGTGATCGTGGGGCTGATCCTGGTGGGAAACGGGATCTTCGTCTACGGCCGGCTGCGGAAGAGGAGCTGACCGATGGAACAGCACATCGTATTCACGGCCGCCGCGCTCGTCACATTCGCGATCTTCTCGTTCCTCTACAAGGACAATCCTTTCTACAAGTTCGCCGAGCACCTCGTCGTCGGCGTGTCGGCCGGCTACTGGATCGTGATCCTCTACAACACCTCGCTCGTCCCGAAGCTGATCGAGCCGCTCCAGCGCTTCTTCGGCGGGCGGAGCACGTCTCTCCTCGATCCGCTCGTCATCATCCCGGCGATCCTCGGAATCCTCATGTTCACCCGATTCGTGCCGAAGATCGCCTGGATCTCCCGCATCCCGATTTCCTACATCCTGGGCATCGGCTCAGGCGCCGCCATCCCGCTGGTGCTCCAGACCTTCGTCATCCAGCAGATCTACCCGACCATGGCGATGTTCCTCCCCGGGGGAGCCGTCACGTGGTGGGACTGGGTGACGAATATCTTGATCTTCGCGGGCGTCTTCTGCGGTCTGGCCTACTTCTACTTCTCGGCGCGGCATGAGGGCGCCCTGGGGGGCGTGTCCAAGGCGGGGATCTGGATTCTGATGATCGGTTTCGGCGCGTCGTTCGGCTACACGGTGATGAGCCGCGTGAGCCTGCTATATGGTCGCATGGACTTCTTGGTGAACGCCTGGGCGAGACCGCTGCTGGGCGCGCTCTTCGGAGGTTGACGCAGAATGACACGCTTCGTAGTTCTGTCGCTTCTGGCGCTCTTCGCGGTCGGGTCGGCGCGGGCCGAATTCTCGATTCCGTACGAGATGTTCCGGCTCGAGAACGGCCTCACCGTGATCCTCCACGAGGACCACTCGGTGCCGATGATCGCCGTGAATCTCAGCTACCATGTCGGCTCCGGGCGGGAGAAGCCCGGGCGGACCGGCCTCGCCCACCTCTTCGAGCACCTGATGTACGAGGGCTCGGCCCACGTGCCCGAGGGGAAATACGACGAGTGGCTGGAGGCCGCGGGTGGGGAGAACAACGGTTCCACCGGCTCGGACGATACAAACTACTGGATCAACGTACCGAGCAATGCGCTGGATCTCGCGCTCTTCCTCGAGTCGGACCGGATGGGGTATCTCGTCGAATCGATGTCCCCCGCACGGGTTGACGGGCAGCGAGACGTGGTCAAGAACGAGCGGCGCCAATCGAACGAGAACCGCCCCTACGGAATGGCCTGGATCGTCATGGCCGAGCAGCTGTTCCCGCCAGGACACCCTTACAGCTGGGATACGATCGGATCGATGGAGGATCTCTCGGCCGCCGCCTACGAGGACGTGGTCGAGTTCTTCGAATCCTACTACGGCCCCAACAACGCGAGTCTCTGCATCGCGGGCGACATCGATCCGGTCGCGGTGCGGGCCTCCGTGGAGCGCTGGTTCTCGGACGTCCCGGCAGGCCCCCGGGTCGCGCCCCTCTCGCCTCCCGTTCCCTTCCTCGAGAAGGAGAAGCGCCTCGTGATGGAGGACGAGGTGCAACTCCCGCGGATCTACATGAACTGGCACACGCCTCGCAAGTTCGCGCCCGGGGACGCGGAGATGGACCTCGTGGGCAGCGTGCTCGCCGGGGGTCGGAACTCGCGCCTCCACAAGCGCCTTGTCTACGAGATGCAGATCGCCCAGGACATCTCGGCCTTTCAGTACGCCCAGATGTACGGCTCGAGCTTCCACGTCATCGCCACCGCCCGAGCGGGCCACACGCTCGCCGAGATCGAGGCGGCGATCCAGGAAGAGATCGATAGGCTCCGGCGGGAGCCGCCCTCGCGCCGGGAGCTCGAGCGCGCGGTGAATCAGTACCAGGCCTGGTACTTGGCGGCGCTGGAGAGCGTCGGAGGCTTCGGGGGCAAGGCGGCGCTCATGAACGGCTACTACGCCGCGACCGGCAATCCAGACTACTTCCAGGAGGATCTCTCCCGTTATCTCGCCATCGGCCCGGACGATGTCCGAACGGCCGCGGCGGCCTACCTCCGAGACGATGCCCGTTTCATCATGAGCATCGTCCCCGAAGGTCAGAGAGAGCTCGCCGCGCCCGCGGCCGAGGAGGAGAAGTAGAATGAGACCGCTGCCTCGTGTTGCGCCTCTGCTCCTCCTTCCGTTCCTGGCCGCCTCCGTCGCGGTAGGGCAAGCGCCGGACCGCAGCGCGCCGCCCCAGCTCGGCCCGCCGCCGTCGTTCCGGCATGCCCCCATCCAGCGCTTCGGCCTCTCCAGCGGCCTCGAGGTCTACCTCCTGGAGAAGCACGAGGTGCCGATCGCCCAGGTGGTCCTTCTGGTGAGATCAGGACAAGTCGACGATCCGCGGGGGAAGGAGGGCCTGGCCACCCTCGCAGCCGAGATGCTCACCGACGGCGCCGGCGGGCGGAGCGCGCTCGAGCTCGCCGACGAGATCGACTTCCTCGGGGCGACGATCAGCGCGGCCGCGGGATCTCATACGAGCCGCGTCTCGCTGTGGACGCCGGTCGCGAAGCTCGAAGCGGCCATGGCGCTCTTCGCCGATGTCGCGCTGCGACCCGCGTTCCCGGAGGAGGAGCTCGAGCGACGGCGGGCGGAGCGCTTGACGACGATGCTCCAGTGGCGGGACGACCCAGAGGATCTCGCGCGGATCGCGATGAACCGCGAGCTCTTCGGCGAGGGCCATCCCTACGGGGTCCCCTCGATCGGGACAGAGGCGTCGCTTCGCTCGATCAGCGTCTCCGACCTGCGAAGCTTCCACGACCAGCGCTATCGATCCAGCGACGCCTTCGTGGTCGCAGTCGGCGATCTCACTCCTGATTCAATTCGCCCTCTCCTCGAGTCGGCCTTCGGGGGCTGGAAGGCGCAGAAGGCGGCCCGCTCCGCCGTCGCTGAATCCCAGCAGGTCGCGGAGCGCTCGATCACATTGATCGACAAGCCAGGCGCCGAGCAGACCGTGATCGCGATCGGCCGGATCGGCGCCGCGAGGACGACGCCCGACTACGACGCCCTCGAGCTACTGAACACGATCCTGGGCGGCTCCTTCACCTCGCGCCTCAACCGGAGCCTCCGCGAGGAGCACGGCTGGACCTACGGAGCGCGCTCACGCTTCGAATACCGCGAGCTTCCCGGGCCCTTCACGGCCGGGGCAGCCGTCGAGACATCGGCCACCGACAGCGCGCTCGTCGAGATCCTCAACGAGCTCGCCGAGATCCGGGAGCCGGTCCCGCTCGATGAGCTCGAACGCGCGAAGCGCTACCTCGCCCTGGGCTTCCCCAGGGAGTTCCAGTCGATCGAGCAGATCGCGGGGATGGTCTCCACCCTCGTGGCCTACGATCTACCGCTCGAGACCTACAACACGGCGGTCGACCGGATCCTGGCGCTCGACGCAGCGCGAATCCAGGCTGCCGCAGAGAAGTACATCGATCCCGACCGCGTACGGATCGTGCTCGTCGGGGACCGCGTCCGGATCGAGCCGAAGCTCGCAGCGTTGAACCTGGGAAGCGTCCGCAACATGAGCGTGGACGACCTCCTGGGGCCGCCGCCGGTGGTGGAGGGTTCAGAGTAGGAGGACCGGCGATGCGCATTCGGATCCTGTGCGGGCCGCACGGATTGCTGGTCCTCATTCTCGGAGGGATCTTCGCCATGACCCACGCCGCGGACGCGTCCGAGCTGCCCGACTTCTCGAAGCTCTGGGATTTCCAGCATCCTGATTCGACGGAGGCGCGCTTCCGCGAGATCCTTCCCCAGGCGCGGACGTCCGGGGATGCCGCGTATCTCGCCGAACTCCTGACCCAGATCGCCCGCGCCCAGGGCCTTCAGAGGAAGTTCGAGGAGGCGCACGCGACGCTGGAGGAGGCATCGTCAATCCTCACCGAGGAGATGCCGAAGGCGCGTGTCCGCTATCTCCTGGAGCGCGGCCGCGCCTTCAACTCATCGGGCCGGCCGGCGGAGGCGAAGCCGCTCTTCCTTGCGGCGCTCGATCTGGCGCGCGCATCCGCCCTCGATCCCCTCGCGGTCGACGCGGCGCACATGATCGCCATCGTCGAGCCGCCCGATTCGGCCATCGCCTGGAACCGGAGGGCGATGGAAATGGCCGAAGCCTCGGGCGACCCGAAGGCAAAGGGATGGCTGGGCGCGCTCTACAACAACCTCGGCTGGGCGTACCATGATCGCGGCGACTTCTCCGAGGCGCTCGAGATCTTCCGCAAGGCGCATGAGTGGCGCGAGGCGCAGGGCGCATCGCGGGAGACGCGGATCGCGAAGTGGAGCGTGGCCCGGGCGCTCCGCTCCCTTGGCCGGACGGAAGAGGCCCTCGCGATGCAGCGCGAGCTCGTGGCGGAATGGAAGGCGGCAGGCGAGGAGGACGGCTACGTGGCCGAGGAGATGGGCGAGTGCCTCCTGGCCCTCGGGAAGGGAGAGGAAGCGAGGAGCTGGTTTGCCGAGGCCTATCGCCTGCTCGCAGCCGATCCCTG
>JAXDAY010000024.1:0-48299 GCA_034679345.1 Candidatus Eiseniibacteriota bacterium
GAAGTTGCCGCTCGAGCGGCACTACCGGAACCGGGGGGCGCGGCGCAGGCGGAGGCGACCGACTGGACGATCCGCATCAACTCGAGACGACCGGCGAGCTCGGGATTCGCGGCGGCGAGGCCCTTCCAGTCCGGCTCGCGACCATCGGTCAGGTCGCGCGCGGCGGCGAGCAGGGGATCAGGCCGGCCGGTCCTCGATCTACGCCGGCCGGTAGGCATGCATCTCTTCCGTGAGCCGGACGAGCGCGCGCGCGATCTGCATCCGCACCGCGTTGGCGGTCGACCGTCCCAGGGCGCGCGCGATCTCGGGATGGGTGAAGCCGAACTCGATGCGCAGGATCACCGCCTGCCGCTGGTCGTCGGAGAGCGCCTCGAGCGCGCGATCGTAGGCGTCGAGCGCGCCCCGGCCGATCGTGCGTTCGAGCATCTCCTGACGGGTCGCCGCGAGGTCGGCATCCAGGGGCTCCTCCGGGTGGCGGTTCGCGCGTCGGATCTCGTCGCGGATCAGGTTGATGAGGATCTGATGCAGATACGAGAGGAAGGCTCCCTCGCGCCCCGCCTGGAAATCCGCGGCCCGATCGAGGGCGCGCAGCATGGCGATCTGGACGATATCGTCGGTTTCCATGATTCCGCGGGCATGATGAGGAAGACGGCCACGCGCCCACCGGCGCAGCCCTGGGAGGAAGCGGCTGACCAGCTCGTCGCGGGCATGCTCATCGCCCGACCGGATCCGATCGAGTAGCACGCGCGTGCTTTCGAGGCCCGAATCCGACCTATCCGGCTCTCGGGCTTTCCCCGACCTGGCATCGTTTTTCGCGGCAGACATGGGCCAACCCCTCCAGGCGCGCGGTCGCCCTGCGTGCAGCGCGGCCGCGGGCAGGTTGCCGGATGATTCCGGAACTGGACATTCTACCACAGCAAGAAATCGCCGCAGGCCCCGAACTTTCTCGGCCGGGTCGGATCACTCCATTCGCTTCAGGCGGCGACGATCGAGCGACCGATCGCGCGCCCCATCCGATCTGCTAGAATGGATGGTTTCGAATTGGAGAAGCGGCCGCCTCGATCCTGAGATTCGGCGTCCCCTGCAGGACGGAGGTGTCTGATGCGCATCCATGACGACTACCCCGGGTCCGCCGCATTCCCGGCCCTCGCAAGATCGTTCGGTATCCTGGTGCTCCTGACGATCCTCGCCGCGACATCTGTCCAGGCCGATATCACGTTTCCCTACCAGCTTCGCGATGTCCTGACCTTCACCACCCTGGACCTGGTCGCTGGGGAAGATCAGTTCTGCTCCGACCAGAAGAGCTCGGGCGAGTCGGGCGAGTTCAACGAGACCATCACCTGTCAAGTCGGCGAGGGCGGGCACTACGCCTCCGCGACAGCGACGCACCACTCGTTCATCCAGCCCGACAACTACATCCTCGACCTATCGTTCGAGGCCTCGGCGTCGATCGATGGCGAGGCGAGCTTCGCCGAGGGGTTTGGCGCCGCGCGCGTCTTCTCGGACTTCGCGATCGACGAGCCGATGGAGATCCGATTCATGGCGAATGTCGATGTGGAGGGTGATGGAAGATCCACAGTTCTGCTTCGAGAGAACGACGGGCCGTTCCTGCTCTATCGCGAGATCTCCGACGGCGCCTCAGAGGTGATCGATGAGCCCTTCTCGCTCCCAGCGGGCGTCTATGAAGTGAATCTCACGCTGGGCGGCTTTGGACAGGCGTTCAATGACTACCGCGTGATCGCCGGTGGCACCGCTTCGCTCTCGATCGAGTTCTCATCGCCTGCCGATGTCGCGGAGCTCGACGCCAACCAGTGGACGCGGGCGATTCCCCGGATCGTTCCGAACCCGGTGGTCTCGGAGACGAGGCTGCTGCCGGCGCTGGGTCCCGGGGCTGGGCGTGGCCCCATCGCGATTCTCGATCTCCAGGGCCGGACGGTGCGCCGGCTCGCCAGCGTCCCGTCCGACGGCATCGTGTGGGACGCAACGGACGATGCGGGACGACGGTTGCCCGCTGGCATCTATCTCGTGCTGGACTCGCGAGGCCGTTCGAACAAGTTGATCCTTCTGCGTTGATTCCGGCAATCTGGCTCTCTCAGCGCGAAGATTCCGCGGACCCCGAGGAGAAGATCCCCGGGGTCCGCGCGTGATATCCGCAAGAGCCTCTCACGGCGGGTCCAACACGATATGTGGAAACCGCGTCCATCCGGTCCTCGGCCATCAAGCGCATGGGGCTGCATCCGGGAGGAACTTGAGCTAGACTGCGGTTCAAATGGCAGAGCAGGAGTTGCAGAGGCCGCCACGGTCGATCCACCAGCAGATGCCGCTGGTAGCCTACTTCTCGATGGAGATCGCCCTCCAGCCGGATATCCCGACCTACAGCGGCGGGTTGGGGATGCTGGCCGGGGACACGATCCGCGCGGCGGCCGACCTTCGAGTCCCGATGTTGGCCGTCAGCCTGGCTCATCGCAAAGGATACTTCCGGCAGCGGCTCGATGCTTCCGGCTGGCAGTCGGAAGAGCCGGCCACGTGGAACATCCTGGACCACGCCGAGGAGATGCCGGCGCGCGTCTTCGTGATCCTCGAGGGCCGGAAAGTCTGGATTCGCGCGTGGAAGTACCGGGTCACGGGAACCACCGACTTCTACGTGCCCGTCTACCTGCTCGATGTCGATCTGCCCGAGAACGGGGAGTGGGACCGAACCCTCACGGATTCGCTCTACGGCGGGGACTCTACCTACCGCCTCTTCCAGGAGGTGATCCTGGGCATCGGCGGCGTGAGGATGCTGCGCGCGCTGGGCTACGCCGCGATCGACCGCTTCCACCTGAACGAGGGGCACGCCGCTTTTCTGACCATCGAGCTGCTCCGAGAGGAGGTCCAGCGATCCGGTCGCCAGAAGTGCACCGCCGCGGACGTCGAGGCTGTGCGTGACAAGTGCATCTTCACGACGCACACTCCCGTCGCCGCCGGCCAGGACCAGTTCCCCATGGAGATGGTCCGGCAGAAGCTCAGTATGCCCGAGATTTTCGTCGACATGCAGGACACGCTCTGCATCGATCTGGCGGAGCGCCTGCTCGGCGCCGAGGGCACGGGGGAGCATTCGAGCCCTCCAGGCGGCGATCTCCGGCTGAACATGACCTACCTTGCCCTCACCCTCAGCCATTACATCAATGGGGTCGCCAAGCGCCATGGGGAAGTCTCGCGGCTGATGTTCGCCGGCTACCAGATCGACGCCATCACGAATGGGGTCCATGCTCCGACCTGGGCCGCGCCCCCCTTCCAGGGGCTTTTCGATCACCATATCCCCGGATGGAGGGAGGATCCATTCAGCCTGCGTTACGCCCTGGCGATTCCGACGCACGAGATCTGGGACGCGCACCAGCAGGCGAAGCAGGACTTGCTCGACCGCGTCGAGATTCTCACAGGCGTCCGGCTGGCGTTGGATGTCTTCACCATCGGCTTCGCGCGTCGGGCAGCCGCCTACAAGCGCGCCGACCTCTTGTTCCGTGACGTGGAGCAGCTCCGCTCCATCGCGAAGAAGGTCGGCCGGATGCAGGTCGTGTATGCCGGAAAGGCCCATCCACAGGATCGGCCCGGCAAGGAGATCATCCAGCGCGTCTTCGCGGCCCGCTCGGCCCTGGGAGACGAAATCCCGATCGTTTACCTCCCTGACTACGACATGGCGCTTGGCAGACTGATCACGGCAGGTGTCGATCTCTGGCTCAATACGCCGCATCCACCGATGGAAGCCTCGGGGACGAGCGGTATGAAATCCGCGGTCAATGGCGTGCCCAGCTTGAGCGTCCTCGATGGTTGGTGGATCGAAGGCTGCATTGAAGGGCGGACAGGTTGGTCGATCGGCGAGCCGGTCGACGCATCGCAGCCCGACATGGACCGCGCCGCCGCGGACGCCGATTCGCTCTATGAACGCCTGCACCACATCATCGTTCCGATGTTCTATCGCGACCGCGACCGCTACATCGACATCATGCGCCACTCTATCTCGCTGAACGGTTCGTTCTTCAATGCCCAGCGGATGCTCCAGCAGTACGTCACCAAGGCGTACTTCGCATAATCGCCGTTCGCCGCGCGCGTGCGCTCAGTGAGCGTCCGAGCCGGCCGATCCATCGACGCCGCGTGCCCGGAGGTCCGGACGTCGCTTTGAACCGCGGCTTGTGTCCTGAGTCGAGGGCGCCTAGGATCGCCCGTGTCGGCCTGATGTGCGGGTGCTCGATCCAAGGTTCGAGGGCTGAAAATGATCGGCAGGACACTGGCCCACTACGAGATCACCGCGGAGATCGGCGCCGGCGGGATGGGGATCGTCTATCGGGCCCGAGACACTCGCCTGGGGCGCGACGTCGCGCTGAAGTTCCTTCCGGAGGAGGTCGCGGGCGATCCTGAGCGCGTCGCTCGATTCCGCCGCGAGGCGAGGATCCTCGCGACCCTTCAGCACCCGGGGATCGCAGCCATCCACGGACTCGAAGAAGCGGACGGACATGTCTTTTGCATCCTCGAGTTCGTGCGAGGCGAGACGCTCGGCAGGCGTCTGAAGAAGGGGACCGTTCCGCTGCCCGAGGCGTTGCGTCTGCTCCGGGAGATCGCAGCCGCGCTCGCCGCAGCCCACGAGCATGGAATCCTCCACCGGGACGTCAAGCCCGAGAACCTCATGATCGAGCCGGAGGGTAGGGTCAAGGTGCTCGACTTCGGCCTGGCGAAGAGCTTCGTGGCACGGGAATCCGACCGCACCGGTCCGCCCGGGACCACAATCACCGCCCCGCTCACGCTCCCGGGCACGATCCAGGGAACCGTCAACTACATGAGTCCGGAACAGGCCCGCGGCGAGGAGGTCGATCGTCGCACGGATGTCTGGTCCTTCGGCTGCGTCATGTACGACCTTCTGGCGGGTCGCCGGGCGTTCGACGATCCGACGCCGACCGATGTGATCGCGGCCATTCTCAAGGATGAGCCGGACTGGAGTCAGCTACCCTCCGAGGTGCCGGAACGAGTCCGCCATCTGCTGCAGAGATGTCTCCGCAAGGATCGCGCCCGCCGTCTGCACGATCTCGCCGATGCGCAGATCGAGCTCGATGAGGTCCTCGAGTCGCAAGAGCATCCGGACCGCGAACCGGCGCTGAAACCGCGCCCGCGATGGGGCCGTCTTCCCCTGGCCGCGATCGGGATCGTGTTCCTGGCCCTGCTCGGGTTTGCGGGGCGATCGATTCTGCGGCGCTCGGATCCCGATGAAAAGCAGGTCTATCACCTGACCCTCACACTGCCCGAGTCGACGCCGCTGGCCGTGCAGGACGCCGGCGCCCTCGCTATCTCCCCTGACGGGCGCAAGCTGGTCTTCGTGACAGCCGACGAAACGGGCTCCGCGCTCTACCTCCGCGAACTGGACAAGCCGAACCCGAGGTCGCTGGCTGGGACCGAAGGGGGATGTCAACCGTTCTTCGCACCCGATGGCGCCTCGATCGGCTTCTTCGCCCATGGGCTTCTGAAGAGGCTTCCGCTTGACGGAGGAGCGGCGATCCCGATCTGCGAGGCCGAAGGTCCGCGCGGCGGCTCCTGGTCCGAGGACGGCGAGATCGTCTTCGCGGCGGGCGACTCGGGCTCGGGGCTCTTCCGCGTCGCCGCGACGGGGGGTGTGCCGCGGGCGATCGCTTTGCGCACTCCGGACGCGCAGAGGGAGCGCATCTCCTGGCCGTCGTTCCTTCCAGGAGGCGAGTCGATTCTGGCCGTCGTGGGGACGGGATTCAGCTACGAGCCCATGAACATCGCACGGATCGATCTGGAGGAAGGACGGCTCAAGATCCTTGCGGAAGGCGACATGGCCCCCGTCTACCATCCCTCCGGATTCGTCGTCGCGACGCGGGGCCGCTCGCTGATCGGTCTGCCGTTCGAACCGCGGAAGAAGTCCCCGGTCGGGGATCCGTTCGTCGCTTCCGAGGACCTTTGGGCGCTGGTCGTGCCCCAGTATGCGCTCGCCCGGAACGGAACGCTTGTCTATGCACTCGAAGGCGCGAACCGCGGGGAAGGCGGAGAGTGGACCGATCGAACGCCTGTATGGGTCGACTCGCAGGGCAAGCTGACGCCGCTGGGCGCTCCGGCGCGGGCCTACACCCTACCAAGTCTCTCGCCGGATGGCAGCTTCGTGGCCTTCTCGGTGCTCGGCGAGAAGACGATCGAGAACTGGGTCTACTCGGTGGAGCGGGGAACCTTGAGCCGGCTCACACGCCGGGGAAACGAGCACCTGCCGATCTGGACGCCGGACGCGAGACGGATCATCTTCGCTTCCGACGTCGCCGGCGGCGCGCCCAACCTCTACTGGATGGCCGCCGATGGCACGGGCGAAGCGCAACGGCTCACCTGGAGCGACTACCACCAGTGTCCTAGCTCAGTGTCTCCTGACGGACGATACCTCTCCTACACCGAGGCGAGGGCCGGGAACGCGACCGACATCTATCTGCTCGACCTCGCCGGAGATCTCGTTCCCCGTCCGTTCGCCGTCTCGGCCTCCAACGACCGACAGGGGATGATATCTCCCGATGGCGGCTGGATCGCTTACACGTCGGACCGATCGGGCGTCGAGGAGATCTATCTGGAGCGATTCCCCGACGGCAGGGGAAGGACGCAGATCACGACGAAAGGCGGCTGGAATCCGCTCTGGAGCCGCGACGGTCGCAGGCTCTTCTTCTGGAATCGGACCGCCCGAGGCGTGAATCAGTCGGTGGGGGTCGAGATCTGGTCTGTCGAGATCGATCTGGAGAATGGGAATCCCCGCGTCGGCAGGCCGCAGCTCTTTGCAGCGGGACGTTTCCGAGAGCACTTCGCGGCAAAGCCGAACTTCGACGTCTCGCCCGATGGGGGATCCCTGCTCCTGCTGACCGAGGGTGTGGACTACGTCATGCCTCGGGAGATCCACGTCGTGCTGAACTGGACCGCGACGCTCGCGGATCGGTGATCGACGCGTTCCGCCTGCCGCTCGCTCAGACTTGTCGGCAACTCGTTGTAATGCAAAGAATTCCACAAGTAGTTCCGCTGTAGGATCGGTCTCTGGTACTCTCCCACGTTCTTCGCGCGACCATCCATCGCATCCGGGAGCGGGCCGCCTCCTGTGTGCGCGGCTGGCGCCGCCCAGATCGGCGCCTCATCTCGACAGGAGGTACCCATGATCGCTCGCCCGATCATCATGCTCGTCGACGACGAGCCAGTCGCGCTCACATCCCTCCTGGACGCGCTCGCCCGGCGCTACGGCGGGGACTATCGAGTGATCTCCATGCTCTCGGCCCACGCCGCGTTGGAGGAGCTCGAGCGCTTGAAGCAGGAGAAGGAGCAGGCGGCGCTCATCATCGCGGATCAGTGGATGCCCGAGATGCCCGGGCTCGAGTTTCTGGTCCACGCTCACAAGATCTTCCCGACGGCGCAGAGGGCGCTGCTCGTCGACTGGGGCGATCGGACCGCATCCTCCACCATCCTGGAGGGCTGCGCCATGGGCAAGCTGGAGAACTACCTCCACAAGCCCTGGTCTCCGCCGGAAGTCCACCTCTATCCGGCGATCGGGGAGTTCCTCGCGGACTGGACACGGATACACGGTCCGAGGATGGAGCTGGTTCGCGTGGTCGGGGAGGATCCCTCCCCCCGCGTGCGCGAGATCCGCGACCTCCTCGAGAGGAATGGAATCCCCCACGGCTTCTACCGTGCCGATTCGCCGGAAGGGATGCGGACCTTGGAGAGCTCGCGCCTCGATCCGGCCAAGCTGCCGGCCGTCGTCCTCCTCGACGGCCACGCACTCGTCGAACCCTCGAATGCCGCGATCCTGGATGCGCTCGGCGCGACTAACGTCGAGGAGCTCAGCTGCGACGTCGCCATCATCGGAGGCGGTCCGGCGGGGCTCGCCTCGGCGGTGTACGCCTCCTCCGAGGGGCTGGCCACGATCGTCATCGAGCGCGAAGCCGTGGGAGGCCAAGCGGGAACGAGTTCGCTCATCCGCAACTATCTGGGGTTCCCCCGCGGGATCAGCGGCGCGGATCTGGCGCAGCGCGCCTATCACCAAGCCTGGCTCTTCGGAACGAAGTACCTGTTCGCGCGGGAGTCGTCGCAGTTGAGCGCGCGGGGCGCGGATCGGATCGTGACGCTTTCGGATGGCTCGGAGGTCGTCGCCAAGAGCGTCCTCATCGCGACCGGCGCGTCCTACCGGCGCCTTGGCATCCCGAGTCTCGAGCGATTCACCGGAGTTGGCGTCTTCTACATCGTTCCGAGCGACGTGCGATTCGTGCAGGGAAAGGACGTCTTCGTCGCCGGCGGCGGGAACTCCGCGGGGCAAGGGGTCGTCCATCTATCGCGATTTGCGCGCAAGGTCACGCTTCTCGTTCGCGGCGATTCTCTCGAGAAACACATGTCGGACTACCTTGTCCGAGAACTCCGCGCGCGACCCAACGTCACGATCCGTCTCGGGGTCGAAGCGGCTGGAGGGGACGGAGAGGGCCAGCTCGAGCGGCTGACGATCGTTGACGTCAAGACAGGGGAGAAGGAGTCCTACGACACGCGGGCGCTTTTTGTGCTGATCGGCGCTCAACCGCGCACCGAGTGGGTCGCCGAGACGCTACAGCGCGACGCAAAGGGCTTCATCCTCACCGGGCCCGACGTGAAGCTCGATCGCGGCGACTGGTCGCTGGAGCGCCGCCCGGCCCGATACGAGACGAGCATGCCCGGCGTCTTCGCGGCCGGGGACGTTCGCTCGGGTTCCGCGAAGCGAGTCGGATCCGCCGTCGGCGAGGGCGCTGTTGCGATGCCCTTCATTCACGAGTACCTGAAGTGTCCGGTCGACCTTGGGGATGGGAACCTGGGACGAGATCCCGTCCGGGCCGCCGGCTCAAAGCCGGCGGCGTGAGCGCCTCCCGCCGCGGGAAGGGTTTCGTCGCGTCGGAGACGCTGCTATAGTCGAGCGGCGGATGGAATGTCCCCTCCGCAGATTCGAGGTACTCGACGTGTCCGATCCAACCTTGCTGGCGCGTGTCCGAGCGATGGGCGGGGGCGCTCTCGCCGAGAAGATGGGCATCCAGATCACTGAGGCGAGCGCGGATCGAGTCGTCGCCACGATGCCTGTGGCCGGCAACACGCAGCCGATGGGTCTTCTCCACGGCGGCGCATCCGTCGTGCTCGCCGAACAAGTCGGGTCCATCGCCGCGAACATCGCCGCGGGTCCGGGACGGGAGGCCGTCGGCATCGAGGTCTCGGCGACTCATCTGAAGTCCGCCCAGGAAGGGATCGTGATGGCGGTCGCCACGCCGATCTCGATCGGCCGCACGCTCGCAAGCTACCTCATCGATATCACCAACGAAGCGGGGGAACGCACATGCAGCGCGCGACTGACCTGCTTCATGCGTGATCGTCAGGCATAGCCCCGGGGAACCGTTCTCTGCGTGGCGTCCCAGGCCCGGGGCGCGAGCGGCCCGCCCCCCGTGGTACAATCGTCTCTGCCGTTGGCTTCATTCACTCCCGGACGGACGAGGGGGCGCGGTGTGCCAAGATCATTGCAAGTTATGGAATATCTTGGAGTTAGAGCCCTTGCTAAACTCCTTCTCGCAGGCGCCACGATCTTCTGCGTCGTCCGGGTCTCGACTGCCGGGGTGCTGCGGGTGCCCGAGGAATGGCCGCAGCTTCAGGCCACCCTGTATGCCGCCGAGACGGGAGACACAGTTCTCGTGTCGCCCGGCGTCTACAGCGGCAACTTCCTCTGGCCCAATCGATCGGGAATCGCTCTGCTGAGCGAAGAGGGGGCTGCCGCGACGATACTCGACGGACGACGGACCGAGACCGTCCTCGGCCTCTACTTCGCCGCAATCGACAGCACGACTCTCATCCGGGGTTTCACTTTCACCAATGGCAAGGTCGAGGGGACTTGACCCTGGTGCTCCGGCGGAGGTCTCCGCTTTCTGGATGGGGCTGCGCCGCGGATCGAGGATTGCGTCATCTCGGGAAACGAGGCAAACAACAACGGCGGCGGCCTTCTTGTGGAAGGCGGATCGCGGCCGACGTTTCGTCGGATCCTCTTCTCCGCAAACACGGCCCACACGGGCGGCGCGATCGCGGTTGGAGCCGAGGCGAGCGCCGTGGTGGAGGACTGCCTGGCCGAAGGCAATAACGCCCTCGGGACGGGCGGCGCGTTTCAGGTCCATGACGGGGGCATGCTCTACCTCCGCCGCTGCGTGCTCCGGGACAACAGGGGCGGCAACGGCGGCGCGCTCGGCATCGGAGCCGGCGTGATCGATGCAGAGGCCTGCACCCTCGCCTCCAACACGGCGGACTTCGGCGGAGCGATGGCGGTCATCTCCGGCTCGGCCGACCTTCGCCGCTGCCTTCTGCTGGGAAACCAGGCCGCGTACCAGGGCGGCGGGATCATCGTGACCTCGGGAGCCGCGCGGCTGGAGGCGTGTCGCGTCGACTCGAACCTCGCGCAGATCGGCGGCGGCGCGATCCACGCCTACGACTCGACCCTCGATCTCCGGGAGTGTCTCCTCGCGTGCAATGAGGCCGGTCCATCGCCGGGAAGTCCGGGCGGCGCAGTCTACTGCCAGTCCTCGAGCGCCGGGCTCGACCAGTGCACGCTGGCCGCGAACCGCGGTTCGCCGGGATCGGCGATCCATACGGATGACGCGTATTTCCTCGTCTCATTGGAGCGCAGTCTCGTCGCGATGGGCCTGGGAGGCTCGGCAGTGGAGGGTCCCCTCGGGGGAGCCATCACGGCGAGCTGCTGCGACATCTGGGGGAACGAGGGAGGCGATTGGGTCGGTCCGCTCGCGGGGCAGGAAGCGGCGGACGGAAACCTCTGCGCCGACCCCCTCTTTTGCGGGGAGGCGATCCCTGATCTTCCTTGGTCGATCGCCGCTTCGTCCCCATGCGCGCCGGAGCAGACCGGCGCGTGCGGGCTGATTGGCGCCTGCCCAGTCGGATGCGATGTCTCCTCGGCCGACGACGCGGCGATCGATCCGGATCCGACAGGGACGCGCGCCGCGGCCAGTCTCGGGATTCGCGTGAGCGCCGATCCGAATCCCCTCATGGCGGGCGCTTCGAGCTTGATCCGGATCTCATCGGTCCCGGACGCCTGCACGGCGCGAATCGAGGAGATCACGATCCACGACGGCGCGGGCCGGCGCGTGCGACGGCTTCCGGCGCCGGGCGTGGTTTCCATGGCTCCGTATGTCGAATGGGATGGCCGCGACGAGGCGGGGCGCTGGGTGGGCAGCGGAATCTACTTCTGTCGCGTCCAGATCGAAGGGATCGTCTACCAGTGCGCGATGACCATCGTGCGATGATCTGCGGCTTCCTGGAGCGATCGCCCGTCTCCGGACACGCCTGGCGGGCGCCCGCGACGCTCTGCGGAACCATCCTGATGATGCTTGCTCTACCGGCGAGCGCTTCGCAATGGGGTCCAGGGTCTTCATCCGGGACCTTTTCGTGCGGCACTGAGCTCTCCGTCGACGGCGCCGAGCGGCACCTCGAACGAGAGGAACGCGGCGATTACAGAATCGCGTTCGACGCGCGTCCCGATCTCCTCCACGTCCGAACGGCGCTTCATATCGTGCGCACCGACGATGGCTTGGGAGGACTGAGCGATGTAAGGCTCGATGCGGCGATCCAGAAAGCGAATGAGGATCTCGAGCCGTCGGGGATCACGCTCGTGCCCGTGGGACCGGTCGACTATATCGACAGCGACGCCTTCTACTACGAGATCGACACGACCGAGGAGATCGACCGGTTGCGTTCCACGAACTCTGTGGAAGGCGCAATGAACATCTACTTCACAGGGAATCTCGCGAACGAGAACGGCCCTATCTGCGGTATCTCCTCCTTCACCTGGAGTCCGTGGCAAGGCGTGGTGATCGACAACGACTGCGCGCCGTCCTCCTGGAACCCCTCGACCTTCACCCACGAGCTGGGGCACTACTTCGACTTGTTGCATACGCATGAAACGGCCTACGGGCTGGAGTGCGTCGACGGTTCGAACTGCGCGATTGCCGGAGACCGGATCTGCGACACTCCGGCAGACCCGAGGCTCAATCGCTGCGGACTTGGCGGGAACGAGTACTGCGTCGACTACGACTGCGGCTACACCGGAGATTTCCTCGATTCCTGCCACGGGAATCCGTTCGATCCCTCAACGACGAACATGATGTCCTACTCGCGTCCGACTTGCCGGGACGAGTTCACGCCCGAGCAGTCCCTGAAGGCGATGGCGACGCTCGTCAACCTCCGTCCAGACCATCTGCTGAATCCCGCGGCGATCGGCTCGCCGACCGAGATCGGCGGGGAGGAGCGGGTGGTGGAGCTCCAGGGGCCGATTCCGAATCCCGGCGCCGGGGATTTCCTGTTTCGACTGCGGCTGGGAGGCGAGGCGGCGGTGCGGATGCGAATCTGCGACGCCTCGGGCAGAGTCGTGGCCATGCTCCTGGATGGCCGATTGGATGCCGGGATCCACCTCGTGCGCTGGAACCCGCCCGCCAACGCGCCGAGCGCAGTCTTTTTCCTCGATCTGGATGTCGGTGGCGGCCGAGAATCTCGGATGATCGTCCGCTCACGCTGAGGCCGGCCTCCGAAGCGCCTGCTCCCCTCGAGAGGCCGGTTCACCTCATCGCACGACGATCCGGGTCGTCCGGACTCCCATCTCGTTGCGGACGCGCGCGAAGTAGACGCCCGGCGCGACCTTTCGCCCGAGCGCGTCCACGCAGTCCCAAGTCCACTCGGCGATCCCGGAGGAGGACTCACAACCCGAGAGCGCCCGAACATATCGACCCGACGCATCGAAGATCGCGGCCCTTCCATCGCCGCAACCGGATGGGCCGAGCCACGCGATTCGGATCAGTCCAGCGCCCGGGTTCGGATGCGCCCGCAGATCGTCGATCGCCCCGATCGGGGGATCTTCGGCCGCGTTGACGATCAAGCTCGCGGCCGATATGTGGACCTCGTAGTTGTCGGTCGTGCCGCCGGCGAACTCCGTCCAGGCCACGAAGGTGTCGAAGGGGCCTTCGAGCCTCGGGTCGGGGATGTGCACGACATACTGCACCCCCGTGATCGAGGGACGATAGCCGTTCTCCCCATCGGGATACGAGATGATCACATCCTGGGTCGCGCCGCTCCAGGGCCCGCCTCCGAAGGAGATGTGCTGCTCTTCCGAGCCGGAGAGATCCTCGACCTCGTTCCAGACCGCGATCGGGCCTTGCGAGTTGCCGACCCAGACGTCGGGATTGGACGCGCTTCGCCCCGCGCCCTCGTCGTGTGAGACGGGCACGATCTCCGTTTCGCCGCTCCAGCTCGCACCATTGTCGTTCGAACTGGTCGCATAGATCTCATAGTGGAACGGGCTCTGCAGGTCGAAGCTCGCACGGTAGACGACATGGATCCCGTGCCAGTCCACCCATGGAGCGCTCGCTGCGGCCAGATCGGTGATGATTTGGGCCGGCTGCGAGATCTCCCGATCGGCCGTCTCGCTCGTCCAGCTCACGCCTCCATCCGTGGAGACGCCCAGGTGGATCGAAGGGTCGCCGGAGGCTCCGTTCTCGCGCCAGACGACGAGAAGCGCGTCGTCCTCTCCGTTGACGATTTGCGGCGAGATCGCGCCGTTGCCGTCGGGGAAGCTGATCATGCGGTCACCGGAAGCTCCGGACCAGGTCGCGCCGCCGTCTGTCGATCTCGAGTAGTAGACTTCCGCGGTTCCGGCTTCCGTCACTTGCTGCCACACGACGTGCAGGTTCCCCAGACCGTCGCAGACGATCGACGGGGTGCCTGTGTCGAATGCGGTCGCCGGATCGCTCAGCACCTGATCCTCGCCCTCCGATGACCAGGTGAGGCCGCGATCCGTCGAGCGGCCATAGTGGACCTCCCGAGTGTCCGTGACATCCTCGCTCCAGACGACCACGAGGATTGGCCCGCCCAGCCAACCCGTCGCAATGTCGCACTCCTCGGGGTTGACCCCGTTGCCGTCGGGGAAGCTGATCACTCGGTCCTCGGTCGCGCAGCTCCAGGTGGAGCCCAGGTCGGTCGAACGACCGTAGTGAATCTCCCGGATCGACGGGGTGTCCTCGCCCCAGACGACGTGCAAGATGTCATCATCGCAGATGACCTGGACGGCTCGCGCGTACTCGTTGTCGTCGAAGCTGATCATCTGGTCGGCCGTTGTGCCGGACCACTCTCCCTGAGCGAGCAGGGCCGACGGGAACAGGCAGAGGGAGAGAAGAACGGCCGCGGCGAGGAGTCTCGACATGGAGCACCTCCTTGGCAAGGATTCCTGAGAGAGCGAGTCTTCGATGCGGGGCGGACCCGTGACCGCACTGAGACCGGGCGGCCCTCGATCGGTCGCGGGCAGATGATAGCACGGGTCTGGACCGAATCGCAACGCGACGCGCCGTGTCGGCGCCGGCGTTTCGTCCGTTCCGCGGCGGGTTTGCATGGTGAGGCGGGGACCGCTACCATCGGACGGCAAACGGTCCAGCCATCGCGGCCGGCGGCGCGGCGGCGCGGGCGACGCTCGGCATCAAGCCCAATCCCGGAGAGTGGATGTTCAAACGGATCCTGGTCGCGAACCGAGGCGAGATTGCCCTTCGAATCATCCGAGCATGCCATGAGCTCGGAGTCGAGGCTGTGGCGGCCTATTCCGAGGCGGACGCCGATTCCCCCCACCTGGAGGCGGCCGACCGGCGCGTCTGCGTGGGGCCCGCCAAGAGCGCCGAGAGTTACCTTCGGATGGAGCGCCTCATCCAGGCTGCGGAGCAGAACGACTGCTGCGCGATCCACCCCGGCTATGGATTCCTCGCCGAGAACGCGATCTTCGCCGAGATGTGCGAGCAGGCGAAGATGACCTTCATCGGCCCTCCCGCCGCCGCGATCCGGGCGATGGGGGATAAGGCGACCGCCAGGGAGACGATGCGGCGCGCGGGTCTTCCGGTGATCCCCGGCTCGCAAGGAACCCTGAGCGGCGCGGCGGAGGGAATGGATCTCGCCCGCCGGATCGGCTTCCCCGTGATCCTCAAGGCGACCGCAGGCGGGGGCGGCAAGGGAATGAGGCGGATCGATCGGCCCGAGGAGATGGAAGCGCGCTACCTCGAGGCCTCGATCGAAGCGGAGAAGGCCTTCGGGAACCCCGCGCTCTACATGGAGAAGTACATCGTCGACGGCCGCCACATCGAGTTCCAGGCGATGGGGGACGCATACGGCAGCATCGTCCATCTCGGAGAGCGGGAATGTTCCGTCCAACGACGGCACCAGAAGCTCCTGGAGGAGGCTCCCTCGCCCGTCATTGACCCTGCTACGCGAGACGATCTGGGCCGGAGGATCTGCACGGCCCTCGCGGCGGTCGGCTACCGCAACGCGGGCACCGTGGAGCTCCTCCGCGACGGGGAGGGCCATCTCTACTTCATGGAGGTGAACGCCCGCTTGCAGGTCGAGCACCCCGTGACCGAGATGGTCAGCGGGCGCGACCTGGTCGTCGAGCAGATCCGCCTTGCGGCCAACGAGCCGCTCGCCACCGCGCAGAAGGAGCTGAAGATCGAGGGGCACGCGATCGAGTGCCGCATCAACGCGGAGGATCCCGCCGAGGACTTCCGTCCGAGCCCGGGTCTTGTCGAGCGTTTCGAGCTGCGCGCGGAGCCATCGTCCGACTCGTTCAAGGTCCGGATCGACACCCACGTGCGCTCCGGCTACCGGATTCCTCCGCACTACGATTCGCTGATCGCCAAGCTGATCGTCTGGGGTCGATCGAGGGAAGACGCGAGGATCGGTTTGATCCGAGCGCTCGAGTCGATGTCGATCGATGGCGTCAAGACGACGATACCTGTGCAGATGCGGATTCTCGAGGATCCGCGCTTCGCCTCGGGCGAGTACGACACCGGCTTCGTGGGTCGGCTGCTTCGATAGGAAAGGAAGGGCGAATGGCGAAGGTCATCCTCCACCCGATCGGCAATCCGGTGGAAGAGCTCGGGGACGAGACGGGGCAGAGAGAGAACCTCGAGCGGATGAAGGAACTGAACGCCCAGCTCTGCCAGCGGAGGGAACAGGTGCGGCAGGGTTGGGGCGGCACCTATGTCCAGCGCGTGCACGCGAAGGGCAAGCTCACCACCTGGGAGCGGATCGACCGATTGAAGGATTCCGAGACGCGTCTCTTTCCGTTGAACACTTTCGTCAACTACGGCATCACCTTCGGCGATCCGCCCCGGACGTCCCCCTCGGCGGGTGTCATCACCGCCCTCGTCCAGGTGGAGGGCCGCTGGACGATCGTCATCGCCAACGACAACACAGTCGCCTCGGGATCCTGGTGGCCGATGACGCCGGAGAAGATCGAGCGGGCGCAGGAGCTTGCGCTGCGCCTGAGATTACCCGTGATCTACCTGGTCGATTGCTCGGGGCTCTTCCTGCCGGAGCAGGCGCGGACGTTCCCGGGAAAGCTTGGAGCGGGCTACATCTTCAAGATGAATGCGCTTCTGTCCGCGGGGGGGGTGCCGCAGATCGCCGGCGTCCTCGGCGACTGCATCGCGGGCGGTGGTTACATGCCGATCATATCGGACAAGCTCTTCATGACCGAACAAGCGTATATGGTCATTGCCGGCGCCGCGCTCGTGAAGGGGGGAAAGTCTCAGCAGATCACATCCCTGGAGATCGGCGGAGCGGACATCCATGTCCATCTCTCCAACTGCGCCGACGAGAGGGTTCCCGACGACGAGGCGATGATCTCGAGGATCCGGCAGGAGGTCTCGAAGCTGCCCTCGAGCGGCGCCGGCTATTACAGGCATCAGTTCAGCCCCGCGCCGCCGAGGTTCTCTCCGCAGGAGATCGGCCGGATCCTGCCCGTTGATCATCGGGTGGTCTACGACATCCGTGAGGTCATCGCTCGTCTGGTCGACAGCTCCTTCTTCGGCGAAGTCATGCCGCACGTGGGAGAGGAGATGATCACGGGGATCGCGCGGATCGCGGGACTCTACGTGGGGATCATCGCGAACAACCAGCAGCTCACTCCACACCCCGACATGCCCGATCGCTCCCGTCCAGGGGGGATCCTGTATCGGGAGGGAATCGCCAAGATCTCCGAGTTCTCCCGCACGTGCGACTCGGACGGGATTCCGATCGTCTGGCTGCAGGACATCTCGGGCTTCGACATCGGACTCGAGGCGGAGAAGCAGGGGCTTCTGGGCTACGGCTCCAATCTCCTGTACGCGAACTCGACGAACACCGTGCCCATGATCACCGTGCTTCTGCGGAAGGCATCCGGAGCAGGCTACTACGCGATGGCGGGCCGCCCGTACGAGCCGATCGTGCAGATCTCGACCCCGATCACCCGCCTCGCGGTCATGGAGGGGCGGACCCTCGCCATCGGGACCTATCGCACCAAGCTGGACGACAACTTCCAGATCCTCGCCAAGGACCCCGCCGAACGCGCGCAGATCGAGGCGGGGATGAAGGAGGTGGAGGGTCGAATCGAGGAGGACATGGATCCCTACAGGACCGCATCGCGAATGGACACCGATGAGATCGTGGCGCCCCACGAGCTCCGGGATTACCTCGAGGCGATCGTCGAGGCGTGCTACCAGAGCATCGGCTATCGACGCGTGAAGAATCCCAGGATCTGGTCGGCGCACGATTTGAATGCGCTGACCGAGCAGAACGGATAGGACCGGGATGGCCGAGAAGACGCTGATCGCCCATGTCCGGCCGGACGCGGAGCGTCCGGGAACGCATCTGGTGACTTCGCCCGCCGTGGGCATGGTGTACGGCATGCCCGCTCCGGGGGCCTTCCTGAATCGATACGACGCGATATCTCGGATCCGCATCATGGGAGAACTGCACGTGCTTCGGCTTCCCCGGGACCTGCATGGTTGGGTCGTTCGCTCGGCGATCGGCAGCGAGCTGACGGCGGTCGCCTTCGGGGATCTCCTCCTCCATCTCGACTCGCGACTCGAGCAAGCCGGCACGACGATCGCCGAGCTGGATCGCGGAATGGAGGGCCGGCCGGAGGACGCGGCCGGGAACGCGATCGTGGTCAAGGCGTCGACCGACGGGATCTTCTACCGGCGGGCGTCCCCCGGGGCCAAGGCGTTCGTGGAAGTCGGCGACCCCGTCGGGAGGGAGACCGTCCTCGGCCTGATCGAGGTCATGAAGTGCTTCAATCAGGTGCGGTACGGTGGGCCGGGATTCCCCGAGGCGGGGGAGGTGGCGCGCGTGCTGGTCGACGATGCCACGGAGGTTCGGTTCGGGCAGCCCCTCTTCTGGATCCGACCCCGGGACTAGGGCGAGGTCAAGGGGAGGCGCGGCGGGCGATGCGCCCGCCGCACGAATGCGCGAAGGGGCGCGCGCGGGCGCGCCCCCTCCAACTCACTTCCTCGAGTCACAATCTAGCGATAGAGCGACTTCAAGGTTCCCCACGTCGTCGGCTGCGTGGCAGTCGGCTCGTCCGTGATGACCCGCATGTCGTCGATCGCCATGTTTCCCTCGACCTGACCACCGCCGCCGATCGTGAAGTGGCTCACGCCGTTCAGACCCGAAGCGGTGTGCAACGTGCAGTAGCAGCCGTAGGGGCTGCTGAAGTCCGTCGTCAAGTTTTCCGTGAAGACCACGTTGTTGTCCATGTCGTAGACCGTCAGCGTCGCCTCGGTGAAGGCCTGAAGGCCCATCTCGAGAAGCGTGATGTTCGCGCCGAATGCCGGATCGAAGATGATGTCGAGCACCATCGGATCGGACCCGTCGCAGGGCCAGATTCCGCAGGGGTTGTTCCCGCGATAGTCCTCGTCGGGATTTCCGCCACAGACATAGTAGTTCTGCATGTTGGTGTACTGGGCGACCCAGCGATCGCGCCAGCCTCCCAGCGGGTCGGGCCAGGTCTCGATGTACTCATCCGCGAAGGCATTCGCTGCGGCCAAGAGAAGCAGAGCCAAAACAAGAACTTTCTGCATAGACACGTACCTCCGGCGTTCTTGCGTGCACGTAGAACCGCAGACCCCCCTTTCGGAAGGTCGCAGCTAGTATAAGGATCCGGCAGTCGAATTGCAAGGGATGCTCTATGATCCCCTCCGGTCGGCTCCCGCGGAGCGGGCGTCCCCGCTCCGGCTAGCGATCATTCGATCGGTCCATACGAAAGGAAGTCAATCGTGGCCCCCCAGTACATTTACACGATGAAGGGCGTCGGAAAGGTGCATCCCCCCGACAAGGTCGTCCTGAGGGACATCTGGCTCTCGTTCTTCTTCGGCGCCAAGATCGGCGTCCTCGGGTCGAACGGGGCGGGCAAATCGAGCCTGCTCCGGATCATGGCGGGCGAGGACTCCGAACACCTCGGCGAAGCGACTCCGGCCGCCGGAATCCGCGTCGGCTATCTCCCTCAAGAGCCCCATCTCGATCCGGCGAAGAGCGTGCGGGAGAACATCGAGGAGGGGCTCTCGGAGATCCGCGATCTCATCGCGAGATACGAGGAGATCAGCGCGCGATTCGCCGAGCCGATGGAGCCCGATGAGATGGATAAGCTGCTGGAGGAGCAGGGCCGAGTCCAGGAGCTGATCGAGCATGCCGACGGTTGGGACCTCGACCGCAGGATCGAGATCGCCATGGACGCGCTGCGCTGTCCGCCGGGTGAGGCCGATGTGCGCACCCTCTCCGGAGGCGAGCGCCGCCGCGTGGCGCTCTGCCGGGTCCTGCTGCAGCAGCCCGACATGCTTCTGCTGGACGAGCCCACGAACCACCTCGATGCCGAATCGGTCGCCTGGCTGGAGCGGCACCTGCAGGAGTTCCCGGGAACCATCGTCGCCGTCACGCACGATCGCTACTTCCTGGACAACGTGGCAGGCTGGATTCTCGAGCTGGACCGGGGTCACGGTATCCCTTGGGAGGGGAACTACACCTCCTGGCTCGAGCAGAAGAAGGAACGGCTGCGGATCGAGGAGAAGGGCGAATCGAAACGTCAGCGCACGTTGGCCCGCGAGCTGGAGTGGGTCCGGATGAGTCCCCGGGCGCGCCAGGCGAAGGGAAAGGCGCGGCTGCAGGCCTATGAAGATTTGCTTTCCCAGGATGTGGAGAAGCGCCAGGAGACGGCCGAGATCGTGATCCCGCCTGGGCCGAGGCTGGGGGACATCGTCGTTCAGACCTTCGATCTCAAGAAGGGATACGGCGACCGGCTCCTCTTCGAGGGGATGAGTTTCTCCCTGCCGCGGGGCGGCATCGTCGGCGTGATCGGTCCGAACGGCGCCGGGAAGACGACGCTCTTTCGCCTCATCGTCGGCCAGGAGAAGCCAGACGGGGGAGAGATCAAGGTCGGCGAGACGGTCGTCATCTCCTATGTCGACCAGGGCCGCGATGCGCTCACCCCGGAGAACTCCGTCTGGCAGGAGATCTCCGGAGGAGAGGACAAGATCCCTCTGGGCAAGCGGGAGGTAAACTCCCGGAGCTACGTCGGATCGTTCGGCTTCAAAGGGTCGGATCAGCAGAAGAGGGTCGGCACCCTTTCGGGCGGAGAGCGCAATCGGGTCCACCTGGCGAAGCTCCTGAGATCCGGCGGCAACCTTCTCCTGCTCGACGAGCCGACGAACGACCTGGATGTCGACACCCTGCGCGCTCTGGAAGATGCCCTGATCGAGTTCGCCGGGTGCGCGGTCGTGATCAGTCACGATCGCTGGTTCCTGGACCGGATCGCCACGCATATCCTCGCATTCGAGGAGGACTGCACGGTTCACTGGAGCGAGGGGAACTTCGCCGACTATGAGGTCGCTCGGCACCGCCGCCTCGGCGCCGAGGCCGATCGGCCCCACCGCATCAAGTACAAGCCGTTGATCCGGTGATCCTCCCGCCGCCAAACTTCGCGCGACAACACAAGTCGCTTTGTGGCAATGGATTACATATGTCCGGACGATGGGGTGGACAGAACACCGCCTCCGGGGAGAACCCGGAGGCGTATCATTGTATGCGCAGCCTCGTCTGGAAAGCGACGCGACGGGGCTTGCCGGGATCGCTTCAGGGAGTCGGCACACCGAAGCAGGAGGAACTCACCCATGTCTCATCGTCCGCTCTGGATCGCGGCCTGCATCGTGGCTTTGTCTTGGGCGCATGCCTCGACGGCAATCGCGGGGGCCGAGCTGCCGGAGGTGACCGCTCAGGGGCTCATGCGGTCCGCGGAGGACCTGGGCGAGCTCCGCTCGCCTTCGGGGCTTCTCACCGGCACCGCGATCCCGCGTTCGACCCAGGAGTCGGTCATCCTCTGGGACATCCTCGTGCGCTCGAGCTCCGGCAGGGAGCATCGCTTCGAGTCGATCCCCGGAACCTCCTTCTTCCTCTCGGATCGCCCGTGCGTCCTCGCGCTGGCTCGCCCCGAGGTGAACAGCATCCCGGCGCATCTCCGGATCTACGGCCTCGACGGGCGGCTTCTTCACGAGCGGCGAGTTCCTGCCCCCTCGAATCCGACGCTGTCTCCTGATGGGATGTTCTTCGCCTGCGGGGTTCCGAGCGGGACGATGCTCCTCGATCTGCGGGACTTCAGCGAGCGGAGCGGTCCCCACATGGATCTCCTTGCGCTCGGCGCCGGGGGTCTGCTCGTCGGCGTCGATCTCGAGGCGCGCGTGGTGAGAGTCGTCGGCGCGACCGGGCGGGAGCGGACGATCCCATGCGCCGGCTCCGTGCGCCGCATCGCGCTGGACGAGGATCGATCGGTCGCCTTCCTGCTGGAACGCGGCGCCTTGCGCGCGGTCGACCTCGCCACGGGCAGGGTGAGGACTGTCTCGACCTCGGACCGCGCGACGGAGTACCGCGATCTTCGCGTCATGGAGGGACGCATCCTTGTGGGGACGCGCGTCGTCGACGGAGAGCGCACGACCGGTGGGATCACGATCCTCGACTCGAGCGGACGGGAAATCGATCGCCGCGGCGGTCCGTCGATGAGGACTCCGAAGGCTGTCGGCGCCCAAGCGGGGCGAGGAATCCCATGGCCGATCGCCCCGGATGAACAGCACCCCGTCGGCAACACCTACGGCGAATACCAGTATTACGGCGGAGCGCCGTATCCACACCCGGGCTTTGATGTGATGGGGGAGCCCGGACAAGCTGTCTTCGCCGTGCGCCGGGGAGTCGTGAAGGCGATCCTGACGACCTCCGGCTCGTGGCACTGGCGGGTGGCCGTGGGCGACTCGACGACCGCCTCGACGAGCCTGGGCTACCTGTACGCCCATCTCGATCAACCCACGATCGCCGTCGACGTGGGCGACATCATCGAGCAGGGGGAGTACCTCGGAGATCTCGTCGAGTGGCCGATCTACGGCTTCACGCACTGCCACTTCACTCGGATCGAGGACAGCGGCGCCACCTGGGACGGGGTTTGGCTCTCCGTCCACAATCCGCATCTGGATCTGACCGAGCAGAGCGAGACCGAGCCGCCGGTCTTCGAGCCGGCGCGCGGAAGCGATCTCCTCGCCTTCTGCAACAACGAGACTTCGACCTACCAGAGCCCGAGCGGACTGCACGGGGCGGTCGACATCATCGCGCACGTGGGGGATCGAATCGCCTCGAGCTGGGTCTGCACCGTGCAGGAGCTGCGCTACACGATCTATCCGTTGGGAATGCCGGAGCACCCGCTCGTGGATGACCGGCTCTCGCAGTACTTCGACTTCGTGTGCGACACCTACGGGAGCGGCGAGATCGACGCGTTCATGATCGACCTGCTCTACAAGGACGACTCCGTCTGCAACACCCAAGGCGACTACGATTATCGCGAGTTCTTCCACGTCGTGACGAACACCGACGGGGACGGCATCATCGAGGAGACCGATCCCGCCGAGGCCTGGGACACCTCCTCGCTTCCCGATCGAAGCTATGTCGTCAAGGTCACCGCGATCGATGTCGCGGGCAACGCGCGCTCGGACTCGATGATTGTCACGACGCTGAACGGCAATCCGTCCGGTCTGGCCGACGGCATGCTCAGTGAACCGCGGCTGCTTCTTGAGTCGATCGCCCCCAACCCGGCACTCGCGGGGACCTCGATCCGGTTCCGCCTCGCCTCCGCGGATCGCATCTCAGCGATCGTCCACGACCCGGCGGGTCGCAGGGTGCGCGTGCTTCCCGGGGGCGCCTTCTCTCCGGGCGCCCACTCGATCTCATGGGACGGAAACGACGGCAACGGTTTGCGCGCGGCGTCGGGAACTTACTTCGTGGTCCTGCAGGGATCGAGGAGCGGATCACGCATCGGGAGGATCCAGCTCGTCCGATAGGGGGTTTTATGCGGCGATGCGCGCGTCTGGCAGCGCTTCTTGTCCTCGCGACCGCGACGGCCGCGGCAGCGGCCGTCCATGAGGTGCCGCAGTCGTACCCGACCATCCAGCAGGCGATCGACGCGGCCGTGGCGGGTGACACGGTTCTCGTCGCTCCCGGGACCTATTCGGGCTTGGGCAACCGCAATCTCGACTTTCTCGGAAAGGACATTGTGCTGCGATCCGTCGCCGGGGCCGAAGCGACGATCATCGACTGCGAAATGGGCGCGAGGGGGATCCACCTTCATTCGGGAGAGACGAGGGCGGCCCTCGTGGAGGGGTTCACGATTCGAAACGGAATGGCCGCCTACGTTTATGGCGGAGGGCTCTTCTGCGACGGCTCCTCTCCGACGATCCGCGACTGCGTCGTGGAAGCCTGCCGGCACAGCGGCACGAACGGCGCGGGGGGAGGAGTCTGCTTCCGCGACTCAAACGCCCTGATGGAGCGCTGCGTGATCCGCGACTGCGCCACGGAGGGATTCGGCGGGGGGATCGCGTGCCGGGGGACCGTCTCGCCAGTCATCTCGGATTGCCTCGTCATCCACAACAGCGCTGCCATCGGCGGGGGCGGGATTGACGCGGGGGGGATCGGCGAGCCGCACATTCTGCGATGTGAGATCGCCGGCAATCGCGCCGCCTCCGCCGGAGGGGGGGTGGTGCTCGGCGGTGCCGCGGTTGTCGAGGGATGCACGATCGACGGCAACCTGTCCCGTGATGGCGCGGGGGCGTACTGCGCGAACGGAAGCTCCACCCGCGTCATCTCGACCACGATCGCAGGCAACTACGCCTGGAGCGGCGACGGCGGCGGCCTCTCGGCCTTCGGATTCGTCTCGATCGCCCGATCGATCCTGTGGGGGAACTGCTGCGGGGGAATCGGGGATCAGGCCATCGCCGGCGACGGCGGAGCGGTCACGCTGGAATGTTCCATCACGGACCCCGCGGGGGTCGTGGAGGACGGCGGTGAGGTCGCCTACCTGGAAGGCAATGTCTTCCTCGACCCGCTCTTCTGCGGACCCTTGCCGTGCGAGTCGTCGCCTTCGATCGACGGGGACTACACGATCGACCGCGACTCGCCGGCATTGCCGGGAGGAAATCCATGCGGGAGCTGGATCGGCTCGCAAGGAGTCGGTTGTCCGCCGTCGGGCGTGAGGGAGGCGGATGAGACCTCAAGGACCATGATCCGAGGAGTCGTCCCCAATCCGAGCATGGGTCGGATTGCCTGCGCGATCGAGCTTCCGTCCGCAACCCGGGTCATCCTCGATCTCATCGATGCGCGCGGGGGGAGGGTGGCTCTGCTCCACGAAGGCGAGCTACCCGCAGGGAGGTCCACTCTGGATCTCGAGACGGCGGGAGGGCAGCGCCCGATCCCCGCTGGCGCCTACTTCCTGCGGCTCGTCGCCGATGGCATCGGAGAGGATACGCGGACGGTCATCATCGCGCGTTGAATCCGGCGCGGCGAGCCCGCGAGTGTCCGCGCAGGCGAACGGGGCGCCGGATTCGTGCCGGCGCCCCGTTGCGGACTGTCCTACCCGAGAGGCGGGCTACTTCAACAACGTCATCCGTCCTGAGAGGACCTCGCCGTTGGCGTGCAACTTGTAGAGGTACATCCCGGAACCGACGGGGCGGCCCGAGTCGTCCTGCCCGTCCCAGACCGTCCCTTGGACTCCCGCCTCCACGTGCCCGTCGAGCAGCGTACGCACGACGCGACCCGCCGCGTCGTAGACGCGCAGGCTTGCCACGCCCGCGCGAGGCATCTGGAAGCGGATCGCCGTCCTCGGATTGAACGGGTTCGGCGTGTTGGCGTACAGGGCAAGCCCGGAAGCCGTCGAAGCGAGCTCAACGACGTCCGCCGAGTACTCGATTGCGAAGTTGAAGTTCGAGATGTCGAAGAAGATGTTCCCGACGGCCTCGACTTTGACCCGCGCCTGGGCGACCTCCTGCGGAGGGAGCGTGATCTGCTGCGATCCGTCGTTCGGCGTGTCGGTCGCGAGATCGACTCCCCAGGTGTTCCCGCCGTCGGTGGAGAGCAGGATGTTCACGCTGGCGCAGTTGATCGGCGTGCCATCGGTCCCCGCGACATCCCAGGTGACCGTCTGCTGCGATCCGCCCGGAAGCGTGAGCCCTGAGGTGTTCGGGTACGTGACGAGGAAGGGGCCAAGCGCTGCGACGCTGAACTGGATCCCGTCGTTCGAGACGCCCACGCCGCCGGCCTGCGTGTCGCGCACGGTGCACTTGAACGACAGGGTGCGGGCGTAGCTGGGCAGGATCTCGCCAATCGTCTGCGTGTTGTTCAGCAGGTTGCTGAGTTTCGGGAAGAGCCGCGTCGGCGTCTCGACCGGATCGAATGAACGGAAGATCGGGGCGTTGCCCGAGGGGGTATTCGGATGTCCCGCCGGGCCAAGGTCCGATTCCTCCCAGCAGTAGGTCGGCGTTCCGGTGGTCGTGGAGGAGGCCGTGAGCGAGAAGGGAGTGTTGATCGGGATGGAGAAGCCGCCGGTCCCGGCCTCGACGATCGGCTCGACGACGCCCGTCGGCGTCGTGACGGGGCAGGTGTTCCCCGAGCCGTTGGTCGAGTAGTTGACGATCTCCTGGATGCTCACCCAGTGGAAGTAGTCGTCGCTGTGGGCCTGGAGGTTCTGGCTGCCGCAGATCCCGGCGTAGGCCATGATCGTCGACCCGCTCCCCGGTTCGTAGGCGGTCGAGGCGTTGCGGTTGCCGCCGCTGCATGCTCCGGCGTTTCCGTTGAAGGTGTGGTTCGCTCCGTACTGGTGCCCCATCTCGTGCGCGACATAGTCGATGTAGAATCCGTCGCCGATGGGAGCCGGCAGGCCAGTGACTCCGCGCGCCTTGAAACTCGTGCGGCAGACGACGCCCAGCCCGGCGATCCCGCCTCCGCCAGTCGAGAAGACGTGTCCGATGTCATAGTTGGCATTTCCGATCACGGAATCGAGGGTTGACTGGTTCTGGCCGAGCATGGCGACGCCATCGTTGTTCGAATAGGGATCGGAGGCCGGGTTGGTGTAGATGATGTCATCGTTGTTGGCGACGAGCTGCATCCGGATCGAGACATCGCGCTCGTAGACCCCGGTGACCCGCGTGAGCGCGGTCGTCACTGCCGCGAGCCCGGCCGGGACCGTTCCGCCGTGGTAGATCGTGTACTCGCCCGTGGTGGCGATGGCGGCGCGGTAGGTCCGCAACTGCGTGCCCGAGCGGGGGAAGCCATGCTCCGCGACGAGGCGGGCGATCTCGGAGGCCATGCCGTCCTCATCGATCACGGTGCACTTTCCGAGGCTCTCCGTTGGCTGGAGATCCCGCTTGTAGTAGCTCTGGTAGTGCGTGATGTCGCCACGCTGGAAGGGATCGATGTAGCTCGTCCCCCCGGCGGCGATGATCTGGGCGTGGAACCCGGCGGGTGTGAAATCGAGGGCGATGGTAGCCGTCGGGTCGTCGATGCCATAGCCGGCATACGTGCGAATCTCTGGGTATCTCGCCCCGAGGTCCGGGTGGAGGATCGCCGTCTCGACGATCGAGAAGCGACCGAATCCACCATCCGGAAGCGGCAGATCGATGACGAGCCGGCTTTCGTCGGTCGCCTCTGACTCGAGCGGGGCTTTGGCGAGAAGAGTGGCCAGCTCGCCCACCTCGGCGGCGAGGACCCGGCACTCGTCGGGAGCGATGACTCGCTCCCCAATCGGGGCGATGGCGGTCGGGGAGATGTCGGTCCATACGGAAGCCGCAGCGGCTTCCGCATGGACTGCGCCGATCGCGAGTCCCAGGGACAGCACGGCGGCGACAAACAGCATCCTACTGGATCGATTCCGCATTTCGCTCATCCTCATCGGGTTGTGGCTGGAGACCTGTATGGAAGGACCTGGCAATGAGGTCCTGAAATAGAACGCGTGAGTATACCGAATAGCGGAGGACGCGCCAAGCGGTGAAATGGCAATCGGAACAGGCGCGGATCCGATGGATGACCGAAACCGCAAAAGGCGCGCCGGAGTCCGGCGCTTGGCGGGGACTCCGGCGTTCGCGGTGCGGGAGACGATTCTCGCTACATCTCGTGGGGCTCGTCCATGTCCTCTTCCGGATCACGCTCCGGGTCCGGGGGCTGCTGGGCGAGCTGCTCGCGCACCATGGCCTGGTGCTCGACCTCCTCCAGCCTCAGCTCTTCGAACAGCTTCTTGACCTCCGCATCCTTGACGTAGGGAATGGCGCCGGCGAAGTAGTCGTGGGCCTTCGTCTCCGAGTCCAGCGCGATCTCGAGGACCCTGCGAGGAGTGATGAACGCGCGGGCCTTCTCGTATGCGGGAGCCTCGACTTCCCAGAGCTGGCTGCGGTCGACCCTCGCAGGGGCATCTCCGAACCGGGCGCGGCGCCGGCTCGCAAGCTCGCGGCCGTGCTTCTTCTCGTTCTCCGCCATGAGACGGAAGAACTTCGCCGCCGCCGGGGTGAAGAAGGCTTCCATCTGCTCGGCGAACTCGATGTAGCGCTCCTCGGCCTCCTCCTCGATCAGGATCGCCATGTCCAGAGCATCCTGGAGGTCCAGATGAGCGAAATCGATCTGCATGTTCATGTAGGGTCTCTCCTCTCCGTCACGCGGCCGATCCCGGGCCGACCCTCTAACTGCATCATTGCGAACTCCATACGGATGATAGGAGATCGACGGGAGACGGACAAGCCGTCCCGGCCGTCCCAGGAACCGCCGCAGACGCGGGGTGTTTGCACTCAGTCCATGTCGGATGTGACAGAATAAAAGGTTGCGACGAGAACGCCGCCCGGAGCCGGCGGGGGGTGCGAGAGATGAAGCCGATGCTGTATTCAATGATGATCTTCCTCGCGGTGGTCGCCACGGGGTGTCAGTCGCTCGCGGGGCGCGACTCCCGGGCGGAGGAGATGCGCGACCATCGCGATTCGGAGGCGATGATGCGGACCCGATACTCAGCGACCGGATACGACGTCACTCCACTTGGAGCGGCGGAGGTGGAGAAGCTCGCCTCGACGCTCGACGCCGAGGCATACCGAGTGACCCAGAAGGCGGGCACGGAGGCTCCCTTCTGCGGCACCCTGCTCGACAACAAGAAGGACGGGATCTACGCCTGCGTCGTCTGCGGACTCCCGCTCTTCTCGAGCGAGCACAAGTTCAACTCCGGGACCGGTTGGCCCAGCTTCTGGCGCGAGTTCGACGCGGCCCATGTGAGCCGAAAGATCGACGATGGCCACGGTATGGTCCGCACCGAGATCAACTGCGCCCGATGCGGAGCGCATCTCGGGCACGTCTTCGAAGACGGTCCGCGTCCGACAGGCGAGCGCCATTGCCTCAACTCAGCCTCCCTCGTCTTCCACGAGAAAGGGGCCGAGCTTCCGCCGGAGAGCCGGCCGATCGAATCGGAGGTCGCGTACTTCGCGGGCGGCTGTTTCTGGGGGATCGAGCACTACTTCCAGCAGGGGCCCGGCGTCATCGACGCCACGAGCGGGTACATGCAGGGCGCGACCGCGAACCCCTCCTACGAAGAGGTCTGCTCCCACGGCACGGGCCATGCGGAGACCGTCAGAGTCGTCTTTGATCCGAAGCGGATCACCTATCGCCGGCTGCTGGAGGCATTCTTCAAGATGCACGATCCGACCCAGCTCAACCGGCAGGGGCCCGACATCGGCGACCAGTACCGTTCGGGCATCTGGTTCGCGAACGACCGACAGCGAGCGGAGGCGGAGGAGTTCGTCCGTGAGCTGTCCCAGGGGGAGTACAAGGGGCGGAAGATCGTCACGCAGATTGAGCCCGCGGCCACCTTCTACCCGGCGGAGGAGTACCACCAGGACTATATCGTGAGAACGGGTCGCGCATGCCACGTCTCCAATCCATGGTGACGCGCCCGTCCCGGACTCAGCGCTTGGCGGACCTCGATTCGGCGATTTCGCGAACGGCGCGGACCGCCGTGTCGATCTGCTCCTCGGTGTTGAACGGCCCGATTCCGAAACGCACCGAGCCGTGGATCCTGTCGGTGCCCAGGTGCTCGTGGACCATCGGCGCGCAGTGCAGGCCGGTCCGGCACGCGATGTTGTAGTCCACATCGAGCATGGTTCCCGTATCGGCCGCCTCCAGCCCCTGAATGTTGAAGGAGAGCACGCTGATCCGATTCTCCTCCGAGTCCTGGCAGTAGAGGACCACTCCCTCGATCTCGCGCAACCCGTCCCTCAGTCTGCGCCAGAGCGACAGCTCGTGGCGGCGGATCTCCTCGAGTCCGCGCTCGAGAACCCACTTCACGCCCGCATTGAGTCCCGCGATCCCGGGGAGATTGGCCGTCCCGTACTCCATCCGGTAGGGGTACTCCTCGAGGTGGTGGCGCTGCGCGCTGCGGACCCCCGTGCCCCCTGCGCGGGTCTGACGGATCGTGACGTCCTCGCGGACATACATCCCCCCCGTTCCCATCGGACCCATGAGGGACTTGTGACCCGTGAAGCAGAGCACGCCGATTCCCAGCTCATCGATGTCCAGAGGGAGCATCCCGGCAGTCTGAGAGACGTCGACCACCATGGGGATGCCACGATCCCGGCATGCCTCACCGATCCTTCCGATCGGCTGGACGGTCCCGATGACGTTGGATCCATGGTTGACGACGACGGCGCGCGTCTCTTTCTTCATGCGCGCGATCACATCGTCGGGGTCGACGTACCCCTGCGCATCGAAATCGACCCAATCGACCTCGACCCCCTGTTCCTGCAGGTGCCAGAGCGGCCGCAACGTGGAGTTGTGCTCGACATGGGTCGTGATCGCGTGGTCGCCCGGCTCCAGCAGTCCGAAGATCGCCAGGTTCAGGGCGTCGGTGGCGTTCAGGCCGAAGACGAGCCGGTTCGGGTCCTTGCCGCCGAAGAACTTCGCAAGCAACTTGCGCGTCTCTTCCACCAGATCGCCCGACTCGATGCAGAGATCATAGCCGGAACGGCCCGGATTCACCCCGTATCTGCGATAGAACTGGTCCATGAACCGATAGACTTCCTCGGGCTTCGGGAACGAGGTCGCGCCGTTGTCCAGGTAAATCAGGCCGGATGTCTCCTCCGGGATGCCGGTCTGCGGCTTATTGAGCTTGCTGGTCACGAGTGCCATGGCTCTCCTCTCCGCGCTCTGAATGTGGACCCAGGATCAGGGCGTCCGCCACGATTTCCGCCACAGTCTTTATGGCGACGCCGAGCTTGTATTCCTTGTTGAGCTCCATGAGCTGGTCGATGCAGTTGTGGCAGGGCGCCACGACGATCTTGGCCCCGGTCCGGCGGATCTGCTCCGCCTTGACGCCCCCTGACCTCAGGCGTCTCTGCCGGTAGCGGCTCATGGAGAGCTGCCCGCCGCCGCCGCCGCAGCAGAAGTTCTCCGCTCGGTTGGGCGTCATCTCGACGAAGTCGCGCGCGCACCTGCGCAGGATCGAGCGCTGGGGCTCCGAGATCCCGCCGTAACGCACCGTGTTGCACGGATCGTGGAGCGTCACGCGCTCGGGGATCTTGTCCGGATCGACGCGCAGCCGTCCGTCACAGAAGTACTCCTCCATGATCTCGAGGAAGCTCACGATCCGGAATCCTGGGCGGCGCTCGAGCCATTCGGCGGCCTCCCAGCGCGCCGCGGCGAATCCGTGTCCGCACTCGCCGATCACGAGCGTCCCGCAACCCAGCCGATCCATCGACGCGAGCAGGTTGGCCGCGATCGCTCCACCGTGCGCCGGACTGGCGCTGAAGAGGCCGTAGTTCGTGAGATCCCATCCCTCGCTCGCTACCGTCCAGTCCTCCTTCGCCGCATGGAAGACGGTTGCGCTCGCCTGGAGGCATAGGGGAAAGAACTTCGGTTCCCGCGGGTTGACCGTGAAGAGGATCTTCGCCCCATGACGATCGATAGGGATCATTGCGCTCGGATCTCGGGTAGCGAGCTGCATCTCCTCTTCGATCCACTGGAGTGTCTCGACCCAGTCGTCCTTTGAGATCGCCATGTTGTTGCCGGTCTCGATGCTCGTCGTCACCACTTGCAGGAGATCGGGCGGGATCAGTCCCATCTCCGTCAATGCGCCGCGGGCCGCCCGGAGGACGGCCGCGATGTGAATGCCGGTGGTGCAATTGAGGCTGCAGCGGCCGCAGAGGGAACATCGGCCGAAGACCGCATCGACCCAGGCCCGGGCCGCGGCGCGATCGAAATCGCGCGCTCCGCTGAGGCCGGGGGCGAGGCGTCCAATCGTCGTGAAGCGCTTCCGGAAGACCGAAGCCACCTGCTCGAGTTTCGCCGCCGGGATCGACTCCGGCTCGCGGTCGCTGCGATAGTAGTGGCAAGACTCGGCGCAGAGGCCGCAGTGGACGCAGGTCTGGAGATACGATGCCTCGGCGGAGCGCAGCTTCGCCCTGAAAAGCGACAGCCCCCGCTCGAGGTCCTCCTCGCTCATCTCATCCAGCCTCGCCTCGAGCGGGTCGATCTCAGGCATGTTCTGTGCCCCTCCGCTCAGTGCCGCGGCGGGAACGTGCCCCGCCGGCCGAAGAATCGCCCCATCTGATACCGCGACGAGAAGAAGAAGAGGCAATGCCGGATCTTCCCCAGAGGGATGTAGAAGAGAAGGACCATGGCGAGGACCAGGAAGGCGCCGTGCGCCGCAGGTGAGACGCTGTGCGCGAAGGCGGCCGCCATGAATCCGGTCGTCAACAGAATCGCGACGAGGTCATCGGCACGGCTCAGACTACGCAGCATCGGACTCGAGTAGCGGCGGAGGATCAATCCTAGACCGCAGGCGGCGCCGATGAGCGCGAGGGCCTGGAGGATCTTGCGTGAAACGAGGCCGAGGTCGGCTCCGGCGATCAGCAAGAGCAGCAACAGGAAGGAGGCAAAGACCCCGATGTGGTAGCCGACGCCGAGGGCGTAGGCCCCCAGGTGGGTGCGGGTGCTCTCCTTCGCGGTCGGTGACATACCCGGCCCGAACGCATAGACAATGCCACGACCACCGCTGGCGGCCGGCGACGCGTGGTAGATCCTCGGCCCATACGCCCGGCTCTGGAGCTGCTGCGCAGCCAGGGATACAGCGGCCCATGCACCGAAGATCCAGACGCCGCTGGCGAGGGAGAACTCCATCGGGCCTAGACGCAGCCATCCGGCTTGGGAAGCCCCGCAAGCTTGCAGGCGCCCTTCGCGGGGCCCGACGGGAAGAGCTCGTAGACTCTCCGGAGCGGGAGCCCGGTCGTCCTGCAGATCGAGCGGACCATGGGCGCCGACTGCTTCTCCTCATAGTGGCTTCGAATGAAACGAAGGATGGCCCAATGCTCCTCGGTGAGCTCATCGAGGCCTTCCTCGGTGCGGGCCAGGAAGCGTGCGAGCTCGTCGTTCCATTCATTGGGGTCCACGAGGAATCCCTCCTCGTTGACTTCAAGCTCTCTTCCATTGAATCGAATCGTCGGCATCTCCGTGGGCTCCTCCCCTCCCTTGCGGCCCCAACACGCCACCAATGGCAATGATAAGACAAATGATCGGATGCCCCAAGAAATAAGAAGGTCAGGTTATGCACTTGGGAATGGGGACCGCCGGGTCCGAATCTCGGCCGCCGGAGGCCTGCGGGCCCGCTAGAGCAGGAAGACCCGCACGAGCACGTCGGTGATCCCGACCAGGGCCGCGCCGGCGATCATGCCCGCGCAGATCGGCTCTTGCGTGTCGATCCAGAGAGCGAACCCGCGGGACTCCGGCCGCGATTCGTAACGCCGGCGCATGAGCCAGAAGAAGCCCGCCCCCGCGAACATCGCGATCGTCGAGTCCGGGGGGATGACGACGCCCAGGCCGATCGCGAGAGGTGAAAGCGGAAAGCCGCCCTTTCGCAGGATGCGCACCAGCTCGAGGCCCAGCCCGACGGCGGCAGCGATCAGCATCGCCGTGATCGCCGATTGCGGGATCGGCGAGCGCCCCTCGGAGAAGACGGCGGCCACCAGGTCGGATACCCCCTTCCACTGGAGCGCCGAGGGAAACCCGAACTGGTTGGTGATCATCGCGTCCTGGATGTTTCCTCCAGGCCGATAATCGGAAAGGAAGAGCAGGTAGAACAGGGGAGTGCTTGCGATCGCTCCCGCGAGGATCCCGATGCAGTGGCCGATCGCCTGCTGCCTCGGCTTCGCGCCGAGCATGTAGCCGGGCTTGATGTCCATCAGCAGATTCGAAGCGTTCGAGGCGACCTCGGTGCACATGAGGGCCGTCATCAGATTGGTCGGCGGGTGGCGCGGGTGAAGAGTCCCGAAGAGGAACTGGGGGATCTTCGAGAGCGAACCCGTGGGCGTGATCCCAGTCAGGGCGGTCGAGTTGGCCGCGATCAGGGTGAGGACGATGATGAGCGGGATCGCGAGGATGCCGAGGTCGATTCGCACGCCGAACCAGACGTGGGTCATCCAGACGCCGATCGCGCCGATGATCGGCACCCCGATGAATGATATCCACAGCGGAAGCTCGATGTGGGCGAGGACGTCCTCGCCGTCCGTCTTCTTCCTCTTGCGGAAGAATCCGGTGAAGGCGCTGGCGATCATCTTCGGCTTGGCGAAGAGGGAGGCCAGAGCGGCAACGACCATGATGGAGATCCCCCACCAGAGCGCCCAGGTGTTCAGGACGTGGATCCGGCTGAAGGTCCCGTCCGGACGCGGGAGGATCTCACCCGCGGAGATCATCCAGGGAACGACGACGCAGAAGTTCAGGACCATCCCGACGAGCATGCTGACCGCGGCGCGGATCCCCATGAGCCCGCCCGCCCCGAACATGGCGAGATCGAGTGTGGCGGTCAAGCCGAGCTGGCGGATGTCCGTATCGGCCAGCCTGGGGATCGGGAGCTTTCCCGAATCCGCGAGGCGGTAGTACCAGGCGTCGATGTTCTCGGGGAGGTGCCAGAAACCCTTCAATCGCAGGACCCGCGTCTGGAGGAAGTTCATGATGTTCTCGCCTGAGATGAACTTGAGTCCTCCGGCGATGATTGCGGCATAGCCGAGGGCCTTTGCCTTGAAGAGGCCCACGGACGCCTTGGATGTATAGAGGGTGTCGAGCACGACGCCGCAGGCCCGCCCCTCCGGGAATGGTTGTTGCTCGTCGTTGATGAAGCGCCTCTTCATCGGGAACGCGACGAGAACGCCCAGCAGGGAGAGAACCACGTTGAAGAGGAGCATCTGCCACCAGGTCATCGGGGCGTTCTGGACCATCATGTACGCGGCCATCCCTGAGATCAGGGGCCCGGTCATGTAGCCCGCGGCGGTGGCGATCGATTGCATGCAGTTGTTCTCGAGGATCGACATGTCTTTCGCCCCGAGGCGGGAGAGGACCTTGAACATGGCGAAGGCGAGGATGACGGAGGTGATGCCCACGCCCAGGGTCCAGCCGGTCTTGGCGCCGACATAGAGGTTGGTCGCCGAGAGGATTCCCCCCAGCAAGAACCCGGTGATCGCGGCGCGGAAGGTGAGCTGCGGCATGTCGCCGCGCCAGACGTTCTCGTGCCACCAGCGGTCCTTCTGCTCTCGAGTCCAGGTCTTTGTCTGCTCGTCAGTCAGGTGCTGCAACGCCATGGACACCTCTCTCCCCGCCCTGCCCGCGTGGAAGGGGCTTTCGGCAAAGCGATGGGTGAAGGGTAGGCGGGACCGGAACCGAACGCAACGAAGCTCACAGCGGAGCTCACCGCGAATGAGCTGCCCGGGTAGAGGCGATCCTGGTAGAATCGGGTGTGCAGGAATCGACCGGCCGCGCTGATTGGAGGAACGAATGCACTGTCTTGGCCCCCGGCAGCGACACGTCGCGCTCCTTGCCGCGATCCTGCTCACGATCCCTGCGGCGCTCCTCGCGCGAGGCGCCTCGAGCGGCCTCTCCCGCCTCTTCGAGCGTTTCCCGGATGAGGGGCTGGAGAGCGGGATCCTCTACGACCGGGTCCTTCCGATGTCGCGGATCGAGGCGTTCGACGGAGGAATCGCGGCGCCGGCGATCGGGCCGGCCGAGTGGCGGCAGATCGTCGACGAGATCCGGCGAGCGGAATCGCCCGATCCGCTTGGGTCAGAGGCGGAAGCGCTGCTCCGCAGGACGCGGGCGGCGGCTCCCCTGGGATCGATCCGCTTCGCTGTCCTGAACTGCCTCTATGATCGGATGCGCCTCGACGCCCTGGAGACGGGGGCCATGGTCCTGCGCGGCGATCACCTCCTGCCCGGCGTCGGGGACCCCACGATCACGCGGCGTGTGGCGGCCGCGACCGTGTGGCCCGCGGCCACCTACCGGGGAGAGACCCTCGAGTTTCTCTTCGCTCGGGATGACTATCTCACGAACGACGCCCGTCTCGTTCGGGGCCTCGATGTCGACTTCGACGATGGCCGGGGAGCGGTAGCGCTCACCCCGGGCGTTTCGCACACGGTTCGGTATGAAACGGCAGGCCTGAAGACGATCCGCCTGAGACTTCGATTCGACTCCGGCTCCGACCTATTCGCGCGCGCGGCCTTCGAGGTGCGCGGGCTGCGCACGCCGGCTCCGGATGACACGCTGCAGATCACCGCGTCGATTCCGTATCTGGGCGTGCCTGGAACGGGCCAGGGCTATGTCTATCTCGCCCCCGGCCACACGGCGATCGAGGATCCGATCCTCGTGATCGAGGGTTTCGACCTCGACAACTCGATGAACTGGGACGAGCTCTACGACCTTCTGAATCAAGAGCAGCTCATCGAGACGATCCGAGGCATGGGCCACGACGCGGTCGTTCTCAACTTCGCCGATGCGGTCACCTACATCCAGCGCAACGCGTTCGTCGTCGTCGAGCTAATCCAGCAGATCGGCCTCATGCTCCCGCCCGAGCGGACGATGGCGGTCATCGGCGCGAGCATGGGCGGGCTCGTCGGGCGTTACGCCCTCGCCTATATGGAGACGAACGGACTTCCCCACAGAACCCGCACGTTCATCTCCTTCGACTCCCCGCAGAACGGGGCGACGATCCCGCTGGGGATCCAGTACTGGCTCTGGTTCTTCGAGGACGACTCGGAGGCGGCCGCGGCGTTGCTCGCGGCGCTCGATACCCCCGGAGCGCGGCAGATGCTCGCCTACCACCACACCGACCCTCCAGGCGGAACCGGCCAGGCTGATCCTCTGCGAGCGCAACTGCTAGCCGACTTCGCTGCGGTGGGGGACTACCCGGTCCAGTGCCGCAAGTCGGCGATCGCCAATGGAAGCGGCTTTCACTGGAGCCAGGGCTTCGCCGCCGGCGCGCAGATCGTCTCCTGGGAGTACACGAGCTTCCTCGTCGATGTGACCGGCAATGTCTGGGCGGTCCCGGACGGCGGGAGCCAGAGGATCTTCGAGGGCTTGATCGACATCATCTTTCTTCCCGAGGATCGAGTCGACGTGACGGTGGCGGGCACGCGCCCCTTCGACAACGCGCCCGGCGGATGGCGCGACAGCATGGCGGAGATGGACGCGGTCGAGGCCCCCTACGGCGACATCGTGGCGCTCCATCCGAATCACTGCTTCATCCCGACCGTGAGCGCGCTCGCGCTGGACACGGAGGATCTCTTCTTCGACATCGCGAACGACCCCGATATCCTCGCGCGGACCCCCTTCGATGCCGTCTACTTCCCGGGCACGGTGGCGAATCAGGAGCATGTCCTCGTCACGCCGGAGAGCGCGGGGTGGTTCCTGGCCGAGATCCAGCATGGGGCGAGCGACGTGAGGAGCGAGGCGCCCGGCCCTCGTCTGGCGGCGTCTGTGGAGGCCGTGGGGGAGAATCCCGGGGGAGGCTCCCTGCGGGTGCGCCTGTCGATTCCCCTGGCAGGTCCCGCCCGGCTCTCTCTCCACGACGCATCGGGCCGGCGCCTCGCCGTGCTGGTCGAGGACGATCTCCCGATCGGGATCCACGAGACGGCCCCGATCGAGCTCGGCGGGCTGGGGCCGCACCCGGCGGGCGTCTACTTCCTGTCTTTGCGGGGGAACGGGTACGCGGCATCCCGCAAGATCCAGGTTCTCTGAAGGAATCGTTCCGGGCACGGCGACCGCCGCCTCCTCGCCGGAGCCTGTCGGAGTTACCCTCGCCGCCGCGTATGCTTGGAGTCGAGCGTCCATCATCCGGTCTGCGGCTGTAAGGAGGAGAGGATCATGTCCAGGTTCGGGATGTTCGCCGTGCTGGCGGGAATGACTCTGGTTGCGGGCGGCTGTCCTGCTCTCGCGACAGGGCAAGCGGAGGATCCGTTCGCGCCCTTCGATCCCTTCCTTGGCAGGACCTGGCGCGGAGTCTTTGCAGGCTCGACGCCCGAGAAGCCGACCATCGACGTATCGCGATGGGAGCGGGCGCTGAACGGCCAGGCGATCCGGGTCCTGCACTCGGTGAATGACGGCGAGTACGGGGGCGAGACGCTGATCGTCCACGATCGCGAGAAGCAGAGCCTCGTCTACTACTACTTCACGACGGCAGGGTTCTTCACGCAGGGGACCGCCGCATTCGAGGACGGCAAGTTCGTCAGCTCCGAGAGAGTGACCGGGAACGCGAACGGGATCACCGAGGTGCGGTCCGTCGGTGAGATCCTTCCCGACGGCCGTCTCCTCTCCAAGGCCGAGTACTTGCGGGATGGCGAGGTGGCTGGCGGCCGCGAGGTCACCTACGCCGAGGATCCGACGGCCCAGGTGATTTTCCGGACTGGGCCCCAGCGCCTCCCAAGCGATCAGAAGCAGGAGAATGTCGAAATGGAAGAGAGAAAGAAGCCACAGCCGGGCGATATTGGCTGGCACGATCTCACGGTCCCGAATGCGGATGAGATCCGCAAGTTCTACGCCGAGGTCGTCGGCTGGAAGTCCGAGCCGGTCTCCATGGGCGAGTACGACGACTTCAGCATGATCGGCGCGGCGGGGACGCCCGCGGCGGGGATCTGCCACGCGAGGGGGGCGAATGAGGGGATCCCACCCGCGTGGATGGTCTATATCACCGTCGACGACCTCGATCGAGCGCGCGAGCGGTGCCTCGCTCTCGGCGGGCAGGTCGTGCACGGCCCACGCAGCGTTGGCTCCATGGGGCGCTTCCTCGTCCTGCGCGATCCCGCGGGAGCGGTAGCGGGGCTCTGGGAAGAGGCGAAGTAGGCGGGGCCTGGGATGCGCGCGCCCGTCCCGCCTCAGGCAAGCGCGGGAGGTGGCCGGACCTTCGTCCTGAACGACTTCGCGCCCGCCTATCACGACCTGCTCCGCACGGGCGCTCTGCGCGAGCGCGCCGCGGCGGCGGTCGAGCGCCTCCGCTCTTGCACGGCTTGTCCGCGCTCGTGCCACGTGGATCGCATCTCCGGAGTCCCGGGCGTCTGCGGCATTGCCCGGTTTGCGATCGTCTCGGGCGCGTCCGCGCACTTTGGCGAGGAGTCCTGTCTCGTGGGAAGGCGCGGCTCGGGGACGATCTTCTACAGCGGCTGCAACCTCCGCTGCGTCTTTTGCCAGAACTGGGAGATCTCCCAGAGACGCGATGGGCGAATCGCCGACGGGCGCGCGATCGCCGATCTCATGCTCGGGCTGCAGGAAGCGGGCTGCCACAACATCAATCTGGTCACGCCGGAGCATGTCGTTCCTCAGGTGATCGAGGCCGTCGCGCTCGCCGTGGAGGACGGACTCCGGCTGCCGATCGTCTACAACACGAGCGCATACGACGCCATCGAATCGTTGCGCGCGCTCGACGGGATCGTCGACATCTACATGCCCGACTTCAAGTACTGGTCCAGCGAAGCGGCGGGGCGCCTCTCCCAGGCGGCCGACTATCCGCAGCGCGCGAGGGATGCGATCCGTGAGATGCACCGCCAGGTGGGCGACCTGCGCTTCGACGCGCGCGGCATCGCGCAGAGGGGGCTGCTGGTGCGCCACCTCGTGATGCCGGGCCTCCTCGAGGAGTCGGAGGCGATCTTCCGGTGGCTCGCCGATGCGATCTCTCCCGACACATTCGTGAACATCATGGAGCAGTACCGCCCTGAGTACCGGGTTCTCCAGCATCCGGAACGGTTCGCGGCGATCGGGCGCCGGCCCACCCCGGCCGAGCTCGAGCTCGCGCGGAGCCTCGCGCGGCGCGCGGGGCTCTGGCGCATTGACGAGTGACGGTCGCTGGAGTGTGGTATCCTCTCCGGTTCCGCTCAAGGAAAAAGGAGGAGAGATGATTCGCTGGATTCTCACCCTGATGATGGTGCTCGCTCTCACCCAGGGCGCCGAGGCGAAGATCGTGACGAAGACGGTCGATTACACGCACGGCGAGACGATCCTGGAGGGATATCTGGCCTTTGACGACGCGCAGTCCGGGAAGCGGCCCGGCGTCGTGGTCGTCCACGAGTGGAACGGGCTCGGCCGCTACGTCCAGGGGCGGGCGGAGCAGCTCGCGAAAGAGGGGTATGTCGCGTTCTGCGCCGACATCTACGGGAAGGGGGTTCGCCCCGCGACAACCGAAGAGTCCGCGAAGCAGGCCGGAATCTACCGGGGCGATCGTGCCTTGATGCGGGCGCGGGCGCAGGCCGCGCTCGATCGCCTGAAGACGGAGAGCCTCGTCGACCCCGCGAAGATCGCCGCGATCGGCTATTGCTTCGGGGGCGGGGCGGCTCTCGAGCTGGCCAGAAGCGGTGCAGACCTCGCGGGGGTCGTGAGCTTCCACGGAAACCTCGACACGCCACATCCGGAAGACGCCAAGCAGATCCGCGGCAAGGTCCTCATCTGCCATGGCGCGGACGATCCCTATGTCTCCGCCGAACAGGTCGCCGCCTTCCAGAAAGAGATGCGGGAGGCGGGTGTGGACTGGCAGATGAACTCCTACGGCGGAGCCGTTCACTCGTTCACGAATCCGGATGCGGGAAGTGACCCGAGCAGCGGAGCCGCATATGACGCTGCCGCCGCCGCGAGGTCATGGACGGCGATGCAGGCCTTCTTCGAGGAGATCTTCAAGTAGCGGAGATCGCGGGCGGCCTGCCGCGACGCGGAGCCCTCTACGGCAGCAGGTGGATCTTCGCGGAGATGACCGACCCGCCGGCGGCGAGATGAGCGAGGTAGATCCCCGAAGGCAGCCGCGCGCCGTGCGCGTCCGTCCCGTCCCAGCGGATCGTGTGGCGCCCTGCGGTGTGGAGTCCATCCGCCACCGTCCGGACCCGGCGTCCCTCCGGAGAAACGATCTCGAGACGGGCGGCTCCATCTTTCGGGAGCGTGTAGCCGATCATCGTTCCCCGGGAAGCCGGGTTCGGTGACAGATCGAGGCGGAGAACCGGCAGCGAAACCTGCGCAAGGTCCCCGACTTCCGCGGAAGAAGCCTGGTGGTACTTGATCGTAACGACATTCAGGCCCTCGAGGAGTTTGGTGGAGCTGCCGGTCAGGATGACATCGCCGGTGGGTTCGACCGCGACATCTCCGACGGAGTCCTGTCTTTCATCCTCCGAGTCCCAACTCACGGCCCACTCCAGGTTGCCTGCCGATGAGTACTTGACGGCGAGATAGTCCCAGTTCTGCGGATTCGGCGCGGCGTGTCCGACCGCGTAGACGGATCCCGCGGCATCGACTGTGATGGCGGAGGCGAAGCTCTCGGCTATCCCTTCGCCATCGAACTCCCGTACCCACATCCGCGTTCCGCCGCCGGTGTACCGGAAGACCTGCAGATGGTACTCGGCTCCGTTCGGAGTCCCGTCGCATAGGGCGGCGATGTCACCGGACGAGTGGATCGCCATGTCGCGGAATGTGAGGCTGAAGCACGGATCGCTCGGCGCCTTGTCCGACCAGAGGACGGCGCCCGTCGCGGCAGAACACTTCCAGATCTTGAACTGGAAGACCCCGCAGAAGGATTCCGGAGTCCCGGCAACGACAAGGTCATGATCCGGCGCGATCGCCACTCGGCTCGGCGGAAAGACGGAACCGAACTCGCCGGACTCGAACTGATCCCACAGGAAATCCCCGTCTCGGCTGAACTTGACCGTCGCGTATGCCACGAACATGTCCGCGACTCCCGTCAGGTAGACCTCGCCGGTCTCATCCGCGGCGATGTCCGTCGCGATGTCGTAGTCGCCCGCGGGGCCGTCGTAGTTCCTGGACCAGAGAAGGGTCCCGTCCGGGGCGTACTTGAGCGCGAGGTAGTCGCCGTCATCCGTTGCGCTCACGAGGAGGTTCCCGTCTCCGTCGGACGCGAGCCTCGGGCCGTTCTCGGAGTCGAAGCCGACCAGCGGCCGTCGGCGATCCCACATCAGGTTCCCGAGATGATCGTACTTCACCGTCGCGACCTCGGCGCCGTTCGATCCGAGCACGTATCCCACAATGGCGACCTCTCCGGGGCTCGGGATGTCGAGGTCGGTGAGGTCGGCGATGGAACCTCCTTCGTACCGGCGTTCCCACTCGAGATTCCCATCGGCATCGTATTGAAGTAGAAGAAGCTCGTGGGAAGTTTCGACGTCACCGGCAACGTAGATCCGGTCCGGGCCATCGATGGCGACGAAGTTGCCGAAGTCGATGGAGTCTTCAACGGGGCTGTCGTACGACTCGATCCAGAGCTGCGTCGGAGGCTCCTCAGCACGCGCCCGCGGGATGAAAACGGCGAGGGTCATCGCGATTGCCAAGAGGCTTGAGATCTTCATGCGTAGATATCTCCAGGCGGCCTGGGTCGGAGTGGAAGACCGGGCCGGAGGCACGGTCGCCTCGGGTCGCAACGTGGCTCTCTTCACGGGAGCAGGTGGATCTTCGCGGAGATGACCGATCCGCCGGCAGTGAGATGAGCGAGGTAGATCCCCGAAGGCAGCCGCGCGCCGTGCGCGTCCGTCCCGTCCCAGCGGATCGTGTGACGCCCCGCGGTGTGGAGTCCATTCGCCACCGTCCGGACCCGTCGTCCCTCCGGAGAAACAATCTCGAGCCGGGCGGCTCCATCCTTCGGGAGCGTGTAGCCGATCATCGTTCCCTGGGAAGCCGGGTTCGGCGACAGATCGAGGCGGAGGGATCGATTCGCCGCTCCCGAAGCGAGGCCGACGCCGACGTCGGCGGAGGACGCCTGGTGATACTTGATCGTCACGGCGTTCTCATTCTGGGCGAGGTCGAACGAGTTGCCGGTCACGATGACGTTGCCGGCGGGATCGACGGCGATGTCGTGTCCGATGTCGTTCGTTCCCTGATCCGAGGCCCAGCTCACGGACCATTCCGGCGTCCCTGAGGCGGAGTACTTCACGGCCGCGTAGTCCCGATTCTGTGGCGGCGATGTCGTGTATCCAAACGCGTACGCCGCGCCGGCGGCATCGACTGCAACCGCGGCGGCGACATCCTCGGACGTCCCCGGGCCGTCGAACTCTCGCGCCCAGAGGAGTATCCCGTCGCCGGTGTAGCGGAAGAGATGCATGTGGAAGTCGACTCCGTCGATGTATCCATCGCAGACGGCGACGATCTCGCCGGTCCAGTGGACCGCCATGTCCCGAAACGTGATGCTGGCGCAGGGATCGGCGGGGGCGGTGTCGGACCAGAGGACCGCGCCCGTGTTCGCCGAGCACTTCCAGATCTTGAACTGGAAGACCCCGCATGCGGACTCTGGACTGCCGGCGACGACGATGTCGTGATCCGGCGCGACCGCCACATGGCTCGGCGCGAAGACCGAGGCGATGTCCCCGGGCTCAAGCTGCTCCCACAGGAAGTCCCCCTCGGGGGAGAACTTGACCGTCGCGAAGGCATGGGACTCATTCGCCGTGCCCGTCACGTAGATGCTGCCATCCTCGTCCGCGGCGATGTCGGTCGCCATGTCGAGGTCGCCGGCCGGGCCGTCATAGTGACGGGACCAGAGCAGAGTCCCGTCCGGCGTGTACTTGAGCACGAGAAAGTCGCCGTCGTCCGTCGCGCTCACGAGCGCGTTTCCTTCGCCGTCGATCGCGAGCTTCGGGCCGTGGTCCGAGTCGAAGCCCTGGACGGATTGGCGACGATCCCATACGAGATTCCCGAGATGGTCGTACTTCACTGTCGCGACCTCGAGCCCGTTCAGGCCGGGCGAGTATCCGGTGATCAGGACTTCTCCCGGAGCCGGGATCTCGAGATCCGTGAGAGCCTCGCCGCCCTCCCCGCCGTAGCGGCGATCCCAGACGAGATTGCCGTCGGCGTCGTACTGGAGAAGGAGGTAGTCGTGCCAGGCCCCCCCGATGCCGGACTCGTAGGTCGTTCCGGCGACGTAGATCCGGTCGACGCCGTCTACGGCGACGAAGCGGCCGATGTCCTCGTGATTCGCCGGCGCGTTGTAGGAATCCACCCAGAGTCGCGTCGGGGGAGCTTCGGCGCGGGCGGACAGAACGGACTGGGTGAGCATGAGCGCCAGAGCGAATGCGATTGCTCTCATTCTCTATCGATCTCCTTGTGGTTCAGGGTTGGCGGAAGGACGGGAGATCGTAGCACACGCGCCGCGGCTCAGCGGGCGCTGCGGATGGATAACTTCAGCGCGGGCATGCGGAAATCGCGCTTGACGATCTCGACGATCGCGCCCTGGTCCTCTCGGCTGCGCGCCAATAGCTGCGCCGAACCGTCTCCCTGAGAGCCGACCCCCTTTCCGCCCCAGATGTGAGGCAGCAGGGAACGGTGCGCGAGGATCTCGTGCAGGATCGGCGCGGCGAGCTCCTCGGGGCACGCAGGCGCGGCATGACGATCGAAGAGCCTCTGCGCCTCGCTCATCAGCGAGCCCAGCCGTTGGCCGTCTCCGTCGGCGATGGCGCGGATCGCCTCTTCGACGATGCGCCGGTTGATCGGTCCGAGGAGATCCTGGAGTCCGCGGTCGATCTCGCTTCTGGCGATGGGGAATGCGCGGCGCAGATCCCCGAGAATCCGCACCGTATTCTTCCCGGCGCGCAGATCGACCAGGACGAGGTGGAGATCCGCGCCGACGGGAAGCTCAGCAGCCTCGAGTCGATCGCCGTCGAAGATCATCGACACTACCCGGCGGCCGTAGGCGCAACCCTGATCCATCCGCCCACAGCGCGAGAGGGTGAGCATCTCCCCTTGATAGGCAAGCTCCATCTCGTCGCGCACGCTCAGTCCGAGGCGATAGATCCGGTTGAACGCGCGAGCGGTCAAGACGCTCACGGCGGCGCTCGACGAGAGGCCCTTCTTGACGGGAAGATCGGTCCGGTCGTTTCGGATGACAAGGCCGCGAACCTCGTGCTTCTTGATGACCTGATAGGCCGTCCCGGCGATGTAGCTCCAGAACCCGCCGCCGCGGGCTTCGGAGAGCAGCGCGTCCTCGCGCGCCGGAATCTCCACCGGACCGTATCTCGTCCCGTCGCTTCCCGTCGATTCGATGACCAGGGATGTGGCATGCTCCCCGACCTCGGCATGGATGCCCTGGTCGGTTCCGACGATCACGGCGTGCCCCCGCTCCAAATCCGGACGGACTCTACGGTACTCGCCCGCCCAGTCGGAGTGCTCGCCAAAGAGACAGAGGCGCCCCGGCACGAAGAGCCTCAGATCGGCATCCTCCTCCAGCTCGCTGGCCGAGCCGCCTGCGCGCCGCTCGGGAGCTCTTGACTTAGGTCATCGCCCGGGCCCAGCCTACCAGTTAGGATCCATCCGGGGGTGGCGATTTGCGCCAACTGGAGAGAGCATGAGGGGATACTCGATCGCGGCGGTCGTGCTGGGTATCGCGCTGGGCCTTGCAGCCGGGGTGGGGGCCTATACCTTCATCTACGCGAAGGGCGGCTCGTATCTCACCAACGATCCCGAAGCCTGCAAGAACTGCCACGTCATGAATGAGCAGTTCGATGGCTGGGTCGTCTCGAGCCATCGCAGCGTCGCCGTCTGCAACGATTGCCACACGCCCCCGGGGAAGATCGCGAAGTACGCTGCGAAAGCCGCCAACGGATTCCGCCACTCGTGGGCATTCACTTCCGGGAGGTTCCCGGAGCCGATCCAGATCACGGCCCACAACAATCGGGTCACGGAGAAGGCGTGCCGCAAGTGCCATCACGACATCGTGGAGGCGATCGACGCCATGCACGAGAAGGGGCAGGAGCTTTCCTGCATCGGATGCCATCGCTCCGTGGGGCACCTCCATTGAGGGTGGACTCACGGCGCATGCGATCGAGGTGACGATATGACGGTTCAGAGAGGCGCCCCGGGCGGGAAGAATCCACGGCGCTTGACGACGATCGTGATCCTGACCGCCCTGATTGCCGGACTCGCCGCGGTCGGCGGGACCGCGCTCCTGGTCGACGTTCTCAAGAAGAAGGAGGAGGCCAAGAATCCGTTCTTCCGCGTCGTCCAGATCGACGATTCGATCGATGATCCGGCCGTCTGGGGGAAGAACTTCCCCCTCCAGTACGACGCCTACAAGCGCACGGTCGATCAGGTTCGCACCCGTTTCGGCGGCAGCGAGGCGCTTCCCGTCACGCCGAGCGAAGTCGATCCGCGGTCGGTCGTCGCGCAGTCGAAGCTCGAGGAGGATCCCCGGCTGAAGACGATGTGGGCCGGCTATGCCTTCGCCACAGACTTCCGCGAGGAGCGGGGCCACGCCTACATGCTGGAGGACCAGACCTACACCGAGCGCCAGCGCGTCGCCAAGCAGCCCGGGACCTGCATGCATTGCCACGCCTCCGTGTATCTCCCCTACAAGAGGTTGGGCGATGGGGATCTCATCAAGGGCTTCGAGAAGATGAACCAGATGCCTTACGCCGAGGCGCGCGAGCTCGTCGAGCATCCGGTCGCCTGCATCGATTGCCACGACCCGAGCTCGATGCAGCTGCGCGTGACCCGCCCGGGCTTCATCGAGGGAATCCGAAACCTCAAGGCGTCGCAGGGAATCGAGAACTACGACGTGAACTCCATGGCTACGCGTCAGGAGATGCGCGCCTATGTCTGCGGGCAGTGCCACGTGGAGTACTACTTCAAGGGGGCGGAGAAGCGCTTGGTCTATCCATGGCACAAAGGGCTCCTCGTCGACAGCATCATGGCCTACTACGACGAGGCCGGATTCAAGGATTGGACTCACGCCGCGACGGGCGCCCCGGTCCTCAAAGCCCAGCACCCCGAGTTCGAGATGTGGAACCAGGGAATCCACGCTCGCTCCGGCGTCGCGTGCGCCGATTGCCACATGCCCTACAAGCGCGTCGGGGCGTTGAAGGTGAGCGATCACCATGTCCGAAGCCCGCTGCTGAACATCAACAGCGCCTGCCAGACATGCCACAAGTGGTCGGAGGAGGAGCTTCGAAACCGCGTCGAGCTGATCCAATCGCGCACCTTCCAGATGCGCGACCATGCGATGAACGCTCTGGTCGATCTGATCCACGATATCGAGGCCGCCAGGGGCGCGGGCGCGACCGACGCCGAGCTCGCGGTTGCGCAGGAGCATCAGCGCCGTGCCCAGTTCCGGCTCGACTTCGTCGAGGCCGAAAACTCCACCGGATTCCACGCGCCACAGGAAGCCGCGCGCATCCTCGGCGAGGCGATCGACCTCTCGCGCCGCGGCCAGATCGCTCTGCGCGATCGCCCGCGGACGGGGGGATCCCAGGCCTCGCTCGAGCGCTGATCTTTCCGCCGCCGAGCGAGGATCGACTCTCCGGTGAGTCCGCCCCCGGCGGGGGGCTCGCGTATGCTGGTGTGGCGATGGAGAGGCGGGGACGACGCGAGGGAGGAGCGATGGAGCCGGGCGAAGAGGGCCAGACGAGATCTCGGGGGCGCCGGGAGAGGGAGCGCACCACGATCGTCTGGTTCCGCCAAGATCTCAGACTTCAGGATCATCCGGCGCTGATTGCCGCGGTAGGACGGGGCGGCGCCGTAGTTCCAGTCTATGTCTGGGCTCCCGAGGAGGAAGGGGGCTGGCCGCCCGGCGCCGGCTCGCGGTGGTGGTTGCGCCGATCGCTCTCATCTCTCGATCGCGATCTGCGTGCGCGCGGGATGCGGCTCATCGTGCGGAGCGGCCCGAGTCTGGTTGCCCTGCGGGAGATTGTGGCCGCGACCCGAGCGGATGCCGTCCTATGGAGCCGCCGTTACGAACCCGCCGCGCTCGCTCGCGACGCGAAAGTGAAGCGGGCACTGCTCGGTGACGGAATCCTGGCCGAGAGCTTCAACTCCTCTCTCCTCTTCGAGCCCTGGATGGTCCTGAACCGGGCCGGCCGCCCCTTTCAGGTCTTTACGCCTTTCTACAGGAGCTGTCTCGCGCAGGGTCCGCCGGCGCCTCCGGCGCGCGCGCCGCAGCGTTTGCTGCCTCCGCAGCGCTGGCCCGACTCGCTCGATGTCGATGATCTCCGCCTCGAGATGGATGTCGACTCCGCCGCCGGGCTCAAGGATGCCTGGACGCCCGGCGAGGCCGGCGCGGAACGCGCCCTGAGGCGCTTCCTCACGGAATCCCTGATCGGCTACCCCGGGCGGCGCGATCGGCCGGGGGAGCCTGGAACCTCGCGCCTCTCCGCCCACCTCCACTTCGGGGAGATCGGACCCAGGCAGATCTGGGAAGCCGTCGAGGCGCGCGCGGCGGCGATGACCGACCCCGGCGCCTACCGGGCGGCGGAGGCCTACCTCCGGCAGCTCGTCTGGAGGGAGTTCGCGAATCATATCCTCTTTCACTTCCCGCATACGATCGACCGGCCGCTCCGGGAGGAGTTCGCCCGGTTTCCGTGGAGGCGCAACGCCCGCGAGCTGCGCGCTTGGCAGGCAGGTAGGACCGGCTTTCCAATCGTCGATGCCGGAATGCGCGAGCTCCGCCGCACCGGCTGGATGCACAACAGGACGCGGATGATCGCCGCATCGTTTCTCGTCAAGGATCTTCTCGCATCTTGGACTGTGGGGGCGCGCTGGTTCTGGGATTCCCTGGTCGACGCGGATCTCGCGAACAACACGCTGGGCTGGCAGTGGACGGCCGGGTGCGGCGCGGACGCGGCGCCCTACTTCCGCGTGTTCAATCCTGTAATTCAGGGGAAGAAGTTCGATCCTCGCGGAGACTATGTCCGCGCGAACCTGCCCGAGCTTCACGACGCCGACGCGCAATGGATCCACGCGCCGTGGGAGGGGCCCGGGAGCGCCTCGAGGATCGATCCCGGCTATCCTCCGCCGATCGTCGATCACGCCATCTCGCGGGCGCGCGCGCTCGCGGCCCACGCGAGCCTCCGGGC
>JAXDAY010000025.1:0-11318 GCA_034679345.1 Candidatus Eiseniibacteriota bacterium
GGGGCAGTTGCCACCGCCGGTGCCGTGCGCTGATGCGGCGCAGGGGCAGGGGGAGCGACTGGGCCGGCTTGGCCAATCCGGAGCGAGGAGGGCGAGAGCAGCGGCGATCTCGGCGATGCGCCGCCGCCGGTCCGCCCGCCGTCGTGACGGGAGGATGGCGGGAGATGTGGGACTTGGCGAGAGGAGATCCCACGCGAGCGGGCGATCCGTGCGTGCTTGCGCGGGTCGCAGGGGCGGAGTCTGCCCGATCGGAGTCTCCGGTAGGGAGGAGAGGGTTGAGGGAGGGGAAGTTCCGCTTTCAGGAGAGCACGGGGATCGGTCCATTAGCCGGTGGCGAGGCGCGAACCACCGGGATGTTCGAGGCGGAGCCCCTCTATACCCGGCGACACGCGATCGTGAGCGTGCCGGATTGGTGCCTGAGGGGGGACTTGAAATGTCTCATCGGTTGGAGCTCAACCGGCAGAAGGCGCGGCCGTACCTCTTCAGCAACGCGGTCCCGCCCCCCATCGCCTACGCGGCCATCGCGGTGCTGGATCTGCTCAGCCGCACGACCGAGCGACGGGACAAGCTCGAGGCCAACGCAACCTTCCGGCGGAAGGGCCTGCTCGAGGCCAGCTTCGTCGTGAAGGAAGGGGACTCGCCCATCGTCCCGGTCATGCTCTTCAATGCGAAGCTCAGCCAAGACTTCTCGCGGGATCTCTTCGCCGAGGGGATCTACGCGGTCGGGTTCTTCTTCCCGGAGGTGCCGGCGGGTCAGGCGCGCATCCGCACGCAGCTCTCGACCGACCACGATATCCCGATGCTCGAGCGGGCGCTCGTGGCCTTCCGGAAGGTCGGGGCCAAGTACGGCATCCTCGGCCTCGACAAGAAGCAGATCATCGAGAAGTACGGGCAGTAAGCGGAGTCCGGTAGACGGCGGCGCGTCCCACGATCGGTGGGGCGCGCCGGCGCCGGGTCCTTCTCCAGAAGGAGACGATGATCAGCAGATGGGCGTGCGCCGTGGCCGCTGCCGTTTGTCGCGACCCCGGACAGCCCGGGGTCTGGCCCCCGCACACAAGGCTGGCGACTCAGCGGAAGGTCGACTTGATGCGCCCCCAGCTGGCCGCCTCAGACAGGGTCGGCTCGCAGGGGTTCGGAACGCACGAGACCCCGTCGCCGGCATACTCCCCCTCTGCCTGGGCGCAGTCCCATTCCGTGTCCACCTGGCACTCGCCCCCGGGCAAACAGCAGGCGCCGAGCAACGCCACGCGAAGTTCGAGCGCCACGCTGTCGTTGTAGAACGTGATCGCGTCGATGGCGACGTCAACCGCGTCTCCGGCGACACAGGGGACCGCCAGCGAGCAGTCGGCCGTAGCTCCGTAGCCGTCGAGCACGGCCGACCAGAGCTCTCCACCGCCGTGGTAGACGCGAACAACACTCGAGCCGCCGTCGGCATCGAAGGCCCGGAAGTGCGCCGCAACCTCGACGGGGCCTGACTGCGGCGCAACCCAGCGGACCACGCACTGCTGGGTGGGCCCGGGGTGGAACCAGAAGGTGCGCGGAGGCACGTCACAGCCGTTGCAGGACCACAATTGGTCCCTGTCGTTCCGACTGACAATGAGCGAGAGCGGATTCCACCGATAGTTCCAGCAGTCCACGCCCGGGTCCGGCGTGCACCAGCTCAGGATCGTTGTGTCGGTGTACGCGACAAAGGGATCGGCCGGGGAAGAACGCCATCCGAACGCCCAAGGGCCGTTCGGGTTCTGGACCGACGAGAAATCGTCATAGACGTCCCAAGTCGCGCTCCGCGCGCCGGTTGCGCACAGGATGAGGAGCAGAGAGAAGCCGAGGACCGTTCGGGCGCTCATCGCGTCGCCCTCCTTTCGAGGATTCGGCCAGGCCACGCGCGCCGTGAGAGTGTCTCGCTCTCGCCTCGCGAGCCTGGCGTCGCGGCGGTCCGCGAAACACGGGCGATCGCCGCCGGGAAGGATGATACACCCGCGCAGCTGGCGGAGCGTCGGCAAAAGCCGAGTTCGTGAGACCGAGCGGGTTCACCGAGCTCGCAGGGGGCGGAGCGCCCGCGCCGCTACGGCCCGCGGGCGCCGTTCCCGCAGGAACGCCTCTCTCGTCTTCCGGCGCCGGCTACGGCCACCCCTGCGTGCCGAACCCCTGCGCGTCGATCGCTCCCACGCTAGCTGTAACGCCGCAGTTGTCTTGTTGAGAGCCGCACTTTGTCGTTGACACGATCGAGCTTGTACACGTGGGTCAGAAGCCGAACCGCACTCGATATTCCGTCTGTAAGTGGCCGCAAGCGACGCACGTCGGTGAGCCGGAGCCCGCGAGGTCGGAAATGAAGGCGCCGAACAGGTCGAACGAGGCGAACCAGACGAGCGGGATGAATCGGAAGTGCGAGACGAGCCGGCCGAAACCAAATTGCCGTACGCCCGCGCGCTCGCGTCACATCCCGATGGCGGTACGTCGGGCGGTCTGGGAGCGGGACCGTGGCCGGCGCACTATCCCTTCCGTCGCTGCAAGCGGCATGGGGTAACTCCTTTCGGTGGTTGGTCCCACTCAGGGAGCTACCCCTTCTCCTTCCCCGGCTCAACTGCTTTCGACCCCACTGACACACAGATAGATACATCACCGCCCGTCGCCCCCCCCTGGCCTCCCCGGCCACCATCGCCTATAATTCCGTGCGCGAAAGACCCGCTGGGATAGGAACCGCTCCGTTGGATCCGGGCCAGGCCGCGCCGGCCCGAGAGTCCTGGATTGGAGGGATCCGTCATGCGCCCTAGAGCGTTCGCTCTCTGCCTCGCTCTCCTCGTGGCATCTTCCGTCGACCACCCCGTCGCGGCGGGGTGCGCCGACTACGATGAGTTCATTCGCTGCGTCGGCGGCCTCAGCACGCAGGGCGATATCCATGACATCGCCATTTCGGGGTCCGTTGCCTATCTCGCCGCGTGGAGCTCGGGTGTGCAGGTGGTCGATCTCACGGATCCCCAGAATCCCTTGGTCGTAGGGAGCGTTCCGATTCCGGATCAGACGACGAGCATCGCCGTCTCGGGTGAATACGCCTTCTGTACGACGTCGGGCGGTGACCCGGCGTGCGAGAGGGGCGTGCTGCATGTGATCGACATATCGGAACCTTCGAATCCTCATCTGGTCGCGAGCGAGTCCACGGATGAGTGCGCCACTTCCGTGGCGGTTTCCGGCTACCGGGCCTACGTGACGACCTGGCACAACGAGAGCGGCCACAAGGCCTTTCAGGTCTTCGATGTCACGGATCCGGAGCATCCTCGGTTCCTCTCGGCTCTGGACCTGCCGGGCGAGACCGCCATGGATGTCGCGGTCAGCGGCGATTACGCATATATAGCCAAATACACCAGCCTGGAGGTGGTCGACATCTCGGATCCGCAGTATCCCAGGATCGTGGGGAGCGCAGCCACGAACTACAACGCGAATCGGGTCACGATCTCGGGGTCGTACGCCTGCGTCTCGACGACCGGCGCGCTGATGATGGTCGATGTCTCCGATCCGACGGCCCCTTGGGTCGCCGGCAGCGCTCCCATCGGCGTGGGTCACGGAGTGACCGTGTCGGGCGGTCGCGCCTTCGTGGCGGAGGAGGGGTTCGGCCTTCGCGTCGTCGATATCTCGAGTCCAGAGGACCCCGACCTCGTGGGGAACGTGGAACTCGGGTATGGCGCCGGCGGCGTCGCCGTGCTCGATCGCTCGGTTCTCGTCGGGGGCTGGGACCGGCTCGACATCGTCGACATCACGACTCCCTACAGCCCACCGCTGGTGGGCGGCGTGGACACGCCTGGTGAGGCGCAGGACGTGGCCATCTCGGGCGATTACGCCTTCGTTGCCGATGGCGGTGCCGGGCTGCAGGTCATCGACATCACGAACCCGGAAGCCCCATCGATCGTAGGCAGCGCTACGATCCCGGGCAGCGCGGTCGCGGTGGCCGTTTCGGGCGAGCGTGCCTTCGTCGCCTGGAGAGTCGGTTACGGCTCACCCGGCGGCCTGGAGGCGATCGACATTTCGGATCCGCATCACCCCGAGCGAATCGGCGGTGTCGGCACACCGGGATCGGCCAACGACGTCGCGGCGTCGGGCGGGTTCGCGTTCGTCGTGGACGACGCCGAGATGGTCGGCCACCTTCACATCATGGAGGTCGGCCCAGACCCGAGATCCCCCGTGATCGTCGCCAGCGTGGAGTTGCCGAGACGGGCGAGCGGGGTCGCCATTTCGGGTTCCCGCGCTTTCGTCGCGGGATGGGCATGGGACTACCCCTACCACACCATCCTCCGGGTGATCGATGTCTCCGACCCAATCTATCCCCAGCCGATGGGCGTTGTGAGCGCGGGGTGTTGCTACGCCCGTCACCTTGCCGTATCGGGTGACTTCGCCTACGTCCCGGCGGCCAGGTTCCATGTGATCGACGTCTCGGATCCTTGGAACCCAAGGGTTGCCGGCAGCGGCGGAGGCGGATCCGTCAGCGACGTCGCGATCCTGGGAACGAATGCCTACGTGCCGAAGGATGAGTGCCTCGAGTTGATCGATGTCTCGGATCCGGAGGTCCCGGCGCTCGTCGGAAGCACCGTCGCCGGGGGCGTCGGCGTTGCGATTTCCGGATCGCTCGTCTATGTCGCGGCCGCCGGCTCGGGCCTGCAAGTCGCGCCCATCCAATGCGAGCCCGCGGATCTCCTGTCGAGTGATCGGGCATCTTTGCTGTCGCGCCTGCAGATCCACCCGAACCCAGCGACGCGCCGTGTGACGGTCAGTCTCTTCCTGCAGACCCGGAGTCAGGTCCGGGCATCGATCCATAGTGTCGGCGGACAGAGGATTCGGGATCTCCACGACGGGATTCTGGGCCCGGGCGCGCACGACCTGCTCTGGGATGGCCGTGACGATGCCGGCCACGAGGTCGGAGCGGGAATGTACCTGGCGACGGTCTCCGCGGCGGAGGGCCGCAAGGCTGCGCGTATCGTCGTCCTGCGCTGAGGAGGAACACCCCCGGGCGTAGCATCGGATTCCGTGGGGCGATCTCCCGGCGGGCGTCCAACCGAACGACGCTCCCGCACTACTGGATGACGATCTTCCTCGAACTCTGCGACCCGCCCGCCTGAACTCGGCAAAGGAAGACACCGCGGCCAACGGCTACTCCATCGTCGCTCAGTCCGTCCCAGGCGACAGAGTGATCTCCCGCGTCCTCCCTCCGATCCACGAGCGTGCGCACACGATGGCCCCCCACGTCGAAGATGCTCAGCGTGACGTGTCCCGGAACGGCGAGGGAGTACCCGATCTCGGTAGCCGTCCCCATCGGATTGGGCACCGGCGCCGAGAGCGTGATCACCCGCCCCTCGGAGCCGAAATCAGGCGCTTCCGCTGGGGCACATGCCGGCAGGTCCGGTAGAGTCTGCAGGCTCGTCCATACGAATCCGAACAGCGACCAGTCGTCGCAGTCGATGTCACCATCGCCGTCGAAGTCGCCGGGGGCGCACTCCGGCCCAACCGGCCCGCCGCCCGGTCCGGTGAAACACGCGGCAAAGCGACTGTAGTCGGCCATGTCGACCGTGCCGTTGCCATCGAAATCGCCCGCGGCTCCGCTGCCCTCCATCACATCCATCTGCGCGTAATCGTTCGTCACGAGCTTCCCCGCGCCCAGGAGCTGGCTCATCGAGTTGTCCAGGTAGGTTCGAAAGGCGCCTGAGGGGAGATCGGGGTCGGCGCTCGGCGATGGCCACGGCGGCGAGTAGCCGTTGGCCACGAAGGCCGGGATCAGGATGTTCTTGACCGACCAGCGGTCGAGTGCGATCGGGTCCAGACTTGCGACAAGATCATCGCGCCTCGTGGCGCCCGAGTAGCTGGTTGACGGCCCGCTGTACGGATTCGCATTGATCCATATCGCGTCGACGATGTTCAGATCTGCCATCTGGATCTCACCCATGAGCGCGCCCATGATTCCGAGACGGATGCCCGAATGGGAGTTCGTCGAGAACTGATCGGTGACAACGCCCATGTAGTGCTTCGTGCAAACCGTGGCGCCGTAGGTCGCGTGATGTGACTTCAGGATCGGCACGTTGATGAACTTGAGCCTCGCCCGGTCGTACATCCCGCTGCCGGCATCCCAGATCCCGTACCGGATGCTGATGTAGGTGCCGTCCGCGGAGCGGAACTTGGGGTACGAGAGCTTGCCCTGATAGGCCCCGTTGTAGGACTCGACGATGTAGCCGTCGGTCATGTCCCCCGTCGAGTACTCATCGACCTGCACCGTGCGCCTCACCGTCCAATCATAGTGCGAAACTCGAAAGCCCAACCCCTGGAATCCGACCGCGACGTCGCGCGGCGAAAGCCCGTGGTCCTGTGCATTGTTCAGCGCGCGGTCCATTCCGCTCGTCGAGTTGAACTGCGCATTCTCACAGATCACAACCTCGCCGGTGAAGCCGTCGGGATGATCCACGATCTTGCGGATGAGGCCCCGCAAGAGATCCGTATTCGTCCCGCCGCGCTGATCCCACTGGTAGTTGATCTTGATGACGACGACGTCGTTGGCGCCGATGATGCCGTCCGGGCCGGCGACGGGCGACTCGGCGGCCGATTCGTAAAACTTCAACCCGCCGCGCCCCATGACTCCCAGGAGGTTGCTCACGCCGACGAAGTGATCCCCGCCGGGGTCTTGCGGGCAGCCCGTGACGTGGTAGATCTGTGCGCGATAGTCCCTCGGAGGATCGAGCACCGGGCCGCTGGTTTCCGCCGCGCGCGAGAAGTAGATCGAAAGAGAGAGAGTCATCGCCAGACCGACGATGGCGATCGCGAGGACGACCGGCGTGCGGGCCCAGACGACCACCCGACGCCGCGCCGCGATCACCGCCGCCACGAACGGCGTGCCGAACGCCAGGGTGGCCGTGCTCAATGCGGCGCGCTGGCAGGGGTAGGTGAGTCGACTCGGCTTTGCAGCGCTGCGGAGGATCAGCCAGAGGATGGCCAGGATCCCGCTGAGAATCGCATTGCAGAGGAACCAGCGGCCAAGGAACCCAGTGAAGTAGCGACTGCCCCGATGCTTGTGCGCGTGCGCGACCACCCCGTTACCCGCCTTCCGGCAAAGACGCTGCCCCTGAGGGAACGCGGGTCCGGCGACCCGGATGATCGAGGCCCGATCGTCCTCCCTGGAGCTGGCTTTCTGCCGCCACGAGCTTACCACGCTGCCGGCCTAGCGAGGCCGCTGGCGAGAGGAGATCCCACGCGAGCGGTCGATCTTTGCGTGCTTGCGGGGGTCGGAGGGGCGGAGTCTGCCCGATCGGAGTCTCCGGTAGGGAGGAGAGGGTTGAGGGAGGGGATGTTCGGGCTCTGGGGGAGGAGGGGAATCGACTCAAGAGCGTGGGGCGATGTGCGAATCACCTGGAAGCCCGAGGCGGAGCCCCTCTATACCCGGTGACGCGCGATCGTGAGAGGGCCGGGTTGGTGCCTGAGGGGGGGCTTGAAATGTCTTATCGGCAGGACCGACAGGTTTCGCGCACACTTCGGATCGTCGCAGGCCTCGACACAGGGGTACTTCCTTTTGGTTAGCACCTTTGGAGTACCCCTTCCTCCTTCCTGACACAAGACCTGATACATCACTCAGTCGCAGCCCTCTGTTGACGCGCACTTCGACAGGTGAGAACATTAACCGCGGATGCGGGAAGACGGCTCGCGCCGACACCCGCGGGACCATTGACGGGTCCTAAGCCCCGGCTTGCAGCAACTTCGTCCGACCCGCCACGACGGCCGCACGTGCCAGCCAAGAGCCTGTTCCGGATCAGAACGGATGCGCCCAAGCGGGACCAGCTTCGGCTGGCCTCCATACCGGGCGCCCTCAGTTCGACTTTTCCAGACTTGGATGTCGAGTCCGGGCGCCCATTGGAGAAACCGACCATGAAGCCGCTCATGATCTCCGCTACGCTCGCCCTGCTCCGTCTCCTGCCGCCCGGCAGCGCATGCGCGACCGACTGCGTTCACTACGGCGACTATCTGCACTGGGTGGGAGGCGTCAAGGCCAATGGGGCGGCCTACGGCCTCACGACAGAGGGGTCTTACGCGTATCTCGCGCTCGCCGAGATCGGATTTGCGATCGCTGACTTCTCGGATCCGCAAAGTCCCGTCCTCGTGCACCAATCGAACCGGTCGTGCGCAGAAGTCGCCGTCTCCAGACACTACGCCTACATTGCCGAGTATTTCGACCCGCTGCTCACGGTCCTCGATGTCACCGACCCTCGGGCGCCCGCCGTGGTTGGCCAGGTGGCTCTCCCTTGTTCCGCCACCGGCATCGCCGCCACGGACGCTTACGTCTATCTGGGGCTCGGTCACAACGGGCTTCAGGTGATCGACGTCACGGATCCCGCGAACCCGCAGATGAGGGGACGCGTGCGGACCGACGGCTACCCCAACCAGATCGCGGTCTCCGGGAACCATGCCTATGTCGTCGTGGACTCGGGACTGCGCGTGATCGACATCTCGGACCCCAACAACCCGTTTCTTCTGAGCGCCCTCCCGACCCGGGGCGAACCGATGGATCTGGCCGTCTCGGGAGGCCACGCCTATCTCGCCGAGTCAGGTTCCAACGTCTCCAGGTTGTCGGGACTCGAGGTCATCGACATCACCGATCCATCGAACCCAACGTCGGTGGGACGTGTGGCCACCTCGGCCCTGGCCTTCGGGGTTGCGCTGTCGGGGGCGACCGCCTTCCTCTCCACCGTGCAAGCGGGACTCCAGGCGGTCGACATCACGGATCCACTTCATCCGGAAATCGTTGGCCACTCCTGGGTGGATGGCTGGGATGTAGCGGTATCCGGAGAGTTGGCGTGCGTCGGCAGTATGGGCGGCGGCTGGATCATGCACGTGGTCGATGTCACCCACCCCGAGAGTTCATCCACGATCGGAGGCGTTCAGACCCCTGACGAGTCCTATGGCCTGGACATCAACGGGACCTGGGCTTACGTCGGTGATCGGGTCAGCGGGCTCCAGGTGGTCGATTTCAGTGACCCCGCGAACCCGCGGATAGTGGCCGAGGCGGACCTCTTCTGGGCCCTTGGCGTGGCGGTCTCGGGCTCCTATGCCTACGTCACCTTCGGCTATGGCCCGCGGCACTTGGCCGTGGTCGATGTCTCTGATCCGCTTCATCCGCACGAGCTCGGGAGCGTCGAGTTGCTTGGCTGGGCGCACGGGGTCGCGACTTCGGGAGACTACGCCTACATCGGAGATGGCGAGGCGGGGATGACCGTGGTGGACATCTCGAACCCCCACGCCCCTGCCTTTGTCGCCAACGTCCCTACCCCAGGATACGCCCACGCGATCGCCATCGCCGGTTCCCATGCCTACGTCGCGGATAACCGCGGGCTGCGGGTCGTCGACATCAAAGACCCTTCCCAGCCCCGGATCGTGGGAAGCACCACTACACCAACCCACGCCATCGCAGTCGTGGGTACCACCGGCTATGCCGGGACTCCGGATGGTCTGCAGATCATCGATCTCTCCAACCCCGCAACGCCCGTGATCCTCAGCACTGTCCCAACCCCGGCACGCGCTGTTGGGGTGGGCATCCTCGGAGGCTACGCTTACGTGGGCTCGAGCACGCAATCCAGCGATGGCACCTTCGACGTGCAGACAACCGTGATCGATGTCCTTGATCCCGTCGCCCCACGGATCGTCGGAAGCCTCCCGGTGGCCGGCGCTGTGGAAGTGACCGAAGAGCACGTCTGCATCGCCTCCGTGCAGAAGGGGTTCCACGTCGCTTTCCTGCAGTGCGCAGCGGCCACGGTCCCGATGGCAGACCGGAGCGGGAACCTTCGCCTGCATCTGTTCCCCAACCCTTCGCCGCGGGGAGTCACGATTCGTTTACGGATCCCGGCCGCGGACCACGTCCATGCCAGCGTGATCGACGTCACCGGCCGCACGGTGGATATCCTCAATGACTGCATCCCCGGCCCCGGCGAGCAAGACATCCATTGGAACGGACGCGATGAGGACGGACGGGATGTCGCTCCGGGTGTCTACCTGGTTCGCGCGCGCACTCCTGGAGAGACCAGGACCGCCCGCGTGGTCATCCTTAGATGAGGGCCGCGTCTAGCCTGGGAGCCCGACGCCGAGGCGAGCCCGTGTCCGGCGATCTTGGGAAGTCCACGAGGAGGTCTCGGAAGCGGGCGTCCGCCCTCGGGAACGACAGGCTCCACGGGATCGTCGACCGCGGCCAGGTGGATGACCGCCTCGCACCCGGTCGCCTCCCCCGCCACCTGGTCCGCGTCGAGAATGACACGGCCGTCGACCAAGTCGTAATGTACAACCTCCTCGCCCGCTCGTTCGAGCGAGGCGACCACCGCGCGCCCGACGACACCGCGGCTCCCCGTGACCAGTAACCTCGCCATGCCCACCCCCAGGGCCACCTTTTGATCACAACATCAGGCTGTCGGCGCTCGCGGACTATGGCAAGACGGGCTTGGAGAGACTCTGGACGCGGCTCACTGCCTTGAACCCCACCCGCTCGTAGAGCGCGAGCGCCCCGGTCAGGTTTTCCGTGTCCACGCCGAGCACCGCGTAGTCCATACCGGCCGCGCGAAAGAGCGACATCGACCGGCAAAGGAGCGTCGAGGCCACCCCTCGGTTGCGCCCCTCCCGCAACGTGCCGAGTTGTCCGACCCACGCCCGGCGGAAGCCCAGACGTTCGTTCTCCTCGTCGTTGACGTAATTGAAGCTGAACCCGACCACCTCGCCGCGGCCAGCGCCACGATTGTCAAATCGCGGCGAAACTCAGGGTGACCGACAAAGGAAGACAGGGAATCCTCCTCGGCGATGCGCTCGAATCCCCAGTGATCCTAAAAGGAATCGTTGAAGGCCCACGCCGCCGAAAGATGTAGGGGCGGATGCAAAGCAGTCAACGCGACCCCAACGATGTCCGGCTTCTCCCGGATCGGGTCACGCAGGTCCCGGCGCATCCGGAAGTAGGCGTGGTCCGGGATGAAGCCGCGATCCCCGTAGAACGCCAGTCGCGCAGTCCGGGTCTGCCGGCAGGCGACCCGCAACTGCCTACCCCCATCCGTACCTCAGGATGCTCCCGCCATCGGGACCGAGACGACGACGGAGCCGGAACTCGACCTCGAGCGTCGGGAGCGGATCGATGCGGAGCCGAGAGGGAGGCGCGCGGCGCCTACGGGTGCCCGCCGCCATCTTGCGTGGGCGGAGTTGTTGCGCCGGGTGCTGCACGTCGATGCCCTCCTCTGCCCGCGGTGCTCCACTTCCGCGCAGTCGGTGCCCATGGTGGTGCTTGCCTTCCTGAGCGATCGCGACGTCGCGGGGAGGATCCTGCG
>JAXDAY010000026.1:0-19701 GCA_034679345.1 Candidatus Eiseniibacteriota bacterium
CAAGGCGATCGAGAGCAAACTCGACCGAATCAGCACCCTGGCAAGTCGAGGAGGGGTCGGTCGGGTTACATCTCAAACGGCTTGATGATACCCACGCGGGTTACCTTCTTAGATGGCTTGACAGGGGCCCCGCCGTGAGCGGGCGGCGATTCCGCGGAAGCCGCTGAATTCGCCCTTTGGATTGGCCGGAATCGATGGGCGGTCGTGCGGCCGCGCGAGGGGGGATGCCTAGGCGGCGGGGGAGGGCCCCGCCGAATCGCTGAGACGGGGACCCGCGACGCGAAGATCTCCTCGCCTCTCCGTCCACCGCTGACGGTCGAAGTACTCGAGGAGGGGCACGGCCTGTTTGCGCGAGATTGCGAGCGCGTCCTTCAGGACCGCGACGCTCATCTCCGAGCCGCGCGCGAAGATCTCCCGTAGCTTGGAGCGCATCTCCTCGATCCGGGGGGAGGGGTAGATCAGATCCGGCGGAATCCTCGTGAGCTCTCCCTCGGCGATCAGGAGATTCAAGAGCTCCTCGAGATCCCGCTGCGGGCCGATCGCATCGGCGAGCTCCTTGAAGCTCGGCGCGGCGAATCCGCGAGCATCGAGATCGGCGCGGACCCTCTCGCGCAATTGCTGGAGAGCGGGTGGCAGCACGATCCGGGCTTCGCCGAGCCGGAGTCGATCGCCCCTCACGTGCAGCTCGCCGGCTGCCTGACGCTCCTGGATCCAGCTCTCCACGACCTCGGGATGCACGCGCTTCTCGAGGCGGCTCTTCACCTCGCTCTTGAGGATCCCCCACTGGAGCGGGTTTCTCTTCTGATGCTCCTCGAGCAGCGCGGCCATCTCCATCCCGGCCGCATCCATCGATTCGCGCGCGACGAGGATTCCGCGCCCGAGCCGGCGCGCGCCGCCCTGATCCAGGATCGAGCCGACGGCGGCAGCGACTTCCGCCGCAGGCTGCCCGAGTCGCCCGGCGAGCTCCGACTCGGCGAATCCGCGCATTCCGGCTTGGACGATCGCGCCGAGTACTCGCTCCTCGATCGATCCCTCGGCCGCCAGACGCAGCGCCGCGAGGTCTCCGTCACGGAACCGCCTGCGATGGTGCCCGGAGACATCGACGATGACACCGCCTCCGAGCGTCCGCATCGGGGAGAAGGATCGCAGCACGAAGCGATCCCCCCGTTCCGCCGGGACGCTGGCCTCCAGCCGGATCTCGACGAAGCCCTCCGATCCGGGCGGGATCTCCTCCGCGTCGAGGGGAACGGCACGACCGATCACCTCGCTGGCGCCGAGGTGAAAGCGGACGCGCAACCGGTTCTTGATCGCGTAGGGGCTGTTCTGGACGCACCGCATCCGCGCTTGCAGGAGATCGGCCATCGGCGGCGCGCTGCCCGCGATCAGCCAGTCGCCGCGCTCGGAGGCCTCGCGCTCCACCCCATGGATGCTCACCGCAACCCTCTGCCCGGCGATGGCCCTCTCCACGCGCTCGCCGTGGACCTCGAGCGACTTGATCCTGGAGTCGATCCCCTTCGGCTCGATGCGGATGCGGTCGCCCTCGCGGAGCTCGCCCGCCCACAGGGTGCCGGTGACGACCGTCCCGAAACCCTGCAGCGTGAATACGCGGTCGATCGGCAAGCGCGTGAACTTCCCTCGAGGGGAGAGATCCGCCCGCGCCACGGCCGCGTCGATCGCGGCGAGCAGCTCCTCCCTGCCTTCCCCCGTGACCGACGAAACGGGGACGATCGGCGCCTCCGAGAGGCATGTCTGGGCGAGATAGGAGCGGATGTCCTCGATCACGAGATCCCGCCAATCGGGCTCAACCATGTCGATCTTGGTCACGGCCACGACGCCGTCTCGCGCGCCGAGCAGATCGACGATGTCGAGGTGCTCGCGCGTCTGCGGCATCACCCCCTCGTCCGCGGCGATCACGAGCAGGATGAGGTCGATGCCGCCGGCCCCCGCGAGCATGTTTCGGATGAATCGCTCGTGGCCCGGGACATCCACCACTCCGCAGCGGACGCCGGAGGGAGTCGTGAGAGACGCGAAGCCGAGCTCGATGGAGATGCCCCGCTCCTTCTCCTCCTTCAACCGATCGGTGTCGACGCCGGTCAGCATCTTGATGAGAAGAGTCTTGCCGTGATCGATGTGGCCGGCCGTCCCGATGATGCAGGCTCTCGTCATGCGAGCGGATCATCCAGCCGGATCCGGCGGATCTCGGCGCCCAGGCCGCGGAGCTTCTCCTCGATTCTCTCGTACCCGCGATCGATGTGGTAGACGCGCGAGACCGTCGTCGTCCCCGATGCCACGAGTCCCGCGAGGATGAGCGCCGAGGATGCCCGGATGTCCGTCGACATCACGCGGGTGCCCTGCAGATGCTCGACGCCGCGCACAGTCGCCACGTTTCCCTGCAGCGTGATCCGCGCGCCCAGCCGCTCCAGCTCCGGCACATGCGTGAACCGATCCGAGTAGATCGTCTCCACGATCACGCCCGTGCCCTGCGCGACGGCGAGCAGGGCCATGAACTGGGCCTGCAGGTCGGTCGGGAAGCCGGGATAGGTCTCGGTGCGAAGATCGACCGCGCGCAGCGGATCCGTCCGCCGCAGGCGGATCCGATCGCCGTCGGCCTCGATCTCGCATCCCATCTCGCGCAGACGCAGGAGAACGATGTCGACATGATCGGGCCGGGCGGCGGTGCAGACGATTTCGCCTCCGGCGATCGCTCCGGCCGCGAGAAAGGTCCCCGTCTCGATCCGATCGGGGATGTTGTCGAATGCGACGGAGTGGAGCGCGTCGACTCCCTCCACCTCGATCGTCTTGGTGCCGTGTCCCGAGATTCGCGCGCCCGCGGCGTTCAGGAAATCCGCGAGGGCGACGATGTCGGGCTCGCAGGCCGCGTTCTCGATTCGTGTGATCCCCCGGGCGAGGCAAGCGGCCATCATCACGTTGCCCGTGGCGCCGACGCTCGAGATGTCGAAGGCGATGCGGGCGCCGGTCAGGCGTTCGGCGCGGGCGACGATGTAACCGTGCTCGAGCTCGACCTCGGCGCCCAGGAGCTGCATGCCCTTGATGTGCAAATCGACAGGCCGCGGTCCCCACGCGCATCCTCCCGGCAGGGAGACCCGGGCCCGCCCGAATCGCGCGAGCAGAGGCCCGAGGACATAGATCGAGGCGCGCATCTGGCGCACGAGATCATAGGGGGCCTCCGTGCTCGTGACCTCGCTCGCATCGAGGCTGAGGGAATGATCCTCGTATCCGCCCTTGACGCCGAGCAGGCGCAACAGCTCCAGCAGGGTCAGGATGTCCTTGAGTCGGGGGACGTTTCGGATCGTGACCTTGCCCGGGACCAGAAGCGACGCGGCCGCCATCGGCAGCGCGGCGTTCTTTGCGCCGCTGATCCCGACCTCTCCCCGGAGAACCCGCCCCCCGACGACCTCGATGGCATCCATGCGTCCCTCCCCCTTCGCCGGGGGGACGATACCTTGCCCCGGGGCTTCGGACAACAGCGGCGCGGGCGATCACGGAATGATGACGATGCGACCGGCAGTCCGCGAACCCGCGGAATAGAAATAAACGCCGGCGGCGCCCGCCGTCCAACTCCAATCGCGGTCAGAGGCGCAGCTGCCTCGAGCGATGCGGCGCCCGAGCAGATCGTAGATCGCGAGGTCGAGCGGCCCGTCCTCCCCGTCGATGCGGAACCGCACGATCCTCCCGGCCGCCGTCACGCGCAGGCTTCCGGGCTGGTCGATCGCGGGGACCGAGGCGGGATTCGCGAGCAGCTCGGAGAGGAGCCGGCCGCCGGCAAAGGGAGTGGGAATGCCGAGGACCGAGCCGAGCGTCCTGCAGAGGTCGGTCTGCTGGCATGCAATCCAGGAGACGAATCCCTCGCGGAAGTCGGGGCCGAGCGCGAGCAGCGGGATCCGCCGGCAGCCCGGGCAGCCGTCGCCGTGTTCCGACCAGTCGCCGTACCCGTCGCTGTGACGGCCGTGATCCCCCGTCACGATCATGTTGGTTCGCCCGGCGTAGACCGGGTCGGACTCGATCGCCTCCCAGATCGCGGCAACCAGGGAGTCGGCGGTGCGGATGGTGCTGATGTAATCGTTCCAGACCCCCGTGTGACCGCCCATGTCGATTCCGCCCAGGTTCAACATCGAGACCACGGGCGCGTTCGCGGCCATATCGGCAAGGAACAGGCTCGTCGTGACCTCATCGTCCCAGGTCGGTCCGATCAGACGGGCGCTGTCCGCCGATCCGTACCCCGTCCAGGTGCCATAGGACATGCAGCGGATCTTGCGTTTCGTGGTCGGGATGACCGTCGCTGTCTCGGGCGCGCCGGTCTGATCGCGGTAGTACTCCCATAGCAGCGGAAAGATCGGGCGGACCGAGCCATCGTCGGGCAAGTTCTGGTACCGGCCGGATCCGATGGCCGCGTGTCCCGGAATCGTCAAGGTCGCGCCGTTGTTGCTGCAGTCGCGGGCGAGGGCCCCTTGAGGCGCGAGATCGAATCCCATCCTGGGGATGTACGTGAATTCGGGATCGTCGAATCCTTCGGTGGATCGCAAGCCGTCAAGGACGACGATCACGGCGCGTTCGGCGCCTGCGGCTGGCTGGCCGAGCAGGGCGATGATGAGCGCGGTGCAAGACGCCTTGAGCATGGATGGCTTCCCTCGACGGCCGGGCCGTTGGGCAACCATTATACCTCATCTCGACGGGAGCTCAGACCTCGTCATCATCGTCGCCCCAAGGAATGGGATCTCCCTCGGGAGGGGCCTTGGGAGCGACCATGATCATCTTCTCGCGGGTGACCAGGGCGAGGCCCGGCGGACCCTTGCGGGGCCGGCGGACATACTTCCTCAGCGTATAGATCACGGGCGACTTCTTCGAGGTTCGCGCCTTGCTGAAGTAGGCGGCGATCGCCGCCGCCTCCTCGATCGTGCGCGCGCTCGGATTGTCCTTGCGGCCCTCGCGGCGAAGCACGACATGGCTTCCCGGACATCCGTGAGCATGGAACCAGTAGTCATCGGGCCGGGCGAGGTGATGGGTGAGGTGATCGTTCTCCTCGTTGGATCGTCCGACGAGGAGGGTCCACCCCTCGCGCGTCTTGTAGGTCCTCGGATGGAACCGCTCGACGTCGTCTCGACGGCGAGCGGCGGCCGGACGCGCGGGAGCCTGCGGGTCCCGCTTTGCCGCGGGCTTCCTCCTCGCGAACGGTCCGAGCGCCTCGGCGAGACGATCCTCCCCACGCTCCGCCGCCCTGGGATTCTCCCCGACGCGCACGCGCAGCGCCGACAGGCGCGCGATCGCCTGCTCGACGGCGGCAAGCCGCCTGCGCCGAAGAGGCTCGCCCCTCTCGAGCCGTCGGGCCCGCCGGAAGAGCGCATCGGCATTGGCGGCGGCCGCCAGGCGCGGGTCGAGGGGGATCTCGATCGCCTCGCCGCCGCGGGGATCCGGCGCGCGAAAGCTCGAGGCTCCCCGGGGTATCTCGTTTAGATGGATCAGCAGGATCTCCGCCATTCGGCGCATTCCGGGCCCGCGCGCGGCCTCGCCGCTCTCCCGCGACAGCCGATCGTGGAGCCGCATGAGGCGGCGCGCGCCGGCATCGATGCGCCGGAGCATCTCTCGCGCCGACTCGTCTTCGGTTTCTCCGCGGATCGCGCTCTCGTGGGCCTGCTCGAGCAGGCGGAAGAGCGAGCGCCCATGAGTGGAGCGTGAAGGCTCGAGGCCGCGCAGGGGAATCGGGCTCACGAACGAACCGTACAAGACGGGCTCGAAGGGGGCGGCCGCGATCTCCCGCAGCGCCGCCGAGAGAGGCTCCGGATCCACTCCCGCCCGATGGATCGCCTCTCTCGCGAGGGCGAGGGGGAGATCCGCGAAGCCTCTCGCGAGCGCGCGCCCCGGATCGGCCGCGCCTTCCAGCGCCGACACCACCTGCTGGCTTCCGGCGCGGGCATAGGACGGCCTGTGGGGCGCCGGGGGCCACTCGTAGCGCCCGCCGCATGTTCTGCGGCGCGCGTGGGAGCCCGATGGCTCGTTCAGCGTGGCGAGGATCTCGAGGCTTCTCGCGTCGACGATGACGACGTCGGGACTTCCGCCGAGCCACTCGATGACGGTCCAGCACGATGACTCCGTCTCTCCCGCCGATGCGAGGAGCAGTCGGAGGAGGGGGCCGCCCCGCGGGCGATCGACGCCGATGATCCAGCGCCCCGCGAGGATGCCCCGGAACGCTTCCGGCGCTTCCCGAGCCGGGAGGGGGCGAGCGAGGTAGATCGAGGCCCGCTGAGGGCGCAGGTCGACGCAGAGCCTCGCCCGATCGCCCTGTCTTTCCAGCAGCCACTCGATCCGGTCCGCGCCCGGGCTCGTCGCAGCGAGGACTCGAGCCCTCGGGGAGAGCTCAGCGGCGAGCTCGATCGCGCAAGCCTCGAGGAGTCTCGTTTCCATGTCGGTCCATCGCTTTCTGGCGCCGGCGCCGGGCAGGCGCCGCCCGCGCGGCGGCGCGACTCCGCATCCTCGATCGCCAACTTCCGGATGGTAGCCTCCCTCAAGGCAAATCGAAAGGCGGGCGAGGCCGGGAGGGCGGCAACGCCCGCCGGCGGGAGGTCGGAGCGGCCGGCTCCGCGCGCCGCATTCCCCGAGATGGATCCTGCGATTGCGCGAATCACAAATCCGCATCCGATCCTCTCCGCAATCGGAGGAATCGATCCAAACGGCCGCGGGCGGGCGCGAATCTCGTGGCGTTCGAACGCCGCATCACTGTCACGCGCGGTGCTCGCGCCCCCCCTGCGGACGATATGATCATGCGCGAGGGGGGGTGACAGGCGTTGACGCTGCCTTCGCGTGGACGAAGATTTCATGTTCATTGCATCCCGGGGGCGCCCGGGATATCCTGACCGCCCAACCCGGGAGGCTTGCGAATGCTGCTCAGTATGACCGGCTACGGTCGCGCCGAGGGACGCGATGGCGGCCGCGCGGTTTCCGTCGAGATACGCACCGTAAATCACCGCTTTGCCGAGATCTCGATCCGGCTCCCCAAGAGCTTGGGATTGCTCGAGAACCGGGTCCGTGATCGCATCCAGGAGAAGCTCTCCCGCGGCAAGATCAACGTGGCGATCACGATGGATGGGGAAGAAGGCGAGATCGGGGAGCTCAAGATCGACGAGGGGGTCGCCCGGCGCTACGCATCCCTGCTGCGCGATCTCAAGGAGCGGCTGCACCTCAAAGGCGATCTGGAGCTCTCGACGTTCGTCACGCTTCCCGATGTGATCACTTTCGAGAAGAACGAGCTGGACGAAGATGCCGCCTGGCGCCTGGTCGCGCCTCCCCTCTCAGCGGCCATCGAGGATCTGCTGCGGATGAAACGCCGCGAGGGAGAGATCCTCGGCCGGGATCTCGGCGGGAGAGTCGAGAGGATACTCGACTCGCTGGGCAAGATCGAGACGCGTGTGCCGCTCATGGTCGACGCTGTCCGGGTCCGCCTGAGGGAACGCCTGAAGGAGCTGCTCCAGGACAACGACGCGGAGTACCAGCGCCAGCGGCTGGAGGCGGAGATCGTCCTGTTCGCGGACCGAACCGACTCGACGGAGGAATGCGTGCGGCTCCGGGCGCACTGCCAGCAGTTTCTCGAGCTGATGCGCGCTCCCGAACCGGCCGGCCGGAAGCTCAACTTCCTCTTGCAGGAGATGAACCGGGAGGCGAACACCATCGGGTCGAAGTCGTCCGATGTGGAGATCGCCCGCGAGGTCATCACGATCAAGGAAGAGGCGGAACGACTGCGGGAGCAGGTGGCGAACATCGAGTGAGGCGGGAATCTCCTTGAGCGAATCGGACATCGAACGCTGGATCGACGGCAGGATCGCCTTTCCGATCGTCGTTTCGGGGCCTTCGGGCGTCGGCAAGACGACGCTGGTCGGCCGTCTCCTCGCGCGCGACCCGCGCTGCATCCGCTCCGTCTCGGTCACGACCCGGGAGAAGCGCCCCGACGAGGCGGAGGGGGCGAGCTACTTCTTCGTCTCCGAGGAACGGTTCCTGCAGATGAGGCAGGGCGGGGAGTTGGCGGAGTCCGCGATCTATCGCGAGCGCTGGTACGGGACTCCGAAGAGCTTCCTTACCGAGAGGATCGCCGAGGGCAAGTGCGTCGTCCTCAACATCGAGGTGCTGGGCGGGGCGCAGGTGCGCGCGAGCGATCCCGGCGCGCTCCTGATCTTCGTCCTGCCGCCGTCGTGGGAAGAGCTGCGAAGGCGCCTGACCAGCCGCGGAACCGACACTGCCGAAGCGATCGAGGGACGGATCCGCCGCGGGCACGAGGAGATCCGTTCGATCGGCGACTACGATTACGTCGTGATCAATGACGATCTGGACGCCTGCGTCGCCGATCTGGCCGCGATTGTCCGGGGTGAGCGCCGCCGACGCGCGCGCCTCGATGGAAGGAGCTGAACGGTGGAGTCCACGGAGCGCAATCCGCGTCGCGTCGTTCTGGGCGTTTCGGGATCGATCGCGGCGTACAAGGCCGCGGAGATCATCCGGCTCTTCCGGAAGGCGCGGGTGGATGTCCACGTCGTCATGACACCGTCGGCCCAGCGCTTCATCGCCCCCTTGACGCTCGGAACGCTGAGCGGGCACCCGGTCACCGTCGACATGTTCGCCGCCGAGACCGGAGGGGCGTACATGGAGTGGGGGCGCGAGGAGAAAGGTGGGATCGCGCATATCCAGGCGAGCCGCGAATCGGAGTTGATCGTCGTCGCCCCGGCGACGGGGAATCTCATCGGGAAAGTCGCCCATGGCATCGCCGATGAGCCTCTCTCGACCATGATCCTCGCTTCCTCGGTCCGCGTTCTCTTCGCGCCGGCAATGAACACGCGGATGTGGGAGAACCCCGCCACACAGGCGAACGTCCGCGCCCTGATCGGCCGAGGCTATCGCTTCGTCGACCCTGAGGAGGGGGATCTGGCATGCGGCGAGTTCGGGCGGGGCAAGATGGCCGAACCAAGGGAGATCGTCGATCAGGCCCTGCGCCTCCTGGGGCCGGGCCGGCCCGAGCTCCCGGCGGTGCTCGTCACAGCAGGCAGAACGGAGGAAGCCCTCGATCCGGTCCGCTACGTGTCGAACCGCTCGAGCGGGAAGATGGGCTTCGCGATCGCGGAGGCGGCGCGCGATCTGGGGTATCCGGTGACGCTGGTCCATGGAGCCGTCTCGGAGCCCCTCCCCCTGGGAATCGAACGGGTCGAGGCGCGCACGGCGCTTGCGATGATGCAGGCGTTGAAGAAGCTCTCCAAGTCGCACCCGATCCTGATCATGGCCGCGGCGGTCGCCGACTATCGAGCCGAGAAGCCGAGCAAGTCGAAGATCGCCTCGGGCAAGAAGGGGTTGGCCATCGATCTCGCGCCCAACCCCGACATCCTGGAGGGGCTTGCGAGGGATCGAGCCGGGCGGATCACGGTGGGCTTCGCCCTGGAGACCGGCGGAGGGCTCGCCCGGGCGCGCGAGAAGATGCGCCGCAAGGGATGCGATCTCATGGTCATGAACGACCCGACGCGCCCCGGCAGCGCCTTCGGCGGCGACACGAACGAGGTCGTTCTCCTGCGCTACGATGGCGGCGAGGAACGGCTGCCGCTCATGACGAAGTATGAAGTGGCCCGAGAGATCCTCGCACGAATCGAGCTGCTCGCGACCGCTCCGGCTCGGAAGGGAAAGAAGAAGTGAGTCAGGCCCGATTGCTCGGACTGATCCGGATGCAGATGGAACAGGAGCGCCGCAGCGGCATCGCCCAGTGGTGCGATCCTGCTCTCGCGGAGGCGTTGCGCGGCGCGACCGCCCGCCCGACCAGCCTCCCGAAGCCGCCCGCCGCGCCGGCGCGGACCCCGGGGCCGACGCGGCCCCAGTGGGGACCTCCTCCGCCGCCGACTGGACGGGAGGAGGGCTGGCGCGAGAGTCTCGCTGCCCTCGAGCGCGAGGCGAAGGGGTGTCGCCTCTGCGGTCTCTGCGAGGAGCGCAATCACGTCGTCTTCGGATCCGGCACCGCGGAGGTGCCGCTCGTCTTCGTCGGCGAGGCCCCGGGCGCGGACGAGGATCGGCAGGGCTTCCCATTCGTCGGACGCGCCGGGGAGCTCCTCACGCGGATCATCGCGGCGATCGGCCTCGATCGGAACCAGGTCTATATCTGCAATGTGCTCAAGTGCCGTCCGCCGGGCAATCGGGATCCGCAACCGGAGGAGGTGGCCACCTGCACTCCCTACCTGGAGCGTCAGCTCTCGATCCTTAAACCGAAGGTAATCTGCACCCTCGGGAAGCACTCGACGATGTACATCACCGGGGAGGGTGCGACGATGAAATCCGTGCGCGGCCGCGTCTTCGAGTGGCGGGGCATCAAGGTCGTCCCCACGTACCATCCCGCCGCCCTTCTGCGGAACCCATCATGGAAGGCCCTCGTCTGGGAGGACGTGCAGAAGGTGCGCGCCCTCCTCGACGCTTGAGGTCCCGGCGCGTTCGAACGGGGCAAGAGACCCCAGGGAGTGATGAATCATGGCGCGGGACGGAGAGTCCGGCGGCGATTCCATCAATCGGATCCCGCCGCAGAGTTTGGAGGCCGAACAGGCCGTCCTGGGGGCGATGCTCCTCGAGAAGGACGCCATCGGCCGAGCGATCGAGATTCTCACAGCCGAATGCTTCTATCGCGAGTCGCACAGGAAGGTCTTCGAGGCGGTCGTCTCCCTCTACGAGCGTGGCCTCTCCGCTGACCTGATCGCAGTCGCCGACGAGTTGCGCGGGCGCGGGCAACTCGACGCCCTTGGGGGCAGCGCGTTCCTCTCCTCGCTCCAGGATCAAGTCGCGACCGCGGCCCATGTGGAGCATCACTGCAGGATCGTCCTCGAGAAGCACGTGATGCGCGAGCTGATCCGAAGCGGCACCGAGATCGTGCGCAAGGCCTATGACGGCGGGGGCACGTCGGGAGAGATGATCGACGCCGCCGAGCAGCTGATCTTCGGCATCTCGGATCCCCGCATCAAGCGGGGTTTCACTCCGATCCGCAACCTCCTGCAGCGGGCCGTTCAGGTGATCGAGCGCGTCTACGAGAACAAGCGCGCGGTGACCGGCGTGCCCAGCGGCTATTCGGCACTCGACCGGATGACGGCCGGCTTCCAGAACTCCGATCTCATCGTGATCGCCGGGCGCCCGGCGATGGGAAAGACGAGCCTTGCGCTGAACATCGCCGAGTACGCGGCGACCGGTCCCGAGCGCGTGCCCGTAGGGGTCTTCTCCCTGGAGATGTCGGCCGATCAGCTTGTGCAGAGATTCCTCGCCTCGAGCGCGCGGATCCCGGTTCACCGGCTACGCACGGGATTCCTGAGCGAAGAGCAGTGGCCGCACCTGATCAATGCCGCTGGGATTCTCACGCAGGCCCCGATCTTCATCGACGACACGCCGGCTGCGACGATCATGGAGATCCGGGCCAAGGCGAGGCGCCTGAAGAGCGAGTTCGGCCTCGGACTGCTCGTGGTCGACTATCTCCAGCTTGCGCGCGGCTTCGCCGACTCCGAGAACCGCCAGCAGGAGATCTCCTCAATCTCCCGTTCATTGAAGGCGCTCGCCAAGGAGCTCAACATCCCGGTGATCGCCCTCTCGCAGCTTTCCCGCGCGGTGGAGAATCGCGAGGACAAGCGCCCCGTGCTCGCCGACCTCCGCGAGTCGGGAGCGATCGAGCAGGACGCCGACCTGGTCCTCTTCGTCTTCCGCGAGAAGGTCTATCGCAAGCAGCCCCGTCCCGACGAGATGGACCAGGACGTGGCCGAGATCATCATCGGAAAGCACCGCAACGGGCCGACCGGATCCGTGCGGCTTCTGTTCAAAGCCGATTTGACCCGATTCGAGACGCTCGAGGAGATCCGCGCCGAGGAGTATTTCCCCGGGTAGGCGATGGCCGGACCGAGGGACATGCCTCCGAGGAAGGCCTCGAAACCGCCGCGCAGCGTGTTTCTCTGCGGCGCGTGCGGCGATACGCACGCCCAGTGGTTCGGGCGCTGTCCGTCCTGCGGCGAGTGGAACAGCCTGAAGGCCTACACGCCGCCGCGTCCGGCGCCTGCCGGATCTCCGGCGCCGGCACGTCGCGGCAGGTCTAGCAGCTCCCCGGGCGAGCTCCCGCCGCGGCTCTCGGAGATCCCTCTCTCGCCGACCCCGCGACTCGAGACCGGGATCGGCGAGCTCGATCGCGTGCTGGGTGGAGGGATCGTTCCCGGATCGGTCATCCTGATCGGAGGCGATCCGGGCATCGGCAAGTCGACTCTCCTCCTGCAGGCCGCTGGGGCCCTCGTCGCCGCGGGCGCTCCCGCCCTCTACGTCTCCGGCGAGGAGTCGGCGCGTCAGGCCCGGCTGCGGGCCGAGCGGCTCATCGGCGTCCCGGGTGAGATGCGCCTGTTGGCGGAGCAGGATCTGGAGACGATCGCCGTAACGATCGAAGCGCTCGCTCCCACGGTCGTCGTCATCGATTCGATCCAATCGGTCTTTCTCCCCTCCGTCCCATCGGCGCCGGGCTCGCTGCCTCAGGTCCGCGAATCGGCTCTCTTCCTGATGCGGATGGCAAAGGAGCGGGAGATGGCGGTCTGCCTGGTCGGGCACGTGACGAAGGAGGGGACCCTCGCGGGACCGCGGACTCTCGAGCACATGGTCGACACCGTCTTGTACATGGAGGGGGAGCGATACCAGGCCTACCGAATCTTGCGCAGCGCGAAGAACAGGTTCGGCAGCGTTCACGAGATCGGCGTCTTCGACATGCGCGACGACGGCCTCCGCGAAGTCCCCAATCCGAGTCAGGTCTTTCTGAGCGAGCGGACCGCCGGGGCGGTGGGGTCCGTGGTCGTGGCTAGCCTGGAGGGAAGCCGCTCGCTCCTCATGGAGGTGCAGGCTCTCGTGCACGAGAGCCGCTGGACCACGCCGCAGCGCGTGGCGATCGGCTACGATGCGCGCCGCCTGGCCGTCCTGCTGGCGGTGCTCGCCAAGCGGGGGGGAGTCGACACAGGCCGCCACGACGTCTTCGTCAACGTTGCGGGAGGCCTGCGGGTGGAGGAGCCTGGAGTCGATCTCGGAGTGCTCCTCGCGGTCGCCTCGAGCACTCTCGATGCGCCGCCACATCCCGACATGGTCGTCATCGGCGAGGTCGGCCTCGGCGGCGAGGTGCGGCGCGTCTCGCATCCGGAGAGGCGGATCTCGGAAGCCGCCCGTCTGGGATACGCGCGGGTGCTTCTTCCGGAAGCGAATCGCGCCGATTCGGAACGCCCCGGCGCTCCGCGCCTCGAAGCGGCGCGTTCTGTGGCCGAGGCGCTGGAAGCGGGGCTCCGCAGGGAGGAGTGATGAGCGAAGAACGAGGCAAGCTACCCCAGGGTCATGCCGTCCTGCTGGCGGCGGGTCTCGGCCGTCGGCTCGGCGCCGGTTCGGCAAAGGGATTCGTCGAGCTGCTCGGTCGTCCCCTCTTGAGCTGGTCGCTCGAGACTTTTGCGAGACACCCTGCGATCGGAGAGATCGTCATCGTGCTGCCGCCCGGACGCGAGACGCTCGAGCGGTGCCGGGCGGAGGTCATCGATCCGATGCGCCTGGCGCACCGCGTCCGCCTTGCAGAGGGTGGGGGCCGCCGGCAGGACTCCTCCTACCTCGGGATCGAAGCGTTTTCCGATGAGATTCGGGAGGATCCGGGCGCGCTGGCATTGATCCACGACGCGGCCAGGCCGCTGGTGTCCGAGTTTCTCATCACGCGCTGTCTACGGGAGATGCTCGCCTGGCCCGACGCGGCGGGATGCCTCCCGGCGCTTCCTGTCAAGGAGACGCTGAAGAAGACCAAGGACTCGTGGATCGAGACGACGATCGATCGCGCCGATCTGATGACGGCGCAGACCCCCCAGGCTTTTCGCCTCGGCCCATTGCGGCAAGCCCAGGAGCGATCGCGCGCCAGCGGACTCGCCGTCACCGACGACGCGATGCTTCTCGAGTCGCTCGGGCTTCGCCTCCGCGTCGTGCCCGGCGACATCGAGAACATCAAGATCACCTACCCGGAGGACCGGATGCTCGCCGAGCGTCTCATCCGCGAGCGCGAGGCCCGATGAGCCGCGCGGCCCGGGTGGGAATCGGCTACGACCTGCATCGACTTGTCCCTGGGCGTCCGCTCTTCTTGGGGACCGTGCGCATCGAAAGCCCCGCGGGCCTGCTCGGCCACTCGGACGGAGATGCCCTTGCCCACGCGGTGGCCGACGCGCTCCTGGGCGCCGCCGCGCTCGGGGAGATCGGCGCGCTTTTCCCCGACGACGATCCGGCCGTCGAGGGGATTTCTGGATTACGGATCTTGAGCGAGGTCGCCGCGCGCCTGGATTCGGCGGGATTCGAGATCGGCAACGTGGATGCCGTGGTCATCGCCGAGAAGCCCAGGCTCGCCACCCACCGCGAGGCTATGATCACAGGGATCGCCGCCGCCCTGAGGTGCGATCGCACCCGAGTCTCGATCCAGATCAAGTCGAACGAGGGCGTCGACGCGGTGGGACGGGGCGAGGCGATCGCGGCGCACGCGGTGGCGAATCTCGTGAGCCGCTAGGAGGCGCTTTTGCCCTTGCGGCGGAGGACGACGGCGAGCTCGACGAGTTCGCTGACGGCTACCGCGGCGAGCAGGACGAATACCGCGCGCCAGACTGCCGCCATGTCCTCGATCAGCATCGCCAATCTCCCGTTGCCCGGAGGCCGGAAGTCCGGGATGATCCACGCCCGAGGATCGCAGCGGGGGACGGCGCGCCGGGCGCCTCCTCCGGCCGCGATCGCGGCGGGAGAATGATGACGCGCCGCGGCGACGGGCGCAAGGAGGATCGAGGCCGGAACATGGAGGACCCTACTCGGCGATGCTAGGAGTGCCGCTCTTCCTGCTGGCGCCGCTGCTGATCGTTCTCGCGCTGCGGCGGAGTCGGCCCACCCTCCGATCGAGCTTCATCTGCTGGGGCGTAGGAATCATTCTTCAGCGGATTCTGCCGCCGCTCTTGCTCGGAGCGGGGATGAAGGGCGCCCTCGATCCGGCCCCCCCGACGCCCCTCGGCCCGGAAATCGTCGCCTGGGCGGGCTCGACGTTCCTCGCCCTCGGTCTCCTCGGACTCGTGACCCTCGACAGGCCGAGGAGGCGTTGGGAGGTCATCCGAGTCGGGCTTTTCGGGCTCTACCTGGTCCTTTCGGCGCTCGATGTTTCCTCCGCATCCGCGGCTGCGTTCCTGGCTCTGCCCTTCCTCTGGTCGTTTCGGTGGCGTGGCCGCCTTGGGGCGCCGCAGCTCATCCTCGCCACTCTCGGCGGGATCGTCTCGCTCTTCCTGCTGATGCTGAGCTTCGACTTCAGCCTCGACCCGGAAACGGCCAGGCTCCGCGGGTTCGCGCGGTTCGGGAGCGCCGTCCAGGTCCTGGCGATCCTCTACTCGATCCTCGCGATTCCTGCGGCCGCGAGCCGGATCCATCTCTCGATCAGGAGCATCGGAAGGCGTCTGGTCGGATCCCACCTGCTCGCCGGACTGATCCCCTTTATCCTCGCCGTCATCTTCCTCATGCTGTCGGGCACCCTCTACTTGGCCAACTATCGCGGCGTCCTGGGCTCGCGCCACCTCCTGCAGCTCTCGGAAGAGGCGAGAGAACGGATGGCGCGCAACGATTCCCTCGGCTCGGTCACCGACTTCCCTCCGTTCCGGGGCCCCGCGCCGGGGCAGATCCTCTTGATCCGGGAGGGGGATCAGGACCTTGTGCGCCGGGGCGCGGAGCCCGCCTTCGACGCCGCAGCGCTCCTCGCCGAGGACCGTCCTTCCGGGCCGACGCCGCTGCTCTGGGACGGCGCCACCCTCTACGTCCGGGCGCGCGTCGACACACTCCGCGAAGGAGCGCCCCTGCGCCTCGAAGCCCTCGCGCCGGTCGACTCGATGCGGATGTCGATCATGAGCCGCATCGTGGGCGTGCCGGTGCGCGTCCACCCAAACGTCGCGATCGCTCGACATCGCGGCGGGGTGCAGATCGGCGACATCGGAGCCGACACCGCGGGCGTGACGATCGGCCCCTCGCGGCCGAGCCCAAGCGACCTGCCGGGCGGAGCGGTCGTCGCCTGCCTCCATACGGGAAAGGACGGCTGGGAGACGTCGTCGATCCTGATCTCGTCATCCGCATCCTTCGGGGAGACGCTGCTCGCCCTGGTCCCAACCGCTCGGGACAATCCCCTCGGCACCGTCGTGCTGATCGTCCTCGCTGTGATCGCCTTCCTCTTCCTGACGGCGATCTGGATCACAGTCGGGATGGTCTATAGCATGGGTAGCTCGATCACGCAGGCCGTGAAGGCTCTCACGCAGGCGACCGCGGCGGTCGGAGCGGGGAATCTGGATCATCGGATCCCGATCGGAGGCCGGGACGATCTCTGGCGCGTCGGGGAATCGTTCAACCGGATGACGGAGAGACTCGGGAAGATGCGCGCGATGGAGCTGGAGTCCCAGCGCCGCGACGAGGAGCTCCGTCTCGCCCGCGAAATCCAGGACCGGCTGCTTCCGGCGGCCCCCCCCGTGCTCGACCATCTCGAGCTCGCCGGGTTGAGTCTTCCAGCTCGGGAGATCGGCGGAGACTACTTCGACTATATCCCGCTGGAGGGAGGGCTCGTGGGCCTCGCGGTGGCCGATGTTTCGGGCAAAGGCGCGCCGGCCGCGCTTCTCATGTCCACCTTTCGCGCCTCGCTTCGTAGCCAGGATCTGATCGGCCTCGGCCCCGGGGAGGTCCTGGCGCGGTTGAATCGCTTCATCCATTCGAGCGTGGATCCGGGCAAGTTCATCACCGCCTTCGTTGGTCTCTTCGATCCGACGACCGGGATCATCCGCTACGCCAACGCGGGCCACGACCCTCCCATCGTCATCGCCTCGGACGGCTCCATCTTCGAGCTGGCTGGTGGCGGCTTGATTCTGGGGATGTTGCCGCAAATCGTCTATGAAGAGGGGAGCGCGGAGCTGCCGCCGCGCTCCACGCTGGCCGTCTTCACCGACGGCGTGACGGAGGCCCGCAACGAGGCGGGCGAGTTCTACGGAGCCGATCGGCTCGTCGAGGTGATGCGCGGCAGCCCGCGCGATTCCTGCGTCGATCTGCTGCGTCGGATCGTTCGCTCCATCGAGCAGTACGCCGGAGACGCGCCGCAGTCCGACGACATCACGATCATCCTCGCGCGCCGGCGCTGATCCGAAGGAGGATCCGGCTGCGGCCTCGACGCCGGCGGGACCCCGCCGTTGCGCGCCTGGGCGCCGAGACGGTAGCCTGATCCAAACGAAATGGTCGGCCGCCCGAATCGGCCGGGGAGATCAGCGAATGGCGCTCAAGGTTTACGACAATCTGTCGCGGGAGAAGAAGGAGTTCGTCCCTGTATCGCCCGGGCGCGCGGGCATGTACGTGTGCGGAATGACGGTCCAGGACCGGCCCCACATCGGCCACATGCGCGCGGCCATCGTCGGCGATCTCATTCGCCGCTACCTGTTGCGATGCGGATGGAAGACGACCTACCTGAACAACTTCACCGACATCGACGACAAGATCATCGAGCGCGCGCGGGAGGAGGGAGTCGACTACACCGTCATCGCCAAGCGCAACATGGATGTCTACCTGCACTATGTCGAGAAGCTCGGGATCATGCCTGCCGATCACTATCCGAGGGCGACGCAGCACATCCCCGAGATTCTGGATCTGATCGGGAATCTTGTACAAAAGGACGTGGCCTACCCTGCCGGCGGCGACGTCTATTTCCGCGTTGAGAGATTCGCGGAGTACGGCAAGCTGAGCGGACGGCGCGTCGACGAGTTGCGCTCCGGCGCGCGCATCGAGGTCGGCGAGCACAAGGACAGTCCCCTCGATTTCACCCTCTGGAAGGGCGCGAAGGAGGGAGAGCCCTCCTGGCCGAGCCCATGGGGAAAGGGACGGCCCGGCTGGCACATCGAGTGCTCCGCCATGGCGATGAAGTACCTTGGGGCGACGCTCGACTTCCACGGCGGCGGGCTCGACTTGATCTTTCCGCACCATGAGAACGAGATCGCGCAATCGGAGGCGGCGACGGGGCAGCCGTTCGTGAACTTCTGGACCCAGAACGGGCTCGTGCTGCTCGGCGGCGAGAAGATGTCGAAGTCGACGAAACACTTCTTCCTGATCGAGGACGTCTGCACGCGCGTGGAGCCCAGAATCGTGCGGTTCTACCTCCTCTCGACCCACTTCCGCAGTCCCATCGAGTTCAGCGAGGCGCGACTCGCCGAGGCCGGGCAGGCGCTCTGCCGCCTGAGCGGGGCGCTCGATACGGCGGCCGAGGCGCTCGGCCCGCTGGGACCGCTCGAGAGGCCCGTCCCCGCCGAGGCGGCGGGTTCGCCGGAGGCCCGGGAGGCGATCCGCCTGTTCCACGAGTCGATGGAGGACGACTTCAACAGCGCAAAGGCGATCGGCCACCTCTTCGACCTCGCGCGGGCGCTGAACCGCTGGGCCACGGGCCGGGAATCCTCCGAGGCGAGGGAGGCTCTGGAGGGGGGGCGGAGGGTTCTGGTCGATCTGGCTGGCGTCCTGGGGCTCGATCTCCTTACGAGACAAGAGGTTTGCCTCCCGCCCCAGATCGAGGCGCTCCTGGCGGAGCGGGCCGACGCCCGGGCGAAGAAGGATTGGGCCAGGGCGGATCGGATCCGGCAGGCAATCACGGAGGCCGGGTACGTGCTCGAGGATCGGGAAGGGCGAACGAGCGTACGCCATTCGAGCGGATAGGACGCAGGACCCGGCCCGAGGCGCCCTGCCCCACGCATTCTATTTTGTTGACAGGACTTGGCGGATTGCCTACGCTGCGGTTCTTTGACGGCAGGCGTCCGCCTGGGGCGGGGATGCCGCCTGAATTCCTGATGTGAACCAGCAAAAACGCGCGCCCGGAGCGGTCCGGCTCCCGACCGCGGGACCGGTGGCAGGAGCGTGCACGCCCGTTTTTTGGGGAGTCGAGGGTGGAGGGCAACGATTGCTGGCGTAGCTCAGGTGGTAGAGCAGCTGATTTGTAATCAGCAGGTCGGGGGTTCGAATCCCTTCGCCAGCTCCAGGTTGTACGATGTGCAGCGGCCGGCTTCGACCCGGCGTCCGCACGGAGAGATCCCGGTGGGAAGTCGGACGGGGTTTGCACGATCGAGGAGTCAACGGTCGGTGGTCGGGGAGGTTCCCGAGTGGCCAAAGGGAACAGACTGTAAATCTGTCGGCGATTGCCTTCGAAGGTTCGAATCCTTCCCTCCCCAAGCTCTTCCGGCCGGCGCAAGGGCATTCTTCCACCTCGGTTTGGGCGAGCGGGAGTAGCTCAGTGGCTAGAGCGTCAGCCTTCCAAGCTGAGGGTCGCGGGTTCGAATCCCGTTTCCCGCTCCAGTTCCTTGAGAGGAAGCCCACGTAGCTCAGTTGGTAGAGCATCTCCATGGTAAGGAGAAGGTCATCAGTTCGATTCTGATCGTGGGCTCAGTCAGTGTCAGTCGTCGTATCTCATTCGGGTTCCGCGGCCGGACGCCGGATCCCGCTGCCGTGTCACTCGGCGTCGCCGTTCCGAGGCGCACCCAAGGAGGAGGATCACTCGGACTATGAGCAAGCAGAAGTTTGAGCGCACGAAGCCGCACGTGAACGTCGGGACGATCGGGCACGTGGACCATGGCAAGACGACGTTGACGGCGGCGATCACGATGGTGTTGTCCCAGGACGGGTTTGCGT
>JAXDAY010000027.1:0-3054 GCA_034679345.1 Candidatus Eiseniibacteriota bacterium
GGATCGCGAGAGAAGCGCAACAGCAACGAGAGACGATTGTGCGTCGTAGTGATCCCCCCGACAACCGTCGCGACGAGCGTCGCGAGTGCCAGCCGCAGCAAAACTCGCGATAACGTCCGCCAACAAAGGGCGAGCCACCCCAGCTCGCCCATTTTCCCTCGCGGATCGCGCCGCCCTTCGCCGGTCCTTTCTCGGTTCAGATCCCGCGTGAGTACAGTCGCAGCATCGAGCATCTCAGCCCGAGTGGTTGCGTCAACGAACGACTGCCATCCGCGCTACTCCTCCCTGAGAGCTGTGGGTTCCGGAAATTCTGGACACTGATTTCCGGAAATTCTGATCACTTCGTCCTCGGTATCTGACCCCTCTTTCATCGCCTCGTCAAGGTTCACGTGCAGGGTCCGGATCGACGGCCCGTCGAGCCGGATCAAGCGACCCCGCTCGAGCACACGGTCGATGATGGCCTGCGCCAGGTCCTCGTCGTGAAGCACGCGGCCCCAGGCCTTCAGGGACTTGTTCGTGGTGAAGATCATCGAGCGTCGATGCCGGTGGCGCTCGTTGACCACGTGGTAGAGCATGTTGGCCGCGTCGGTCCCGTAGGTGAGATAGCCCACCTCGTCGACGACCAGGACATCCGGGTGCGTGTAGGTGGGCAGCGCCTCCGTCAGTTGTGCGGCGCGGAAGGCCGCCGAGAGGTCGTCGATGAGGGCTGCCGCAGTGGTGAAGAAGGCGTCGAAGCCGTTTTGGATCGCGCGGTAGGCGACGGCGATCGCCAGGTGGGTCTTCCCACGCCCCGGCTTGCCCGTGAAGACGAGCGAGCGCCCTTCGGTGACGAAGTCCGCCGAGAGCGCCGAGCCCAGGACGGCCGCGCGCAGCGTACTCTGATACGTGAAATTGAAGTCGTCGATCGTCTTGAGAAATGGAAAGTGCGCGCGGCGTGCGAGCCGCGCAAGGCGGGTCTGCTGGCGATGGGCGATCTCCTCCGCGACGAGGAGTGTCAAGAAGTCGTGGTAGGGCCAAGCCTCGCGTTCCGCGCGTTGCACCAGATCGCGCCAGACCCGCCGGGCATTGGCCAGATGGAGGCGCTTGAAGAGGACGTCGAGATCGTCGGTGGGCGGCATCATGACCGGCCTCCGACGCGGCGAGACGCTGCGCCCGTGCTCGGCCGCGTCCAGGCGCGGCGCTCCGCGCCGCCCCTCCGGGCGCCGTCGGCGGCCTGGACACGGCCTGCGCGCGGGCGTCCGGGAGCCGCTAGCGTCGGGGGCCGGTCGACGGGCTCAAACGGGAGCGGCGGGATGGTGGCATCGAGATAGTGCGCGATGTACTCGGCGCCGATCGCCTGCTCACGGAGGCCGCGGGCGAAGGCCTCGCGGAGGGTGGCATCGCCGTAGGTTTGCAGCAACTCGTGCAGGTGCTCGACGTCGTGAATCCACGTCCGGGTGCGCCGATGCGTGAGCTCGGTCAAGTAGGCGAGGGCGTCGGCCCCGAGTGCCAAGAGCTGCTGGCGCTGCAGATAGCGTCGACCGCGGACGCCGGCCACCGCCGCGACCTGCTGCGCGCGATGCTCCGGCAGGGTGGAGCCCGCCCCCCGTTGCCACTGTCGGGGATGCTCGGCGGTGAAGCGGCCGGCCACGATGCGCACGCGGTCCCGGTACAAGTAGAGCGTGCCCGGTACGCCAATCGCCTCGGGCGGCATCGAGTACGGATGTCCGTCGTGCATCACGACGCCGGTCGGGCCGGCGCTCACCGGGATGCGAAGGGCGAGCTCCTCCGGGCGCACCTTGAGCGGACGCAACCGCGGCTGCTCCTCGGCGAGGCGCAGGTCCGGGACGATGCCTGTCGCCCGGGACGGACGCACGGTATTGACCTCGAGCAACCACTCGTGCAGCTGGCGATCCCGATCCTCGCGGTCCAGGAAGCGCCGCTGCTTGAAGAACGACCCCTTCACCCAGCCGACGAGGTTTTCGATCGAACCCTTCTCCTGCGGCCGGTACGGCCAGCACACCTCCACCCCGAGCCCGAGATCGAGCGCCACGCTGGCGAACGTCGGATTCCACTCCGTCACGACGCCGTCCCGCCCCCACTTCAGCGCGACGGTCTTCGGCCGATCGAAGACCGCGACCAACGGCACCCCGCCGAAGGCGACCAGATGATCGACCAACGTGCGGACGAGCGTCTCGACCCGCTGGTCCGGGACGATCGTCACCGCCACCCACCGGGAGTACTTCAATCGGGACGCGAAGAAGTGGATGTGCTCCTCGCCGTCCTCTTGATAGCGGACGGTCACCTCGCCGAAGTCGTGCTGCGAGAACTCCCCCGGCAATCCCTCGAACCGTACCAGCGGCGTTACCTCACGGGCCCGCAGCGTCTGAGCCAGGGCGTAGATCGCGGTCTTGCCGCCGGCGTAGCCGGCCAGGCGGGCTCGATGCAGCAACTCCACCGAGCGCAAGGTCGGCTCGTCCCGCAACGCCTCTCGCAGGACCTCCCGGAATGCCTCCGCCTTCGACGGTCGACCAATGTGCCGCTTGGCGCGCTCCGCCTCGTTATCGACGGTCTGAACCGCGGCCTCGTCCTCGATCCGCCGTACCGTCCCCACCGACACTCCGGCCATGGCGGCCACTTCCGCCAACGTGTGGCCGGCCCGCCGGAGCACCTGCACCTCGTGTCGCTTGAGCATGTCGATCATCCTTTCCCTCGCCGGAGATGGAGTCTCCAGCGATTGTCGGGCCCGGTTGGGCTAGGGAAAAGTGATCAGAATTTCCGGAAAAGGCATGATCAGAATTTGCGGAACCCGCACCACTCGACTCCGGCGACTACTCTCTGACGGCGGCGGTAGTCTAGCACCAGTTCTGTCCGTCCCTTCGTTAGTCAGTCCGACCGGCCAGCTGTGAACCACGCGTGGCAGCGGTTAACGAGGGTGAGCCGGTCTCGCCGTCGCCGTCCACTTCGACAAGCGGTAGGCGTGCCGCCGCGATCGCTTCCATCTGACATAGTGCGGGAACTGGAGTGCTATGCGAGAATGCGTCCGCGATGTGAGTTTCAGGAAAGAGGTCCAGG